>CAVVQN010000014.1:0-141262 GCA_963750375.1 Paraconexibacteraceae bacterium
AAACAGCCCTTCGCTACGAAGTGCGCGATTCGGGGGCCGCAGCCGTCGTGCACGAGCAGGGCCGGAAGGTGGCTGATCCGGCACGCCCGCGCCGCCGTTCCCTGGGGGCGGGCGGCCGGTTCTGGTGGTCGAGGGTCAACTCGCCGTCCGGCACACCTGCCGGTACCGGGTCGGTGTCCTTCACCAGCTCGCCGTCAACCCAGGTTTGCCCCGGCCGGTCGGCGAGCGTCCGCTCCACCGGGCCGAGGGCACCGAGATTGAGCGCGTCCATCGGGAGGGGCTCAACGCCGGGGAATCGGGGCGCACAAGTGCTTGTGGACCGCGCGGGCGCCGTGGAACGCACCGACCCACGACAGCCTGTCGCCGGTGCGCGGGAAAAGCCGGCCGTGGACGCGCGCGTCCAGCAGGGCGGGCAGGAGATCGAGGACCTCAAGCTGCGGATCATCGCGCAAGCGCCGGCGCAACTGCGCGGCGGGCGGCCCTCGGGATCGACCGTCATTCCGGCCGGTAGGTGGTCTCGGTAGACGAACAGCTTGTCCGGCACGACGACGACGACAGGTACCGCGCCGAGATCTGCGGCGATATCGAAGATCTCGCGCGTCCTTTCGACGTGCGCGTCGAGCTCGGCATGGGAGAGGGGATCAAGGCCCCGCAGTCGATCAAAACCGCTCGATGGCACCGCGTAGAGCCAGCCGGCACCCCCACGGAGTGCGCCCGCGTCCGCGTCCGCGTCCTCAGCGAGGACGACCACAGGGGCGTCAGCGGACGCCGTCGGCTCATCGCCGACAGCGGCCCGGCCAGACGACGCGTCGGCGGCTGGCAACGGGTCACGGTCGCGATCACCTTCGGCGCCAGGGGGCGACGGCACCGGCACTACGTGCAGCGCCACGCCTCGCAGCTGCGCCTCATCCGGACCCTGGACGACCCAGTCGTTTGCCAGCGGCAGCGGCGCCTGTGTCCCGACGGGCCGGACGCAGACGCCGTGCTCGCCGACGGCGAGCGGCGCGTCCAACGTAAACCGGAAGCCGTGGTGCCCGTGACCGATCCCCGCTCGCAGGAGGTCTGCTCGGCGGTCCTCGGCCCGGACCGGCGCGAGCGGCCGGCCGTCGACCCACGCCTCGACCGTCACGTAGGTCTCCGGTGCCTCCTCGTCCAACACCCAGCCGACGAGATCCCCGCCGAGGACGCCGTCGATGTAGCCCCGGATCTGCACCGGCGCCAGTCTACGTCCGCTCGACGCTGAGCAGCAGCTGCGCGAGCGTCGCATCGCCGGTGCGAAGCAGACGCTCCGACGTGACCTCAGCCCAAGCGCGCTCGACAAGCAGAGTCCGCGCCGTCGCGTCCTCGGCCAGCTCCTGCAGCGCATCGGCCCAGCCCGACACGTCGCCGTCGGCGAGGACGCGGCCGGTGATGTGATCGCGGATGCTGCGGTAGGGCTCCAGGTCGGACGCGACCACCGGCAGCCCGAGCGCCGTGTACTCGAGCCACTTGAGGTCGCTCTTGTAGCGGTTGAACTCGGTGTCGGCGAGCGGCGCGAGGCCGATGTGCCAGCGCGGGCGCTGCTCGCGCAGCCAGCGCACGAAGCAGCGGGTAGGGCTTGCACGTCGTCGGGATGTCGACGCGGCTGAACCACGGCGCTCGCTCGTCGAGGTCGGGCAGCTGCACGCCGACGACCTCGAGCACGTAACGGCCCGGTGCGCGGCGCGTCGAGCTCGGCCATCACGGGCCGCAGCAGCTCGAGATCCTCGCGCGTGGGTGGTGCGAGCCGATGTACACGAGGCGCACCGGGCGCCCGGCGCCGGCGGCGCGCACGGCGGCGGGCTCGTGCAGCCCGACGAGGAACAGCCGCTCGTCGATCGCGTTGGGCACGACCTCGACGCGGCGCGCCAGTGGCGCGACGCGCTCGGCCAGGGCCGGGGTCGAGACGGTCACGAGCGCGCGCGGCCTCGAGCAGCGCGCGGATCGCGCGTGTGGTGCGGCGCCGTAGTGCTCGTCGTCGCGCGCTTGAGCAGCAGGTGGTCGTCGAGGTCGAGGATCAGCGGCAGGCCGCGCGCGCGTCGATGTCGTCGAGGAACGGTCGAGCAGCTGGTCGGGCGGGATCGCCGTGCGCTGGATCGAGGACCGCCTCGGCGTCGTCGGGGATCGGGCCGTCGGCGGCGTAGCGGATGCGCGTGGTGATCGCGCCGCGCGACCGACGGGTGGCGCAGCGGCTGCACGACCCGCACGTAGGTCGAGCCGGGGTACACGCCGTCCGCGCCGCCGACGATCGCCGTCAGGCGCAGCGTGCCGCGTG
This sequence comes from Paraconexibacteraceae bacterium, assembly GCA_963750375.1. GTDB lineage: Bacteria > Actinomycetota > Thermoleophilia > Solirubrobacterales > Solirubrobacteraceae > Paraconexibacter. The sequence continues at coordinate 2,294 of CAVVQN010000014.1, forward strand.
ACAGGCGGCCGGGCGCGCAGCGCCCGCCGGCGCGACGCGAGCGGCGGCGGTCGAGCGTCTCGGCGTAGAGCGCGAGCGTAGCCGTCGGCCATCTCGGCGGCGGTCGGCACGCCGCGCAGGTCGGCCCTCCACGCCTGCACGCGGTAGGCCGCGCGGGTCGTCGGCGATCGGCCAGGATGCGCCGGGCCGCCTCGGCGGCGTCGTCGGGCGGGATGAGCCAGCCGCCCTCGTGCGCGCGCAGCCGCTCGCCGAACGCGCCGAGGTCGGTCGCGACGACCGGGACGCCCAGCGCCCACGCCTCGGTCAGCGCGTGCGAGAACGTCTCGGCGACGATCGAGAACAGCCCGACGACGGCGGGCGCGATCGCCGCGACGCGGTCGCGGCAGCTCCTCCGGGGCGTAGCGGCCGTGGACGACGCCGAGGTCGGCGTAGCGCTCCGGCGACGTCGCCGAGGAAGTGCAGCTCCAGGCGGTCGCCGGCGTGGCGCTTGATCTCGCGCAGGTACTCCCGCCCTTGTGGCGCTCGAGGTTGGCGAGGACGAGGACCCGCACCGGCGCCGCCGGGCTGCGGGCGCGCGGTCGAGCCCGTGGCGCTGGGCGAGCGCGCGGCCGTGGGGGATCGACCTCGAACGGGCCGGTCGCCGATCGCCGGCAGCGCGTCGCGGTGGACCGTCGCGCACGTGCTCGCTGGTCGTCACGAACGCGTCGACGCCGGCGAGCATCGCGCGTCGACCTCCTCGCGCCACTGGTGCACGAACGCGTGCTTGAGGTGCGGCAGCCCGTCCAGGCCCGCCGGCGGGACGTGGCAGGCGCCGTCGCCCGGCGTGCAGCGCCCCGCGCAGTAGCGGTCCCGTGTCGTCGAGCAGGTGGACGGTCGGGCAGGTGAAGTAGAAGTCGTGGAACGAGAAGACGACCGGGATGCCCGAGGCGCGCGGCGACGACCGGGACGTCGAAGGTGTGCTTGAACAGGTGGCGCACGTGCACGAGGTCGATCGCGTGCTCGCGCAGGACCCGCTCGACGATCGCGCGGTAGTCCTCGCGGGTGAAGTCGAGGACGCGCGATCGGGCGCGTCGAGCTCCCAGGCGCCGATCGGCGACGCGCTCGCCGCCGGCGATGCGGTCGAGGCGCACGCGCGCGGCGGTCGCACGTGAGCAGCAGGCAGTCGACGCGACCCTCGAGCGCGTGCATCAGCTCGAAGTTGCCGACCGGCGTGCCGCCGCCGCCCTCGTGGATGACGAAGAGCACCCGCGGCAGCGGGACGGCCGGTCGCGGCGAAGCGCCGCGGCGACCCGCTCGCGCGCCTCGCGCCATGACCGGGTCGGCGACGAACTCGCGCACGGCCGGCGGTGTACTCGGGGAAGCGCTCGTCGAGGACGCGCGCGGCCGGCCTCGGCCAGGCGCGGCCTTCTCGGCGCCGAAGCTCGCCTCGCGCACGTGGTGGACGTAGGTCCCGGGGTCGACGACGTGCGCTCCAGCCGCGCCGCGACGCGCGCAGGCAGAGGTCGTTCTCCTCGCCGTAGCCGCGCGGGAACGCCGCCTCGTCGAGCAGGCCGACGTCGTCGAGCATCGCGCGGCGCAGGTACATGCAGAAGCCGTTGGCCGTCGGGGTCGGCGCGAGCGCGTCGCCGACGCGCCTGGGCGACCAGCGCGCGCGGCGGCGTCGACGCCGAGGTGCAGCGGGACGGCGTTGGCCTCGCCGATGACCGGCAGCGAGAAGGCGCCGGCGTTGTCGCATGCCGGCGGTGGCGGTGCCGGTCGCGGGCTCGCGGTAGGCGGCGGCGCGCAGCCGCTCGAGCCAGCGCGGGCCGACCTCGGTGTCGGAGTTCAGGACGACGACGTCGCCGCGCGTCGCGCGCAGGCCGCGGTTGACGGTCGCGGTGAAGCCGAGGTTCGTGCGAGTTGCGCAGGACGCGGACCGCGGGCCAGGTCGGCGACCTCGCGTCAGCACCGCGAGCGACCTCGGGGTCGGTGCTCGCGTCGTCGATGAGGACGAGCTCGGCGGGCCAGCGTCGTGTTGCGGCGCCAGCGCCGCGACGCAGCGCCGCAGCTCGGCGCCGCGTTGTGGATCGGGACGATGACGGACATCTGGTCACCGCCACCCCGGCGGCGGGGTCGATGGCGCGGGGGCGACGGAGGGTGCCGTCGGCGCCGGGACCGGGCCATCGGGCGCGACCAGCGCGGCGCCGTCGAGTGGCGTGGACACCCACCCCGTTAGGGAGCGCGAACTCGAGGCCCGCGGGGTGCAGGACCGGGCTCCCGGCGCCGCGGCCTCGGCGGTGGCGGCCGGGTCGGCGGTGACCAGCAGGGTGCCCGGCCCCCAGTCGCCGCCGCGGCGCACGAGCATCACACGTCGCTGCCTGGCCGCCCACGCGGCGACCTCGGTGAGCAACGCCGGCTCGGCCACACCGAGGACGACCGTGTGCGGCGCCAGTGCGTCGAGGGCCCCTGTGAGGTCGGACCCGCTCATTGATCGACCGGTGCGCGCATCCGGTCGGCGAGGCGGGAGAGCGCGTCGGTGCCGCGATCGTGCCGGAACGCCAGCAGCCGCGCCCCGCGAACCATGCGATCGCCGGCACGCCGCGACGCCGAGGCCCGCGCGCGGTCGGCCTCCGATGCGACCCACTCGCGTTCTTCGAGCCAGCGGGCCCGTAGTCGATCGACCTCCAGGCGCTGTGTCTCGGTGGCGGTCACCTGCCGCGCGAGCTGGGCACGCAGGTCCCGTTCCACCGAGTCCGCGGCAGGATCCTGTCGCTCAGCGCGACGGGGCGTCTCTGGCGCCGGCACGGGCGCACCAAAAGGCTCACCCCCGCCGCTCCAGGAGCCCGGAAGCTCGGCGGCGTTTACGAGCGTGGCCACGGGAGCGAGAATCGCGTAGCCGTCGGGCGGATCGACCAACACGAGCCAGCCCGCGTTCCGGCCGGCCCAGCGTGCGACGTCCCCCCGGTCTTGCGGGTGCGGTGCGACGACGACGATCAGCGCAGGCTCGCCCAGGCGTGCGCCGGCATCGAGGGCGGCGTGCGTGCCCGCGACGTCCCCCGTGGCACCGATCACGACGGCGTCCGGTCGTGGGTCGCCGGCCACGAGCGACGCCTCCCCAGCGAGGTCCACCGCCAGCCCGCGTTGGTCGTCCCCGAGCACGTCGACGGCGATCGTCCGGACGTCGACCGCCCGAAGGAGGTCGGCGAGCGGAACGCTCTGCGGGCCGGAGAGGGCGTGCACCGGCTATGAGGTTATCCGGGAAACCCACGACCGGCCAGAGGCCGCCGGTACCCTGTCGGTCGTGCCGGAATGCCCACTGTGCAAAAGCGTCGACCGGGTCGCTTACCACGACCGTTCTGGCGCTGCCTGCGACCGGTGCGGGGCGCTGGAGCGTCAGCGGGTGCTCGCACGTGAGCTCACCGCCGGGCTGGCCTCGCGCGCCGGCGGTCGCTGCCTCGAGATCGCCCCGCTCAACCCGTTCGTGTTCGGCGGATGGCTACGCGGGCAGGGGTGGGCGTACGAGGCGATGGACACCCGGCGGCTGCGTGAGCGATCAGACCCCGGCGGGTTTGACACCTTCATCGATCACGACGCCGACATCACCGACATGCGGTTCGCACCCGCGGATCACTACGAGCTCGTGCTCCTGCAGCATGTCCTTGAGGAGATCCCGGACTACCGCGCGGCGCTCGACGAGATCTCGCGGGTCCTGAAGCCCGCCGGCCGGGCCATCCTCGAAATCCCGCTCGGCGGCGCCCGCGTCACCCAGCACAAGGACGCCGACCGCTACGGCAACCGGTGGGCATTCGGCGAGGAGCTCGTCTTTGACCTCGAGGCGCGCTTCGCCGCCGTCTCGCTCCGCGAGCTCGCGGAGCCGCCGTACAGAGGGCAGTTTTTCGTGTGCGAGGGACGATGAGCGTCGCCGAGGAGAACGCGCGCGCCGGCACCAAGGGTTGGTGGGGAGTCACCCACGCGCCGTCCGGGGTGATCGCCGGGTACACGACGCAGACGTCCGTCCTGCCGGGCGGAACCCTGGAGCTCTGCGTGTCGACCCGTCCATCCGCCCGCTACCGGGTCATCACCTTCCGGCTCGGCTGGTACGCGGGGGCCGGCGGCCGCGAGCAGTCGCGGTCGGCCGGGAACATCGGGCTTGCGCGGCCGACACCCGAGCCGGAGCTCGAGACCGGCTACGCCCGGGCGGGCTGGCCGGTGACCGACGTCGTCGCCATACCGCGGGACGCCGTGTCGGGCCAGTGGCTCGTCCACCTCGAGCTCGTGAGCGGCCCGCACGCGGGCGCGGTCGCGCTCGTGCCGTTCGTCGTCCGCCCGGCGCCGGGCACAAATCCCGCCATGCTCGTCCAGACGCCGGTGAACACCACGCAGGCGTACAACCACTGGGGGGGCAAATGCCTCTACACGTCGAACTCGACCGACGGGGTAGCCGCCGTGAAGGTCTCGTTTGACCGGCCGGTACCAGCGTGGGACGAGTCGAATCTGAACGCGAAGGCGCCGTTCTTCTACGACCTGCCGCTGATCCGCTGGATCGAGCGCGAGGGATACGACGTCGGGTATCAGACCAACGTCGACACGCATCGCGCGCCGTGGAGCCTCGTCGGCCCACGCCTGCTCGTCACCTGCGGGCACGACGAGTACTGGACCCTCGAGATCCGCGATGCGTTCGACGCGGCCCGCGACCGCGGGACGAACCTCGCGTTCATGGGCGCGAACCTCTGCTACTGGCAGGCGCGCTACGAGGACGACGAGCGCACGCTCGTGGTCTACCGAACCCACGCGGCCGACCCCCTCCGAGACGATGAGCGTCGCAAGACGGTCAAGTGGCGGGACCTCGGCGTTCCTCGGCCCGAGAACCAGCTCCTGGGCGTGCAGTACGCCGGTGGCCTGACCCACCCGCGCCGCCCGTTCGACTACGCGGTCCACCCCGCAGCGACGGAGCATCCTTGGGGCCTGGCGGCAGGGCTCACGGACACGAGCCCCGTCATCGGCGCTGTCGGGTATGAATGGGACGCGCTCGATCTGCGCGCGGCGCCGCCCGGCCTCACCCGGTTCCTGAGCTACGACGGCGAACTCGGCAACGCCTCCTGCATCACGTGGACTGCACCGTCGGGGGCGCGGGTCTTCGCGGCCGGCTCGCTGGCGCTCCCGAGCGCCCTGGACGACTGGACCCGCGGGCAGGGTGTCGATGTCCGCGTCCAGCGCCTCGTTAAGGCCGCCTTCGACGACCTGCTCAGCTGACCGGCCGCGGGTTCCCTACATCGACGGCGATCGGCACCCCACCCTCGGGCCGTGACGCGAAGTGCAGCGTGAACCCGGTGGCCGCCGCCGAGACGAAGAACGCCAGGCGGACGTGGCCGAGCATGCCGAGCGACAGCGGTCCGACGGGAGGCGATTCTGACGTGGTGCCGACCCCCGGGACGGGTGTGTAGGTGCGCCCGCCGGCGTCCGCAAGCACGAAGCTCAGAGCGCTGGGGTCAAACCCGGGCCGAGCGAGGTTGCGTGCGCGAGACGAGATGAACAGCCAGCGCTGACCGACGGGCGGCGTGACCCGTTGCGCGATCGTGGTCCACGGGACGTCCGGTTGGGCGAAGACCGCCCAGCGGACGCCATCGACGACGAACGGATCGCCGAGCGACCGGGCAAAGACCGCCCAGCGGATGTCGTCGACGACCAACGGAGCGCGCAGCGGGCGGGCGGGGTCGACGCCCTGGCGCGGTAGGCCTGGGGCCGAGGTCGCGGTGCGCGCCGTCGACGGAGCACGTCGCGGGGCCCGGTCATCGCCTCTGGTGAGCGCCACTCCGGCGGCGGCGAGAAGGAGCAGCGCGGCGAGCGCCCCCAATCGTCGCGGGCTGCGCCACGGGGAGGTAGGAGAATCGGACGCGGGGTGCCCGTCGCTGCCCTCGCCGTCGCCGATCGGCGACACGACGGCCGCCGTGGCTTGGACCGGGCGCGGCGCAACACCGAGCCCGCGCTCATCGACGACGTAGAGGACGACGTGGGGTAGCTCGAGTTCGATCTGCTCCAGCGGCGCCACCGAGGTGCGCAGGACCACCAGCCTTGAGGTCGTCTCGGCAATCCATGGCACCATCGGAAGGGCCGAGTCATCGCCCAGCAGGAGTACCCGCGGGAGATGTGGGGCCTCGAGTCGCTCGTAGACGCGCGGAGCAGCGACCCCATCGATCTCCAGATGCGCACCCGCCGGCATCCGCCGGGCCGTGAGCGTCGTGATGTCCGCCTCCAGCGCCGGCGCGGGGACCACCGGCTCGCCGACGTCTTCGTCGTGGCCGACGACCGGCAGGTCCTCCAGACCGGTCGGCGCCGCGCGATGGGACTCCGCGAGGGCGCAGCGTTCCAGGGGCAGGGGCGAGAGCCCGCGGACCGCGGCAGCCTTCACGAGCGCGCGGTGGGCGAAGAACGCCCCGCGTGCTGTAAGCGCCTCGTCGCGGACGTGAAAGAGCGGCCCGTGTGCGCGCGCGTCGCGCAGCGGCGGGGCGAGGTCGAGAACCTCCAGGTTGTCGTGATCACGCGCGAGCGTCTCGAACCGCCGGCCGAGACGTCGCTTGGTCGCCGTCACCGCATCCGGGGAGGCGTGCTGCGGACAGACGACGATCTTGCTGGGCATGAAGGCGACGACGAGCCGGACTTCCAGGGCGTCAAGTGCGGTGGCGAGCCGTTCCAGATCCTGCAGGTGAGCCTGGAGATTGCCGGCAAGGTCTGGCGCAGGTCCTGCTGCTGTGCCGAGCCGGTGAAGGTCGGGCTCCGAGAGGCCGTAAAGCCAGCCGTCTGTCCCCTGACGCTCGCGACGAGCGGTTGGGCATTCGCCCGCTCGTCTGTGTCTTCCGGGAAGTCGATCAGGGGGGTGTGGGAGTCCTGGCCCGGACGAGGATCGACCGCGACGAACGTCGTCCCAGCCCACCGCCCGGTGGCGGGGGTCTGCCAGGTCGGGATCATCGGGACGGTGACGTCGTGGCGGCCCGCCCGGACGGTGATCGTGTGCTCGCGGCCGTCCGCGAGCTCGGCCGGGAGCTCGATGGCAAAGGCGTGGTGCCCGTCGCCAACGCCGATCTCGGCGAGGCCGGGAGCCTCGAGATTGGCTGCCGCTTCGGCAACCAGCACTCCGTCGATCCAGACACCGACGCCGACCGGACGTCCGGGCTCAGATGGCTCCCAGGCCCAACCCGCGACGACACCGTCGCAGACGGATTCCACACGCCCGTCGGCCGGTGGCGGCAGCTCATCGCTCATGCTCGTGATCGTACGGATCCGATGGCCCGGTGCGTCACGGTGCAGGCGTGGCCCGGGATCTCGGCTTTGGACCGGGGCCGGCCGCACAATCCGCGTACACCCCAGCGAGTACCGGTGCCTCGGCGGCCCACGTGGTCGTCGCAGCGTACGCCGTGACCCCGGCGATGGCCTGGCGCTGCACCTCCGGGGTCAGAAGCGTCCTGATCGTCGCCGCGACGTCGGACCGGTCCAGCGACGGGCAGACCCGGCCGAGGTCGTGGTCGCACACCACTCCGGCAAGCACGGGGACCGGGCCCGAGAGCACCGGAACGCCCGCCTGCACGTACTCGAAGAGCTTGTTCGGGAGCGTGAGTTCGTAGGACCGGCAGATCGGCTCGATGAGGCTAGGCCGATGTGCGCGCCCCGCGCGGCCGCGACCACGCGGTCCGGCGGGACCGGGCCGCGAATTCCACGCGGTCGGCGACTCCGGCCGCCGCGGCGGCGCGCGCGCGGAGCCCCTCGAAGTAGGCCGCCGGCCCCGGGCCGACGAGGCGTAGGCGAACGCCGGGCAGCAGCGCGAGGGCGTCGATGGTGATCTCCAGGCCGCGGCCCCGCATGAGGCCGCCGACGTAGACGATCTCCGGTGAGCTCGGAGCCTGGTGGCGCAGGCCTCCCGCCGGCGGCCCGCCTCCGGGATGTTGCGGACCGTGAGCGGCAGCGGGATCCGGTAGCGGTCAGCCAGGGCCGCGGAGTAGCCGGGGCTGGCGGTGATGACGCCCTGCGCGGCGCGGACGAACACCGCCTCTGACGCGAGCAGCCCAGGCCGCCACTCGGGTCGGTTGTTGCGGTCGGCCCAGAGCTCATGGCTGTCGTACAGCACGCGTGCGCCGGTCAGCCGGCGGATGGCAGGGCCGTCCACATGGTGTTGTGGTCGTTGGCGTGGACGAGATCGGGTCGCCAGGTGCGGGCGACACGGAGCGTGCCCCAGGCGAAGGCCGCTGCGCGGACGGTCCGCCGGGCCGCCGCCTTCGCGGACCACCCCAGGGCCGCGGCCGGCGGCGGAGGGCCGTCGCGCACGGCCGTCGCCGACGCCGACGCCGCGGACGTCGGCCGGCGGCCCGCGCCACGCAGCGAGCCGGGCACCCGCACCACGGCGATGCCGTCAAGCTCAAAGCGACCCGCAGGCGCTTCCACAGTCTCGACGCCTGCGATCAGGACGGCATAGCCCTCGGCCTGAAGGACGCGGGCCGCTCGCAGTACGCGGGCGTCGTGCTTGACGCCGTTCCGGACCAGGAGGAGCGCTCGGGGCGCGGAGGCGCTCGGGGTGGCCACCGATTGAGGGTAGACCTCCACAGGGACGAAGATGGTCCCGTAGGCACCGCGTCCCCGCAGCTGCAGACCATCACATCCGCCTGCCGACAACCTGGTCACCCGAGCGCCCGTATGCCCTCGCCGAGCACGGAGCACCGAATGCCATGGCGCGGCGGCCCACCACCACCCCGCCCGGAGGGCGACGCGCAGGGGCGTCGCCCTGCGGGCCGGTCCCCCAAAAAGCTGGTCTGTTCTAGACTCATCGCATGCTCACCGTTCGGACGCGACGCTCGCTCGCTTTCGGCCTTCTGGCGGCCGGCTGCGGAGTCCTTGCTTCCCCCGCCCTCGCCGCGGAGAGACTCTTCCTCGACGGCGCGCACAGATCCGCACGCTAACAGCCCGGCGGGCGTGATCTATCAGATTCCCTTTGACTCCGGCCGCCGGGACGCGGCGCCCGCGCCCAGGCCCGGCGGCGGGTCCCACCTTCGGCCGGCGGCGGGTCCGCGGGGCAGGCGGGGAGCACGCCGTCCTCGGGTGCGACGGCGGAGGCCCGTCCGGACGACCGCCCGCGGTGACCCCCGCAGACTCCGGTCCCAGCTCCGGTCCCGGGGCCGGGTCCGCTTCCGGAAAGGCGCCCGGCGGCGGGACCGCCGACGATCCTTCGTCGATCCACTCCGAGAACGGCTTCGGCTCGTCCTCCAGCGTGCCCGGTGTGGAGAAGGTGAACGTCCCGACCCTCGCCCACGCGGGATCGACGTCCGACACCATCGGCTCGGCCGGACCAGTACCTACGGCCTGCTCGTCGCCGCGGGCGGGGTGGCGTTGCTCTCCGGCCTGGCGGCCGACAGGAAGACTCCACGGCTGATCTGCGGACACCGCGGGGCACCCTGTCCGCCCCCGTGATTCACTCCCTGACATGACCCGTGTTCTCGTCACCGGAGGAGCCGGCACGATCGGTTCGGCCGTCGTCCGCCGCCTGCTGCGCGACCCGGAGTTCGAGGTCCGCGTGTCCGATCAGCGCGAGGCGCCCTCCTGGATGCGGGAGGGCTGCGAGGTCCACACGGGCGACCTGCGGGACCTGTCGACAGGCGCGGCAGGCCACCGCCGGGTGCAGCCACGTCATCCACCTGGCGGCGATCGTCGGCGGCATCGCGAACTTCCACAAGCTGCCGCACACGCTGACCGAGGTCAACAACGCGCTCTACAACGCCGTCGTGCGGGCGGCGCTGGACCACGACGGTCGAGCGCTTCGTCTACGTCTCGTCCTCGATGGTCTTCGAGCGGGCGACGGAGTACCCGACGACCGAGGCGCACATCCTCACCACGCCGATCCCGCAGTCGGCCTACGGCTTCTCCAAGCTCACCGGCGAGGTCTACGTCAAGGCCGCCCACGACGAGCACGGGCTGCCCTACACGATCTGCCGGCCGTTCAACGCCTACGGCCCGGGCGAGATGCCCGAGGACGAGGTCGGGATCGCCCACATGGTCCCCGACGTCATCAAGAAGTGCCTGGCGCTGCCGGCCGGCGCGCCGCTGCCGATCTTCGGCGACGGCACCCAGACGCGGACGATCACCCACATCGACGACATCGCCGACGGCATCGTCGCCGCGATGTCCTCACCCGCAGGCCTGAACGAGGACTTCAACATCTCCGCCGGCGAGGAGATGACCGTCGCCGAGATCGCCCGCATCATCTGGGACGCCTGCGGCCTGCCGCCCGAAGACGTTCCGCCTGGAGCACCAGCCGACCTTCGAGGTCGACGTCGTCCGTCGCTGGCCGTCGGTGGAGAAGGCCCGGACGCTGCTGGGCTGGGAGGCGCAGATCAGCGTCGCAGGACGGCATCGCCGCCGACGACCGAGTGGCTGCGCGGCGTGCTCGGCGACCGCGCCGGACCGCGCGTGACGCAAGGCCGCGCGGGAGCCTGAGCGGATGCCTCGGCACGTCCTGGTCACCGGCGGCGCGGGTTACATCGGGGCCGCCGCCGTCCTGGAGCTGCTGGCCGCGGGTCACCGCGTGCGGGTCTGGACCTGCTGCTGCACGGCAGCAGACAGGTCGCCGAGGAGCGTGGGGCCGGGGCGCGACGTCTTGCGTCGGTGACATCCGCGACGACGACCTGCGCGGCCGCGCGCTTGACGGCGTGGACGCGGTCGTCCACCTCGCCGCGATCGTCGGCGACCCGGCCTGCGCCGGGACCCCGGCTCTCCAGCGAGGTCAACATCGGCGGCAGCCGAGACGCTCGTCGCCGACGCCCAGCCGAGCCGGCGTCAAGCGGCTGGTCTTCGCGTCGACCTGCTCGAACTACGGCCGCATGGCCGACCCGACGGTGCCGATCACCGAGGACGGCGAGCTCTCCCCGGTCTCGCTCTACGCCGAGCAGAAGGTCGGCATCGAGCAGGCCACTGCTGGCCGGCGGCTTCGGCGACCTCGAGCCGACCTGCCTGCGCTTCGCGACGATCTACGGCGTTGCGCCGCGGATGCGCTTCGACCTGACCGTCAACGAGTTCACGCGCGACCTGTGGGCGGACCGCGACCTCGAGGTCTTCGGCGAGCAGTTCTGGCGCCCGTACGTGCACGTCCGCGACGCCGGGCCGCGCCGATCGTCCGGGTGCTCGACTCCGACGCCACGCTCGTCGGCACGAGGACTTCAACGTCGGCCGCGTCGGGTGAGAACTACAGCAAGCTAGATCTCGTCGACGAGATCCGGCAGCTCACGCGAGCGGCAAGGTGCGCTACGTCAGCCGGACCGAGGACCCGCGCGACTACAAGGTCAGCTTCGACAAGATCGCGGTCCGTCCTGGGCTTCGAGGCGCAGATGACCGTGCCCGACGGCATGGCCGAGATCTCGCCGGCCTCGAGGCGGCGCTTCGAGGATCCCTGGGGCCCGGAGTACCGGAACTCCCTGATCAGGGCACCCGTGGCCGACAACGATCGTGCCGCTGTTCGACATCTGACGCTCCGCGATGACGACCTCGCGGCGATCGAGGCGGTGCTGCGGTCGGGCTGGTTCAGGCAGGGCCCGCGGTCGAGAGTTCGAGCAGGTCTTCGCGAGCATCTCGGCGTCCGCCACGCGTCGCCGGTCGGCCGCTGCACCGCCGCGCTGAGCTGGCCTACCTGGCTGCCGGCGTCGGGCCGGGCGACGAGGTGATCGTCCCCTCCTTCACGTTCGTCGCCACCGCCGCCGCCGTGCGTGTACTGCGGCGCGACGCCGGTGTTCGCCGACATCCTCGGCCCGCACGAATCTCGATCGACCCCGACCACGTCGCTGCGCTGATCACGCCGCGGACCAAGGCCGTGCGGCTGGTGCACTTCGCCGGCTACGCCGCGCCGGTCGACCGCCTGCGCGAGCTCTGCGACGCCCACGGCCTGACGCTCGTCGAGGACACCGCCCACGCGCCGAGCGCCGACGCCGACGGCCGCAAGCTCGGCACGTTCGGCATGTGGGCTGCTTCAGCTTCTTCTCCAACAAGGTCCTGGCGGTCGGCGAGGGCGGCCTCGTGTGCACCGACGATCCGCGAGCTGGCGGACCGTGTCCGCGAACTGGCGAGCAACAGCCGCCACCGCTTCGACGATCAGCGGGCCGTGCTCGCCGCCGCCCGCCTGGCCCACCTCGCGCCCGAGCTGGCCGCTCGCCGCCGGCTGACGCTGCGCTACCGCGAGCACCTCGACGACGACCCGCACCTGACGCTGCCGTTCGCCGCCGCGGCCGTGGCCGGCTCGTCCTGTTACACGATGCCGGTCATGCTCAGCGACCCCGCACGACGCGACGCGGTCCGCCGGACGCTGCGCAGCGCGCACGGCATCCAGACCTCGGTGCTCTACCCCGCCATGCACGAGTTCACCGCCTACCGTGCGCCGGTCGGGCCGCCCGTGCGCCTCCCCGAGACCGAGCGCTGCGCCCGGGCGCAGATCTCGCTGCCGCTCTTCTCCGCGATGAGCACCGCCCAGCAGGACCGTGTCATCGCCGCGCTGCTGGAAGAGGTCGGGCGGTGAGCCGCGAAGAGATCCCGCTGACCGCCCTGCAGCTCAGCGACGAGGATGTCACGGCGGTCATGGAGTGTTACCGCTCGGGATGGCTGACGATGGGGCCGCGCACCGAGGAGTTCGAGGCCGGCTCGGCGCAGCTCGTCGGGGCACCGCACGTCGTGGCGCTCTCCTCCGGGATGGCCGCCATGCACCTGGCGCTCGTCGTCGCCGGCGTCGGGCCGGGCGACGAGGTGCTCATGAGCGCCCTGGCGTTCCCGCAGCTCGTCCCGACGGTCCTCGCGCTCGGCGCGCGACCGGTCGCCGTCGATGTGCTCGGTCCACACGACCATGCCGTGGACCCGGAGGCGCTCGCTGCGTCGGTGACCGCCGCGACCCGGGCGGTCGTGGCCTCCCACCCGTGGGGCTACCCATGTGAGGGAGCTCCGCTGCAAGCGCTGGCTGACGACCACGGCCTCGTCCTCATCGAGGATGCCGCCCACGCCATCGGCGCCGAGGGGGTGGGCGGGGGCGCGTTGACGTGCTACTCGCTGTCGGCGTCAAAGCAGCTCGCGGTCGGCGAAGGCGGCTTCGTGGCGACCCACGACGCAGGTCTGGCCGCCGACATGAGGCTGCGGCGCTCCCACGCGATGACCTCGGGAACCTGGGACCGCCACCGTGGCGGCGCCGAGTCCTACGACGTCACCGCCCTGGGCTGGAACCTGCGGCTTGACGAACCGCGAGCGGCCCTCGGTCTCAGCCGCCTGACGCATCTCGCGGACGACCTGCGCCGCCGTCGGCAGCTCGTCGAGCGCTACCGCGCGGCGCTGTGTGACATCCCCGGCATCCACGTCCCGTTCGACGAGGATCAGGTCCGACGAGGCAGCCACGGCGCGTTCGGCGTCCTGCTGGACGGCCCTGCGGCGCGCGACGCGGCCGCTGCGGCGCTCGGCGGCAGACGCATCGCCTCGGGCACGCTGGAGGCGTTGCCCGGGCCCGGCGGTGCCCCACGCCCACGCGCCGGCGAGATCGCCGATCGTGCGCTGCGGCTCCCCCTCAGCAGCACCATGACCCACGCACAGGTCGACGACGTGACCGAGGTGCTGCGTCAGTCCGCCGGCAGCAGCCGTCGGTAGAGGTCCTCGGCCCCCTCTTGTGCGCGCTCGTAGTCGTCCATGCGCCCGATGTCGAGCCAGAACGCGTCCGAGGGGCTGGCACGGACGCCCACCCCTGCTTCCAACAGACGCAGCACGAGGTCGGGGAAGTCGAGGAAGACGCCGGGCTCGATGTGCGCGAGGACGGCGGGGTCGAAGCAGTAGGCCCCCATGGACGCCTGGTAGCGGAGCGTCGGCTTCTCCACGAAGCCGGTCACCCGGACGGCGTCCGCCGGATCCTCGAAATGCATGACACCGAGAGGGATCGTGATGTCCTGCGTCGTCGTGGCGATCGTCACCGCGGCGCGCGACCGGCTGTGCTCGTCCAGCAGGGCGCGAAAGTCCATGTCCGTGAGGACGTCCCCGTTGAGCACGAGAAAGGGCGCAGCGAGATCGCCGAGCAGCGCCAGCGCCCCGACCGTCCCCAGCGGCTCGTCCTCCCGGAAGTAGTCGACCGTCAGCCCATAACGTGAGCCGTCACCCGTGTAGGCCTCGATGAGCTCAGCCAGATGCCCGGTGACGATGGTCACGCGGTGGAAGCCGAAGTGCTTGAGCTGTCGCAGCAGCACATCGAGCACGGGACGATCGCCCACCGGCATCAACGGTTTGGGGATCGTCGTGGTGTAGGGCCGCAAGCGGGTGCCACGGCCGCCGGCGAGGATGATCGCCCGTGCGGGGGCCGCCTGCTGAGCGGCGACCGTCATGGGAGGTGAGCCTGGCGCCGCACGGGCGCCAATGCTACGCCCTGGGGGCGTGGCCTCGGGCCTTCCGCTCCTATTTCGCCGCGCGACGGCGGGCGGCCGCACGCTTTGCGGCAGCCAGACGTGCACGGCGGGCGGCCGCACGCTTTGCGGCAGCGACGCGCGCACGGCGGGCCGCCGCACGCTTTGCGGCAGCGACACGTGCACGGCGGGCCGCGGCACGGCTGGCTGGACGCACCCTGCGGCGCCGCGACGGTCCCGGCGATCGGCGCGGCGGCAGCGGGGGCCTGTGCCGCGGCCGGCGTCGGGGCGGGCGGCGTGAGCGCGGCGGCGACCAGGTCGCGCCAGTGCCCGGCCGGATCGTCTGACTTGAGGATCTCCGGGTACGAGTACCAGAGGATGAGCTCCGGCGAGGCCTGCAGGGCCGCGTCGCGGGCGGCCGCCATGAACGCCCGATCGGGGAACCCGTGCGCCCCGGGGTACTCGTCCTGGTGGTTGCCCCAGTCGAAAGCCTGGAGCACCATCGCCGTGGAGCGTCCGGAGGCCTTCGTGATGTCCCGCGTGAGATCGGAGACGAACTGCACCTGCGGCACGGCCGCCGCGCCGGTGCCGAACGGGTAGCTGTCGGTCCCGACGACGTCGGCGGCCGAGGCGAAAGGCTGGAGGTTGGCCCCCTTGGTGCCGGTGTTCTCGTAGGCGATGTACAGCGTCCGGGTCGCAGGGTCGATCAGCTTGACGCGCGCCGTGAGGGCGGCCACGAGCGGCGCTTCGACGGCCGCGACCTCGTCGCCGACGTACCAGCCCCAGGTCCCGGCGTGACGGCTCACAAGGCCCATGACGAACGGGAGCAGCACGGCTGCCTGCGTGCAGCCGCATGCCCGTGCGAGCTTCGGGTACACGCGAGAGATGTCGCCGTTCTGCCGCCAGACCGCGTTGTTCAGCGGCCAGATCACGCGCATCCCCCGGGCCTGCGCCGCGTCGGCGTACGCGACGATCTGCTCAGGGCTGGCATCCCAGACGGTGTAGTTCAGCACCAGCTTGAAGCCGGCCGACGCGAACGTGTCCAGGCGACCGATGCAGTCCGACATCGCGGCTGCAGGTGAGCACTGGTCGTACATGCCTTGAGGCGGCAGCGCGACCGGCGCGGCCGAGGCCGCCGAAGGGGCGACGAGAAGTCCGGCCGTGAGGCTGGCGAGCGTGAGCGCGCGCCGAGCAGCGCGCCCGAGAAGGGAGGTGTTCATGACGGTGCCGGGTCCTTGTGTCGGTGAAGCCCGGCCCGCATCCCGCAAGCTGGATTGACCTCACCATCGGCCGGCTGCCGCATATCCTTGAGTGGCGCGCTGAGTTGGCGCGCTGACACCAGCCCGGACCAGCGGTCCGAGCGGGTGCGAGGACGGTGCCGGGGCAGCCAGACCGCAGCGGCGCGTCAGGCGGGGTCGTCCAGGTCGGGCGACCCGCCGACGGCGAGGCTAGGCCGACTCGCCCAGTGCGGCGGCGTTCGCCGCGTACGTCTGACGCACCCCGTCCGCCAGCGCCGTCTGCGCGACGAAGCCCAGCACGTCCCGGGCGCGCGACGCATCGAGCGCGCTGCGCTGCAGCTCGCCCAGACGGGCGTCGGCGAACTCGGGCTCGAACGGCGTGCCCGGCGGCAGCGCGGCCTTCAGCGCGTCGACGACCTGCAGCAGCGACGCCTCGATCTCGGTGCCGACGTTGAAGACGCCCTGGGCGTCCGGGTGCTCGGCGGCCAGCAGGTTCGCGGCGACGATGTCGGCGACGTGGATGTAGTCGCGGGTCTGCGTGCCGTCCCCGAAGATCGTCGGCGTCTGCCCCGTGATCGCGCGGCCGCAGAAGATCGCGATGACGCCCGCGTCCCCGGCGGGGTTCTGCCGCGGGCCCGTAGACGTTGCCGTAGCGCAGCGTCACGGTCTGGAAGCCGTACAGGCGCGTGGACCAGGCGCAGTACTGCTCGGCGCACTGCTTGGACTGCCCGTACGCGGCCATCGGCCGGGGCTCGACGGTCTCGGGGGTCGGGATGAGGTCCACGTCCCCGTAGATGCCGCCGCCGGTGGAGGTGTTGACAAGACGGTCGGCGCCGGCGGCGCGGGCCGCTTCGACGACGTTGATCGTCCCGAGGACGTTGACCGCGGCGTCGTACGCCGGATCGTCGATCGACTTGCGCACGTCGGCCTGGGCGGCCAGGTGGAAGACGAGCTGGGGCCGGGCCCGGGCGACGAGCTCGCGGAGCGCGTCGCCGTCGCGGATGTCGGCCACGTGCAGCGTCGCGCCCGCGGCCAGCGCGTCGCGAAGGTTGGCCTCCTTGCCGCTGGAGAGGTTGTCCACGACCGTCACCTCGTCCCCGCGCGCGACGAGCGCGTCGACGATGTGGGACCCGATGAAGCCGGCGCCGCCGGTGACCAGTGCTCGCATTGCTCCGAAACCTACCCGGGCGCGGCAGCCCTGCCGGTCACCGCCCGGCTCGGCGAGCACGAGCCAAGGCGTAGACCTCGGCAAGGGCCGGGGCGACCACATCCGCGCCCGCGATGCCGCGGGCCAGGCCGACGCCGTCGACGGCTGCCTGCGGCGGACTGTCGCGCGCCTGCGCCAGCGCGACCGCCAGGGCATCGGCATCGCCGGGTGGCACGAGGCAGACGGGCGCCGGCAGGGCCGCGAGCGCTCCGACCGCGCTGGCGACGACGGGCAGGCCGGCGGCGAGCGCCTCGATCGCCGCCAGGCCGAAGGTCTCGTGCGCGCGGGACGGGACGAGCTCGACGCTGCAGGTCGCCCGGAGCGTGGTGAGCGCCTCGCGGTCCAGTCGGCCCGTGAAGCGCACCCGGCCCTCGGCGCCCGAGCCTCCGGCCAGCTGCTCCAACGCGGCGCGCTGCGGACCGTCCCCCGCGACGACGAGATCGACGCCGGCCTTTGCGCAGGCCTGGATCGCCACGTCGACGCCCTTCTCCGGCGCCAGGCGTGACGCGACGAGCGCGGGGCCGTCCGCGCGCCGAGCCTGGAGGGGCGCCCGGACCCTCCAGCCCGCGGACGACGTGCGGCACGACGTGGACCTCCCCGACCGGGGCGCCCAGCTCGCGGAGGCGGTCCGCGGCCGCCTGGCTGGGGACGACGACGACATCCGCATATCGGACCGTTCGCCTCTGCCAGGCCGCCAGGCCCGCGGCGTACACGGCGCCCTCGGCCCGCGATCCACGACAGCCCTTGCGCACCCCGGGGGCGGTGTCCCGGCCATGGCACGCGGTGCAGTCGTGCCCCGACGGGTCGATGCACGTCGCCACCGCACAGACCAGGCGGTAGTTGTGCAGGTGCAGGACGGTCGCGGCGCCCTGCTGCCGGGCAGCCGCCAAGGCGCGCCAGCCGAAGGCCGGCAGCAGGTTGTGCGCGTGCACGACGTCGGCGTGCGCCAGGCGCACGGCACGGGCGACGTCCTCCGGCGCAAGCCCACCGCGCAGCACCCCGCGGGCGGCGGCCGCACGGCTGAGCTGGGCTGAGTCGCGGCTCAGCGACCGCACCTCCTCCCCCAGCCGCTCTCGGGCAAGCCACGCCAGATCCTCGACCGCCCGCTCCTCCCCACCGGTGGTGCGATAGCGCGTGTGCAGGGTGAGGATCACGGGCGCCCGAGGCTAGCCGACCGATCGGCGCCCGCCGCCTCCGGCGGCCCCCCCGATACCGTCAGGGGCAGCCGTATGTCCCTCACCGCGACCATCGTCCTGCCCACGCAGGACCGCCCGGAGTACCTCGACGTCGCCCTGGCGTCGATCGTGCCGCAGGCCCGCGCCGCGGGCGTCCCGGTGCTCGTCGTCGACGACGGGCCGTCGCTGCGGACCCGTCAGGTCGCCGCACGACATGCCGCGCGGTACGTCGCCCACGACGGACCGCGCGGGTTGAACGCCGCCCGCAACACGGCGATCGACCACACCGGCAGCGACCTGCTCGTCTTCGTCGACGACGACGTGCGCGTCCACGACGGCTGGCTGGCCGCGCTGCTGCACGCCGCCTCCCAGCTCCCGGACGACGTCGGCGTCCTCACCGGACCGATCGTCCCGGTCTTCGAGGACCATGCGCTGCGGATGTGCGGTCGCGAGGGCGCGCCGATCACCTTTCTGGACCACGGCAGCGCCGACACGGACGTCCCGTACGCCTGGGGCGCGAACATGACGATCCGCCGCAGCGCCCTGCACCGGGCCGGGCGCTTTGACGCCTCGCGGCCGTTGTACGGCGACGAGGCGCAATGGCAGGACGCGCTGAAGGCCGCCGGCGGACGAATCCGGTACGTCGCCGCCGCCGGGCTTGACCACCGGCGCGCGGGGGACGACAGCCGCCTGCGCGAGCTCAGCCGCGCCGCCTACCGGCGCGGGGTCGCCTCGCGCCGCCACGACGTCTTCAAGCAGCGCGCACCGACGCTGGCAGCGGAGCTGCGCACGCTCGCCGGCTGCGCTGTCCACAGCCTGCGCTTTCGCTGCGCGAACGGCATCGTCATGGCCGCGCACTCGCTGGGCCGCACGCACGAAGCGTGGACGCCGCAGCCGCCCGCGGCCATCCCGGGCGTCGACGACTTCCTCTCGGGCCAGAGCGGCACGGTCGGGGGTCTGCGAGGTCGTGGACGCCAGGTCCGCGACCGGCTCGCCGACATCCTCACCCTCCCCGCGCGGGCTGCGGCCCGCCGCAAGGCCCAGACCGATCACGCGCACGCCCGCATCCTCGTGCTCGGCGTGGAGCGCCCCGGCAGCCTCATGCCCCGGGCGCTGAACGAGCTGCGGCGCAGCGGTCACGAGCTGACGCTGGCCGTGGCCCCCGTCGCCTCCGGGCAGGGGAAGTTCGCCAACCTCAACGCGCAGCTGGCCGACCACGACCTCGAGGCCTTCGACTGGCTGCTCGTGCTGGACGACGACGTCACGCTGCCCGCCCACTTCCTCGACGTCCTCGTCGACCAGGCCGTGCGGCACGGTCTGAAGCTCGCCCAGCCGGCGCACCGCCTGCACTCGCACGCCGCGTGGCCCGTCACCCGCCGTCACGGCGCCGGCACCCGCGCGCACGACCTTCGTCGAGATCGGCCCCGTCACCGCTCTTCCACCGCGACACCTTCAAGGCGCTGCTGCCGTTCCCGGCGCAGCTGCAGATGGGCTGGGGGCTCGACGCGCACTGGGCCGCGATCGCCCGGCGCGAGCGCTGGCCGATCGGCGTCGTGGACGCCGTCCCGATCGGCCACACCGTGGCCCCTGCCGCGGCGTCCTACTCCCGGGATGCCGCGCTGGCCGAAGCGCGGGCCTTTCTCGCGCACCGGCCGTACGTCAGGCGCGACGAAGTGCGGACGGTGGGTTGATCGCGCCGTGAAGGTCTGCGTCGTCGCCGAGTTCTACCCGCGGGCCGACGATCCGGTGCTCGGGATCTGGGCCCACCGCCAGGCGCTGGCCGCCCGCGACGCCGGGGCGCGAGGTCCACGTGCTGGTCCTGCTACCGCCCGATCCCGCCGCTGGCGACCCCACGCGGCGCCTGCTGCGCGAGCTGCGCGCGCTGCTGCGCCAGCCCCGCACCACGACGATCGACGGCATCCCGGTCACGTACGTGCGCTTCGTCTCCCCGCCGCGCCCGGGCTCCTACGGCACGTGGGGCCGCTGGGCCGCCCGTCCGCTGGCGCGCGCGCTGCAAGCGCCTGCGCCGCGACTTCGCCTTCGACGTCGTCCACGCCCACAACGCCGTCCCCGCGGGGGACGCGGTGCGCCGCAGCGGCCTGGACGTCCCGCTCGTCGTCTCCGTCCACGGCGGCGACGTCTTCCACACCGCGCCCCGCGCGCCCGCCTGGGCGCAGACCGTGCGGGCGACCTTCGCCGCGCGCCGACCTCGTGCTGGCCAACTCGGCGGGCATGGCACGGGACGCCCGGGCGCTGGACGCCGACCAACGCCCGCGTCGTGCGCCTGGGGACCGACCTGCCCGGACAAGACCGAGGCGCGGCCCGAGCAGCCGACGATCGTGACCGTCGCCCACCTCGTCGCGCGCAAGCGCCACGGCGACGTCATCCGCGCGCTGTGGGCGCTGCGCGAGCGCCTGCCCGCACCTGCGGTACGTGATCGTCGGCGACGGGCCCGAGCGCGCCGGCGCTCGCAGCGCCTGGCCGAGGACCTCGGCGTCGCCGACCGCGTCGAGTTCGCCGGCCAGCTGCCCCACCCGGAGGCGATGGCGCGCGGCCGTCACGCGCACCTGTTCGTCATGCCGTCGATCGACGAGGCCTTCGGCGTGGCGTACGTGGAGGCGATGGCCGCCGGCGTCCCCGTCATCGGCTGCCTCGGCGAGCCCGGGCCACAGGAGATCGCGGCGGCGGGCGACGGGATCGTGCTCGTCCCGCCCGGGGACGTCGAGGCCTTGGCGGACGCGATCATGCTCGAGCTCGCGCAACCCGCGCGACCTCGTGGTTCGCGGCAACCGCGCACGCGCGACCGTCGCCGCGCACTTCACCTGGGACCGCTGCGGGGCACAGACGCTGCACGCCTACCGCGACGCGGTGACCGCCCACGCCGCGGGTCGCGCATGACCCGGCCGGTCCTCTTCGTCACGAACCTCGTGGCACCCGAGCGGGTCGGGCGCCTTCGCGGCGCTCCACGCACGGACCCCGATCGAGCTGGCGCTCTTCGGCGGGCGCTCGCACCACGCGACCGGGGCCGTCGACGACCCCGGCGTCCCGCATCGGCATGTCGGTCAGCGCGAGATCCACGCCCTGGCCGCTTCGGGGCGGCTATCGCGGCCGTCGTCTGCGGGACGGCGGGCCGGACCGCGCTGCCGGCCGCCTTCCTCGGCGCCCGGCGTGCGGGCGTCCCGTTCGTCCTGTGGAGCGCCCTGTGGGCGCACCTGCGCAGCCCCGCGCACCTGGCGGCGCGGCCCGTGCTGCGCCACGTCTACGCCCACGCCGACCACGTCGTGACCTACGGCGAGCACGTCAGCGCGTTCGCCCGGGCCCAGGGCTCGCGGCGCGTCACCGTCGCTCCGCAGGCGGTGGACAACGCGTTCTGGAGCACCCCCGGCGATCCCGCCGCAACCGGCCTGCCCCCCGGCGTCACGGACCCGGACCGTTACTCGGCGATGTTCGCCGGGCGGCCCGTGCGGGAAAAAGGCCTTCAGGAGCTGCTGACCGCCTGGCGGAAGGCCGCGTTGCCGGCGGACGATGCTGTGCTCGTGCTGGCGGGGGTGGAGGCGACGGACCTGCCACGGAACGCCCCCGACGCCGCGTTCCATGCGGTGGGCCACCAGACCCCCGTCGCGCTGCGCAACTTCTTGGCGGCCGCAAGCGTCCTGGTCATACCGTCGGTCCCCACGCCCACCTTCCGCGAGCCGTGGGCGCTGATCGCCAACGAAGCCATGAACCAGCGCAAGCCCATCATCGCCACGGACGCCGTCGGCGCCGCCGCCGGAGGCCTCGTGCGTCACGAGCGCAACGGGCTGATCGTCCCGGCCGGGGACACCGACGCGCTGGCGGACGCCCTGCTGCGCCTGCAGCGCGACAAGGGGCTGGCGCGCACGCTCGGCGAGCACGCAGCACGCGACGTGGCCCCGTTCACCCACGATGCCTGGGCCGCCGCGTTCGCGTCCGTCCTTGACGGCCTGCTCGCGCGGGGACCCAGGCCCTGTCAGGAAGGGCTGTTAGCGTGACCGTCTTGCCGTCGCACCGTCCCACCCGGTCCCACCGCCACCTGCGCCCGTTGCGCGCGGCGTTCGCCTGCCTTGCCTTGAGCGTCTGCATCGCTCCCGGCGCGGCGTTCGCGAGCGGTGACGACGTCGTGAAGGACTGCGCAGAGGACTCCCAGCTGTCCAAGGACTACTCCCAGCAGGAGTACAAGGACGCGCTGGCCGACATCCCGGCGGACGTGGACCAGTACACCGACTGCCGCGACGTCATCCGGCGCGCACAGCTGAAGGCCGCCGGGGCCGGCGGCGGCGGTGGCGCCGGGAGCGGCTTCGGTGGTACCGGCGGCGGGGGCACCGGGACACCGGGCGGCCCCGGTGGCAACGGGCTGAACGCCGTGGAGAACGCCATCGCCGCCGCGACGCCCGCCGAGCGCGACGCGCTGACGAAGGCGATGACCGGCGGCGAGCCGGTGACCGTCGGCGGCCGCGAGATCTCGCCCAGCGCGCTGACGCGCGGGGACCTCAGCACCTCGACGTCGATCCCCGGTCCGCTCCTGGCGGTCCTCATCCTCCTGGGACTCGGCGCGGTCGCCGCCCTCACGCCGACCCTGCGCACGGTTGTCCGCAGCCGCCGTCACAGCCCCATCACCTGAGGGCACGCCGGGGCGCCTGCCCCAGCTGCCGCCCTCGCTCCGACCGCTGCGCCTCCGGCGGCCCGGGCCCGACGCGACGTTCGTCGTCGTCGTCGCCGCGCTGCTCAGCGCCATCGCCCTGGAGGGCGGCGGCGGACTGAACCTCGGCCCGCTGACGACGGTCTCGATGGGCCTGCAGGTGCTCGGTGGCCTCCTCGGGGCGCTCGCCCTGCTGCTCGGCGGCTCCCGGCGCCTGCACGGCGGCGCGACGCTCGCGCTCTTCGCCGTGCTCGCGGCCGTGACGATCGCCTCGATCGGCTGGGCGGTGCAGCCCTCCGAGGCGTGGATCGAGAGCGCGCGAACGCTGTCGTACGTGGCGGCCTTCGGCGGCGCACTGGCCCTCGTCCGGCTCGCACCAGATCGGTGGGGAAGCCTGCTCGGGGCCGTCCTGCTGGCGACGGTCTTCGTCTCCGCCTACGCGCTGGCCACGAAGGTCTTCCCTGCCTCGCTGGCGGCGGACGAGACCTACGCCCGTCTGCGCGAGCCTTTCGGCTACTGGAACGCGGTCGGCCTGATGGCCGCGATGGGTGTCCCGGGTTGCCTGTGGCTCGGTGCCCGCCGCCACGGCCACGGCGCGCTGAACGCGCTGGCCTACCCGGCGCTGGGGCTGCTGCTCGTCGTCGTCCTGCTGGCCTACTCGCGCGGATCGCTGCTGGCGCTGGGGATCGGCGTCGCCTTCTGGATGGCCGTCGTCCCGCTGCGCCTGCGCGCGCTGGCGGTGCTCGTCCCCGGCGGCCTGGGCGCCGGCCTCGTCGCGACGTGGGCGTTCAGCCAGGACGCGCTGAGCAAGGACAAGGTGCCGATCGACCTGCGGACCTCGGGCGGCCACGAGCTCGGCATCGCGATGGTCGCGCTGATGCTCGTGCTCCTGGCCACCGGTCTGGCCGCCACGTTCGCCGCTTCCCGCCGCGCCCCGTCCCCGCTGCTGCGTCGCCGGGTCGGGATCGCTGCGCTCGTGGTCACTCGCGCTCGTCCCGGTCGTGGTGGCGGGCAAGCTCGCGGCGTCCGACCGCGGGCTGGGCGGCTCGATCTCCCATTCGTGGACCCAGCTGACGGACCCCGACGCGAGCACGCCGGCCAACGACCCCGGGCGCCTGACCGCTGTCGGCAGCGTGCGCGGCGCGCTACTACGACCAGTCGCTGAAGATCTACGAGGAGCGCAAGCTCAAGGGCGCGGGGGCCGGCGGCTTTGCGACGGCCAGGGCGCGCTTCCGCACCGACGGGTACATCGTCCGGCACGCCCACGGCTACCTCTTCCAGACGATCGCAGACCTCGGGCTCCTCGGCCTGCTGACCTCGCTGGCGCTGACCGGGGCCTGGATCACCGCAGCTGTCCGCCGACCACCGGACTGACGCCCGGCCGCCTGCGCGGCGGACAGCCGTTCGACCCCGAGCGCGTCGGCCTGGTCACGCTCACGGCGGTCGTCGTCATCTTCGGCGTGCACTCTGCGGTGGACTGGACGTGGTTCGTCCCAGGGACGTGCGTCACCGCCCTGCTGTGCGCGGGCTGGGTCGCAGGGCGTGGCGACCACCGCCTGGCGCCCGTCGTCCCCGCCGACGGCCGCGCCTGCCGCTGCGCGAGCGCCTCCGCGCTCGGCGCGGCCGAACCGCCCGGTCGCTGGTCGGCGCCGGCGCGATCGTCGTGCTGGCGCTGACGTTCGCGTGGGCCACCTGGCAACCGCTGCGCTCCGTCCACGCCGGCAACGACGCGCTGGCGCTCGTCGTTCGAGCGCAAGAACGACGCCGCCCGGGCGGCCGCGCAGACCGCCCGCGATCGCGACCCGCTGTCGATCGAGCCGCTCTTCACGCTGTCGATCGTCGCGACGCAAGCCGGCGACAGACGGGCCGCGCGCCGCTACCTCGAGCAGGCGGTGCAGCTCCAGCCGCAGAACGCCGCGTCGTGGCTCGCGCTGGCCGAGTACGACGTGGACCAGAACAACCCCCGGCAGGCGCTGAAGGATCTCGGCGCGGCGCTGTACCTGGACCCGCGATCGACGCAGGCGGTCACGCTGTTCTTCCAGGCCACGCGGGCCGTCGGCGCGACCGCCGTCGTTCCCCCGGGCGGGGCCCAGGCCGCCCCGCCGACCGCAACTCCCTGACCTCTCTGGGGTCCCAGACCTACTCCGATGACCCGCCGCCACCCCATCCTCGTCCTTGCCGTCCTCGTCCTGGTGCGCCGCTCCTGGCGCCCTCCGCGGCCCAGGCCGACAAACGCCTGGAATCGATGTTCCAGGACGACAACCAGCTCATCTTCAACACGCCGCGAAGGCACCGTGAAGGCCATGGACACGCTGAAGATGCTCGGCGTGGACCGCATCCGGGTGTCGGTCTTCTGGAAGACGGTCGCGCCAGACGGCGAGAGCCCGACCAAGCCGGCGTTCGACGCCGCGGACCCGGACGCCTACCCGCCGGGTGCATGGGACCGCTACGACACGCATCGTCCGCATGGCGCGTGCACGCCGCATCGCGGTGAACTTCAACGTGACCTCCCCGGCGCCGAACTGGGCCACCGGCAACGCGCCGCGAGGCGGACATCGACGAGACCTACGACCCGAACGCCCGGCGAGTTCGGGCTGTTCGTCCGCGCCCTGGGCGTCCGCTACAGCGGGTCCTACGTCGCCGGGCGGAGCGCTGCTGCCGCGCGTCGGCTACTGGTCGATCTGGAACGAGCCCAACCAGCCCGGGCTGGCTGACGCCGCAGTGGGCCAGGGACCCGCGCGGAACCCGCGCGCAGGTCGAGACCGCCCCGCGGATCTACCGCGGCCTGGTCGACGCCGCCTGGGACGCCCTGCAGGTCACCGGGCACGGCGACGACACGATCCTCGTCGGCGAGACCGCGCCGAAGGGCCAGAAGTCGGCCAAGGGCGTGACGCGGGCGATCCCGGCCGCTGCGCTTCATCCGCCAGCTCTACTGCCTGGACGACAACCTGCAGTTCTACAAGGGCACCTCCGCGGAGCTGCGCGGCTGCCCGGTCGGCAAGA
The DNA here is from genome assembly GCA_963750375.1 of Paraconexibacteraceae bacterium. Lineage (GTDB taxonomy): Bacteria > Actinomycetota > Thermoleophilia > Solirubrobacterales > Solirubrobacteraceae > Paraconexibacter. The sequence continues at coordinate 27,940 of CAVVQN010000014.1, forward strand.
ACGCGATCGACGCCTTTCCCGGCCAGCACCCGGGGCTCTTCAAGGCTTCGGGCTACGCGCACCATCCGTACGAGCTGATCTTCAGCCCGCACACCCGCCCGGAGTTCAAGGACTACGCGACGATCGCCAACCTCGACGTCCTGAGCAAGACGCTGCTGCGGATCCGCCAGCGCTTCCGCCAGCCGGTGAAGGGCAGCAGCTTCAGGGTGCCGCTCTACCTGACCGAGTTCGGCTACCAGACCGACCCGCCGGACCCCTCGGGCGTGAGCCCGAACAAGCAGGCGGCCTGGAACAACGAGGCCGAGTACCGCGCCTGGAAGAACAAGAGCGTCCGCACGCTGAACCAGTTCCTGCTCGTCGACGACAAGCCGGTCGACGCCCCCACGCCCCTACAGGCTTACGGGCAGACCTTCCAGACGGGGCTCATGACCCTGGAGGGCAAGAAGAAGGTGTCCTTCCGCGCCTACAGCTTCGCGATCTACCTGCCCAGCCGCAAGGCGGACAGCAAGGGTCGCCTCCAGGTCTGGGGCATTCCGCGGATCGCACCGGAGAACGTGCGCCACAACGTCCTGGTCCAGGCCCGCGGCAAGCTCGGCACCCCGTACCGGACCGTCGGGACGCTGCGCACCGACGGGGACCGCGGCTACGTCTTCGGGCGCGCGAAGGTCCGCCGCAGCGGGGCGCTGCGCCTCGCCTGGAAGGACGCCCGCGGCAAGACGTGGGTCTCGCGCTCGGTCGCCTTCAGGGTGGCGAAGTAGGGATCGCCGGGGCGGGCCGCGGCTCGTCCAGCAACTCGGGCGGGAGCGGACCCGGGCCGCCGGCGTCACAGGCGCGACGCAGCAGCTGCTCGTACTGGTCGGTGACCGCGTCCCACGAATAGCGCTTGGCCCGCTCGAGGGCCTTCAGTCGCAGGGAGGCGACGAGCTCGGGCTCGGCGAGCAGGCGCTCCAAGCGCGGCGGTGAGCGACGGGACGCCCTCGCGTCCGCTGAACGTCAGCCCCGCCTCGCCGACCGTCTCGACGTTCGGCGCGTGGTCGTTGACCAGGACGCAGTTGCCGGCGGCGAGCGCCTCGAGGATGACCGGATGCGTCCCGCCGACCTCCGTCGGCGCGCAGAAGAGGTAGGCGTGGCGCTGGAGCTCCCAGTAGCCCTGCCCGAAGATGTAGCCGGGGAAGACGACGCGCGGGTCGCCCTTGCGTCGCACCTGCTTGATGTACTCGTCGGCGTACGGGGCGCCGCCGACGATGACGAGCTTCATCCCGTTCGCGCGCGCCTCCGGGATCCGCGCGAAGGCGTCGACGAGCAGGTGCGGGTTGTTCTCCGGCTCCAGGCGTCCCACGAAGAGGACGTACTTGCCGGGCTCCAGCCCGAGGCGCTCGAGCGTCTCGGTGCCCTCGTAGCCGGGATCCTCGACCCCGTAGGGGACGACGCCGATCCGCTCGCCGTAGCGCTCGGCGAAGATCTCGGCGACGGCGTGGCTGTCGGTGATCGCGGTGTCGGCCCAGCGCGGCGACTTGCGCTCGGCGAAGCGCAGGTACGCCTTCGCGATCGCCGGCCACTTGGAGCGGTCGGAGTCCAGGCCGTCGACGTTGATGACCGTCGGGATCCCCGCCGCGCGCGTGATCAGGCACATCGGCGAGTTGCCGGCGATGAAGAAGAGCGCGACGTCGGGTTTCAGGCGCCGGGCCGCGTGGATCGACGACAGGAACGTGTGGGTGAACGTGTCCAGGTACTTGTTGCGGACGGTCGGGACGTGGACCAGGCGCGCGCCCTTCCACTCCTTCAGCCGCGGGTCGACGACGTGCGGGCGGCAGTAGACGACGACCTCGTGGCCGCGGGCGGTCAGGCGGCTGGCGAGCTGCTCGGCGGCGGTCTCGAACCCGCTGTAGGACGCCGGGATGCCGCGCGTGCCGAGGATCGCGACGCGCATCGGCCGCGTCGGGGATCCGGGGCGTGGGAACGCGGCATCGGCAGCAGGCTCCTGAGGGGCGTCACCCATCGGCAGCGAGGTTATAGGCCTGTACGTGCGCGCGACCGGCCCGTGCCCACGAGAACTCCGCGGCGTGGCGGCGGCCGCGCTCTGAGAGGTCGCGCCGGAGCGCCGCGTCGGCGCTGACGCGGGCGATCGCATCGGCAAAGCTCTGCGGGTCGTGCGGATCGGCGTACACCGCAGCGTCGCCGCACGTCTCCACCACCCCGGACGAGCGGGCCGCCACCACGGGGACGCCTGCCGCCATGGCCTCCAGCGCCGTGAGGCCGAAGCCCTCGTGGAGGCTGGGCAGCACGAGGGCGATCGCGTGGGTGAGCAGGTCCGCCAGCTGCTCGGGGTCCGGTCGGTCGACGAGGCGCACGTCGTCCCCCGGCTGCAGTTCCGGCCGGGCCGTGCCCGCGAGGACCAGCGGCGGCGGCTGACCCTCGCCGGAGGCAGCGGCGGCGGTCCTCAGCAGCCGATGGGCCTCCAGCAGCACAGGGAGGTTCTTGCGCGGCTCCTCGTCGCCGATGTAGAGCAGGTGCCCGCCGGCCCCGCGAGGATGCGCGGCGTGCACGACCTGCCCCGGGCCGTGGCGGGCGACGACGATCCGGCTCAGGTCCACGCCCCAGCGCGAGCGCACGTCCATCGCCGTGGTGTTGGAGACGCAGATGACGGCGTCGGCGCGGCGGGCCGCGGCGCGGTGGGTCACCGAAGCCCAGCGACGGAAGGCGGGGTCGAATGCCTCAGGCAGGCGCTCGAAGGCCAGGTCGTGCACGGTCACGACCTGGGGGACGGGCGCGACGGGCGCGTACGCGGGCAGCGGGATGGTGGATGAGGTCCGCCCCGCTCTGGTGCGCCAGGCGCGGCAGCTGCACCGCCGTCCACCAGGCGTCGACGCCACCGTTCAGCCCGCGGCGCCATGGGCCGCCGACGGGGCACGGCGCGCGGTGTTCTGGGCCTCGACGACATCGACCCCGAGGCCGTGCAGCACGTCGATGAGGCGCGCGAGGTAGACGCCGGTCCCCGACGGGCCCCGCAGCGCGAACGTCGTGTCGATGAGGACCCGCACGCCCGACAGCCTAGGCGGGGCAGGAGGCCCGCGAGCCGAAGTGACCGGCCGACGGGGTTCGTCCGGTCGCCGGCGAACCGGACTAGCCTGTGCCACGGTGCTCCGGACCGTCGTCCTCATCCCCGTCGCGGCCGGTGTCGCCGGACCGTGCCCGCGTCGTCGACCTGCTCGAGGCCCTGGCTGCCAACGAGCCGCTGGCGCGGGACGTCCTGATCGTCGACGACGAGCGACCTGTGCGGTCTTTCGCGCACCCTCGTCTGCGCGTGGACGTCATCGCCAACCCGCGCCGGGGTCGGGGCATCCCGACGCTCGGCGGGACGACCGCCGCGACGCTGGCGGGCCTGGCCTGGGTGGCCGCCGAGCGCTCCGGGAGCGTGGGTCCTGCGCCTGGACGCCGACGCGTTGGTCATCGGCCCGTTCGCGCGAGGCGGTGCAGGCCGCACTGGAGCCCGGGGTCGGCATCCTCGGCTCGTGCCACCGCACCTGCAACGGCGAAGTGCGCGACGTCCGCGCGATCGGGGCCGAAGTCCAGCGTCACACGCGTCCCGTCTGGGCCTGGCGGCGGCCACCGCAGGCGACCGTGGTGGGTGCGGCCGGCCGACCGCCACGTGCGCTGCGTGTCTGCGGGCCGCGGCGGCCTGCGGCTACCGGCCCGGGGAGCACTGCATCGCTGCCGGCTGCGCGATCAGCCCGGCGCTCGTGCAGCGCGCTGGCGGCCCGCGGGTGGCTGCAGGACCCGCGCCGCTGGCTCGGCGTCCGTCTGGGGGACGACATGGTGCTCGGGGCGATGTCCCGTGCCTGTGGCCTGACGCTCGTGGACCTGCCCGCCGTGTTCGGGCTGACGCACCGGGGACTTCCGGACACCCCGCAAGGCCTCCTCGAGCGCCACTTCGCCATCATCCACTCCGTGAAGAACGACCCGGCGTGGACCGAGGCCGATGTCCGCGAGTTCTTTGCCGCCGCCCGCGACGGACGGTCCGCCGCCGCTGAGGACGTCCGCTGATGCGGGTCCTCGGCGTGCAGCCCGTCGACCTCCCCGGCGGGGCGGAGATCGGGTTTCTGCGCCTGGCGCGACGCCTGCGCGACCGGCACGGCTGGGACATCACGGTGACGACACCCGGGGACGACGGGCCGATGGCGCAGGAGGGCTTTGCGCACGTCAAGCTCGACGTCGGCGGCCTGGGCGCCGGCGAGGGGGCCCGCGCGGTCGCCTCGTGGCCCAAGGCACTGCGGCTGGCGCGCGACGCGGACGTCGTCTACCTGAACTCGACCGTCTGCGGCCGGTTGCTGCCGGCCCTGCGCACGCCGTTCACCGTGCTGCACGTCCACGACATCGTCGAACGCGTCCCACGGCATTGGCACCACGCGGATGTCGTCCTTGCGGACTCAGCGGCGGTCGCCGAGCGCCTGGAAGGGCTGGACGCCCACGTCGTCCACTGTCCGATCGAGCTGGACCCGCCCGCCGCGGAGGTGCCGTGGGCCGTGAACGGCTCGACGGGGCCGATCATCGGCTTCGTCGGGCGCATCGAGCCGCGCAAAGGCGTCATGGACCTGCTCGCGGCCGCGCCGGCGCTGCGGCAGGCGCTGCCGGACGTACGCATCGTCGTCATCGGGGACGACCCGTACGGCATCGACCCGGGGTACCTGGCGCGGCGTCCGGGCGAGCCTCGACGTGGAGCATCTGCCGTGGGTCGCGAACGCCCCCGGGGTCATGCGTCACCTCGACGTCCTCGTGGCGCCGTCCCACCAGGAGCCGTTCGGAACCGTGCTCGGGGAGGCGATGGCGGTCGGGACGCCGGTCGTCGCGACACGGGTCGGCGGGCTGGCGGAGGTCGTCGACGACGGCGTCACCGGTGTGCTCGTGCCGCCGCGCGACCCGGTCGCGCTGACGACGGCGATCCTGCGCGTGTTGCGGTCCCGCGATGCGATGGGGACGGCGGCTCGGGCGTCCGTCCAGCGGTTCGGCGCGGATGCGTACGCTGAGCACGTGCGGGGACTGATCACGCCATGAGCGCCGCCGAGCCGCACGACGGCGCGACCACCGGCGGGGACGACCCGATCACCGCCGAGCATCGGCTGCGCGCGGATCGTGCCCGCTCACGCCGGGAGCGGCGTGACCGGAGCGCCGCCCACCCGGACGCCCTGCGGATCGGGATCGACACGCGTGCGTCCACCGACCCGCGTGGCATCGGGCGCTACGTGCGCTCGCTGGTCGAGGCGCTGCGGGTGACCGCGAGCGGCGGCGACGAGATCGTGGAGTCCCACCGTCCGCGGAACGTCGACCTGTACCACTCGCCGTGGATCGACGGTGCGGCGCTGCGCTCCGCGGTCCCCCAGGTCGTGACGCTCCACGACCTCATCCCGCTGAAGCGCCGCGCGGAGTACCTGCGCACCGGGGTGCGGTTCCGCCTGCGGTATGCGGCTGTCGCCCGGGCGCAGCGGATCATCGTCCCGACCCACGCGGTGGCGGCGGACGTCGTCGAGCACCTCGGGGTCGACGAGAGCCGGGTCGTCGTCGTGTCCGAGGCGCCCGTCGCCGCGATGCATCCGCGCCCCGCGGACGAGGTCGCAGGCCGTGCGCGAGCGCTACAAGCTGCCGTCGGACGTACCTGCTGTGGGTCGGCGGGCTGGAGCACCCGGACCCGCGCAAGCGCGTCGCGGCACTGGCCGACGCCCGCGCGATCTGCCGCTCGTCCTCGTCGGGCCGGCGAAGCAGTGGGCGAAGGAGCTCGGGCCCGCGAGGGCGTCACCGTCACCGGGCACGTCAGCGACGACGAGCTCGCGGCGCTCTACACCGGGGCGCACGCGCTCGTGTTCCCGTCCGACGACGAGGGCTTCGGGCTGCCGACGGTCGAGGCGCTGGCCTGCGGGACGCCGGTCGTCGCCTGCGACGTGCCGGCGCTGCGCGAGGTCCTCGGGGACCGCGCGACGTTCGTCGACTGCGACGACCTGCGTCGCTGCTGACGGCGGGCGCGGAGGCCACCGCGTCCGGCGCCGGCGCCGCCGGACTTCACCTGGGAGGACGCGGCGCGCGAGACGTGGGCCGTGTACCGCGACGCGGTCGCAGCCCAGCGCTGACCTGCCCCAACCGGCGGCGCCCGGCCCGTACTTCTTGCCTGCCATAGCGGGTGCAAAAACACGGACCCCGCCGGCGGCGCCCGGCCCGTACTTCTGTGCCTGCCATAGCGGGTGCAAAAACACGGACCCAGCCGGCAGCGCCCGGCCTGTACTTCTGTGCCTGCCATAGCGGGTGCAGAAGTACGGTCAGGGGCGGCGGGCGGCGGCTATGGCGATCGCGCCTTCGCCCGTGACGACGAAGAGCGCGGTGACATCGTCGATGAGCTGCTCCCGCTCGAGCTTCAGCCTCCCGTCCAGCCAAGCGATGAGCAGCTCGGTGATCCCGCCGACGAGCAGGGCGGCCGCGACGTCCCCGATCGGGTCGCTGTCCTCCTCCAGGCCGTAGAAGCCCCGCGCGAACGACGCGAGGATCATCCACATGTGGTGCATGGCATCCAGTCGTCGCCGGGCCAGGGCCTCGCTGCCGAGCGCCTCGACGAAGAGCACCCGGGCGACACGCGGATCGTCCGTCACGTGGCGGATGAAGGTCCCGAGCGCCAGGTGCGCGGCGGCGTAGGCGTCGTCCCGAGGAGCCTCCTTCGCCGCGGCCAGCACGCGGCGGGTGGCGTCCGTGGCAACCTCCTCGAAGAGCGCGAGCAGGAGCGCGTCCAGGTCGGCGAAGCTCTCGTAGAAGTAGCGCGGGTTGAGCTTTGCGTGCGCGCAGACGCTGCGCACGGTGGTACCCGCCCAGCCTGCGGTGCCCAGAAGATCCAACGCGGCGGCCAGCAGGGTCACCCGGCGTGCGGCGGCGCGCTCGGTCGCGCTGGCACCGCGGTAGCGGCCGGACGGAACGGCGGAGGACACCGGGCCAGTCTCGCACGGTCTGGTAACGCGCGTTTCCGCCTGCTACGGTCCATCCGGCAACGCCTGTTACCTGATCTCCCCGACCAACCCGAGACCGTTGTCCGCGACCGCCACCCCAGCGACGTATGCCCTCGCCGAGCGCTTCAGCAGCGTCGACGCCGCGCGCGCCGCCTACGGGTCCCCCGTGGTCGACCGCCTTCTCGCCGGGTGCTTCGAGACCGACGCCGCCGGCGACGCGTTGGTGAACGCGTTTCGGCGGCTGCCCGGGGGCGCCGGCTGGCACCTGCTCGAAGACGCGCTGTCGACCGATTCCCTCAGGCCATCAACGCGGCCGGACACGGGGCCACGCGACACCGCACCGCCGGAGCTCGCAGCCCTGCTTGACCCCATCAGCACGCTGCCGGACTGGGTGGATCCGGCGCGGCTGCGGGCCGGGGCGGTCGCCTACTGGCGCGCCGGCGCCGGACCTCTCGGCCTGTCGCTGACCTGCGGTGCGCTGGCCTACGGCTACCAGAGCGCGTCGTTGTCGCGCCCCTTGGCGGCGACCGGACGCCTGGAGCACCGCGCACCCCGCCGCCTCGGCGAAACCGCCAGATGGCTCGTCTCCGTCACCACACCCGGTGCGATGGTGCCGGGGGGCGAGGGCTTCGCGGCCTGTGTGCGGGTCCGCGTCGTCCACGCTCTCGTCCGCGCGCACCTGCTGCGGGCCGGCGGCGGGTGGGACGTGGCGAACTGGGGCATCCCGATGAGCGCCAGCGACGCGGGATCGACCGCCATGGGCGGCTTCCTGACGCTCCACCTGGAGGCGATGCACGACCTCGGAGTGCACTACTCGCGACAGGAACTGGAAGACATGACGCACCTCTGGGCGTGGATCGCGGTGGTGATGGGCGTCCCCGCCGACCTGGCACCGCCGGTCTACGCGCGAGGCACGGCGCCCAGATCAAGGCTGGGCTGGCGATCGACAGTGGCCCGGGCGAGGATTCCGCGCGCCTCATGCACGCGCTGCTACACCACCCGGCGCCTGTCGTCCGCCTGTGCCCGGAGCTCGCGCAAGGACCGGCTGACCGCCCTGCACGCCCAGGTCCTGGCGGGCTTCACCCGGCGCTGGATGGGGGACGACATGGCCGACCGGCTGCGGGGTCGGGGCGCACGCCGCTGACGCACGCGGCGCTGCTGGCGCGGCCGGTCTCGCTTCTGCGCGGAGCGGTGATGCGAACCGGCGTGATCGGGCAACGGCGAGCGGCTCGGGCGCTGGAGCGGGCGGTCGTGCGGCGGATGCTGGCGCACGGCGAGGGCGTGCGGCCCCGCTGGCGCCGCAGGACGCAGCGGCCACGCCGGTCCTGCGTCAGGTCGCCTGAAGGATTCGTCGTTCTCTGCGCCGGGGCCTGCGCACCCCGCCGCCGGCGGCTCACCCCACCGGCGGACGCAGCCCGAACGGCACGCCGGCGCGTGCGGTCCCGCGCGGCCGGATGGACCGCGCCGTCGCGCCAGCGCACCGCTGCGCCAGCCGCCAGGCGTCCGCGTAGCCGCCGCAGCAGGTGTCGCTCGCGCAGCAGCACGTGGCCGAGCGCGAGGACCTCGTAGCCGAGCACCCATGGCAGATCCCGCGGCCAGGACCCCGCGCGTGTCGTTCTTGAGCATCATCAGGTAGCGGTTGCGGAACTGCAGCCGGCGGTGGTGCTCGGGGAGCGCCGGCCGCGTCGTCGGCGAGTAGAAGCGCTGGTGCCAGGCGACCGCCGCCGGCTCGTAGACGCACGCCCAGCCCGAGCAGCTGCGCGCGCCAGGCGAGGTCGACGTCGGACGCCCACAGCGCCATGTCCTCGTCGAGGACCTCGCCCCCCACCGCGCACGCGTCCAGGACCTCGCGGCGGTACAGCACGCAGGCGCCGTCGCCGCCGAAGACCTCGCCCGAGCGCGCGTACGCGACCGCCGGCTCGCCGTGCCCGACGAGGCCGTTCTTGCGCCGCCGGTCGATGACCATCGCCGGCGGTGTCCAGGACGTCCAGGCGCTCGCCGACGGCGGACCCCGTCGCGCGGATGAGCTTCGGCGCGACCGAGCCGACCCGGGGCGCCCGAGCGCGCACGAGCGCCGCGGCAGGAAGCCCTCGCCCAGCACGCAGTCGGCGTTGAGCAGCAGCACCGCCTCGCCCGTCGCTGCGGCGCAGGCCGGCGTTGATCGCCGCCGCGTACGACACGCGCCGGCGCAGGCGCACGACGTCACCCCCAGCTGCTCGCAGAGCGTCACGGTCCCGTCCGTGCAGGCGTTGTCGATCACGACGACGCGCGCGCCCGGCTGCGCGAGCGCGGCGGGCAGGCACGCGTCGAGCAGCGGGGCCTCGTCGACGCTCAGCACGAGGATGGTCGTGGTCACAGCAGCTCCCGGTAGACGTCGGCGGTGGCGTCGGCGGTCGCCTGCCACGAGAAGCCGCGGCGCGCGCCCGGCCCGAGGGCCGCGCAGCTGCGCGGCGCGGTCAGGCTCCAGCGCCCGGAGGATCGCGGCGGCCAGATCCGTCGACGTCGAGCGGGTCGAAGAGCTCGGCGGCCCCGCCGGCGACCTCTGGCAGCGACGTCGCGTCGGCCAGCCGCCACCGGGATCGCCGCGCGCCATCGCCTCGGCCACGACGAGGCCGAAGCCCTCGTAGAGCGACGCGTGGACCAGCAGCGCCGCGCCGCGGATGAGCGCGTCGAGCTCTGCGTCGGCGAAGAAGCCGGTCACGCGCAGCCCGTCCGGGAGCGGCACTCCGGCGGGCAGGCCGAGCGCGGCGACGTCCCCATGGCCGGCCAGGACGAGGTCGTGCGCGATGGCCCCGTCCCGCCGCAGCGCGCTCCACGCCGCAACCACGCGCGACAGGTTCTTCTTCGCCCGCAGGTCCCCCACCGCCAGCAGGTACGGCGGACGTCGCCGGGCGCCACCGGAGCGTCACCGACCGGGAGCGAGGCGGCGTTGGGGATCACCCGGATCTTCGACGCGTCGACCCCGTACCGCGCCACCACGTCGTCGGCCGTGGCCTGCGACGGAGTGATCACCCGTTCGGCGCCGCGGGCCGCGCGCGGCGTGATCCAGCGGTACTTCGTGCCGGTGCGTGCGCTGAAGTCGTCGGGGTATGCCTCGAACGCGAGGTCGTGGATCGTCACCACGCCCGCTGTTCGTCCGCGAACCAGAGGCAGGAAGCAGTTGGGGGCGTGCACCACCCGCACCCCGGCCGACCGCACCGCCAGAGGGAGCGCGAACTGCTCGGCGAGCACTTGAGGACCTAAGGTGCGCCGTCGATACACGGACACCATCCCCGCCGGAAGCAGTTCCGACAGCTCCAACGCGTAACGTCCCCAGCCGCGCAGAGGAGTCTGGAAGGCGTCGCGGGCGTCCAACAGGACGGTGGGCCGGTTCGACATTGCGTCGACAGCCTACGTCCGCCATCATCAAACGTTCCGGTAGGGGTACCGAACCAGGGCAGGCAAGGGAGACGGCAATGACGCTCGCCGACGAAGGCTCACGGACGGAGACCGGCACTCACATGCTGACCGACACAGGGACCACGTCCCAGATCTTCGACATCCCGGTCGACCTCGCGCAGCCCGCCGACCTGCTGGAGCGGATCACCGGCTGGGTCGGGGACGGGCAGCGGCGCGCGCCGCGTCATGTACGTCAACGCCCACGTGCTCAACCAGTCGCAGGAGTCGCCCGGCGCTGCACGAGGCGCTGACCCAGGCCGACCTCGTCTACTGCGACGGCTACGGCGTCCGCCTGGCCGCCAAGGCGATGGACGCCGAGATCCCGCACCGCATGACGGGCGCGGACTGGGTCTGGGGCCTTGCCTCCCTCTGCGAGACGCCTGAGCTGTCGGTCTACCTGCTCGGCTCGGACCCGGGTGTCGCCGTCAGAGGCAGCCGAGCGCCTGCACCGCTGGTACCCGCGCCTGCGGATCGTCGGGACGCACCACGGCTACTTCGAGACCGGCTCCGAGCACGACCAGCGCGTCGTGGAGGACATCAACGCGACGACGGCCGGACATCGTCCTCGTCGGCATGGGCTCACCCAAGCAGGAGGAGTGGGTCCAGGCGCCACGCCCCCGAGCTCGACACCGACGTCCTGTGGACCGTCGGCGCGCTCTTCGACTACGTCAGCGGACGCGTACCGCGCGCTCCGGCCTGGTTGGCGGACAATGGGCTTGAATGGATCTTCCGACTCGCGATCGAGCCGAACCGGATGTGGCGGCGGTACCTGCTGGGCAACCCGGTGTTCGTCAGCCGGGTGATGACGCAGGCGCGTCACCGCCACGCCGCGCACGGCTGAGCCGCCGTTCGCTGCACCGTCGCGGGTCCCTGCTGCTGGCGCTCGCTGGCGGGCATCGTCGCGCTGCGGCTCGCCCGCGATGCCGGCGTCGTCGGCACGCGGCGCGGTCCCGGACGCTCGCGCGGGCGGGCGGCGCCGGGCTCGCGCTCTTCTTCGTCACGGGCTGGGGCCTGACGCGGCTGCTGCTGCCCGTCCGGCCTGCGCCGGTACGAGCTGCTGTGGGTCGCGCCGGTCGGCGCCTGCGCCACCGCGCCTCGATGATGGTGCTCGGGTTCGCCGCGGTGCCCTACCGGTGAACCTGGCCTCGTCATCGCGGCGGGTCGTGCTGGCGCCGTGGCGCTGCGCGCGTCCGCGCGAGCGGCCGCGCCCAGGCCGACGCGCCGCGGAGCCGGGCGCTCCGAGCGGGGCGACGCCGCGCCGACCACGACCCGAGCTGCGCGCGGCGCGACGGCCTGGCCGGCCTGGATCGCGATGCTGCTCATCGCGATCTCGCTCATCCCGCTGCTGCGGGCGGGGTTCGCGACCGTCGAGGGCCAGGGGCAGGACGCCCACCTGGCCGTCGGCAGCGCGATCTTCCTGAAGCACCACTACCCGACGAGCGTCGCGCATCGAAGAGCCGGTCGACCGGATGCCGCTCGTGTGGCGCTCCAAGCAGGCGATCTACTACACGCTGGCGGCCGTCTCCTCGCTCTCCGGGCTCGAGGTCTACGAGACGATCTCGACGGTCGCAGCACTGCTGCTGGGAATGGCCGCGCTGGGGTTCTTCCTCGTCGCGCGCGAACTGCTGCGCGCTCCGCCCTGGGCGGCGCTGGCCGCGATGGCCGTCGTCGGGCTGGACCGGATGGTCCTGCACACGGTGATGCACCCGTACTTCAACCAGACCTGGGGCTTCTTCGCCATGCCGTTCGCCATGGTGCTCGGGTGGTGGGTCGTCCGGGAGCGCACACGGGGCGGCATCGCCCTGCTCGTCCTGTTCCTGGCGGTCCTGGGCCTCGCCTACCCGCTGGCGCTGGCCATCCCGCTCCTGCCGCTTGCAATCGTCCTGTGGCCCGAGGTGCGACGGCTGCGTCCCCGAGGACTGTGGAAGGGGCCGCGCTCGCTGCTGTGGATGGTCCCGGCCGTCTTCGCCGGGCTCTTCGTCCTCTCCGTGCCGCCGTTGAAGGGCGTGGTCGAGAAGATCCAGAGCGCGAACGCCGTCGTGCTGAACCCCTTCCATTCCCTGCAGAACTGGGGCGGCGATCTGCTGGGTTACTTCCCGGAGCCGCACTTTCTGGCGATGAACACGTACGTGGCCCTGGCGTTCATGGCGGGACCGCTGGTGTACGCCGCCCGGCTTGCCCTGCGCGACCTGGACGAGGCCCTGCGACGGGCGCTGGTGGGGCTGCTGCTCTTCACGCTCGTGTTCCTCGTCTGGTTCCGGATCCGGAAGTACGGCTACTACTTCCACTTCAAGCTGCTGGCCTTCGTCGGCCCGATCCTGCTGACGATCGCGATCGCCGGAGCGGCGAAGGTCCGGCCGCGCGCGCGCCGGCGTGATCGGCGTCGTCGTGCTGGGCATGATGGCCACGAGCGCCGCAGCGCACGAAGTCGGATCGACGTTCGACGAGCTCCCCAAGAGCGTCCTGCAGCTGCAGGAGGTCGACCGGCTGCTCCCGCCGGGGCGGTCGGTGCGGTTGGACATCGATCCGCAGGAGCAGAACTGGGGGGCGTTCATGATCTACGGCCAGCCGCTGTCTGCTCGCAGCGGCCGCTGCTGGGGACGAACTACCCACACGTCCAGGTGTCGCGCAAGGCGGACTTACATGATCACGAAGTCCGACGCCGCCGCGGCCGGCCGACGCCACGGGGGTCCCGGTGCTGCGGATGCAGGCCTACACGCTGTGGAAGGCCCGCCCGGACATCCCGGGCCGCGATCGCTGCTCACAGGCGATGGTGGAGACCGTCACGAAGGTCGACACCGGCGGCGGTTGAATGGCGCCCCCAGGGGGGCCGCCATTCAAGAGGGAGTTCCGTCATTTCCGGCCCTCCGGGCCTTGATGACGGAACGTCCCACCGGCTTCCCTCTCGAGCGGGGGCCTCAGGCGGGTGAGGTGAACGTCAGGCGCGCGACTGGTCGCCCTTGGCGGACCCGCGCAGCGGCTTGTGCTTGACGACCTCGCCGCCCGGAGCCTCGGTGAAGCCCGCAGTCGTCGCCCACCCGCGGAGGGCTGCGAGGTTCGGGATCCACCAGGTGAAGAGCGACCCGGGGGCGGGCGGGCGGAACTCGGCGACCGGCCGCTTGGGGTGCACGCGGGTGAGGGCGACCGAGTACGCCTCGATCATGATCAGCGTCCCGCCGGGTACGAGCGTCGTCGCGCATCCGCTCCAGCGCGGCGGTGGGGTCGCGCAGGTGCTGCAGGATCGTGCCGCACAGGACGACGTCGACCGGTCCGTCGGTCCACTCGGGCGTGAGGTCGTAGATGTTGCCTTCCACGCGCCGGACGCTCGACCCGAGTGCCGCGTGGGCGAGCTTGAAGCCCGACCCCCACTCCAGGCCGCTTGCCTGGACTGCAGCGAGGTTCTCGGCGCGGGTGTTCGGCGGCCAGTCGGCCTGGGTGCCGTCAGGGAGGTCCAGCGCGTAGACGGCCTCAGGACCGCGGGCCTCCATCGAGTACGCCCAGAACCCGTCGAACGTCCCCACGTCCAGGCACCGCTTGCCGCTCAGCGACTCCGGCAGCGCCTCCGGGCCGAAGGTGCGCAGGTCGCAGTAGCCGGGCGTGACGATGCCGCCCGGCAGGTCCAGTGCGTGGTACCAGCCGGGGTGGTCGGCCACCCGCTTCTCGAGGTCGTCCATTGCCGCGCGGACTCTAACGAGGGTGCTCAGAGCGCAGCGGTGCGGCCGCCGCGGTCTCGAGCAGCGCCTTGAGCGCCGCCGCCGTCCGGTCGGGGGCGTAGACGGCGAGGCGCTCGCGGCCACGCTCGCGCAGCTCGGTGCGCAGCTCCGCGTCCTGCACGGCGAGCGCGACGAGCTCGGCCACGACGGCCAGGTCGCGGTCGTCCGTCAGCAGCGCGGCGCCGGCGGCGACCTCGGGGATGCCGCCGGCCGGGCGGCTGACGACGGGCGTCCCGATGTGGAAGGCCTCCAGCAGCGGGATGCAGAACCCCTCGTGCTCGGAGAGGCAGACGAAGACGTGGGCGTCGGCGTAGGCCTGCGCGAGCTCTGCGGCGGTCAGGCCGTGGCGGAACTCGACGGCTCCGGGGACGAGCTCGTCCGCCAGCTGCGTGAGCGCCTGCAGGTAGGCGTCGGTCATCGGCTCGCCGACGAGGACAAGCCGCGCACCCGGCAGCCGGTGCGCGCGCAGGAGCGCGAGCAGGCGGATGAGCTCGTCCTGACGCTTGTGAGGAGCGATCCGCCCGACGAACAGCAGCGTCGGTGGCGTGCCCGGCGGCGGATCGACCGGCGGGGTGCGCGCGGGGCCGAGCTTGAGCGGGTCGAAGAGGATCGGGACGACGAGCTCTGACCCGAGCTCCGCGGCGTTGTAGGCGCTGACGCCGACGACGACATCGGCCTTCTGGGCATACTCCGGCAGCTGCCGACGGCCGAGCGCACACTGCACCGCGATCCCGGCCTCGTAATCCCAGAACCACCGGGCCGGGGTGACGTTGTGGCTCAGCAGGACCTTGCGCTGGGGGGCCTCCAGGATGGCCCGCAGCCGCGGCGCGTAGGCGGAGTAGTGGATGAGCAGCAGGTCGTCGTGACCGGGCGGAATCGTCGTCAGCGTCCGCAGCGGCCTGATCGCATCGCCGACGCGCGGGTCGATGTGCCAGGCGACGTCCGTCCCGCCCCAGCCCCACCCGGTGAAGCGCTCACGGAACGCGAGCGCCTGCGAGGTGACTGCGTCGACAGGCCCGGCCCCGCTGAGGACCTGATGGACGATCACGACGGCGCGGCCGGCGCGGGGTCGTCGCCCGCCGCGGCCCGCAGCGCCGCGTTCTCCTGCTCCAGGACGATGACGCGGTCCTCGAGCTCGGTCTGTCGGACCAGCAGGTGCAGGTTGAAGCGCGCCTGGAGCATCGTCAGCTCGTTGAAGTGCTGCTGCAGCCCGCGCAGCATGAGCCGCTTCGTCCACGTGACCGGCGCCCCGAGCCTGCGCGTGGAGCGCATCTTGGAGGCGTCGGGCTCGATGACGGCCCACTCCATGAGCTGTTCGATCGAGACGCGGTCGGTCGGGGCGATCGCGAAGCCGGACAGGTCCTGCGTGTACTCGCCCTGATCCCGCGCCGCGGTGGCGGCGGCGCGTGCGGCGTCCAGCGCGTCCTCGGGCCTCACGTCACCTGTCCTTCCGCCACCGAAGCGGCTGTCGGGGTGTTCATCTGCCGGTGGTAGTACTCCATGCCCTCCGCGGACGGGCCGTCGAAGACGACGTGGCCCCCGTCCAGCACGACGACCCGCGAGCAGGTCCGTTCGATGAGCGCTGCGTCGTGCGAGACGAGGACGAGCGTCGCCCCCGCCTCGACCTGTCCGGCGATGCGGGCCTCGCACTTGCGCTGAAAGGCCTCGTCCCCGACGGCGAGGACCTCGTCGATGAGCAGCACGTCGGCGTCCAGATGGGCGGCGATCGCGAAACCCAGGCGGACGTACATGCCGCTGGAGTACGTCTTGACGGGGACGTCGATGAAGTCGCCAAGCTCGCTGAAGGCGATGATGTCGTCGATCTTCGCCTCGATCTGACGCTTGTCCAGGCCGTGGAGCGCCCCGCCCAGGAGGATGTTCTCGCGGCCGGAGAAGTCGCGTCCGAAGCCGGCGCCGAGCTCCAGCAGGCTCACGAGCTGCCCGCCGATGCGGACGGTGCCGGAGTCCAGTGGGACGATCCCCGCCAGGACCTTCAGCGTCGAGGATTTGCCCGCGCCGTTGCGTCCCACGATGCCGACGGTCTGGCCGGGCGGAACGTGCAGCGTGACGTCGGCCAGCGCTTGGATCGGGGCCGGGCCACCCGAGCGCTTGCCGAGCACGAGCTCCTTCAGCGTGCCGCCGCGGTCCGCGCGCACGGAGAAGGCGCGTGACGCGTGCTCCAGGACGATCTCGCCGGGCTGCAGGGAGTTCATGCCGTCCCCCGGCGCGCACGACGTGACCGCAGGTGATGTGACCGCAGGCTCTCACGATGTCACCCATCCCGCACGAAGGAGCCGCAGGCGAGTTCGTGCAATGTGATGTGAGCCGCAGGCGAACATCACACGATCACGGCGAGCTCCGCCTGCAGCCGGTCGAACAGCGCCCGGCCCGCCAGCAGCGCGAGGGCCGCCGCGGCCACGACGTAGAGCAGCGCCGCGAGCGACGGCGCGTCCCCGCTGTAGACGACGGCACGGATCGCTTCGATGAACGGCGCGATCGGGTTGACCCACTCCATCGCGAAGCGCGCGGCCGCCTTGTCGGTGATGTCCCCTGGCGCGAAGAAGATCGGCGACAGGAAGAACCACGGCAGCAACGCCGCCGACAGGATCGGGGCGACGTCGCGGAAGTGCGCGTGCAGGACCGAGACGATGAGCCCGAGCCCGAGGGCGAACCCGTAGAGCGCGACGAGGATCAGCGGCAGGAGCAGGAGCGCCGGGGACAGCGAACCGCGAAGCGGCAGCGTGACCACGCGTGACCAGCGACAGCACGAAGACGAACGTCACGGCCTGGACGCTCACGACGGCGCCCGGGATGAGTCTCACGCGGGAACGGCGCCTTGCGGATGAGCGCGCCCTGGTCCAGCAGCGACGGCGCCGCGCTCATGAGCGCCTGGCTGAAGAAGATCCAGACGACGAGCCCGACCATGAGGAAGAGCGGGTAGTCCGGCGTGCTCCGTCGCCGTGAAGATGACGCCGAACATGAGGTAGTAGGCACCCATGAGCACCAGCGGGTTGACGACGTACCACGCCACCCCGAGCGCAGACCCCTGGTACTTCTGACGCAGCTCTCGGCGGACCATCTGCTCGAAGAGGTAGCGGTAGCGCTTCAGTTCGGCCATCCCTACCGGGATTGTCCCCTACGGGGCCGTCCGGCGTCTGGCGCCGGGCGGCCGTCAGCCTCGGGCGACCTGGAAGGTCCGCGAGACCAGCTCGTACCGCGTCGCCGTGACCCGCAGCCGGTAGGTGCCTGCGGAGGCGAAGCTCGGGACGGTCCAGGTCGCGTCGTAGTGCCCCTTGGCGTCCACGTGCCACAGCGTGTGCAGCGCCAGGTCCGTGTCGACGGTCCTCCAGCGGCCCCGCACCAGCCGCTGCGCGGACACGAAGGCCCGGTCGACGGGGCGGTCACGCCCGAGCGGCGCCGCCGGTCCAGGTGATCTTCACGGTGTCGCTCTGCGCGACCGGCCCTTCCGTCGGCTGCCCGGTCAGCGTGCCGGACGCCGCGCCGGCCGGGTACGCCGGGCCGTCGGGCTTGACGCCGTAGGCGACGTCCAGCGGGTAGGCGCGGGCGCGGGCTTGCCGCGCGGCCATGGCGGCGCCGAGCTCGGTGTACCGCTCCTGCAGGAACGTCGCCTGGTTGATGCCGAAGAGCGTCGAGGCCCCCTCGTAGCTCTGCTCGCCGTACTCCTCCGGCGTGGTGATGTACTGGATGAACTCGTCGGCGAGGCCCGCGACGATCGCGTGCGTCACGCCCGACCCCTTCAGCGGCGCGAGCGCCGCCGCGCGCACCCGGACCCCGACCTCCTTCGTCGGCTCGCCGGGGACGCCGACGAGCACGCCGTCACCGATCGCGCGTCAGGCTGACCGGCACCGCCGCCGGCGGGTTCCCGCCGCCGGTCACCTGCACCTTGTTGCCCTGCACCGGGTCCGTCACCGGGTTCTTGACGCCCTCGAACGGCACGCCGGTGAGGTCGTAGAGCGGCCCGCGGCCCTCCTCGGAGCCGGTGAGGAAGCCCACGCCCCCACGACGCCCTTGGCGGCGACCTTGCCCGTCGCGGTGTCGCGCCCGCAGAAGCAGGTCCGCGTCCACCGCACGTCGAGCACGGGCCGACGGCTCAGGCGCCTTCCGGCAAGCTTCCAGGCGTCGAACATCCGGCCGGCCTCGATCGTGCCGACCTGACGGGCACCGTCGATGCCCGTGTGCTTGAGCCCGGCGGTCTGGTCGCCCTCGGCGCCGTTGGGGTAGACGTTGACGATCGTCTGGCGCGCGGGGACCTTGCCGGCCTTGCGGACGGCGGTCGGCGAAGACCCGCCACGCCGCGGCGTGATGGTCGCCGGAGTAGACCTGCGCCTCGGCCTTCACGACGGTGCCGTGGTCGGCGAAGTTCGAGTAGGCGCCGATCGGCACGTGCGACCGTCCGCCGGCCGCGCCGCACGAGCTTGTCCACGCGCAGGACGTCGACCTCGGGGTCGATCGTGTGCTCGACGCCGTCGGGATCCATCGACGCCTTGCCGGATCCGGTCGGGACGACGAGCCCGTGGTCGGCGAGATGCGCCTCGATCGAGCGGTTCTCGGTCAGGTTCGTGAGCTTGACCTGGCCCCAGCCGGCCGCGGCCGGCGCGCGGTCCGCGTCGGCTCGGCGGATCGACGCGGCGGTCTGCTTGACGAGGAACGTGTAGAGCTGCGCGGTCGGCCGGCGCCGGGTTGAAGAAGGCCGGGAAGCTCGCCGGGTCGTCGACCGTCTCGATGCTCGGCGCCGCGGTGTTGTACGTCGGGTTGTTCGCAAAGCCGCCCGGGCCGGAGTGCGTGTGGGACGCTGCCAGCAGGACGGACTCCCGCGTGTAGCCCAAGTCGGCCACGAGCCGAGCCACGTCCTCCTGAAAGCCCGCGGGAATCGCGAAGATCTCGGCGGCGACGAGCGCGAACTTCCTGGTTCCGCGCTGCAGGACGAGGGTGTTGGCGTACAACCGGGTGGACTGTCCCAGCGCCAGGCGGTCCGCTCGCGTCCAGCCCCCGAGGAAGTAGCCCGTCTGCGGCGGCGTGATGTCCGCCTGCCCGGCCCCGGCGCGTAGGGCCGGCCCGGTGGCGGCGTGCGCGGAAGGGGCAGCGAGGAGGCCCGCGGCAAGGCACAGCGCGGTGGGCAGAACACGGAGGCGGCGAGACACGCCGGGGATCCTACGGCTGCCCTGACGCCTGCGCGCCGCTCCCTAGGGGCGGCGCAGCGCCCGGGACACGTCGCGATAGGCGGGCTTGGGTCGCAGCTCGTCGTCGAGCAGCGTCGCGCGCCCGAAGCCCGGCTGGTTGCCCGGGATCCACGAGTGCCGATCGGTGAACCCCCAGAAGGTCAGCGACGTGCAACGCGGCACGCTGCGGCACGTCCGCACGAGGTCGGCGTAGACCTCGCCCTGCACCTGCAGCTGCGCGGGCGAGGCGCCGTCCCGGACGGCGACGTCCGCCTCGGTGATCGCGATGTCCAGCCCGAGCGCGGCGAAGCGCTGCAGGTTCTTGCGCATCGTCGGCGGCACGCCCTGGAGCGAGAAGTGCGACTGGAAGCCCACCTCGTCCAGCAGCCCGCGTGCCTTCAGGGCCTTGGCGATGCGGAAGAACGTGTCGGACTTCGGTCCGATGGACTCCGCGCCGATCTCGTTCATCGCGAGCTTCGCCCGCGGGTCGGCCTTCCTCGCGGCGTCGAAGGCCTCGGCGATGAAGACCGGCCCGAGCGTGTCCGACCACACGGACTTGCGCAGGCCGCCCTTGTCGGCGACCGCCTCGTTGACGACGTCCCACGTCCGGACGCGCCCCTTGTACCGCTGCATCAGCGTGGTGACGTGCTCCCGCATGACCGATCGCAGCTCCGCGGCCGCGAGCCCGCCGTCGGCGATCCATCCGGGCAGCTGCGAGAACCAGACGAGCGTGTGGCCGCGGACGGCCATGCCGTGGTCCTGCGCGAAGTCGACGATCCGGTCGGCGGCGTCCCACTTCAGCTTGCCGCGGTCGGCCTCGAGCGCATCCCACTTCATCGCGTTCTCCGGTGTGAGCGACGCGAACTCCCGGACGAGCACCTGGCGGTAACCCGGCTCGTCGCGCAGCGGCTGGTCGTCCACCGCGGCGCCGATCCGGATTCCACGGGTTCTGCCGAGCTGCTGCAGCGGGGCACCGGGCAGCGGCTTGGCCGACGGCCCCTGCTTGCTCTTCTCGTGTGCGGCTATCGACCCGAGGACCGCCAGCAGGATGAAGAGGATCGGCGCCGCGACGACGATCCGGCGGACGTTCACGGCTCACTCAGTACGAGCCGCGCCGCGTGAAGACCGCCGGGACGGTCTTCACGAGGATGGTGAAGTCCAGGAAGACCGACCAGCGCTCGAGGTAGAGGAAGTCCAGGCGGACGAGGTCGTCGAAGTCCAGGTCGCTGCGCCCGGACACCTGCCACAGCCCGGTGATGCCGGGCAGCACGAGGTAGCGCTTCTTGTGCCAGTCCTCCAGGCGCTCGAAGTCGCGCTGGGGCAGCGGCCGCGGGCCGACGAGCGACATGTCGCCCTTCAGGACGTTCGGCAGCTGGGGCATCTCGTCGAGCGAGAAGCGGCGCAGGATGCGGCCGAACGGCGTCATCCGCGGGTCGTCCCGGATCTTGAAGAGCGCACCGGAGGCCTCGTTGAGGGACTCCAGGTCGACCTGCTGCTGGTCGGCGTCCCGGTACATCGTGCGGAACTTCAGGCAGGCGAACGGGACGCCGCCGATGCCGGGCCGGATCGAGCGGTAGATCGCCGGCCCGCGCGACGTGAGCTTGATCACGACCGCGCTGGCCAGCAGGATCGGGCGAGAGGACGAGGAGCAGCAGCGTGGCGACGGTGACGTCGAACGACGCGCTTGACGACGAAGTCGATGCCGTCGAAGACCGGCGGCTTGAGCTCGAAGAGCGGGACGGTCTGACCCGGGCACGAACTCGGCGCGATGGATGAGGATCTCCATCGTCGACGGCGCCACCCGGACGCGCACGCCGCTGCTGATGGCATCGCGCGACGAGGTCGACCGCCTCCTGCTGGGGGAAGTCGTAGTCGGCGATGATGACCTCGTCCAGGCGGTGCTCGGCGATGATTCGGTCCAGGTCCTCCAGCGCGCCCGAGCGACCGCAGCCCGTTGTCCGGGCGCGGGACGAGCGAGATGAAGCCGACGACGCTGACCTCCGGGTGCGGGCCGGCCGACAGGGCGTGCGCGACGGCGTCGATGTGCTTGCCGCTGCCGACGAGGACGGCTCGCCGTTTGTAGCCCGCGGCGCTGAGCGCGGCCCCGGTCGAGCTTCTCGTAGAAGTACCGCGCCGTGGCGACGTAGGCGACGGCGAAGAAGAGCGTGCCGTAGAAGATGTAGTAGCTCGAGAACTGCTCGCCCTGGACCAGCGCGAAGATGACCGTGACGACCATCGTCTGAAAGAGCGAGCCGACGATGACCGCCAGGCCGGGGCGGACGGCGCGTTCGGCGTACAGGCCGCTGCGCGCGAACAGGAGCGTCGCGACGAGGTAGGCGAAGGCGAACGAATGCCGCGCCTCGTCGAGCGAGCGGTCGAAGTTCCACTTGTCGCGGAGATAGGCCTTGAGGACCAGGGCCGTGAGGATCGCGCCGAAGATGGCGGCGAGGTCCAGCGCCAGCAGCGAGCCCACGCGCGCGAAGCGGCGGGCGGTGTCCAGGCGCAGGAGGAAGCCGAGCGCCGGACGTCGCGCGCGGATGTCGCGGTCAGGCGCCGGCGTCGGCGTCGGCGTCGTGGGCTGTTCCGGCGTAGGGGCCGTCGCCTCGCCCTGGTGTGGCGGAGCGTCTGCGCTCTGTCGCGTCGAAGCCATCCAGTGCCCTAACGAACGACCGAGGTGAAAGTCGGCAGGTTTGTCATCTGGTGTTGCCAGGGCGTTCGTCCGCCGACCCGTACCCAGGCCGAGGCTCTCCCTGTCCTTCCAGCCTACTTGGCGCGGCCGATGAGTCCGTCGCGGCCGGCACCCTCCAGCGTCTTCTTCAGCCCGTCGCTCAGTGAGATCTCGGGCTGCCAGCCGAGCCACTCCTGCGCCCGGGTGATGTCCGGTCGGCGCTGCTGCGGGTCGTCCGTCGGCAACACCTCGTGGACGATCTCGCTCTTGGAGCCGGTGACCTCGATCACGGCGTGGGCGAGCTCGAGCAGCGTGAACTCGTCCGGGTTGCCGATGTTGCACGGCTCGTGCCGTCCTGATTCCGCCAGCGCGATCATCCCCCGGATCAGGTCGTCCACGTAACAGAAGGACCGTGTCTGGCTGCCGTCCCCGAAGACCGTGATCGGCTGGTCCTGCAGGGCCTGGCGCATGAACGTCGGGATCGCGCGCCCGTCGAACGGCCGCATCCGCGGGCCGTAGGTGTTGAAGATGCGCATGATCGCCGTGTCCACGCCCTGCTGGTTGTGGTAGGCCATGACGAGCGCCTCGGCGTACCGCTTGGCTTCGTCGTAGACGCCGCGCGGGCCGATCGGGTTGACGTGGCCCCAGTAGTTCTCGGGCTGCGGGTGGACCTTCGGGTCGCCGTAGACCTCGGAGGTCGAAGCGGTGAGAAAGCGGGCGCGGTGCTTCTTGGCCAGGCCGAGGGCGTGGTGTGTGCCGTAGGACCCGACCTTCAGCGTGTGCAGCGGAAGGCGCAGGTAGTCGATCGGGGATGCGGGGGACGCCAGGTGGTAGACGAAGTCGACCTGCTCCTCGACGAAGAACGGCTCGACGATGTCGACCTGGCGGAAGACGAATTCGGGGACGCGGATGTGCGCGATGTTCGTCAGCGAGCCGGTCTCGAGGTTGTCCACGCACACGACGCGGTGGCCCCGCTTGAGCAGCTCGTCGCAGAGGTGAGAGCCGAGAAAGCCGGCGCCGCCGGTCACAACGCACGTGGACATGGGCGAAAGAATAGGCACCACCGCTGCGTCGAGCGGAGCGCTCGCGGGCGGGCCCTCGGGACGTCAGCGTGCCTGGAGGCGCAGGATCGAGCGTCTCAGCGCCTTCAGCGCGGGCTTGGCGACGACCTTGCCGTCACGCATCTTGTTCAGACCCGCGTAGAACTCCCAGCCGCTGTCGGCGCTGGGTTGCGGCGAGATCCACGTGTACCAGTACGCCGCCGTGAGACGCAGCGACCGGCGGTACCTGGCGACCTGGCGGAAGACGAGCTCCAGCCTCGCGGCCTGCTTTGACTCCGTCGTGTCCCACGTCACGCCGTTGCCCTTGCCCCCGCCCGACGACCACGACAGCTCGGTCAGGACGAGCGGGATCCGCGAGTCGCCGTACCGTTTGGCCACCGCGCGCACGCGGCGCACGGTCTCGACGACCTTTGCCGCGGTCGCGGTGTACGGATGCACGGCGAGCACGTCGAAGTGGCGCCGGATCCCCGCCTTGTACAGCTGCGCCAGGGCCACCCACGACGGCGAGCGGTCCCCGTTCGTGATGCCGCCGAGGACGATCTGGGCCCTCGGGTCGGCCTTGGCCACGGCCGCGTCGGTCGCTTTGACGAGCGCCACGTAGGAGGGCGCGAACGGCCGCCGGCTCCAGAACCGCGGGAGGTTCGGCTCGTTCCACAGCTGCCAGCGACGGATGTGCATGCGTGGCAGCCCGGGGTTCTGCGCCCAGAAGCTGCCCCTCGGGCCGTAACGCTCGACGAGGACCGTCAGGAAGTTCGCGTACGTCTTGGGGTCGGCGGGGGGGTCGCCGTAGGTCCTGACGGACGGCTTCGATGTCGCCCAGTCCGGCGCGTGGATGACGACGGGGAGGATCGACATGCGGCGAGCGGCGAAGGCGCCGACGATGCGGTCCAAGCGTGTCAGGTCGGTGCTCTGCGGACCGGTCGGCTGCGCGGACGCCCAGTCGAAGACCGTGCGCACCTGACGCAGACCGACGGATCGCATGCGCCCGAGCTCGGTCGCGGGGGACACAGCCGGATCGTCGAAGAGCGGCCCGTCGGCGTTGACGCCGATGAAGCCGGCCGGGAGCTTGGGGACCTTCGCGGCTGCACCGGCCACGGTCGTCGTCCCCGCCAGGACGAGCACGGCGAAGAGAACGGACAGGGCGGACCGGCGCATCGCTCGAGGGTAGCCACCTCGGTCTGAGGGGTCCCACCGCTCGCCGGGTCGGACCCCGCCCCGTCGCGCGACCGGTCCGCGTAGGCTCGCCCCCGGATGTCCGCGCGCCGCCTCGTGATCCTGCTGACGGTGTTCGGGTTCGTGCTGCGCGTCGCGACGCTCGATGCCCAGAGTTTCTGGTCAGACGAGGCCGCGACGATCCGCCTGCTCCAGCTTCCCTTCGGCGACATGCTCCGCGGTGTCGTGGATGGGGAGTCCACGCCTCCGCTGTTCTACGTCGTCGCATGGGTGTGGACCCGGGTTCTCGGGACCGGGGAGGTCGCCGCGCGCCTGCCGAGCGCGCTGGCCGGGACGGCGACGATCCCGATCGTGGCGGCGCTCGCGGCGCGACTGACGGGCGACGCCGCCGCGCGGGCCCGCGGCCGGGCGGCCGTCCTGGCCGCAGCGCTTGCGGCCACCGGCCCGCTCATGGTCTGGTACGGGCAGGAGGCGCGTGCCTACGCGCTGCTCATGCTGTTGGTGGCGGCGTCCGCACTGGCGCTTCTGCGGTATCTGGAGACCGGCGCGCACGACCGCGCAGTGGTGTGGGCCACGCTGGCGATCGCCGCGATGTGGACGCACCACTTCGCGCTCTTCGCCGTCGCCGGCGAAGCGCTCTGGGCCCTGTGGGTGCTTCGCCGACAAGCGGTGGGAGCCGTTGTCGCGACGACCGCCGGTGCGCTCGCGCTGGCGCCCCTGCTCCTGCATCAGCGCGAGGCCGGGCGCGCATCGTTCATCGCTCAGGAGTCCCTCGGGCGTCGGCTCACGCAGGTGCCCAAGCAGATCCTCGTCGGGTACGACGCGCCCGCGGAGATCCTGTTGACCGGCGCCGGACTGCTGGCCGTCGCGGCCATCGTCGCCGGCCTGGCCTGGCCCGGCGCGGGCCCGCGGGCGCGGGCGCTGACCGTCGTCCTGACCGTCGTGGGCACGGGAGTGGCCCTGCCGATCCTCGCCGCCCTCGTGGGACAGGACTTCGTCCTGACGCGCAACCTCCTCGGGGTGCTGCCGCTGGCCCTCGCCGCCGCAGGAGCCGGAGCCGCCCGGCTGCCGGCGCGGGTCGTGGGAGCGTCCGCCGTCGGGCTGCTCACGGCGATCGGCGTCGGACTTGCCGTGGCGGTCGCCTCGGCCGGGAACCTCCAGCGCGACGACTTCCGGGCGGCGAGCAGGGCCGCGACACGCGCGCCGGTCGGGGCGCGACTCGTGGTCGCCGACGCCGAGAGCCGCGTGCCGCTCGAGCTCTATCTCGGCCGCGGCACGCGGGCGGTCGTGCCCGGCACCCCCGTCCTCGTGCGGGAGATCGACGTCGTGAAGCTCGCGGGCGCCCGGCCCGGTGGCACGCGGCGCACACCCGTCCTCCCGGCCGACGTCGTCCCGCCGGGGTTCGCGTTCGTCGCGGCCGACAGCGGTGAGACGTGGGCGGTCCGGCGGTTCGTGGCGCCCGGGCCGGTGGCGGTGGACCCCGGGACGTTGCTCCCGCTGAACCCCGGGGCGGGTTCGGTCTTCCTCCTGCGGGGGCGCTGAGGCCCAGGCCCTGGGGGCCGCCCCCACCTTCTGTACGCTCACCCCGTGCCCGCATCCGCCTTCACCGATCGACTGAACGAGCAGATCGCGAACGAGTTCGCGGCCAGCCAGCAGTACATCGCGCTCGCCGTCTTCTACGACAACGAGACCCTCCCCCGTCTTGCCTCGTTCTTCTACGCCCAGGCGCTGGAAGAGCGCAACCACGCGATGATGATGGTGAAGTACCTCATGGATGCCGACGAGGAAGCCGTCATCCCGGCGGTCGCCGCCCCTCGCACGACGTTCAGCGACATCGTCGAGCCCGTCGCGATCGCGCTGGAGCAGGAGAAGCGCGTCACGCAGCAGATCGGCGAGCTTGCCGGCATCGCGCGCGACGAACGGGACTACGCCTCCGAGCAGTTCATGCAGTGGTTCCTCAAGGAGCAGGTCGAAGAGGTCAGCTCGATGTCGGACCTGCTGACCGTCGTCAAGCGCTCGGCGCAGAACCCGATGCTCGCCGAGGAGCACCTGGCTCGCGAGTCCGGTGGTGCCGGGGCCGCCGACCCGACGGCGCCCCCGGCCGCCGGCGGCGCGATCTAGCCGGCACGCAGGACAGGCGACCGGCGACGTGGACGACCCGCCTGAGCTCGCCCCCTGGCCCACCCCGCTCGCCGGGATCCTCGAGGGACGACACGTCCGCCTCGAGCCGCTGACCGAGGAGCACCGCGATGGGCTCTACGCCGCCTCCCGCGAGCCCGAGATCTGGCGCTGGACCATGGAGTACCCGGCGACCCGGGAGGCGTTCGACGCGTTCGTCGACACGGCGCTCGCGATGGGTGCGGCCGGGCGGGAGTTCGCGTTCGCCACCGTGGACCGGCGGACCGGAGAGGTCGTCGGGTCCACGCGCTTCCTGGCGCTGCGCGAGGCCGACCGCGGCGTGGAGATCGGCTGGACCTGGCTGGCCTCCGCCGCCTGGAGGACCGGCGTCAACGTCGAGGCCAAGCTGCTCATGCTCTCCCACGCCTTCGACGCGCTCGGCTGTATCCGGGTGGAGCTCAAGACGCACGCGGCCAACGAGCGCTCGCGCGACGCGATGCTCGCGATGGGCGCAACCTACGAGGGGACGCATCGCAACCACCGCATCGTCCCCGGCGTCGGAGTCCGCGACACGGCCTGGTTCAGCGTCATCGACGCCGAATGGCCGGACGTCCGCCGCAGGCTCCGCGCCCGCCTCGCCGCGCACACCCTCCGTGAGGACCCGCGAGCCTCGATCTGACCCCCGCCCCGGAGGGGTCGGGGACACCCCCGCAGCGTCGTCCGGCAAAGCGAGGGACGAGCGTGCCGAAGCGAAGGGGGTGCCTCGGAGGCGTCCCTCAATCCGTGACCGGCGGCGTCCCCTCCACCCACTCGCCCTCTTCGGCCTTCCAGATCGGCGCGCGCGCCTTGAGCTCGTCGATGAGCTCACGGGCGGCCGCGAACGCCTCAGGTCGGTGCGGCGACGACGTGGCCACGACGACCGACGGGGCGCCGAGGGGCACCCGACCGACGCGGTGCTCGACCGCTGCAGCGCAGAGGTCGTGGCGCTCGATCGCGCTGTCGACGAGCTCCTGCAGCATCGGTGCGGCCATCTCCACGTACGCCTCGTAATCGAGCCACGCGACGTCCCGGGTGACGCCCGAGAACGTGACGACGGCCCCGGCGCGCGGGTCCTCCACCAGGCGTGCCACGGCGTCGAGCGACAGCGCCTCGTCCGTGATCCGCACGTGGCGGACGGTGACCTCGCCGCTGCCGCCGCTCACGGGCGGGATGAGCGCGAGCTCGTCCCCGGCGTTCAGGACGGCGTCCCCGACGGCGTATTCGCGGTTGACCGCCATGACGCACGGCACGTCGGCCGTCACCGCTCCGAGTGCATCCAGGGCGTCGCGGACACGGGCGCCCTCCGGCAGGTCCAGGGCGACGGTGTCCTGGCCCGCGCGCTGGCGAAGGATGGCGAAAAGGCGGACGGTGACCTCCATGACGCCCAGCCTACGCGCCCGCCCGTGACACCCGGCATGACCACGGCCGACTAGCCTCCCGTCCGTGCCGCCGTCGCTCTCCGTCCGCCTGCGCCAACGCCTCTCGCGCGGCGAGCCGCCCCGCGAGGCCTTCGTCGCCGAGCACGCTGCCGGGCGCTCCTTCGCCGACGTCGGCTGCATGTGGCAGGTCGACGGGGGGATCGCGTTCGCCGCCGAGGACGCGGCCGCCACGCGTGTCTCGGGGATGGATCTCATGGGGCGGACCCCCGCCTTCGACGCCGAGCACGCCCGGCGCGACTCGAAGGTCCGTTTCGTCCAGGGTGACCTGCACGACGAGGCGGCGCTCGAGCGCCTGGGCGTCCACGACGTCGTGTGGTGCAGCGGCGTCCTCTACCACGCACCACACCCGTTGCTGACGCTCGAGCGCCTGGCGTCGGTCACCGGGCAGACCCTGCTGCTGGCGACAGAGACCCTGCCGGAGCGCCGCTTTGCGAAGAACGTCTGCGTCTTCGCCCCTGAGCCGGGCGTCCATCCGACGCACACCGAGCCGTTCGACCCCGCCCGCGGCTACGTCAACTGGTACTGGGGCATCACCCCCAGCGCGCTGCGGGCGATGCTCGGCGCGACGGGGTTCAGCGTCGAAGAAGAGCACCGCACGGCGTTCCACGCGACGGTCGTCGCACACCGCCGGTAGACGCCGAGGAGCGCTCGGACGGCGTATCTTTCCGGTATGTCCCACGCCCCGGAGTCCGAGGAACGCCTCACCGTCGCCCCGATCATCGGCAAGGAGGATCCGCGACGGTTCACGGACTCCGGCATCGAGATCAACGCGCTCTACACCGAAGCGGACCTCCCCGAGGACCTGCGCCTGGGCGAGCCCGGGGACTTCCCGTACACGCGCGGCCCGCACCGCGACATGTACCGCAAGCAGACCTGGACGATGCGCCAGTACGCGGGCTACGCCAGCGCGAAGGAGTCCAACGAGCGGTACCGCTACCTCCTGTCGAAGGGCTCGACGGGGCTGTCGATGGCCTTCGACCTGCCGACGCAGCTGGGCCTGGACTCCGACAACGCGCTGTGTGAGGGCGAGGTCGGGCGCACCGGCGTCGCCATCGACACGATCGACGACATGCGCACGGCCTTTGACCAGATCCCGCTGGATCAGGTCTCCACGTCGATGACGATCAACGCCCCCGCCGCCGTGCTGCTGTGCCTGTACGAGCTCGTGGGCGAGGAGCAGGGCGTCCCTTCCGAGAAGCTCCGCGGCACGACGCAGAACGACGTGCTCAAGGAGTACATCGCGCGCGGCAACTACATCTACCCGCCCGAGCCGACGATGCGCCTGACGACGGACCTCTTTGCGTACTGCAAGGAGAACATCCCGCGGTGGAACACCGTCTCGATCTCCGGGTACCACTTCCGCGAGAAGGGCGCCAGCGCCGTGCAGGAGGTGGCGTTCACGCTGTCCAGCGGCATCGCCTACGTCCAGGCCGCGGTCGACGCGGGCCTGGCGGTCGACGACTTCGCGCCGCGCCTGGCCTTCTTCTTCAACGGCCACAACAACGTCTTCCAGGAGGTCGCGAAGTTCCGCGCGGCCCGGCGGATGTGGGCGACGATCATGTCCGAGCGCTTCGGGGCCAAGAACCCCAAGTCGCTCATGCTGCGCTTCCACACCCAGACCGGCGGCGTGACGCTCACCGCGCAGCAGCCGATGAACAACATCGTCCGCGTCGCGCTGCAGGGCTTCGCGGCGGTCTGCGGCGGTACGCAGTCGCTGCACACGAACGGCTACGACGAGGCGCTGGCGCTGCCGAGCGAAGAGGCCGCGAAGATCGCGCTGCGCACGCAGCAGATCATCGCCGCGGAGTCCGGTGCCACGATGACGGTCGACCCGTTCGCCGGCTCCTACTTCGTGGAGTCCTTGACGGACGAGATCGAGTCCCGTGCCTACGAGCTCATCGCGAAGGTCGACGAGCTCGGCGGGTCGGTCAACGCGATCGAGTTCATCACGGGCGAGATCGACGAGTCCGCCTGGGGCTACCAGGAGCGCTACCGGATCGAGCAGGACATCGTCGTCGGCGTCAACTCGCACGTGGAGGAGCCCGTCGAGGTCCCTGGACCTGCTGCGCGTGGACCCCGCCTCCGAGGGCCTGCAGCTCGAGCGCCTGAAGGCGTTCAAGGAGAACCGCGACACCGCCATCGTCGAGGAGCGCCTGGAGGCTCTTCGCAACGCCGCGCGCGGGACGGACAACCTGCTGCCGTTCATCAAGGAGGCGCTTCGCGACAAGGCGTCCATGGGCGAGGTCTGCGGCGCGATGAAGGACGTCTTCGGGAAGTACGCGCCGACGTTCTGATCTACGCGGCGGGGCGGCGTCCGGGGGCCGAGCGTCCGTTTCCCGCGCTGCCACCAGTGGAACCGGACGTTCGGCGGCGTCCGGGGGGCCGAGCGTCCGTTTCTCGCGCTGCCACCAGTGGAAGCGGACGTTCGGCGGCTTGCGGCTAGCGGCAGCGGCAGCGGTTAGGGTCGTCGGATGCCCCCCGCGATCCTGTTCTACGACGTCGTGCTCTTCATCCACGTCGCGGCGATCATCGTCGCCTTCGGCGTGACGTTCGCCTACCCGGTGCTCAGCGCGAGCATCCGCACCAGCCGGCCCGAAGCGGTCGCCGACTTCCACCGTGCCCAGGAGCTCGTGGGCAAGCGGCTCATCGCGCCGTTCGGCGGCATCGCCTTCCTCGCCGGGATCTACCTGGCTGCCGACCGCGATCTCTTCGACCGCGTCTGGGTGACGGTGCCGATGCTGATCCTCATCATCCTGCTCGTCGCCGGTGGGGCCTTCTTCGGTCCGACGGAGAAGCGGCTTGCGGAGCTGGCCGCGCGGGACGCCAGCCGTGCGGCCCCCGGATCGCAGATGACGTTCAGCGACGAATACCAGGCGCTCAACGCACGCCTCAGGCTCGTCGGCACGATCATGCCGCTGCTCGTGCTGGTCGCTGTCTTCATGATGATCACCAAGCCGGGCGGGTACTGACCTGCGGGTCCAGGCCGGGTCCCGCGCGACCCGGTGGCGTGAGGCTCAGCCGCAGATCTGCAGCTTGCGCCGGAACGTGAACGTCCGGATCCGCTTGCGCGCCTGCGAGGTGCCGGTGAGCCGATAGCGCACGGTGAAGCCCACCGCGTGGGTCTTGCCCTTCGCCAGCCCGGCTGTCGACAGCGTCTTCGCGACGAAGGGGGTTTTCCTGACGGCCGCAAGGCGCCCGGTCTTGCCCGGAACCGGCTTGAGGCTCGGCCCCAGGAGCCGGAAGGTGATGCTGATCGGCCTGACGAGTCCCTTGGCCACAAGCGCCTTCGTCCGCCCGTCCTTCACACGGAAGCCGGTCGTGATGCGCCGATCGACCGGGACACAGACCGCGGGGCCTTGGAACAGCAGCAGCGAGCCGGCCAGCTTTGCGACGCTCGTACCCCGCCTGCCAGTGAACAGCGTTCCGCTTGGTGGTCGGTTGCCGGGTGGCACGGCTCCCGACTTCGGCGTGAGGTCCGTGACGACAGCACCGAAGGCGCCGAGCCGCTCGAACATCGCAAAGCCCTGACCGTCCTGCGCCACTGCGATGCGCAGCCGCCGGAACTGATCCGTGGAGGCGTCGGCAAGATACGGCTGCGTCCAGCTGACGCCGTCCGTGCTGGACCAGACCGCCAGCCCGGCGGTACTGCCGTCGACGTAGGTGCTCCCCACGACCCAGAGGCGTCCGCCGGCCTCTTGGATGTCGACGTCGTTCAACGCCGCCTTCAGGCCGGGAAGGTCCACGCCCGCGTCGAACCCGCTCCCTGTCCATCGGTGGACGTGCAGCGGGGTACCCGCCTCACCGATCGTGACGGCGAAGAGCCCGAGACCACCGGCAGCCATCCGCGCCGCACCCGGGGTCGGAAGGCTCTTGGGCATGGACCAGTTGGCGCTCGTGTTCACGTCGCCCTGCGTGCTGACCCAGTAGGCCGTCTGGCTCGTCAGCGTCGTCTCGGCGGACGCGATGTAGACGCCGTTGCCGCCGGGGACCCGCTCGAGGTCCTCGTGGAAGCCGACATGGCTCCCGGCCGGCGTCAGCGTGGCGAAGGCACCGTCCGTCACGCCCCCGCCGAGGCTGAGCCCCTGAACGGACAGCCCGTGCTGGGTCACGAGCCCGTCGCCCTCCTGGACGCCGGGCGAGGGGACGCTCGCTCGCGGCCCGTTCTCGGCCGCGAGGACGGGCTGACCGAAGACGCCCGCGCCATCCGCCGTCCAGACGTAGGTGCGGTGCGTCCCGCCCCAGTTGTGCTGTACGACCTTGCGGGTCGTGCCATGCGCGTAGATGAAGGGCGGGTCCGTCGAGGGCCGTGTCTCCCCGCCCGGAGCGGGGAGGTACCGCGGTGGCGCCGCGCAGCGGGAGGCGTTGCCCCGCGGGATCGCGCAGTAGCCGATCCGCTGGTCCGAGCTGTTCGGGCGCTCGCGCCAGACGAGGTGGAGCGTGCCTGAGCCGTCGACGTAGCCGTGAGGATCGCCACCGACGGGATCGACGACGTTCGTGTTCGCCGCCTGGGCAGACCCCGTGCAGACGACCAACCCGACGAGCGCCCCCAGCAGCGCACTCCGTAACCCCCGCATTCCGTGACCCCTGCTCTCGGTTGCTTGATTCCGCGCCGATCGTAGGCACGCGCCCCAGCGGTGTCGAGGCCCGATCGTGCGGGGAAGGACTGACCAATCCGTTGCAGGTTGACGGAACGCCACGCCGGGGGAGGAGTCGGCACCTCGGGGGGGAAATGTCCCTTCGATGGCCCCGCATCAAGCCCAGCGAACCCTCGTGAAGTCCCGCCCGGAACTGTGGGCGGAGGTCTCTGACGTCACGTCGCTGTGCAAGCACCTCGGTGAGTTCGGGGACATCACCATCACCCGGCTCGAGCCCGAGACCACCGTCGCCTGGGAGGGCACCGCCGCGCGCGGCACGGTGGAACTCGAGAGCTCGGGATGGGGGACGAAGGTCACGCTGACCGCCGAACTGCTCGACGCCGCTGGCGGCGCCGACGAGGCGCCGCGACCGGAGCCCGTGCCAGAGCCTGAGCCAGTGGCGGTCGTCACGCCGCGGCCAGCGCGTGAGCCGGACACCGAGGTGGCCCCTGTGCCGCAGCCCGATCCCGAACCGTCGACCGTGACCGCGGTCGTCGAGCCGGGATCGGCGGGCGCGGTCTCCCGACCCGAGGCCTCCCGGGGGAAGGTCGGGTTCTTCGGGCGCCTGCTGCGGCGCAGACCTGTTCCGGCACCTCCCCTGGAGCGCTCGACCCCGGCCGAGCGTGCCGCTGCCCGGGCGGCCGCCCGTGGATCGACCGTCGGGCCCGTCCCGTCGTCGCTCGTCGTCGAGCCGATCGCCGAGAGGCCCCCGACCACGGACGCCCCGGAGCCGGAGGCGGCACCGCTGCATCTCGTCCCCGAGCCCGAGCCCGAGGTTCCGCCCGTCTTCGAACCGGCCCCGTCGACCGACGGCGACGAGGACCCGCCGCCGCTCGTGGCCCGGGCCGTCGTGGACGGCGACCGGGCGGTCCAAGTCCTGACCGGGGCGCTGGACGACCTGGGCGCCGCGCACCGGCGGCCCTTCAGCCACTGACGAGCACGCCGCGCAGCCAGGCGACGACCAGGTCGGGCCGCTCGTCCACGATGAAGTGGCCACAGCCGGGTACCTCGGTGATCTGCACGTCGTCGGCGTGCTCGCGGAAACCGTCGACCATCGGCCGCCGGATGACCGCGTCGTCGGTCCCGAAGAGCATCCGCACCGGCACGGTCAGCCGCTGCCCGGCATACCGCCCGCGCATCGCCGCCGGGATCTCGTACCGCAGGAACGTGCGGTAGACGAGCGGACCCGGCCCGCCCTCGGTCACGCTCGGTGTACGGCGAGCGGTAGGCGTGCACGGACGATGCCGGGATGCCCTGGCGCTGCATGAGCCACCACATGAGCGAGCTGCGCTGGACGGCCGGGCCGAGCCCGGGCGCCGCGACGATCGGCTGGTAGACGAAACGATGGGTGCTGCGTAGGGTCCTGGACGGGTCCGGCCACACCGGGGCGATGTTCAGCAGCGCCACGAGGCGCACCCGCTCGGGAGCGCGGAGCGCGACGAGTTGCGCCGTCCAGCCGCCCCAGTCGTGGCCGACGATGTCGGCCCGCTCGATCCCGAGCGGCGTCCAGAGCGCCAGGACGTCGGAGGCGAACTGCTCCTTGTCGTAGCCGGAACGTGTCACGTCGCTCCACCCGAAGCCGCGCAGGTCCGGGGCGATGACCCGTCGCCCGTCGGCCGCGAGCGCGGCGGATGACCTCGTGCCACATCCACCAGTGCTGGGGCCAGCCGTGCAGCAGCACGACGGGCGGCCCGGCGGCATCGGACCGGCCTCGGCCACGTGCAGGCTGACGCCCCGGCGTCGACGAATCGGTGCGTCGACGCCCTCGACACGGGCGGAAAAGGCGCGCATCGCGATCAATAGCATCCGCGCCGTCATGACCCAGCGCCAGCAGCCGCCCGAGACCTTCGACGAGAAGGTCGTGCAGCTGCAGGAGCTGCGCGAGCAGGCCGCCCACTCCAGCCCCGAGGCGGAGGAGAAGCAGCACGCCAAGGGCAAGTACACCGCCCGCGAGCGCATCGAGAAGCTGCTGGACCCCGGCTCCTTCCAGGAGCTCGACACCTTCGTGCGCCACCGCACGCACGACTTCGACATGCAGAAGAACCGCGCGCCTGGGGCGACGCCGTCGTCACCGGCCACGGCACGATCGACGGCCGCCGCGTCTGCGTCTTCTCCCAGGACTTCACCGTCTTCGGCGGCTCGCTCGGCGAGGTCATGGCCGAGAAGATGTGCAAGGTCATGGACCTCGCCGCCAAGATCGGCTGCCCGGTCATCGGCATCAACGACTCCGGCGGCGCGCGGATCCAGGAGGGCGTCGTCTCGCTCGGCGCCTACGGCGACGTCTTCATGCGCAACGTCATGTGCTCGGGCGTCATCCCGCAGATCTCGCTGATCATGGGCCCGTGCGCCGGCGGCGCGGTGTACTCCCCCGCGATCACCGACTTCATCTTCATGGTGAAGGAGACGTCGCACATGTTCATCACCGGGCCCGACGTCATCAAGACCGTCACCGGCGAGGAGGTCGACTTCGAGACGCTCGGCGGCGCGATGTCGCACAACTCGAAGTCCGGCGTCGCGCACCTGGCGGCCGACGACGAGGACCAGCTGCTCGAGGACACGCGCTACCTCATGTCCTTCCTGCCCCAGAACAACCTCGAGACGCCGCCGCGCGTCGCGCCGTCCGACGACCCGCGACCGGATGGACCCCGAGCTCGACACGGCCGTCCCGGACAACCCGAACAAGCCCTACGACATGCGCAACGTCATCCGGCTCGACGGTCGACGACGGCGAGTTCTTCGAGATCCACGAGCACTTCGCGAAGAACATCGTCTGCGGCTTCAGCCGCATGGACGGCCACGCGGTCGGCGTCGTCGGCAACCAGCCGGCGCAGATGGCCGGGCGTTCTGGACATCGACGCTTCCGCGAAGGCCGCGCGCTTCGTCCGCACCTGCGACGCGTTCAACATCCCGATCATCACGTTCAGCGACGTCCCGGGCTTCCTGCCCGGCACCTCGCAGGAGTGGGGCGGCATCATCCGCCACGGCGCCAAGCTGCTGTACGCCTACACCGAGGCGACGGTCCCGAAGATCACGGTCATCACGCGCAAGGCGTACGGCGGCGCCTACGACGTCATGGCCTCCAAGCACCTGCTCGCGGACTTCAACTTCGCGTGGCCGCAGGCGGAGGTCGCGGTGATGGGTGCCGAGGGCGCGGTCAACATCATCTACCGCCGCGACATCGCCGGGTCCCCGACGCCCGACGAGCGCCGCGCGAAGCTGATGGACGACTACAAGGCGCGCTTCGCCAACCCATACGTCGCGGCCGAGCGCGGCTACATCGACGACGTGATCCTCCCCCACGAGACGCGCCCAAGCTCATCGGGGCGCTCGAGATGCTGCTCACCAAGCGCGAGCCGGGTCCCAAGCGCAAGCACGGCAACATCCCGCTGTAGGCGCTCGGCCCTTGAGCTGAGCGCCGCCAGCTAGACGGACGTTGGACGACGGGTGCGGCGCGGTCATCCACCCGTCCACCATTCATCACACCACGTTCTGGTAGTTCGCCGCCGGCGCCGAAGCGCTGGGCATGCGGCACTCTCCCACAGCCCCCGCCGGCCCACGGTCCCCCCGTCGGCGTGCCTCCCTTCGTGCTGCGACGCTCGCCTTCGTGGTGTTGATCGCGGCCTTCGTGACCGTCGACACTCCCGGTGGTGCCGCGGCCCAAAGCAAGGCATCCGGCCCCAAGACCACCACGAAGCACTCCCACACGACCTCCGCGATGCACTCGACGACCGTCCGCGCGCTCAGACGCGCCCGCGCCCTGAAGCGCGCCCGCGCCCTGAAGCGCGCCCGCGCCCTGAAGCGCGCGCGCGAGGTTCGTCTCCAGCGGGCACGCGCCGCGGCCGCGAGCGCGCCGCTGCAGTTCGGGATCTACCCCGGCGGCGCCGCCGGCACCGTCGGCCCCACCGGGGTGACGAAGCCTGAACTCGCCGGACCGCGCCTCGAGGCGCTACGGCGGCTGCGCGGCAGCCGCCCGTTCAGCGTCCATCTCTACGAGTCCTACACGCGCCCGAGCGACGGAGACCGCGTCCCGGCGTGGCTCGCTGACCAGATCAACGACTACACCGCCAACGGGTTCGAGGTCGAGCTCGTCCTGACCTACCGCCCCGTCGCGGCCACGGGCGATGTGACGGGCTACACGACGTTCGTGCGCCAGCGCGTGCGCCAACTCGGCGCGAACCGCGGTGTGACAAACCTGCAGGTCACGAACGAGGTGAACATTCCGGGGGCGCCGAACGCCGCCGACGGCGCCTACCCCAGCGCGATGGACGCGCTCATCAAGGGCGTCATCGCCGCCAAGGACGAGGCGGCGCGCGGCTCCTTCGCGCATCTGCAGATCGGCTTCAACTGGGCGTACGAGACCGGCAGGGCGGCCGAGAGCTTCTGGAACCGGCTGGGCAAGAAGGGCGGGACCAACTTCGCCTCCGCGGTCGACTGGGTCGGGCTCGACGCCTACCCGGGGACCTGGGGACCGGCGCTGTCGGGGTCGACGCTCGGCACCGGCGCCCGCGAGGCGACCCTCGACGCTCTGAGCGCCCTGCGCGCGAACTACCTGCCCCGGGCTCGCCTGCAGTCCAAGCCGCTGCACTTCTCCGAGAGCGGCTACCCGACCGGCACCGGCCGCACGGAGCAGATGCAGGTCGCCGTGATGCAGGCCGTCGTCACAGCGATCGCTCAGACCCGCGCCCAGTACAACGTCACCGCCTACCGTTGGTTTGACCTGCGCGACGCCGACTCGGAGAACCCGAGCTTCGAGAGCCAGTACGGGATCACGCACGACGACTACAGCCCGAAGGCAGGTTTCGCCGCCTTCGGCGACCTGATCTCGACGTTCGGCTGAGTCAGGCGTTCCAGGCCCGCCGCGAACGCCCGCTGGGCCGCGGGCGAACTCTCGATGCGCCAGTCTGCCTCCTTGCGGACGTTGAACCACGTGAGGCCCACGACGGAGGGCCGGGCTGCGAGGTCGGCGAACATGTCGGCGATCCACGCCGCCTTGTCCCCGCCCTCCTCGGTGCTGCTGACCTCGGAGATCTCGATCGGCTTGCCGGGGGCGAGGTGGTGCAGACCGTCGAGGGTCGTGTCGTAGGCTGCCGCGAACGGGCGCCACGTCCGGCGGAAGAGACGGGGGCCGCCGTTGAAGCCGGAGACCCCCACGACGTCGACCGCGCCGTCCCCGGGGTAGAGGATCGGCGCGATGGCGCCGGTCACCGGCGCCCAGATCCAGGTCACGTGGAGCGCACCCTCGCGCCGGAAGATCGACCGGATGTGCAACCACGCCGCACGGAAGTCCCCCGGCCGGTTGCCGTTCGCGCGCTCCGCCCACGGGTACCACGTGCCGTTCATCTCCTGACCGAAGCGGACCCGGACCGGCCCGCCGTAGGCGGCGATCCCCCGCGCCCAGCGCACGAGGTAGGCATCGTGGCGCCCGGCCGTGATCGTGCGCAGCCGGTACCGGGGCTGGGAGGCACCCGGGCGCAGGGCATCCCACGGCTCCCAGGTGATCTCCGGGATGCTGCCTCGGGCCCCGACCGCTCGGGCCTGTGCGGAGTCGAACGAGGTGGTGTGCGCCCAGTCCGCGAACCACATGATGGTGTCGGCGTGGCGGCGCGCACGCCGTTCGAAGGCGTCGACCTCTCCCAGGTCGCCCACACGCCAGGGGTGGTAGGCGTTGCGGGCCAGGGCCGGGGTGGTCACGCCCAGGCGCAGGGCCGGCGCGGCCGGCAGGGGCGGCACCGCTCGCGGAGCAGGCCCCCGATCGTGGCCTCCGATGCCCTGGAAGGCGACCAGCGTGGCAACGGCGCCCAGAAGCAGCACGTTCACGAGCCACTCACGCCCGCGGCGTCGCCTGTCGCCGGTCGCCCTCACTGCAGCGTCGCGGTCATGGGTCCCCAGGCCGTGGCGGTCGCCAGGGCTGTGGCGGCGCAGACGGCGACGAGCCCGGCGACGAGCCCGGCGCGGAGCGACAGCGCCGCGGTCAGTCCACCGACGCGGGTGCACAGATCGCGCAGCTCAAGGGCGGCAGACGCCACGAGGAGGCCGACGATCATCGCCACGTTGAGCAGCACGAGCAGGAGGTATCCCTGCGTCGGCCCCTTGCCGGTCGTGACGATGAAGATCGCCACCGCGCCGAGGCCGAGGGCGACGAGCACGAACTGCGGCCCGTACAGGTTCCGGATGCGCGGGAGCGTCACCGACGCCCGGCCCTTCGGGGTGATCATGTAGGGGCGCTCGATCCGTAGCAGCACGTTGACGAACGCCCACAGGACGACTGGCCAGCGCGCGACCTCGACGAGCAGTCCGCGCCAAGAGAGTCGGACACCCGCCGGCTGGAAGAAGTCCCGGCTCCACCACCACATGAAGCTCGACATCCCGAGCATCGCCAGGTGGAAGGCCAGAAAGCGGCTGAGGGACACGGTCGCGATGGCGTGGCCGCTCAGGAGCGAGGCGATCGGCAGCAACCACAACGCCGCGATCGACAGCGACCACAGCGGGTACCAGCTCTGGGCCATGAGGAACTGGAACGCCTGCGCCGGGCGGTAGCTGCGGATCAGGCGCGGGGTGTGGTGCAGGAAGATCTGGACCATCGAGTACGCCCAGGCGAACTGCTGTCCGAGATAGGTCTGGAGGTCCTCAGGCCCGTCGCCGGTCGCGATGATCTCCGGGACATAGACGCCGCGGTAGCCGTGCGCGGCCAGCACCACGGTGTCGAGGTGGTCCTCGGCCCGCGTGGGCTGGAAGCCGCCGATCTCGCGGATGGCCGACATCCGGTAGGTCGTGTGCGAGCCGATGATGAACGGGGTCTGGCTGTGGCCGAAGAACCCCATCTGCAGGGGGCCCTGGAGGACGAGGTCCTGCTCGGCCAGCCCGCGCGCCGTCCAGCGGTCCAGGTTGCCGCAGACGCTGGGTGCCTGCACCCAGGCGACCTGGGGATCGTCCATGTGCCCGAGCGTGCGGTGCAGATACTCCGGAACGGGGTGGTGATCGACATCGAGCTGCACGAAGAACTCGTAGGCCAGGCCTTCGCGTTCGACGTGGTCGATCCATGCGTTGACGTTGCCGGCCTTGGTCTTGGCCTGGAACGGCGGCCCCGCCTCGTTCCAAGGCGCGACGCCGCGGCGGCTGAAGTGGCGCACGCCGTACTCAGCGGCGAGCGCCCGGATCCGGGGGTCGTCACCCTCGTCGAGGATCCAGCTGTCGTGGGGATACCGGACCGCGGTCAGCGCCTGCAGCTGGGCCCGTATGACCTCGACCGACTCGTGGGACGGGACGCACGGGGTGATGAGCGCGACCCGGCGTCCCGGGCGCGGGGCACGGTGCAGCGGCCGGCGCATGCGCCCGACGAAGAACCAGTAGAACGACGGAAGGAACGTCGTCAGGTAGAAGAGCGGCAGGCTCGCCGCGAGGTGCAGGCCCAGGGCGCCGACGTGGGCGGGCTCCCACCACCACAGCCAGAACCGCACGCAGATGGCCGTCCAGGCGACCCACAGGACGCGGTGGGTGTGACGGCGGCCTTTTGACAACGCCCACTCGGACGGCAGCCGGTCGGTGACGGGTGGGGCATCGGGCCGCCTGCGGTCGCGGGGCGGCGAGCCCACGAGGGGTTCGTGTGGCGGCCGGTCGGTGCCAGGTGGGAACGGGCTGGAATTGACCTGCACAGGAGCCTTCCGTGATCGGGCGGTGAAGACAGCGATTGCCCCTGCGCTTTCCAAGGTCCGGGGGCGGTCGCTCGACCGGGGTCCGCTGCCGCCGGCTCGGCTCTGGGTCCCTCAGGGGGGAGTGGGGGTACCGATGGGGGACTGGTCGGGGGACCTACAGGGGGCGTTCCTTGCCCCGTCGAAGGTAGCAACGAGTCGGAGATCGACCAATGTCTTCGGCCTCGTATATCCGGCCAGGGATCGCACGCCGCGGTTCAGATCGGGGCGCGCGATGACAGCTTCCGGGAGGCGGCAGGCCTGTCCTGACATCGAGCGCGCACAGAGGATCTCCGCGGCAACATCCGTCCGGACACGCTTCTCCCATCGACGGCGCGGGCCCGAGCGGATAGCGTCGCTGATTCCCACCCGTAGAGAGGTCCCATGTCCCACACGCCGCTCACCCGCCGGCGCTTCATCTCCGGTGCCACAGCCGGGGTCGGTGCCGTCATCCTGGCTCCGCAGTCGTTCGCGCTGGGGCTCGCCAACGCCCGGCCGGCGCCGCTCTTCCGCGGCGGGAGGTTCTCCGACGGGGTCGTCTCCGGCGACCCGTCCGCCCACGGCATCACCCTGTGGACACGGCTCGACGGCGTCGAGGGCGCCGGCCGCGTCGAGCTGGAGGTCGCGACCGACAAGCTCTTCCGCCGGACGATCCAGCGCACGCAGATCGCCACGAGCGAGGCGGTGAACCACAGCGTGAAGGCCCGCGTGGGCCACCTCAAGCCCTACGAGGAGTACTTCTACCGCTTCTCCACGAAGACCGGGGACTCGCGCGTGGGCCGCTTCCGGACCGCACCGCCCGCTGGATCCAAGCAGCCGGTGAACTTCGCGTTCTTCTCCTGCCAGGATTACACGCACGGCTTCTACAACGCCCACGAGATCATGGCCAAGGGCGACTACGACTTCGTCGTCTGCCTCGGGGACTACATCTACGCCGAGAGCTACCACTCCGTCCACGGCACGAAGACCGCCGTGCGCGACGACAAGATCGGCAGGGCCGGGCGGAACCCCTCGATCGTGCGTGAGGCGCTCACGCTGCAGAACTACCGCGACAAGTACAGCCTCTACCGCTCGGACAAAGCGCTGCAGGCTGTCCACGCGAAGTTCCCGATGGTCATGCTCTGGGACGACCACGAGGTCCAGGACAACTACGCCGGCAAGGAGCCGGACGGAGGCCTGGACGCGAAGAAGCGGTACTCCGCCGGACGCAAGAGGGCGGCGCGCAAGGCGTTCTTCGAGTCCATGCCCGCGTTCGCCGGTACCAGCGGGCAGCGGATCTACCGGTCGCTGACGTTCGGTAACACCGTCGAGCTCATCGTGATGGACCAGCGTGCCTACCGCGCCGACCAGCCCTGCGGCGACGCCGTCGCCCCGGCCTGCGCGGACTGGGACCAGCCGCGTGACCTGCTCGGACGCAAGCAGATGGCCTGGGTCAAGCACCGCCTGTCGACGTCCAGGGCGGCCTGGAAGATCATGGCCAACGAGGTCACGATCATCCCGACGAAGGTCCTCGGCGACTCGTACTACACGTTCGACTCATGGCAGGGCTACCCACGCGAGCGCGAAGAGCTGCTGACGCACATCAAGAACAAGGAGATCCGCGACGTCGTCTTCGTCACCGGCGACATCCACACGTTCATCACCGGCGACGTACGCCGCGACATGGGCAACGGCGAGTCGGTCGCCCTGGAGTTCGTCGGCGGATCGATCACGTCGCAGTCGCTCGGCGAGACCGACATCGACGCCGGCTCCGGCGTGACGATCAAGGGGAACGACGCCGACCCGAACACCCCGGCGTCGATCATCGACGCGTTGCGCGGCGTGAACCCGTCGGTGGACCAGGCCGACTTCGACCACCACGGCTTCGGCCGCATCAAGGCCGACGCGAACGGCCTGCGGTGCGAGATGGTCCGCCTGGAGACGATCAAGAGGAGGTCGCTGAAGACGTTGCCGTCCGCGACGTACACCTACGACGTGCGGCGCGGCCAGACCTCGATCAAGGGCGTGCACGGCCCGGCCTGAGCTGGATCGCCCGCCCCGCACCCGGGTGATGGATCATCCCGCGCCTGGCGGGCGGATCCATCACCCACCGTCTCTCAGGGCTTGCCGATGATGCGATCCATGACCCGGCCTGCTGCCGCGCGGACCGGCTGACCGGCGAGGTCCAGCCCGTGGCGCGCCACGTGGCGCGCCTGGCGGACGACGACCTCGGCCGCTGTCGGCTCAAACCGCTGGTGCAGGTGCGCGGCCAGGTCGTCGCGCAGGTGCCGGTGGTCCTCGGGCGTCAGGAGCAGCCGCTCGCGGGCCGGCAGCACGTCCTCCCAGAAGAGCCCCTGGCGCTCGTCCGCGATCGTCATGCGGTCCTGCCAGCGGCTGGAGACCCGCAGGGCCCAGTCGTGGTGGATGTCGTGTGACTTGTGGACGAAGACGAGCTCGCCCCCCTCCATCTGCACGAACCAGCGGCGCTGCGCGAGCCCGAGATGCTGGCCCCCGAGATCCGCGTTCTCGTGCTGGAGCAGCTCGGCGACGAGCGTCGGCACCTCGACGTAGCCGCTGCGTGCGACCCGCGACAGCTCACGGCAGACCCAGATCGGATCGCGGACGTCCGCGAGCGTCATGACGCAGACGGCCAGGTCGAACTGCGCGTCGCGGAAGGGCCACGGCTCGCGGTCGCACATGTCCCGCGTCACCCAGGTGCGGGAGGTGAAGCGCTCGCGGCCCTCCCCGTGCGTGCCCTCGGGTGCGC
The DNA here is from genome assembly GCA_963750375.1 of Paraconexibacteraceae bacterium. Taxonomy (GTDB): domain Bacteria; phylum Actinomycetota; class Thermoleophilia; order Solirubrobacterales; family Solirubrobacteraceae; genus Paraconexibacter. The sequence goes on from CAVVQN010000014.1 coordinate 70,817, forward strand.
GCGAGTCGTAGGGCTGGACGTCCAGGACCCAGTCTGCGCGGCGCAACGGCGCACCCCAGCCGCCGACGTCCAGGACGAGGGCGTCGTCGGGGACCGTCGCGATGAGTCGCTCGAGCGCGGCCGGAAGCATTCGCCGCCAGGGTACTTCGCCGGTGCCCGTGCCTGCCCCGCTCCTGCTACAGCCGCACGGTCTGTGCGTCGACCCCGCCTCCGCGGTGTACCGCCAGCGCCGCTGCGGCGATCGCCAGGTCCTGGATCGCCAGGCCGGTCGAATCAAAGAGCGTGACGGCGTCAGGACCCGTGCGCCCGAGTGCCTCGCCGGCGAGCACCGCGCCGAGGTCGGTCACCTGCCCGCGCTCGACGAGGCCCGCCTGCACGGCGCCGGTGAGCTCACCGCCGTGCGAGGCCTGCGCCCACTCGTCGCAGAAGAGGTCACAGGACGCCACCGCCCCGAGCGACGCCTCCGCCTTCCCGGGACCGTCCGCGCCGAGCATGTTCAGGTGCATTCCAGGGCGCACGTCCGGGGTGTCGACGACGACCTCGTGTCCCGGGGTGACGCAGCACACGACGTCGCACTCCAGCGCCTGCGCACGTGTGCCGGCCCGCCAACCGAGTTCGTCTGCCAGGCCACGCGCCGCCTCCTCCCGCGGGTCCGCACACACACCGTCCCCGTAGCCGGCCACCTGCAGGCATCGTGCGGCCCAGGCGCCGTGCTCACCGCAACCGATGACCCCGACGGTCCGCGCGCCGTCGCGCGCCAGCGCCCGGGCGGCGATCGCCGCCACCGCGCCCGTCCGCAACGCGGTCACGGCGCCGGCGTCCAGCAGCATGACGGGCGCGCTGGTCTCCGCGTCGCTCAGGACGACGACGCCCATGACCGACGGCAGACCACGCGTCGGGTTGCCGGGGAAGGACGAGATCCACTTGAGCATCGCGAGGTCACCTCCACGGGCGGGCATCGCACGGAAGTCCCCGAACGGCGGAGACGGCAGGTAGACCTTGCTCGGCATGGTCCACTCGCCACGGTGGTAGGCGAGGAACCCGTCTCGCACGGCCGCGATCGCGGTGGCGGGGCTCACGGCGGCGAGCACCGCGGCCCGGTCCAGCACTGGAATTGCGAGGCCCGGCGGGACGCTGGTGGAGAGATGGAGGTCGTCGGGGTTCCGGTCGGTCACGGCGTGGCATGATGCCGTACCCATGCCGAATCGTCGCCCCCAGCTGCAGATGGCCGTGTCCTCGGCTGCCACCGATGCCGAGGCCGCGGCCGTGATCGCGGCCGTCGAGCAGTTTCTGCGCGAGACGACGCCGGTCCTCGCAGCCGAAGAGCCCGCGCGGAATCCGTGGCTGCGCGCCGCCATGCTCGAGCAGATCGGCCGGGAGCCTGACGGCCCTACCGAGTGGGGCGACGCCCACCGTTGGTAGCAGTCCGGTCAGCCCACCGGCGCGGCCAGCAGGACGACGAACAGCATCGCGCCGGCGAGCAGCAGGAACCCGGCCGCCGCGGGCCGTGACCTCGCTGTGTGCGCAGCCGTGACGCACTGCACGGCGTAGAAGGCGGCGAAGGCGCGCGACGCGACGGCGACGAGCGTCAGCGTCGGGAAGGTCCACACGACGAGAGCCGCGACCCCGCCGAGCGCGACGTAGGCGCGACCGGGACGTAGCCGCTCGTGCCCGAGCTCCACGACGTTGCCGACCGCCGTGACGAGGTCGGCGATCGCGGCGCTGAACTGGCTGAAGACGCCGGTCAGCGCCAGCGGCAGCGCGAGCAGCGGCAGCGTCCTGCGCACGAGCTCCAGCAGGTCGTGGTCGGGCGCTGCCCCGGGCACGGTGGTGGCCATGAGCGGCGTGCAGACACCGACGAAGGCGAGGTAGGCCCCCGTGGAGATGAACTGCGACCAGCGGCTCGTCCGGATCCGGACGCCGACGTCGTACTGCGTCCCGAGGTACCGGCTCGTCTCGAACCCCTGCACCGTGATGAGGATGCCGCCGAGGAGCGTCGCGCGCGTGAGCAGGCCGCCGTCCGCCGGAGCGGGCAGGACGAGCGCGCCGTCGCGCTGCAGTTCGAGCACCTTGCCGGCGAACGCGACCGTCATGACGACGATCATCACGAGCGTCACGGCGAGCGCCATCCTCTCCAGGTGCGAGAGCCCGGAGAACCCTCGAAGCACGCCGATCGCCACGAGCAGCGCGAGGACCGCCGTCGTCACCATCCGCTCGCCGGTGAGCGAGTCCACGTGCGCGTAGCCGAAGGCGTACCCGCTCATGATCTGCAGGTAGAGCCCGACGGAGACCGCGTAGGCGACGGCGATCAGCACCGCGGAGAGGACCTCCGTGCGCCGGGTGAAGGGGTCGTGGGCGTTGACCGCCATGTTGTGGCGGACCGCCGTCCCGACGAGGAAGGCAGCGAGGCAGACCGAGGCCATCGCCGGCACCCCCCACCGCCCGAACCCGGCCTCCAGCACCGGCACGACGATGAGGAAGCCGCTGCCGAAGATCGACGCCAGCGGTGTGACGGTCGCCGCGACGAGCGTGCGGCGGGGCACCCTCGGCGTGGTCATGGCTGGAACCTACCCGGGCCGTCCTCCACCGGCGCTTCGCACGGTAATGCATGAACTCGGGTAGGGAATAGGCTATTATGCGGCCGATGAGCACCACCGGCCGCGGCTCCCTGAGCGACCCCGAGATCTACGAGAACGTCCCGGGCCACATCATCCCGATCATCGAGCGCGAGTTCGACGACTTCGACAACGAGGCTTCCAAGTTCCTCGACGGCGAGACGCCGGAGACCGAGTTCATCGGCTTCCGCCTGAAGCAGGGCGTGTACGGGCAGCGTCAGCCGAACGTGAACATGGTCCGCGTGAAGCTGCCCTTCGGCGGCGTCACCCCCGACCAGATGGACGCCTTCGCCGAGGTCGTCGAGCGTCACGCTCCGCTGAAGAAGGGGCACATCACGACGCGGCAGAACGTCCAGATCCACCACGTGCCGCTCGCCGAGATGGCGCAGCTCATCCGCACGATCTCCGCCGCCAAGCTCTCCAGCCGCGAGGGCTGTGGCAACACCGTGCGCAACGTGACGGGCGACCCGTTCGCCGGCGTCCTGCCCGACGAGGTCTTCGACCCGACGCCCTACGTCGGCGCCTACGTCCGCTACTTCGTGCGTCACCCCACGACGCAGCTCATGCCGCGCAAGATCAAGACGGCCTTCGACGGCACGCCGTCAGCCGACCGCTCGATCACGAAGATCCACGACATCGCCTTCCTGTCGACGATCAAGGACGGCGTCAAGGGCTTTCAGGTCGTCGTCGGTGGTGGAACCTCGATCATGCCGCGCGTCGCCCCCGTGCTGTGGGACTTCTGCAGCGCCGACGACGGCGAGTACCTGAAGATCGCCGAGGCCGTCTTCCGGGTCTTCGACGCGCAGGACTGGCTGCGCGTCAACCGGGCACGCGCCCGTATCAAGGTCCTCGTCGACCGTGACGGCATCGACGCCGTCCGCGAACTCGTCGAGCGGGAGCTCGAGGGCGACTGGGTGCACGAGCGCGACTTCTCGATCGACGACAAGCTCTTCGTCATCGACGAGGAGGCCGGTGCGCCGGCGCCCGGCGGGACCGCCTGGTCCTCGCCCAACGGCGACCTCGCGGAGTACGAGGCGTTCTGCGAGTACAACGTCCAGCGCCAGCGCCAGGCGGGCTTCAGCACCGTCGAGGTGAAGATCGAGCGCGGCGACCTGACACCGGACGAGTTCCGTGCGCTGGGGCAGCTCATGCGCGACTTCTCCGGTGGCTGGGCACGCACGACCGTGCAGCAGAACCTCGTCCTGCGCTGGGTGCGCGACGAGGCCGTGTACGACCTGTGGCGCGCGCTCAAGGCGCTCGGCTTCGGCGATCCCGGTGTCCGGACGATCACGGACGTCGTCTCGTGCCCGGGGACCGACAGCTGCAAGATGGGCATCACGAGCTCGATGGGCCTCAACCGCGCTGTCAAGGAGCGCGTCGAGGCGATGAACATCACCGACAAGCTCACGCGCGACATCAAGATCAAGATGTCCGGCTGCCCCAACGGCTGCTCGCAGCACCACATCGCGAACATCGGGTTCTACGGCGCGTCGATCAAGGTCGGCGAGCACACGCTCCCCGCCTACGTCGCCCACATCGGCGGCGTCTACGAGAACGGCGTGGTCAAGTACGGCACGCGTCTGAAGGTCCGGATGCCCGCCAAGCGCGTTCCGGACATCGTCGAGGCCTGGATCAAGCTCTACGAGGCCGAGCGCCTGGACGGCGAGCCGTTCAACGACTACGCCCTCCGGGTCGGGACGAAGGCGTTCGAGGACGCCGCGCGCCCGCTCGCTCTCCCGGCCCAGTTCGGCCTGGAGACGATGAACGAGTTCATCGACTGGACCAAGGACGTCCCCTTCGTCGTCGCCCGTGGCGAGGGCGAATGCGCCGTCTAGGTTCCGCATGACGACGACCACGCAAGACCTCGAGCAGACGCTCGCCAAAGCGGTGACCCACGAGCCGCTCATCCTTCTGTGCTCCTTTCAGAAGGAGGAGACGGTGATCCTCGACGCGCTGGCGCGGATGGGTGCGCTGGACCGTGTCCGCGTCGTGACGATCGACACCGGCGTGCTGTTCCCCGAGACGCTGACGACGTGGAAGGCGTTCGAGGACCACTTCGGCGTGCGCATCGCGGTCGAGGACGCCTCGAGCGCCGGGACGGCCTTGGAGCGGGCCTGACCACTGCTGCGGCGACGAGAAGGTCGCCGCGCTGGAGCGGTCCCTGGACGGCGCGCAGGCCTGGATCACCGGCATCCGCCGCGAGCAGGCCGTCACCCGCGAGGACGCCCAGCTCGTCGAATGGGACCAGCGCCGCGACATGTGGAAGTACAACCCGCTGGCCGCGTGGACCGAGGCGGACCTCTGGCAGCGGATCACCGATCGCGCCCTGCCCTACCACCCGCTGCACGATCAGGGCTACGCGTCCATCGGCTGCGCGCCGTGCACGCAGCCCGGCTCGGGCCGGGACGGGCGCTGGGCCGGCTCGGCGAAGACCGAGTGCGGCCTGCACGTCGATGCGCCGGCGCCGATGATCGCGGCCGACGAAGCCGTCGTCGCGATCCAGAACGCTCCCGCGTCATGATCCTCGACCCGCTCGTCATCTCGTTCGGCCTCGGCGTCGGGATCCTCGTCGGCCTGACGGGGATCGGCGGTGGGTCGCTCATGACCCCGCTGCTCATCCTGTTCGCCGGTGTGCAGCCCGTCGTCGCGATCGGCACCGACCTCGCGTACGGGGCGGTGACGAAGACGCTCGGCGGCTGGCGGCACCTGAAGAAGGGGACCGTCGACATGGGCGTGTCGAAGTGGCTGGCCGTCGGCAGCGTCCCGGGCTCGCTGCTCGGCGTCGTGGCCGTCGACCGACTGCACGCGGCGTACGGCAAGGGCTTTGACGAAGTCCTGCTCATCGCGATCGCCGTGGCGCTCGTCATCGTCGCGGTGACGACGCTCACCCGCGCGCTGTTCATGCCCGCGCTCGTCGCCCGCGAGCGACACACCGTGACGCTGAACGCCGGGGTGAAGGCCAGCGCGGCGGCGATCGGCTTCGTCCTGGGGTTCCTCGTCGGCATGACGAGCGTCGGCTCCGGAGCGCTGATCGGCCTGGCGCTGATCCTCGTCTTCCGCCTGACCCCTCACCGTGTCGTCGGCACCGACGTCTTCCACGCCGCCATCCTGCTGTGGGCTGCCGGCATCGCCCATTGGATCTCGGGGACCGTCGACTTCGTCCTGATGGGGAACATCCTCATCGGTTCGCTGCCCGGCGTGCTGATCGGCACCCACCTCATCACGAAGGTGCCCGCCGCCGGCCTGCGGCCGACCCTCGGCTGCGTGCTGATCGGCTCGGCCCTCGGCGTCCTCAGCAAGGCCGGAGTCGAGGTCCCGCCGTGGGCGATCCCCGGCGTCCCGTCCGCCATCGGACTCGTCGCCTTCGTCGTCCACCGCAGACGCCGACCCGGCCCGGCGGTCCGCACGGCCCCTGAACCCCGCCCGGAGGTCGCACCAGCATGAGCACCCCCATCCAGAGCACACCCCCGACGAAGCTCAGCCACCTGCGCGTCCTGGAGGCCGAGGCGATCCACATCATGCGCGAGGTCGCCGCCGAGCTCGAGCGGCCGGTCCTGCTCTTCTCGGGTGGCAAGGACTCGATCGTCCTGTTGCGCCTGGCCGAGAAGGCGTTCCGCCCCGGTCGCTTCCCCTTCCCGCTCATGCACGTCGACACGGGGCACAACTTCCCCGAGGTCATCGAGTTCCGTGACCGTCGCGTCGCCGAGCTCGGCGAGCGGCTGATCGTCGCCTCGGTGCAGAAGTCGATCGACACGGGCCGCGCGCAGGAGGAGACCGGCCCGCGCGCCTCGCGCAACCGCCTGCAGACGACGACGCTGCTGGACGCGATCGAGGAGCACGGCTTCGACGCCGCCTTCGGTGGCGCGCGCCGCGACGAGGAGCGCGCCCGGGCCAAGGAGCGCATCTTCTCCTTCCGCGACGACTTCGGGACGTGGGACCCCAAGCGCCAGCGGCCCGAGCTGTGGTCGCTGTACAACGGCCGCGTCGCCCGTGGCGAGTCGGTCCGCGTCTTCCCGCTGTCGAACTGGACCGAGCTGGACGTGTGGCAGTACATCGCCGAGGAGCAGCTCGAGGTGCCGCACATCTACTTCGCCCACGAGCGGGAGGTCTTCAAGCGCGACGGGATGCTCTACGCGACCTCCGACCACATGGAGCTCATGGACGGTGAGGTGCCGTTCACGACCTCCGTCCGGTATCGCACCGTCGGGGACATGTCGTGCACCGGCGCCGTGGCGTCGACTGCCGCAGACCTGGACACCGTCGTGGGCGAGATCGCCGCGACCCGCATCACCGAGCGCGGCGAGACGCGCGCCGATGACCGTGTGACCGAGGCGGCCATGGAAGACCGCAAAGTCGCCGGCTACTTCTGAGCCCCTCCCGGAATGAGCACCCCGTGAAGACGACGATCGAGACCTCCATGCTGCGGATCGCCACCGCGGGCTCGGTGGACGACGGCAAATCGACCTTGATCGGGCGGCTGCTGTACGACTCCAAGGCGATCCTCGCCGACCAGCTCGAGCAGGTGCAGGAGGCTTCTGAGCGGCGCTCGGGCGCCGGCGGGCTGGACCTGTCGCTGCTGACGGACGGCCTGCGCGCCGAACGCGAGCAGGGCATCACGATCGACGTCGCCTACCGGTACTTCCAGACCGCGCGTCGCAAGTTCGTGCTGGCCGACACCCCCGGCCACGTGCAGTACACGCGCAACATGGTCACGGGGGCGTCGACGGCGGACGTCGCGATCATCCTCGTCGACGCACGCCACGGCGTGGTCGAGCAGACCCGCCGGCACGCGTTCATCGCGGCGCTGCTGGGGATCCCGCACCTGGCGGTCTGCGTGAACAAGATGGACCTCGTGGACTTCGCCGAGGACGTCTTCGACGGGATCGTCCGCGAGTTCTGCGCGTTGGCGCGTCAGCTCGGGGTCAAGGACGTGCAGTTCTTCCCGATCAGCGCCAAGCTCGGTGACAACGTCGTCGACGGCTCCCCGTCGATGCCGTGGTACGGCGGCCGGCCGCTGCTCGAGCACCTGGAGACGCTGTCGCTCGCCGACGACCACACCGGGCACGACCTGCGCTTCCCGGTCCAATGGGTCATCCGCGACCATGACGCAGACTTCCGCGGTTATGCCGGCACCATCGCCGGGGGCGTCCTGCGTCCGGGCGACGACGTCGTCGTCCTGCCGAGCGGGGTGCGCAGCCGGATCGCCGCGGTGCAGACGCTCGACGGTGAGCTGCGGGCAGCTGCCGCTCCGATGTCCGTCACCGTCCTCCTGGCCGACGACGTCGACGCCTCGCGGGGCGACCTCATCGCCCGGGTGCCGTCGACCGACGAGATCGCGCCCGTCGTGACGCGGCACCTGACCGCGGACGTGTGCTGGATGGCCGACGCGCCGCTGCGCGTCGGCGCGAAGCTCGCGCTCAAACACACCACGGCGACCGTCCGCGCCGTGATCGACGGCCTGGACGACGTCGTGGACATCGCGACCCTCGAGCGCATACAGGCGCCCGACGGGCTCGCCCTGAACGACATCGGCCAGGTGCGGCTGCGGGTCTCGCGCGAGCTGGCGGTCGACCCCTACGCCCTCAACCGCACGACCGGCTCGTTCATCCTCATCGACGAGACGACGAACGAGACCGTCGGCGCGGGGATGATCCGCTGACCCCAGGCGGCACGGCACGGCACGGCACGCCGCGTCCGCCAGACGGCGCAGCAGGCCACGCCTGAACTATTGTCCCGGCCCTATGTTCAGCAAGATCCTCATCGCAAACCGTGGCGAGATCGCCATCCGTGTCGCGCGCGCGTGCAAGGAGATGGGGATCTCGTCGGTCGCCGTGTACTCGGAGACCGATCGCAACGCGCTGCACCCGACGAAGGCCGACGAGGCCTTCTTCATCGGGGACGGTCCGGCCGCGGACAACTACCTCAGCGTCCAGAAGATCATCGACGTCGCCAAGGAGTGCGGCGCCGAGGCGATCCACCCTGGTTACGGCTTCCTCGCCGAGAACGCCCCGTTCGCCCGCGCCTGCGAGGAGGCGGGCATCGTGTTCATCGGCCCGCCCGCCAGCGCGATCGACGCGATGGGCTCAAAGACGATGGCGCGCGAGCTCATGCAGAAGGCCGGTGTCCCGATCGTGCCCGGCACGACCGAGGCAGTCGACACGTACGAGGACGCGCTGCGCATCGCGAACGACGAGATCGGGTTCCCCGTCGCGGTCAAGGCATCCGCCGGCGGCGGCGGCAAGGGCTTCCGCGTGGCGCTGACCGAGGACAAGCTCAAGGACGCCTTCGAGGGCGCCTCCCGCGAAGGCGAGAAGTTCTTCTCCGACGGCACCGTCTACCTCGAGCGCTACCTGCCCGAGCCGCGCCACGTCGAGATCCAGATCCTCGCCGACAAGCACGGCAACTGCATCCACCTGGGCGAGCGCGACTGCTCCATCCAGCGCCGTCACCAGAAGCTCATCGAGGAGTCACCCGCCCCGAGCTGGGTCGTCGACGAGGCGATGCGTGAGCGCATCGGCAAGATCGGCGTCGAGGCCGCCAAGGCCGTCGACTACGTCGGCGCCGGCACCATCGAGGGGATGCTCCAGGGCGAGGAGTACTTCTTCCTCGAGATGAACACCCGCGTCCAGGTCGAGCACTGCGTCACCGAGATGACGACGGGCATCGACATCGTCAAGCAGGGCATCAAGGCCGCTGCCGGAGAGCCGCTGGACTACAAGCAGGAGGACGTCGTCCTCCGTGGTCACGCCATCGAGTGCCGGATCAACGCCGAGAGCGCGCCGCGCAACTTCGCGCCGGCCCCCGGCCCCATCGGCAACTACAAGGAGCCCACGGGCCCCGGCGTGCGCGTGGACTCCGGTGTGCAGGCCTTCGGCGAGGTGTCGCCGATGTACGACCCGATGGTGTCCAAGCTCATCGTCTGGGACGCCGACCGCGAGCAGGCCACCCAGCGCATGCTCCGCGCGCTGGACGAGTACGAGATCGAGGGCCTCGAGACCCTGATCCCGTTCCACAAGGCGCTGTTGAGCACCGAGGACTGGGCGAAGGGCTCGATCTGCAAGGACCTCGTCGAGGACAAGGAGTGGTTGAAGTCGACGGCGCCCGAGAAGGTCGAGCGCTACGAGAAGGACGACGAGGAGACCGTCGAGAAGGACTACGTCGTGGAGGTCGGCGGCAAGCGCTTCGACGTCAAGGTCTTCGGGGAGGCGTTCGCCGGCGGCGTCGCGGCCGCCGGTCCGGCCAAGAGCGGCGGACCGAAGAAGCGCGGCGAGCGCAAGAAGGCGGCCGGCGGAGGCCCGGACCTGCTCGAGTCACCGTTGCAGGGCAACATGTGGAAGGTCCTCGTCAAGGAGGGCGACGAGGTCGCCGAGGGCCAGCTCATCTGCATCATCGAGGCGATGAAGATGGAGAACGAGATCACCGCCCACAAGGCAGGGACGGTCTCCGAGCTGCACATCAAGGAGGGCGAGGCGATCAACTCCGGCGCCCCCATCGCGACGATCTCGGCGTCTGCCGCAGAGCCCGCCGCCGACGAGTAGCCGTACGGGTCGCTGGGACGGCGTGGACGTCTACCCTGGCGTCCATGCCCTCGCCCGACGCGCCGCACGCCTGGATCGCCGAGGCCCACGAGGCCGAGGCGGTCGCCGAGCTCCTGATCGCCTTCCGCGATCATCTCGGCGTCGACTGGCCGTCTGACAACGCATTCCTGGCGGGCGTCGAGCGGCTCATCGACGAGCGCGACACCGACTTCGTCCTGGGCGCCCCGCATGTGGGTGCACCGGCCGCCGGGGTCGTGCAGCTGCGCTTCCGCTTCGGGATCTGGCGTGCCGGCGGCGACTGCCTCGTCGAGGACGTGTTCGTCGCAGAGGCAGCCCGCGGCACCGGGCTGGGCCGCGTGATGATGGAGCGTGCCACCACGCGGGCGCTCGAGCGCGGCTGCCGCCGGATGGAGCTCGACACGAACGAGACGAACGCTGCGGCGATCGCGCTGTACGAGTCGCTGGGATTCGTCAACCGGACCGCCGCCTACGACGGGCGCGACCTCTACTTCCGGCGGCACCTGCCGCACGAGTGACCGGCCTCGAGCGGCGGCGCACCTCAGTCGCGGCTACCGCGACCCGGGTGCGGAGCCGGGGCCGGCGCAGAGCGGCGGCGCACCTCGGTCGCGGCTACCGCGACCCGGGTGCGGAGCCGGGGCCAGGTCTGCATCCGCGTCCGCATCTCGGCAGAATCAGCGTCACCGCGGCTGCGTCCTGAGGAACGCGAGGATGGCGGCGAAGTCCTTGTCGGTCACGACGGACGGCGGAAAGAGACCGTGGGCGTGAACCCTGCGGAAGTCCTCGAGGTCGCGGCCGCCTGCGAGCGTCGGTCCGCGGCCACCCTGGGCCCTGTCACCGTGGCAGGCGGCGCAGCCCAGGCCCGTGGTCGAGAACGCCGTCGCCCCCGCCTTCTCCTCGGCGACGCCGCGCGCGAGCGCGAGGTTGAGCTCCTGCGCCCCGGTGGCGGTCTGCGCGAACTGGCCCCCCGCCTGGACGCCGACGCCGTGCTCGTAGGTCATGCGACCGCCGAGGTAACCCTGCAGCGACACCATCGCCAGGAGCACGACGCCGACCCCGGCGACGGGGAGGCCGACGCGCGTCGCGTGGGCCTTCAGCGGCCTGTACCGTGCGGCGGCGAAAGCGACCAGCACGACCGCCATCGCGATACCGAGCCAGAAGTGGACGCTGCCGTTGCGGAACGTGTTGCCCCGGAGACCTTGCTGGGCCTGGCCCCAGACGAGGAGCCCGGTGGCCCCGGAGGCGGCGACGCCGAGGACCGCCGCGCCGAGCAGCCACGGCTCCAGGGCGACCAGCAGCGCGTCCTTGCGCCCTAGGCGGCGGAGGACCAGGACCACGGCGAGGACGGGGATCGCGACGACGGCCAGATGCGTTGCGGCACCGTGAAGCTCGGACAGATGGGGGAGCACGGCTCGAGTCTTTCCCGGATTGGGCCAAGGACGCGTAAAGCTGGGTGACTTCTCAGCTTCGGGGCGGGGCCTGCATGACCTCCACGCGGTGCCCGCCCGGCGAGCGGACGAAGGAGCGCGCAGCGCCCCAGTACTCGCGGCGGACGAGGACGTCGACCCCGGCGGCGCGGAGCGTCGCCAGCTGCTCCTCGTACTCCGGCCTGACGATCGCCACGTGCGCGGCTCGTGGGACGGTGGGCTCGCGCTCGAAGACCACGTGGATCTGCTGGCCGGAGTCCGCGTCGCGCACCCACCGCGAGGTCCCCGCCAGCGGCTCCGGCGGCGTGACCTCGGTGAACCCCAGCAGAGCCCAGAACGCCACCTCGTCGCCGGCTGCGTCCTCGCGGACCTCCAGCGAGACGTGGTGGAGCATCAGCCGGCGTGCTCCTGGTTGCGCGCATGGATCTTGAGCTGCTCGGGGTCACGGCGGGCGATCGGCAGCGTCCAGTCCTCGATGTACTTCACGTCTTCACGCAGGATCGCCAGCGCCCGCGTACCGTCCAGGACGTCGCCGTGGCCGGGGACGACATGGTCGGCCTGCTCGACGAGGGGACGCAGGCGTTCGAGCGTCGCCGCGTAGGCGCTGCGCGACCCGCCGCCGCTGAGCATCGGCAGCTCGACCGGGGACAGGTGGTCGCCGACGACGAGCACCCGCGCCCACGGAATCCAGACGGCCAGCCCGTCGGCGGTGTGCCCCCCGGTCGGGTGCAGCTCAAGCGAACGGTCACCGACGCCCAGATGTCCGGGCACCGGGAGCGCCTGGACCGACCCGAGCGCCAACGGGGCCGGTCGCGTCAGGTACCACTGCTGGTCGAACTCGCGCAGGCGCCGGGCGGCGTCGCCGGGCTCCGCGGTCAACCGCGCGGCGGTCGTCTCCGCCACACCCAGAGGCGCGTCGGCACCGAACGCCAGGCGTCCGAGCAGGTGGTCCCAGTCGCCGTGGGTCGCCAGAAGCCCCGTGAACGGGAAGCCCGACTGCGCCATGAGCGTCGGCAGGACCTCGAGCTCCTGCGGCAGCACCGGACTGTCGATGACGAAGCTCTCGGCCGCGTCAGGGGAGGCGTCGTCCACCGGTCCGCGCACGATCGTGCAGGTCGTCTGCCACGCGGCGGAGGTGGCGACGAGGACGTCGGGGTGCAGGGAGACGACGCGCATGGCGCGGCCGACCTGCGGCGTTACAGGCCGAGGAGGCGCGCAGCCTCAAGCAGCGTCTTGACCTCTTCGGTCGGCTTCTTCTGCCCGGGCTCCAGCGGCGTCTTGTGGCGGTTGACCCAGATGACGGGGATCTTCGCCTTCAGGCACGGCTCGACGTCGTGGTAGTAGCTGGACCCGACGTGGACCCAGCCCTTCTTCGTGCCGATCCGGCGTGCGAACTCGTTGAAGTGCGCCGGGTCCGGCTTGTAGGAGCGGACCTGCTGCGCGGTGACGACGAGGTCGTAGTCGCCGGGAATGTGACGGCGGGTCTGACCGAGCAGCTTGTCGTCGATGTTCGACAGCAGCGCCGTCTGGTACTTGCCGAAGAACTTCTTCATCTGCGGCGCCGTCTCCTTGAAGGGCATCCAGCGCGCGACGCTGTCGGGGAGGAACCCGGCGCGCGACGGCTCGAGCGACCAGCCGATCTCCTTGGCGATCGCGACGGCAGAGCGCCGCAGCACCTCGGCGTAGAGCTCGTAGGAGCCGCTTTCCACCTGACGGGATGTCTCGTGGAAGAGCCGGATGATCTGCTCCTTGTCCTTCTCCTCGATGGCAAAGCCCTCGCGCGCGGCCTCGCGCTTGAACGCTTGGAACACCCCGGTCTCCCAATCGATCAACGTGCCGTACACGTCGAAGGTGATCCATTGGACTTTCGCGGGGAGCGCCATGAGTCGCCCATTGTCGCAAAAGGCACCCGGAAGCGGGTCCCGGTACACGCCGCACGCCGTAGGGTGACGGGCGTGAACAGCGCTTTGGATCAGGCCGACGTGATCGTCGTCGGCGCCGGACTCGCCGGGCTCGTCGCCACCGCGGAGCTCGCGGACGCGGGCAAGCGGGTCCTCGTCGTCGACCAGGAGCCGGAGGCGACCTTCGGCGGTCAGGCGTTCTGGTCCCTCGGCGGCCTCATGTTCGTCGACAGCCCCGAGCAGCGACGGATGCGCATCAAGGACTCCCGCGAGCTCGCCTGGTCAGACTGGGTGGGCACCGCGGGCTTCGACCGCGACGAGGACGCCTGGGGCCGGAGGTGGGCCGAGGCCTACGTCGACTTCGCGGCCGGCGAGAAGCGTTCATGGCTGCACGCCCAGGGCATGCGCTGGGTTCCCAACCCCGGCTGGCCCGAGCGCGGCGGATCGCAGGCCGACGGGCACGGCAACTCGGTGCCGCGCTTCCACATCACCTGGGGCACCGGTCCGGGCGTGCTCGAGCCGTTCGAGCGCCGGGTCCGCGCGCACGTGACCGCGGGCCTCGTGCAGCTGCGCTTCCGACATCGCGTGACCGGGCTGACCGTCGACGGCGGGACGGTCACGGGCGTCCGTGGCGAGATCCTCGCCCCCAGCGATGCCGTCCGCGGCGCCGAGTCCTCCCGGGAGGTCGTGGGCGACTTCGCGCTGAAGGCCTCGGCGGTCCTCGTCAGCACCGGCGGCATCGGCGGCAACCATGAGCTCGTGCGCAAGAACTGGCCTGCGCGGCTCGGCGAGGCACCCAAGAAGATGATCACCGGCGTGCCCGCCCACGTCGACGGGCTGATGCAGGGCGTGGCAAAGGACGCGGGGGCCAACGCGGTCAACGAGGACCGCATGTGGCACTACGTCGAGGGCATCCACAACTGGGATCCCATCTGGCCGCAGCACGCGATCCGGATCATCCCGGGGCCCTCGTCGATGTGGTTTGACGCCACCGGCAGACGGCTGCCGGGACCGCTGTACCCGGGCTTCGACACGCTGGCGACACTCGACCACATCATGAGCACGGGGCACGACCACACGTGGTTCGTGCTGACGGAGAAGATCATCGAGAAGGAGTTCGGGCTGAGCGGCTCCGAGCAGAACCCCGACGTGACGTCCAAGTCGATCCGTGCGGTCCTGAAGGACCGGCTGGCCGGCGGACCGCCGACCCCTGTCCAGAAGTTCAAGGACCACGGCGTGGACTTCATCGTCGAACGCGACCTCGGGGCCCTCGTGCGCGGGATGAACGAGCTGACCGGCGGCACCCCGCTCATCGACCATGACGAGCTGAAGGCGCAGATCGTCGCCCGCGACCTGCAACTGGCCAACGGGTACGGCAAGGACAGCCAGATCGCGGCGATCCACGAGGCGCGCAACTACCTCGCCGACAAGATCACCCGGGTGGCGTCCCCGCACCGCATCCTGGACCCCGAGGCAGGACCGCTCATCGCGGTCCGGCTGAACATCCTCACGCGCAAGTCGCTCGGTGGGCTCGAGACGGACCTGGACGGGCGGGCCCTGAAGGCGGACGGCACGCCGCTGCCCGGCCTGTATGCGGCCGGGGAGGTCGCCGGCTTCGGTGGCGGAGGCATGCACGGGTACCGCGCACTGGAGGGCACGTTCCTCGGGGGCTGCCTCTTCTCCGGGCGGGTGGCCGGTCGGGCGATCGCCGCCGCGCTCGGCTGAGGGCTGCGGTCGGAGCGCTGAGCGGACGGGCCTGTCCCGGTTGACCGCGTAGTCAACGCCCCGGCCTATAGCATCGCCCGCGTTATGGACCTCCTCGAATATCAGGGCAAGCAGCTCTTCGGCCGACATGGCCTCGCCGTCTCCGACGGCAAGGCCGTCACGACCGTCGACGATGCCGTCGCCGCCGCCAACGAGATCGGCTACCCGGTCGTCGTCAAGGCCCAGGTGCTCATCGGCGGACGCGGCAAGGCGGGCGGCGTGAAGCTCGCGTCCGACGAAGCGCAAGCGCGCGAGCACGCCACCGACATCCTCGGCCTGGACATCAAGGGCCACATCGTGCGCACGGTGTGGATCGAGGCGGCCTCGGACATCGCGACCGAGTACTACGCCTCCGTCCTCCTCGACCGCGGCGCGAAGAAGCCGCTCGTCATGTTCTCCGTCGAAGGTGGCGTCGAGATCGAGACCGTCGCCGAGGAGACGCCGGAGAAGCTCATCAAGCAGAACGTCGACCCGCTCGTCGGCCTCACCCGTGAGCAGGCCGTCGACATCGCCACGAAGGGCGGTGCGGACGCCGACGTCATCGAGGGTGTCGCGGACGCGCTCGTCGCGCTCTACACCGTGTGGATCGAGGAGGACTGCTCGCTCGCCGAGATCAACCCGCTGATCGTCACCCCCGACCGCGAGGTCCGGGCGCTTGACGCCAAGGTCACGCTCGACGACAACGCGATGTTCCGCCACAAGGAGAACGCCGGCCTCGGCGACTCGGCGAACGCCGATCCGATCGAGCAGAAGGCCAAGGAGCAGGACGTCATCTACGTCAAGCTCGACGGGGACATCGGGATCATGGGCAACGGCGCGGGGCTCGTCATGAGCACCCTCGACGTCGTGGCGGGAGCCGGAGGCGCGCCGGCGAACTTCCTGGACGCCGGCGGCGGATCGGACGCGGCGAAGGTCACGCAGGCGATCGAGCTGATCCTGTCCAACGACCAGGTCAAGGCCGTCCTGCTGAACATCTTCGGAGGCATCACCCGTTGCGACGAAGTGGCCAAGGGCCTCGTCGCCGCCTTCGACGCGCTGAAGCCGACCGTCCCGTTCGTCGTCCGGCTGGACGGCACGAACGACGTGGAGGGTCGCAAGATCCTGGAGGACGCCGCGCTGCCGAACGTGCACGCCGCCAAGACGATGGACGGCGCGGCCGAACTCGTCGTCAAGCTCGCGAAGGGTGAGGGGAACTAGATGTCCATCTTGGTCGGAAACGACACGAAGCTGGCGGTCGCCGGCATCACCGGGCGTGAGGGCTCGTTCCACACGCTGAACAACCGCAAGTACGGCACGGACGTCGTCGGCGGCATCAACCCGAAGAAGGCCGGCGAGAACGTCGAGGGCATCCCCGTCTTCGCGAACTGGGCGGACACGGTCAAGGAGACCGGCGCCAACACGGCGATGATCTTCGTGCCGCCGCCGTTCGCTGCGGCGTCGGCCCAGGAGGCCGCGGAGGCCGGCGTGCAGCTCATCGTCGTCATCACCGAGGGCATCCCGGCCCACGACGAGCTCAAGCTCTACAACACGCTCAAGCGCGATCACCCGGACACCGTCCTGGTCGGCCCGAACTGCCCGGGGATCCTGTCCCCCGGCAAGGCGAACGTCGGCATCATCCCGGCGTCCTTCTTCAAGGAGGGGAACGTCGGCGTCGTGTCCCGGTCGGGCACGCTGACGTACCAGATCGGCAACGAGCTGGCGCAGGCCGGCTTCGGCAACTCGTCGATCGTCGGCATCGGCGGTGACCCGGTGCCGGGCTCCTCGTTCATCGACATCATCGCCAGGTTCGAGGCTGACGACCAGACCGAGCTCATCGTCATGTCCGGCGAGATCGGCGGCGACGCCGAGGAGCAGGCGGCGGCCTACATCAAGGACAACGTGAGCAAGCCCGTCGTCGGGTACATCGCGGGCTTCACGGCCCCCGAGGGCAAGACGATGGGTCACGCGGGCGCGATCGTCTCGGGCTCGGCCGGCACCGCTGCGGCCAAGGCCGAGGCGCTGGAGGCCGTCGGCGTCAGGGTCGGCCGCACCCCCACGCAGGTCGCCGAGATCGCCATGGAGATCCTGGGCCGCTAGGCCCGACGGACACCGCTGCTGCACCGGGCGCCCCGGCTTCGGCCGGGGCGTTCGTCGTCCGGCACCCGCGGGCGTGACGGGCCGCGGATGCTCCTGAAGCTCACCGAGCGGCGTCGTGACGACCCCGCTGACAGGTTTTGAGCGCGCAGAGACCCAGAACCTGTCACCGACGGGCCGGCGGGGCGTCGTGACGACCCCGCTGACAGGTTTTGGGCGCCCGGAGGCCCAGAACCTGTCACCGACGGCCGGCGGGGCGCGCCGTCACTCGCCCTTCTTGTCGCCCTTCTCGTCCTTCGCGTCTTTGCCGCCGCCCTTGCCGCCACCTTTCGGGGCCTTGCCGTCCGCCGCCGGCTTGCCGGCCGGAGGCGGCGCCGTCTCCTGCAGGGAGAGGATCGTCTTGCGCGCCGCCAGCCTGGCCGACGACGAGCCCCCGGCCAGCACGGCGTAGCCGCGACCGCCGAGGTTCAGCTGGTAGTCCACGCAGCCGGAGGCGCAGACCTCGGCCGGCTGGCCCGTGAAGCGGTAGGCCTGGATCGTCCCGAGCGGACCCTGCAACGTCGTGGTCTGCGTGACGGTCCGGCCCTCCCGCCCGAAGCCGGGCGGCATCGTCGGGGTGGCGTCGATCAGCAGCTGCTGACCGTCCGGCCCGGCGAAGACCGCCCTGATGATGCCGTTCTGGCTGGACTCGCCCTGCCGGCTCCAGCCCTCCCCGGCCGGGACCTGCGCGGTGTAGCCACCTGCGGGCGAGGTGTAGAGCTCGCTCGGGATCGACGTCGGCGGGGGAGCGGGCGCGGGCGCCTTCGTCGTCGCCGCGGGCGAGGTCGAGGTCGAGGAGGAGCGCTGGGCCGTCGACGTCGCCTTGGCCGGCTTTGATCCGCTCGTCGGTCTTGGCCTGTCGCGACGCCGGATCGCCACCGTCACCACCCCCGCCACCGCCCGCCGACAGCGCGACGACGGCTCCGATGACCAGCACCGCCGCCGCGAGCGCTGCCGCGACCGTCCAGGGGCGTCGCGACGGCAGAGCGGCATGCTGCGGCCGGGGGGAAGGCGCCGCGCGCTCTCGCGGCGGCAGCGCGGCCACAGCGGCCCGCCGCGGCGTCCTCGCGGCCCCTTGGACGCTCGTGGGCTGCGTGGCTCCGAGCGCGGTGGGCTGCTCGTCGTCCCCCACGATCGCCGCCATCGCGGCGGTGCGCTGTGTGGCGTCGTCGAACTCGGACGAGATGACCCGTGCCAGCGCTCGGGCCAGCGCTCCTGCCGAGGCGTAGCGCTCGAGTGGATCCTTTGCGGTCGCGGTCGCCAGGACCTTGTCGATCTGCTGCCCGAGCCCACCGGGCAGGCCGACCGACGGCAGCGGTGCCGTCGCGTGCTGGGTCGCCTTGGCGGTGAACGTGCCGGTGAACGGCAGATGCCCCGTCAGGGCGTGGAAGATGACGCAACCGAGGGCGTAGACGTCGGTCCGGGCGGTGAGCGGCTGTGCCTCGATCTGCTCCGGGGCGGCGTAGTCCACGGTCCCGATCCACTGCCCGGTCTGCGTGATGCCGCCGTCGGCGTCCCGGGTGAGGCCGAAGTCCGTCAGGTAGGCGTGCTCCTCGTCGCCGGCGCCCGTCAGCAGGACGTTTCCAGGCTTGACGTCCCGGTGGACGAGGCCGCGGGCGTGCGCTGCATCGAGGGCGGAGGCGATCTGCCGCCCGAGCCGTGCGACCCGATCGGGAGCCAGCGCACCGTCGCGGCGCAGGACCGCGCCCATGTCCTGACCGTCGACGAGGCGCATCGCGATGTAGCGCACGCCGGATTCGGTGCCGGTCTCGTACACGGGGACGACGTTGGGATGCTCGAGCGCGATCGCGATCTGCATCTCCTGGTCGAAACGGGTCCCCGCGACAGCGTCCTCGCCCGCCCCTCCGGGCCGCAGGAGCTTCAGCGCGACACGGCGGCCGAGGGACTCGTCGAGCGCGGCGTACACGACGCCCATGCCGCCGCGACCGACCTCTTCCTGGATGAGGTAGCGGCCGATGCGGCGCTGGGTGCTGGTGGCATCAGAAGAAGGCACGTCGGCGTTGGTTACCCGCGCCTGCAGGGCGTCGAACCACGACGGGCGGGGTCGGCTCCGGAAACGCGGTGACGTCCGTCACATCCGGAAGACCCCGTAGGCGACGTCCTCAAGCGGCGCGCACGCGCAGGCCGCCAGCGACTGCGCGAGCACATCCCGCGTCGCGCGCGGGTCGATGACCCCGTCGTCCCAGATCCTGGCGGTCGAGAACCACGGCTTGCCCTGTTCGTCGTACTGCGCCTTCAGCTGTGCCCCCACCTCGGGCTGACCGACCTCGGTCATGACCGTCGCGGCCTGCTCGCCACCCATGACGCTGATCCGGGCCCCTGGCCACATGAAGAGCAGCCGCGGGGAGTAGGCACGACCGCACATGCCGTAGTTGCCGGCGCCATAGGAGCCACCGACGATGACCGTGAGCTTCGGGACCCGAGCACAGGCCACCGCGGTGACGAGCTTGGCACCGTCCTTGGCGATGCCACCGGCCTCGTAGTCCTTGCCGACCATGAACCCCGAGATGTTCTGCAGAAAGAGCAGCGGGATCGCGCGGCGGTCGCAGAGCTCGATGAAGTGCGTCGCCTTCAGCGACGATTCGCTGAAGAGGATGCCGTTGTTGGCGATGATCCCGACGGGGTGCCCGTCGATGTGGGCGAAGGCGCAGACGACGGTCGTCCCGTAGAGCTCCTTGAACTCGTTCAGGGCCGAGTCGTCGACGAGCTTGCGGATGAGGTCTCGCGCGTCGTAGGGGGTCCGCGTGTCGGGCGGCAGGAGGTCCAGCAGGCCGTCGGGGTCCTCCCGCGGGGGCTTGGGCTCCTGACGGGCCCACGGCGCCGGCGGGACCGGGGGGAGCGTCGCGACGATGTCGCGGACGATCGCCAGCGCGTGCTCGTCGTCCTCGGCCAAGTGGTCCACGACCCCGGAGGTCCGCGCGTGCACGTCGCCACCGCCGAGCTCCTCGGCGGTCACCTCCTCGCCGGTCGCGGCCTTCACCAGCGGTGGGCCGCCCAGGAAGATCGTCCCCTGGTTGCGGACGATGACCGTCTCGTCGCTCATCGCAGGGACGTAGGCACCACCGGCCGTGCACGAGCCCATCACGGCGCTGATCTGCGGGATGCCCTTGGCGGACATCGTCGCCTGGTTGAAGAAGATCCGGCCGAAGTGCTCGCGGTCGGGGAAGACCTCGTCCTGCTTGGGGAGGAACGCGCCCCCGGAGTCCACGAGGTAGACGCACGGCAGGCGGTTCTGCAGCGCGATCTCCTGCGCGCGCAGGTGTTTCTTCACGGTCATCGGGTAGTACGTGCCGCCCTTCACCGTCGCGTCGTTGGCGACGACGACGCATGGGCGCCCGTGGATCGTCGCGATCCCGGTGACGATGCCCGCCGCCGGCGCCGCGTCGTCGTAGAGGCCGGTCGCGGCAAGGGTCGAGAGCTCGAGGAAGGCGGTGCCCGGGTCGCAGAGGCGGCCGACGCGCTCGCGGGCCAGGAGCTTGCCGCGGGCGTGATGGCGGTCGATCGACTTCTGACCGCCCCCCGCGCGGGCCACGGCGAGGCGCTCTTCCAGCTCGGCGACCAGCGCCTCGTTGCCGGCGCGGAATCCAGGCTCGCTCATGCCGACGTCTCCTCGTCTCGCGGTGACGGCGACCAGCGGCTGCTTCAACGCGACGCGGTCACCGACCCGTAGCTCGAGCCCCTCGACCTTGCCGTCTCGCGGGGCGGTGATCGACAACTCCATCTTCATCGACTCCAAGACCATGAGGACGTCCCCTTCTGTGACGGAGTCGCCGTTGGCGACGTGGACGAGCAGGACCGTGCCGGGCATCGGCGCCTCCAGCGACCCGGCCAGCGCGCCGGCCCCCGACCGGACCGCGACATGGGTGCGGGCCGCCAGATGGTGCCCGTCACGGGCGATGTGGACGACGTCGTCGGCGACGTGGACGGCGTAACGGCGGCTGAGGCTGTCGAGGGTCACGCGGACGACGCCCTCCTCGCCCCGCACGGGGCGGACGGCGGCGGTCTGCGGGCCCGCGTCGCCGACGGTCACCGTCCCGCCGTGCACCGTGACGTCGACCGGGCCGCCGTCGGTCGCAAAGCGTCGACGCCAGGGTCCGGGCGGACGCGCCGTCGCGGCGGCGGCCAGCGCTGCGGCGGCCAGCAGATCAGCGGGGGTCGCCAGGTCCAGCGGTTGTGGGTCGTCCCCGGCCAGGACGCGCTCCAGCAGCCCTGTGTCCATCGCCCCGGACGCCACGTCCTCCCGGGCGAGCAACGCCCGGGTGAAGGCGGCGTTCGTCGCCACGCCGAGGATCTCGAGCTCTCCCAGCGCCCGATCCAGACGGCGCAGCGCGGTCTGACGGTCCTCCCCGAAGGCGATGACCTTGGCGAGCATCGGATCGAACTGCGTGCCGACCTCCCCGCCGGCCCGCACGCCGGAGTCCATCCGCACGCCCTCGCCGAAGGGCTCGGCGTAGTGCGCGATCGTGCCCGTCGACGGGAGAAAACCGGTGGCCGGGTCCTCCGCGTACAGGCGCGCTTCGATCGCATGCCCAGCGGGCTGCAGCGCTTCCTGGGTGAGCGTCAGGCGTTCACCTGCGGCGACGCGCAGCTGCTGCTCGACGAGGTCCACCCCGTAGACGAGCTCGGTCACCGGGTGCTCCACCTGCAGGCGCGTGTTCATCTCCAGGAAGAAGAATTCTTCGGGCGTCGCCTGCGCGTCGGTCTCCGGGACGATGAACTCGACGGTCCCGGCGCCGGCGTAGTCGCAGGCCTGGGCCAGCGCGACGGCGGCTGCGCCCATGCGCTCGCGCAGCGCGGCGTCGACGACCGGGGACGGCGCCTCCTCCACGACCTTCTGGTGACGGCGCTGCAGCGAGCACTCGCGCTCGCCGAGGTGCAGGACGGTGCCGTGCGTGTCGGCGAGGACCTGGACCTCGATGTGGCGCGGGCGTTCGAGGTAACGCTCGACGATGACCCGGTCGTCACCGAAGGCGCTCATCGCCTCGCGCTTGGCCGCGGCGGTCGCGGCCTCCAGCTCGCCCGCGGCGCGCACGACCCGCATCCCCTTGCCGCCACCCCCGGCGACAGCCTTGACGACGACGGGATAGATCGCGTCCGCGCCGTCCAGACCCACTGCGGGAACGACCGGGACGCCGGCGGCGACGGCGGCGTCCTTCGCCGCGCCCTTGTCGCCCATGAGCTCGATCGCACCGGGCGGCGGACCGACCCACGTCAGGCCCGCCTCGACGACGGCGCGCGCGAAGCCCGCGTTCTCGCTGAGGAACCCGTAGCCCGGGTGGATCGCCGCGGCGCCCGTCCGGACGGCGGCGTCGATGACCGCCGCACCGTCGAGGTAGGACCCGATGTGCACCGCGACGTCGCAGGCGTCCACGTGCGGTGCGTCCGCGTCGGCGTCCGTGAAGACCGCGACGCTGCGCAGCCCGAGCGCGTGCACGCTCCGCGCCACGCGGACCGCGATCTCCCCGCGGTTGGCCACCAGCACCGCCCCGTGGAACACCGTTCCGCCCCTACGCGCCGAGGGCCCGGGCGATGACCATCTGCTGCACCTCGTCGGTGCCCTCACCGATCGTGAGGATCTTCGCGTCGCGGTACATCCGGCAGACCGGGTACTCCTCGATGTAGCCGTAGCCACCGTGGATCTGAACGGCCTCCTCGGCACAGCGGACCGCCAGGCGGCCGGTCTTGAGCTTCGCCTGCGCGGCGGTCAGCGTGAAGTTGCGGCCCTGGTCCTTCTCCCACGCGGCCTTGTACGTCAGCAGGCGCGCGGCCTCGATCTCCGTCGCCATGTCGGCGAGCTTGCTCTGGATCGCCTGGAACTTCGAGATCGACTGCCCGAAGGCCTGACGCTCGTTCGCGTACTTCAGCGCCTCGTCCAGCGCGCCCTGCGCGAGGCCCACGCCCATGGCCGCGACGCCGATGCGGCCGATGTCGAGGATGTGCAGGAACTGTTTGAAGCCCTGCCCACGCGGACCGAGGAGGTTCTCCTCCGGGACGCTGCAGTCGGTGAACGTCAGCGGCCTGGTGTCCGACGCGTTCCATCCCATCTTGCGGTAGGGCGTGCCCTGCTCGTACCCCGCGGTGCCGTTCTCGACGATGAGGTTGGACACCTCCTTGCGCCCACTGGAGTCGGTCCCGGTCACCGCGGTGATCGCGACGTGACCGCTGATGTCGGTGCCGGCGTTCGTGATGAACTGCTTGGCACCGTCGATCGTCCAGGTGCCGTCCGCCAGCTCCGCGCGGGTCTTGACGTTCCCGGCGTCGCTGCCGGCCTCGGGCTCGGTCAGGCCGAAGGCGCCGAGCTTCTTGCCCGCGCACAGATCCGGGAGCAGCCGCTCCTTCTGGTCCTCGGACCCGAACAGGTAGACAGGCTGTGTCCCCAGCGACGTGTGGGCGCAGAGCGTGATCGCGACGGACGAGTCGATCCGCGTGAGCTCCTCGACGGCGATCGCGTACTGCAGGGAGTTCCCCCCGGAACCGCCGACCTCTTCCGGGAACGGGATGCCCATCCATCCGAGCTCGCCCATCTTCGCGACGAGGTCGTACGGGAAGGACTTCGTGTGGTCCAGGTGCTCGGCGGCCGGCGCCACCTCACTGCGCGCGAAGTCACGGACGGACTCCTGCAGGGCCTTGGTCTCGTCGGGCAGCTCGAAGAACATGGAGGCGACAATACCGAATAGTCGTTCGAAGTTCGAGTGGTCGTTCGGTACGCTGACCTCCCCGATGCCGACCCCGCCCGCCACCCCGGCTCTACGCGCGAAGTACGACCGGCGCCGAGCCCAGATCGTCCTGGACGCCGCCGCGGTCTTTGCGCGGACCGGATATGACCAGACCTCGGTGGCGCAGCTCACCGACGAGCTGCACCTCGCGGCGGGCGGGCTCTACCACTACTTCGCCGGCAAGGAGGAGCTGCTCATCGGGATCTGCGACGACCTGATGGAGCCGCTGCTCGTGCTCGCGCGGGACATCGCCGCCCACGACGCCCCGGCCGCCGACCGGCTGCGCGTGCTCGCACGGGCATGGGTGGCGCACGTCGTGACCCACCGCGATCACATGCTCGTGTTCCAGCAGGAGCGACACGTCATCGAGGACGGCCGGCAGTGGAAGGCGGTCCGCGACAGCCGCAAGGCGTTCGAGCGTCTTGTCGGGCGCCTCCTGGGTGAGGCGATCGACGACGGGGACGCCTCAGGGGACCGGCGCGTCCTGCTCTCCGCGCTGCTCGGAATGGTCAACCACACCGCGCAGTGGTACCGGCCCGATGGCCGGCTGGGCGTCGATGCGCTCGCCGACGGCTACGTCGAGCTCGTCTGCCGCACCGCCTGACGGACCTCGGCAGCCGCCGCAGCCCCGGTCACGATCATCGGCTCGGTCGTGCGCAGCGCCCGGCAGAGGAGAAACGCGCCCTCGAGCCCTGCGACCATGGAGAGCGCGAGCTCACGCGCCCGCGCCTCCGGCACCCCGGCGGCGACGAACCGGGCGCCGGCCTCCCTCAGCCAACTGGAGAAGACGTCCGCGGTCGCGCCGCGCAGCGCGTCGTTCGTCGAGGCGACTTCCAGCGCGATCACCGCGATCGGGCACGCGTCCTGGAAGTCGGTGGCCACGAGGGTGTCACCGGCGCCGCGGAAGAAGTCCTCGACCGCCGTCTCGATGTCGGGAGCCGAGTCGGCGATGTGGACGAACAGCTGCAGGAAGAACGCGCCGGACACGCGGATGACGTGCTCGCCGAGCTCCTCCTTGCCTCCCGGGAAGTGGTGGTAGATGGAGCCGAACGGCGCCTGCGCCTGCACCGACACCTCCTTCAGACCGGTGCCGGTGTAGCCCTTGCGGCGATAGAGCTCCGCTGCCGCGTAGAGGATCCGCTCCTTCGTGGTGGTCATGGCGTTCATCGTAGGGTACGGTTCGCTAGAACGCTCTATCTAATCGCCTGAAGGAGACGCACCGCATGCCGCAGGTCCAGACGAGCCAGGGTCCCATCGAGTACGCCGACACCGGCGGCGACGGGCCGGTGGTCGTGCTCTTCGGCGGCCTGGCGATCGGCCCGTCGCTGTGGGACGGCGTCGTCGCAGAGCTGGCCGGCTCGCACCGTTGCATCGTCCTGACGCTGCCCTGGGGCGCCCACCGGCTGCCGATGGACGCCGACGCAGACCTGTCGCTGGCCGGCCACGCACGGATCGTCTGCGAGGCGGTCCAGGCGCTGGGCCCGGGCGATGACGTGACGCTCGTGGAGAACGACACCGGCATGCTGCAGCTCATCGCCGCCGACGCGCCGCCGTGGCTGGGTCGCATCGTCATCACGTCCTGCGAGGCCTTCGAGAACTACCCGCCCGGGGTACCCGGCAAGGCGATCGGGCTGCTCGGCCGCCTGCCTGGCGGCGTCTTCGCCGCACTGTCGCAGCTGCGGATCCGGCCGCTGCGCCGTACCCCCGTGACCTTCGGATGGATGACGAAGCGCCCCATCCCGCACGCGATGTTCGACGCCTGGCTGCAACCGGCGCTCTCCGACAGGCTCATCCGCCGCGACCTGACGAAGTACATCCGCTCCGTCGATCGCCACGCGCTCCTGCGTAACGCCGAGGGGCTGCGGAGCTTCGACCGTCCTGCGCTCGTGGCGTGGGCGGCCGACGATCGCGTCATGCCGCTCGCCCATGGGCGTCGCCTGGCCGAGCTGCTGCCACAGAGCCGGTACGAGGAGGTGCAGGATTCGCGGACGCTCATCCCGCTGGACCAGCCGCAGGCCCTCGCGCGGCTCATCGCGTCGTTCGTCGCCCAGAGCGGTCAGCCGGCTCCGGCGCTCACGCCGAACTCGTCACAAGCGCCATCCCCCCGAACAGCAGCGCCACACCCGCCATCCGCTGCGCCGTGATCGGCGACCCGTCCAGACCCAGGACACCCATCCGGTCCAGCACGATCGACCCGACGAGCTGCGTCACCACCAGGGCAGCCGTCACCCCGCCCGCCCCCAGCGACCGCACCGCGATGAGCGAGATGAGCACGACGGCCGCACCACCGAGACCCCCGATCGCGTGCTCGGGTCGCAGGTGCGAGAGGCCCGACGTGAAGCGCCCGACGTCACCGATCGTCACGAGGAGCACGGCGACGATCGCAAGCGAGATCGTGAGGCTGACGAAGGCGGCGCCGAGGTCACCCACCTGCTTGCCGAGCTGGCCGTTGGCCGGCGGCTGCGCGGCGACGAGCAGGCCGACGAGGGCGGTGGCGATCAGGGCGGTGGTGCGATCCATGCGTCGGACCCTCTCACCCCGTGCTCCCCGGCGCGTGGAGCGCTGCGTCCTCGCTACCGCCGCGTGCGGTGCCCTCGCCGCGCCGTCGTGGATGCGCGCGCCGGCCGCGCGATGCGCAGCGGACGGCTGCGCGGTGCGGCGGCCATCGCGCGGCCGCCGTAGACGACCTGCCCCTTGGCGTCCTGATAGGTCTGCCACGCAACCGTCCCCTGCTGGTCGACACCGGGCTTGGAGAAGTCGCAGACCCCGGTGGGAAAGCTCTGGCGCAGGCTCGCCCACTCGGCGTCGGTGAAGCTCACCGAGCCGTAGGCCTTGCGGTCCAGCGGCTTGAGCACGCACTTGTTCGCGTCGGTGGTGAGCGCGTCGCCGGCCACCACGCGAGGCGTGGAGTACACGGCGACGACCGCCTCGCCGCAGAGGTCGTCGCCGACCTTCTGGCCCGCGCCGCTGTAGCACCGGTCGGTGATGTCCTTGGGCTTGTCGCGGGCGACCTTCTCGGCGAGGGTGCCGGCGGCGGCGTCCTTCTCGATTGACCGCAGCCAGCGATCCATCGCCAGAAAGGAGTTCACCTCGCACTGCACGTCGCCGAGGATCTCCACCGGACCCTCCCAGATCGCCTGGTTGGCGTGGTTGCCGTGCTCGCGGTCCAACCGCGCCCGGACGGCGAAGGCACGGTAGGAATCGTGGAACGCACCGGGATCCGGACCGCGACAGTCGATGATCGCGGTCTGGTCCAGGTGATTGGTCTCGTTGATCGAACCCGAGCGGTAGGCGTTCGCCAGCGCGGGGCGGTCGGCCTCCAGCCGCTCCGGGACCGGGGTGGCGTCGACGTGGCTGACGCCACCGATCTTCGCGTTGAGGTCGACGAACATCGCGGGCGTGATCTGCCCCTCGCGCAGCGACCTGAGGCCGTACTGCACGCCGATGTTGTCGACGGGTACCCCAGCGAAGCCCCGCCCGATCTGCCGCTCCTGCGGGCTCCATGTCCCGGGCAGGCGCGGACCGAAGACGTTGATCGCGGCGTCGGCGATCGAGCAGCGCACCCCGCCAGGGTTGCGCTGGGTGTCGAAGCGCTGCTCGGCGGTCACGCCTGCACACGGGTCGTCTGGCCGGATGACGTGGAACTGCGCGGTGTCGGAGACCTGCGAGTTGACGATCGCGACGTGTCCCTGCACCGCGGCCATCTGGCTCGGCAGCCATGCGACGCCAGGTGCCCACCTGCCGGGGTTCGTGAAGTAGGCGAGCGTCTGGTGGTAGTCCAGAAACTGCGTCGCCGTGCTCCAGGCGTCGGGGAAGGAGCAGCTCGGCAGGATCCCCTGATACATGCCGGGGTAGGCGTTGGCGACCCACTGCTCGGTCAGCGATCCGCCCGAGCAGCCGGTGCCGATCGTGTAGCGCAGCGTGCCGTACGTGTCGATCACGCGCTCCTTCGTCATGACGAGGGACTCGGCCTGGACGGGCAGCGTGCAGTTGTGTCCCGCGTTGTCCAGGGCTGTCGACATCGTGGCAAAGCCCAAGCCCAGCGCCGTCGCGGCGGCGCCGCTGAGGACGTCGGGAGCCGTGCCGGTGGTCTGGTCGTTGCCGCAGCCGGCGCCGTGGGTGATGAGCAGCTTGTGGTTGAACTGCGCCTGCGGATCTCCGGCGGTCCACGGCTTCTCCGGGTCGAAGAGCGCGGCGATCTTGTACTGGTCGCGGTCGATGTAGCCCGTCTCGACCCGCACGACGAACGGCATGTCACCACCGGTCTCGGTCTTCGTCGTGGCCACATCCGAGGGCGGGCTCTCGGGGTCGTACGGCTGAAAGCCGCTCTTGAGCGGGTTCGTGGATCTGTAGACGAAGCGGTAGGCCGTCGGCTGGTTGCACTGCTTGTCCGTCGCGCCCGCCTGACACACCCAGGGCTGGAGCTGCGGGCCGGCGAAGATCGGGCCGCCCTTGGGGTGGTTGACGATCGTCAGCTGCGCTCCGCGCCGCTTCGTCCTCACCGTCAGCGTCGTGCGGCCGAGCCTCAGGTCGGTCACGAGGCCGACGATGCGGCCGTCGGTCGCAAGCTTGAAGGCGCGCGTGACGTCCTTGCGACCGGCTCGGATCGTCACGCCCTTCAGCGATCCGACGCCACCGATGGCGACGAGGGCATCGCCGTCGCTGACAAGATCGGCCCGCGTCGACAGC
Source organism: Paraconexibacteraceae bacterium (assembly GCA_963750375.1). Lineage (GTDB taxonomy): Bacteria > Actinomycetota > Thermoleophilia > Solirubrobacterales > Solirubrobacteraceae > Paraconexibacter. The sequence goes on from CAVVQN010000014.1 coordinate 99,618, forward strand.
ACCTCGAGCGTCAGCGATCTGGACGCGGGCTTGGCCGACGCTGCCGGTGCTGCGCTCACGCTCAGCAGCCCACACGCGGCTGCCAGCCCGACGCGCGCGTATGCGCCCCGTGATCCCTTGCTCATGTTCTTCTCCCGGTTCCGCCCGACGCGAATGGTGGACACGCCTGTTCGTCAGGCGATGAGCCTATGTGATGGACACGCGGCGCCGCGACGGTCAGCCCGCCAGGCGCAGCCCGTAGAGCACGGCGCTGACCGACGTGGCGAGGTTCAGACTGGAGACCCCGTGCTGCATCGGCAGCGCCAGCCGACGGTCGGCCCGCGCCAACAGCGCATCGCTGATCCCGTCGCGCTCGGTACCGAAGGCCAGGACCGCCCCCGGAGGGATGGGGGCGGTGCCGGGCTGACCCAGGACCTCCCCTTCCGGGTCAAGCGCGATGACCGGCCGGTCGGTCGCCGGCAGCTCCCGCACCCGCCGGACCGGCAGCGCGAAGTGCAGGCCCGCCCCTCCGCGCAGCGCGTCCGCGTGCCACGGATCCTGATCGCCCGTGGTGAGGACCGCTGCCGCGCCCGCGGCCGCGGCCACCCGGACGCAGGCCCCGAGGTTGCCGAGATGCCGCGGGGCCTCGAGCAGCACCACCGGCGCAGGGCCGGGCAGCGCGAGCACCGCCCGGGCGTCCGGCTGCGCAGGACGCCGGGCGACGGCGACGACCTGCGCGCGAGGCACGACCGCGGCCAGCTCCCGCTCATCGACGGTCTGCACCGGCGTCAGCACCAGGTCCGGCGCCAGGCGCCCCCGCAGGGCCTCGAGCCCTGTCGCGTCTGCGGTCCACGTCCCGAGGATCTCCCCGCCGAAGCGCGTGGCGTGCTTGAGGGCATGGAAGCCCTCCAGGACCACGAGCTCGGGGTCACGGCGTGCGGCAGCGACGTCGCCCAGGCGCATCACGCGCAGATCACCCAACGCGGGCTGCTGTCGTGCGATCCGCCGTGGTCTCGCGACAGAGATCCGGCCGGCCGGGCTGGTTGACCGCCCGGCGCAACGACACGAACGCGACGGCGCCGACGAGCAGCGGCAACCAGAAGAGGACGACGCGGTAGGCGAGCACGGCGGCGGTCGTGCCGGCGGCCGGGGCGCCGTAGACGATGAGGGTGCCGATGAGCCCGCCGTCGATCCCGCCCACGCCACCCGGGATCGGCAGGAGCCCGCCGAGCTGCCCGATGAGATAGCCCATGAGGACCACGGTGAGCGGCACGTCGACGTCGAACGCGTGCAGCGTCGCCCACAGCACCGCGTTGTCGAACGCCCAGTAGCCGATCGCGCCGACGATGAGCGACAGCTCGCCGCGGCGCGCGACCTCGATCGCCGCCGCCACCCCGCTGACGAGGGTCGCCCGCGCGGTGTGCAGCGCGCGGCCGACCTTGGCCGCGTCGGGGTCGGGTTCGCGACCAGGGCCCAGCCGCGGGACGATGAGCACCGCTGCGATCAGCGCGATCGACAGCCCCGCCGGCAGCAGCGTCAACAGCGGCGACTCGTCGGGGCCGACGCCGAGGAACATGACGATCCCGAGGGCCGCGACGGCGACGAAGTTCACCGAGCTCTTCAGCAGGAAGAAGGCGACGGAGCGTTCTGCGACGCGCTCGACGGACATCCCGTCACGCGTCAGGACCCACGCGCCGAGCGCGAGCCCGCCGATACCGCTGGCCGGGACGAGCGAGCCCATTCCCAGCTCGGCCCAGCTGATCTCCATGGCGCTGCGGAAGGTCATCTGACGGCAGAAGACCGGGCGGAACATGAGGACGTACGACATCCCCGACAGTGCCTCGAGGGCGATCGCGACTGCGAGCCAGCCGTAATCGGCGTTCGCGAGCTTGTCGCGCACCTCTCCGAGGCCGGGCATGAGCGCGGCGAGCAGGCCGATGACGCCGAGGAGCAGGACGATCTGCAGCGCGCGGCGGCCCAGACGCCGCAGGTCGAGCTCCGCCGGGAGGGCAGATGTGTCCGACGGGAGCGGAGGGTCGGCGGGGTGGGCCATGGCCTGGTACGGGATCCGGCGGCGTGGAGGACGGTGCACGCCCTCGCTGCCTACCCTAGAAAAGGTCGGGGAGCTCCGCGTGGGGCGTCACGTGCACGGCCGGGCACCTCCGAGCGGCCGACGGTCGCCGCGTCACGCTGCAGCACGCGCGCACCGAACCGTGCGCGTGAGCGTCACCGTCCGCACGCCACGCTGGGTCCGCAGGCGCAGGCGCAGGGTGCGTCGTCCGGCCTTCAGGCCGTCGACGCGGACCGAGCGCAGGTCCTGACCGCGACGGACGAGGACCTTGCGACCGGCGCTCGTCACGACCACGGAGCGGATCCGCTCATCGCGGCGCCTGGGCAGCACGATCCGCACGCTCCCCACGCACGTGGCCCCCGCACCGGACCCTTGGGTCGTCGGCTCCGGCCCGAGGCCGACCTTCGGCGGGCTGGGCGTGCCCAGGGGCGTGACGGTCGTGCAGACCGCGGGGAGCGCCTGGCGCGGGGCGAGCGCGTTGAGCACGAGCTGCGCGACCACCGGGGAGTACGCGACGGCCAGGTGCTCGGAGGAGTCGGTCGGGCAGACGTCCTGCAGGACGAAGTTCTTGACGTTCGGGGCATCCAGCACACCGCTCGTGTACGGGATGACCAGCTCGTCGTTCTTCGTGACGATCCCGGTGTACGCGATGCCGGGGATCGTGGGACCCGCCGCGTTGACCTTGTTCAGGTAGTCCGAGCCACGCGCGAACTCCGGGCACGAACCGCACCCCAGACGAGCGAACGTCGAGTAGACGGAGGGCTCCAGGCCGAGCGCCTTGCCGACGGCCAGCATCTCCCCGATCCCGGCCAGGTCGGTCCCGTTCCACAGCGGCGTCATCTGCACGTACTTGTCGACCTTGCCCGCCCCGCCGCCGAACGCGAGGTACCAGCGCGGCATGACCGTGCCCTCGGAGTGACCGAGCAGGTCGACCTTCTTCGCGCCGGTGGCGGCGAGGACCTTGTCGACGAGGGCGGCCAACTCCTGCGAGCTCTCCTCCATCGGCTTCAGACCGCCGAAGGTCTTGAGGGCGCCCTGCCGGCCATAGCTCAGGCCGAAGACGCAGAAACCGTTGTTCTTCAGCAGCGGCGACAGCGTGCTCCAGTTCGTCCCGAGCGTGGCCAGGAGGCCGTGGACGAGCACGACCGGGTTCGGGTGGGCGGCCGAGGGCTTGCACGAGAAGTCGTTGGCCCCAGGGACCGAGTCCGGGTCAGAACCACCCGCCAGAAAGCCCGGCAGCGTGTAGGACACCGGCAACGGAGCGTCGGCGGCCTGCGCGCCCGTCGTGCCCGCCAGCCCCGCGACCAAGGCCACCAGGCCCGTCGCAAGTGTCCTCCGTCGCCCTGAGCCCATGGTCGGCACTGTACCCCTGCCCCAGGGAGGGCGCGCCTGTCCGCGCGCCTCAGCCGCCGGCGAGCACCGCGTCGAAGCCCTCGGCCTTCAGCACCTCCAGGACGACGTCCCTATGGTCGCCCTGCAGCTCGATGATCCCGTCCTTCGCCGAGCCCCCGACCCCGCAGCGCTTCTTCAACCGCCCCGCCAGGGCGCGTAACCCCTCCTCGTCCACCGGGACGTTCGCGACGCTCGTCACGGTCTTGCCGCGCCGGCCGGATGTCTCGCGCCGGACCTTGACCCGGGCCCCGGCGGCTGGCGCAGCGGCCGACGGCCGGTCGCGGGCCTTGCGCAGGTCTCCGTCGCTCGTGGAGAAGACGACACGGGTCTGGTCGCGTTTGGCCATCTCAGCTCATCAGGTCGGCTTGGCGATGCGCCAGAGGCTTGCCGGGCGCTCGCGCACCGACCGCCCGAGGCCGCGCAGGACCTCCCCGACGAACCCCTGCCGCGGGATGCGCTGCAGCAGGTCTTGCCGGAACGTCCTGGGGATGCCGGCCGGGATCAGGCCGTGGCTGACCTCGACGAGGTCTGCCCGGCGCAGGAGCTCGACCTCGACGCCACGGTCCCACTGGGCACGCAGCTCGTGGTGGTGCTCCACGGCGTCGGCCGTCAGCCGCACACGCTCTGGTGGCCAGCCGGCCTCCGCGAGCAGCGTCTCGGCCAGCCGCCGGCTGTCGGTGACGTACGCAGCCTTGGAGGCGGCGCCCGGGTAAAGCCCGATGTCGTGCAGCAGCCCCGCGCAGATCAAGACCTCGCTGTCGACCGTGTGCCCGCCCATCCGGGCCAGCTCCTCGGCGAGCAGGACCACCCGCAGGCTGTGGCGTTCCATCGGCCCGCCGACCTCACCGGTCAGGTCGCGGAGCGTCGCCAGACACCGCAGCGACGTCGGGGTGGTGCACAGGTCCTCGGCGGTGGCGCTCATGGCGAGCGATCCTAAGCGGACGGCGGGTCGTCCGAGCCGGTTCGAGCGCCGGTGCGCCGTGACCGTCGGCGCCGTGCGGTCGTGATGAGCGCGACCAGACGCCGGGTCTCGGCGTCGACGTCGCACCGCTCCAGGACACGCGCACGCCCGGCCTGACCAAGCGCCGCGCGCTCCTGCGGCCCGGCCCGCAGCAGGTCACCGAGGGCGGCGGCCAGCGCCCGCGGGTCGCCAGGCGCCACGAGGCGCCCGCAGGTCGCGTCGACGATCTCAGGCAGGCCGACCTCGTCCGTCGCCACGACGGGCACCTCCATGGCCAGGGCCTCCTTGACGACGACGGGCATCGAGTCACGGTCCCCGTCGGACGCCACGACGCACGGCATCGCCAGGACCGACGCTCCCTCCAGCTGCCCCCGGACGGCGGCGGGCGCCAACGCGCCGAGCAGCGTCACGTGTGCCTCCAGGCCGAGGGACGCGACGAGGGCGCGCAGCTCGCCCTCGAGCGGGCCTTCGCCGACGATCGTCAGGCCGGTGAACGCCGGCTCGTCGCGCAGGAGCGCGCAGGCGCGCACGAGGTCGGCGAAGCCCTTCTTCTCGACGAGCCGTCCGACGGCGAGGACCCGACCGTCGGTGGGGTGCGGCCGTGTCCGGCGGAAGGCCGCGGCGTCCACCCCCATGACGATCTCGTGGATCCGGACCGCCGTCGGAGCGGCCACGACCGACCGCAGGTGGTCGACGTTGTACGCGCAGCCTGAGGTGACGAACGCCGCGTGCGTGAGCTTGCGCTCGAGGTTGCGCGGCGTCCTGAAGATGTCGTGGGCGTGCGCGGTGATGCTGACCGGCACCCCGAGGATGTCGCCCAGGCGCAGGCCTTCCATCGCAGCCCCGGCGGCGAAGTGCACGTGCAGGTGCTCGACCCCCCATGTCCTCAGGGCGACCGCGACCGGCGCGAGCGCGGCGAGGCGGTGGGGGCGCTCGGCCGGGCGCCATGCGGGCCGCGTGCGGACGTCGCGTGCGCAGGCTCGCGGACGGGTGAAGGCCAGCCGCGTCATCGCGGGGATCTTCGCCCTGCGGCCCAGGTCCGCGACGACGGTCAGGTGGACGCGTTCACGCTCACCGTCGGGCCAGTGCTCGTGACGGGGATGGGAGAGGCAGACCACACGGACGTCATGCCCCTGACGGCGCAGGGCGGCGACCTCGCCGGTGACGAAGGTCTCCGACAGCTCGGGGAAGGCGTCGCAAAGGACGGCGATCTTCACGGGACGCACCCTAAGGGAGGTGTAGCGTGCGGCGGCATGGCCGACGTCCTCGTCCTCCAGCATCAGGACGACGCACCGGCGGGCCTTCTCGCGGGCGTCCTGAGCGCCGCGGCACCCGGATCCCGCGTCAGGACCATCCGCGTCGCAGACGAGGTGCTGCCCGCAGAGGTGGACGGGGTGCGGGCGGCCGTGGTGCTGGGCAGCGACGCCTCGGCTGTCGGTGGCGGGACCGAGCCCTGGATCCCGCAGGAGATCGCGTGGATCCGCGACGTTGCCGAGGCCGGCGTGCCGGTGCTGGGCATCTGCTTCGGCGCCCAACTGCTGGCCGCCGCCCTGGGCGGTGAGGTGCAGCGGCTGCCGACACCGCAGATCGGCTGGGTGCCGGTGCCGAGCCTCGACATACGCACGCTGCCGAGCGGCCCGTGGCTGGCGTGGCACGAGGACGCCTTCACGGCGCCGCCCGGTGCGCGCGTCCTGGCGCAGGACGACGTGTGTGTCCAGGCGTTCGCGGCGGGCCCGCACCTCGGAGTCCAGTTCCACCCTGAGGTGACGCCGGCGATCGTCGACGGCTGGATCGCCGGCGACGGTCGCGAGCTCTCCGCGCGGGGCTATGACCCGGATGATCTGGGCGAGCAGACACGCACGCATGCGCCCGGCGCCGCCCGCGACGCGCTGCGCCTCTTCTCGCGCTGGCTGGCGCTTTCAGCGCCGGCGCGCTGAGCGCTCCGCATACCGGCAGCCCTGTCAGGGCAGACACCGACCATGGACACCATCGATGCCGGGGCCGACGCCGCGTCTGCCATGCACACGGCCGTCAAGCACCTGCTGGACGAGGAGCTGTTGCCGCACGTGGCCGAGTGGGACCGGGACGACGTCCTCCCGCAGGCGACGCTCGATCGTCTTGCGGAGCTCGGGGTCCCGGGCGCACTGGTCCCGGTCGGGTTCGGCGGACCGGGGCTCGGCGTCGTCGACCTCGTGCACGTCTGGCGCACCTTGAGCCAGGGGTGGATCTCGATCACCGGGGCAGTGAACCCGACCGGGTTGGCCACGACGCTGCTCCTACGCCACGGGACGCCCGAGCAGCAGCGGCGCTGGCTGCCGCGCTTTGCCTCCGGCGAGGCGCTGGCGTCCTTCTCGATCACCGAGCCGCAGGCAGGGAGCGACCTCAAGCGCCTGGAGACGACCGCCCGGCCGGCGCCCGACGGTGACGGGCTCGTGCTGGACGGGACGAAGCGATGGGTGGCGGGTGGACGGTCGAGCGCCGTGATCTTCCTCATGGCCGCCGGGTCCTCGCCGGCGGAGAAACCCTCCTGCGTCCTGCTGCCGGCCGAGGGTCGCGGCTGCGCCACCTGGCGCGTCGACGACCTGGACAAGATGGGCTATCGCGGGGTCGAGTCCGCGGCCTACCTCTTCACCGAGCACCACGCTCCGGACGCCGAGATCCTCGGCGGCGAGGACGGCACCGGACGCGGGGCGCGGCAGATGCTCGACGCGCTGGACGTCGGGCGGGTGAACGTCGCCTGCCGCGCGCTGGGGATCATCGATCGGTGCCTGGCGTGCGCCGTCGACGAGTCCACGACGCGCGAGATCGGCGACGGCATCCTCGGCGATCACACGCACGCGCAGCTGCGCGTCGGGGAGCTCGTCTCGCGCCTCCTGGCGGTCGAGGCGCTCGTCCTGCGCGCGGCCGAAGCCGTGGACCAGCAGCGGGAGGACGCCGGGCCGCTGGCGACCGCGGCGAAGGTCGTCGCCTCCGACACGGCCGTCTGGGCGGTGGACCGCGCCGCGCGCCTGGCGGCGAGCCGGTCCTACGGGGCCGACGACGAGCTCGCGCGCCTGCGCCGGGACGCGCCGCAGACCCAGATCGGCGAAGGCGCGAACGACGCGCTGTTGCTCGCGCTCGCCAAGCCGCTGCTGGCGTGAGTGGCGTGAGCGACCGGCTGCCACCGCGCGCTCAGCGGCTGCATCATGGTGCGGGGTCAGGGATCACCCCCTCCCCTGAGGCGGGCCGGGTCAGGGTCTGGCGCCGGATGCGACGGATGGACGCCGTGCTGCTTGCGACCGCGGCGCTGCTCGCCGGGTGCGGCGGCGGTTCGGGCCCGACCGGCACGCTCTTGACCGGGACGCCCACCGCGGCGCGCACACCCGCGCCAACGCCCACCGGTGTCCCGGCAGGCCCCGAGCCGGTCCCGGCGAGCAGGCCGAAGCCGAAGCCGAAGCCGGGCCCGGACTCCCGCGGGGTCTACCTCAAGCGCCTGGCGGATCTGGCTTCCCGGCTCGACGCAGCGATCGACACGGCCGCCCGGTCTGGCGACAGCACGCAGATCGCCCGGATCGACGATGCGGTCCAGCGGCTGGCTCGCCGCTGGCTGGCTGACGGACACACCGCAAGCCCCGCCGCCACCAGCCTGGCCGCCGCGATCGCCACGGCACGCACGAACGTCGAGTCCGCGCTGCTGGCGCCCGAATCGCACCGCCAGGTCCGGGCTGCGCGCGACGCGCTCGCGGCCGAGCGCGCCGCCGGCTGACCGGCGCCCGCGCACCCCGCAGCCACGGGCGCCCGCCCCCCGCGCCGCCGGCGCCCGCACCGGACCGCCCCGCTACCCTCCGAACCCATGCGTGTGTGCACCCGGATCCTCGGCGCCACCGTCCTGTCCATCGCCGCCGGCGCGCTCGCCGGCGGCTGCGGGGGCGGCGAAGACGTCAAGCAGGCCGCAGCAGGCGCACCGGCCGCCGCTGCGGTCATTCCGTCCCCGGACAGCGTCACGCCGGGGTCCAAGGGTCAGGCCCAGCGGGTCGACGACGCCGAGGCGGAGCAGAGCTTCGCGCTCGCGGACGGCACGAAGCTCACGGAGGAGCCCCCCGCCCCCGGCGCCGCCAAGGCGGTCGTCAAGCGCAAGCGTGCTGCGACCACCGACGAGACCGAGGCGAACTTCATCTCGCCGGGCGCGCCGTCGGACGAGCAGGTCGCCGCGGAGCTGCGCCAGATGGAGGTCGCGCAGAAGCAGCAGGAGAAGGCCTCCGGCAGCGTCGCAGGCAAGCTCACGCTCGAGCGGGACGGGACCGTCAGCGTCGACGCCGGCGTCCCCGAGGTCGTCGCCCGCGTCGTCGAGGGGGCCAACGCGATCGCGAAGTACCCCTACGTCTACGGCGGCGGCCACGGCTCGTTCGTCGACACGGCCTACGACTGTTCCGGGTCGCTGAGCTACGCGTTGGCGGCCGGCGGGCTGCTGAAGGCCACGAAGGTCTCAGGCGAGTTCGCCAACTCCGGCGCAAAGGGCCCGGGCAAGTGGATCACGATCTACGCGAACGCCGGCCACACCTTCATGGTCGTCGGCGGCATCCGCTTCGACACGAGCGGTCGTGGCGGACCGCTCGGCACCCGGTGGCAGACCGCCCCGCGCTCCATCGCGGGCTTCAAGGTCCGCCACCCGCCGGGGCTGTAGATCAGCGGCCGGGCGACCGGCCAGACCAGGCACGGGCGAACGCGTCGCCCCGTCCGGCGGCCGTCTCCAGGACCGAGCGCGCGGCCGGCCGCGTCCGCTGGGATCGCCGGGGGACCGCCGGGTCGACGCAGAGCACCTGATCCTCGCCGTCGAGCCAGACCAGGTCGATCGCAAACCGCATCCCGAGCGTGTGGATCGACCGGCAAGGCGCGATCCAGAGGGCGGTGTCGTCGTCCAGCGTCCTGAGCCCGGCAAGTCCGTCTCGTCGCGCAGGCCTGGAATCGGCGGTGACGACCCGGAGCCCGCCGGGCAACCTGAACACGGGGAGCCCCGCGAAACGCAGCTCGGGCGTCCACAGACGCCGGCGACGGAAGCGCAACTGCACCATGGGCCGACGGTACCGAGGCCACGACCCGCGTCCGATCCGTTGTTGCGTAGCAACAGCCACGCCTTGCGCCGTGGTGGCGAAGATCACGCCATGACCGACAACGCCTTGACCGGGCACTGCCTCTGCGGTGCCATGACCTACCGCGTGGACGGAGAGCCCCTGATGACCGCCGTCTGCCACTGCGAGGACTGTCAGCGTCAGAGCGGCAGCGCCTTCTCGGTGAACGTCGTCGTCAACCGCGAGGACTTCCACATGGACGGCCCATCGTGCGGATCGTTCACGACGACCGGCACCGACACCGGCGAGACCCGGGAGCGGACCTTCTGCACGACCTGCGGGTCCCCGCTGACGACGCTGCTGGCCGAGGCCCCCCAGTGGACGATCATCAAAGCCGGGAGCATGGACGACCGCTCAGCCCTCGCCCCGGGCGTGGAGATGTGGTGTGAGTCCCAGCAGGCGTGGGTCGCGGGCGACGACAGCGAGCGCAGCCAGTTGCCGCGCGGCCTTCCGACCGCCGCCTGAGCCGGCCCGCCCGGCCGGCGTCGGCCGCGCGCGGCGTCCGACGAACGACGAAGGGCCCCGCCGGTGTCCCGGTGAGGCCCTTGTCGTCGGCGCGTGATGCGCTCAGGACGTCAGACGCCGACGGTGTCCGCGCGCAGCGCCTCGGCGAGCGCGTTGGGGAGGATCCGGTAGGAGTGGAACTCCATCGAGTAGGACCCGCGGCCCTGCGTCGCGGAGCGGATGTCGTTGGCGTAGCCGAACATCTCGCTCAGCGGGACCTCCGACATGACGGACACGATGCCGCCGGGCCGTGACTCGCGCTCGCCGACCAGGCCGCGGCGGCGGGCGATGTCGCCCATGACCCAGCCCAGGCCGTCCTCGGGGACCGTGACCTCGACGAGCATGATCGGCTCGAGGATGACCGGCTTGGCACGACGGCAGGCCTCCTTGAAGCCGATGTTGCCGGCCATCTGGAACGCGATCTCGGACGAGTCCGTGTCGTGCGACTTGCCGTCGGTGAGCGTCACCTTGACGTCCTCCATCGGGTAGCCGGCGACGACGCCGGACGCCATGCCGAGCTCGCAGCCCTTGCCGACCGCGGGGATGTACTCCGTCGGGACGTTGCCGCCCTTGACCTTGGACTCGAACTCAAAGCCCTTGCCAGGGTTCGGCTCGACCGTCAGGTAGACGACGCCGTACTGACCCGAGCCACCGGTCTGCTTGACGAACTTGCCCTCGATCTTCTCGGCGGTGGCGGTGATCGTCTCGCGGTAGGCGACCTGCGGGCGGCCGGTGTTCGCGTTGACCTTGTACTCACGCTTGAGGCGCTCGACGGTCACCTCGAGGTGCAGCTCACCCATCCCCGAGAGGACGGTCTGCCCGGTCTCGTCGTCCGTGCGCATCTTCAGCGACGGATCCTCGCGGACGAGATAGGCCAGCGCGACGGCCAGCTTCTCCTGATCCGGGCGGGACGCCGGCTCGATCGAGACGTGGACGACCGGCGGTGCGAAGTGGATGTTCTCCAGCTGCACCGGGTTGGTCGGGTCGCACATCGTGTCGCCCGTCGTGGCGTTCTTCAGGCCGATCGCCACGGCGATGTCGCCCGAGTAGACCTCGGTGACGTCCTCGCGGTCGTTGGCGTGCATCATGAGCAGGCGGCCGATGCGCTCGGTCTTGCCCGTCGTCGAGTTGACGATCTTGTCGCCGGCCTTCAACGTGCCGGAGTAGACGCGGAAGTACGTCAGCGGTCCGGCCTGCGGGTCGCGCTGGATCTTGAACGCGAGCGCCGAGAACGGCGCCGAGTCGTCCGGCGCGCGCGTCTGCTCGCCGTCGGCGGAGGTGACCTCGCCACGGTCCAGCGGGGACGGCAGGTAGCGCGTGATCGCGTCGAGCAGGGGCTGGACGCCCTTGTTCTTGATGGCCGACCCGCACATGACGGGCTGGACCTCGTTCTGGAGGACGGCCTGGCGGATCGCCTCGGCGAGCATCGCCGGCGTCACCGAGTCCTCGTCCTCGAGATAGGCCTCCATGACCGGCTCGTGGTACTCGGCCACCGCGTCGATGAGCTCGTGGTGGGCGGCGTGGGCTGCGTCGAGGAGCTCGGCCGGGATCTCGCCGACCTCGTACTCCATGCCGTCGTCGGCGGCGTACGTGATCGCCTTCATGTCGACGAGGTCGATCACACCACGGAACTGGTCCTCGGCACCGATCGGCAGCTGCACCGGCACGGCGTTCGCACCCAGTCGGTCCTTCATCGTCTGGATCGCCTTCGCGAAGTCCGCGCCCTGGCGGTCCATCTTGTTGACGAAGCAGATCCTCGGGACGGTGTACTTGTTCATCATGCGCCAGACCGTCTCGGACTGGGGCTCGACACCCGCGACCGAGTCGAACAGCGCGATGGCCCCGTCCAGGACGCGGAGCGAGCGCTCGACCTCGGCCTGGAAGTCGACGTGGCCGGGCGTGTCGATGATGTTGATGCGGTGATCCTGCGCGTCGGCGACGTTCGACGGCTTCCAGAAGCACGTCGTCGCGGCGGACATGATCGTGATGCCCCGCTCCTGCTCCTGATCGAGCCAGTCCATCGAGGCGGCGCCTTCGTGCACCTCGCCCATCTTGTGGACCTTGCCGGTGTAGTAGAGGATGCGCTCGGTCGTCGTGGTCTTCCCACTGTCGACGTGCGCGGAGATTCCGATGTTGCGGGTCAGGGCGAGGCTGATCTGGCGGCTCATGGGCTTCTTCGGGACTTTCGGTTCTTGGAGGGGTGACGCTGATCTGAGACGGACTGGGCGCCAGGGAAGGCTCCCGGCGTGGCGCGTCCTCGCTGAGACCGAGGCGCGCTGCGGCGGCTCTCGCGGTGGGGCCGCGGTGGAGCTACCTGACAGGTGACGCGGGCCCGACGACGGCCCTTGGCGACACCCTTTCAGCGAAGGGCTGAATGAGACCCCGACCGGGCCCGGGCACGGCCGAACAGCACGCGAGGAGCGTGCGCAGGCGATGCCGTGAGCGCGACTGGGCCGACCATCACTCCGACACGATAGAGCACCGCAGGCGCGATGGGCGTCGCTGCACGCACAGCAGACCCAGGTCCGGGAGTCCTGTTCCACCGATCCGTGCGGTCGCGCAGCGTCCTCAGGTGCACTTCGGCGATGACTTCGCCCACCAGGCCCAGCGCGTCGGTGACGTCCAGCGCCGCCCCTGTCGGCCGCGTCGTGTCAAGGGCGCGCTGCGGTCGGGACGTTGTGCGGTGAGCGCCCGCGGGAGCACCTCGACCGACGCCGGGGCGCCACCTCCGGCCCGCCCGCGCTTGCGGGCGTACAGCTGCTCGTCGGCGCGACCGAGGGCTTCGGACACCGACATCCCGGCGACCAGGTGGACGCTGCCGACGCTCGCGGTCACCCGCTGGGCCTCGTGCTGCTCGGCGATGGCCGCCGCCACGACGTCGACGTCGACGTCGACGGTGCGGTCGCCCGCCGGGAGGAGCAGGCAGAACTCGTCTCCGCCCAGCCGGTAGGCCTGGCCGCCGAGCCGCTGGCTCTCGTTGAGCAGGCGTTCGCCGATCCGTACCAGGAGGTCGTCGCCGGCCAGGTGACCGAAGGTGTCGTTGTAGGTCTTGAAGCCGTCGAGGTCGAGGATCGCAAGGACGCTCGGCGCGGCGTCGGGAAGCAGACGCCTGTGCAGTTCTGACATCAGCAGCCGGCGGTTGGGAAGCCCGGTCAGCGCGTCGTGCGTGGCCGCGTGGGCGTGGGCCGAGGCCAGCGCGCGCAGCTGCAGGTCGGTGCTGACGGCGGCGGCAAGGTCCTCCATGAGGTCCCGTTCGGTGTCCGTCCAGGCGCGCGGCTGCGCGTCGATGGCGCAGAAGGCGCCCAGGCGGTGCCCTGAGGCCGAGACGAGCGGCACACCGAGGTAGGCGCGAACCGCGAGATCCGGGACAGCGAGGTTGTCCTTGAGGACCGGGTGAAGGGTCGCATCGTCCACGACGAGCGTGCCGGTCGAGACGACGTGCTGGCAGAAGGCGTGGCTCAGCGGTGTCTGGCGCTCCTCGGCGGACCAGCCCGTCAGGCCGGCGGTCGCGGGAAAGTACTGCCGGTCGGCGGCGACGACGGAGACGAGGGAGACCGGGACGCCGATGAGACCGGTCGCCAGTCGCGTGAAGCGCTCCAGGGCCACCTGGGCACCTCCGTCGAGCAGCTGCGTCGCGGCCAGCTGGGCCAGCCTCTCCGGATCCCGGAGGGCCGCGACATGGGTCGGGTCGTCTGGGCGAAGTACGTCCACTTCGTCGTACATCGGCGTCCGGAGACACCGACTTGAACCACTGTGCGCCCCCTCACACAGCCACGGGATGCTGCCCCCGGGACGCACGACGCCCGGCGCGCAGGCCGGGCGTGAGTGGCACCTCCCAGACTCGAACTGGGGACACCTCGATTTTCAGTCGAGTGCTCTACCAACTGAGCTAAGGCGCCGACGCGGGTAAGGCTATCGCGCCGCGCGCGAGGGCGGCTCCGTCATGAGGGAGCACGGGCCACGGCGGGCAGCCTGCGACCATCAAGGGGATGACCGAGCAGCCCGCCGACGAGCCGACCACCTCCTTCTCCGATCTGGAGCTACGCCCGGAGCTGCTCGCAGCGCTGGGGACGCTCGGGTACGAAGAGCCCACGCCGATCCAGCGCGAGGCGATCCCGCCGGTCATCCAGGGGCGCGACCTGCTCGGCCAGGCGGCCACCGGAACCGGCAAGACGGCGGCCTTCGCGCTGCCGATCCTCCAGCGGATGCCGCCTGGCGGCGAGGGCAAGTTCCCGTTCGCGCTCGTGCTCGTCCCCACGCGTGAGCTTGCGGTGCAGGTCTCCGAGGCCGTCCACAAGTACGGCAAGGACCTCGGCGCGCGCGTCCTGCCGATCTACGGCGGGCAGCCGGTCGGCCGTCAGCTCAAGGCGCTCGGACGCGGCGTGGACGTCGTCGTCGCGACCCCTGGCCGTGCCCTGGATCTCATCAGCCGCAACACGCTACGGCTCGAGGGGCTGCAGATGGTCGTCCTCGACGAGGCCGACGAGATGCTCGACATGGGCTTTGCCGAGGACATCGAAGCGATCCTCGAAAAGACGCCGTCCGGCCGTCAGACCGTCCTCTTCTCCGCGACGATGCCCTCCCGCATCGACAAGATGGCCCGCAAGCACCTGCGGGACCCCGTCCGGATCCAGATCGAGCGTGCCTCCACGGCGGCCGGCGAGGCGCCCCAGGTCCGGCAGAACGCGTTCATCGTCAGCCGCTTCCACAAGCCGGCCGCCCTCGGCCGTGTGCTTGACGTCGAGCAGCCGACGGCGGCGATCGTCTTCTGCCGCACCCGCGATCAGGTCGATCAGCTGACCGAGACGCTGAACGGACGCGGTCACCGCGCCGAGGCGCTGCACGGCGGCATGACCCAGGAGCAGCGCGACCGCGTCATGCAGCGGCTGCGCAGCGGGACCGCCGAACTGCTCGTGGCGACCGACGTCGCGGCGCGCGGGCTGGACATCGACACGCTGACCCACGTCGTCAACTACGACGTGCCCGCAGCGCCCGAGGCGTACGTGCACCGCATCGGCCGCGTCGGACGCGCCGGTCGTGAGGGGGTGGCGATCACGCTCGCCGAGCCCCGCGAGCACCGCATGCTCAAGTCGATCGAGCGCGTCACGAAGCAGCGCATCACGATCGAGAAGGTGCCGACCGTCGCGGACCTGCAGGCCCGGCGGCTGGAGCTCACCCGCGCTGCGCTGCACGAACTGCTGATGGAGGACGACCTGGACGACGTCAGCGTCGTCGTCGAGACCCTGACGGACGAGTTCGACCTCATGCAGGTGGCGCTGGCCGCGGTGAAGCTCGCGCACGATGCGACGACGGGCGGCAGCGAGGACGAGGCCGACGAGATCCCCCAGGCGTCGGTCCCCACGCACGACGGCGGGTCGGGAGGCCCGAGGGGCAAGCGGGGACCGGGCGGGCCGGGCGGTGGTCCGAAGGGGCCGCGGCGTCCTGCGGCCGGTGGCGCACCGATGACGCGCATCTTCATCGGGGGCGGGCGCACCGGGGGCATCCGTCCCCAGGATCTCGTCGGCGCGATCACGGGCGAGTCGCACATCACCGGCAAGGACATCGGAGCGATCCAGATCTCCGACCGCTTTTCGCTCGTGGAGGTCCCCGAGGCTGCGGCCGACCAGGTCATCGCGGCGCTGAGGGCCGGGACGATCAAGGGCAAGAAGACCACGGTCCGGCGGGAGAAGTTCTGACCCGCGGCGGGTCGTGGACGGTCAGGGCCCACCGTGACCGTACTTCTGTATCTGCCATAGCGGGTGCAGAAGTACGGGCCGGCTGGTGGACGGCCCGGTCCCGCCGTGACCGTACTTCTGTACCTGTCATAGCGGGTGCAGAAGTACGGGCCGGGGGGTGGCGCCTGCGCACACGGGCCGGGTCGTGGACGGTCCGACCGGCCGAGACCGTACTTCTGTACCTGCCATAGCGGGTGCAGAAGTACGGGCCGGGGGGTGGCGCCTGCGCACACGGGCCGGGTCGTGGACGGCCCGGTCCCGCCGTGACCGTACTTCTGTACCTGCCATAGCGGGTGCAGAAGTACGGGCCGGGGGGTGGCGCGGCTGCGAACGGGCCCGGCGTGGCGCCTGCGCCCGGGCTTTCGGTGCGCCGGATCAGGCCGTGACCGGCACCGGCTCGGGGTCATCGGCGGTCCTCACCACGTGGTCGCCGATGTCGAAGGCCCGGGTCCGCCGCTCGAAGGCGGCCATGAGATCGGGCCAGAGCGTGACGTTGCGGCCGTCCTCGGCCAGGTACCAGGACTGGCAGCCACCGCTCAGCCAGACCGTCCCGTCGCTGCGACGCTGGACCTCGGCGTTGAACGTGCTCTGCACCTCCTCCCGCGGCTCGATGGTCTGGAGCCCGCCGTCGTCCAAGGCGCCCAGGCAGGCCATCGTGTAGTCCAGCTGGGCCTCGATCATCGTGACGATCGAGCCGGCCCCGAGCCCGGTGTTCGGTCCCAGCAACGTGAAGAGGTTCGGGAAGCCGGCGATCGTCGTCCCGAGGTAGGCCTCCGGCGCTCCCTGCCAGACCTCCTGCAGGGTCCGGCCATCCCGGCCCACGACGCGGGCGGCAGCCGGCATCTCCGTGACCTGGAAGCCGGTGCCCAGGACGAGCACGTCGAGCGCATGTTCCGTCCCGTCGCGCGTCACGAGACCACGCTCCGTCGCGTGCGTGATGCCGTCCGTCACGAGCTCCACGTGCTCCTTGGCGAAACTCCGCAGGTAGTGGTTGGAGAGCGTGATGCGCTTGCAGCCCAGGCGGTAGTCGGGCGTGAGGGCCGCGTGCAGCTCCGGATTGTCGGGAAGTTGGCGACGCAGGTGCCAGGCCGCGAGTTTCTCGGCCCCCCGCATCGCGCCCGGGCGCCGCGTCATGACGAGGTTCGTCAGCTCCATGTACGCGGTGATGAAGCCGCGGTCCAGACGCTGGAGCAGCGGGATGCGCCGAAAGAGCGCGCGCTCCAGCGGCGACGTGCGGCGGTTGAGGTGCGGCAGCACCCACGCGGGCGTGCGCTGGAAGACGTCCAGGTGACCCGCGACCTTCGCGAGCTCCGGGATGACCTGGATCGCGGAGGATCCGGTGCCGACGACGCCGATCCGCCTGCCTTCCAGCGGAAGGGCGTGATCCCAGCGGGCGGTGTGGACGATCGGCCCGGAGAAGCGCTCCAGCCCGTCGATCTGCGGCAGCTTGGGCTCGACGAGCCCGCCGGTGCCGGTGATCAGCCGCTCGGCCAGCAGCTCGCCGGCGCTCGTGCTCAGACGCCAGGCGGCCTCGTCCTCGTCCCACGCAGCGCGCTCGAGCGACACGCCGAAGCGGATGTGCTCCAGCACGCCTTCCTGCTCGGCGCACCGCCGCAGATAGGCCTGGATCTCCTCCCGGGGTGAAAACGTCTCGGGCCACTCGGGGTTGGGCAGAAACGAGTAGGAGTAGAGGTTCGAAGGGACGTCGCAGCGACAGCCGGGGTAGGTGTTGTCCCACCAGGTGCCGCCGACGTCGGGCGAGCGCTCCAGCACGGCGAAGTCGCGGTGCCCGGCGCGTCGCAGGCGGATGGCGGCGCCGAGCCCGGAGAAGCCGGCGCCGACGACCACGGTCTTGATCCGTCGATTCATGTGCACGACTGTACATCGATCCGTCGGAGGGGTTACGCATGCGTACATTGACGCCCACCTTGCGCTGGACCTCGCCACGGGCAGGCATTGCATGAGAGGCTTCTTAGAGACCGCTGTCCGACACCGCCCGAGGAGCTGCGCCGTGACCCTGTCCCAGGAGACCCCGCCCACCGTCGAGAACCCGCTGACGGAGGTGGCCACGCTCTGCGAGCTGTTCCAGGCGACGGTCGGCCGGTACCCCGACACCCTCGCGCTGCGGACCGTCGGCGGCACGACCGAGCTGACCTGGGCGCAATACGGGCAGCGCGTGCAACGGATCGCGGCGGGCCTGGCCGCGCTCGGCGTCGGTCGCGGTGATGCCGTCGCGCTCATGATGACCAACCGGCCCGAGTTCGCGCTGGTCGACACGGCTGCGATGCACCTGGGCGCGACGCCCTTCTCCGTCTACAACACCCTGCCATCGGACGAGATCAGCCTGCTCTTCGCCAACGCGGGCAACCGCGTGGTCATCTGCGAGGGGCAGTTCGCCGAGCGCGTGGTCGCGGCCGCGACCGGAACCGCCGTCGAGCACGTCGTCTGCCTCGACGCCGACGTGCAGGGCACCGTGTCCCTCGCCGACGTGGAGGCCGCGGGAGCCGAGGGGTTCGACTTCGCCTCGGCCTGGCGGGCGGTCCAGGGGGACGACGTCATCACGCTCATCTACACCTCGGGGACGACCGGACCGTCAAAGGGCGTGGAGCTCACCCACCGCAACGTCCTGGCCGAGTTGCGCGGGACCCACGCCGTGCTGCCGCTGCAGCCCGGAGACCGGACCGTCTCCTTCCTGCCGGCCGCCCACATCGCCGACCGCTGGGCGACGTACTACCAGTCGTTCGTCTTCGGCATGACCGTCACCTTCGTCGCCGACCCCTCCCAGCTGCTGCCCGCCCTGCACGAGGTGCGACCGACGATCTGGGGTGCCGTCCCGAGGATCTGGGAGAAGTTCAAGGCAGCGCTCGACGCCGGCATCGCAGCGGAGACGGACGCCGCCAAGCGCGACGGCATCGCCAGGGCGCTCGAGGTCGGTGACCAGGTCGCGACGCTGCGCAACACCGCAGAGCCGGTCCCCGACGCACTCGCCGCCGCGCACGCGCAGCTCGACGCGGCCGTCCTGTCGAAGTTCCGCGAGAAGCTCGGCCTGGACAAGGCGCGCTGGATCGTCGTCGGGGCCGCCCCGTCCCCCGCCGGACTGCTTGCGTTCTTCGCCGCGATCGGCGTCCCCGTCGTCGAGCTGTGGGGCATGTCGGAGACCTCCTGTTGCGCGCTGATCAATCCGCTCGGCGCGAACCGGATCGGCACGGTCGGGGTCGCGATCCCGGGCGTCGACATCCGCTTGGCGCCCGACGGAGAGCTCGAGGTCCGCGGCGAGACCGTCATGCGCGGCTACCGCGGCCAACCCGAGAAGACGGCCGAGACGATGAGCGACGACGGCTGGCTGCTGACCGGCGACATCGCGGAGATCGACGACGACGGCTACGTCCGGATCGTCGATCGCAAGAAGGAGCTCATCATCAACGCCGCGGGCAAGAACATGTCCCCGGCGAACATCGAGTCGCACCTGAAGAGCGCCCATCCGCTCATCGGCCAGGCCCTGTGCGTCGGCGACGGACGGCCCTACAACGTGGCGCTCCTCGTCCTGGACCCGGACGCCGTGCCGGCGGCGGCAAAGGAACTGGGCATGGAGGGTGCCACCTCCACCGAGCTTGCCGCCGACGAGCGCGTCCGCGCGATGCTCTCTGACGCGGTCGACGGGGCCAACAGCCACCTCGCCCGCGTGGAGCAGATCAAGCGCTTCGCGATCCTGGGGGACGAGTGGATGCCGGGCGGGACAGAGCTCACGCCGACGATGAAGCTCAAGCGCAAGCCCATCGCAGAGAAGTACCGCGAGGAGATCGAGGCGCTCTACGCAGCGCCATGATCGTCGCCTGGTTGCAGCTGGTTCCGGATCTCGGAACGGGCTGCAACCACGGCGACTCAGCCGGCGGGCTTCTTGGCCGCTGCGGGCTTCGCCCTCGGCTTGGCCGCCGCCCTCGGCTTGGCCGCCGTCTTCGGCTTCGCGGCCGCCGGCTTGGCTGATGCCTTCGGCTTCGCGGCCGCCGGCTTGGCCGCCTCGGTCTTCGGCTTCGGCACGAGGCTCAGGACCTCGTCGAACCCTTCGTGCAGGCACCGCTCAAACCGCGGGCCGTCGGTGACCGCCGCCGGATCGACGTTCACGCCGATGCAGCACAGGTCCCCGTGCGAGACGAGCGTGATCATCGTCGCGCACCCGGGCAGCGGTCCGAAGCCGTAGGCACGAACGATGCGGGCACCGGCGATGTAGCGGTCCTCCCGCAGACCGGGGACGTTGCTCGCCTGCAGATCGTTGGCCCGCGTGAGACCGCCGGCGAGCTGCGAGATGAGCGGCGGCGGCAGGCGCGAGAGCGCAGGGGCCACGAGGCCGAGGGCCGCGACCGCCGGCTCGGCCCGGGCCCGCCGGACGAGTTCGCCGATCGCGACGATCCGCTCCTTCGGATCGACGATCCCGACGGGCGCGACCAGGCGGGCGCCTGCGAACTGGTTGCCGCCTTCGGCGTCGTCGGCTTTGCGCACCGAGATCGGGATCGCGATCGGCATCGTGTCGATCGGCGAGCCGAGCTCCTCGTGATAACGCCGGAACCCGCCGAGCAGCGCCGCCACGAAGGCATCGTTGAGCGACCCGCCCGCCGTCTTGGACGCCGCGCGCAGCCGTGCAAACGGGATGTCCAGCGTCGTGAAGCGCCACGACAGGGAGCGCTCGGCCAGCAGGGGCGAACCGTCGCTGTCGGGATCGGCCATGACGCGGCGCAGGGACGCTCCGAACCGCGCCGCCCGCGTGACCGCGCCCCCGGGATCCTGCATCGCCTTCGCCGCCCGGCCGGCGGTGCGCAGCGCCACGCCGGGAATGCCGACCGCCTCGCGCGAGAGCTGCCGGCTCAGCAGACCGGCAGGGGTCGTGTACTCGTGGTCGGGCGCGTCGGGCTGCGGCTTGTCGTCGTTCGGCTCGCGCGTCGACGAGTGCAGCATGCCGAGCAGCTGCACCGCCCCGAGGCCGTCCGTCGTGGCGTGATGCAGCTTGAGGAGGTAGGCCGCGGCGCCGTCCGGCAGACCCTCGATGAGCGTCGCCTCCCACGGCGAGCGCGAGCGGTCGAACGGCGTCATCGCCAGCTGCTCGGCGAGATGCAGCGTGTCGGCCCAGCCACCTCCGGTGGGCAGCTGCAGACGGCGCACGTGGTAGTGGATGTCGAAGTGCGGGTCCACGACCCAGGTCGGGACGCCCATGCCCAGCGACGGCTCGACGACGCGCTGGCGGAATCGGGGGACCAGACGCGTGGCCCACTCGTGAGCGGCGAGAAAGCGGTCCCAGTCCGGCGTGGTGTCCAGCAGCTCCAGCGACGTGATCGTCGACCGCAGTCGCGGGTCCCCCTCCGCGCGCCACATGAGCGCTTCGATCGGGTTCATCTCACGGGCTTGACCCCATGCGGCGTGGTTGTCACTCATCAGCATTCACTTCCCATGGTCATCAAGGTCGGGCAATTCCCAGCGGGGCCAGCATCGCACTTACGCCACGCCGTGATGCTCGGCGCGGGCGGCGGCCCGCTGGAGGCCACGGTAGGCGTCGCGCGGATGGCGACCCTCGTTCACGACGGCGTCCACCTCCGTGCAGATCGGGAGGACGACGTCGTACTCCTGCGCGAGCTCCATCACGGGCCGCGCGGTCTTCACGCCCTCGGCCACCTGCTTCATCTCGTCGATCACCTGCTCCAGCGTCTTGTCGCGCGCCAGCTCCTCGCCGACACGCCGGTTGCGCGACTGGGGGCTCATGCACGTCGCCATGAGATCGCCCAGGCCGGTCAGCCCCGCGAACGTCCGCGCCTGGCCGCCCATCGCCTCACCCAGCCGGGTCATCTCGGCCAGCCCGCGCGTCAGCACCATCGCCCGCGTGTTGTCGCCGACGCCAAGGCCCTCGGCCATCCCCGCGGCGATCGCGATGACGTTCTTCAGGACGCCGCCGAGCTCGGAGCCCAGCAGATCGTCGTTGCGGTAGACGCGAAAGCGACGGGAGACGAAGAGCTGCTGCAGCGACTGCGCGACGCGGTCGTCCGGCATCGCGACGACCGCAGCCGCCGCCATCCCGTCGAGGACTTCGCGGGCGAGGTTCGGGCCGGCCATGAGGCCCACCGGATGGCCGGGCAGCACCTCGGAGATGACCTGGGTGCAGCGCAGCCGGGTCTTCGCCTCCAGGCCCTTGGCGAGCGAGAGCACCGGTACCCAGGGCCGGATGTACGGCGCGGCCGCCTCCAGCGTCTCGCGCATCGCGTGCGAGGGGACGCCCATGACGACGACGTCGGCCGAGGCGACGGCCTCCTCGATGTCCGCGGTCCCCTCCAGGCGGTCAGGGAGCTGCCGGTCGTCGAGGTAGCGGGAGTTCGTGTGCTGCTCCTGCACCTCCCGGGCGGTGTCGGCGTCGCGTGCCCACAGGACCGCGGCGGTGTTGCCGGCCGCCAGCGCGGCGACCGTCGTCCCCCACGACCCGCCTCCCAGGACCGCGACGCGGATCTCGCGCGTCATCGGACCGGCTCCCGGTCGGTCGGCCACGCCTCGAGCGTCGCGACGAACTGCTCGCGGACCTCGTCGGCGTGATCGGCGACCGTGGCCGCCGCCCAGTCCGTCGTGTCGACCGGCGGCAGGACGACGACCTCCACACGACCGGGGCGGACGGTCTGGGCGCCGCGCCACATGACCTCGCCGGCGTTCCGGATGACGATCGGCACGATCGGGACCTCGGCCTGCATGGCCAGGTGGAAGGCACCCTTCTTGAAGGCACCGAGGCGTGGGGTCGGCGACCGCGTTCCCTCCGGTGCGATGACGAGCGAGGTCCCGGCGCGCAGCTTCGCGACAGCCGGCTCCATCGCCTCGCGCGCGCGGCCCGTGTCGGCGCGATCGATGAAGGCCACCCCGGCCAGCCGGAAGAACTGACCGAAGCCCGGGACGTTCGCCGCCTCCTTCTTCGCGACCCCCGTGAAGCCACCGCGCAGGAGTTTCATCAGGAGGATCGGGTCGATCTTGGACTGGTGGTTGAAGACGAAGACGCACGGTCGCGCACCCCACAGGTGCTCTGCACCCTCGACGATCTGCACGTCGATGCCGGCGACCGCCAGCGAGACGTCCGCGCCGACACCGCCGGTGATGTTCACGAGCGTCTCGCGGGAGCGGTTCAGGAGCCCCAGACCGATTCCCGTGCCGAACGCGCCGGCCAGCCCGCCGTAGAAGGCGGCCGTGCGCACGACGTCCACCGGCCCCGGGGTCCCGCCGCGACCGTCGACGCGCAGGGTCGGCCAGTCGCGTTCCCGGGCGATCCTGGCCAGGCCGTCGTCAGGGCCGATCGCCACCGGATGGCCCACCGTCGACAGGAACCCGACGTCTTCATGGCCGTTGGAGTAGGCAAAGGACGCCGGCAGGTCCAGTCCCTCGGCGTCGGCCAGACGATGCACGGCCGCAGCCTTGCCGCCCGCCCACATCGCAAAGCCCGTCGTCCGGCCGGTGATCATGCCGTCGACGACCTCCAGCTGCGTACACAGGACGTGGTGCGCCCCGAGCTCGCGAGCCATCGGCTCGACCTGGAAGCTCGTGGCCGACGACGCCATCACGACCGTGTGCTCCATGGCCTTGTGGGCCTGGACGAGACGCCATGTCTCAGGGTGCAGCCGGCCGGCGATGTCGTGCTTGAAGAGCCGGTCGCCCAGCTCTTGCATCTCCTGCATCGTGCGGCCCTTCCAGGCCGCCAGCGACAACTCGAGGAAGGCGGCGAACTCCTCTTCGGTCGTGATCCCGCGGACGCTGTGCAGCAGCGTGCGCACGAGCTCCACCGGCCCGAGCTGCAGCGAGAGGATCCGATGGCGGTAGAAGGCGGTGGCCGAGTAGCCGCTGATGACGGTGCCGTCGTAGTCGAAGAAGGCTGCGACGCCAGGGCCCTTCGGGCTGGCGTGGATGAGGCGGACGAGACCGTCGATGTCGGTCACGCGCCGAGCACCGCCTGAAGGCGTTCGGCGTCCAGCCGCCCGATGTGCGCGACGCGGCCGAGGACCTCTTCGATCTCGGCGAGGAAGGCCTCGCGCGCGGAACGCACCTCGTCCCGGCCGGGATCGACGATGTCGCGGTTGGCCGCCAGCTGCAGCGCGGCGGCGTACAGCTCCTGCGACACGGACTCCGGGCCGTGCAGGCGACCTTGCAGCAGCAGCTGACGTCCGACCCCGAGGCACTCGTCCAGGAACTGCCCTTTCTCCACCCCCACGCGTGGGTTCCGCGCGGCCAGCTGCCTGGCGACGACGAACTGCGCATCGAGGAACGCGCGCAGTGACCGGTGGGCGACGAACGTCGGCGTCGCCGCGAAGACCTCGGCGACCTTGAACGGATCGCCGGCGAGCTGGCGCCAGTCGCCCGCGAAGCGGCTCAGCTCCACCCCGAGCTCGGCGCGGAACGTCGCCTTGTCGGCGAAGAAGAACTCGAACTTCAACAGGTCGCGGATGGCCAGCGCGTCGTCCCATGCCGTGTCGACGGGGTCGCTCTCGGGGCCGCCCTGGGCGAGCTTCAACATCGCAAGCTCGACGATCGCGCGGTTGACGAAGTGGTGCAGGACGCCGTTGCGGTAGAAGGCCGCGACGTGATGGCGGCCCGGCACGATCGACCAGACCGGCTCGGTCCCCCCGTCCCAGCACTGCACGACGTTGGCGGCCTGCAGCTGGCGGAGGGTGTTGCGGACACCGTGCTCCTGTCGCAGCCCCTGGACCGGGCCGGGGATCTCGTGCTCCTCGACGATGTCCAGCAGCGGCGCGATGACCCGACCGACCTGCTCGAGCGTGAAGGCCCGGTCGCGGCTGCCCAGCAGCGCGAACGTCACGAGCGAGGTGGAGGTGATCGGCGTCGCGCGGTTGATGCCGTCCAGCACGCGGAAGGCGACCTTCTCGAGCTGCAGCCCGTCCCTCCCCGTCTCGTCCAGCGCCTCACGCAGCGAGAAGGCGTCGCCGAAGCGCACCTGGGCGCCACCGATCGTGTGCCGCTGGGCGCGGACGTAGTCGGCCAACCAGCGCAGACCCTCGCCCTGCTTCTTCGCGCCGACCTGCTCCTCGGCCATCGCGCCGACCTCCGAGAGCTGGTCGTAGACGATGGAGACCGGGACCATGATCACGTCCTCGGTCCGCTCGTCCTCCAGCGCGCGCACGAGGTAGCGCAGGAGCCCGAAGCGCGGCGGGCGCAGCTTCCCGGTGCGTGTCCGGCCGCCCTCCAGGTACCACTCGATGTTGAAGCGCTTGGCGACGAGGTAGCCGAAGTACTCGCGGACGGCGAGCTTGTAGATCGCGTCGTCGCCGAAGGTCCGCCGGATGAAGACCAGGCCGGCGCGCTTGCCGAGCGGGCCGATGGGCCAGAACGACATGTTGCCGCCGGCCAGCGTGTGGTTGCGGGGGAAGTCGTGCTCGGCGAGCACGTCCGCCAGCACGAGCGGATCCGAGTAGGAGCGGTGCGACGGCAGAAAGACGAGCGCGTGCTTGCGGTTGAGCTCGCGCAGCCGCTCGAGGGACTCCACGTCGACCTCCACGTCCCAGGCGCGAGCGTGCAGCGGGCTCATGACGAGCCGGAACGTGTCGATGGCCAGGCGGCTCTGCACGGCGACGAGCTCGCGCAGGCAGCCCTCCGCGTCGACCATCACGTCGGCCGCCGGACGGCCGAGGCGGTCCGCGAGCCGGCCCACCTCCTCACGGAAGCGATCCGACGCGGTGATCTGCTCGGCCACGAGGCGCGGCACCTTGTAGCGGTCCCCGACGACGGCGCGCTCTGAGCGCTCGACGGTGACGGTCGCCTCGCGCTGGACGAAGGCGGTGAAGGCCTCGTCCCCCTCGGCTGCGCTGACACGGCCGAAACGCTCGCGCAGCTCGCCTGCGCGGGCACCCTCGCCGCAGGTGACGCGGGCCCGGTCGGGCTCCCGGCGGGCGATGCGCGCCTGCAAGGACGACCACGGACGGTGCGGGTTCGTCAGCGCCAAGAGGTCTGCGGCCCGGGCTTGGCGCCCACCGTCGCGCTCACGCGGCAGCCACGTGACGCGGACCGGGAGGACGAGCGGGTCGTCGTCGTGACGCAGGCGGTCGGCGAGGGCCGGGTCCCCGCTGAGCATCACGGTGGCCCGTGGGTGGTGCTTGGCGGCCCAGCCGCTGATGAGCGCCCGTTCGGTCTGCGTCTGCGCGTCGGCCAACACGATGACGGCGGGATCGTCGGCGACGGGGCGCAGGTGGCGTGCGGCGGTCGCGGGCTCCATGCCTTCGACTCTACGCACCCCGCCCAACCACGGCGGGGGATATCCCCCGATCGGGGGCATGGGGTCGGCGGGCGCACACGGGGTGCCGCTTGTCTGCAGCCGCACGGACCGTCTACCGTCGGCGCCACGTGACCCGTCCCCGCCTTCTCGCCGTGTCGGCTCTCATCGCGGGGCTGCTGCTCATCGTGCTCGTGCTCTCCTGCTCCGGTCCCCAGGAGCGCTCGCGGGGCGCGCGCAGCACGACGCTGACGATCGCCGACCCCTTGACCGAGGCGCTGCGGTACGTCCCGCGGTCCGCGGGCCTTGTCGCGGTCGCGCAGACCGACTCCACCCAGGGCCCGCTGCGCAGCGCACTGGACGCCCTGGGGCAGATCGACGGTGCCGACGAGATCCTCGCGCAGGTCGGGACGCTGCTCGGCGAGCGCGCCGGCGTGGGGATCGCCGACGAGGGCGCGGCGCTCGCCGGCTCGCCGGTCGTCCTGGCGCGTGTCGGTCTCGGCGCAAGCGCGCAGACGGTCGGCGCATGGGTCGTCCCGGACGGTGCCGCGCTCATGGAGCTCCTCGGCGCCAAGACGCAGTCAGGTGAGCTGACCGAGGACGGCCCGTACCGCAACTGGGCGCTGTACTCGCGCGGGCGCACCGTGTACGCAGCCCGCGACCGCGGTGCTGGTGACCGCTTCGAGCCTGCCGACGTTGAAGGCGGCCGTCGCCCGCCGCCTACGCACCGGGAGGACCGGCGGGCTGACGCCGGCGATCTTCGCGACCGACGCGCGCTCGGGTCTGTCATCGGCCAAGGCGCTCGTGCGGGTCGCCGTCAGCGGCCGCGTCCTGCGCGCGGCCGTCGCGGCGCGGATGCCCGAAGCGACGGACCTGGCGTGGGTGGCGGCGGTCACGGGCGCGGGGGTCGCCGTCGCCGTCGACGAGGAAGGGGCGCACCTGCGCGCCCGGGTCCGCACGGACGAGGCGCAGCTCGTGGACGCCGATCTGCCGGTCGCCGCCGGGCGCGAGGCACCTGAGCTCCTGGGCGACGCGCCGGTCGTCGTCGCAGTGCGCAACCCGCGGGCCGTGATCGGCGTCGCGCTCCGGGCGGGGCAGCTGCTGTCGCCAGGGAGCGTGGCGACCTACACGAAGGTGCGCGACCTGCTCAAGCGAACCGTGCGCGTCGACCTGGACGCAGACGTCATCGGAACGCTCACGCAGGACGCCACGGTGACGCTGCCCGGGGACGGCGTGGTGACCCTGCGGGCGCCGACGAGCGACGAGGTGGCGCTGCGCGACGCCCTCTCGCGGCTCGGGCGCCTCGGGCAGTTGGCGGGGATCGCGGGATCGCTCGGCCTCGGCTCAGCCACCGGCGGCCTGTCGATCCGGGACGACGGCGAGTTCCGCTACACCGTCATGCAGGACGGCTCGCCGCTCGCGGTGCTCGCGGTGCGGGACGGGGTCTTCGTCGCCTCCACGGACGCGGACACCGACGTGCAGGCGGTCGTCGACGCGCAGCCGCCGTCGCAGGTGGCGGCCGACACCCCCGTCGGCGGGCTTCAGGGCGGTCCTGACCCCGACGGCCCTGGCCGGGCTCCTCGTGGACCGGCTGGGCCTCCCGGTCCGTGACCGGGCCGTGCTGAGCGCGCTGGGGACCACGACGGTGGGGGTGCGGTCAGAGCTCGGGTTCGTGCAGGTGCGCGTCGACGTCCCCTTCGGAGGCTGAGCGACGCGGCAGAGGCGGTCTCAGCTCCCGGCGGCCCAGCGGCGCAGCTGCGCGAGCGGGTCCACCGGAGACGTGCCGGCCACATCACGCCAGCCCTGCGGCCAGAGCTCGAAGTGCAGGTGCGGTCCGGACGAGTCGCCCGTGCTGCCGACATCGCACAGGCGCTGGCCGGCCGCCACGACCTGCCCGACGCGGACGGCCGTCGAGTGCCGCACGCAGTGGGCGAGGAAGATGTCGCGCCCGTCGGCAAGACGCTCGACGACGTACTCACCGGCGGCGGACGCCTGGAAGTCGACGAAGCGGATCGTGCCGGGGGTGGGCGAGACGACAGGGGTCCCCATCGCCGCCGCGATGTCGACCCCTTGATGGCGGTGCCCGGGACGCCCGACCCCGAAGCCGTCGCCGAAGCGATACGCGCCGCGTACCGGAAAGAGGCCGGCGACGGGGGTGGATCCGGGGGCCGGGACCGGCCGCACCGGTGGTCGCAGGGGCGGGCTTCGGCTTCGGCTTCGGCTCCGGCTTCGGCTTGACCGTCAGCGTCGTGCGGCCCGGAGCGCGGCGGTCGCGCCGTAGCGGCCGTCCCGCAGCGTCCGTCGCGTGCAGGCGCACGACGTAGCGGCCAGGACGCAGGACCTTGCCGGCGGGCCACGCGACGCGGACCAGTCGTCCGGAGCGCATCCGGCCGAGCGTCAGCGTGACCGTCCGCCCGCGGCTCCCGGACACCGGCACGAACACGATCCGCGCCCGGACCCCCGAGCCCTCGTCGGCGTCCACGCGCACGAGGATCCTCGGCGCGGCCCCGGCGGTGATCGTCCGCGGCCCGATCTCAAAGCGCGTGGCCCGCGGAGGTTCCGGACGCCGGACCGCGGTGCCGTACTCCACGCCACCGGCCCCGACGCCCGCCTGGGAGGCCGACGCCCCGCCGCCGGACGGCGGCGGCGGCCGGGCCTGCTGACGCGACGCCCACCAGGGTCGTCACCGCAAACGTCGTCGCCAGCCTCTGCCCACGCCTCGGCATGGTCGGAAGGTTCGACGACCGGCGACGACACGGAAGCGTTTGGGCAGGCTTGCGCACCTTTGGGCCACGAACCCCGCAGGATGCGGGCAGTTTCGGGCGCCGTCAGCTCGCAGGCCCGCAGGCGAGCATCCGCGAGAGCACCTCGAGCGCGCCGCGCTTGTGCAGCGGCTCGTTGAGGTTGCCGCACTTGGGCGACTGGACGCAGGACGGGCAACCGGACTCGCACGGGCACTCGGCGATCAGCCGGTAGGCGTCCCCGACCAGCCGCTCGAACCCGGCGTAGCCCTGCCGCGTGATGCCGATCCCGCCGGGGTGCCCGTCGTAGATGAAGATCGCCGGCCCGCCCGTCTGCGGGTGCAGGTTGGTCGACAGGCCGCCGATGTCCCAGCGGTCGCACATCGCGATCAGCGGCAGCACGGCGATCTGCGCGTGCTCCACCGCGTGCAGCGCGCCGAGCAGGACGTCCGCGGGCACGTCGTCGCAGCACGGTCGCCGGCGAGCTCGTACCAGAGCGCCCGCGTGGTGAACGCGATCGGCGGCAGGTCGAGCGTCTGCAGGTCGATGACCTCGTGGTCGCGGCAGCCGCTTGCGCTGGTAGGCGATGCGCCTGTCGGTGACGGTGACGACGCCGTAGCTGAGCGTCACGCCCAGCGTGTCGCGCCGGTCGAGCAGCCGCTCGACGAAGGTGTCGGTCTCCTTCTTGGGCTGCGTGTACCAGTTGCCGTCGAACGGGTGCACGAGCGCGCGGCGCCCGTCGAGGTCGAGCTCGTCGCACCTCGTAGGAGCGCCCCAGGTGCAGGTAGATCGCCCCGTCGTGGACGGTCGTGTGCGCGCGGGCGTGACTCGACCGTCCCGAGCAGCTCGCCCGATGCCGTGTCGACGATCGCGACGCTGTCGGGCGACGGCGCTGCGCAGCGAGACGCGCGCGGCCGGGAAGTCCTCGGCCGCGCGCAGGACGAAGCGGCCGCGGCGCTCGACGAGGTCGCCCGGTGGAGACGAGCGCCTCGCACGCGGCGCGCAGCGCGGGCCGAGCGTCTCGGCGTCGGCGACCGGGTCGATCGGGCCCTCGTGCGCGGCGCAGAGCAGGTGCGCGCGCGTGGATCTCCTCGCTCTCGTGGTCGAGGATCGCCGACTCGACCGGCCGGTCGAGGAACTCGTCGGGGTGGCGGCAGAAGAACTGGTCCAGCGCGTCGTCGCCCGGCGACGTAGACCGCCAGGCCGCGGCCGCGGCGGCCGGCGCGGCCCCACATCTGCCGCAGCGACGCGACCGTCCCGGGGAACGTCACGACGACGCAGGCGTCGAGCGCGCCGATGTCGATGCCGAGCTCCAGGGCGTCCGTCGTGATGACCGCCAGCAGGTCGCCGTTGGTGAGCTTCGCCTCCAGCTCGCGGCGCTGCTGCGGGGTGTAGCCGGCGCGGTACGGGCGCCACGCGCTCGGCCTGGTGCTGGTCCAGGCGCTCGCGGGTGAGCTTGGCGACGAGCTCCACGCCCTTGCGCGACTTGATGAAGCAGATCGTCCGCGCGCCCTCGCGGACGAGGTCGGCGACGATCTCAGCCGCCTCGCCCAGCGCGCTGCCGCGGGTCTGCAGCGCCTCGTCGACGACGCGGCGGGTTCCACATCGCGATCTGCCGGCGGGCGCCCGGCGCGCCGTCCTCGTCGACGAGCGTGATGTCGCTCCAGGCCCGTCAGGCGCTCGGCCAGCTCGACCGGGTTGGCGATCGTCGCGGACGCCAGCAGGAAGCGCGGCTCGGTCCCGTAGGCGTGGGCGATCCGGCGCAGGCGGCGCAGGACGTTGGCCACGTGCGAGCCGAAGACGCCGCGGTAGACGTGCGCCTCGTCGACCACGACGACCGCGAGGTTGGCGAAGACGTCGCCCCACAGCCGGTGGTGGGGCAGCACGCCCATGTGCAGCATGTCGGGGTTCGTGAGGATGAGGTTGGAGCGCTTGCGGATCGCGCGGCGGTCCTCCTGGCGGGTGTCGCCGTCGTAGATCGCGGGGCGCACCTGCGTCGTGCAGGCCGAAGCGTTGAGCGACGCGGGCCTGGTCCTGGGCCAGCGCCTTCGTCGGGTACAGGTAGATCGCGCGCGCCTTCGGGTCGCGGCAGCAGGACGTCGAGCGTCGGCAGCGTGAAGCACAGCGACTTGCCGGACGCGGTGCCGGTCGTGACGATCGTCGGCCCCTCCCACGCGCGCCTCGCAGCGCCTGCGGCCTGGTGGCGGTAGAGCGCGCTCGATGCCGCGACGCTGCGAGGGCCTCGCGCACGAGCGGGTGCAGGCGTCCGGGATCGGGACGGTGCGCGCGTCGCGCGGGCCCTCGAAGGCCTCGCGGACGAGGCGCTCGTCCGTCGCGGCCCACCTCCAGCAGCGCGTGCCACGGATCGTCGGGGTCCGGGCCCGACGTCGCGGAGGGGGTCGGGACGGTGGCCATGCGGCGCCGACGGTAGCGCGCGGCGCGGCCGTCGACGCCGTGCCCGGCCGGTTCAGGCGCGGAGGCCGATAGCTGGCGTCGTGCTGCGCTGCGTCTACGTCGACCTCGACGGAACCCTGCTCGGCCCCGGCGGGAAGCTCTTCCTCGGCGGCGGACAAGAAGCCGAGCCTGCTCGGCGCCGCGCGCCGTCGAGGCGTGCGCCCGCGCCGGCGTCGAGCTGTGCATCGTCACGGGCCGCCGCCAGCACGGCGATCGTCGACATGGCCCGCCTCTTCGGGCAGACCGCCGTGCGTCTTCGAGGCGGGCGCGGGCGTCGTGCTCGACGGCGAGGTCGCACTGGCTGACCGGCGAGTGGCAGCCGCGGCCGGACCGGACGATCCACGAGCAGATCCGCGAGCGGGCGCACCGGAGCTGCTGCTCGACCACTTCGCCGGACGCCTGGAGGAGCACCACCCGTGGCGCCGGGCCGCGAGGTCAGCCACCTGTTGCGCGGGCCTCGTCGACATCGAGGAGGCCGACGCGCTGCTCGCCGAGCACGGCCTGGGGACGCTGCGCCTGATCGACAACGGCGGCGTCCACCGCCGCTCGCCGGCGCTCGCGGCGCTCGAGCAGGTGCGCGCCTACCACCTGCGTCCCCGCCACGGTCTCCAAGGCGGCCGGGCGTCCGCTTCCACCAGCGTGCACGCGGGCACGACCCGGCGCAGACGCATCGCCTGCGGCGACTCGCGCGAGGACCTCGCAGATGGCCGCCGCGGTCGGCACGTTCTGGCTGATGGCCAACGCGCTCGACGCACGACCCGTCGATCCGCGCGGCGCTCGGCGGCCGCCCAACGTCCGGGTCTCCGAGGCCAGCTACGGCGCCGGCGTCTACGAGGCGGTCGTCACGACGCTCGCCGAACGCGGGGGGCAGCCGTGAAGGAGTGGTTTCGCAGCTTCGGCTGGAAGTTCGTCCTGACGCTGATCGTCGTCGCCGTCGCGCTCGCGTACCTCGTGCACCTCGAGCGCGTGGCCAGCGGCACGGGCTGACGCGTCCGGGCCCGGGTCAGTCGGCAGCGGCATCGAGCGTCCGCTGCACGCGGCGTCCTCGCGCCAGGCGTCCAGCGCGCCCGCATGCGCGCCCACCAGCCGTCGCGGGCAGCGCCGTCACCGGGCGCGCGGCGGAAGCGCGCCGGCGGCGGGACGGTGGTGCGCACGAGACCGACCCAGCCGTCGAGCGGGCAGGTCGCCGCCGATGAGGGCGGCCAGGCCCTTCGTCACCGGGGCGTCGACGCCGGCGCGCTGCGAGGGCTGCGCGAGCAGCGGGACGGACTCCAGCGACTCGACGGCCTGCCCGATCCGCTCGGGGATCTCGGCGGCCGGGACGCCGTCGCCCAGCAGCTCGCCGGCGCGGCGGTTGCGCGACTGCGGGGCCAGTGCGGTGGCGACGAGGTCGCCGGTGCCGGCCAGGCCGATGAACGACTCGGCCTGCGCGGGCGGGCTCTGCATCGCCGCAAAGCGCCAGACCTCGGCGAAGATGTGCCCGGCGGCGGCGCCCGCCGCGTTCAGGCCGTGGCGCTCGGTCGCGCCCGCCGCCAGCGCGGCGGCGTTCTTGGCCGCGCCCGCGAGCTCGACGCCGACCGGGTCGTTGGACTCCTCGCAGACGACGCCGGCGCTGATGAAGACCTGCGCGAGCGCGTGGGCGAGCTCCTCGTCTTCTGACGCGGCGACCAGGCCCGCGCCCTCGTGCACCATCTCGCGGGCGTGCGCGGGGCCGCCGATGCAGCCCACGCGGTCGGCGCCGAAGCTCGCGCGTCAGCAGGACGGTGGGCGCGATCCCGTCCGGCGGGACCAGACCCTTGGCCAGCGAGACGAGCTGCGGCCTGCGGCGGAGCCCGGCGCCGTGAGGCCGTCGATGACCTCGTCAAGCCCCCGGGACGGAACGCCGAGGAAGACGTAGTCCGCGCGGGCCAGGCCGTCGTCGACGTGCTCGATCCGCAGCTCGCCGCGGGAACTCGACGCCGGGCAGGTAGACGGTGTTCTCGCGGCTCGGCATTCAGGCGCTGGGCCTGCTCGGGCGTCCGGGTCTGCAGCGTCGTGCGCAGCCCGCCGCGGGCCAGCAGGACCGCGACGGCCGTCCCGAAGGATCCGGCGCCGACGACGACCGCGCGGCGGCCGAACGGCGTCGGCGAAGTTCACGCCCCGCAGCGGGGTCGGCAGCTGGGGGCGGGGGCGGTCTGACATCTGGCGCGAGCGTACCGGGCCTCTCCCCCGGGACGGTCTACGGTCAGACGGCCCGTCCGCGCGCCCCGGCGACGACCTCGGCGGCCTCGGCGATCGCGTCGAGCGTCGTCGCCTCCAGCACGAGGCCCAGGCCGAGAGCGTCGCGGTCCGTGCCCTCCAGGGCGTCGCTGGCCGACGATCGCGTGGCACGGCACGCCGGACCGGCGTGCTCGCCCGGCCGCCTCTCCGAGGATCTTGCCCTGCAGGCTCTGCGTCGTCGAGGCGTCCCTCTCCGACGATGAGCGCCCGCGCGGCCCGCAGCCGCGCGTCGAAGCCGACGGCGTCCAGGACGAACGGCGCGCCCGCGCACAAGCGGCGCGCCGAACGCCGCCCACAGGCCGCCGGCCAGCCCGCCGGCCGCGCCCGCCCATCGGGACGCCCGCGCGGATCGCGCGGCAGCGTGCACGGCGTGCGCGTCGAGGCGACCGGCAGAGCCGCGCGACCGTCGCCGCGTCCGCGCCCTTCTGGGGGGCGAAGACCGCGGCGGCGTCCTCGTACGGCGTGCGCACGTCGCAGAGGACGACGAGCGCGACGCCTCCGAGCCCGCCGGCCTGCTCGATCGCCGCGATCGCGCCCGCGCCGCCGTCCGTCGTCGCGCTGCCGCCGGCGGCGACGAGCACGACTGCGCGCCCGTGCGTCGACCGCGGCGAGCGATGAGCTCGCCCGTCCCCCACGACGACGCGCTCCACGCCGCGTCCGCGTCGCGGCGGCCGTCGGCGACGCAGGGCCAGCCCGCTGGCCTGCGGCGACCTCGACGATCGCGGTGCGCGCCGTCCTCGACGAGCGCGAAGCCCGCCGGGACGGGTCGCCGAGCGGATCGCGCGACGCGCGCACCCCGCCGTCTCGCCGCCCAGCGCCGTGAGCAGGACCGACAAGCGTCCCCTCGCCACCGTCGGCGACCGGGCACAGGTCCGGCGGCGCCTCGCCGGCCGCCTCGAGCCCGCGTCCGATCGCGGCGGCGACCTGGGCGGCGGTGAAGGTGCCCTTGAAGGCGTCGGGCGCGACGAGGAAGGGGCGGGTCGCCCGGCCACCTGGTCACCCGTCGCCCCGCAGCGCCCGCTGGAGCCGCTGCTCGAACTCGTCCTGGCCGATGAGGACGCAGCCCAGCCGCTCGGTGTGGGGCGTGGGCAGCTGGATGTCGCACAGCTCGACGCCCTCCCGCGCGAGGTGGTCGAGCGTCCGGACGAGCAGCGCGTTGCCGGCCGACGGCCGCGTGCGCCGCATGGACTCGAGCATCGCCGCGCGCCCGAGCGACGATGCCCAGGATCCCCGCGGCGAGCTCGCCCTCGCGGGTCCACAGCTCGAACGAATGGGCGACCCCGGCCGCGTGCAGGCGCCGGTAGAGCGCCGCCAGGCGCGGCGTGATCCACACCCCGTCCCCGGTCGGGCGGCTGCGCGCACAGCTCGAGCACCGCGCGTAGTCGTGGTCGAGGCGCAGCTCGTCGGCCTGGCACGCGCGGACGTCGCGCCGGACCTTGCGGCGCAGCGCGTCCCGTGCCGTGTCGTCGAGATCGAAGATCGCCCGCTGCGGCGCGACGTACCACGGGATCTGCGGTGCCTGCTCGTCGTCCATCGGAAAGGCGCCGGCGGCGTACCGCCACACGCGCTTCGCGGACGTCGTCGTCAGCCATCCAGCTGGTCGATCGCGGCACTCCGGCGGGGCCTTGTCCTCGCGCCAGCGCAGCACCTTGGCGCCGTGGCGGATGCGCCCGTCGCTGACCTGGTCGAAGCGTCACCTCGACGACGAGCTCCGGCCGCAGCGCGATCCACTCGAGCTCCTTCTCGGCCTTCCAGCGCGACGGCCTCGCCGCTGCCGCGCTCGCCGGTCTCGTACGGCGCAAGCGCGCCGGGCAGCTCGCGCTTCGCTTGGCGGTGAAGCCGGACGAGTGCCCGACGACGCGCAGCTCGCCGGCGGGGTCGTACAGGCCCGAGGATGAGCGCACCGAGCGTCCCCTCGGCCTTGCCCGGACGCCAGCCCGAGACGACGCAGTCGATCGTGCGCACGCGTTTGACCTTCGCCATGCCCTTGCGCTCGCCCGGCAGGTACGCCGCCGCGCGCTCCTTGGCGATGACGCCTTCGGTGCTGTGCAGCCAGGGCTCGGCCTCCTGCGGCGCTGAGCACCATCGGCGTGAGCTGCACGGGGTGCCTGCGACGAGCGTCCTGGAGGGCGGCGCGGCGCTCGAGGTAGGGCCGGTCGAGCAGGACCTCGTCGTCGCGGGCGAGCAGGTCGAAGGCGACGAAGCGTCGCCGGCGTGTCGACGCTCAGCCGCTGCGACCCGCGAGGCGGCCGGGTGGATGCGCTGGCCGAGCAGGTCGAACTCGGTGCCGCCGTCGGCGTTGAAGATGACGATCTCGCCGTCCACGACGTAGCGGCCGGGCGGAAAGCGCAGCTCGGGGAAGTAGCGCGACGAGCGGCTTGCCGCTGCGTGACTGCAGGTACGCCTCGTCGCCGTCGACGAAGGCGATGCAGCGGAAGCCGTCCCACTTGGGCTCGTAGGCCCAGGTGTCCTCGTCAGCAGGCAGGCTCGAGCGCGAGCGCGCGAGCTGGGGCGGCAGGGGCGGGGAGAGCGGAAGCGCCATCCCCCGGGAGGCTAACGGGGACGACCTCGCCTGACGGCTCGGTTGCCCTCGGCGATCGCACGAGGAAGATCGCCCCGAGCACGACGAGACCGCCGAAGCTCTGGGTCGGCGTCAGCGTCTCGCCCAGCAGCGCTGCCGCCAGCAGGACGGTGAAGAACGGCTCGATGCCCGCGATGATCGACGCGCCGCTGGCCCCGATCCTGCGCATCCCGGCGATAGAACGCCGTCACGGCCAGCACGGTCGACACCGTCGCCATGAGCACGACATGGGTCAGGACGGTGGCGTCCGCCAGGCCCGCAGGGTGCAGGCGCCCGGTGACCGTCGCACCGACGGCGAGCGTCGCCGCGGCCCCTGTGCACAGGAGCGCGCCGAAGGTGATCGGGTCAAGGTCGCCCGTGACGCCGTCGGCCAGGGTGACGTACAGCGCGTAGCCGAGCGTCGAGCCGAGCGTGAGCGCGATCCCGATGCCGTCCAGCTGCCCGCCCGCACCGCCCGACAGCACGAGGAGCGCGCCGCCGAGGGCCAGGACGAGCGCGCCGACACGGCGCGACGTCGGCCGATTCCCGCTTCAGGAGGACCGCGAAGACGAGGACGAGGGCGGGATAGGTGCAGAGCAGCAGCGAGGCGATCGAAGCGTCGAGGTGGGTCAGCGCGCTGAAGTACAGGGCGGACTCGACGGCGTACACGACCCCGCCGAGGGCCAGGACCCCGAGCGCCTGACGGCGGGGAAGGGCGTTCGGCCGGACGCCCCGTGCGATCGCGACGATCCAGAAAAGCAGCGCGGCGATGAGGAAGCGGGCGGCGAGGACCGTCGAGACACCGGCGCTGGTGGCGCCGGTGTCCTTCGCGAGGATGGACATGAGCGCGAAGCTGCCGGCCGAGATGATGACGAGGCGTGGTGCCGCGCGGGTCCATGGAGACGTCCGGTCCGTCGGGCAGGTGGAGACGAGGGGCGGCCGGTCGACGGACCGGCCGGCCGGTGCTACCAGTTGCGCTCGTCGCGACGGCTGTCCTCGCCGATAACGGGCGGAGGCGAGGCCGAAGACGAGCGGCGTGATGATGAGGGAAGCGAGGGTGAACATGTTCAACATGATCGACCATACGTTCCCATCGCGGTAGCCTTGGTTAGCTTGACGATCCAAAGGATTTCCTTGACCCTGGCGCAGCTTGAATATTTCCTTGCGACCTGTGAGCACGGCTCGTTCAGCGCCGCTGCCGAGACGCTGCACATGGCCCAGCCGTCGCTCTCGGAGCAGGTGCGCCGGCTCGAGGCCGAGCTCGGCGTGCGAGCTCTTCCGACGGGTCGGTCGCGGCCTCGTCATCACCGAGGCCGGGCGGACGCTGCAGGAGCACGCGACGACCGTGCTCGATGCGGCGGACGCCGCGAAGGCGTCGGTCGGGGCGGTGCGCGACCTCACCGGGGAACCGCCGTCTTCGGGACCTTCGGATCCGCGCGGTACTTCCTCGGCACCGACCTGGCGGCAGACTTCCGGCGGCGCTACCCGGACGTCCGTCTGCGCCTGATCGGCCAGAACTCCTCGGAGACCGCCGAGGCCGTGCGCTCCGGGGCCCTGGAAGCCGGCATGGTCGCGCTGCCCGTCGAGGACCGCGGCCTGGAGGTCCGCCCGATCACCCGGGACGAGATCGTCTACGCGTCGCTGTCGCCCGAACGGCTGGCTCGCCGGGCGACGATCCAGTCCCTCGCCACCGCTGCGCTCATCCTCCCCGACGCGACGTTCGGCAACGAGGACCCCGTGCGCCGGCAACTGGCCGAACTCGCGCAGGCGGCCGGCGTCCGCATCGATCCGGTCATCGACGTGGAGGACCCAGAGGCGGCGGTCGAGCTGGCTGCTCGCGGCTTCGGGGACACGATCACCTCGCGCGCCTGGCTGGCCGGGATGGGCGACCGCCTCCCCGACGCGCTCGGCTGGACCCCGCTCTCCCCGCCCCTGTACGACACGTTCGCCTTCATCTGGCGGCGGGGGGCGCCGCTCTCCCCGGCGACGCGCGCGCTCATGGAGCTTGCCCAGGAGCGGATGAAGATCCGGCTCGAGGAGCTCGAGACCGGCGACGTCCCCCGGCAGCGCCCGGCGACCGGGCCGGGCTGAGCGCCCGGTCCGCTTGCGTCGTCAGTCCACGCGCGGCGCCGCGGCGCCGCCACGCAGGGTCCGCAGAAACCGGTCCGAGAGCTGCGGTGAGAGCCCGTGCAGGGCGCCGAGCACCCGGACGAGCGGCGGGAAGTAGACGCCCCGCTGGTCCTTCTGGACGGCCTTGACGATCTTCGCCGCGAGCTCCGAGGCCGGCGCGGCGTCGGGGCCGCCGCGGTACCAGTCCGGCATGCGGTCCTTCTCGTGGTCGTGCAACGTGGTCGCGATCTCGCCGGGATAGACCATCGTCAGCGAGACACCGGTGCCGCTGAGCTCGTGCCGCAGCGCCTCGCCGAACATCCGCTGCGCCGCCTTCGTGGCGCCGTAGACCGCCGCCCAGGGGAACGAGCGCAGCCCGGCCCCGGAGGAGACGATGACGATGTGGCCCGCGGCCTGATCCAGGAGGACGGGCAAGCCGGCGTGGACGGTGAAGAGCGTCCCGTACCAGTTGACGTCCGTCATCTGGCGGACCTGCTCGGCGGTCTGCGAACGGAACGGTCCGTAGTGCGTGATGCCCGCGTTCGCGACGAGGAGGTCGATGCCTCCGGCGGCCGCGGCAAAGGCGCCGACGGCCTCGCGGATGCTCGCTTCGTCCCCCACATCGCAGCGCAGGACATGGTGCGTGCCGGGCAGGCTGTCGGCCAGTTCCTGCAGCTCCTCGGTGTTCCGGGCGGCCAGACCGAGGGTCGCGCCGCGAGCGGCGAGATCTTCGGCGAGCGCCCGCCCGATCCCGCGGACGCACCCGTGATCAGTGCCCGCGTGCCCGTTCCGATGTCCATTCCCGGGACCCTACCCGCCGCCGTTACCATGGCGGCGTGAGCTCTGACACCGTCACCGTCGCCGAAGAGGAATACCTGCAGACGCTGTTCTGGCTGACGGAGGCCGGGCTGCCGATGACCGGGGCGAACGTCGCGCGCGCCATGCAGCTGTCGGCCCCGACCGTGCACGAGATGGTCGGTCGCCTCGAGCGCGACGGCTACATCACCCGCGACCCGAGCAAGGCGATCTCGTTCACCGAGAGCGGCCTGGCGCACGCCACGGACATCGTCAGCAAGCATCGGCTCATCGAGCGCTACCTCACCGACGTCGTCGGCGTGCCGTGGGACGAGGTCCACGAGGAGGCCGAGCGCCTGGAGCACGCGATGTCCCCGCGCTTCGAGGCAGTACATGCGCGAGGCGATCGGCGACGCGAAGACCTGCCCCCACGGGCATCCGATCGAGCTCGGCAAGCGCATCGAGGGCGTGCCGCTCGCGGACGTGCAAGTCGGTGCGAAGGTCACGCGTCCTGCGCTTCGAGAACGAGGCCGAGGACCTGCTGCACTACCTCAAGGCCAGCGGGCTGGAGCCCGGCCAGACCGGCACGCTCGTCCATCACGACGACGACGAGGTCGCGATCGAGACCGCCGACGGCCGGCGCTGCTCGGTCACGCCGAGCGTCGGCGCGACGGTGTCGGTCCTCGCCGACCCCTCCCCGCCCAAGCGGGTCACCCTTCCCGATGCGCTCGTGCTCGGGAAGGAGGCGTACGGGCGCTAGAGGCGCCGCGACCGCCCAGGCCCGGACGCAACCCTCTGGCGCCGCAGGCGTTCTAGCGAGTGTGCTCCGCCCGATCCTGACCCTGACGGTGGCCGCCGGACTGGCCGTCGCGCCGCCGCCGTCGCTGCCTCTCCGTGGTCGGCCCCGCAGGACCTGTCGACGGCACGGACCTTCGTCGACGCGCCGACGCTGCTCGTCTCCGGCCGCGGAGCGCACGTTGGCTTCGTGGCGCTGGCAGGACGGCATCGGGGAATCCGGCCGCACCCAGGGGGTCGGCGCCGCGGCCCGGCGCCACGGCGCCCACGCCTTCACGCCGGAGCGCGTGATCTCCGCCGGCCGGACGCCCCGCCCAGCGCCCGTCCCTCGTCGTGGGGCCGGTGGCGTACGCGTCGTCCCGGACGCTGGCGGCGACGCTGCGGCCTGAGGACGCGCGCGGCCAGCGCTCCCGCCTGGCCGTCGTCTTCGGCGACGACGCCGGACGGTTCGGTGGCCCGCGGACGCTCACGGTCGGCAGCCGGATCAGCGGGCCGGCGCTCGCGGCGAACCCCGCCGGCGACGCCGCGGTCGCCTGGTTCGAGGACCGTGGGGTGGCCGAGGATCGCGTCTTTGTCGCGTCGCGCCGCCGTGGGGGCGCCTTCGGCACGCCGGTGCGCCTACAGACCGGACGGGTGCGCTCGGTGTCGGTGGCCGTCTCGCCGCGTGGCGACGTGCTCGTCGCGTGGGACGCTCGCGGGACGGTCCGGACCCGGACGCGCCGCGCGGGCCGGCGGCACTTCGGCGCCACGCAGACGATCGCCTCCGAGCCCACGTTCTCGGCCACGCTGCGGACGGCCATGACCGCCCGGGGACGGGCCTACGTCGGTTGGACGGCGCAGCGGCTGTCCGAAGGCGGCGACCGTGGAGCGTTCACCGCGGAGGTCGCGGTCCGTCCTGTCGGCGCGTCGCGGTTCCGCAGAGCCCAGCTGCTCGAACAGCAGTCGCGCGGTGCGGTGCAGGCGGGACTGGACCTGGCGGTGGACGGCGAGGGCGCGACCTTCGTCTGGGCCGGGCTCTACGCCGGAAGCAACGGGTCCGCGCCGTACGGACGAACGCGTCGGCGGTCTTCGGCGGGCTCCGGACGTCTCCCCGGAGGGCGCGGGAGCGGTGCACGCCGACGCTGGCGCTCGATGCCGGTCGGCGCCTGGTGCGTCGCGTGGGTGCAGGCCGCCGCGCCCGGCGAGGATGGTCGAGGCGCAGATCGTCGCGGCGCTGGCCCCGGCCGGTCGGCCGTTCGGCGCCGCGGAGCTCGTCGCGCCCGGCCCGCAGGCGCGGTCCCGGACGCGGCGTTCGTCCCGGCGGACTCCGACGCTCGTGTGGAGCAACCGCCCGGACGGCCAGCTCGGGGTGCCGGCGGCGCAGATCAAGACGTACGCACAGGCAGGGACCCGGTCGGGCTGAGCGCGCCACGCCGCAGCCCCCGCGGCGGGCCGGGGCCGCCCGAGGTCGAACGTCTCAATTCCGCGAGCCCCACTGCCGAAAACGGACGCTCGGCGCGATGGCGCGATGGCGCGCGGCCGGCCGCGGCCGGCCGCGTCGGCCGCGCCGCTGCCGGGGGCGCTACAGCGAGCGGAGGCGCGCACCGCGAGGCGCTTGATGCCCTCGTCGACCTGCTCCGGCGGCCGTCGCGAGTATGCCGCGGCGCAGCGTGTCTGCCCACCCTCCATCAGGAAGTCCCGTGCCCTTCACCGACGTGACCCCGTGGTCCCCAGCCAGCGGCGAAGAGCACGTCGACGTCCGTCCCCTCGGGCGGCGTAGTTCCACATGAAGTAGTCGCCCTCCGGGGCGACGTACTCGCCTTCGGGAAGCTGGCGGGGCCAGTGCGCCGTCAGCGTCGCGACGCCGCTCGGCAAGCGCGGCCTTGACCTCTGGATCGAGCGATCGGAGCACCGCCGTCGACGCAGAAGCGATAGACGATGGACTCCGCGACCTGGTTCGGGGAGATGTACG
>CAVVQN010000015.1:0-50057 GCA_963750375.1 Paraconexibacteraceae bacterium
CGCCACACGGGGCGCCTGACCGCCCGAGGCGCGCGACAACCGCGCCCGACGACCACCGCGCACACCGATCGGAACCGTGGGCTAGCTGCTCACGTCGCGTCGGAGCAGACGCACCAGGCAGAACTGAGAGCCCTCGTTCACGATCTGCTCGACCTCGCAGCCGCCGTCCGCCGCCGCGGCGCGGACCGCGTCGAGCGTCACGGCGCTCCCGCGCCACGCCGGATCGTCTTGCCCCCTGGGTGCCCGGCCGAGGGCCCGTTTGAGCCGGGAGGGCATGGTGTACCGGTCCGCGTGGATCGACGGATCGTTCGACACCTGAACCCCGGCCCAGCCGCCGGGCCTGAGGACCCGGCCGATCTCCCGCAGGTATCCGAGCGTGATGGCGGGATCGGGGATGTGCTGGAAGACGACAAGGGAGACGACCCCGTCGACCGACGCATCGGCGACCGGTCGCAACGACGTCCCGTCGCCCTCGTGCAGCGTCACCGGGAATCCGGCGAGGTTCTCCCGGGCGCGCTGCACCATCTCCGGCGACACGTCGATTCCGATCGTCGCGGTGACCCGCGGTGTCAGCGCCTTCAGCAGGCGCCCCACCCCGCACCCGACGTCCAGGACGGTCTCGTCCGCGGCCGGCGCGAGGTCGAGCAGGTCGAACATCGTCTGCAGGTCGCGTTCGCCCTGCTCCCAGAAGTAGGCCTCGTCCCCGCCGGTGTAATCGATCCGGTTGTCGACGAAGTACTCGGCGTTCTCGCGGGCGCGCGCGTCCCAGAAGCGGCGCATGTGATCGGCGTCTGCCATCCGCCCTGACCGTACCGGCTGTACCGTGCGGACGTGGCCGCGGTCAGCGTCAGCGTCATCGTCCCCGCCCGCGACGCGAGCGCGACCCTCGGCGCGCTCCTCGACGCCCTTGCCGCCCTCGAGCCGGTCCCCGGTGGCGTCGAGGTCGTGGTGGCCGACGACGGTTCCGTCGACGGGACGGGCGATCTGGCCCGCGCCCACCCCGCCGTCACCCGGGTGGTCGAAGGTGGTGGCCGCGGGCCGGGGGCGGCACGCAACGCAGCGATCGCGACGGCGACCGGCACGGTGCTTGCGTTCACCGACGCCGACTGCGTGCCGGAACCGGGCTGGCTCCTCGCCGCACTGGCCGCCCTGGACGCGGGCGCCGACCTCGTGCAGGGCGCGGTCGTGCCCGCCGGGCCCATCGGACCGTTCGATCGCACCGTTCGGGTGGATGCGCTGACAGGGCTGCACGAAACGGCCAACCTCGTTGTGCGCGGACCGACTGGGTCCTGCGCGTCGGGGGCTTCGTGCCGTGGATCGCCCCCCGCCGGTCGAAGGAGCTCGGGGAGGACGTCTGGCTCGGCTGGCGCCTGCGCCGCGCCGGTGCGCGCGCCGTCTTTGCGGCCGACGCCCGTGTGGCCCACGCCGTCTTCCCCGGAACCCCGGCCTCGTTCGTGGCCGAGCAGACGCGCCTGCGGTACTTCCCGCCGATGGTCGCGC
Source organism: Paraconexibacteraceae bacterium (assembly GCA_963750375.1). Taxonomy (GTDB): domain Bacteria; phylum Actinomycetota; class Thermoleophilia; order Solirubrobacterales; family Solirubrobacteraceae; genus Paraconexibacter. The sequence continues at coordinate 1,501 of CAVVQN010000015.1, forward strand.
GGATCCCGGAGCTGCGCGCGTCGATCGGCTGGCACCGGGTCTTCTTGCACCGGCGCACGGCGATGTTCGACGCGGCCGCGATCGGCGTCGCCGTCGCGGTCGGGCACCGCCGGCGATGGGCACTGCTGGCCGCCCTCCCCTATGCGCGGGACCTCTGGCGGACCGCACGGCCGTGGGGGCGCCGCCGGGGACCGGTCGTCGCCGTGACCCGCGTCGCGGCCGACGCGGTGGGCGCCGGTGCGCTCATCGCCGGCAGCGTCCGAGCGCGGCGTCCGTTTCTGTAGCCCTGCCGGTAACGCGCCGCCCGATGAGGTGTACTGGGGCCATGCCGCCGTCCGACACGCTCGAGGCCCTCGCCGACACCTTCGCCCTCGACGCACCGACGGACCGCAAGCGGATGCTCGTCATCGTCAACCCGTACGCCACGACGGTGTCCGACCGGCTGCGAAACCTCGTCGTCTATGCGCTGCAAGGCCGCTACGAGGTGGACGCGATCGACACGAAGGGCAAGAACGACGCGACCGCCATCGCCCGCGAGGCAGCGCTGGAGGGCTACGACGTGGTCGTCGCCTTCGGCGGAGACGGCACCGTCAACGAGGCCGCGAACGGGCTGATGGGCTCCGACACGCCGTTGACGTGTCTGCCGGGCGGGGCGACGAACGTCTACGCGCGGCTGCTGGGGATCCCGAACGACATCGTCGACGCCACCGAGCACCTGCTGCGCATCGCGGACGACTTCACCCCACGGCAGGTCGACGTGGTCCGGGTGAACGACCGCGTCTTCACGTTCTGCGCCGGCCTCGGCCTGGACGCGAGCGTCACCCAGCGCGTCGACGGCCATCCCAAGCTCAAGCACCGCTTCGGCGCCTACTACTTCATGGTTGCGGGCCTGCGGATCTTCACGAGTCGCTACGTCGCCAGGCCGCCACGGATGGCCATCGAACTGTCGGACGGCACGCAGCTGCACGGGGTGACGACGCTCGTGCAGAACGCCGACCCGTACTCGTACTTCAAGAAGATCCCGCTGCATCTGGCGGAGGGCGCGTCGCTCGACAGCACCACCGTCTCAGGCGTGGTCCTCAAGCGCGCCACCCCGACCGTCATGCCTGGCGTGATCTATCGCATGCTGGCTCCGCGGGCACGGCTGGCGCGCCATCGCGCGGTCGACGCCTTCCGCGATGTCGACGGGCTGACGATCACGAGCGCCGACGGACGCCCGATCGCACTCCAGGTCGACGGGGACTACATCGGGGACGTGACCGAGGCGCGCTTCGAGGTCCTGCCCGGTGCGCTGACCGTCGTCAGCTGACGAGCCGGGCCACCGCCTCGGCGGCGGGGATGACGTCGGTGATCCGTCCGGCGGTCTGACCGGCGTACAGCGCGGTGCGATCGACGCTCGACGTCGGCATGCCGACGAGCGGCAGCGCGGGTGTGAAGATCGGGGTGGCCAGGCGCTGCAGCGGGACCATGCGGTCCAGGAGCCCGACCGGCAACAGGCCGCCGACCGGCCCGCTGCGGGCCTCCAGGCGCTGCACCCACCCGGGTCCTCGTTCGTCACCCGCACACCAGCGCCGGGTCGCCGCGTTCGGCACGACACGGTGGCGCATGGGCCATCCGAAGCCGAAGAGCAGCGTCTCGAACGTGTCCGTCGCGCCCCGCACACGCTGCTGGTACTCCGGATGCGCCCGGGACTCGTCGGTCAGCAGAAAGCGCGTGCCCGCGACCGCGGCATCGGCGCCGGCCTCCAGCAGTCGACGGACATCGGCGGCCTGCGCAACGCCCCCGGCCCCCAGGATCGGTACCTCGTCGCCCACGGCCGCGCGCACGGCACCCACGGCTTCCACGGCCGGCTGCTCGCCGACCGTGTGCCCGCCGGCCTCATCGCCCTGGACGACGAGACCGTCCACGCCGGCCGCAAGGGCGGCACGGGCGGCCGCAGGCGTGCCGACCGTGTCGAACACGAGCAGGCCACCCCGTCGGAGGCTTCCGACGACCTCAGGATCGGCGCCACCGTGCAGCACGACGAGGGCGGGCCGTTCGATCAGACAGGCGTCGACGTGCCCGCGCTTCGTGAACGGCCCCAGGAGGTTCGCCGCGACAGGCCGGCCCGGAGCGCGCCGCTTGGCGTCACGGATGGCCGCTGCGAACGCGGTCGGGCCCATGATGCCGACCGTGCCCAGTGCTCCGGCGGCAGACACCGCGCCCGCAAGGGCCCCGCCGGCGACGCCTCCACCCATCCCGGCCTGCACCACCGGGTGCTCCAGTCCCAACCGCTCACGCAGGTCCATGTCCCGACGGTACCCGACGACGTCGGGGACGCCTCGAGGCGTTCCGCCGGTCACCCTGCGCCGGGGGTGACGCGGTAGGCGTCGAACACCCCGTCGATGTTGCGCAGTCGGTTGATCGTCGCCTTCAGCGCCCGCGTGTCCCCGACCTCCACGACGAACCGGTTCTGGACCATCGGCGTCGCTGACGACGCAGCGCGCCTCGACGATGTTGATGCCGGCCTCGGCGAAGGTGCGGCTGAGGTCCTCGAGCATGCGGTTGCGGTCCTAGCCGTCGACCTGCAGCTCGACCTTGAAGGACGTCTCGTGATCGCCCTCCCAGTGCACGCGGACGAAGCGCTCGGGGTCCTTGCGCAGCGCAGCGGCGTTCGGGCAGTCGTCGCGGTGGATCGTGATGCCGCGGCCCAGCGAGACGTAGCCGACGATCGGGTCGCCGGGCACCGGTCGACAGCACTTGGCCATCCGCAGCAGGACGTCGTCGACGCCCTCGACGACGATGCCGTACTGCGTTGGACGATGCCGGTCGGCTGGCGGCGCTGGCGCTTGGTGGAGACGAGCGACTCGACCGTCGTCGCCTGCTCCTCGGCGGCCTCGCCCTGCTTCAGGCGCTGCAGGACCTTGTTGACGACGACCTTCGGCGAGATCTTCGCGCCGCCCAGGGCGATGTAGAAGTCCTCGGCCTTCTGAAGCCCATCTCGCGGATGACGTCTGCCAGCAGCGGCGAGCCCGCGATCTTCTGCGGCGGCAGACCCGGCCTTGCCGAGGTGCTCCTGCAGCAGCGCGCGACCCGCGTGCTCGGTGTCGTCACGCGACTCGGCCTTGAACCAGGCCTTGATCTTGTTGCGGGCGCGGGTCGTCTTGACGACGCGCGATCCAGTCGCGCGACGGGCCGCGCTCGCGGTTGGCGGTGAGGATCTCGACGATGTCGCCGCTGCGCAGCTCGTAGTGCAGCGGGACGATCTTGCCGTTGACGCGCGCGCCGACGCAGCGGTGGCCGATCTCCGTGTGGACCTCGTAGGCGAAGTCCAGCGGCGTGGCGCCCGCCGCCAGCGACTTGACCTCGCCCTTGGGCGTGAAGACGAAGACCTCCTCGTCGAAGAGGTCGACCTTCAGGTTCTCCATGAACTCCTCGGGGTCCTGGTCCTGCTGCCAGTCGAGCATGGAGCGCAGCCACTTGAGCTTCGCCTCCCCGTCGAGTCCCGCCCCGCCGGGAGCGTCGGATCGCCCGGCCCGCGCCGGCATCCTGCTTGTAGATCCAGTGCGCGGCGACGCCGTACTCGGCCTGATCGTGCATCTCGCGGGTGCGGATCTGGATCTCCAGCGGCTGACCCTCAGGCCCGATGACCGTCGTGTGCAGCGACTGGTACATGTTGAACTTCGGCATCGCGACGAAGTCCTTGAAGCGGCCCGGGCAGCGGCTTCCACAGCGAATGGATGACGCCGACCGCGCCGTAGCAGTCCTTCACGGAGTCGACGATCACGCGCATCGCGGTGAGGTCGTAGATCTCGTTGAACTCGCGGCCCTTCTTCGTCATCTTCGAGTAGATGGAATAGAAGTGCTTGGCGCGCCCGAGGATGTCGGCCTGGATGCCGAGCGCCTCGAGCTCGCGGGCCAGGTAGGCGCCCGCCTTGTCGACGTAGACCTCGCGCTCCTCGCGCTGCTGGTTGACCAGGCCCTTGATCTCCTGGTACTTGCGCGGGTGCAGCGCGGCGAACGCGAGGTCCTCGAGCTCCCACTTGATCGCGTGGATGCCGAGCCGATGCGCGATCGGCGCGTAGATCTCCAGGGTCTCCTTGGCCTTGTCGATCTGCTTCTGCTTGGGCATCGCGTCGATCGTCCGCATGTTGTGCAGGCGGTCGGCGAGCTTGATGAGGATGACCCGGATGTCGGAGGCCATCGCGACCATCATCTTGCGGTAGTTCTCGGCCTGGGCCTCGTCGCGGGACTGGAAGGTGATGCCGGTGAGCTTCGTGACGCCGTCGACGAGGCTCGCGACCTCCTCGCCGAACCGCTCGCGCACCTCGTCCAGGGACGCGGTGGTGTCCTCGACGGTGTCATGCAGGAGCGCGGCGACGAGCGTCTCGGTGTCCAGGCGCATGCCGGCGCAGATCTTCGCGACACCGACCGGGTGGATGATGAAGTCCTCGCCGGATTTCCGGCGTTGGTCGGCGTGGTGCTCGCACGCGAAGAGAAATGCGTCGCGGACACGGTCGCGGTCGACGATGAGCGCCGCGTCGTGCGCGTGCTCTTCGACGATCGCGAAGAGATCGCCGAGCAGGCGCTGCTCGGACTCGGTGAGGCCCTTGACGTCGAGCGCATCCGGCGGCACCGCGGTGGCGGTGGCGGGGCGGTGCCGTTGGCGAGCCACGGCCGGGGGGTACGGCGTCGACCGGTGTGCGGTCAGACGCGCTGCTGGCCGCGGTGAGATGGCCGGGGACGGTCGCCGGGCTCTCGCCGTTGGCGGTCAGGCCGCCCTCGGCCGGGCCGTGCTCAGCCATCGGTTGCCTTGCGCCAGACGGTCGCTGCATTGCCGGTGTGTCGCGGAGCGGCCGAGGTCGACCCGCCCGTCGACGGTCTTGAGGGAGACACGAAGCGTGGCCGCGTCGACGGTCGCGAGCCCGGCCTCGTCGAGGACGCGCAGGAGTCGCGCGGCGAGCAGCGGATGCCGCGGACGAGGACCGTCGCCGCGTAACGCGGTGACCGGGTCGACCCCCGAACGCAGGGCGCGGTAGACCTGTGCGAGTGGGTCGCGAAGGGTGTGCAGGACGGCGTGGACATGCTGGGTGAAGCCTAGCTCGTCCACACCCCACGCAAGATGGGCCACCGTGTCAGGGCACGCCCGTTTCACGCGAGCCAGCAGCACCGGGTCCGCCGGGGGGTCGAGGACGACGAGATGCCGGAACGATGCCGCAGCCGCAGGGTCGCCCTCCAGGACGGGCCAGCCCACGAGGGACACGGCGTCGGCCAGCGCGGCCAGCTGCGGTGCACGGACCCCGGCGTCGCACGCGACGACGAGCACACGATCGCTCGAGGCGGTCAGCGCGCCCAGGACCCCGGCGATCCCGGAGCCACGGCGATCACGCGCGTCCGGACCGGCTGCAGTCAGCCAGGGATCGGTGCCGGCGGGGAGCGCGATGGGCTCGGGAGCGAGCGGGACGTCGGCAGTGGCGAACGCGGCCAGGACCGCCTCCTCCCACCCCGCGGCCTCGCCGAGGATGGTGACGTGGCCCGGCGCGCGGCCGGTCACGGCCTGGCGCAGGACGAGGCGGGGCTCGACGGTCCCCTGCCACTCGTTGCGCTCCAGACGGAAGGTGACCGGGAGCCCGTCCTCGGCGCCCGCCGGAAGCGTCGTGCAGCCGAACGCGACGGCACGGGCCTGCACGCCGCCGGCGCGGACCGTGAAACGCAGGTGCTTGCCCTCCCCCATCGGCCGCGGGTCCGTCAGCTGCGCCCCAGGGACGAGGAGGTTGGGCGCGGGGTTGCCGATGCCGAACGGCGACAGCTCGCAGGAGCTCGTCGGCGAGCTCCAAGCCGAGCTCGTCACCGCAGACGACCGCATCGACGCGCTCGACCGGGAGCAGGTCCTCGGCCGTCAGCGTCGCGGCGGCGTGCGCGACGAAGGCAGCGCGGAACGCGTCGACCTGATCACGCGTCGACCGTGCAGCCGGCCGCGGCGCGCGTGGCCGCCGTGGCGGGTCAGGTGCGCGGCCGCGGCGTCCAGCCCGGCCGAACAGGTCGAAGCCGGGGATCGATCGGCCCGAGCCGGTCCCGTGCTCGCCGTCCATCGCGACCATGACCACGGGACGGTGGTGCCGCTCGGCGATCCGGCTGGCGACGATGCCGATGACCCCGGGTGCCAGTCGTCGCCCGCAGAGGACGAGGGCGGCGGATCGTCGGCGCAGTGCCGGCGACCTGCGCCTCGGCGGAGAAGAGGATGCGCGTCCTCGGTGTGGCGACGCTCGCCGTTGAGGCGGTCGAGCTCCTCCGCGACGGCTCGGCGGCGCGGTCCTCGTCGGCGGTGAGGAGAAGCTCGAGCGCCGCGTCGGCGCGCTGCATGCGGCCGGCGGCGTTGATGCGCGGTGCCAGGCGGAAGCCGATGGCGGTCGCGTCAAGGGCCGCCACGGGTCGGCCTTGGCGACGCGCATGAGCGCGCGCAGGCCGGGCTTGGCCGTGCGTCGCAGAACGGTCAGCCCTTCGCGCACGAGGCGGCGGTTCTCGCCGACAAGGGGGACGCAGTCGGCGACGGTGGCAAGGGCGACGAGGTCCAGGTCCTCGTCCGCGCGACGCCGGATCCCTGACCCGCCCCGGTGAGCAGCGCCCCGGCGAGCTTGTGGGCGACCCCGCCGGCGCAGAGCTCAGGACACGGGTAGCCGCAGACGCCGGGATGCACGATCGGCGCATCGGGCAGCCGGCCGTCGGCCCGCGGCGTGTGGTGGTCGGTGACGACGACGTCGATCCCGGCGGCCTGCGCGAGGGCGACCTCGTCGACGGCGGTGATCCCGCAGTCGACGGTGATGAGCAGCTGGGTCCCCCGCTCGCTCAGGCGTTCGACGGTGGCGGGCCGAAGCCCGTAGCCGTCCTCGACCCGCCCGGGCAGGTACCAGTCGACGATCGGCTCCGAGCCTGCGGAGGGTCCGCACGAGGATCGCGGTCGAGCAGACGCCGTCGACGTCGTAGTCGCCGTGGATCGTGATGCGCGATCCCGCGCGACACGTGCCGCAGGATCGACGCCACGGCGACGTCCAGGCCGGCGAAGAGCGAGACGTCGTGACGGTCGGCGGCCGCCAGCCATGCCCGCGCCGCCGCAGGCTCACCCAGCCCGCGGCGGGTGAGGATCTGTGCGACGGGGAAGCTGACGCCGAGCTCGTCCTGCACGCGACACGCCGCTGCGACGTCCAGCGGTTTGATGTCCAGGCGCACGTCCACAACCGGGGACCGTAGTCGCCGGACCGGACAGGGAAGCGGCCGAAGGTCCCGGCCGCAGCTCGAGCCCCTAGGCGAGAACTGCGGCCTTTTCCCGGCGCACGCCCTCGGCGTACATGAGCCCGATGCCGATGAGCGCGCCCGGGATCCCCTCCAGCGCGGTGAGCACCGTGGTGTCGTCGCGCCCGGGCACCGCGAGCCCGTTGATCAGGAGCGCGACGAAGAACGAGCCGAACAGGGCGCCGCAGGAACGCACCGACGATGCCGCCCCAGAACCGATCCGGCAGGAAGATCGTGAAGTGCCAGATGGCGAGTCCCATCATGACCCAGGCAGAACGCACCCATCAGCGCGGCCTCCCATGGTTGCGGTTTCGGGGCTTGCCCGGCTTCTTGGCGCTTCTTGTCGTCCTTCAGCACGAGGTCCTCGGGGAGCGCGTCGGCGGTCGGGTCGGATGCGGGCGCCTTGCGGGCCGGCGCGGCGTCGACGTGCAGGTCCTCGACGAGCTGCTTGAACTCGCTCGCCGAGACGCCCTGTGCCGGGTCGTCCGGGGTCGTCAGCCTGCGGCGTGCGGAGGCCTTCTCCTTCGATCTCGACCTGGACCGGCCGCGGAGCCCGTGGCGTACGGCGGGACGATCCCGCCGTTCTCCTCGCGGATCCGGGCTGCGCGGCGCGCGTAGACCGGCTCGCGCTCCTTCCAGTGCTGGAAGACCGGCGCGGCGATGAACACCGACGAGTACGCGCCGGAGATCGTGCCGATGAGCAGCGCGAACGCGAAGTCCTTCAGCGTCTCGCCGCCGAACAGCAGCAGCCCGAAGATCGGCAGCGCCGTGGAGAAGGACGTGGCGAGCGACCGCGTCAGCACCTCGCTCATCGAGCGGTTGACGATCTGCGAGAACGCGGCCCGCGGCATGCGCGGCACGTTCTCGCGGATGCGGTCGAACACGATGATCGTGTCGTAGAGCGAATAGCCCAGGATCGTCAGCAGGGCCGCGACCGTGGACGGTCGTCACCTCCCGGCCGGTCAGGGCGTAGACGCCCGCGGTGATGAGGATGTCGTGCATCAAGGCGATGAGCACCGGCACCGCGTACTTCCACTCGAAGCGCAGCGCGATGTACGCGCTGATCACGAGCAGCGACGACGATCACCGCGATGATCGCGCCGCTGCGCGACGGTGTTGCCGAACGTCGGGCCGATGGACTGCGTGTCCGGCAGGCCGCGGATGCCGAACTCGGCGTCGAGGGCAGCGGTCGACCTTCGACGTCTGATCTGGCGGGCTGCAGCTGCTTGGTGGAGATCTGGAACGCGTTCGTTGCCCAGCTCCCTGTTCGTCACGCGCTGGACCTCGGCGCCGGCTTGCCGACGCCGGCCTTGTCCAGCACCTCGCGGATCTTGTTCTCGGTCGCGGGCTTCATCGAACGCGGCCTCGATGCGGGTGCCCGACTCGAAGTCGATGCCGAACGTTCAGGCCCTTGCCGCCGATCGCCAGGGCGCCGATGAGCAGGATCACGCCGGAGGCCGAGAAGAAGTAGCGCGCGGCGCCCGGTGAAGTCGAAGCCGCCCCAGGCGGGCTTGTCGCGCTCCGGTTGCCCGAGCCGCCGAGCGCGCCGGGGTTGTCAGGATCGCGCGTCTTGGACAGCAGCGCCGAGGATCGGCCTGCGTCAGCAGCACCGCGGTGAAGAGCGACGACGAGCGTGCCGATGCCGAGCACGAGCGCGAAGCCCTTGACGCCCGCCGTGGCGAGGACGAACAGGATGAACGCCGTCATGAACGTCACGACGTTCGCGTCGATGATCGCCCCGAGGCCCTTCTTGTAGCCCGCGGCGATGCCCGCGGCGATCGATCTGCCCCCGCGGATCTCCTCCTTGACGCGTTCGAAGATGACGATGTTCGCGTCGGCGGCCACGCCGATCGTGAGGATCAGGCCCGCGATGCCCGGCAGCGTCATCGTGATCGGGATGAGCTTGATCAGCGCGAAGAAGTAGACCGCGTAGACGACCAGCGCGCCGACGGCGATGGCGCCGAGCACGCGGTAGAAGATCAGCAGGAACAGCGCGACGATCAGGAAGCCCGCGGCACCGGCGGTGAGCCCCTGGTCGAGCGCCTGCTTGCCGAGCGTCGCCGAGACCTGCGACTGCGAGATGAGGTCGAGGCGGACCGGCAGCGCGCCGTACTTCAGCTCGTTGGCCAGCGCCTGGGCGGTCGTCGATCGTGAAGCCGCCGGAGATCTCCGAGCCGTTGCCGCCGTCGATGCCGTCGGGGTTCTGCTGGAAGTCGATGAACGGGACCGAGACGAGCTGGTTGTCCAGCACGATCGCGAAGTGCTGGAACTTGCGCGTCCGTGACGGCTGACCGTCGGAGGTCCGATGGAGTTCGAGCCGCGGCTGGGCGATCTCCTTGCGTGACCTTCTGCCACTTCTTGCGGCCCGCAGTTCGTGAAGTCGAACGTGACGTTCGGCGCCTGCGGAGCTGCTGGTCGGAGTTCTGCTCGGGGTTCTTGATGTCCGTGCCGCGCAGCGCGAAGGCAGTCGTTGAGGACGTAGTAGCAGTCGGGGTTCTTCGCGGCGCCCTTGGCGTTGTCCTGTGTCTCGGCCTGGACGATGAGCGTGCCGGGCATGATCTCCGTGACACGGCCGGTGGCGGCGGCGGTGCGCTCGGCGGCCGGCTTCTTCTGCGCCGCGTTCTTGGCGGTGGCGGTCGCCCGGGCCGCCGCGGCCTTCGCGGCAGCGATGCCCGGGCCGCGCGCTCGACTCTTCTTCCGGCGCGCTTGTCGTCGGCGATGACCGCGCGGGTGGCCCGTTGACGCGGTAGTCTGGCGTCGTCTGGTTGGGTCGGTCTGCGCCGGGCGGCGCGGCGCAGGCGATCGCGTCGTACTGGGGCAGGCAGCCGGCGCTGACCGCGCCTGCGGCGCCGCCGGTGACCGCGAAGTCCGTCGGCTGCGGGCTTGCCGTCCTTGCCCGACGACGTTCTTCTCCCAGTCGTAGAAGAAGAGCTGTGCCGTGGTGCCGACCTGCGCTGGCGCCTCGTCGGCGTTCTTGACGTCCGGCAGGGAGACGGTGATCTGGTCCTGCCGGAGCGCTGGATCTCCGGCTCGGAGACGCCGAGCGCATCGACGCGCTTGCGCATGATGTCGATCGAGCGGTCGATCGCCTCGCCGGTGACTGCGGAACTTCGTCGGCTTGGCCTGGTAGATCAGCTCGACGCCGCCCTTGAGGTCCAGGCCGAGCCGGGTCTTCTTGGTCAGCGACGACCGGCACCGATGAGGCCAGGAGCAGGCCCGACGAGGACGAGGACGACGAAATTGCGGCGGCGGTCGGTCATGGGAAACTGCGGTGCTCGGGAGCGGGCGCTAGGACGTCGGGCGTCAGGACGAGCAGCAGGCCGCCGTCGTCGTCGTACGCGGGGAAGATGTCGGCGGTCGCCGTGGCGGGCAGATCACCCTCGGCGTTGACCTCCACGGGCTTGTCGAGCTGGCGGACGCCCCACTCCAGCGCGGTCGGCCACCGGGTCGCCGTCGCGTCGAAGCGCAGGCCGAGGACCTCGGAGACCGGGCGGCCGATGACCTTCTCGTCGTCCAGGCCGGTCAGCTCGAAGGACCCGCGGCCGCAGGCGATGACGTTCCCCTCCTGGTCGCAGGCGAAGAACGCGGCGTTCGGAGCCGGGTAGTAGTCGTCGAGCAGTTCGAAGAGAAAGCCGAACCCGCACTTCTGCACAGCCCTTGGGCTGGCGCGGAAGCCTGCGGTGCGATCGGTGGCGGCGGTGCGGTTGCCGCAGTTGGGACAGATGAAGAAGTGGGCCATTCGGATTCAGGGGCGCGGGCAGCGCAGCACGCGGCACCCTTGCTCCTGGACAGGGTACGCGGTGGCGGAGCAGCAGGGTGCCGCCATGCATCTGGTAGACCATGACGCGAATGCCAGACGCGTCCCGAGATCCTGCTGTCCCCCTGGCCGACGTCGAGGTCGCCCAGCACATCGCCGAGGCCGCGCGTGAGGGTGGTCCGGCCGACAGGACCCCGACGGTGGGGCAGCTGCTGGCGGCGTTCGGCGCGGACGAGTCCGACGGCCAGGCGGCCGTCGCGCGGGTGCAGCGCGCATTGGATCTGGCGGGCGTCGGCGTGTCGCCGCCGCTCGACCAGGCTGCGCCGGGGTCGCGGGTGACGCTCTCCCCCGGCCGCGGGCCCGGGGCCACCGGTGCACGGCGACTGCTCCCCGTCGCCCTGGGCGGCGTGGCGCTGGTCGCGGTCATCGCCGGGGTGGCGCTCGCTGCCGGCGTGATGGGCGAATCCGACAACGGCCAGGGCCGCGCGTCATCGCTGCCTGCAGGATCGACCGGTGCGACGACCTCCACCGATCAGGTCGCTACCACGCCGACGGTGACCACTGCGACCGGCGCGTCTGAGGCTGCGAAGGCGGCGGAGGCCGAACGCGCAGCAGAGGACGCCAAGGCCCGGGCCGCGGCGGCGCGGCGCAAGCGCGAGGCCAAGGCGGCCGCCGAACGCAAGGCCGCGGCAAAGCGGACCGCTGAGCGCAAGGCTGCGGCCGACCGGCGGCTCGTGGTCCGCCTGACCCCGGCCGAGCCGAGCTACGCCTGCATCGTCGACGGCGCAGGAAAGCTCCTCTTCGGAGGCACGCTGTCGCAGCGGCGCACGCTCAAGGCCAAGGCGATGCGGCTGAACATCGGTCTGAGCACGGTGGCGGTGACCGTCAACGGGAAGCCCCTGCGGCTGTCAGGGAGCCCGTCGGGGTACCTGCTGCGCGTCGGCAAGGCGCCGCAGTCGTTGCCGCTGGGCGCCCGCCCCTCCTGCTGAGGGCGGGCGCGGCCCGCGGCCGAGTGCTGGATCCGCCCGTCTCGCGCGGGCCGATCCATCACTCGCCCGGCGTCACGGCGCCAGGGATGCATCCGCCCGTCCTAGGCGGGTCGATCCGTCACCCGGCGCCGACGCCGGTCAGAAGAGCGACGGATCCGTGGCCGGAGCCTCGAGACCCAGATGCTGGAAGGCCCGGAACGTCGCCACCCGCCCACGTGGTGTGCGCTTGATGAAGCCGCACTGCAGGAGATAGGGCTCGTAGACGTCCTCGAGGGTGTCGGTCTCCTCCTGCACCGCCACCGCCAGCGTCGAGAGGCCCACGGGTCCGCCCTCGAACTTCTCGCAGATGACGCTGAGGATCTCGCGGTCAAGCCGGTCCAGGCCCATGCGGTCGACCTGCATGAGCTCCAGCGCCGCGTCGGCGACCGCCGCCGTGATGACGCCGCCGGCCTTCACCTCCGCGTAGTCCCGCACACGCTTGAGCAGTCGGTTGGCCACACGCGGGGTACCGCGGGAGCGACCGGCGATGGCGCGGGCGCCGTCCTCGGCCAGGTCGACGCCGAGGATCGCCGCGCTGCGACGCACGATCCTGCCGAGGTCCTCCGTGCCGTACGGCTCAAGGCGGTGCTGGATCCCGAAGCGGTCGCGCAGCGGCGTCGTCAGGCGCCCCGCGCGCGTCGTCGCCCCGACGAGCGTGAACGGCGGAAGGTCGAGCGTCATGACCCGTGCGCCCGCCCCTTGACCGACCGTGATGGGCAGCTGGCCGTCCTCCATCGCGGGGTAGAACGTCTCCTCCAGCGCCCGCGGCAGGCGGTGGATCTCGTCGACGAAGAAGACGCTGCGCGGCTCGAGCGCGGTGAGGAACGCCGCGACGTCGCCCTTGCGCTCCAGGGCCGGGGCCGCGGTGGACACACAACGGCACGCCGAGCTCCTCGGCGAGGATCTGCGCCAGCGACGTCTTGCCGAGCCCGGGTGGGCCGGCGAACAGGACGTGGTCCATCGCCTCGCCGCGCGCCCTGGCGGCCTGGATCGACACCGCGAGCTGATCCTTCAGGCCCTGTTGACCGACGAAGTCCGCCAGACGGCGCGGACGCAGCGAGACCTCGACCGCGAGGTCCTCGTCGAGCACGTCGGGGGTCTGGATGCGGGGAAGGTCGGTCATCCGCGTGCTGCGGCCTTGAGGGCGTGACCGATGAGCTGCTCGGCGGTGAGCCCGGGGGCGGCGCCGGACAGCAGGCGGTCCGCCTCGACGAGGTCGTAGCCGAGCTCGAGCAGGCCGTCGCGGGCCAGCAGCCGCGGATCGTCGCCGCGTGACGCGCTCACCTCGCCGAGGGCCGGCATGAGGTCGCTGGGGACGCCGACCTTCTCACGCAGCTCGACGATGATCCGCTCGGCCGTGCGCTTGCCGATGCCGGGAACGGCTTGCAGGCGGGCGGCGTCCCCGGCGGCCAGCGCGGTGACGAGCTCCCGTGGCGTCCCTCCTGAGAGGACGGCGAGCGCCATCTTCGGGCCGACCGACTGCACGCCGAGCAGGAGGGTGAAGAGGTCCTGCTCCTCCTCGGTCGCGAAGCCGTACAGCGACATGCTGTCCTCACGGACGATGAGCTCGGTGTGGAGGCTGACCGTGTGTCCGATGGCGGGAATCCGCTCCATCGTGGACGCCGAGACAGCGACGCGGTAGCCCACGCCCGAAGCGGTCTCGACGACGATGTGGTCCCCGCGCCTGACGGCCACCTCGCCGGCGATGCGCGCGATCATGCCTGTGCCCCCGCCAGCGCTGCGGCCTGCAGCATCGGGGCGTGGTTGACGTGGCAGAGCGCAACGGCAAGCGCGTCCGCGGCGTGGTCGGGCCGGGGCGGCTCGGACAGCGACAGGACCGACTGCACCATCCGCGTGACCTGCCCTTTGTCGGCTCTGCCGCTTCCACAGACGGCGGACTTGACCTGTTGGGGCGTGTACCCGTGACAGCCCAGGCCACGCTGGCCGGCTGCGAGGAGGATGACGCCGCGAGCCTGCCCGACCGCCATGGCGCTACCGACGTTCGCCCCGAAGAAGAGCTCCTCGAGCGCCACCGCGTCCGGCTGATGGGCCGCCAGCAGCGTGCAGATCTCGGCGTGCAGGTGGGCGAGCCGCAGCTCGGGCGATGTGTGCGCCTTCGTCGTGATGACCCCGCCGTCGAGCGCGACGAACCGCCCGCGGCGTCGGCACACCACACCGAAGCCGGTGTTGGCAAGCCCGGGGTCGATGCCGAGGACGATCATGTGTTCGTGATTCTGGCCGGACCGGCGGATGCCTTCACGATCGGGCGCCCCGGGGCCCACAGGCGGGGTCGCGTACGCTGACCCGGTGACCGACGAGGGTGCAGAGCCTGGGGACGGGCCGCCCGAAGACGACCTGCAGGCGGCGGGGCTCCTCGACGGCCTTGTCGGCGACGCACGCCGCGAGCGCGTCGAGCTGCTGCGCTGGCTCCACGACGAGCTGGACTACCCCATGACCGAGCTCGTCCGGGCGACCGCGTCGCAGACGCTCATCCTCATGCCGTCCGAGCGGGTCATCGGCGGGCAGACCCTGCTCACCGAGGCCGAGGTCGCCGAGCGCGCCGGCGTCGGGCTGGACTTCCTGCACGCTCTGGAGCAGGCCAACGGCGTGGCGGTCGACACGGACGGCAGCGGGGGTCCGATCTACACCGAACTGGATGTGGACGCCGCCCGCATCGCGCGCACCTTCGTCGACGCGGGCCTGAGCGAGACCCAGGTGCTGGACGTGTCGCGGGTGCTGGCGAGGTCGTTCAGCCAGATCGCCGAGATGATGCGCCAGGTCACGTTCGAGCTCGTCCTGCGTCCGGGCTCGACGGAGCTCGAGCTCGCTCGCAACTACGAGGCCGCCTCGCGCCTGCTGGCGCCATCCCTCGGGCCCCTGCTCGACACGGTGCTGCGCCTGCACCTGCGCCAAGCCGTCGCGACCGAGATCGTCACCGCCCAGGAGCGCAGCCGCGGCGCGTTGCCCGGGGCGCGCGAGGTCGTCGTGGCGTTCGCCGACCTCGTCGGCTTCACCCGCATGGGCGAACAGGTGCCCCCGGAGGTGCTCGGCGCGGTGGCCGGCCGCCTGGAGGACATCGCGCAAGGGGTCGTGGTGGCGCCGGTACGCGTCGTCAAGACGATCGGCGATGCCGTCCTGCTCGTCAGCACGGACGCTGCGGCGATGGTCGACGTCGCGTTGGCGCTCGTCGAGATCGCCGACGAGGAGGGCGAGGACTTCCCGCAGCTGCGGGTGGGGATCGCGTCGGGACCTGCGGTCAGCCGGGCCGGCGACTGGTTCGGGGCGCCGGTCAACCTCGCAAGCCGGCTGAGCTCGGTCGCCCGCGCCGGCAGCGTCGTGACCACGCCGGAGGTCAAGGAGGCCGCCGGCGACGACTTCCGCTGGTCCAATGCAGGCGCCAAGCGCCTGAAGAACGTCGCGCACGACGTCAGGCTGTACCGGGCGCGGCGTCCAGAGGCGCGCGCAGACGACGCACGGCCGGGACCGCCAGCAGGGCGAGCGCGACGGGGACGGCGATGAGCGTCATCGCGTGCAGCGTGGCGTGCAGGCCGAAGGCCGCCGCAGCGGGGCCGGCGAGGGCGAGCCCGACTGGCATGAGCCCCACCGACACGAGGAAGTCGTAGCTCGAGACCCGCGACAGCGCCCCGGGAGGGATGTGCTGCTGCAGCGAGAGCTCCCAGAGGGTGAAGAAGAGCGACACGGCGACACCGGTCAACGCCTCCAGCCCGGCGATCGCCACCAGCGGAAGGCCGCTGCCGATGATGATCGCCTGGCAGGAGGCCACGACAAGGGCGCACATGGCCACGAGCAGCGGCCGCGACAGCCGCAGGCGGATGACGATGAGGTCACCGATGATGGAGCCGGCGCCGAAACCGATCGTGACGATCGCCCAGGCGGAGGCGCCGCCGAGCTCCCGCTCCGCCAGGACCGGGCCCAGGACGAAGATCGACGGCAGCACGACGACGTGGTAGACGGCGATCCCGAGCAGGCCGCTCCACACCCAGGTCCGTGAGCGGACCTCGGCGAAACCCGCGCGCAACTCCTGGACCAACCCGGGTCCGGGGCCGTCGGTGTGGGGCGCCCTGTCGCCGTGGGCCCGAGGCTGCAGCCCCGCGAGCGCGACCGCGCTGATCGCGAACGTCAGCGCGTCGAGGCCGAGCGCGTAGCCCGGGCCCGCGACGGCGATGAGCGTGCCGGCGACCGCAGGCCCGAGGACCATGCCGGTCGACATGATGAGCGACCGCAGGCCGTTGGCGGCCTGCAGGTGGTGGGGTTCGACGGTCAGCGGGAGCAGCCCCGCTCCGGCCGGGCTGAAGAACGCGTCGGCGGTGCCGAAGACGGCGAAGAGCGCCGCAAGGTGCCACACCTCCGCCTGCCCGCTGATGAGCAGTCCCGCGGCGATGGACTGCGTCACGAGGCGGACGAGGTCCGTGAGCATCATGAGCCGATGCCGCCGGACCCGGTCGGCGACGACACCACCGAGCAGCGTGAAGAGCACGAACGGCACGGACGCGGCGGCGACGACGAGGCCGACCTCCCCCGCGCCTCCGCCGATCGACAGGACCGCGAACGGCAGGGCGACGAACGTGATCCGGTCACCGAACGTCGAGAACGACATGCCGACGAAGAGCCGACGGAACTGGGGCTCCTCGCGGAGCACCTGCGGAACGCGCATCACGGGGTCACGACGCGCTTGGGGCCGGCGCCTAACCGGCGAGCCGCTCCATGACGTCGTCGTCCACGTCGTAGTTGGCGTGGACCTCGCCGACGTCGTCGTTGGCATCGAGGTTGTCGATGAGACGGAAGAGCTTGGCCGCGGTGTCCTCGTCGACCTCGGTGCGCGTCTTGGGGCGCCAGAGCACCTCGCCGGACGCGATCTGGATGTCCGCGTCCTCCAGCGCCTTGCGCACGGCCTGGAAGCTGGACGGCTCCGTGACGATCTCGAAGTGGTCCTCCTCGGCGACGATGTCCTCGGCGCCGGCGTCGACGGCCACCATGAGGTCGTCCTCGTCGACGTTCTCCGCGTCGACCATCACGACGCCCTTCTTGTCGAACAGGTAGGCGACCGAGCCCGGTTCGCCGAGCGCGCAGCCGGCCTTGCCGAGGATGTTCCGCACCTCGCTGCCCGTGCGGTTGCGGTTGTCGGTCAGTGCCTCGATGAGCATGGCGACCCCGCCGGGGCCGTAGCACTCGTAGAGCACCTCTTCGAAGGACTCGGCGTCCGCGCCCGCCCCGGTGCCCTTGTCGATCGCCCGCTGGATGTTGTCCTTGGGCATCGAGGCGTCCTTGGCCTTCTGGACGGCCAGGGCGAGGGACGGGTTGCCTTCGATGTCGCCGCCGCCGGCCTTCGCGGCCACCGTGATGGCCCGCGAGAGCTTCGTGAAGGCCTGCCCGCGGCGCGAGTCCACGATGGCCTTCTTGTGCTTGATCGACGCCCACTTGGAATGTCCCGACATGCCCGCAGCGTATCGGGCGTCCGGACCGGGCGTCAGCGGTCACCAGGGGCGCCGGCGACGGCGGCGGGGATGCTCCTCGCCGGCCGGGCCACCGTGCGCTTGCAGCAGCGCCCCGAGCCACGGGTCGAATTCCGCGGCGCCGATCAGCACCTGCTCGCGGGCGGGCAGCGCGTCCGTCCACCAGACCGACACGACGCGGTCCTCGGGCGCCAGCGCGCTGCTCGTCCCGGGGGACAGATGACGTCCCGGCGCACCGAGCAGGTGCGGCTTGAAGGTGAAGCGCAGGCCGCCGGCCTCGGCCTCGCAGATCCAGTGGTGGTGCGACCAGCCGACCCACGGGCCGTGAACCCCCCAGGTCAGCTCCTCCACGGGTGCCGGGACCTCGACGTAGCCCGCCTTCGCCACGCGGGAGAGCTCGCGGCAGACCCAGACGGGGTCGCGGACGTCCTCGAGCGTGTGGGAGCAGACGGCGAGGTCGAAGCTGTCGTCGTCGAAGGGCCACGGGGTGTGGTCGCAGATGTCGCGCTGGATCCAGGTCGCGTCCGTGAAACGCTCGGGGGTGTCGTCCTCGGCCCCGTAGAGGCCACGCGTCGCGTACGGCAGGAGGTCGAGCACGGCATCCGCTCTGGGCAGCGGCTTGGCCCAGCCGCCGACGTCGAGGACGCGCGCGGCGTCGGGGGTCTGGGACAGCAGCCGCTCGCGGGAGGCGTCAAGCACCGGCGCCGACCTCGCGATACAGGGCCAGATGGGCTTCGGTGCAGGCTTGGCTTGAGAAGCGCTGGGCCCGGGCGACACAGCGACCGGGTGTGGCCGGGTCCCGGGCCAGGTCGATGGCCTTCAGGAGGGCGCCGGCGAGCACGGCGGGATCGTGCTCGTCACCGGCGAAGAGGACGCCCGTCCCGTCGTCCTCCCCCACGACCTCGGCCTGCGGGCCGACGACGGGGGTGCCGCAGGCCTGTGCCTCGGCCAGGACCAGCCCGAACGCCTCTCCGACGCTCGGGAGCGCGTGCACCCAGGCCCGCCGGTTGGCGGCCACGAGCGCCGCACGGTCGTCGAGGTCGAGCTCCTGCACGCCGTCGCCGCCGCCGGGCCACGGCACCTCTGGCGCGCCCGCCACGCGCGAGAGCACCAGCCGCGCGTCAGGATGCTCCGCGCGGACGAGCGGCCATCGCCTGGACCAGGAGCGCGACGCGCTTGCGGGGCTGGGTGTGGTCAGCGGCGCACAGGACGGTCGGGTGCTCGTCCCTGGCGGCAGCCGGATCGGCTGCGGGCGTGAACGTCCGCACGTCGACCGGCGGCGGGATCACGCGCGGGTCGACCCCCAGCCACGTGCGGAAGTGCTCAGCGGCGAGCTCGCTCAGCGCGACGACGGCATCGGCCCCCTCGCAGGCGGCGACGACGAGCTCCTTGCGTCGCCGCCGGTTGGCCAGCGAGACACGGTGCGGCAGGCCCATGTAGCTGAAGACGACCGGGACGCCCGCGTGGGCCTTGTAGCGCAGCGCGGCCGCGGCGTCCGTGACATAGAAGGCCTCGACGACGTCCGGACTCGCGCCGCGTCGAAGGGCGGCGTAGGTGAACGGCACGTGCGCGAGATGCTCTTCGTACAACCGGCGACGCAGGCGCTGCTCGACTCGCTCAGGACGCCACACCCGCTGCACGGTGAGGCTGTCCTCGACCACCGTCGACGGCCGTGCGGGTGCGCTCGTGATGAGCCGCGGGTGATGTCCGTTCGCCAGCAGCCCGTCGGCGAGCTCACGGATGACGCGCTCGGTCCCGCGGCGGACCTCGGGCCAGAAGACGGGGTTCAGGAAGGTGACGTCCACGCAGGCCTCAGGCTCTCACAGCAGCAGCGAGCGGTGCCGGACGGAGCCGCGGGCCAGCGCCGCGACTTCGACGAGGTCCAGCACCGCGTGGGCGGGCAGCTCGGAGATCGCGCGCAGGCGCCCGCGCGGACCGCTTCCGTAGGACGGCATGGAGGGCAGCGCCCACGGCAGGACGGCGACCAGCGCGGCGACGGGACGGCCGCGCGCCAACAGGAACAACGCGCTCAGCAGGTACGGGACCCGCACGTGCTGCGGCTTCCAGAAGAAGCCCTTG
This sequence comes from Paraconexibacteraceae bacterium, assembly GCA_963750375.1. GTDB lineage: Bacteria > Actinomycetota > Thermoleophilia > Solirubrobacterales > Solirubrobacteraceae > Paraconexibacter. The sequence goes on from CAVVQN010000015.1 coordinate 21,108, forward strand.
CCCGCGTAGGAGCCCCGGATCTCCGGATGCTTGGCCGTCAGGTAGGGCAGGTGCTGCCAGCGCCACGACTCCCTGGCGCGGTCGATGAGCGACGCCGGTTCGACGCAGTGGAAGGTCACCATCGCGCGGTCCGCGACGACCGGCGTCCCGAGCGCGCGGGCCCGTAGGGCCAGGTCGGTGTCCTCGCCGGCGGCGAGGGGCAGCTGCTCGTCGAAGCCGCCCAATGCCTGCAGGACGGCGGCGGGGTAGGCGATGTTGCAGGTCTGCGCCCAGACCGACGGCCCGTCGGGCAACGCGACCTCCTGCGTCCGTGCGTGTGGCGCGTGCAGGCGCACGACGAGCTCGTCGGGATCGATCTCGGTCGGGCCTTGCACGATCGCCTCCGGATGACGCTCGGCCGCTGCGACGGCGGCGGCGAGCCACGTGGCGGGCGGGCGGCAGTCGTCGTCGGTGAAGAGGACCGTGTCCGCGCGGGCGCTGCGCCAGGCAGCGTTCCGCTTGGCCGACGGGCCGGCGGTGCCGGCGGGGAACTCGATGGTCCGCAGGACGCCCGTGCGGGCCAGCTCGTGCTCACGCAGGAGCTCCCGGGTCTGCCGGTCGCGCGAATCGTGGGCGACGACGACCTCGAAGGCGCGGCGGTCGAGGGTCTGGTCGGCCAACGCGTTGAGCAGCCAGCGCAGGCGCAGCGGCCGGTCGTGGGACGGGACGACGACCGTCAGCAGCGGCGTGTCCGCGGCAGCGTCGCTCACGACCCGAGCGCCCCGGGGTACCGGCGGTACCAGTCGAAGGTGCGCTCGAGCCCGTCGCGGAACGCCACCTGGGGCGACCATCCCGTGAGGCCCTGCAGTCGGGCAGAGGTGCCGACGTGGCGATCGGTGCCGGCCCGTGCCCCGCGTCCGCCACGAACATCCGGGACGACGTCGACACCGGCGACGTCGATGAGCGCGTCGACGACCTCCCGGACGCTGCGTCCGGTCCCTCCGCCGACGTGGAAGATCTCCCCCCGGGCCGCACGCCCGTCGGCCAGGGCGTCGGCGAGCGCGAGAAAGGCCGCCGCCGCGTCCTGGGCGTGCAGGAAGTCGCGCTCGGGGGTCCCGTCGGACCAGATGACCGGCGCGCGTCCGGCCAGCAGCGCTGCGCTGACACCCGGGACGAGGCGCGACGGGTGCAGGTCCCCGCCGCCGAAGAGGTTCGAGCAGCGGCCGATGGCGACGGGCAGTCCCGACGAGGCGGCGAACGACGCGGCGACGAGGTCGGCTGCGGCCTTCGAAGCCTCGTAGGGGCCTGGAGGGGCGAGGGGCGAGCGCTCGTCGCAGCGCCCGTCGGCATCCGTGCGGTGCACCCGGTCGGTCGAGGCGACGACGACCCCGCTCACGCCGTGGGCCCGGGCTGCCTCGAGCACCTGCCACGTGCCTCGCACGTTCGTCTCGAAGGTCTCCACGGGCGACCCGTCGGCGGTCGACAGGATGGGCTGGGCGGCGAGGTGGAAGACGGTGTCCACGTCATGAGCGGCCAGCGCATTGCCGATGGTCGCGGCGTCCAGCACGTGGCCGCGGACCTGGATGCACCGGTCGGCCAGACCGTCGACGTGCAGCGCGGACGCGGGCCGGTCCCCGCGGACGAGGACGACGGGCCGCACGTCGCGCTCGAGCAGCGCTCGCACGAGCCAGGAGCCGAGCAGCCCCTGGGCGCCGGTGACGAACGCTGTGCGCATCGCGCGCAGGCTATCCCGCCGGCCCGCGGCGCAGGGCGCAGGCCACGCGCCCGGTCCGTAGGCTTGCGCCCGATGCAGATCGCCGAACGCGCCGCCGAACTGGGCTGGTACCACACGCTCGAGCTTCCCGGAGGGGTGATCACCCCCGGGATGTTCGACCTCCGAGGGCAGTCGGGCACTACGGGCTGCCCGAGGACATGACCGGGATGCGCGCCCTGGAGGTCGGGACGTGGGACGGCTTCTGGGCCTTTGAGATGGAGCGGCGCGGAGCGACGGTCGTCGCCATCGATCTCGACGACGAGCGCCTGCTGGACACGCCGCCGCGCCGCCGCCCGCAGAGCTACCCCGAGACGCCGCGCGGCGCCGGGTTCGCGCTGGCCAAGGAGGCGTACGGCTCCCACGTGGAGCGCGTCGTCTGCTCGGTCTACGACGCGACGCCGGAGGACCTCGGCGGCCAGTTCGACCTCGTCTTCTGCGGATCGGTCCTCATCCACCTGCGCGACCAGCTGCTGGCGCTCGAGCGCATCGCCGGCCTGGTGAAGCCCGGCGGGACGTTCATCAGCGCCGAGGAGTACGACCCGTGGCTCTCGCGGCTGCCGGTGTCGCTGTCGCGCTACCACGCCGACCGCGATGCGGCCGTCGTCTTCTGGATGCCGTCCGTGCGCACGTGGAAGGCGATGCTCTGGACCGCCGGCTTCGACACGGTCACAGAGCGCGAGCGCTTCAAGCTGCAGGCGACAAGCGACTTCAGCGTCCGTCACGTCGTGCTGCACGCCACAAAGCAGCCCTGATGGCCGGCGGGCTCCCGGACCCCGTGGTCCCGGCCTCCGCCTACGACGAGGCGTACTACCTGCAGTCCTGCATGGGGCACGAGGTGTGGGCTGCGGACCCCGGGGCCGCCATCCACGGGACGTACGCCTACGCGCTGACGCGGGCAGGCCTGAGGCCGGGGCAGACGCTGGTGGACATCGGCACGGGGCGTGGCGAGCTGTTGGCCCTGGCGGTGCAGTCGGGTGCGGGCCGGGCGATCGGCCTGGAGTACTCCGAGGCCGCGGTGGCGCTCGCGCACCGGACGCTCGAGGCCCAGGGCGTGGAGGCCGAGGTGCTGTTGGCCGATGCGCGCGCCGTTCCTCTGGGGAACGACGTTGCCGACCTCGTGACGCTGCTGGACGTCGTGGAGCACCTGGCCCCGGCGGAACTGGACCAGGCACTGCGCGAAGCGCGACGGATCCTCAAGCCCGGCGGGCGCATCGTGTGCCACACCTTCCCCAACCGCCTCGTCTACGACGTGACCTACCGGCTGCAGCGCCTGGCGGTTCCGGGTCGACGGCGGCGCTGGCCCGCCGACCCACGGGGGGAGCTCGAGCGGTCCATGCACGTCAACGAGCAGACGCGGCGCTCCCTGCGGCGTGCGCTGGTGCGAGCCGGTTTCCGGGACGCGCAGGCGACCTTCGGCGAGCTCATCCACGACGCGATCGTGCCCGAGGTCGACGTCCGCGCGCGCACGCTCGTGCACCGGTTGGCGGCCCACCGACCGACGCGTGCGCTCGGCCGGGCGGATCTGTGGGCACACGGCGTCGCCCCGTAGACGCGCCCCGGCCGCGGCCGATTCACCCCTTTCGGACGCAATCGGCGTGTTCCGGCGCCCGCGCGCCGTACCATTCACGGCCGTGCACGGCATCCGGCGCATCCTTCCCCTGTTGCTCGTGCTCGCGGTCGTCGCCGGTGCGACGCTCACCCCCGCCCCCGCCGTGGCAGCGGGAGCCCTGCCGGGCCTGGTCGACGCGATCTTCCCGCCCGGGGACCCCGCTCCCGGAGGCGGAACGGGGACCGACACGACCACGACGCCCGCCCCGGCGCCCGGCCCCGACGTGGACCGGGACGGACCGTGTTTCGGCGCGGCCGCACGCGACCCCGAGCGCCGCTGCGGTGGCGCTCAGGCCCGCTCCGGCGTCGTGCCGGACCCTGCGGGCGCAAAGGCCGCTCAGGAGATCCAGCAGTGCTCGGAGACCGAGCGGTCAGGGCTGCTGAAGGCCTGCTGGTGGGGAACGCCCGCCGGTCGAGCCGTCCGGACGGTCGCCCTGCTGGGTGACAGCCACGCATCCCATTGGCGGGCGGCGATGCAGGAGGTCGTCACGGCCAAGGGGTGGCGCGGCGTCTCGATCCAGCGCGCCGGGTGTCCGCTGACCGCCGCGCGCCCCGACCTTCCGGGTGCAGAACGTCAGCAGGGGTGCATGGAGTGGAACCGGCAGGTCCGCGCCTGGATCGCCGCGCATCCACGCATCGACACGGTCTTCACCTCGGCCCACCTGCAGGCCGTCATCCCCCCTGCCGGTCAGACGGCGAGCGCGGCCCGCCGGCTCGGCTTCACCTCGACGTGGAAGCGGTTTCTGCGCGGCGCCGTGCGTCATGTCGTGGTCATCCGCGGCACGCCGCGCAACTCCACGGGGACGCTTGACTGCGTCGAGGACGCCATCCGCTCCGGCTCGGCGTCGCCGGGCGAGGACTGCGCGCTGCCGCTGGACTACGCGCTGCGGACCGACCCGCTGGTCGCCGCCGCCCGATCGCTGCACTCCCAGCAGGTGCAGGTCGCCGACCTGCACGACTTCTTCTGCGATACGGCGCTGTGCTACCCCGTCGTCGGCGGTGCGCTCGTCCTGCGTGATGTGTCCCACATGACCACGACCTTCAGCAGGTCGCTCGGGCCCTACCTGCTCAGGCGCGTCGACCGGCTGTCCGCCGGCTGGCAGCCCAGCGCCGCGCCCGCCCCCTGAGGACGCCGAGCGTCCCTGGCGGCGACGCGCCCGCCCCCCGGTAGAGGACCAGGTGCGAGCGTCCGTGATGGAAGCGGCCGTACCGGACCAGGCCGCGCCGGGTCACGTGATCGAGGAGGTCGGAGACCGGCAGTTCGTGGTGCAGGGCCGTCTCGCCGGGCTCGGGCTCGAGCAGGTTGACGAGCACGAGCGCCGCGGCGGCCTCCATGGAAGCCAGAACCTCGAACGGCTTCTGCACGTGCTCCAGGACGTCGAAGGCGTAGGCGAGGTCGTGCCCCGGCGGCAGCCGCTCCTGGTCCAGATCGACGATCCGGGCCGCGGCGGCGCGCGCGTCCCCGTCTGCCGCCCGGCGTTCCAGGCGACTGCGCAGGTACGCCACGCTCGGGTTGTCGAAGTCGGCGAACGTCACGGTGTGGCCACCTCCGGCCATGAGCGCCAGGCCGTCTGAACCGATGCCGCAGCCGACGTCCAGGAGGCGACCGCCCGCGGGGAACGTCGCGTCGATCCATGCCCGGTACGGGTCCTTCGTCCCGGTCATCGCGAACGCGGTGAGGTTGTAGAGGTACCCCTCAGAACGCCGGTAGAGCTCCTGCTCGTCCCCGATCTGCTGCAGCTCGGCGTCCAGCTGCGCCTCGTAGTGCACGAGCCGCTGGTGGTCATAGCGGTCGCCGAGATAGGCCTGGATCTCGGCCGCTTCGGCAGCGGGGTCGATGACGGATCGAAGAGAGGGCACGGAGAAGTAGGGTGTCCGCCACATGGCGCCCGTAACGGAAGCGATCCGGGAGCGCGTCGGACAGCGAGAGCAGTGGTACCACACGCTCGATCTCGCCCCCGGCGTCGTCACCCCCGGCTGGTTTGACCTGCGCTCGGTCGCGCCCCAGGTGTTGCCGAACTCGCTCGCGGGCAAGCGCTGCCTGGACGTGGGGACGTTCGACGGGTTCTGGGCCTTCGAGATGGAGCGGCGCGGGGCGGCCGAGGTGCTGGCCGTCGACATCGTGGACCCGCGGGCATGGGACTGGCCGGTGACCTCGGGGGATGCCCTCGTGAGCATCCTGGAGGATCGCAAGCAGGGCGGAGCCGGCTTTGAGATCGCCGCGGAGGCGCTCGGTTCGGACGTCCGGTACTCCGAGTCCTCGGTCTATGACCTGGACGTCGCCGTCCACGGCTCCTTCGACTTCGTCTTCATGGGCAGCCTGCTGCTGCACCTGCGCGACCCGATCCGCGCGCTGGAGCGTCTGCGCTCCGTCTGCCGCCCCGACGGCATCGTCTGCACGATGGACGCGATCGACCCGACGCTCACCCGGCTGTTCCCGCGCAAGGCGCTGGCGGGCTTCGACGGCGAGGGCCGACCGTGGTGGTGGCTGCCGAACCTCGCCGGCTATGAACGGATGGTCCGCGCCGCAGGCCTGGCGCCGCTCGGCGAGCCGACCCCCGTCCGCCTGCCCGTCGGTGGCGGTCACCCCCAGATCAAGGTCTCCAAGGACGTCCTACGCCACCGCGAAGGCCGCCGCCTGTTGGCCGCCGCGCGCAAGGGTGACCCCCAGGCGTGGATCCATTCGCGCCCGGTGCCCGACCCGACACCTCCGTCGCGGCCGCCGCTCGTACCCCTGAAGCTCCGCACCATCGACGCCGCGTTCGCGCTGGAGGAGGTGACGTCGGTCGCGGATCTCGGCGGCGTCTGGGCCGTCGAGGCGGGCTACAGCTTCCACGCGTTGGAGCAGCACGCGCCGGACCGCGCGGTCCTCGTCGACGATGACATAACCCCCGGGGTCCGCGAGCGGGCCGCCGCGTACGAACAGTTCGAGCTGCTGGAGCAGAACTTCGGGCTCGAGCGCACGCCCGGCGACGTCGGCTCGATCGGCGTGGTCCTCCTCTTCGACGTGCTGCTGCACCAGGTCGACCCCGACTGGGACGAGATCCTGCACCGCTACGCCCCCCACGCGCAGGCGTTCGCGATCGTGAACCCCATGTGGTCCCCACGGGAGGGCGGCGAGACGGACACGGTGCGGTTGCTGGACCTCGGGGAGGAGCGCTACCTGGAGGCGGTCCCGCCGCAGGACAACCTGGCCGGCCTGTTCACGCGGCTTGACGAGATCAACCCCCAGCGCGGCAGGCCGTGGCGTGACGTCCACGACGTCTGGCAGTGGGGCATCACCGACCGTGACCTGCGGGCCAAGATGGACGCCCTGGGCTTTGACGTCGCGTTCGCCGAGCAGCACGGTCGCTGGCGGGGCCTTGAGGACTTCGAGGACTGCGCCTACGTCTTCCGGCGCCGGGCCTGAGCCGGTGGCCGGTCCCGGCCCCGCGCTCTCGGTCGTCATCCCGACCTACCGGCGCGCGCCGATCCTGCGACGGGCGCTGGACCGCCTGGAAGGCCAGGCGGCAGGGGTGCAGATCGAGGTGCTCGTCGTCGACGACCCGCAGGACGACGACGTCGAGGCCGTGGCTCGTGCGGTGCGGGCGGACGAGCGCCCATGGGAGGCACGTCAACTGCACCGCCACGCCCCCGGCGTCGCCGCCGCGCGCAACACGGGCTGGCGAGCGGCCAGGGCCCCGCTGGTCCTCTTTCTCGGCGACGACATCCTCGCCGACCCCGGGTTGCTGGACGGGCATCTCGCTGCGCACGCGGCAGCGCCTGCTGCCGAGGACGCGGTCCTCGGGAACGTTCGCTGGGCCGACGAGCTGCGGGTGACCGCGTTCATGCGGTTCCTGGAAGAGGGTGCGCAGTTCGACTACGCCCACATGGCGGCAGGCGAGGCCGGCTGGGGCCGCCTCTACACCTCCAACGTCTCGCTCAAGCGCGATTTGCTGGACGCCTCCGGCGGGTTCGACGAGGCGTTTCGCTTCGGCTACGAGGACCTCGAGCTCGGGCGGCGGCTGCACGATCTCGGGCTGCGTCTGCAGTACCACCCGGACCTCGGGGCCGAGCACCTGCACCCGACGACATCGCCGACTGGGAGCGCCGGATGGCGGCGGCCGCGCCCGCCGAGCGGCTCATGGTCGCGCGCCATCCCGACGTGCCGGCGTGGTTTCACGACGTGCTCGGACCCGCGCGCGGAACGCACACGTCGTCACGGGCGGCGGCCTTGGCCGAGATCGTCCCTGCATCGCTGCCGTGCTCGGTCCGCGGGTCCACGCCGCCGCGCGTGCGCACTACAAGGCGCGCCTGGCGGATGCCTTCTTCGCAGGCTGGGACGGCGGTTCGGCGTGAGCGACACCGAAGGGCTGGACCTCACCGGTCCCCCCGAGCCGCTGCCCGCACACGCAAGCGCCGACGAGCTCGCCGAGCGCGCCGGGGCCAGCCCCGACCTCCGTCGTCGCGCTGCCCGCGGCACGCTCATCAACGGCGTCTTCCTCATCGCACTGACCGGGCTCGGGCTCGTGCGCGGGTTCGTCCTGGCGCGCTTTCTCACCCAGGACGACTACGGCATCTGGGCGATTCTCGTCACGTCGTTCGGCACGCTCGTCTTCCTCAAGGAGGTCGGGGTCAGCGACAAGTACATCCAGCAGGCGGACCTCGACCAGGAGGTGGCCTTCCAGCGTGCCTTCACGATCGAGCTGATCATGACCGGCGCCGTGACCCTGCTCATCGGCGCGGCGATCCCGCTCGTCGCGTGGGCCTACGGGCGCTGGGAGATCGTCCCGGTCGGGCTTCGTGGGCCTGCTCGCGATCCCCGCCCTCGCCTTCCAGGCGCCGTTGTGGATCTGGTACCGCCGCATGGACTTCTTCAAGCAGCGGCTGCTGAGCGCGGCGGACCCGATCGTCGGCTTCGTCGTCGCCGTCGGGCTGGCGATCGCCGGCGCCGGCTACTGGGCGCTCGTCGTCGGGCTGCTCGCCGGGGCGCTGTCCACGTCGGTCCTCGCGGTGGTGACGTCCCCGTACCGACTGCGCGTCCGGCTGGACGGTGCGGTCGCGCGCGAGTACGTGCGCTTCTCCCTGCCGCTGCTCGGCGCCTCGATGGCGGGCCTCATCATCGCCCAGGGCTCGATCGTCGCGACGTCGGCGACGCTCGGGGTCGCGGGAGCGGGCGTCGTTGCGCTGAGCTCGACCGTCATCCAGTTCGCCGACCGGGTGGACGCGATCATCACCGGCACCCTGTACCCCGCGATCTGCCGGGTGGCGGACCGCACCGACGTCCTCTTCGAGTCGTTCGTGAAGTCCAACCGCCTGGCGCTCATGTGGGCGATGCCGTTCGGCGTCGGGCTCGCGCTCTTCGCGGACGAGCTCGTGCGCTTCGGGATCGGCGAGCGGTGGCACGACGCGGTTCCGCTGCTGCGGGCGTTCGGCCTCATCGCCGCCTTCAACCATCTGGGCTTCAACTGGACGGCGTACTTCCGTGCCCGCGCCGAGACGCGGCCCATCGCCGTGGCGTCGGCGATCACGACGGTCGCCTTCGTCCTCGTGACGCTCCCGCTGCTCATCTTCGGCGGGCTGGAGGGCTTCGCCTACGGGATGGCGGCGATGGCGGCAGTGCAGCTCGCCTGCCGCGGTTTCTACCTGCGGCGCCTGTTCGACGGCTTCCGGCTGTTGCCCCACGCGCTGCGGGCGGTGACCCCCGTGATCCCGGGCGCGGCTGGCGGTCCTCGCGGTGCCGGGCGCTGGACCCGGGCAGCACGGGGCGCTCGGCGCAGCCGGCCAGCTCGGACTCTTCGCCGGTCCTCGTGGCGTGGCTGCACGGTCGTCGCCGAGCGCGCGCTCCTGCGCGAGGCGCTCGGGTACCTGCGGCGACCCGGACCGGATGCGGGCCGACTCCCGAGGCGATCGTCTAGCCTCGCCGACCGTGCTCCCGTCCGCTCTGGCCCGCATCCACGCCCTGCCCGAGGACGCGCTCGTGCTCGACGTCGGCGGCTGGGGTGCGCCGCTGCACCGGGCCGACCACGTCCTGGACATCCGCCCGTACGAGACCCGCGGCGTCCTGGGGTCGTTCGGCCCGGGCCCCGAGCGCTTCACGAGGACACCTGGCATCTGGCGGACATCTGCGACCGCGACCCGTGGCCCTTCGCCGACGACCAGTTCGACTTCGCCGTCTGCGTCACGACCCTCGAGGACATCCGCGACCCGATCGGCGCCTGCCGCGAGCTCTCGCGGGTGGCCAAGGCCGGGTACGTCGAGGTCCCGACGGTCGAGGCCGAGCTCATCTACAACGTCGAGGGCACGGCAAGTTCCTCGGCCACGAGCACCACCGCTGGTTCTGCGACACGGACCCCGAGCTCGACGTTCCCGGCCTCATCTTCTGGCACAAGAGCCACATGGTCCATGACGACTGGCGCCTGCGGGTGTTGCCGCGGTGGCGCGCGGAGATGACGCTGGAGGACCACCTGCTCGGCGTCTTCTGGGACGGGTCGCTGCCGGCGCGGGAGGTCCTCGAGCTCGGGCCCGACCTCGACGCGCTCGCCGCGCGGGTCCGCGCTCGCTTTGCGCCATCCCCGACGGAGTTGAAGGTCAAGGCCGCGCGCGAGTCCGCGCGTCACGTCGCGGCCCGCGCGGTCCTGCCGGTGCGCGAGGCGGCAGGCCGAGCCCTCGAGCGCGTCGGGCGCCGCTGACCCCGAGCCCGCCGCGCGCCCGTGCGCCCGTGCGCCCCGTGCGCCCCGTGAGCCCCGTGCGGGGCCGAACGTCCATTCTTCCGGCCCCCACCCTGAATTCCGGACGTTCGGCCCGGCTGGACAGCCCCTCAGCGCGGCAGCGCGTCGACGTACCCGAGCACGGCGGCGACCCAGGCGTCCTGCGTCAGCCGCGCGGCAGTCGCGTGCCCGCCGGCAACGAGGCCTGCCCGCAGCGCCTCGTCCGCCGCCAGCCGCTGCACCGCCGCCGCAAGCGACTGCGGATCGTCGACCGGGACGATGAGGCAGTTCTCGCCGTCCCGCAGGTACTCGGCCGCGCCGCCCGTCGCGGTCGCCACCACCGGCCGCCCGCAGGCCATCGCCTCCAGCGGCACCAGCCCGAACGGCTCGGGCCACGTCACGGGGAAGAGCACCGCGTCGGCGGCCCCGTAGACCGCGGCGACATCGTCGGCGGCGCCCTCGACGCGGGTCCGGTCCGCGACGCCCGTCGGCCGCCGCGAGGTCGCGCAGCGTCGCGTCGTACGCGTCCTCCGGCGGCCCGGTGACGCGGAGCGACACGTCCGGCGCCAGATGCCTCAGCGCCCGCACCGCCGTCGCAGCGCCCTTGGGCTCCTCGACGCGGCCGACGACGGCAAGGCGTCCCGCCCACGGACCGGCAGCAGCCACGCCGGAGAACGCCGCGGTGTCCACCCCGGGATGGTCCACGGCGAACCGCTCGGCGTCCACGCGGGCACCCAGCTCGGACAGGATCCGGTCGCGTGCGTACGTCGAGTTGCAGGTCCAGCGCGTCACCGCGCCCGGGTCCCAGCCCTCCTTGCGCGCATGCGGATCGACCGTCGGCCCGTACAGCGGCCAGCCGTCGTGGACGAGAGCGAGCTCCGGCAGGCCGCTGGCGCCGACCAGCGTCAGCGGCAGCCCGCCCATCGACACCCACACCACGGCGTCGGGCTTCAGCGCCTGCAACGTCTCCCCCAGCACCCGCAGGTCGTGACGCGCCAGGCGCGAAGCCTCCAGGCGGGACGGACGCCGCCAGCGCCCGTCCTGCCAGAGCCAGCGCAGCTCGCGCCGGACGCCCTCGAGCGGCAGGCCCCGGCTCGTCGCTCGTCAGGACGAGCACGTCGTCCCCGCGGGCCTGTAGCCCGCCGACGAGCGCACGCCAGACGCGCTCGTAGCCCCCTCCTCCTGTCGCGGGATAGCGGTTGCCGACCGTCAGGACACGCATCGCCGCCGAGCTTACGCGCCCACGCCGGGGCCCTGCCGCCGCCCGACGGCGCCACGTAGGATGCGAGGCCATGACCGCACCACCCGAGATCTTCAAGGCCTACGACATCCGGGGGCTCTACGGCGAGCAGATCGGGCCCGACACGGCCTACGCCATCGGGCGGGCGTTCACCCGCGTCGTGGCAGGGCTCGCCGGCAAACGGCCGTCGGAGGCCACCGTCGGCCTGGGTCGCGACATGCGTCTGACCGCCCCGGAACTGGCCCGCGAGTACAAGCGGGGCATCATGGACGAGGGCGCCCACGTCATCGATGCCGGGCAGGTGGGGACCGAGATGCTCTACCACCTCGTGGGCTCCCGGCAGCTCGACGGTGGGCTCATGTGCACCGCGTCGCACAACCCGAAGGCCTACACCGGCGCCAAGCTCGTCAAGCAGGGTGCGATCGCGCTGAGCGGCGACGAGGGGATCGGCGACATCCGTGACCTGGTCCTCGGCGGCCGGCTCGGCGAGGCACCGGGCGGGGGGACGAGCGAGGACGTCGATCTGTACGAGGAGTTCGCCGCCGCGGCGATGCAGTTCATCGATCCGGCGAACGTCAAGCCACTGAAGGTGGCGGTGGACGGCGGCAACGGGATGGCCGGCCCCATGGTCGGGCCGCTGCTGGACCAGCTCGGCCTGGACCTCGTGACGACCTACTGGACTCCGGACGGCAACTTCCCCGACCACGAGCCCAACCCCCTGCTGCCGGAGAACCGGCAGTTCATCATCGACAAGGTCCTCGAGACCGGCGCGGACCTCGGCATCGCCTGGGACGGGGACGCCGACCGCTGCTTCTTCATCGACGACACGGGCGAGTTCGTCGACGGCGACTTCCTCACCGCGATCCTCGCCGAGCACCTGCTGGCCAAGCTCCCCGCAGAGCCCTCGCAGGCGATCCTCTACGACGCCCGCGCCTCCCGCGTCGTCCCGGACCGCGTCCGTCAGGCCGGCGGGACGTCGCATGTCAACCGCGTCGGCCACGCGTTCTTCAAGACGCGCATGAAGCGCGAGGGCTCGCTGTTCGGCGGCGAGGTGTCAGGCCACTACTACTTCCGCGACTTCCACTGCGCCGACAGCGGGACGATCCCGGCCCTGCTGATCCTCGAGAAGCTGTCGGTCGAAGGCGTGAAGCTCTCGGAGCTGCTCGCCCCGATGCGCGCGCGGTACTTCATCAGCGGCGAGATCAACTCGACCGTCGCCGACGGCCCCGCGAAGATGGCGGAGATCGAGGCGACCTACGGCTCGCTGCCCGGCGCGACGGTGACCCACGTCGACGGCGTCTCCGTCGACTTCGACGACTGGCACTTCAACGTCCGCATGTCCAACACCGAGCCACTGCTGCGGCTCTGCCTGGAATCCCTGGTCTCCGACGACGACATGCAGGCCAAGCGGGACGAGCTGCTGGGCCTCATCCGTGCCTGACGCCACGCGCGAGCGCGACCTGGCCGTCGCCGCCGAGGCCGGGATCCATCGCCTCCCGGTCCCGACCCCCTTCGCCGTCGGGCGGGTGAACTGCTATCTCATCGAGGACGACCCGCTGACCCTCGTGGACTGCGGACCGAACTCGGGGACGTCGCTGACCTCGCTGGAGGCAGGGCTGGCCGCCCGTGGCCACCGCGTGGAGGACCTGCAGCGGATCGTCCTCACCCACCAGCACATCGACCACATCGGGCTGGCCGGCATCCTCGCCGACCGCTCCGGCGCCGAGGTCTGCTGCCTGGAGGCCCTCGTGCCGTGGCTGTCGTCCTACGGCGAGCGCATGGAGGTCGACGACGCGTTCTCCGCCGAGCTCATGCACCGGCACGGCCTCCCCGAGGACGTCGTGCTGGCGCTGCGGGCGGTCTCCGCGTCGTTTCGCGCCTGGGGCGCCCCGGTGCACGCCGGGACCCCCCTGGCGCCCGGCTGCACCCTCGAGTTCGCCGAGCGGCGGCTCCGCGTCCTGCACCGTCCCGGCCACTCTCCGTCGGACACCGTCTTCCACGACGAGGAACGCCGCATCCTGCTGGCCGGCGACCACCTCATCGCGCACATCTCTTCCAATCCGCTCGTCAGCCGCCCGCTGGACGGGTCGGCGCAGACGAGCGCCGACCGTCCCAAAGCCCTCGTGACGTACATGGAGTCGCTCAAGGAGACCGCAGCGATGGACCTCGCGCTCGTCCTGCCAGGGCACGGGGACCCGATCACCGACCACGTGTCGCTCATCGCCGCGCGGATGCGCAGCCACGAGCGGCGCAAGCAGAAGATCGCGGAGCTCATCGAGCAGGGTCCGCGCACCGCGTACGAGATCGCCACCGAGTTGTGGGGCAACATCGCCGTGACGCAGGCCTACCTCACGTTGTCGGAGGTCCTCGGCCATGTGGACCTGCTCGTCCTGGAGGCGAAGGTCGTCGAGACAACCGACACCCACGGCGTGGTGCGCTTCAGCGCTGCTTGATCGGCTCCCTGGAGGGCGTCGTGGACCTCGTCGGCCATGCGGTCCCACGAGAACATGGCCGCGCGGGCCAGACCGCGCTCGCGGAGGTCGGCTGCGAGCTCCGGATCACTGACGATGTCGATCAGCAGATCGGCAAGCCCGTCGTGGTCGTCGGGCTCGGCGTACAGCGCTGCGTCGGCGCAGGTCTGCGGCAGCGCGCCGGCCCGTGTCGTGACGACGGGGGTGCCGCAGGCCATCGCCTCCACGCAGGGCAGACCGAAGCCCTCATGGCGGCTGGGCAGCACGAACGCCGCCGCACCCGCGTAGAGCGCGCCGAGCAGATCGTCGTCCACGTGGCCCAGGGCCCGCACCGCGGCGCCCGCTGCGCCCGCGTCGCCGAACTGCGGCCGGTCGCCACCGGCGGCGACGAGATCGACCCCGAGCTCCGCCAGGCGGCCGGCAGCGACGTCGAGCGCCGCGAGGTTCTTGCGGGGTGTCCGCGAGGCGACGGTGAGGACGTAGGGCCGCCGTCCCAGCCCGAGCGCCGCGAGCGCCGGTTCAGGATCGAGGTTGCGGTGCAGGCGGTGGTGATCCAGGCCCGCCGGGATGACCACGACACGGGACGGGTCCGCCCCGGCGAGCTGGACGAGCTCGCCCGCCGAGAAGTCGGACGTCGTGATGAGCAACTCCGCGCGCTGCACGATGCGCGGAAGGACCTTCTGCTGCCAGCGGGCGTACAGGGGCGAGTACCAGGACGGGTCGTGCAGCGCGGCGGCATCGAAGACGCAGACGGCCGTCGGCGGGCCGCTGAGCGGCGCCATGTTCGCCGGGCACAGCAGCAGGTCGGCCCTCAGGGCACGGGCCTGCACCGGCAGCACGAGCTGCTCCCAGACATGACCGGCACGGTGGGCGAGGGCACGCGGCGGGCTGATGACGCGATAGCGACCGGGGTGCTGTCGCGGCAGGCGCGCGCCGAGCTCTCGGGCCACGCGCTCCACGCCACCGAGTTCCGGGCGCGCGGCGGCGCGGCCGTCGATCGCGATCACGGGCGCCGCTCGACGGCGGATGGGTCCTGTAGCGGTGCAGCAGGGTGACCCCGTCCGGCGGGACCGCGGCCCATGGCGACGCGCAGGCCGGCCCGGTGGCGACGTGCGTGGGCGAGCGTACGATCGCGGCGCCACCCTGCAGGTTCGCGGAGCGCCTGCATCCGGGCCCCGGCCCAGGCGGCAGCGGCGAGGATCACGGTGCGTCGCCGCCCGTAGGCGCCGCGCATCCACGCGTAGGCCATCGCCTGCTTGCGGTCCTCGCGGGCGTCCTGACCCCAGGCTTTGCTCGTGGCGGCGCTGACGGCGTGCGTGACCACGGCCCCGGGCTCATAGCGGGTCCGCCACCCGGCCCGGGCCAGGCGCCAGCAGAGGTCGACGTCCTCGGCGTACAACCACAGTGCGGGGTCAAAGCCCCCGACCGCATCGAAGGCGCCGCGGCGCACGAGCAGGAGCGCGCCGTGGGCCCAGTCGACGTCCGTGGCTCGGGCAGGGTCCCAGCGGCCCTCCAGCGGACCGCCGATCCGCAGGACGGGCGTGGCGGGCGGAGCGACCACTGCAGCCAGTGCCCGAAGCGACGGAAACGGGTGCAGATGGTGCTGCGTGGAGCCGTCGGGGAGCACGAGCCGGGGCGCAAGGACACCGACCCCGGGGTCTGAGTCCCCGGCCGCCACGAGTCGCCCCAGCGCGCCGGGGTGCGGCGCGACGTCGGCGTTCGCCGCGACGAGCCAACGCGGGGCGGCTGCCCCCTCCCCCGCCGCACGGGCACCGAGGTTCACCGCCGCCCCGTACCCGATGTTCGCCGCGACCTCCACGACCTGAGCCCACGGATGACGGCGGCGCACGAGCTCGGCCGAGCCGTCGGTCGAACCGTTGTCGACGACGATGACCGACGCCAGGCCAGACGCGTTGTCGGCGGCCAGCGCCCGCAGGCAGGCGTCGAGCAGGTCAGCCGTGTTCCAGGAGACCACGACGACGGCGACCGCCACCGTGGGGGACGGCGGAGGGGCGTCTACGACGGCTGGCACGTCGCACAGCGTACGTCGCGCGATCGCGTCACGCCGGCACAACACCCGCGCGTCCAACCGTCTAGATTTGGTTGCTTCGATGGATGGTTCCCTTCAGGCCGCCGTGACGCCCGACGGCGTGCGGGACGGCGATCCGGCGGTCCTGGCCGCGCTCGTCGCGCGCCGTGGTCCCGCCGTGCTCGCGTTCTGCGAGGCCGTCTGCGCGCCGCAGCGCGCCGCACCGGCCGCAGCGGAGGCCTTTGCGCGCTTCCGCGCGCTGGTCACGACCGTCGACGACACCACGGGATTGGACCCGGAGGTCTTTCTCCTTGGGGCCACCCGCCACGCGGCAGCCTCGATGGCACGGCCGCCCGCCGACGACCGCGGCGTGCTGCGCGTGCTCGGCCGCGGGGCGAACCCCGAGACGACGGCGACGGTGCCCGCGCTGCTGGCCGCGCGTGCGGACGACATGCTGGGCACGGACGACCTCGAGCGTCTGTCACGGCTGCTGGAACGGTCCGCCGGCTGCCGCGAGGTCGAGGCGGCCTTCCGGCGCGCCGAGCGCAATTACCGGCGACCGCCAGAGCGACCCATCGCGCCGGCGACGGTGGACCTCATCGTCTCCGCCATGCAGGCTGCCGCGCCGCTGGCCCCCGGCTTCGCCCGCGTCCCGGGCCCGTCGGAGCCTGAGCCCGTCCGCGAGCCCGCCCCGCCCGCGGAGCCCGCCGAGGAGCCGCCAAGGCCGCCGGCAGTCGACCGGACGACGGCACATGGGCCCGCTGCGCCAGCGGCCGACGACGAGATCCGGGCAGAGCTCATCGGCGAAGCGCAGGTCGTGCTCCCCGAACCCGCGCAGGTCCCACCCCCACAGCCCGAGCCGGGACCCGTGCCGGCGGACGCCCAGCCGCCGGACACCGTCGCGCCCGACGACGAACCGGACGACGAACCCGAAGAGGATCCGTTCGACGAGGAGCCTGCGGTCGGCGAGGGCGTCGCGGTCCGGACGCAGGACGCCTCCGCGCAGGACACCGCCGTCCTGCCTGCGCTCACCCCCCGACGCCGCCGTGGCCTCCCGCGGCCCCGGCTCCCCCACGGCGGCGGCCTGAGCCTGCCACGGCCCGCGCGCGGCACGGATCCTGTCTCGCTCGCCGGGCCTGACCACAGCACCGTCTTCCGTCTCGTCCTCCCCGCGGCGGCGATCGTCATCGCCGTGCTCGTCATGCTCGCGATCGCGGGCGTGTTCGGCGGGGACACGTCCGTGCCCACCGGGACGCTGCTGCTGCTCGCCGGCCGCTGACCGGCGGACGGAGGTCCCCGATCACGACGCCTGGCGCACGAGCTCCAGGAAGGCGGCGTGCACGCGGTCGTCCCCGGTGATCTCCGGATGGAACGAGACAGCGATGACGGGTCCCTGCCGTACCGCCACGATGTGGCCGTCCACCTCGGCGAGGACCTGCACGTCCGGACCGTGATCGCAGACCCACGGCGCACGGATGAACGCGACACGCATCGGGCCGGAACCGTCGGTGATCCCGTCGATCTCCAGGTCGGCCTCGAAGCTGCGCACCTGCCGCCCGAAGGCATTCCGCCGAGCGGTGATGTCAAGCACGCCGAGGTGCTCGCGGTCGAGCATGATGAGGCCGGCGCAGGTTCCGAGCACCGGCGCACCGGCCGCGGCGAAGGCGCGTAGCGGCTCCCCCAGCCCCTCTCGGACGACGCCGAGCGTCATCGTCGTGGATTCGCCGCCCGGGATCACAAGGCCCTGCAGCCCATCGAGGTGGGCCGGGACGCGCACCTCACGGACCTGCGCCCCCAGCGACTGAAGCACGCGCGCGTGCGCGGCGAAGTCGCCCTGCAGGGCCAGGACGCCGACGAGCGGCGTCCCGCCATCGCCCATCGATCTACCAGCCGCGGCCGGCGAAGAGCTCTTCTCCACCGAGCTTGCGCGACTCGAGCGACTGCATCGCCGGACCGAGGCCCGTGCTGGCCTGTGCGACCCGCAGCGGATCGCTGAAGTGGGTCGTGGCCTCGACGACCGCGCGGGCGCGGGCCTCGGGGTCGTCGCTCTTGAAGATCCCCGACCCGACGAAGACCGTCTGTGCTCCGAGCTGCATCATCAGCGCGGCGTCCGCCGGCGTGGCGATGCCACCGGCGCTGAACAGCGGCACCGGGAGGCGACCCTCCTGCGCGACGAACCGGATGAGCTCCAGCGGCGCCTGATGCTGCTTGGCCGCGGTGTACAGCTCGGACTCGTCCATCGACTGCAGGCGCCTGATGTCGCCGTTGATCGCGCGCATGTGGCGCACGGCCTCCACGATGTCCCCGGTGCCCGCCTCGCCCTTGGAGCGGATGAGCGCCGCGCCCTCGGCGATGCGACGGAGGGCCTCGCCGAGGTTCGTGGCGCCGCAGACGAACGGCACCTCGAACGCCCACTTGTCGATGTGGTTGGCCTCGTCGGCCGGGGTCAGCACCTCGGACTCGTCGATGTAGTCCACCTCGAGCGCCTGAAGGACCTGCGCCTCGGCGAAGTGCCCGATGCGCGCCTTGGCCATCACCGGGATCGAGACCGTCTCCTGGATTCCCTTGATCATCGCCGGGTCGCTCATCCGCGCGACCCCACCGTCACGGCGGATGTCCGACGGGACGCGTTCGAGCGCCATGACCGCGACGGCTCCGGCATCCTCGGCGATCTTCGCCTGTGCGGCGTCGACGACGTCCATGATGACCCCGCCCTTCAGCATCTCGGCAAGGCCGGTCTTGACCCGGGGCGTGGCTTCGTCGCGCATGCCGAAAGTGTAGCTCCGAGGTCGGGATTGACCGCGCCCGGGTGCGTCGCACGTCGACGGGGCCGGTGCGCCGAAGCCGTTTCGGCCCAGGGGGCCGAAACGGCCGCGATCCGCCTATTTGAGGCGGAAGGCCTTGATCCGCTCTTGGTACTGCGTGGCATCGCGGGCGTACACACCGTAGGCCAGCGCCTGGATGATGCTCAGGAGCGCGGTGTGCGAGCGGACGTACGCCGGGCTGTTGGAGGAGTAGTAGAGCCGGATGCTCGCCAGCTTGGCGACCTCGGAGAGCGTCGCGTCCGTGATCGCGACCGTGCGGGCCTTGCGATGGCGGGCGAGCTTCATGGCGCGGACGACGAGCGGGTGCGGCCGCCCCGCGCTCAGGCCGATGACGAGCGTGTTCTCGTCGATGCGACCGAGCCGGCTGAGCGCCTCCTGGGATGGGCTGGCGACGATGTCGGCCTGGAGGTCCAGGAGCATGAGCAGGTGCCGGAGGTAGCTGGCGAAGAAGGCCATCTGGTCGGTGCCCGCGATGAGCACCCGGTCCGCGGACGCGATCGCGTCGATCGTCGCCTGCACGTCGCTGCGGGAGACCTTCCGGGCCGTCTCCTCCACGTTGACGTGATCGGAGGAGATCGCCGTCTCGAACTCGTTCTGGTCCAGGGAGAAGAGCGGCTCGACCACCGCCCCGCGCGGACCGTCGGGCGCGGTGTGCTTGCGCCGGTACTCCTGTCGCGCAGAATCCTGCAGCTCCGGGAAACCTTCGAACCCGAGAGCCTGGGAGAAGCGGACGACGGTGGAGCTCGAGGTGTTCGCACGGCGTGCGAGCTCCTCGGCGGTCTGGAAGGCGACCTCGTCGAGATGGTCGACGATGTACTGCGCGACATCTTTCTGAGAACGCGAGAACTCGTCGAAGCGGGCCTGGATGTAGGCCGACAGGGTCTGGTGGCCGTGCGCCTCGTGCGGCGGGGCCTGCGGGGTCATTGCGGTCCTCTTCATGGGCGAGAGGGGTGTTCGACACCGCATAGCGGCGTTCCTTCACGTCGCGCCCGAACTTGCCTGCCGGAAGGCTCGCCGGCGGTCCGTGCCCGTCGCCGAGCACCGCGGACGGACGCGCCCGCAGCGCCGTGCGGGGACGGGTGCTACATCAGGTCTGCGCGGGGGGCGTCCCGCTGGCCGTCGGCCTCGCCGTAGAGGTCGCTGTCGGGCGCGCGCTCCTCCGTCCAGTGCTCGGCGTGGCTCGTGATCCGGCCGGTGCCGGCATCGTCGCCGTGGCTGGCATGCTCGATGAGCTCGGCCTCGGCCATCTCGAAGCCCTCGGACTCCCCGCCCCCTGCTTCCAACACGGGCTGCATCGCCGGATCCTTCGGATCATCGAAGCGCATGGGTGCGAGCCTAGCCGACGCTGTCAAGCCGCTCTCGTCCACGCCCGCAGACCGTGCGTCACGAGGGGGCCGGAGTGGGGAGAATGAACCCATGAGCACGAGCGACCAGCAGCGCGACCACGACATCGTCATCTTCGGGGCCACCGGCTTCGTCGGCCGCCTCACGGCGAAGTACCTGGCCGACCACGGCCCGGGCGGGGTCCGCGTGGCCCTGGCAGGACGCTCACGCAGCCGCCTGGAGGCCACGCGCGCCGCCCTCGGGAAGGCGGCGGCAGGCTGGCCGCTCGATCGAGGCCGACAGCCTCGATGACGCGGCGATGACGTCGCTGGCGCAGTCCACGACCGTCGTCGCGACGACCGTCGGTCCCTACCACCGCTACGGCATGCCGCTCGTCAAGGCCTGTGCCGCGGCCGGCACCCACTACGCCGACCTGACCGGGGAGGTGCTCTTCATGCGCGCGTCGATCGACGCAGCCGACGTGCCTGCCAAGGCCAGCGGCGCCCGGATCGTCCACACGTGCGGCTTTGACTCGATCCCTTCCGACATCGGCGTGCTCCTGCTCGCCGAACACGCCAAGGCCAACGGGTTGGGCGACCTCGAGGCCACGACGCTCGTCGTCACAGGCATGAGCGGCGGCGCCAGCGGCGGGACGATCGACTCCATGCGGGGTCAGCTCGACGAGGCCAAGGCCGACAAGGCAAGCCGGAAGGTCATGCTCGACCCGTACTCCCTGAGCCCGGACCGCGCGGCGGACCCGGACGGCAAGGACGAGCGTGATCCGATGGGCGTCCTGCGGGACGACGACCTCGGCGGCTTCCTGGCGCCCTTCGTCATGGGCACCGTCAACACGCGGGTCGTGCGCCGCAGCAACGCGCTCCAGGGCTACGCCTACGGCCGCAGGCTGCGCTATCGCGAGCTCATGCTCGGCGGCGGGCTGCCGCTCGGCCCGATCAAGGCAGGCGCGATCGCCGGAGGGATCGCCGCACTCATGGCGGGTCTGGCCCTGCCGCCCACGCGCAAGGTCCTGGACCGCGTGCTCCCCGCTCCCGGCGAAGGCCCCAGCGAGGCGGCCCGTGACAAGGGCTTCTTCCGCATCGATGTGCACGCGACCACGAGCAGCGGCGCCAGGCTCGTCTGCGAGATCCAGGCCCCCGGCGACCCCGGGTACAAGGCGACGGCGGTCATGCTCGGGGAAGCCGCGCTCGCGCTCGCGCTCGACGGCGACAAACTGCCGGAGGCGGCCGGGGTGCTGACCCCTGCCACCGCGATGGGTGACGTCCTCGCCGACCGCCTGCGCTCGGCCGGACACCGCTACGACGTCAGGTCCGCCTAGCGTCCGGCGACGCCGGCGGTGGGGTCGGCGTCGGCTCCGTGTGGACGATGACGTCGGCGAGCTCGGGGCGCTCGTCGCGGACGTCCGCCTCGATGAGCCCGGTTCGGCGGTGGGCGACGCGTAGCGGTGCTCGGCCGGCAGCGCGACCGTGACGAAGGCGACGCGACCGCGATCGGAGTCGCGGAAGCAGACCTCCAGCGGAGGCAGGCCGGTGTAACGGCGCACGACGGCGTCGATGAGCTCACGCTCGCCGGCCACGTCTCCCGGCGACGGCTCGATCGTCCAGTCGACCTGGGCCAGCGGCTCGATGTGCGTGAAGATCCGCGAGAGCTCCGGGACGGCCCGGAGGACCGCGTCCTCGAGGGTCAGACGATCTCGTGCGCGCGCTCGAGCGTCAGGTCGCGAGGGCAGCTTCGCGTGCAGAGAGAGCTCGTGGCCGCCGGAGACGTTCATCACGCGGACGTTGTGGACCTCGCGCGACGTCGCGGATGCCCGAGCGCCGCCGCGGTCGCCCGCTCGCGCAGATCGCCCGCGGCGTCGAGCGGCTCGACGTGGACGAGCGACGTCAGCGGTCGGCAGCGCGCCGCGGACGGTCGCCTCGATGCGTCGGCGGTGGCATGCGCCTGGGTGAGCCCGGCGTCGGCCGCGACGCCGACGACGACGTCGACGAAGTGCGGCCCGGCGGCTGACGGGTGCGGACCCGGTCGACCTGGACACCGCCCGGAAGGTCCGCCAGCGCGGCGCTGACGTCGGCGTGGGCCTGGGCCGGCGCGCGGTCCATGAGGACCTGTACCGAGTCGTTGGCCAGGCGGATCGCCGCGACGATGACGAGCACCGCGACGACGAGCGCGGCGATCGAGTCCGCGCTCGCATATCCCGCGCTGACGAAGATGAGGCCGATCAGCACCGCGAACGAGCCCGCCAGATCGGAGCCGAAGTGCAGCGCGTTGGCGGCCAGGGCGACGGACGCAGTACCGGCGCGACGCGCGCAGGCTCACGAGCGTGCGGGACGCGTCGACGGTGATGACGACGACGAGGGTCGCGATGACCCACCAGTGCACGTCGACCTCGTGCGATCCGTCGCCCGTGAGGCGACGCAGCGCCTCGAAGCCGATGAAGGCCGAGACGAGCGCGAGAAACGCGCTCTCCCCCAGCGCAGCCAGGTGCTGGGCCTTCCCGTGGCCGTACTGGTGCTCCTGGTCGGCCGGGCGCATCGCGACACGGATCGCGAAGAGCGTCAGGAGCGCCGCGACGAGATCGGTCCCGGAGTGTGCAGCCTCGGCCAGCAGGCCCAGCGAACCGGATACGAGGCCGGCGACGAGCTTGACCGTCACGAGGAAGACCGCGGCGAGCACGGAGAAGGAGGCGGTGCGGACCTGTGCCCGTGCGGCCTCGGGCTGCGGCTCGTCGGCTGACGGCGGCACGTCCGTCGTGGGGGCCCGCGCGCTCACGACGGGGACGTTAGGGGCTCGGTGGCGAAGCCGTGCTGCCGCCACGCCTCGTAGACGGCGATCGAGGCGGTGCTCGTGATGTTCAGCGACCGGCGGCCGGCCAGCATCGGGATCCGCAGGCGGTCGGTGACGTACGGGTCGGCGAGGACCGTCTCCGGCAGCCCGGTCGGCTCGGGACCGAAGAGCAGCACGTCGGCCGGTCGGTAGGCGACGTCGGTGTACAGGCGCTCGGCGTGGGCGGTGAACGCGAAGACCCGCTCCGGCGCCAGGGCAGACCAGGCGGCGGCCAGGTCGTCGTGGACGGTCACGCTCGCGAGGTCGTGGTAGTCCAGGCCGGCCCGGCGCAGCTGCGCATCGCTCAGGTCAAAGCCCAACGGGCGCACGAGGTGCAGCTCGCAGCCGGTGACGGCCGCAAGACGGATCGCGTTTCCGGTGTTCGGGGGGATCCTGGGCTCGAAGAAGACGATGCGCACCACGGCGCGCATGCTCGCAGGGGCGGACATCCGGCGGCACGACACCGGGCGTCGCGTCGGACGGGATAGCGTTGGCGGCCATGCCAGCCGACGCCCCTCACCCGCTCGCCCGCGCGCGTTTCCCGCAGCAGGATGCCGGCTACGAAAGCTGGTTCGTCCGTGCGGCCGACCCGGCCGGGGGGCGTGCGCTGTGGCTGCGGTACACCGTCCATCGTGCTCCCGGCCGAGCACCGGTGGGCTCCCTGTGGCTCACGTGCTTTGAGCGCGACGAGCCCACGGGTCCCATCGCGCTCAAGCAGTCCTTCCACGACGCGCCGCCCGTCGACGGCGCGGGCCCGCTCTATGTCCGGATCGGCGGCGCGCAGATCGGCTCGGGGAGCGCAGCCGGTCAGCTGACCGCTCCGCAGGGCCACGCGTCGTGGACGCTCACCTTCGATGTCACGGAGGAGCCCGCGATCGGACTGCCGACGGAGCGGATGTACGGCTGGCCCCTTCCGCGTGCCAAGCCGGTGAGCATCCATCCTGCCACCGTGCTCGGCGGCGAGCTCGTCGTGGACGGACGCCGGATCGACGTGGACGGCTGGTGCGGCTGCGTCGGGCACAACTGGGGCCCCGAGCACACACCCGAGTGGGTGTGGTTGCAGGCCTCGGGGCTGGGCGGGGACCCGGATGTCTGGTTCGACGGCGCCTTCGGGCGCATCCGTCTGGGTCCCGTCCTGACCCCGTGGCTCGGGTCTGGGTGGCTGCACGTCGACGGGCGCCGGTACCGGTTGGGGGGCGCGGCCAACCTCCTGGCGACGAAGGTGCAGCTGCAGGAGGAGGGTGCCGGCTTCCACCTCGCCGGCAACGGTCTGACGGTCGACGGGCAGGTCGCGGCCCCCGCCGCCGCATCGATCGCGTGGCGGTACAGCGATCCCGCCGACACGGGCCGGACGGTGGTCCACTGCTCGGTGGCGGACCTGGAGCTGTCGGTCAGAGGTCTTCCAGGCGGGCCACGACGCCTGGATCTCGCCCGCGGCGCCGGCTTTGAGCACGGTGGTCCGCGGCCGGCCCCCGCTGTCCGCCTCGCGCCGTTCAGCGACCCCTGAGGTCCACGGGGTACGCTGACCGTCGAGCGTGCCCGGAAGCCGTTCTGATCCGCTGACCTCCTCCCCTCACGTGCCGGTGACATCGCCCAAGAGCGCCGCGCCGCGCGTCAGCCACTCCGCCGCCGCGGCGATCGGCGTGGCCGGCGCCCTCCTCGTCGCGGTCCTGGCCGGCCGGCGGGCCGGTGGAGGCGGGTTCGACATCCCGTGGGCACCCACCTGGGGCCTGCGGCTGGCCTTCGACCTCGACGGGCTGGGCGCTGCTGTACGGCCTGCTGGCGGCCGGCGTCGGCGCGCTGGTCTTCGCCTACGCCTCGGCCTACGTCCCGCGCCACCTGGCCCAGCAGGACCGACCCGCGGCGAGGAGGCGCGGCTGCACGGCGCCGATGGTCCTGTTCCTCGTGTCGATGATCGGGCTGACGACGGCGCGGGACCTCATCGCGCTGTTCGTCTTCTGGGATCTGACCGCGGTTGCGTCGTGGCTGCTGATCGGCTTCGACCGCGACGACCGCGACGCGCGGCTCTCGGCGCTGATGGCCCTGCTGGTGACGACCATCTCGGCGGTGCTCATGCTCGTGGGCATCCTGATGCTGCGTGCGCGAGTACGGCACGACGCAGCTCGCCGGAGCTGTTTGCGCGCGCGCACGGCGGGACGACGGTGACGGTCGCCGTCGCGCTGATCGCGGTCGCAGCGCTGGCCAAGAGCGCCCAGGTGCCGTTGCACTTCTGGCTGCCGCGCGCGATGGCGGCGCCGACGCCTGTCTCGGCCTACCTGCACTCGGCGGCGATGGTCGCGGCGGGCGTGTTTCTGCTCGGCCGGCGTGCACCCGCTGCATCGCGCTGCGACCAGCGCTGCTGGACGGGCTGCTCGTCGTCGGGCTGCCGTCGATGGCGGTCGGCGGCGTGCTCGCGCTGGCGGCGCGACGGGCTCAAGCGGCATCCTGGCCTACTCGACGATCTCCCAGTACGGCTACGTCGTCACGATGCTCGGGATCGGCGGCGAGGCGGGGGCCGGCGGGCGCGTGCTTCTACGTGCTCGCGCACGCCCTGGCCAAGAGCGCGCTGTTCATGACCGCCGGGGCGGTGACCGAGGCGACGGGCGCGAAGGGCCTGTCCGAGCTCGGCGGGCTGCGG
This sequence comes from Paraconexibacteraceae bacterium, assembly GCA_963750375.1. Lineage (GTDB taxonomy): Bacteria > Actinomycetota > Thermoleophilia > Solirubrobacterales > Solirubrobacteraceae > Paraconexibacter. The sequence continues at coordinate 46,525 of CAVVQN010000015.1, forward strand.
CCGCCGGATGCCGCGTGCTGGCCGGCGGCCGCGGGCGCCGCCGCGGCCGCGACGATCGCCGCGCTGCCGCTGACGCTCGGCTTCTTCAAGGACGAGCTGTTCTTCAAGGCCGCGCTGGAGCGCGGGACGGTCGCTCGGCGGTCGCTCGCGGTGGTCGGCGCGGCCCTGACGTTCGCCTACATCGCGCGCTTCTGGATCGGGCATGTTCCTCGGGCCGCCGCAGGGCGAGCGTCGGCCGCGTCGAGCGCCGGCTGGTGTGGCCCGTCGCCGCGCTCGGCGCGCCTGGTCGTCGTCGGGCGGCCTGCGTCGTCGGTCCCTTCGCCGACCTCGCCCGCGACGCCGCGGTCGTGACCCACGGCGGCGCCGGTCGAGCCTGCAGCCGCCTACCACCTGGACACCCGCGCGGAGAACCTCATGGCGCTGGCGCCTACGCGCCTCGGGCTGCGTCGCTGTTCGCCGGCGCGGCCGGCTGCGCCGCGCCGCTGCGCGCGCGTCGCGCGCGCTCGGGGAGCGGGTCGGGCCCGAGCGAGCTGTACAGCGGCGTCGCTGCGCGGCCTCAACCGCCTCTCGGACCGCCTGCACGACATCGAGGTCCGCGACCTGCGCTCGCGCCTCGCGGCCGTCGCTGGTCCCGGCGCGGCGCGCTCGTCGCGCTCGGCGTCGCCGTCACGCCGACGGCGAGGGCGCCTACCGGGTCGGAGCGCTGCCGACCGACGGACGTCCCGATCGTCGTCGCGCTCGGCCGTCTGCGCGCTGGCCGCGCGTCGCGGCGACCGCTGCCGCGGCGGCACCTGCTGCATCGTGCTCGCGCTGTCGGGCGTCGGCTTCGCGCTGGCCGACGCCTACTCGCTGATGGGCGCCGCCGGACGTCGCGCTCGTCGCCGTGCTGATCGAGACGGTCTTCGCGCTGCTGTTCGTCGGCGGTCTTCGCGCTCGTGCCGCGCGAGGTGCTCGGCGCGAGGCGCGGCCGCGGCGCCCGCGCAGCCGCAAGGTCCGCGACGCCGCGATCGCCTCGGCGTCGGGCGTGGTGACGACGCTCGTGGTCTGGGCGCGCGTTCTCGCGGCCGCGTGCCGGAGCGGCGGCATGGCCGAGCGCCACATCGCGCTGGCCGCCGGACGCCCACGGCAAGGACGTCGTCACGGTGATCCTCGCCGACTTCCGCGGGCTGGACACGCTCGGTGGAGATCACCGTCGTGGCGGTCGCCGATGCTCGGCGTCGCGCTGCTGCTGCGCGGCGAGGTGCGGGCATGACGAGCGTCGCTGACCCGCATCGTCGCGCGCGGCGCTGCTGGTGCCGACGCTCGTCGTGGCCGCCGCCATCCTCGTCAAGGGCTACACCGACGTCGGCGACGGCTTCGCCGCCGGCGTCGTGGCGCGCTGCGGCGTGCTGCTGCAGGTACCTCGCCTTCGGCCGCGAGACGGCGCGCAAGCGCGCTGCCCGCTGCGCCACGCGCCGATGCGTCGCGGTCGGCCGGGCTCGCGGTGGGCGTCGGCCGTCTTCGCCGTGCCGCTGCTGCTCGGCGGGCCGCCGCTCCAGCACTGGCCCCGGCCCGGGCGCAAGCCGGCGCACGTCGGCTCGCTCGAGCTGATCACCGCGGTCGTCTTCGACGTCGGCGTCTTCCTGCTCGTCGCTCGGTGCGCGGTGACGATCATCGACGCCGATCGCCGAGCCCGGGAGGGGCGAGCCCGAGCGATGAACCTCGCTCTTCGCGGCCGACGATCGGCGTGCTCTTCGGGACGCGGCGTGCTTCCTGCTGCTCAAGCCCGACCTGTTCCGCGTCGTCGTCGGGCCTCGTGCTGATCTCGCAACGCCGCGAACCTCACGCTGATGGGCGTCCGGGCTGACGCGGTCGGGCCAGGCGCCGATCCTGCCCCACACGGGCGGAGAGCCGGTCAGCGACCCGCTGGTGCAGGCGATGACGCTGACCGCGCTCGTCATCGGCTTCGCGGTCACCGCCGTGCTGCTGGCGCTCGTCTTCGGCGTCTACCGCGACCGCCACAGCGTCGACCTCGACGAGCTGTCGCGCGAGGAGCCGCAGGCGCCGCGGACGGACCGCGAGGCGCGGCGACGAGGCGCTGAGACCAGGAGCGCGCGCCGAGCCCGACGGGGACACGAGGAGGGCGTGCGATGAGCCTCGATCGCCGTCGCCCCTCGTGATCCTGTGGCCGGGGGCCATCGTGCTCGTGCTGCTCGACGGGCGCCGCCGCTGGGCCTGGCCTGGCTGGCGGTCGCGTTCCTCGCGATCGGCCTTCGTCGTGCTGGCGGTGCTGCTCGGCGTCGTCGCTGTCGCGACGGCCCGCAGGAGATCGTCGCCGGCGGCTGGCCGGCGGACGTCGGGATCCGGCTGCGGGTCGACGCGCTCGGCGCCGTCTTCGCCGTGCTCAGCTGCGGTGTCCTGCTCGCCTCGCTGACCCAGGCGGTCATCACCGGCATCCACGCCCGCGCGAGCCCCGGCGCTGACGTTGTTCATGGCCCTGGGGCTCACCGGCCTCTTCCTCACCGGCGACGTCTTCAGCTTCTACGTCTTCTTCGAGCTGGCGATGATCAGCGCCTACGCGCTGACGGCCGCGGGCGGCGGCGCCCGCCGGGTCGCGCGCCGCGTTCATCGTTCGCCGATCGTCAACCTCCTGGGCTCGTTCCTCTTCCTGATCGCCGATCGGCGGCGCTGTACCGCGCGACCGGCACGCTCGAGATGCAGGCCGTGGCCAGCGCGCGCGGCGACGATCGCACCCGAACACCGGCGCTGCTCATCGCGGTGACGTTCTTCGTCGCGTTCGGCATCAAGCTCGGGCTCTTCCCGTTCCACTTCTGGCTGCCGACCGTGTACCTCGCGGTCGCGCCCCATGTCGCGGCGATGCTGGCCGGGCGCGCTGGCGAACATCGGCGACCTACGGGCTGCTGCGCTTCGGGGGCGCGCTCCTTCCCGGCGAGCTCGAGCTGAGCTCGGTCGCGCTCATCGTCCTGGGGACGTTGTCGATCGCGTACGGCGCGCTGCAGGCCATCTCGCGGCGGGACACGCGCGAGGTCCTGGCGTACTCGTCCATCGGCCACGCCGGCTACGTGCTGGTCGGCCTCGGCCTCGGCGGCCCGGTCGGTCTCGGCGCCGCAGTGATCTTCTCGATCGCCAACTCGCTGAACAAGACGGTGCTCTTTCTCGGCAGCGAGCTGCGGGGCCGTCTGGCGGCCACCGCCTTCCTCGTCGGCGCGTTGAGCGTCGCCGGTGTCCCGCCCACCGCCGGGTTCTTCGGCAAGGCCGCGCTCTTCGATGCCGGCATCGACGCCGGCAGCATCGCCACGGTCGTGCTGCTCTTCGTCGGGGGCGCGTTGTCGTTCGTCTACCTGTTCCAGATCTACCAGCACGACCGCTGGCGACCCCGCGCCGAGCGCGAACGGCCGATGCCGACGGAGGCTGCCAGACCCGGCCAGCGCGCAGTGGCGCTCGTCGTCGCCGCCGTCATCGTCGTTCTGGGCCTATGGCCCGAACCGCTGCTGGCCATCGGCGACCAGGCCGCCGCGGAGCTCGTCCAGACC
>CAVVQN010000016.1:0-323530 GCA_963750375.1 Paraconexibacteraceae bacterium
ACCACGCGCGAAGAGCTATGGCAACAGCTGCGCGACGACCATCGGACGCTCGCGCAGCTCGCCGCGGCACACGGGTGGAAGGATCCGGGCGCCCTGGCCCGCGCGCTCGTGGCGCCGCGCCGTGCGGCGGTCGGGGAGGCCGCGCTTCACGCAGCTGGTGGAGCGTGCCGAGGCGACGATCACCCAGGGCCACCTCGCCCAGCACGTCTTCTTCCACTCGCTGCACCAGTTCGCGATCCCCAGCGCCGCGCCCGACATCTTCGGCGTGACCGACGCCGCGTTCCGCGCGCTGCGCCGCCACGAGCTCAGCCCGCTGGCCATCGCGCGGCTGCACGGGCGCTCCCCGGGCGCGGTGGAGGGCGCGTCGATCGCCGTCCTGCGCGAGCGTGTGCGGCCGGCGTCAACGGCGGGGCGATGAGCGCACGCCAGGCGCCGCATGCTGCTGCGCCGGCAGCTCACCCAGCTGCCGCGCTGGCTGGACCAGGCCCGCTACAACGGGCCGCCGCTGACCTTCCGCGGCGACCTGGTGAGCAAGCCCCGGGACTACGCGTCCAACCCGGCGATCTCGCGCGACGGTCGCTACGTCGCCTATGAGGGCTACCGCCAGAAGCTCCCGCTCGCGGTGAAGCTCGGGGAGATCGCGGTCCTGCGGGCGGACCTGCGGACCGGGGCCACCACGCTCGTCAGCGCGCGTAGCGCCGGCGGCGACGCAGCGGTGCCGAACCCGTGTCGGCCTACAACCCGGCGGTCTCCGGGGACGGGCGGCGCGTCGTCTACGAGTCGTCGGCCGGCAACCAGAACTTCGCCAAGCGCTACGGGCGGATCGGGACCTGCTCATGACGCACGTGCCCAGCCGGCGGACGACCGCCGTGGCCCGGCCGGAGAAGGACGTCCCGCGAGTCGCAGTCCTCCTACAACCCGGAGATCTCCGCCGACGGTCGACGGACCGTCTTTCAGGCGGTCCGCGGGGGCAGGACCGTGATCCTGGCCCGCGACGGACGCACGGGGCCGCGAGCGCCGCGTGTTCGCGGGGATCGCCGCCGGCGGCCGTCGTCTACTCCGATCCGTACGAGGCCACGGTCTCGCAGCGACGGGTCGCGTGTGGCCTTCACGGTCGCCTCGGGCGGCGTCGGCGCGCCGCGGTCTGCCCGCTCCCGTGTCCTGGTCCGCGACCTGCGCACCGGCTCCTTGACCGTCGCCAGCCGTGCGAACGGGCGCCGAGGAGCGGTGGCGCAGGCGTTCTCGGCCGATCCGTCGATCTCGCCGGACGGCCGGTACGTCGCCTTCACCTCGACCGACCCGGTCCTCGGAGGCCCGGCGGGCCGGGTCGCGCTCTTTCTGCGTGACCTGCGCCGTGGACGGACCGTCCGGATCCGGACCGGCGGCGCGCGGCCCCTTGACCCCGCCGTCTCGTCGGGGGCGAAGGTCGTCGCCTTCACCGCCGTGCGTGGGGAGGCCGCGAGCGTGCTGGTCTGGCGCAGGGGCACGGGGCGCGTGACCGTCGCCAGCCGCGGTGCCGGGGCCACCGGGCCGACAGCCGACGGCTGGTCGGGGGACCCGTCGATCTCGGCGGACGGGCGCCGCGTCGCGTTCGCGTCGACCGCGAGCACGCTCTCGGCCCGCAAGGCCGACGACACCCGCGGCATCTTCGTTCGCGACCTGCAGTCAGGATCGACCCGGCTGGTCAGCGCGGTCGACAAGGCCTACGCCGGCCGGACGCTGCCCCAGGCTCCCGCGCCCCCGCCGCCCGCGCCGGCGCCCGCGCCGGCGAACATCGTGCTGCGCGCCGGTGGCGCGGACGCCGCGGCGGCGACGGTGCTCATCACCGACAACGCCTTCTTCGACGTCGTCGAGCGGCCGGTCGTCCGCGTGAAGCAGGGCGCCGATGTCCGATGGGTCTGGCGCTCGCGGCAGTCCCACAGCGTCCAGGTGAGCCGCGGGCCCACGCGGTTCGCCTCGGCCGTGCGCAACCGCGGCGCCTTCCATCACCGCTTCAGCGAACCGGGGACGTACGAACTGGTCTGCTCCTTGCACGCCCCCGGGATGAAGGCGACGGTCGTCGTGGACCCGACGTCCTGACCCTCAGCGCGCCGGGACGGTGAGCCACGCCGGCGTCCCGCAGGTCGCGCAGGACGGCGTCGGCGGCGATCGATGCGCCCCGGTCTGAGAGGTGGACGCCATCCTCGGCACGGACCGGCACCGTGGTGTCACCGTCCGTTACGCCGTCCGTGTAGACGCCGCCGGGGGAGATCTCGTTGCCGAGATCCAGCAGGCGCACGCCGCGGACCCCGGCCGCCGCGTCGCGCACTGCGTCGTTGACGGTGGCAAACGCGGCCGCCTGCCCGGCTGACCGCGGCACGGGCAGCAGCAGCCAGAGCAGCCGTGCGCCCCGGGAGGTGTAGGTCCGCATGAGCCCCCCGGCCCTGATTGCGTACTCCGAGCGCCAGGCCGCCGAGCAGCACGACACCGTCTGGGCACCCGCGGTGTGCATCGGGTAGGTGTCGTTGGCCCCGAGCGAGATCACGGTCACGTCGGGACGCACGCGCCGGACCTGATCTGCGGCGGCCCGTGGCCAGGACGTCTCGCCGTCCAGCGTGAGCCCGGTCCCCGGGCGGGACCCGAAAGCGGTGCGGACGCCGGTGCCCAAGCGCTCGGCGAGGTAGCTGTCGACACCTTCGATCGTGGAGTCGCCGGTCGTCAGGAGGACGGGCTCGGGCTTGAGGGGAGGTGGCTTGACGGCGCCGACGGCGACGGGTTCGGCGACGCGATAGCCGCCGAGGTCCACGGCCACGCGCAGCGTGCCGGACCGTTTGACGGTCACGTGGCGGAGGATTCCGGACCGACCTCGGACGAGCGCGACGGTCGAGCAGCGGCGAGCGACGCCGGCGCCGCTCACACACAGGCCCACGCGGCGGTCACCCAGACGCCAACTGTCGATGATCCGCAGGGGGACCTTGGTGCCTCGGGCGACGTGCCTTGGCACCTTGAGGATCAGGCGCCCCGCGCACGACGGGGTGCGGACCTCGAAGGCCGCCTTACGCCGGGGCCCGGCAGATGTCGCGATCGTCGCGGTGAAGCGCCGCGACTGGCGGTCACAGCGCCAGGTCGCAGCACGCAGCAGCGGGGCGAAGCCGTGGGCGTTCGTCGTCGTGTGTCCGAGCGGGGTGGTGCGCCCCGTCCACGTCTCGCCGAAGCGCACCGCGGCCCCGGGCGGGCCGAAGAACGCCAGGTCGACCCGGCCGACGTGTGCGGTCGAAGCGACAAGACCGACCTGCGGGGCGTCGGTGGCGGCGGACGCACCGGCGACGCAGACGAGCACGGCCGTCAGGAGTCCTGCCACCCCAGGCCGCCAACGCACCTTCCCGCAAGTCCCCCGACCCGATATGCGACCTATTGCAGCAGTTCCACGTCCACGATGTCGCCGGCTCGAAGTTCGCCGTCCCCGGCGGGGATCCGCGCCAAGCCGTCGGCGGCGAGCATCGAGGTCAGCACATGGGACCCCTGTGGCCCGGTGAGCGTCAGCGTGTCGCCGGTGATCGTCACGCGGACGAGCTCGTCGCGGCCCGGGGTGCGCGCAACCGCCTGCGCCAGCGGCAGACGGACGCGACGCGCGGACGGATCGGCTCCCTGGAGCGCCAGGAGTGCAGGGCGCGCGAAGAGGAGGAAGGTGACCATGGAGCTGACGGGGTTGCCCGGCAGGCCGAAGACGAGCTGTCGGTCGCGCGTCCCGAACCAGGTCGGCTTGCCCGGCCGCAGCGCGACGCGCCAGAAGTCCTCGCGCACCGCGCACGCCTCGAGCGCGTCCTTGACGTGGTCGTGCGGTCCGACCGACACACCCCCGGAGAGGACGAGGACGTCGCAGACATCGAGCGCCGCCAGGATCGCCGCCCGCGTCGCCTCGGGCGTGTCGGCGACGTGGGCGACATAGGCCACATCGGCGCCCGTCTCGGTCGCCAGCGCCGCAAGCGTCAGGGCGTTTGAGTTGTGGATCTGGCCGGGGCCCAGCCGCTCACCGGGCGCAACGAGCTCGTCGCCGGTGGACAGGATCGCGACCCGGGGCCGCGCGCGACACCTGACCCTGCCTGCGTGGGCGCCGGCCGCGACCCCGATGGCGGCGGCGCGGATGATCGTCCCGGCGGCGAGGACGACGGTTCCGGCACGCATGTCCTCCCCGGCGCCGCGGACGTTCTGACCCGGCTCGACGCCCGCCTCCAGGGCGACGGTGCCCGCCGGGTCCTCGCGCGTGCGCTCGACCATGATCACCGCGTCGGCGCCCGACGGCATCATCGCCCCGGTGGAGATCCGGACGGCCTCGCCGTCACGCACCGCCACCGCGGCCGGCGTGCCGGCCCGCGACTCGCCCACGACCACGAGGGTGCGGCCTGCCGGGCCCGACCGGACCGCGAACCCGTCCATCGCGCTGTTGGGGAACGGTGGGACGTCGCCTCCGGCACGGAGGTCCTCGGCCAGAACACGACCCAGCGCGTCCGCCAGCGGGACATCCTCCACCGGGAGCGGGGCGGCGGCGGCGAGAACACGCTCTTGGGCGGCCTGGACGTCGAGGGGTGCGGCGTGCGTCATCCGGCCATTGTCACGCCTCTGCGCGCGGGTGTCGGCCGCGTCTGATGTGATGCGCACAGATGTCCGGCGAGGCAACTCCCTTCGGTCGCACGCCGCGACCCGTCGCAGGCCTGCCCACGCCTGCCGGCGGCGAGCTGGCCAAGGCCTGGCTGCTGGAGGTGCTGTCCCAGCGCGAGCTCGCGGAGATCGCCGAGGTCCCGGTCGCCCGGCTCGTCCAGGACGGTCCGGAGCTCTGCGACGCGGTCGTGGCGGCTGTGGTCGATGACCGGGCCCTCGAGCGCCTGTCGCCCGGTGGCGACCTCTCCGCCTTGGCTGCGCGGGCGGGCGAGCTGACGGGGGCCCAGGGGCCCGTGGAGGTGGTCGCGGGGGTCGAGGCGCTGCGGGCGGTCGTGCACCGCGCGCTGCGGACGGACTCCGACGCCGCGGCCGCTGCTGACACCGGCGACCGCCTGGCGCGCGTGTGCGCGCACGTCCTGGCCGCAGCGCTCGGTTCGGTCGCCTCGGAAGGCTCCGCGGCGCGGCCCGAGCCGAGGCCTGCGCCTGTCGCCCCGCCCGAGCCGGCGTCGGGGATCGTCGCAGCGCACGGCGTGCCGGGCGATCCTCCGCACCTGGATGCGGTGACGTCGCTGTTGGCCGGGCGCGGCGCCGCGCCCCTCGCGCTGCTGGCCGTCGAGCTCGACGATCGCGACCGGCTCATCGTGATCGAGGGGGAGGCAGCCCTGGCGGCCGACCTTGCCGGCGCCGAGGCGGCGCTCGCCGCCGAGGCCGGCAAGGACGGGATCCTCGTCCGGGAGGCGACCGGGCGATGGTGGCTCATCGCCCCGGACACCGACACGGACGCAGCTCGGCGGCTGGCCCAACGGGCCGCAACGACCGTCACCGCGCATGCGCCGGTCCGTCATGGGGTGCCGCTGAAGGCCTCGGTCGGGGTCGCGGTGTGTCCCGATGACGGAACGGTCGCCCAGATGCTTGCCGATCACGCCGACCAGGGCATCTTCACCGCCCGCGCGCTCGGCGTCAGCGTTGCTTGAGTCCGGCGGACGGCCGGGAAGCGTCAGCGTTGCTTGGACCCAGCGACGGCCGGGGGCGTCAGCGTCGCCTGAGCCCGGCGGACGGCCGGGGCGTCAGCCTTGGGACGCAGCGCGTGACGCGGACGTCGTGCGGCGCAGCGCGCCGATCCGCGCGGTCTCCGTCATCCGGAGCGTCTGTGCGGTGGCGGCGGTCAGATCCCACGTCGTGCCCTTGCGGAACGGGCCGCGGTCGATGACGGGCACCGACACGGTCCGACCCTTGTAGTAGAGGTCGACGATCGTGCCGCAGGGCAGCGTCCGGTGGGCGACCCCCTGGGTCGACCGACGCAGGGTCTGGCCGCAGGCGGTCTTGTTGCCGAAGAATCCAGGCCCGAAGTAGGTCGCGACGGCCTCGCGGTAGACCGTGACCTCGGTCTCTCCTGTCGCGTCGACCGACGCGGACCGGGCGGTCGTCGTGTCCCCGGGCGGGGTGGGGATGGCACGCAGGACGAAGCGGCCCGCGCGGCTCGTCTTCCAGATCGTGTCGAACGCCCCGCCCGAGGTCGTGACGGCGGTGACGGTGGAGCGCCACGAACCGTCGGCCAAGCGGCGCTGCACGGTCACCTGGCGCCCAGCCTCGCCATGCGTCAGGGTGCCGCGGACGTGGAGGCGGTTGCCCGCCCGCACGGCCGTGCGGACGGTCAGGGTCCCCCCGTCACCGACGGCGGAAGCCGGCCCGGACGAGCCGTAGACCGCGCCCCCGTCGGCAGGGGCAGCTGACGCGGGCGCACCGATGACGCATGTGCAGAGCAATGCGAGCGCGCTCGCGGAGATGATGCGTGGCAAGTCTGTAGGTCCTCGTTCTGTGGCCTACGGGGTGAGCTGTCGGGCTCGCGCAGAACGATCAGCGCTACGACCTGGGTAGGTCGATTCGCCCCGGCGGCACCTGGAAAGGGCCGCAGTGGTTCCCCCGCCACCGTCGGCCTGTGGCCTCCGGAGTTCGGCGTCTGTACGAGATCGTACTCCGCAGGCGCGCTTATGTCACGCTGGGCTCGGGCGTCAGGGCCGCGGAAGGCGACCCAGGATCGACTTCGCGATGCCGACGCCGGCCTGCACCACGCCCTCGGCGGCCTCACGGACCGCGCCGACGACATCGGTGCCCTGGTCGGGCTCGGAGGTGGCCGGCGCAGCGCCTGGCGCCTGGGGTGCGGGGGGAGCGAACGCCGCCCCGGGAATCTCGGCCGGGACGGGGTGATCGAGCGGACGCTCGGTGGCCCTGGGCTTGGCCGGGGTGGCCTTTGGCTCGGACGCGGCGGTTCCCGGCTTGGCCGGGGTGGCCTTCGCCTTCGGTGATGCGGGCTTCGGCCTGGCGGGCGTGGCCTTCGCCTTCGCCTTCGGTGTCGCGGGCTTCGGCTTGGCGGGCGTGGCCTTCGCCTTCGGTGTCGCGCTCTTCGGCTTGGCGGGCGTGGCCTTCGCCTCCGGCGCCGGGGTCCTCACCGGCGGCGGCGCCGCCGCTGCTGCAGGGGGTGACGCTTGCGCGGATGTCGCGTCCGCGCGTCGCGCGCTGCGACGCTGAGGGCGCGTGCGAGGGAGGCTCGAGAGAACCTCGCCCTCGCCGCCTGAAGGCTTGTCGGTGGGGCTCACGGGACAATCATCGCAGCCTCGCTCAAGGCGGATCCGCCTCGCGCCGACTCCGAGGGGACAAAGAAGTCGGCCGGAGACTGAAACCGCCGGTCGACTTTGGCGTAGAGGGTCACGAAGAGGTCGGCCAAGGGCGTCGCAAGCTTTGCCTTCATAAAGTGAAGCGACTACCATGGGCAGCCCGCTCGGCCGGGTCGTGCGCACCTGCGCTCACCGCCGACCGTCCTCGTCGTACCGCACCATGCCGCGCCGGAGACCCCGGCCGGCGAACGAAACGGACCCACATGTCAGTAGTGGAACTGCAGGAACTCGAAGAGATCAAGGGCCTCCTCAACCGCGGCACGCAGGTTGGCGTGCTCACGTTCGCGGAGATCGCCAAGGCGGTCTCGGAGCTGGACCTCGACGAGGCCGACGTCGAAGAGCTGCACGGCTTCCTCGAGAAGTCGGAGATCGAGCTCGTCGAGGAGATCGACCCCGCCACCGCCGCCGCCAAGGAGGTCGAGCGCGCGCCGGACAAGCGCGGGCGCCGCAAGGCGAAGACGACGCTGGACCTCAAGCCGGACATGACCACCGACTCCCTTCAGCTGTTCCTGAAGGACATCGGCAAGGTCCGCCTGCTCACCGCCCAGGAGGAGGTCGATCTCGCCAAGCGCATCGAGCGCGGCGACCTCGACGCCAAGCAGAAGATGGTCGAGTCCAACCTGCGCCTCGTCGTCTCGATCGCCAAGAACTACCGCAACCAGGGCCTGCCGTTCCTGGACCTCATCCAGGAGGGCACGCTCGGCCTCGTCCGCGCCGCCGAGAAGTTCGACTACCGCAAGGGCTTCAAGTTCTCGACGTACGCGACGTGGTGGATCCGCCAGGCGATCGCCCGCGCGCTGGCCGACAAGGCGCGCACGATCCGCATCCCGGTCCACGTCGTCGAGAAGCTCAACAAGATCGGCCGCGCCGAGCGCAAGCTCGTCACCGAGCTCGGTCGCGAGCCCACCGCCGAGGAGATCGCCGACGTCACCGGCATCGATCCCGAGGAGGTCGATTCGATCAAGCGCTCCGCGCAGGCGCCGGTCTCGCTCGAGAAGCCCGTCGGCGACGAGGAGGAGTCCGAGTTCGGCCAGTTCATCGCCGACGAGCGGGCCGAGTCCCCGTACGAGCGGGCCGCGGAGATCCTCACGAAGGAGGCGCTGCGCGAGGCGCTGGAGAACCTCTCCTACCGCGAGCGCCGCGTCCTGGAGCTGCGCTACGGGCTCGGCGGCGAGCACCCGCGGACGCTCGACGAGGTGGGTCGCACGTTCAACGTGACCCGCGAGCGCATCCGGCAGATCGAGAACCAGTCGCTGAAGAAGCTGCAGTCGCTCGCCGAGGCGCAGAAGCTGCGCGACGTCGCCTGAGCGACCGCGACCCACCGGCTGGACCGAGGGGACCCGTTCTGGGTCCCCTCGTCGTTCCACGATCCTCAGGCCTCCGTGGGGTGGACTCCGCGGGCGTGAGGCGTACGGCCGGGCGGCACACGGGGGTGACGGCGCCGTGACCGGCGCGTCGCGAGCAGCAGCTGAATATGGTTCAGCCCATGCGGAACATGTCGTGGAAGGCGCCCCTCGCGGCCGCGCTGATGGCCCTGGGGTGCGGGGCGGGTCTCATCCCGGAGCTCGCGTCCGCGAAGTCGGAGATGCGCGAGTCCTACGACCCCGCTTACGAGGCGGCGAACTTCGCCAAGACGAACGAGCGAGGGCTGCGGCTCACGTCGCTGCCGGACTATCAGGCGCAGCTGCGCGTGAAGGGCACCGTCCGCGAACTGGAGGCGCTGCAGATCCTCGCCACGGACGGCCCCGCTCAGCCGTTCGGCCGCAACTTCACCGGCCAGCTCTGCTGGCAGCACATGGACGGCTGCGCCGGCGACGTGCGGCTCTACGACTGGGCGGCCAACGGCTATGGCTCGGTGGCCCCCGTCCTCTACACCGCACGCAACGGCTCGACCATCTCCGGCCACGTGTGGTCCACGAAGGCCGGCCCGGCCCGCAAGCCCGGTGTCGTCATCACCAGCGGCTCGGTGCAGGCGCCGGAGGAGCTGTACTGGTTCGCCGCGCAGACGCTCGCGAAGGCCGGCTACGTCGTCCTGACCTGGGACCCGCAGGGCCAGGGCTACTCGGACACGTTCGGCGAGGGCGCCGACCAGCAGGACGGCTTTCCGTCCCAGACCGGCGAACCGTTCTTCGACGGCACCGAGGACGCGCTGGACTTCTTCTTCTCCGCTCCGGGATCGGAGTACCACCCGCGCAAGTCGTGCTCGAGCGGGACGAGCCATGACGCCAAGCAGATGGCTCGGGTGAAGGACGGGCGCAACTCGGCGTTCAACCCGTACTTCGCGCAGTGGATCCGGCCAGGGTGGGTGTCCTGGGGCAGTCGCTCGGGGCGAGCGCCGTCTCCTACATCGGGCAGATCGACCCTCGCGTGAAGGCGATCGTCGCGATGGACAACCTCGCGGCGCCGACAGCGGGCCTGCCTGCAAGGCCGACCCCCGAGAGCCGTCCCGCCAACCCGGTGCTGTCCAAGCCCGCGCTCGGCCTGACGAACGACTACGCGCTCTTCGAGCAGGCCAAGACGAGCTGCCCGACCCGAAGGCCAAGCAGGTGGGGTCCCGCAAGCTCTCCGCCTCGGCGTCGACACGGGCTCGGTCGTCGTCCGCGGCGGCACGCACTTCGAGGGTGCCTTCATCCCGAACGCGGGCTTTCCCGCGACCCTGCGCGGCAACGATCTGTACGCCTGGTACCTGCGGGCATGGTTCGACAAGTACGTCAAGGGCGACGCATCCGCGGACGCACAGCTGCTGACCGACCGCTGGCGCCGCGACGCCTGGAGGCCGCGGCGGATCTCACGGGCGACGGCAACCAGTTCTCGCAGTACTACCTCTCGCGGATGTCCATCACCCGCGGTACGCAGAAGGCCACGTGCGAGAACCTGCGCGACGGGTGCGCGGGCATCGTCCCCGATGGCCTTCCCGAGCCCTACAGCTTCCTGAAGGAAGCCACGACGAAGGATGCTCCCGGAACCGTCGCCGGGGTGCCGGCCAGCCAGGCTGCGGGTGGTTCGACCGCGGGGCCCCCGGCGGGGCAGGCAGCTGGGTCCGGGGACCCGGCCTGCCGCGATCGCACCGCGCCGGTGACCCGGCTCACGCGCTCGCGCACCGCTTCACCCGCACGGGCCTGAAGGTCGCGGGCACAGCGAGCGACAAGGGTTGTGGCGCGAACGGCGCGGGCCGCCTTGCGCAGGTCGCCGCGAGCGTCGCCCGTCGTCAGGGCGGCCGCTGCTCCTTCCTGCGCCAGAACGGCACGTTCGGTCCCAGGACGTCGTGCCGCCGCGCGCCGTACGTCTTCGCCGCGGGAACCTCGCGCTGGACGCTCGCCCGGAAGGTGAAGCTCGCGCCGGGCCTCTACACGATCACCGTGCGGGGAGTGGACGTCGCGGGCAACGTCGAGCGCTGGAGTTCGCGCAACGTGCAGCGCGTCCGGGTGCGCTGAGCCCCGGCGCAGAGCGCTGCCCGAGCGGCCACGCCAGGGTGCGTACGCCTCAAGGGGTCGCGTCCCCGCGCCGATCTGGACAGAACATGCTCGATGTCGACGCCGCCCTCCGCCACCTCGTCGCCGCCGGCGGCTCGGACCTGCACCTCAAGGTCCCGTCGCCGCCGCTCATCCGCCTGGACGGGCAACTCGTCCCGATCCCGGGTCTGCGCGGCTCGAGAGCGCTGACACCGAGGCGGTCGTCCCACGACTGCTCCATGACGAGGCGCGCCTGCGCGAATGGCGCGAGCACGGCGAGATCGACTTCTCCTACGCGATCAACGGCGTCGCGCGCTTCCGCGTGAACGCCTTCCGCCAGCGCGGCTCGGCCTCGCTCGTGTGCCGCGCGATCCCGGTCTCGATCAAGACGATCGACGAGCTCATGCTGCCCGCCGTCATCCGGACGCTGGCCGAGGAGGAGCGCGGCATCGTCCTGCTGACCGGCACCACCGGCTCGGGCAAGTCCACGACGCTCGCCGCGATGATCGACCACATCAACTCGACGATGGCCAAGCACGTCGTGACGATCGAGGACCCGATCGAGTTCCTCCACGCCGACAAGCGCTCGGCCATCAACCAGCGCGAGGTCGGGCAGGACACCGCGTCCTTCAAGCAGGCTCTGCGCCGCGTCCTGCGCCAGGACCCGGACGTCATCCTCATCGGCGAGATGCGCGACGAGGAGACCGTCCACACCGCGCTCAGCGCGGCCGAGACCGGGCACCTCGTCTTCTCGACCGTCCACACCGTCGACGCCGCCGAGACCGTCAACCGGCTCATCGACTTCTTCCCGCCGCACATGCACCAGCAGGTCCGCGCGATGCTCGCGGGCACGCTGAAGGGCGTCGTCTCCCAGCGCCTCGTCCGCGGCGCCGGTGGCCACGGCCGCGTCGCGGTCTGCGAGGTCCTGCGGATGACCGGCCGGGTGCGCGACATGATCATGGACCCGACGCAGACCGGAAAGCTCAACGAGGTCATCGCCGAGGGCGAGTTCTACGGGATGCAGACCTTCGACCAGGCGCTGTTCGGCCACCTGAAGGCCGGGCGGATCACGATGGAAGAGGCGCTGGCCGCCGCCTCCAGCCCGCACGACTTCAAGCTCCTCGTCGGGGCCGACGGGCGCCGCGGCACGACCATGGAGGACCTCGAGCAGGCCGAGACCCAGCGCGAGCAGACCGTCGGAACGGCTGCCGCGTCCGCGCTCCGCTGACCCGGGGAACGATCAGCCGCCCCGCAACCGTCCATGACTTCACTTGGTAAAGTGGGTCCATGGCCGTTGACTGACAGTTGCCCCGTCTGCCTCACCGCGGAGATCGTCTGCGGCAAGTGGACGCTGCTGCTGATCCGCGACCTGGCCGCCGGGCAGCTCGCGCTTCTGTGAGCTCGAGCGCTCCCTGGCCGGGATCAGCCCCCGCACCCTCTCCCTGCGCCTGCGCGGCCTCGAGGAGGAGCAGATCGTCGAGCGTCACACGTACGCCGAGGTGCCGCCGCGCGTCGAGTACGCGCTGACCGAGAAGGGCCTTGCGCTGATCCCGATCGTCGAGAGCATGCGCTCCTACGGGGAGCGGTGGCTCGCGCTCGAATGTGACGAGGCACCTGCGGACGAGCTGGATCGCGGGCCCGTCCCCGCCGTCGTCTAGCGGTCAGGTCCATCCGGGACCGGCCGGGTCCGTGGTGACAGCGGCGTTGCAGCGGGCAGGGTGCGCAACCCTGCGCGCCGAACCGGGTCCTATGCGCTGAGTCCGCTCGCTCTGCGGGCGCTCACGTCATCCCAGGCCTGTGTCCGACGACAGCCTCAACACCCCAGGCGTCACCCGGCGCCGTGCGCTCGCGCTCGGTGCTGCCGCCGGCGTCTCCACGCTCGTGTTCCCGGGGGGTACCCGGGCCGCCGGAACGGGACGCAGCGTGCGGACGGTCGGCCTGGCGCTCCCGGAGGGGGCGATCCCGGGTGGCCGCCGGGCGGGCACCGTCATCACGACGGACGAGCCTTTCGATCTCGTCGGCCTGCGCGGGGTGGACCTCGACGGGGCCGGTGCGCAGCTGCGCGTCCGCCGGCCCGGTACCGGCTGGAGTCCCTGGGTGCCGCTCGGCGCCGGGGCAGATCACGCCCCCGACCACCCGCGGCTGTCCCCGGCGTCGGACCCGGTCTGGGCCGGTGGCGCAGACGCCCTGCAGCTGCGCGCGCGGCGAAGGCTGCGGGGCGGCCGTCTGCAGCTCATCACAGCGCCCCCGCGCGCCGCTGGGGCCCATGCCCGCTCGGCGTCCGCACGGACCATCCGCGTGGCGGGCGCCCCGCCGATCATCCCGCGTGCCGGCTGGGGGGCGGAGAAGGTGCCACCGCGGGCGCGGCCGAGCTTCGGCACGGTCTCGCTGGCGTTCGTGCACCACACGGTCTCCGCGAACGCGTACACACGGGAGGACTCCGCCCGCATCGTCCTGTCGATCGCGAAGTACCACCGTGACTCCAACGGCTGGAACGACATCGGCTACAACTTCCTCGTCGATCAGTACGGGCAGATCTTCGAGGGTCGGGCTGGCGGCATCGAGGCGGCGGTCGTCGGCGCGCAGGCCGGGGGCTGGAACAGCCAGTCGACGGGGATGGCGACGATCGGCGACTTCACGCTGACCGAGCTCCCCGAGCCTGCGATGGCCGCGCTGGCCCAGCTGGTCGCCTGGAAGCTGAGCCTGCACGGCGTGCCGACGAGCGGGACCGTCACGCTCGTCTCCGGCGGAGGCAAGGAGAACCGCTACCCCTACGGACGGTCGGTGGTCCTCCAGCGCGTCAGCGGCCACCGCGACGGCTGCAACACCGACTGCCCCGGCGCCGCGCTCTACGGCCAGCTCGACACGCTGCGCAGCCGGGTCGCGGCGCTTGGGCCGATCACGACGTCCCGGCCGCGCGTGACGCTGGTCGCGAACGCGCCGCGGGTGCTGTTCGCCGAGCAGGCGGTCCTGCGTGGCCAGGTGCTGCGCGCCGACGGAACGGCTGCGGACGATGTCCCCGTCAGCCTGCAGAAGCGGACGACGACCGGGGGGTGGGCGAGGGTCGCGGGCGGACGGACGGCGCCGGACGGCACCTATGAGCTTCGGGTCACGTACAAGCGCGAGGCACCGATGCGGGTCCAGGCGCAGCTGGCCCCCGGATCTGCGGGGCGCGCGGTCTCGGGCGTCCTGACCGTCGGCCTGGACGCCGTCGTCTCCGTGCTGACCCCGGGCGAGCGGTCCCGGGTACAGGCCGGGCGCAGCGTGGCGATGCGGGGGTCCGTCGGGCCTTCAGGACCGGTGCAGGTCGTCGTCGAGCGTCAGGAGCGCGGCGGCCGCTGGGTGCCGGCCGGGCGGGTCCGTGCCTCCGTGAGGAAGACGACGTACGCGGCGACGGTGCCGCTTCGTAAGCCGGCGCTGTACCGGCTGACAGCGGTGGCCGGCCCGTCGGTGGCCCCGGCACGGTCCGCGCCGATCTACGTGCGAGCCGTGCGCAAGGCCGCCAGCGTGCAGGGCGACCAGGGTGGGGCCGCCGCCTCGGTGGGCCAGCCTGCGTCAGGTGCCGACGGTGCCGGCGGCGTCGGACCCCCCTGAGCGGCGGTCGTGCTCCCACCGCGCGCTCCGCTAGATGAGACTGGCTCTCATCGGCGCTATGCTTCCGGACGTGCTCGAGCCCTTCCAGCTCCCGTTCGTCCAGCGCGGGCTCGTCGAGATCCTCATCCTCGCGGTGGGGGCGGGTGTCATCGGCACCTGGATCGTCCTGCGGGGGCTGGCCTTCTACTCGCACGCCGTCGGCACGGCCGCCTTTCCGGGGCTCGTCCTGGCCGACGGCCTCGGCTTTGCTGCGACGCTCGGGGCGGCTGCGACAGGCCTGCTCGTCGCCGTGGGCATCGGGGTGCTCGCGCGGCGGGAGGGCTCGTCCGATCGCTACGACTCGCTGACAGCCCTTGTCCTCGTGGGTGCGCTGGCGGCCGGGGTGATCCTCGCCAGCGACGTCTTCCGCTCCGGCGCGAACGTCGAAACCCTGCTCTTCGGCAGCCTCCTGCTCGTCGACGGCGGGGACATCGCACTGGCGGCCGTGGCCAGTACCGCCTCGCTCGCGGGGGCCCGACTCCTGCACACCCGCTGGCTCGTGACGGGCTTCGATCCCCGGACCGCGCCGTCCCTCGGCGCACGGTCCGCGCTACCGGACGCTGCCCTGCTGGGGCTCGTCGCCCTGCTGGCGATCGCCGCTCTCACGACGCTCGGCGCGCTGCTGGCCACGGCCGTCCTCGTGGTCCCCGCTGCGACGGTCCGCCTGTTCGTCGACCGTTTGGGCCGGTGGCAGATCGCCACCGTGACCCTCGTGGCCGGCGAGGGGACGGTCGGCCTGTGGCTGTCCGTCCAGCTCAACGCGCCGCCCGGGGCTGCGATCGCCGTCCTGTCGGGCGGTGTCTTCGCCGTGGTCGCGCTCGGTCGGGGGCTGGCGCCGACCCTCCGGCGCCACCGGGCCGGAGCGGATCCCCTGATCCGTCCGCTCGGACGGGGGCAGGCCGGGGATGACCGACGCCGGCGCCACCCTCCTCAGCGCCCGGAACCTCAGCTGTGGTTACGCAGGGACGCCGGTGCTCACCGGCGTCGACCTGACGCTGCGCCCTGGCGACCGCGTGGCGGTGCTCGGCCCCAACGGCGGCGGGAAGACGACGCTCTTTCGCACGCTGCTGGGCGAGCTGCCCGTCCTCGGCGGAACGCTCGACCTGCACGCGCGTTGCTCGGTCGTGCCGCAGACCGAGCGCTCACGCCTGGACTTTCCCGTCAGCGCCGCGGACGTCGCGCTCATGGGTGCTGTGTCGCGTCTGCCGTGGTGGAGGCGTCCGGCCCGCGCCGACCGGCGGCTGGCCCGCGAGGCGCTGGACCAGGTCGGCCTCGCCGACCACGCGGACCGGACCTTCGGCGACCTGTCCGGCGGCCAGCGTCAGCGCGTCCTCGTCGCCCGGGCGCTCGTGCAGGACGCGCCGATCGTCCTGCTCGACGAGCCGTTCACCGGCTTGGACGCGGTGAACGCCGACCGGCTGGACGCGCTGCTGGCGTCGCTGGCCCAGGAGGGGCGGGCGCTGCTGATCGCGACGCACGACGTCGGACAGGCCCGGCGGTGGGGGAGGGTCCTCTGCCTGAACCGGCGTCAGATCGCGTTCGGGGGCGAGGAGGTCCTCACCCGCGACGTGCTCGAGCAGACCTACGGCGGGGACATCGTGAACATCGACTGCGCCGAGCACGGTGCCCATCCGGTCGTGCTCCCGGCACACCATCACGAGCATTGATGCGCCTGGCTGTCCTGCACTGGCTGACGGATCCCTGGACGCAGGCGCTCACCCGGCGCGCGCTGTTGGAGGTCGCGCTCCTCGGTGCGGCCGGCGGGGCATTGGGCTGCTGGCTCGTCTTCTTCAACCTCGCCTACAGCGCCGAGTCGCTCGCACACGCACTGCTGCCGGGGCTGGTCGGGGCGGCCCTCCTGGGGCTCCCGCTGCTGCTCGGCGGCGCCGCCGGCCTGCTCGTCGCGGCCGTCGCCGTCGCGCTGGCCGGACGCATCGAGGGCCTGGACCGCGACACCGCGGTCGCCGTCGTCGTCACGACGCTCTTCGGGCTAGGGGTCCTGCTGGCCCTGAGCCCGGACACGCCGGCCGGACTTCAGGGGCTGCTCTTCGGCGACGTCCTGGGCGTCACGGACGCAGACCTGTGGCTGGCAGGCGGGCTGGTCGTCGTGGTGGCCGCCGCCCTGTTCCTGGCCCATCAGCGGCTGCTCGTCGTCGCCTTCGACCGCCTGAGCGCACCGGGCCTCGGCGTCCGTGCGCTCGCCGTGGACGTCACCCTGCTGCTGCTGCTGGCCGCAACCCTCCTCGTGGCGGTCCAGGGCCTTGGCAACCTGCTCGTCGTCGCCGTCCTCATCGCGCCGGCGAGCGCGGCCCGGCTGGTGACCCGGCGGATGGCTCCCATGATCCTCGGATCGGCCGGCATCGCCGTCGCCGCCGGGATCGCAGGGATCCTGCTGAGCTTCCACGCAGGGACCGCGGCCGGTGCCTCGATCGCTGCCGTCCTCGTGTCGGCCTACCTCGTCACGGCGGCCGGGGTCGCGCTCACGCGTCGGCCGGCGGGCCGCCGCCGCGTGGGCCGGACGGCGCCGGCTCCGGCTCCGGGTCGGTGACGGGCGCTCGGCGCCCGCCGGACGGCAGGTTGCGGATCGCCACGGCGATCGACGCGGCGGCCATGAGACCGAAGACCGCGGCGACGCCGAGGTCGCCGCTCACGATGAACACGGTGGCCCCGAAGGCGAAGACGTAGGAGAGCCTTCCCGCGTTCCCCGCGGGTCCGGGCTGGTCCGGCCTGTCGGGTGGCGCGCTCATCTGTCGATGCTACCCCGGAGCCCGCGTCACGGCCTTCGGTGTCGCACCGTCGTCGCGGTGTGCGCGACCCTCGTGCAAGGCCGTTGCTGCCGCGCGGGCTCCGCAGTCCCCGCACGAGCCGTGCAGCACGATCTCGTGCTCTGCGACGTCGAAGGCGACACGGTCTGCGACACGGTGGATGGTGCGCTCGAGCTCCTCGTCCGCGAACGGGATGACCTTTTCGCAGTCGTCGCAGACGAGATGGTGATGGTGGTGGTGCCCGTCGGGGTGGACGGCCTCATACCGCGAGATGCCGTGTCCGACCTCGATCCGGGTGACGAGCCTGAGCTGCTCGAGCTCGTCGATGACGCGGTAGATGCTGGCGCGCGCGACCGGGCGGCCTCCGTCAGCCCGCAGGGCCTCCTCGATCTCCAGGGCCGAGAGCGCGCAGGCCTGGCGGCCCAGCAGGGCCACGACGGCCTGCCGGGCGCCTCCGCGGCGCTTGCCGGCTTCGGCGAGCGACTGCGCGGCGTGGTCGACCCATCCGGGCGACTGTGGAGCCTCAGGCGACACCCCTTCGATGCTACTGCGGCGTCGCGTCGTCCTGGTCGTCGTCACGGGAGCGGTCCCGGCGCGCCGCGACGCCGGCCAGCACGGCCACGAGCAGGACCGGGAGGCCGAAGACGAGGAGGGGGGAGGGCCCGCCGCCTCCGGAGCCCCCGGCAGCGCCGACCGAGCCGGTCTCCGAGGCGACCGCCGGCACCGCCACCGGGGTGCCCGCGGCCTTCGTGAGCGCACCGATCGCCTGCATCGCCGCCCGTGCCAGCCCGTCGGCGCCGGCCGCGGCCTCGATCGTGACCTGGCTCAGGGCGGGGCCGGCATCGTCCCCGAGGTTGTTGCCGCCCAGCCCGGCCGGCAGGACCACGAGGACGCGGGGTTTTGCGTTGAACGAGATCTCCGTCGTCAGCAGGTCGGCGTACTTCTGCGGCTCGGTGAACAGCTGCGGGACGCTCCCGAGGTCCGAGGTCGCTGCGATCAGCGCGATCTTCATGGGGAACCCGGCGCGCTTGGCAGCCGCGAGCTGGGCGTTGAGCGCGGTCTGCAGGCTCTTGTCGACGGTGTTCGGGGCGTACGGGTAGAAGACGTCCTGGGAGACGAGGATGTCGCTCGCCGGGTCGCCGTCGGCGCGGGCACCGGCGGGCAGCACCACGCCGACCAGCAGGAGCAACGCGAGGCTCGTGACCAGCGCGAGGAGCCGGCGGGCGGTGGCGACGGCGACGGAGGTCATGGGCGCAGGTGGGTGACGCCCGCAGGCGGGAAGGCGTACGTCGCGTGGACGGGCACGTCGGGGCCGGTGACGAGGACGATCTGACGGTGGTGGCGCAACGGGATTGACCGTACGGGATCTGTCCACCGCACGCCGTCCACCCACGCGCGGACCGGTCCGCGGAAGCCGAGCAGCCGATGGTCGCCCAGCTGTCGGCCCCAGACGGCGAACAGGTCCCCGACCGTCGCGCGGGTGCCCGGGGTCAGCTCGATGACACCGGTCGGCTCGCTCGTGCGCAAGGGCATGACGCACCGACCGCCCGTGACGTACGCACCGTCATGGCGCCGCGGGGCACCGACCCCGATGCCCGCGGGGACGAGGACGACGCGACCGGCCGCGAAGAGCTCGAGGTGGGCTGCGACGTGGCGCCGCAGCCCACCCGCATCGGCCGGCCGGCACGCAAGCCGCGCCGTCGGGAACGCCCCGGGTCCGGGCCGGAGGGCGCCACCGACCCCGATGACGACCGGGCGCGGGGTGCGCGGGACGCGGCCGCCGACGAGGGCCCCCGGTTCGTGGGACGTGGCGCCGGCTGCCGCCGCCGAGCGGCCGCGGTGGCCGCCTGTCGTCCACGCCAGGACGCCGGCCGCGACGGCAAGGACGGCCACGAGGGTGAGCAGGGAGGCGCGAGGGACCGGCACGAGGGGGGCATCATGCCCGTACGATCAGCGCCATGCGGAGCTTGCTGATGCAGCGGACGGTCGGCGTGGGCCTGGCGGCCACGGTCCTCGCCCTGACGGCCACGACCACGGCCCAGGCCGCCCGGGCGATCCGGCCGTGGCCACCGGCCACCGGTCCGGGGCTGCTCTTCGTCCATTTCGGCGAGGAGCACTTCAACGATGCCGACGGCGCCACGATCCTCCCGCGGGTCGTCGGAGAGGTCGCCGCCTACCGGCCCGTCCTGACGACGATGTCCGGGGACAAGGCCAACGACGGCACCCCCGAGCAGCTCGAGGGATGGCGCAAGGTCATGCGCACCCTCGACGAGGCCAAGGTCCCGTACTTCGCCGGCCTCGGGAACCACGATCGCAAGGCGCCGCCCGGGTTTCCCGGCGGGACGGCCGGGCTCGTCGGCGGAACGACGCCGGACTCCATCGACAACTACCGCAGGGCCTTCGCCGACCGCCCCTATCCGATGGGCGACGGCGCGCCCTACACCGACACGCGCATCGGGCCGCGGGCCCGGCCGGCCGACGATCCAGCCGGCGCAGCGACGCACTACTCGGTGGACGTCGGGTCCGTCCGCTGGATCTTCTTGGACAACTCGTGCTGGAGCCTGACGAGCTGCGACCCGTTCCAGATCCCCGCCGACGGATCGGGCGCTTCGCAGCTGGAGTTCCTGCGCGCCCAGGCCGCTGAGGCCACGGCCGCAGAGCGGACGGTCTTCGTCGTGATGCACATGCCGACGCAGGACCCGCGCGATCAGTCCTACACCGACTTCACCGCGCGCAACCACGTCATGGGCAAAGGGGCGTCGACCGACAACGTCGTCTTCGAGCAGGTCGCCGCGGAGAACGGGGTCGACGGCGTCTTCGTCGGACACATCAAGGGGCAGTTCTCCTACCGCGGCAAGGGCGGCGTGCCGTACTTCATCGACGGCGGCGCCGGCGGCGAGCTCTACACGACCGGCCCCGTGGGCACCGACCATGGCTACTGGCACGGCTTCCGGTTGGTGCGCGTGGCAGACGGAAAGGTCACGACGGACACGGTTCCCATCTTCGTGGACGACGGGATCACCGTCCGCGGCCCTGCCACCGTCGCCCCTGGGGCCACCGGGACGTTCAGCGCCACCGGCCGCCAGCCGGTCTTCAACGACAGCGCGAGGGTCGACGCCCTGGAGCTCCGTGAGCCGGCACCGGTGCCACCACGCGCGTTCACCACGCTCGGTTCCAGCCAGGCGACCGCGCTCGCCCGCGCTCAGGAGGCGACGCCGACCACGACGCCGCGCGAGGACCTCCCGATGCCGGCGCACGTCTGGACCACGCGGAACCCCAGGGTGCTCGCGCCCGTCGCCGTGAACGGTGACGACCCACGCCGCGTGCGCGCGACGCAGACGACAGGTGGGACATTCCGCGCGGCCTGCCCGGGCCGCACGACGATCGACGTGACCAGCGGCTGGGAGACGAGCGGGATGGCCGTCACCGTCCCGAGCGCCGAGGGCGCGGTCGTCCGGCGGATCACGCGGGGGGCGCGGACCGTGCGCCGGGGCAGAGCGGTACAGGTGGCCGGGGTGCGCCTCGCGCAGCCGGCCGTGGTCCGGGTCCGCGTGAGGCAGGGCGGACGGCTCGTGCGGACGCTCGTGCACGAGTGCGCCTCGACGAAGCCGCTGTCCGTGCGCTGGTCAGGGGTGGGCGCGCGGGCCGGGGTCGCGACGGTCCTCGTGACGGTCTTCTCCGATCGCCGAGCGCAGACGCGGCGCTTCGTCGTCCGGGTCCGGTGAAGTCAGCGGCCCGGTCCGTCGCCGACCGCGGGCGGCGGCTGCACCGCGCGGAAGTGTGGGTTCTCGATGATGCCCAGCAGGCTCCCGCCGATCTCCCGGACCTCGCCGACGCGGATGCCGTCACCCGTCTCGGTCACGGGTTGGTGCGGCGTGGCCCCGGCCGCGACGAGCGCCGCCATCGCGACGTCGGCGTCCGGGACGCCCCAGTAGGTCACCGCCCCGTCGGCTGAGGCGGCGTTCGGGTTCAGGCCCAGTTCGTAGCCGCCGACGTCGTAGCCGACGTAGAACGGCTGGTCGAAGTACGGACCGAAGCCGAGCAGCGCGGTGAACCACGCCTTCGACGCGTCCAGGTCAGCGGTGGGATAGATGACGGTGCGCAGGCCGAGGAACATGCGTCACAGCATCGCGCCCGTGACGGACGGCGACGCTGCCGGTCGCAGGGCCCACGTCCCTCGCGTGCTTCTTCTACAGGCCGGTCGGGTGACGGACGACGAAGGCGTCGTCCGAGCGCTTGGCCGTCTGCCAGCGCGAGCCGCTCTGCTTCTGACCGCTCGTGTCGAAGCGCAGGCCGGCGACATACATGTAGACGTGCCCGGCGTTCGCATGGATCGTGACCCAGCGACCGGGACCGGCCGAGCCGTAGCCCTCGAGCTCCCCCGAGGTCATCGTCCGGTCCAGCAGGTCGGCGCCGTGCAGCGCGTACGACACCGAACCCGAGCAGTCGTAGGCGGTGTCGTCGAAGCTGCCGTGTCCGCCGCCGTAGCGGTACGGGAGCGTCGCGATGCGGTTGGCCGCTGCGATGACGGCCCTGACGGCGGTGGGGGCATCCGCCGGGGCGACGGCCGTGCCGTCGTCGCGGAGGGTCGCAACCCCGGGGGGACCCTCCGGCGCGGGCGGCGTGGCGGCGGCCTGGGCTGACCCGGGGGCGGCTCGGTCCGGCTCGGGGGGCGGCGCCTGGCCGAACGTCGCGCCGCCATCGGTCGAGCGGGCCGCCGGAACGGCGCCGGCCGACCGGACGGCCGCCTTCAGCGCCTTGACGGTGCCGGGACCGGCTGCCCCGGTCGCCTCCCGTCCGGCGGCCCGCTGAAAGCGCTTGAGCGCCGTGCGCGTGCCCGCCCCGAAGGATCCGTCGGCGCGCACCGGGAAGCCGACCTTCGTGAGCAGGCGCTGGAGCGCCTTGACGTCGCTGCCCGTACTGCCGACCCGGAGCGTCCGCTCACCCAGGCGACGCGAGGACGCAGCCGACGCAGACGCCGGCGCGAGGGCCACGAGGAGGGAGAGGCAGACGATGAGCGAGGCGCTGAGCCGCAGACGGACCATGTGGTCCGGCTTTTCGCGCGCCGGGGTCGGCCAACCCTCACCATCGCTCGTCATGCACACCTTTGTCGGCCCAAAGCTGCAGGCCCTGCGGCCGAAGCTGCAGGCCGGACAGACTGCAACGTCCGTTGCGCGGACGAGGAAGCGCCTGCACCGACCCGAAAACCCGGCCATGCGCAACCGCCAGCTCCGTGCCGCCCTGGCAGCCTTCGCCGAGGAGGCCGCCTGGCAGCTCGCCTCCGAGATGGTCGACGGACACGAGCTCCCGTTCGAGGTCGTCGAGACCTCCCGCTCCCGCCAGCAGCCGGCGCTCTACTGCTACCGCCCGCTCACGGGTGCGTTCATCGACGAGCGTGTCTCGCTCCTGGCGCGGCTCGAGAGCTACCTTCCGGCGGTCCACGCGCTGCAGTCCGTCGGCGGCCTGGACGAGTACCTGCAGGCGCGCGTCGCCCAGGGCGTGCCGCGTGACGCCCGCGAGCGCGCCGAGCTCACGCTGCGTGCCTTCCTGGCCCGTGTCTTCGAGGACTCAAGCGACTTCGTCCTGAACGTCGAGCGCCTGGAGCGCGCCTACGCGGAGCTGGAGACCATCGTCCACGAGGGCGTCATGGAGACGGTGCTCGTCTGCGCGGTGCTCGGTCTGGAGCTTGAGTCCGGCGAGGTCGCCATGGGGGACGGGCTGACGCTCATGCGCGCCGAAGTCCTGGAGGACGGACCGGCCGACGCGATCCGCGGCGACGGGTCCCGCACGCTCGCGGTCCTGCGCTGGGACGGCAACGTCGGCGGTCCGGTGCACGTCACCGCCTACGAGCACGGGCGGGTGCGCCTGGCGCGCCTGGTCGCGGCGCTCCGGCTCTTCGACGAAGCCGGGGCGGCCCTGACGCCGGTCGGCTGGACGCGAACGGCAGGCGGCCCGTGGCAGGTGGTGTCGCTCGGTGCGGCCGCCGGTGGCCGCGTCCACGGCAGCAGCCTCGTGGCTGCCGACCAGGAAGACGAGCTGCGTGCGTTCTGCAACCTCGTGGCCCGGCGGATGCCGCGCGCCGGCGAGCTGGCCTGGGCGCTGCGCCGCTTCGAGCTCGGCTGTACGCGTGAGCGCCCCGACGACGCCCTCACCGATCACCTGCTCGCGCTGCGGGCGCTGCTCGAACCCGAGGGGCCCCAGAGCGGGCGCCTGCCCGGGCGGCTGGCGGCACTCTGTGCCCAACCCGCGCAGCGCGAAGCGTTCGCGGCGCGCATCGGGCACGTCATCGCGCTGGAGCGGTCGCTCGTGACGGGGACGGGCCTGCCCGAAGCCGACACCCTCGCCGCCCTGACCGCGGAGCTGGCCGGGCACCTGCGAGCCGTCCTGCGGGACGTGCTGTGCGGTCACCTGGATGCCGACGTCCGCACGCGTGGCCGACACGATCCTGTTGCAGGACTTCGCCGAGGTGCCGACGCAGGCCTGAGCTGAGCCGCGCGACGCGTGCCGGCCGGCGCGTCAGGTCAGTCCCGCCGCCTCCGCCATCATCCGCAGCCGCGTCTCGTCGTCGGCGAAGAGGTGCTGCTGCACGAGCGCCAGACCGTCCAGGTCGTGCACGTCGTCGTCGAACTGGGGGACGAGCAGCGCGTCGGCCTGGCCGAGCTCGGCCTGCAGGTGCGCGATCGACGCGGCGTCGCGGTCGGCCAGGACCCTGGCGTCGGTCAGCGTCCGGGCGACCTTGCCCGCCAGCGGGGCGCCGAGCTCGGCGGTGAGCTCGGCCTCCAGCGCGGCGATCGCGTCCGCATCCGGCGGGTCCAGGTCTGCGACCCCCGGGTCCACGCGGTTGACGATGAGCGCGCCGATCCGGAGCTTCGCCTCGCGCAGCTTGCCGGCGAAGTGGATCGCCTCCTCGATCGGCTCGTGCTGCGGTGAGCTGACGATCAGGAACGTCGTCCCGGGGTCGGCGAGCAGCGCCTTGACGCCCGATGCCCGCTCCTTGAAGCCGTCCATGATCCCGCCGAGCGCGCGGAAGAACACGCTGACGTCCTCCAGCAGGTCCACGCCGGTCACCCGGCGCAGGACGGAGAAGACGACCGACGTCCCGCGCCCCACGACCTTGGCCGCCAGCCCGGTCGGCGCCAGGAAGATCTTCAGCGCGCGTCCCTCGAAGAAGTTCGTCAGGCGGTCGGGCGCGTCGAGGAAGTCCAGAGCGTTGCGCGACGGCGGGGTGTCGAGGATGAGCACGTCGAAGCCGCCCTCGCGGTCCAGGTCGTAGAGCTTGGCGATCGCCGTGAACTCCTGCGACCCGGCGACCGCCGAGGACAGCTCCTGGTAGATGCGGTTGCCGAGGATCTCGTCGCGCGTGGCCGCGTCGGGGGCGAGCCGTTCGATGAGGTCGTCGAAGGTGCGCTTGGCGTCGAGCATCATCGCCCACAGCTCGCCCTCGACGACGATGCCGTGGTCGGCGAAGCGCGACGGATCGACCTGGCGCGGCTCGTTGCCGAGCTCCTCCAGGCCGAGCGAGTCGGCCAGCCGCCTGGCCGGGTCGATCGTGATGACGGCGACGCGCTTGCCCTCCGCGGCAAGCCCGAGGGCGATCGCCGCGGACGTCGTCGTCTTGCCCACTCCGCCTGAGCCCGCGACGATGACGACCCGCCGGCCGTCCAGGCGCTCGCTGAGGCGAACTCAACGGACGGCGCCCAGGCGGCGGGACAGCACGCCGATCTCGGCGTCGCCGAGGCCGAGCGCGGGGAGCGCCGGCAGCGTGACGACGGGGACATCGTTGGCCAGGCTCCGGCGCAGGCGCTGCAGCTGGCCGCGCTGGGCACGGGCGCGCGTGTGGCGCACGTCGGCGGCCCGCAGTGCAGCCCGGCGGTGCGTGGCGACGGTGTCGCCGCCTGCTCCGGTCAGAACCGGGCGGGCGTGGACAGCGCGGCCCGCACGGCGCCGGCCTGGGCGCCCGACAGCCGGTCGGGCAGCAGCGCGTTGACGACGACGGCGTCCACGTCGCAGGCCGAGCCTGCTCGCGCAGCTGCGGCCCGCAGCGCGAGCGTCTCGTTGACGGGCATCTCCTCGGGGTGGCCACCGCGACGCACTCCGGTCGCGTCGGGATCGGACAGCATCTCGTCGATCGTACGGCCCTGACGCGCGATCGGCCCCACCCGGGCTGCCTTGGCGAACGTCCGCGGCGCGCTGCAGGAGCGCCACCCCGTGCCCGGTGGCGGGCGCGTCGAGGATGACGAGGTCGTACGGCTGCGCGCCCGGCGTGCGGCGGTCGCGGCTGCGCGAGCTCCCAGACCTTGCCGACGGTCAGCAGCTCCCGCAGCCCCGGCGTCGCGGCGGCGAGGTAGGCGAAGAGCCGCGAGGACGCCAGCGTTCGGCCAGCGCCTGCACGGGCAGCTGGTCGACGAGGTACTCCTCCATCGCCGAGCTCGGGGTCGATCGAGATGTGGTGCAGCCCGTCGGCGACCTCCGACTCGTGCAGGACGAAGCGGCGTCGCCGGCGGCCGCCGAGCAGCGTCCTGGAGACGTCGTCCGCGCGCGGCGACCTCGGCGACGATCGTCCGCAGCCCGCGCGCGGCGGCCGCGGTCCCCAGCGCTGCGGCGACGGTCGTCTTGCCGACCCCGCCCTTGCCCGTGACGACGAGAAGATCCTTGGCGAAGAGGCCGGGCGGGATCACGCCTCCGGACCCTCCTCTTCGCCGTCCCAGTAGTCCACGACATCGAGGCGGAACGTCACGCCGCCGATGTTCGCGCTTGCCGGAGCGCGGGTAGAAGCAGACGTCGTCGGCGGTCGCGCGTGCCGTAGGCCAGGTACGTCAGTCCACCGTCGCCGGCCACGAGGGCGTGCGCGACCCTGCTGCTCGGCGGCCGGACGAGGATGCTCCCGGCCTGATCGGCGAACCGCTCCTCGCCCAGTCGCGCGAACCCGTCGCCGTCCAGCACGAAGAACAGCTCCTCCTCGGCGGTGTGCCAGTGCGGCGGGCAGAGCGCGTGCGCGGCGCCAGGACGTCGTGACGCAGACCGCTGCGGACCGAGCCCGCCGGCCGCCGAGATCGCGTTCGGTGCATGTCGTAGCCGGGACGGACCTCGGTCTCCTCGGCACGTCGTCGAGGCTGACGAGGTTCGGTGGGCGCTGCGCCTCCGGCGCGTCCGGCAGATCCAGGGGCCCAGCGGCGGCTTCGAGCCTTGAACGGGTCGGGCCCGTCGGCCGGCAGCCAGCGCGTGCCGAGCCAGTCGCGTCCGGCGCGGCAGGTAGGTGATGTTCGTCGCGAGCCCTCGGCGAACGCGAGGACGCTCAGGCCCTCGTCACCGGCGATCAGCGTGTGCGCGTCCTCCTGGATGCGGTGGACGATGGCAGTCGCCGGCGCCGACCGCGTAGGTCTTGCCGCCCTGCCAGCAGCAGGCCCGCACCGGAGAGCACGAAGAAGATCTCCTCCTCGTCGGCGTGGACGTGCACCGGCATCATCCGCGCGCCGGCGGCACGACGTCAGTGGCTGACGCCGATGTCCCTGGCGCCGGCGGCCGACGCCATGCGCGCTAGCGCACGGCGATGCTCGCCGGCCTCGCGGGCAGCATCGAGGTCGTCGAGGTGCACGAGGTTCGGGGTGCGGACCGCGATCCATCGGCGATCTATGTCCGACATGCTCGCCGTTGCAGGAGAACGCTGACGCGGGCGAACACAGCGGCGGATCGGTCCCATCCCGAGCGAGCGGAGCACCCCGTGGAGCCCGAGCAGCAAGAAGCCCAAGGTCATCGCCTTCGCCAACCAGAAGGGCGGCGTCGCCAAGACGACGACGACCCTGAACCTCGCGGTCGCCTTCGCCGAGAGGGGCTACCGCGTGCTCTGCGTCGACATGGATCCGCAGGGCAACCTGACGATGTCCCAGGGCATCGACCCCGACACGGTCGAGACAGTCGATGTTCGACGTGCTCGTCCACGACATGCCGATCGCGAAGGTCATCCGCAAGCGCGAGATCGACGTCGCGTGCGCCTCGATCGACCTCGCCGGCGCCGAGATCGCGATGTCCACGCAAGATCGGCCGCGAGCGCTCGCTGGAGAAGGCGTTCAAGCCGATCTCAGGACGACTACGACTTCATCTGCATCGACACGCCGCCGTGCCTCGGGCTGCTCACGATCAACGCCCTGACGGCCGCCGACAAGGTGATCGTCCCCGTGCAGTGCGAGTATCTCTCCATGCGTGGGCTGATCCAGCTGCAGAACACCCTGCACATGATCCGGGAGAACCTGAACCCGGACGTCGAGATCGAGGGCATCCTGCCCGACGCTGATGGACACCCGCACCGTCCACGCCAAGGAGGCGATCGAGATCCTCGAGGAGAACTTCGGCGACCGCGTCTTCGCGTCGCGCATCAAGAAGACCGTCCGCTTCGCCGAGGCGCCGGTCAAGGGCATGTCGGTGCTCAAGTACGATCCGGACGGCATGGCCGCCCAGTCCTATCGCGATCTCGCGAAGGAGGTTCTCGCCAATGGCAAGCGGTAAGCGCGCGAGCATGCGCGAGGGCCCGCTCGCGGCGCCTCTTCCGCAAGACCGACGAGGTCCAGGACCGAGCAGGCGGCGCGACGCCGCAGCCCGAGCCCGAGGCGCGCGCGCCCGCGACCGCGGCGCCCGTCCGAGGCCGCGCCGCCGCGCCGCCGCGATCGACGCGAGCGACGCGCGACGTGCCCGCATCCCGCGCTGGCCAGGCCTCCGACGCCGGCGCGAGCTACCCGCGGCCGTCGCCGACGAGCGCCCGGTGCGCCGTCGCCGCGCGACCCGCGGCCCGAGCGCCACGCCGCCTCAGCTCCGACGTCCCGGACGACATGCTGCGCCCGCGCACGCACGGAGCGCCCGGCGCGCGCCGTCGCCTACCAGGACGACCCGTACGCCCGCAGTCGTCCCGCGTCGCGTGGGGCAGGCGAAGTCCGTCGGCCAGCCGATCATCCGCGTCGTCGGCGTCGGTGGTGCCGGCGTCAACGCGGTCAACCGCATGGTCGAGGCCGAGGTCGAGGGCGTCGAGTTCATCGCCATCAACACCGACGTGCAGTCGCTGCAGCAGTCCACCGCGGACATCACGCTGCACATCGGGCCGAAGGTCACGCGCGGCCTCGGCGCCGGCTCCAACCCCGATCTCGGCCGCGCGGCCGCGATGGAGGAGTACGACCGCATCAAGTCCCTGCTCAAGGGCAGCGACATGGTCTTCATCGCCGCCGGTGCCGGTGGCGGCACGGGCACAGGCGCCGCGCCCGTCGTGGCCCGCATCGCGCGTGAGCTCGGCGCGCTGACCGTCGGCATCGTCACGAAGCCGTTCGGCTTCGAGGGCTCCCGCCGCGCGAGCGCAGCCGAGGTCGGCATCCAGTCGCTGGGGGAGGAGGTCGACACGCTCATCGTCGTCCCGAACAACCGGCTGCTGTCGGTGCTCGACAAGCAGACGTCGATGGTCGAGGCGTTCCGCGTCGCCGACGACGTGCTGCGCCAGGGCGTGCAGGGCATCAGCGACCTGGTGACGCTGCCGGGCCTCATCAACCTCGACTTCGCGGACGTGCGGACGATCATGTCCGACGCCGGCAACGCGCTGCTGGGCATCGGCATGGGCCGGGGCGAGAACCGTGCCCTGGACGCCGCCGAGGCCGCCGTCGGCTCGCCGCTGCTGGAGACCTCGATGGAGGGCGCGCGGAAGATCCTGCTCTCGATCACCTCAGGCAGCGACCTGTCGCTGTGGGAGGTCAACGAGGCCGCCAAGGACGATCGCCGCGGCCGCTCACCCGGACGCGAACATCATCTTCGGCGCCATGGTCGACGAGAAGCTCGACGACGAGGTGTGGATCACGGTCGTGGCGACGGGCTACGGCCCGCCGTCCCAGCGCCCGGAGCGCCGGCCGATGCGAGGAGCCCGTCGGGCGAGGTGCGCGTCCAGCGTCGTCACGCCGAGCCCGCCCGCGGGGCCTCCACGCACCGGACCGGACTCAACGTGAGCGAGCTCGACGTACCCGAGTTCATCCCACGGGGTTAGGGCCACACGGCGGCCAGGGGCCTGTGTTGCCCAGCAGGCCCTCGCCCCGTGGCCCACGCGTGCGTCCTGAGCACCCGGGCTGCCCGTGAGCGCCGGCGTCGTCGCCGCCGGCCACGAGCGCTCGGCACACGCGGGTGCGCGTGTCCTGCGCGACGGCGGGACCGCCGTCGACGCGGCCGTCGCCGCGATGCTCACCTCGTTCGTCGCCGAGCCCATGCTCACGGGTCTGGGCGCAGGGGGCTACATGCTGACCGCCGGCTTCGACGCCGAACCGGTCCTGCTCGACTTCTTCGTCGCG
Organism: Paraconexibacteraceae bacterium; assembly: GCA_963750375.1. GTDB lineage: Bacteria > Actinomycetota > Thermoleophilia > Solirubrobacterales > Solirubrobacteraceae > Paraconexibacter. Next base: position 29,475 of record CAVVQN010000016.1, read on the forward strand.
GCGCCCGGGCAGGGCGCGCCCTCCGGCGCCACGCCGCGCCTGCAGCCGATCACCGTCGACTTCGGGGACGCGACCCAGGTCTTCCACGTCGGCCCGGCTGCCGTCGGAGCCTGGGGGATGCCTGCCGGGATCGCCGAGGCGATGCGCCGGTGGGGAACCGTGCCGCTCGCCGACCTCGCGAGCCCCGCAGCCGCGCTCGCCCGCGACGGTGTCATCGTCAACCACGCCCAGGGCTACGTCTCGACGATCCTCGAGGCCATCCTCGCCTCCACGCCGGAGTGCAAGGACGTCTTCGCCCCCGGCGGACGCGCGTTGCGTGAGGGCGACACGATGCGCTGGCCGGATCTCGCCGACGCACTGGAGCTGTTCGGCGCCGAGGGCGCCGCACCGTTCTACACGGGCGCACCGGCCCAGGCGGCCGTCGCGTGGCTGGCGGATCGCGGCGGCGTGCTCACCGCCGGCGACCTGGCGGCCTACTCGGCGCTCGCCCGCGACCCCGTCCGTGCGGAATACCGTGGCCACACGGTCCTGACGAACCCGCCGCCCAACGCCGGCGGGCCGCTGCTGGCGGCGGCCCTCCTGGACCTGGACCGGGGATCGGTGGACGCCGCCCGCCTGGTCGACGTCATGGAGGCCGCGCAGACCGCCCGTACCGCGGAGTTCGTCGCCGGTCTTGCGGAGGACGGCTTCGCCGAGCGCTTTCTCGCGCGCCACATGGGCAACACCACGCACGTGTCGGTGATGGACGCCGAAGGCCGCGCCTGCGCGGTCACCGTGACGAACGGCGAGGGCAGCGGCATCGTCGTCCCGGGGACGGGCCTGCATCCGAACAACATCATGGGGGAGGAGGACCTGAACCCGCTGGGCTTCCACGCGTTCCCACCCGGTCGGCGGATGCCGTCGATGATGGCCCCGACGGTCGTCATGGGCGCCGACGGCGTGAAGCTCGTCCTGGGGTCGGCCGGCTCCAACCGCATCCGTTCCGCCATCCTGCAGACCATCGTCGGCGTCATCGATCACGACATGGACATCGCCGCGGCCGTCGCCGCGCCGCGGGTGCACTTCGAGGACGACATCGTCTTCGCCGAGCCGGGCGCGCCGATCGAGGCGCTGCGCGAGGCCGGGCGGCAGGTCGTCGCCTTCCGGGAGCGCAACCTCTTCTTCGGCGGTGTGCAGGCCGTGGGGCGCTCGGTCGGCGCCGACGGTGCGGTCGTCCTGACCGGTGCGGGCGATCCGCGGCGACAGGGCTCGGCGGTGGACGCGTGAGCGTCGGCGTCGGCACACGCGGCCGGACCATCCTCGCGCTCGCCGCGGCCGCGCTGCTGGTCGCCTGCGGCACGCCGTCGGCCGATCTGTTCGTCGTGCAGCGCACCGGGACCGTGCCCGGGGCCCGACTGACGTTGCGGGTCCAGGACGGCGGCCAGGTCACCTGCAACGGCAGGGAGGCCGGGATGATGACCTCGTCGCAGCTCATCGATGCTCGCGAGATCGTCCGGGAGCTCGGCGGCGGGGCGATCGACCGCCAGAACGACGTGACGTCGGACGACGGGCCGCTGGACCGTGGTCTCACGCTCCCCGCCGCCCCGGGCTCGATCCTGCGGTACCGGCTCCGGGCCGAAGAGGGCACGGTCGCCTTCAGCGACAACTCCGCCGGTCAGCCCGAGGCGTTCGCGAAGGTCGTCCGCCTCGTGCGCGGCCTCGCCAAGGGCGTCTGCGGCCTGCCCCGCTGATCGAACGCCCATCAGCGCGGCTGATGGCTGATGGCGCGGATCGTCGCTGGTGCCCACACGCGGCGGCTGCGATGCTGGGCCCCTGAGATGAACCGCCGTTCCTGGATCCTGATGGCAGTGCTGGCCGCGACGTGGGGGGCGTCCTACCTCTTCATCAAGGTCGGGCTGCGTGACCTGGATGCCGCCCAGGTCGTCTGCGCCCGGACGGGGCTCGCCGCGCTCGTCCTGTTGCCGGTCGCCGTCCGCAGCGGTGCGATCCCGCTCCTGCTGGAGCGCAAGGCCCTCGTCGCGGGATCGCCTGCGTGCAGGTCGTCGTCCCCTTCATGCTCATCAGCGTCGGGGAGAGCCACATCGACAGCGCGCTGGCGGGCATCCTCGTCGCCAGCGCCCCGATCTTCACCGCGCTGCTGGCCCTGCGGTTCGACCATGCAGAGCGTTCCAGTGGCTGGGGCGCGGGCGGCATCGGCGTCGGCATCATGGGCGTCGCGCTGCTCTTCGGAGTCGACCTCAGCGGAGACGGCGCCGCGCTGCTGGCGGGCGCCGGCATCCTCGGCGCCGGCCTCTGCTACGCGGCCGGGGCGATGCTCATCAAGTCCCAGATGGCCGGGGTGGCGCCGGCTGCGGTCGCGGCGTCGACGATGCTCGTCAGCGCGGTCGTGACCTTGCCCTTTGCGCTCGTCCACCCGCCGACATCCCTCGGCTTGGACGCCGCCGCGAGCATGCTCGCGCTCGGGATCCTCGGGACCGGGCTGGCCTTTCTCATCTTCTACACGCTCATCGCGGACCTCGGCCCACGCAAGGCGTCGCTCGTGGCCTACCTCGCGCCGGGGTTCGCCGTCGTCTACGGCGCTGCGCTGCTGGACGAGCGGGTCACCGCCGCGACGATCGGCGGCCTGGCGCTCATCCTGCTCGGCTCGTGGATGGGTGCCGAGGGGCGCGCGCCCTGGCAACGCGGCCGGGCGGTCCTCTCCGCCGAGCTCGTCGAGGTGCCTCCGCAGGAGTCGGTCGCCGTCGGTGCCGGCCGCGACTGACCCGGCTGCGCCTCAGCAGCCGTCGGGCCCGCAGGCGTCCCCGCCGTCGACGATCGCGATCGGCGGGTGCGACCTGGTCCAGCCTTGGCGCAGGAAGTCGAGCATCGCCTCGGGCGGGTGTGCGCCCGACGCTCCCAGCGCACGGTCCACGACGAAGAACGGGACGGCGCTTGCGCCCAGAGCAGCTGCCGCCTGCTCGTCGGCTCGCACCTCGTCGGCAAAGCGGTCGGAGGCGAGCATGTCGGTGATCTCGGCCTCGTCGAGGCCGACCTCCGTCCCGAGGCGCCGGAGCGTCCCGTGGTCGCTGATGAGCTCGCCCTCGGTCAGATAGGCGCGCAGCAGACGCTCCTTCATCGCATCCTGCCGGCCGTGGCGGGCGGCGAGGTGGATGAGGCGGTGCCCGTCGAACGTGTTGCCCCCGCGCGCGCCCTCGAGGCGGAAGTCCAGCCCGTCGCCGGCAGCGGTCTGCGTCATGGACGCGATCATCGCCTCGGCCTGCTCGCGGGAGGTCCCGTACTTCTTGGCGAGGTTCGCCGCGTTGTCGCCTTTCCGCTCGGCGGGTGCGCCGGGGTCCAGTTCGAACGAGCGCCAGGTGACCGTCACGTCATCTGCGTGCTCGAACTGCTCCAGCGCCGCCTCGAAGCGGCGCTTGCCGACGTAGCACCACGGGCAGGCGATGTCCGACCAGATCTCGACGTTCATCGGAGGGACGATAGCCCGCGACCGCGCGACCTCCGGTCGCCGTCCGGTGCCTTCAGCCGAAGCGGACCTTGCCGTTGGACCGCGCGCGGACCTGCGCCTTCTCGATGAACTCAAGACGTTTCGTCGCGGCGCGGAAGAGGCGTGCGACGAGGCGCAGCCGCGCGTTCTCCGATCGCAGGTCCAGCAACCCCTGCTTGGCCTCGAGCCCGAACTCGACGGTCGCGGCCATCGCGTAGGACGCCCATGGCGTCCAGGTCCTCTTCGTCGACCTCGTTGTCGGTCGCCTGCTGGACGAGCGACCGGTAGGCCTCGTGGGCGACGCTCGCCGACTCCGCGTCGTCCTCCTCCTCGGCGTCCTGCAGGAACTCGACCGTCGCGGCCGGGTAGGGCAAGGTCTCGTCGAGTTCGATCACGCGAAAGGGGCGCGTGCCACGGGTGAGGATGTTCAGGCGCCCGTCGTCCATCCGCTCCAGGACCCGGGCGACCTCCATCGCGCAGCCGATCTGGCGTCCGCCGTCCTCGCCCGTCCACACGATCCCGAACTCCGTGCCGCGGTCCAGGCACTCGCCGATCATCGTCCGGTAGCGCTCCTCGAAGATGTGCAGCGGCACGAACTCATGGGGGAGCGCGACGAGTCCGAGCGGGAACAGCGGGAACTCTTGGACCACGCGGTCGGGCATGCTGCCGAGTGTAGGACTCCCCACCGCCCGGGCGGAGGGGTCTGACAACCCGTGTCCCGTCGGACATCCACACCGCGTGCCGCCCCGTAGTCCCAACGTGCCCGATTCCGTCGCCATCGTCTGGTTTCGCCGCGACCTACGCGTCCACGACCATCCGGCGCTGCACGCTGCGCTGCAAGCAGTTCGACCGCGTCGTCCCGGTCTTCGTCCTGGACCGCGCGCTCGTCACCGGGCGCTACGCGTCACCGGCGCGGGTGGGCTTCATGCTGCGCTGCGTCCAGGCGCTGCGCGAGACGCTCGAGGGGATGCGGTGGGGGCCTCGTGTTGCGCGAGGGCGCAGCCGACGAGGTCCTGGTCGAGCTCGCGGCACAGGTCGGCGCCGGGTCGGTCTTCTGGGCCAGCGACGTCGGCCCGTACGCCCTGGCACGCGACCGGCGGGTCATGAGCGCGCTGACGGGCGCAGGGGTGACGCCGTCCCCGCAGCCGGGGAACTTCGTCGCCGATGTCTCCAGACCCCGGACGGGTCAGGGCAAGCCGTACACCGTCTTCACGCCGTTCTGGCGCACCCACGTGGAGATGGGCCGCCGCGACGTCCTGGACGCGCCGTCTGCGATGCCGGAACTGCCGGGCGGCATCGACCCCGGAGGGCTCCCGACGCTCGACGACCTCGGGCTGACCGACGACGTGCCCGCGCCCGTCTGCCAGGCCGGAGAGGCGGCTGCGCGCGCGACGACGGACGCGTTCTTCGCAGGCCCGATCGAGCACTACGCTGCGCGTCACAACGACCTGGCCGGCGGCACCTCGGTCCTGTCGCCGCACATCCGGTGGGGGACCGTCTCGGTCCGCGAACTCGAAGCCCGAGCGCTCGAGCACGGCGGGGACGGTGGGGCCGCCTTCGCGCGGCAACTCGTGTGGCGCGACTTCTACGCCCACGTCCTGCTGCTCTTCCCGGAGAACACGCAGCACGCCTTCCAGCGACGCTTCGACGCGCTGGAGTGGGCGCAGGACGACGACGCCCTCGAAGCGTGGAAGGCGGGGCGCACGGGCTTTCCGCTCGTCGACGCCGGAATGCGCCAGCTGGCGCGGACGGGGTGGATGCACAACCGGGCGCGCATGGTCGTCGGCTCCTTCCTCACGAAGGACCTGCACCTGGACTGGCGGGTCGGCGAGCGGTGGTTCGCCCACAAGCTCCTGGACGGCGAGCCCCTGCAGAACAACGGCAACTGGCAGTGGGTCGCCTCGACGGGCGTGGATCCGGCGCCGTACTTCCGGCGGATGTTCAACCCGACGACCCAGGCGAAGAAGTTCGATCCGGACGGGGTCTACATCCGCCGCTGGGTACCGGAGCTGCAGGACGTGCCGACCGGGCGGATCCACGAGCCGTGGACGATGAGCGCACGAGGAGCAGGAGGCGTCCGGCTGCGTGATCGGACGGGACTACCCGGAGCCGGTCGTCGATCACAAGGCCGAGCGCCTGCGTGCGATCGAGCGCTACCGGGCGGTGGCGTCGGACGGCTGAGGCCGGCGCCGTCCGGTCCACGCGTGATCCTGCACGGGTGCCCGACCATGCGCGCGCCGACCACGAAGCCGCCTTCCGCAGGGCCGGGCTGCCGCTGTTCATCGACGACTACTCCGCGACCCGGGACGTGTGGACGCGGGCGCTGCCGGTCCTGACGCTCGTCGCGGTGGCCGAGCTGCTGGGCGCCGTCGACCTGCAGTTGACCTGGTGGCAGAACCTCGCGACCGTCGCCGCAGGGGTGGCGATCCTCGTGGGGTCCTTCGTCCTCGTCAACCGCCTGCGCGGGCGCCCCCCGCTGGCGCGACCGGACGACATCGGCACGCCCGAACTGGCCGCCTTCGTCGTCGTGCCGGCGCTGCTCCCCGCGCTCCTCAACGGTCAGACGACGAGCGCGCTGGTCACCGCCGGCGGCAACCTCCTGCTCCTGGCCGTGCTCTACGCGGTCATCGGGTACGGCCTCGTCTCCATCGTCCGCTGGGCGGCCCGCCGGCTCGTCGGACAGCTGGCGGCATCCCTGCAGCTGCTCGCGCGGGCGCTCCCGCTGCTGCTGCTCTTCAGCGTCGTCCTCTTCATCAACACCGAGATGTGGCAGGTCTTCGCGGACATGTCCGACGCGACCCTCGCCGCCACGGCGATCCTCTTGGCGGGCGTCGGGTCGGCCTTCCTCGCGGTACGGCTGCCGCGTGAGGTGGGGGCCCTGGAGGAGCAGGTCGCCGCGGGCCCGCCGCTGGACGCGCGCCAGCGCCTGAACGTCGGCCTCGTCCTGTTCGTGAGCCAGGGCCTGCAGGTGGTCGTCGTCGCGCTGGCGATCGGTGCGTTCTTCGTCGGCTTCGGCATGCTCGTCATCTCCGACGCCGTCTACGAGGCGTGGGTCGCGCACCCGCCCGCGACGGTCCTGGACCTGGGCGCTCTGGGCGTCGACGCGTCGATCTCCCGCGAGCTGCTGCACGTCTCGGGGGCGATCGCCGCGCTCAGCGGCCTGTACTACGCGATCGCGGTCCTGACGGACGACACCTACCGCGAAGAGTTCCTCTCGGAGCTGACGGACGAGATGCGCGCCTCGTTCGCGCTGCGCGCCGCGTACACGTCAGCCGCTGACTGACGTACCCCTCGTCCCCGCTCGACGATGCCGCACCGCGAGGGGCGGGCATCGACGGCCCCTGAGTAGGTTGGTCCGATGCTCGAAGCCCGCTCCGTCCCAGGCGCCCGGCAGGAGGCGCCGACCATGCCCGTCGGCACGCTGACGCGGCAGACCGCCTCGCTGCCGCAGGGCGAGATCACGTATCTGCGCCACGGTCAAGGGCCGCCGCTGCTGCTCGTCCACGGGATCCCCACGTCCGCGCGGCTCTGGGAGCCGCTGCTCGGCGCCCTCGGCGAGCGGTACGACTGCATCGCCGTGGACCTCAACGGGATGGGCCGCTCCCGGCCGGCCCCGGGCGCGGACCTCTCCAGCCCGGGCCAGGCCGACATGTTCGCCGCGCTGCTGGACCACCTCGAGGTCGCCGAGACGCTGCTCGTCCTGCACGACCAGGGCGGCGCTCACGGACAACAGTTCATGGTCCGCCACGGCGAGCGCATCCGCGCCGTCGCCTTCTGCGACGTCGTCTGCTTCGACAACTGGGAGGTGCCGGCGGTCGCGGCGCTCATGCAGGTCGCCCGACGGCCGGCCCTGGCGGCGGCGCTGGCCAAGGCGCGGGCGCTGCAGGCGCCGATGCGCCTGGCGTGGCCGTTGCCGCAGACCGTGCGCCGCGGGTCGGTGGACAAGGCGCTGGTCGACGACTGGTTCCACGCGCTGGACACGGGGGAGGGGCTGCTGGACTGGTGCGCCTACGTCCGCTCGCAGTCGCGCAGGTGGACGATGGAGGCCGTCCCGACGCTGCAGGCGTGGCGGAAGCCGGCGCGCGTGTTGTGGGCCACCGACGACCGCTTTCTGCCGCTGCGCTGGGGCGTGCGCCTGGCCTCGACGCTGCCGACGGCCGGCGACCGGATGGTGCTGCTGCCTGACGCCGGGCACTTCTGGCAGGCGGAGATCCCGCAGACCGGCGCTCGCGAACTGCTCGCCTTCCTGGACACCGTCGACGTCGACTGAACGGACGGGCCCGGCCGGGCCCCGGTCGCGAGGTCAGGCGGGCTTCTTCGCCGCGATCATGAGGTTGTAGAAGATCGCCGGCGGCAGCCGCGGCTCGAGCACGCCGCGGTCGACGGCCTGCAGGGCCAGGTAGCCGCGGTAGGCGTACTGGCGCCACCACATCGGGACGTCCTCCGGCTCGGCCGTGGCCTCCAGCGCGCGGTTGGTCCAGCCGAACCAGTTGGCCAGCAGCTCCTCGCCGCGGATGTCGACGTCGGCGAAGCCCGGCACCTGCGCGAACGCGCGTCAGGTCGCTCGGGACGAAGGCGTGGACGTCGACCGACCCCTCGAGCTGATGGTTGTGCGCGCCGCCGTCGGACGCGCCCTCCTGCGCCGGGCGGGCGCGCAGCGCGCGCGCGCCACAGCGGCGCGACGCGGGTGGCGGCGCGCTTGGGGTACGCCGCGATCCGGTCGCCGACGCGCGACGGCTCGCCGGCGAAGAACAGCGAGCCGCCGGGACGCAGGACGCGGGAGAACTCGCGGAACGCCTGGTCGAGGTCGGGCAGGTGGTGCAGGACCGCGTGACCGAGGACGAGGTCGAAGGAGGCGTCGTCGAAGGGCAGCGCCTCGGCGTCGGCGACCTACGGTCTCGACGTCGAGGCCGAGGCGCCCGGCGTTCCCGGCGAGCGTGTCGAGCATGCCCTGGGAGATGTCGGTGCAGACGGCGGTCCGCAGGATGGCCCGGCCTGCATGAGGTTCAGCGTGAAGTAGCCGGTGCCGGCGCCGATCTCCAGGCGAGCGGTCGAAGCCGGCGAGCTCGCCGCCCAGCGCCTTGCGGACCTTCTCCAGGACCTGCCGGCGGCCGATGTCGCCGAAGTCGATGCCCCACTTGGCGTCGTATCCGGCGGCCGCACCGTCGTGGTAGCGGGTGTTGACGTCGCGGATCTCCTCCGCGGTCTCGGGGGCGGCCATGGCGCGGAAGGGTAGAGGCCTGCGCGAACGCCCGCGTTCAGACGGCGGCACCGCGCGTCATCGCCCCGGCGCCGCGACTAGCTTCCGCCGCGATGCCCGAGCCCCAGCCGCTCCACGTCCAGCAGGACCAGCCCGACGGCGTGCCGCCGCTGGCGCTGACCGGCGAGCGCACGCTGCCCGACGTCCCCGAGGAGAACTACTGGTACCGCCGCCACCTCGTCGTCTACGAGTGGATCCGCGCGCGGGTCGGCGGGCAGTCGGTCGTCGACATGGCCTGCGGCGAGGGCTACGGATCGGACGTCCTGGCGCCGGACCGCGGCCTCGGTCGTCGGCGTCGACGCCAACCCCGAGGCCCACGAGCACGCCCGGCTGCGCTACGTCGCGCCGAACCTGCGCTTCGCCCGTGACCTCGTCGAGACCTTCGCCGAGCCGGCGGACGTCGTCGTCTTCCTGCAGACGATCGAGCACGTCCAGAACCCGGACGAGATCCTCGAGCGCTTCAAGACGCTGACGGGCGCGGGCACCGCTCCCGCCGTGTACGTCACGACCCCGAACCTCCTGACCCTTGCGCCCGAGGGGGCCGAGAAGTCCGAGAACCCGTGGCACGTGAAGGAGTACCGCGCGGAGGAGTTCGACGCCCTCTGCCGCGCGCACTTCGGCGACGTCGAGCTCTACGGCCTCTTCCACGCGGGCAAGCTCGGCGTCCACCAGTTCGCGATCGAGCACCTGGGCTGGGACCGCATCCACAAGACGCTGCGCCTCTCCAAGCCGTTCTACGACCGATTCACGCCGGCGATCTCGACAGGTGACTTCGCCATCCGCCCGGCTGCCTCATGCGACCTGGACGGCGCGCTGGACTTCCTCGCGGTCTGCCGCCCGTGACCGGCGAGACCACCGGAGCGGTGGGGCACAGCGGCGCGCCGGGCGCGCTCGCGGTCGTCCTGCACTCGCACATGCCGTACGTCGAGGGCTTCGGCACCTGGCCCTTCGGCGAGGAGTGGCTGTTCGAGGCGATGGCGACGTCGTACCTGCCGCTCCTGGACGTCCTGGACGGACCGGGCGGCGACGCGATCACGCTCAGCCTCACCCCCGTCCTCTGCGACCAGCTCTGCGCCGACGGTCTTGGCGACCGCTTCAAGGCCTTCCTCTCGGACGTCCGTCGCACGTCGCACCGCCTCGACGTCGACGGGTGCCGCGGCAGCGGACGTGCGGACCTGGCCGAGGCGCTCGAGCGCGCTGCGCAGGACTACGAGCGCGCGCTGGAGCGCTTCGCGGCGCTCGAGGATCGGGGCGGCCTGCTCGGCGCGCTGGCTCCCCATGCGGCATGGACGAGCAGCGCCACGCACGCCATCCTGCCGCTCGTCGCCACGGACGCGGGGGTCCGCCTGCAGTTGGCGGCCGGGATCGACGGGCACCGCGCGCGCTTTGAGGATGTTCCCGGCGGGCGTCCCTGGGCCGGTGGCTTCTGGCTTCCGGAGTGCGCGCACGTGGCCTGGCTGGACCGCCTGCTGGAGGAGGCAGGCGTCCATGCCGTCTGCGTCGACCTCACCGACGTCCTGGGCGGCCGGGGCGCCCCGGGCCACCTGCGGCCGCTGCGCACGGAGGCGGGACCGCTGCTCGTCCCGATCGACAGGCAGACCATGGAGCTCGTCTGGTCAGACCGCGGCTACCCGGCCCACGGGGCCTACCGTGACTACCACCACCGCACGACCCACGATCACCACCCGTGGGCGAACGACGGCTCGGTCTACGACCGTGACCGGGCCGCGGCCCAGGCCCGCGAGGACGCCGCAGCGTTCGTCGCCGACGTCCGCGAACGGGTGGCCGACGGCGGGCTCAGCGTCTGCGCGCTGGACACCGAGCTGCTCGGGCACTGGTGGTACGAAGGCGTGGACTGGCTGACGGCGGTCGTCGACGAGGCCGCCCGTCAGGGCTTGCCGCTCGTGCATCTGGACGAAGCGCTCGCGACCTGCGACCCGGCGGACCCCGTCGACACGGGCACGACGACGTGGGGGACCCCGCGTGACCTCAGCACGTGGGACGCCCCGGCCGTCGCCGACCTGGCCTTCCGCGCCCGCGCTGCGGAGCTGGACGTCGTCGCGGCGGGCGACGAGGCGCCGCCTCGGGCGATCCGGGAGCTGCTGGCGCTGCAGTCGAGCGACTGGGCGTTCATGGTCACCCGGGACCTCGCGGGGGAGTATCCGGTCGAGCGGGCCCACGACCACCACCGGGCGCTGACCGCTGCCCTGTCGGACCCCGCGTCCGCCGAGCCGCAGCTCCGCGCCCTGGCACCGTACGCCCGCCTGGCGCCGTTGCTGGAGCCCTGACGGCTCCGGACGCCCGGCGATGTCGAGGTCCGTCAGTCGGCCGGCCGTCGCAGCCGGATCGGGCCTCGCGCCGTGCGCCCGTCGACGACCTCGCCGCCCTGCGTGACCTGCAGCTCCCCGGCGTCCGCCATCGTGAAGGCGACGCGCCGCACGTCGTCCATGACCGCCCGGAAGCCGTCGTCCCCGGCCAAGGCCCGTGCCGCCTCCGAAGGACAGATCGTCTTGCCGTCGTCACGGGCATCCAGCAGGGTCTTCGAGCGCCCGGTGGATCTGCGCGTCGCCGGGGGTGTGATCGGCCACCGGAGCTACTCCCAGCGCATCGTCGGCGGCGCATCGCGCAGACGGATGACCCGTGCGGGCACGCCGCCCGCCACGGCGTTCGCAGGGAGGCCCTTCGTGACGACGCTGTTGGTCCCGATGACCGCGTTGTCACCGACGGTCGCGCCTCGCAGCAGCGCCGCTGCGTACCCGATCCACACGTTGTGCCCGACCCGTACGTCACGCATGTAGATGCCCTGATCGCGGATCGGACGGTCGACCTCGGCCATCCCGTGGTCGAAGTCGATGAACATCACGCGGTCGGCGATGATGCACTCGCGGCCGATCGACACGTGCTGATAGCAGCTGATCGTGCACTCCTGACCCAGCACGGACTTGGCCCCGATGTGCACCTCGCCCTCGTGGCAGCGCACCTTGCAGCCGTGACCCAGCCAGGACCAGCGGCCCAGGTGCACCGTCGCGCCCTTGCCGATCTCGAAGTGCACGCCCGGGCAGACGAAGGCGAGGCCGTCGGTCTTCAGGCGTCCTCGCCACCGCAGCTTGAGCCAGAGCCAGCGCGCGATGAGCGGCACGTACCGTGGGTGCAGCATCGAGTGCGAGCGCGCAAAACGCCAGAACCCCAGCGGCCCGCCGGAGAGCGGCTCGGGGCCGCGCCGCAACGCGACCAGGGCCGGATCGACCTCGGGGGGGCTCAGCACGGGCTCCACCGGCGCCATGGTGCCACACGGCGCCTGCATCCGGCACCCCTCCGCGACGTCCGCGCCGCAGGCCGCCCGGGCGCCCTGCCATCATCCGCTCCCGCATGACCGTCGCCAAAGAGAGCCTCGCCCAACGCCTGTTGAACGGCGACAAACGCGCCCTGGCGCGTGCGATCACCCTCGTCGAGTCCGACGACCCGGCAGGGTGGGACCTCGTCCGCGAGGTCTACCCCGAGACCGGCAAAGCGTCCATCCTCGGCTTCACGGGCGCCCCGGGCGCCGGCAAGTCCACGCTCATCGGCGCGCTCGTCAAAAACCGTCGCGCCCTGGACCGTCAGGTCGCCGTCCTGTCGATCGACCCGTCCTCGCCGTTCACGAAGGGCGCGCTGCTGGGCGACCGCATCCGGCTGACCGAGCACTTCCTGGACCCAGGGGTCTTCATCCGTTCCATGGCCAACCGTGGTGCGCTGGGCGGCCTCAGCGAGGCCGCGCTGCAGGCCGCGCTGCTCATGGACGCCTCCGGCAAGCAGGACGTCTTCCTGGAGACCGTCGGCGTCGGTCAGGCGGAGATCGACATCATCGATCACGCCGACACCGTCGTCCTGGTCCTCATGCCCGGCAGCGGTGATTCCATCCAGGCGCTGAAGGCCGGGGTGATGGAGATCCCGGACATCATCGTCGTCAACAAGGCCGATCACCCGCTGACGGACACGATGGTCCGCGAGATCCGGGGCGTCCTCTCCCTGGCGCCTCAGCGTGGGTGGCGTGTTCCCATCGTCAAGACCGAGGCCGTCCGCGGGAAGGGCATCGAGGAGCTCGTGACGAAGCTCGACGAGCATCGCGCGTTCATCGAGGAGGAGGGGACGCTCTCCGAGCGCCGTCGCCGCAACCTGCAGAACGAGGTCGTCGCGATCTGCACCGCCCGGATGCGGCGAGACCTGGAGGCCCGTCTCGCGGTCGACGAGAACTTCGCGACGATGCTCGAGGAGGTCGTCCGGCGCGAGCTGGATCCGGCCACGGCCGCCACGCGCATCCTCGCGCAGATCACCGACCTGGACGCCGACCCCGCCTGAGGCCCCTCAGTCGACGCTGGGGAGGGCCCGCTCGACGCCGCCGAACGGCAGCGCGCCCCGGGGCGGGGAGACACCGGCAGCGTCGTCGAGCCTGGCCCCGGCCAGCAACCAGACCGAGCCCGCGAGCGTGACGGCGACGAGGACCCGGCCAGGCCGTGGGTGTCGGCGCAGCGCGATCGCACCGAGGGCCGCCAGGCAGGGCAGGACGACCGTGACGTCCGGCGGCACGAGCCACGGACCCTGCAACGACGGCCGGGTGAAGACCGCGGCGACGACGCCGGCCACGCCGATCAGCGCCAGCAGCGCGCCGGACACCTCCACGTCGACCTGGTCGTGGATCACCGCCGCCAGCCGGTGCTTCCGCGAGCGGTGGAGGATCCAGACGGTGACCAGCGCCAGCACGAGCACCGGCGCCCAGCGCAGGGCGCCGGCATCCCGATCGACGAGGACCCCGAGCACCCGAGGGAGACGCTCGAGCTGATCTGAGAGCCCTTGCGCTCCGGTCGGCGAACCACCTGCCAGGCGCGCGGATGCTGGTGTCAGGCCGCCGAAGATGCGGTCGTCGACCGTGATGTACACGACGGCCGAGGTGAGGACGAGCTCCAGCGCCACAAATCCGGCCAGCCCGCGCTGACGCCGTCGCAGCCATCGCCACAGGGCGAACGCGACGACCGCGCCAGGTAGGGCGAGGTGGACGTCGAGCCACGCGGTCAGCGCCAGCAGGGCGGCGCACGCCGCGGTGCGACCCACGGCCGGACGCTCGCGCACGGCCAGAGCCAGCAGGGCGGCCCCCGTGATGAGGACGGCCCCCGCCGCCACCGGGGCCACCGTCGTCGAGGCGACGAGGACCGGTGGGGAGAGCCCGACGACGAGCACGCTGCGGGTCGCCCACGGCTCTGGGACCAGCCGTCGTGCCAGGCCGACGGCCAGCGCGAAGGCGAGCGCCATCAGCAGCGCCGACTGCACCTGGACTGCCGTCGCCCCGCCGACCCGGTAGGCAGAGGCGGCCAGCAGGGGGTAGCCCAGGCCTTGCGGTTCGACGAGGCGTCCCTCCGTCAGCCCGGCCGTGGGGCGCAGCGGTGCCCCGTCCCATGCGCGCCACGCGCGTTCGGCGTACTGGTCGCGCAGGTCGATGTCGCCATCCCGGGCGATCGACGCCGCGGTCATGAGGCGGTGGGCCTCGGCGGGCGCGTACTGCTCGCCGGGGGCGGCGGGCAGGCCGAGGGTTGCCGCATACGCGGCCAGGAGCACGAAGAAGACCGTCAGCGCGCGAGGCACGGCTGTCAGTCTCGCAGCGGCGGGCACGCCGGCGGGGATGGGGCACGGCGTGGGAAGCCGGGGGCCCTGCGTCAGCCGTCGGCCTGCGCAGCGGCGAGCGCCACGAGCAGGCGCACGCCGAAGCCGCTGCCGCCCTTGGCGGCCCAGGGCTTGCCGAGGTCCCACCCCACGCCCGCGATGTCCAGGTGCGCCCAGGGCACGTCGGCGACGAAGCGGTGCAGGAACTCGGCGCCGGAGATCGGGTGCGCCTTCTTGTCCTCCGGCGAGTTCGTCAGGTCCGCGAAGCGGCCTTTCACGCGCTCGGCGTACTCGGGATCCAGGGGCAGCCGCCACAACCGCTCGCCGCTGGCGGTGCCGGCCGTGTGGACTGCGGTGCACCAGGCCTCGTCGTTGGCGAAGAGGCCGGCGAACGTCGAGCCCAGTGCGGTGACGACGCCGCCGGTCAGCGTCGCAAGGTCGACGATGCGCTCAGCACCGAGCCGCACCGCGTGCGTCAGGCAGTCCGCAAGGACCATGCGGCCCTCGGCGTCGGTGTTGTCGACCTCGATGGTCAGTCCCTGCAGGGAGGTGACGATGTCCCCGGGCTTGACCGCCGAGCCGTTGATCGCGTTCTCCGTGGAACCGACGACGGCGAGCAGGCGCACCGGAAGGCCGAGCTGCGCGATCGCCTGCACCGCCCCGAGCACGGCCGAGCCACCGCTCATGTCGTACTTCATCCGGTGCATGCCCCCGGCAGGCTTGATCGACAGGCCGCCCGTGTCGTGGGTGACGGCCTTGCCGACGAAGGCCAGCAGCGGTCCCTGGGCATCCGGCGGGTCGTAACGGACGGTGATGAGCGCGGGCTCGACGTCCGTTCCCTGGGCGACGGCGGCGAAGGCGCCCATCCCGCGGGCGACGATCTCCGCCCGCCCCTCCACGGACGCGGTCACGTGCTCGTGGGCGTCGGCCAACGTGAGCGCGAACTCACCCAGGGCGGTGGGCGTCAGGTCGTTCGCGGGCCGGTCCTGCAGCTCCCTCGCCGCGTTCTGGGCACGGGCGACGATGCTCGCGCGGTCGGCGACGACGACGCGGCTGTCGTGGTCGGAGACGATGAGCTCCCTCATCCCGCCCGCCTCGCCGTCCGTGTCGGACTTGAACATCGTGAAGCGGTAGGCCGCGAGCACGGTCCCTTCGACGAAGCCGCCGGCCTGCGTGTCGTCCAGGCGGTGAGGCAGCTCCCAGCAGAGGATCTCGGTGCCGAGGTCCCGGCAGCGCGCATGCACCGTCGCAGCTGCCACGCGGGCGCGCTCGGCGTCGAAGGCGTCGCGGTCGCCCAGACCGACGAGGACCCAGCGCTTGCCGGCGGCGTGGGTGAGGGCCAGATGCTTGAACGTCGTCTTGGCCTCGCCACGGTCCAGGAGCGCCTGCAGCGCGCCGCCCTCGACGTCGTGCGGAATGCGCTTGCCGTCGAAGATCCCGACGGCGACGGTGTCCGCCTGGGTGTCGACGGGGGCATCGACGGTCGCGCGTACGAGCATGGGGCGCAGGCTACTGGCGGTGGGCGAACAGCCGGTGGGTTGCACGGAGCCACTATCCTCCGCCTCCCGCGCAGGACCTCTGTCGAACGACCCCCGGAGACCCCTCCAGCCATGCCCAAGACCGTGATCCTCGGTAGCGCCCGTACCCCGATCGGCAAGCTCGGTGGTGGTCTGTCCACCCTGAAGGCCACGGACCTGGGCGGCATCGCCATCAAGGCTGCGCTCGAGCGCGCCGACGTCGCCCCCGAGCAGGTCGACCATGTCGTCATGGGGACCGTCCTGCAGGCCGGGCAGGGCCAGATCCCGTCCCGTCAGGCCCAGATCAACGGCGGCATCCCCAAGGAGGTCTCCTCCGAGACCGTCAACAAGGTCTGCGCTTCGGGCGTCCGCGCTGTCGTGATCCTCGACCAGGCGATCCGGGCCGGGGACGTGGAGGTCGGCGTCGGCGGCGGCATGGAGTCGATGTCGAACGCGCCGTACCTCCTGGACAACGCGCGCTTCGGCTACCGCATGGGCGACGCCAAGGCGCTGGACGCCATGGTTCACGACGGTCTGACGAACCCGTTCTCCGGGCGCCAGATGTTCGACGAGGCGACCGAGACGAGCGACGGCTTCGAGATCACCCGGCCCGACCTGGACAAGTGGGCGCTGCGTTCACACGAGCTCGCACTCGCCGCGATCGACGAGGGTCGCCTCTCGGACGAGATCGTCCCGGTGACGATCAAGGGCCGCAAGGGCGACACGACGGTCGAGGTCGACGAGGGCCCGCGCCGCGGGTCGTCGCTCGAGTCGCTGGCCAAGCTGCCGGGCCTCGTCGGCAAGGAGGGCTCACACACGGCCGGGAACTCGCCGGGCGTCAACGACGGCGGCGGTGCCATCGTGCTGGCCTCCGACGAGTGGGCGGCGGCGAACGGCAAGGAGGTGCTCGGCGAGATCGTCGCGCACGCCCAGTCCGCCAACGACTTCGCGGTCCTGCACACGACGCCTGCGACCGCCGCGATGAAGGCGCTGGAGAAGGCGGGGCTGACCGCCGACCAGATCGACATCTGGGAGATCAACGAGGCGTTCGCCTCGGTGACGCTCAACTCGATGCGCATGCTCGGCATCGACGAGGACAAGGTGAACGTCAACGGCGGCGCTGTCGCCCTCGGGCACCCGATCGGCGCGTCCGGCGCGCGGATCATCGGCTCCATGGTCCTCGAGCTCAAGCGGCGTGGCGGCGGCTACGGCTGTGCCGCGATCTGCTCAGGCGGCGGGCAGGGCGACGCCATCATCGTGAAGGTGTAATCCTCGCCCGGAGGGCTCGGATTCCATTGGGGGTTGCTCGCCTGGCGGCTCGCAACGCCCCGCGGCTCGCAACGCCGGAGGCTCGCAGCGCCCCGCTTCGGGCGGGGCTCGGATCCACCCCCTAGCCTGACTTCAGATGACCGCCGCCGCGTTTTTTGACCTGGACCGCACGCTGATGGCGGGGTCGTCCGGCCTGCACTGGGCCCGGGCGGCCCGGAGCAACGGCCTGGTGAGCCGTCGCAAGATGGCCGCCTACGCGTGGCGGAACGTCAAGTTCCGCCTGCGAGGCTCGACGGACGAGGAGACCGACGCGGTGCGCGCGGAGGTCGCCGGCATGCTCGAAGGGGTCCGGGTCCGCGACCTGCAGCGGCTCGCGCCCAAGGTCCTCGCCGGCGTCCTTCCGCGCCTGTACCCCCAGATGCTCGCGGTCGCATACGAGCATCAGGACGCCGGGCGCCCCGTCTACATCGTCACCGCGGCCAGCCAGGACCTCGCGTCCGTCATCGCGCAGATCGTCGGGCTTCGACGGCGCCATCGGGGCGCGGTACGAGGTCGTCGACGGTCTCTACACCGGCAAGGACGCGGGCATCTTCACCTATCGCGACGGCAAGCCGCTGGCCATGCGCGAGCTCGCCGAGGCGGAGGGCATCTCGCTTGAGGAGAGCTGGGCCTACTCGGACTCCGAGAGCGACATGCCCATGCTCCGCGCGGTCGGCCATCCCGTCGCGGTGAACCCCGACCCGGAACTGGCCCGTGTCGCCCGTGAGGAGGGCTGGGAGGTCCTGCGCTTCGAGCAGCTCGGTCGCCGGCTCAAAGCGTTCGCCGCGCTCGGCGGCGCGGCGCTGGTCGGTGGCGCGGGCGGTGCTGCCAACCGCAGCCGTATCTCCCGCAAGGCCGCTCGGTGAGCCACCACGAGCTGACGGACGAGCAGCGCGAGATCCGCGACCTCGCCAAGCGCTTCGCCGACACCGAGGTCGCCCCCCACGCCAAGGCGTGGGACGAGGCGCACACCTTCCCCAAGGAGGTCTTCGAGCACCTCGGAGAGCTCGGCCTGATGGGCGTCTGCGTGCCGGAGGAACATGGTGGCAGCGGCGCGGACCATCTGAGCTACTGCCTCGTGATGGAGGAGCTCTCCAGGGCCGATGCCGGGGTCGGCGTCACGCTTGCGGTCCACACCGGCGCCGGGACGATGCCGATCCTGACCCACGGCGACGAGGAGCAGGTCGGGCGCCTCGTCCCCCCGCTGGCCCAGGGTCACGAGCTGGCGGCCTTTGCGCTGACCGAGCCCGGCAGCGGCTCGGACGCGGGGGCGATGCTCGCGCGGGCCGACGAGGAGCACCGCATCACCGGGACGAAGCAGTGGATCACGAACGGGACGTACGCCCATACGTTCACGGTGTTCGCCCAGGACCCGCGCGCCGGCGGACGGCCGAGCGCCTACGTCGTCCGGCGGGGCGCTCCTGGTTTTCGTGTCACCCGTGAGGAGGAGAAGCTCGGCCTGCATTCGTCCTCCACCGCCGATCTCGCCTTCGACGGCACGCCGGCCGAGCCCTTGGGACCCCCAGGTGGCGGCATGCGGATCGCGCTGCAGACGCTGGACGGCGGTCGCATCGGCATCGCGGCGCAAGCTGTCGGTATCGCGCAGGCTGCGCTCGAGTGCGCGACGGCGTACGCCAAGGAGCGTCATGCCTTCGGCCGCGCGATCGGAGGCTTCCAGGCCATCCAGCACAAGCTCGCGGACATGCAGACCGAGATCGAGGCGGCCCGGGCCCTCGTGTGGCGCGCGGCCCGCCTGAAGGACGCCGGGCACCCGCACACGGTCGAGGGCGCGCAGGCCAAGCTCTTTGCGTCTGCGGTGGCGCGCCGCCAGACGGGGGAGGCCATCCAGGTGCTCGGCGGCTACGGATACACGAGGGAGTTCCCCGCCGAGCGCTACTTCCGTGACGCGAAGATCACCGAGATCTACGAGGGGACCAGCGAGATCCAGCGGCTCGTCATCGCCCGGGCGTTGCTCGGCGAGGTCGCACGTCAGGGCTGAGGCACGTTCACGAGCGCTTCACGCCGCCGGCTCCGCAGCCCCTCACACTCCGCCGTCGTGCTCCGCTTGCTCGCCCTCGCCGCCGCTGCCGTGGCGGCGCTCTCCGCGCTGGTCGCCTGTGGTGGCGGGACGACGCCGCAGGCGACCGCGGTCGCGGAGTCGCGGTCGAGCAAGGCCTCAGCCCGGCCCAGGCGCGTCCCCCGGCGGCCATGGCGCCGGGCACGCTGGCCAAGATCGCCGACGGCGGCCCGGCACGGACTCGCGTGGCCTACGTCAACCGCGCGCGCCTGGCCGCCTTCGGCGGTCCGCTGCCGGCTGCGGAGATCGCCAGGCTCGTCCTCGGGGCCGGCGCCGCGCGCCTGGCCGCCGCGCCGCCGGAGGTTCGGACCGCGACGCAGATCGGCACCGCCACGGTCCTTGACGCCCGGATCGGGCGCACGGTCGTCGGAGGCGGCCCGGGGGTGCGGCGACTGCTCGCCGACGAGCACCCGGGGTCGAGCGTCATCACGCCGGAGACCGCCAGCGCCGCACAGTCGTGCCTCGGGGACGCGGCGACCGAGACGATCGTCGGGCCCGAGGTCCTGGGGCGTAAGGCCGCGGCCGGCGTCGGGCTGCAGGACGACGCAGGTGAGCCGCGACTGCTGCTCTGCTTCGCCCCGCACTTTCGTCGCGACCTGCACGCCATCGAGCGCCGGCTGACCGAGGCCTTCGGCGACGCGAGGTCACCCTCGGGGACGGCGCCCGTCATCGGCGAGAAGGACATCGGCGAACGCGACATCACCCGCGGCATCATCCCGCTGGACGCGGTACCGAGGGCCCGACTGCGCGAGCTGCTGGCCGGCGGCCCGGCGCTCGTGGAGCTCGCCCGAGGCTGACCCGCCGCTCACGGTGCGCCCGGACACGGTTTGCAGGATCTTCACGGGTCGCTCACCTCACCGTCACATGAGGAGCACCTCAAGGAACGAGGGTGGCACCCCTCACCCCCTTCCATCAGGAGAACAGATGCACGCACGCACCAAGGCGGCGATCGCCCTCGTCGGCGTCGCCGGCGCGATCACGGCGGCGACGGTTGCCACGGGCGCCCAGTCGGAGGACGAGTTCTCCGGCGCGCTGGCCGCCCAGATCAACCCGGACAAGCCCAAGAACGTCATCCTCTTCATCGGGGACGGCATGGGCGACGCCGAGGTGACGCTCGCGCGGTACTACGCCAAGGGCGCCGCGGGCCGGATGAACATGGACCGCCTGCCGTTTCGCGGCAGCCAGATCCACTACGTGTTGAAGGCCGGGCCTGGTCCGACCTTCGCCCCGAACTACACCGGTGACTCCGCCCCGACGGCGACCGCCTGGTCCACGGGCAAGCGCACGCAGGACAACCGCCTCTCCCAGGGGCCGTCCAGCGCCGACAACGTCCCCGGTCCGAACGCCGGTTACAAGACCTTCATGGAGATCGCCCGCGATCAGGGCAAGGCGACCGGCAACGTCTCGACGGCGGAGATCACGGACGCCACCCCGGCCGGGCCGAGCTCGCACATCTCCCAGCGCGCCTGCCAGGGTCCCGCCGACACGCGCACGACGTGCCCGAGCGAGGCCAAGACGGCGACCCCGCCCGGCCTGGGGCTCGATCGCCGAGCAGCAGGTCGACGAGGGCTTCGACGTCTACCTCGGCGGCGGCCGCAGCCGCTTCACCCAGCCGCTCGTCGCCAACGGAACGGACACGGTGTTGACCCGCGCGACCGCGGCGGGCTACACCCAGCAGCCGACCGACAAGAACGGGTTGGCCGGCGTCACGTCGCTGACGGATGGCAAGGTCCTCGGCCTGTTCAACAGCGGCACCCTGACGCCCGAGTTCAAGCCGCTCTTCGCGCGCACCGCGGCGTTCTATACCGCGAACTCACCGGTCCCGGGCGGCACGCCCGGCGGCGGCTCCGGGTCGGTCAACGACGCCAACACGCAGGGTGGCTCGGCGGGGACCCGGTGCGACGAGACCCAGCGCTCGGCGACGAACGAGCCGTCGCTGCCGGTGATGACGCAGAAGGCCATCGACCTTCTGTCCACGAAGCCCGGGGCCGAGGGCTTCACGCTGCAGGTCGAGGGCGCGTCGATCGACAAGCGCGACCACGCCGCGGACGTCTGCGGTCAGATCGGCGAGACGATCGCGTTCGACGACGCCATCGGCGTCGCCCTGGCATACCAGGCGCAGCACCCGGAGACGCTGATCCTCATGACGGCCGATCACGCGCACTCCTCGCAGATCATCAACGCCACGGCGACCCCGGCGTCGGGCTCGGCCTTCGCGACCCTGAACACGGTCGACAACTCGCCGATCCGCGTGTCCTACGGGACCTCGGACACCGGCTTGGGGGCGACGACGAGCGGCTCGCAGACGCACACCGGTGCGGAGGTCCCGCTGTGGGGCTCGGGTCCACAGGCTGCGAACGTCGTCGGCACGCTCGACGAAACGGACATCTTCAGCATCCTGAACGGCAAGGAGCCGAGCAAGCTGCCGACGAAGACCGTCACGGAGACCAACACGGTCACGACGCCGGCGGCTACAACCCCGGGGGCGTCGATGGTCGACCGCAGCCCGCGCCTCGGCGTCGCAGCGATCCGCTCCATCTCGGCGAAGGCCCTGGCGACGGCCGGCCTGCCGGTCGCGATCACGAGGCTGAACATCGCCTCGGTGAAGCTCACCCTCAGCCGGGCCGGCCGGACCGTCCTCACGAGGACGCTGGAGAGCTCGGCCACGACCGCGCTGAAGGTCAAGGGCGCAAGGCGCGGCACCTACCGCCTCACCGTCAGCGGTGGCGGGCAGAAGAACGTGTACGCGATCAGCGTCCGCTGATCGTCGCACGCCGGGGTTCGGGCCGGCGCTCCGCGACGCCGGTGGCGGCGGGTGCAACCGATGGCGTGGGTGCACCCGCCCTGCCGTGCTCGGCCCAGCGCGCCGGCTGGCGCCGGCGCGCCTATGCTCCGATCCGGTGCCGCTGAAGCTCGATCCGATCGCCGAGGCCCGCCGCCACTGGGAGGATCGGTGGCCGGCCGACCCGTCGCGCGCGATGGCCGCGATCACGTCGATCATGCGCAGCCAGCAGCTGTTGCTCGCGCACTTCGACGAGCTGCTCAAGCCGTTCAGCCTGACGTTCCCGCGGTACGAGGCGCTCATGCTGCTCGCGTTCACGAGGGCCGGCGAGCTGCCGATCGGGAAGATGGGCGAACGGCTGCAGGTGCACCGCAGCTCGGTCACGAGCGTCGTGGAGAAGCTCGTGGACAGCGGCTTGGCCGAGCGGCGCCCGCACCCCACCGACGGCCGCGCGACGCTCGTGCGCATCACGACCGCCGGCCGTGACGCCGTCGCGGCGGCAACGGCCGTCCTGAACGAGGACCTCTTCGGTCTGGCCGCCCTCGAGGCCGACGACCAGGAGGACCTCGTCCGCATCCTGCGCACCCTCCGCGCGGACGTCGGCGACTTCGGGGGTTAGACCGCTCGGGGAGCGTGCTCTACAATCGGCTCGCAGGAGATACGCGGACTTCCGCCTAATTTGCGAACGGACGATCAGATGGCCCTTGCCGACAGCAGCACCCCGACGACCTACGAGCAGTGGCAGACGGCCTACGGTCTCGTCGCCCGAGCTCAAGCCGAAGTTCACGACGCTGTCGGACCTGGAGATCGACCCGCTCTACGTGCCGCAGGACGGGTCGCCCGTCCCGCCGCAGATCGGGCTACCCGGGCGAGTATCCGTACACCCGCGGCGTGTACCCGTCGATGTACCGCGGCCGCCTGTGGACGATGCGGCAGTTCGCGGGCTTCGGCACCGCGGAGGAGACGAACGAGCGCTTCCGCTACCTGCTCGACCACGGCCAGACCGGCCTGTCGACCGCGTTCGACATGCCGTCGCTGATGGGCCACGACTCCGACCACCCGCTCTCGCTCGGCGAGGTCGGCCGCGAGGGCGTGGCGATCGACACCGTCGACGACATGCAGACGCTCTTCCAGGGCATCGACCTCGGCAAGGTCTCCGTGTCGATGACGATCAACGCGCCCGGCCGCGATCATGCTCGCCTACTACATCGTCGCCGCCGAGCGCCAGGGCGTCGGACCCGAGCACCTCAACGGGACGATCCAGGCGGACATCCTCAAGGAGTACATCGCCCAGAAGGAGTGGTGCTTCCCGATCGACCCGGCGATGCGCCTGCTCGGCGACATGATCGAGTACTCCACGCAGCAAGATGCCGCGCTGGAACTCGGTCTCCATCTCCGGGTACCACATCCGCGAGGCCGGATCGACGGCCGCGCAGGAGCTCGCCTTCACGCTGAAGGACGGCCTGACCTACGTCGAGGAGGCCGTCGAGCGCGGCCTCGACGTCGACGACTTCGCGCCGCGCCTGTCGTTCTTCTTCAACGCGCAGATCGACTTCTTCGAGGAGATCGCCAAGTACCGCGCCGCCCGCCGCATCTGGGCGCGCGAGCTGCGCGAGACCTTCGGCGCGCAAGAACCCGAAGTCGTGGCTGATGCGCTTCCACACGCAGACGGCGGGCGTCTCGCTCACCGCCCAGCAGCCGCTGAACAACATCGTCCGCACGGCGATCGAGGCGCTCGCCGGCGTGCTCGGCGGCACGCAGTCGCTGCACACGAACTCGCTACGACGAGGCGCTCGCGCTGCCGACCGAGGACGCGGTCCGCATCGCGCTGCGCACCCAGCAGATCATCGCCCACGAGACCGGCGTGACGAACACGATCGACCCGCTCGGCGGCTCCTGGTTCGTCGAGCAGCTGACGGACGAGATCGAGGCGCAGGCCTACGCGCTACTTCGCGAAGATCGACGAGCTCGGCGGCATGGTCGAGGCGGTCAAGCAGAACTACCCGCAGCGCGAGATCGCCGACGCCTCCTACGAGCTGCAGGGCGAGATCGACAGCGGACGCCGCATCGTCGTCGGCGTCAACGCCTTCACCGAGGGCAACGAACTGGACGAGCATGCCGATCCACAAGATCGACCCGGCGCTGGAGCAGAAGCAGATCGACCGTCTGCAGGCCGTCAAGGCCGCCCGCGACACCGCGCAGGTCGAGGCCCGCCTCGCCGAGCTCAAGCGCGCGTCGGCGACGACGGACGAGAACCTGATGTACCCGCTCATCGAGGCCGCGCGTGCGCACGTCTCCGAGGGCGAGATCATCCAGGCCATGCAAGAGGTCTGGGGCGACTATCGCGAGACGCCGGTCTTCTGAGCTGAGCTGAGACACCTCGGCGGACCCGTGCCTCACCGTGGGCATGGGACCCCGCTCCATCGGTCATGCCGCCAGTTCCGCTCCGCGGAACCAGCTGCATGAGGTTCACCGCCGGGCGGCCGCTCAGTGGGGCGTCGTCAGATGGGCCGACCTCATGGAGCTCGGTGTACCCCGCGCCCGTGTCAGCCGCTGGACGGACTCCGCACTGCTGCACCGGCCCTACCGTGGCGTCTACTCCGTCGCTCCGCTCGCAGTTCTCGCGCCCCAGGGCCGGGAGCTGGCCGCCGTATGGGGGTGCGGCGCCGGCGCTGCGCTCAGCGGCCGCTCGGCCGCGGTTCGCTGGCGGTTGCTGCGCTTTCCTCCGCCCGCCATCCACGTCGTCGTCGCGGCCACCGGGCGCCGCAACCCACCAGGAGTCGTCCTGCACGTGACGCTCGACCTGCCGAGGACCGACGTCACGGTGTGCGAAGGGATCCCGATCACGACCGTCGAACGGACGCTGCTCGACCTCGCTGCGGACAACTCCGTCAGCGACCGGGCCCTGGAGTCAGCCGCAGCGCAAGCCGAGCGCGACGGCCGCTTCCGGCGCCCGGCACAGCTGCGGACGGCCGCGCGCGCGGCGCGGCGGCCCGGCGCGCCGCGACTGCGCCGGACGCTGCGCATCGGCCCCAGGCTCTGGCGCAGCGACGAAGAGGCGAAGGCCGCTGCGGCGATCGTCGAAGCGGGCCTGCCCGAGCCCGTCATCGCCCATGTCGTCCGGACCGACATCGGGCCGCTGGAGCTCGACCTCGCCTTCCCGGACCACCGGCTCGCCCTCGAGGTCGACGGCGCTCAGCATCGGCTCACGCTCAACGCGGCGCGCGACGTCGAACGCGATGCGGCGCTCGCGCGCAGCGGCTGGAGGACGCTGCGGGTCAGTGCGGGCGACGTCCGCGAGCGCCCGGAGTCCGTCGTCGCGAAGGTCCGCGCGGCGCTCGCGCACCGCACGTGGCGTCGTGGAGAGCGCGGACGGCAGGTCGCGCACCTCCCCGAAGCGTGAGCGGCGCTCAGCCGCGCTTCATGCCGGGCGATGACCGTCGACACGGGCGGCGGCTCGTTGCCGCGACGCCGCGACGGCGATGGGCACGCCGGTCTCGAAGGTGCCGTCGTCGTGCTGCCACGCCAGACGGTAGCGGCCGCGCGCCGACGGCCGCCGCGGTGC
Source organism: Paraconexibacteraceae bacterium (assembly GCA_963750375.1). Lineage (GTDB taxonomy): Bacteria > Actinomycetota > Thermoleophilia > Solirubrobacterales > Solirubrobacteraceae > Paraconexibacter. The sequence continues at coordinate 55,099 of CAVVQN010000016.1, forward strand.
GGAGGAAGAAGCCCGCCTTGTCCGTCAGGAACTGCGGCGATCGCTCGTCGCAGGCCGGGCCGGCGGTCTGCACCGGTGACCAGGCGCCGGTCGTCGGGTCCTGGCGCTCGACCTGGACCACGCGCTGGCCGTGTCCCCGGGCGCACCTGGCCGAAGAGCAGGACCGCCGACGCGGTCCCGAAGCTCTGGGTCTGCGCCCAGAACGGCAGCTTGAAGGCCCGCGCCGCAGGCTTGGCGTCGCCGCGCGCGTCGTACAGCCCGGTCTGCCAGTCGCGGTAGTAGCCCCGCGTCCCGCGACTGCGGCCGGACTCGGCGGGATCGATGTCCCGCAGGAGGAACTGCGCCATGGTCCGGGTGTCTGGGTCCTTCCAGGCCAGGAACGTCGACCATCCGATGAACGCCGCCTGCTGGTCGCGGTCGAAGGGCTGGTACGGATCGTCCTGCCGGGATTCGTAGCCGTACTCGGTGTTGAAGATCCTCGAGGGCTCGCGAGGCGCCCGCGGCGCCGCAGCACGTCAAGGAGCCGTCCCAGCCGCGGTGATCGGCGATCCGGCGCGTCGCCGCTTCGCCGTCCGAAGGCGTGTCCGGCGTCACGAGCCGCGAGTACGGATGGTGGGCGTAGCCGTCGGCCTTCAACGGCTGCGTAGTCCGCGCACTCGGGGACCTTCAGCGGCCGCAGTCGGCCGTCGACGCAGGCCAGCGCGCGCACGAAGTCCAGCGGCGGCACCCCGCCCTTGCCGGGGACGCCGAGCCCGGTCGAAGCCGTCCCGCCGACGAGGACCTGGTCCAGCGCGGAGACGCGCTTGATCGCGTCGTAGGCGGCGTTGTGCATCGCCCGGTAGATGTGCGGGCGACTCGGGCCGGAAGCCGCCGGTCGTCCGCACCCACTGGGGCTTGAGGAAGGCCGGGTGGTTGGGCTCGTTCCAGGTCGTGAAGGTCCGGACGGCCGGCAGATGGCCGTGAGGGGCGGGCGGGGTCCGGGTAGGCGCCGGAGTACCGGCGCGCCACAGCGGTGGCGAAGTCGCCGAAAGCTGCGGCGTCGACGAAGTACCGCTCGCGCGCCGGGTTCGGCGACGGCTGGCCCGACCGCCCAGCGGGGTGCCCAGAACGCGAGGTCGATCATCACCTTCAGCCCGTGGGTGCTCGCGGCCTTGACCGCGGTGTCGAGGCTGCGGAACGCATCGTGGGGGTAGGTGCGCGAGTCGCTGGCGTCGAACGGTGCGGGCGGGACGCGGCGGCTGCGGGGCCTCGGGGCCAGCGCCGACCAGCCGGCGGTCAGGCGGAGGCGATCGGCGCCGAGCTCGGCCAGGCGGCGGGCGCTGGCGTCGACCGCGGCCGGGCTGCGATGGAGGAAGAGGGCGTCGTCCTGGACGACCGTCTCCAGGTCCTTCGGCGCCGCTCCACCTCCCGCGAGAAGCAGCGATACCAGCGTGCAGGCGAGCAACCCCATCCGTCATCCTTTGTCTGAGTGGGCCGGGACGCTTGCGCCGCCCGGTCCGATGCCTCCGGCCCACCTACCCTTACGCGCCGGAAGGCGCGCGTCAAACAGGCTCGGTGCCGTGGCGGTCCTCCCGGTCGGGTGACCCTGGCGTCGGGAAAGGCGGCAGCGTCGTAATATCCCGCGCGCCATGACTGAGTCCACCGCCGTTCAGCGCAAGATTCGTGTCGTCGTCGCCAAGCCGGGCTTGGACGGGCACGACCGGGGCGCGAAGATCATCGCCCGGGCCCTGCGCGACGCCGGGATGGAGGTCATCTACACGGGGCTGCACCAGACGCCCGAGCAGATCGTCGAGACCGTCATCCAGGAGGACGCCGACGCCGTCGGACTGTCGATCCTCTCCGGGGCGCACATGACGCTGGTGCCGAAGGTCGTCGACCTGCTCGCCGCCCAGGGCATCACCGACGTGCTCGTCACCGTCGGCGGGACGATCCCGTCCGACGACATCCCGCAGCTGAAGGAACTGGGGGTGGCGGAGGTGTTCACCCCCGGCGCGCCGACCCAGGCGATCATCGACTTCATCCAGGGGGCCGTAGGCGAGAGGGAGTAGCTCCCCGTCCGTCCGACACGCCTCGCCACACCATCGTCACCGCGCCCGATTGACTCGTCAGTCAACAGGCCCGGTACACTTCGCGGCCCATCTTGCAGCACGTCGTTCGAGATTTGGGTCGCTCCCCGCCTCAGGGCGGGCACAGGAAACCAAAACAGCAGGAGGCCTGAAGTGAAGATCTGTGTCCTCGTCAAAGAGGTGCCGGACGCCGCGGTGCAGAAGCGCATCGACCCGTCCACCGGTCGTATGGACCGTAGCGGCGAGAAGAACTTGAATCCGTATGACACGCACGCCATCGAGGCGGCCATGCAGATCAAGGAGGGCGGCGCCGTCGAGGTCGTACGAGATCGTCGCCGTGACGATGGGCCCGAGCTCCGCCGTCCGCGCGCTGCACAAGGCCGTGTCCCTCGGGGCCGACCGCTCCGTGCACCTCAGCGACGACGCCCTCGCGGGCTCCGACGTCGCCGCGACCGGCTACGCCCTCGCGCAGACGCTCAAGCGTGAGAGCCCCGACCTCGTCCTGCTCGGTCAGCAGTCCGACGACGGCGAGTGCTACACGATCGGCGCCGTCGTCGCCGAGCACCTGTCGATGCCGTCGCTCACGCAGGTCATCAAGATGGACCTCGCCGGCGACGAGCTCACGTGCGAGCGTCAGGCCGAGTACGGCTACGACACCGTGAAGATCACAGATGCCCGCGGTCATCTCCGTCGGCGACGCGATCAACGAGCCGCGTTACCCGTCGCTGAAGGCGATCATGGGCGCGAAGAAGAAGCCCCTCGACACGCTCACCACCGGTGACGCGGAGATCGACACGAGCAAGGTCGGCGGCGACAACTCCGCCGCTCACTGGACGTCCGCGAAGGCCCCGCCGCAGAAGGCGTCCGGCCAGATCATCGAGGACGAGGACACCAACGACACCGTCGAGAAGATCGTCGCCTGGCTCGACGAGCGCAAGCTCCTCTAGGCCCCGAAAGGAACCTGACACATGTCCAACATCCTGGTCTACGCGCTGCACTACGACGGCGCGATCAACAAGAACTCCCTCGGCGCTGTCGCCGAAGGCGCCCGCCTGGCCAAGCAGCTCGGCGGCGAAGCGCACGCGATCCTCGTCGGCGAGAACATCCCGCAGGAGCTCGCCGCCTCGCTCGGTGAGTACGGCGCGACGAAGGTCCTGACGGCCGAGGCGCCTGACGGCCTCGCGCAGCCGTCGTCGACGCGATGGCCGCGGCCATCGGCGCCAGCGGCTACAAGTACGCCCTCTTCGGGGGCGGCCTGCTCGGCTTCGAGATCGGTGCCGGCCTGGCCGCCCGCCTCGGTGCCGGCGTGGCGATGGAGGTCACCAACGTCCGCGTCGAGGGCGACGAGCTCGTCGCCGAGCGCCCGATCCTGGGCGACTCCGCGATCTCCGAGATCAAGTACCGGTCCGAGGTCGGCATCATCATCGGTCGCCTCAACGCGTTCGAGATCACGAAGGACGGCGCCGGTGCCGCGGACGTCGAGGCCCTGAGCTTCGAGCTGTCCCCGCAGGCCGCGCAGGCCAACATCGTCACGCGTGGCGAGCAGCGCGGCGCGGACGTCGACATCGAGGGCGCCAGCGTCCTCGTCGCCGGTGGCCGTGGGCTGGGCAAGGCGGAGGGCTTCCAGCTCTGCGATGACCTCGCTGCAGCGTTCGGTGGCAACTCCGCCGTCGCCGCGACCCGCGCGGTGGTCGACGCCGGCTGGTACCCGTACGCGGCGCAGATCGGGCAGACCGGCAAGACGGTCGCGCCGAAGCTGTACCTCGCGGCGGGCATCTCCGGCGCGATCCAGCACAAGGTCGGCATGCAGGCCTCGGAGAACATCGTGGCGATCAACAAGGACGCGAACGCCCCGATCTTCGAGTTCTCCGACCTGGGGATCGTCGGCGATCTGAACAAGATCCTGCCGAAGCTGACCGAGGCCATCAAGGCCAAGAAGGGCAGCTGAGCCATGGCCGCCACCAACGGCAAGGTCTCGACGGCACCGGCGGCTTACCCGCCGCCCGTCGACACCCAGAACGAGTTCGTCAAGCACGGACTGGACGGCGAGGACGAGATCATCGAAGTCGGCGTCGCCATCGTTGGTGGCGGCACTGCCGGACTGGCGTGTGCCAACCGGCTCCTGCAGCTCCTCGCTGATGACCCGGCCACGATGGAGCGCCTCGGCGAGGTGCCGGTCGCGGTCATCGAGAAGGCCAAGGCGTGCGGCGGACACAACCTGTCCGGCGCCGTCATGCGCCCGGAGGCGCTCCTCGAGCTCTTCCCCGACATGACGCGCGAGGACTGGCGCAAGGAAGGCTTCGCCTTCGGTGAGGTGCACAAGGAGTCCGTGTACCTGACCCCGACGAAGAAGACGAAGCTCCCGCTCTTCCCGGTGCCGCCGAACTTCCGCAACCACGGCAACGAGGTCATCTCGGTCGCGGCGCTCGCCCGGTATCAGGCGCGGGTGGCCGAGGAGGCCGGGGCGTACATCCTGACGGAGACCGCCGCATCGCAGATCGTCGTGGATGACGGCCGCGTCGTCGGCGTCCGCTCCGGTGACAAGGGCCGCGGCAAGGAAGGCCAGGAGCTCGGCAACTTCGAGCCCGGCGCCGACATCAAGGCCGCGGTCACCGTGCTGGCGGAAGGTTGCTGGGGTCATCTGACCGGCGCCGCGATCCGCGAGTTCGACCTGGGCGAGGGGCGCGAGCCGCAGACCTGGGAGCTCGGGGTCAAGGAGGTCTGGAAGGTCGCCAAGCCGCTGGACCGCGTCATCCACACGATCGGGCCCTGGCCGCTGAACCTCGGCGCGAAGTACGGCCAGATCGGTGGGTCCTGGATCTACCCGATGAAGGACGAGAAGACCGGGGACGACCTCGTGTCGATCGGCTTCGTCGTCGACCTCGAGTACGCGGACGCCACCACGAGCGCCCACGACCTCCTGCAGCTCTTCAAGATGCACCCGCTGGTCCAGAAGATCCTCGAGGGTGGCGAGCGTGTCGGCTGGGGCGCCAAGGCCCTGCCCGGCGGCGGCTACTGGTCGATGCCGAAGCTCACGATGCCCGGTGCGCTCATCGTCGGCGACGCCGGCGGCATGGTCGACACCGTCGCGCTGAAGGGCGTGCACCACGCGATCAAGTCCGGTCACCTGGCGGCCGAGGCGATCTACAAGTCGCTCTCCCGCGGGGAGTCGTCGCTTGAGTCCTACGAGGAGGCCATCGAGGAGTCCTCGGTCGGCAAGGAGCTCTACAAGGAGCGCAACACGCGCCAGCCCTTCCAGAAGGGCTTCATCAAGGGCGCGCCCCTCGTCAACCTGAACATCATGACCAAGGGCAGGCTGCCCGGCGGTCGCTGGTCCTGGCACAAGCAGGACCAGAAGCAGATGTTCATCGGCAAGACGGCGAAGTCCTACCCCAAGCCCGACAACAAGTACATCTTCGACAAGTTGTCGTCGGTGTTCATCACGGGCAACTCGACGCGCGACGACGCCCCGAACCACATCCGGGTCCAGAAGCACGTGCCGCGCGAAGTCGCCGAGACGTGGAGGTGGATGTGCCCGGCCGGGGTGTACGAGCTTCCGGAGGAGGCACCGGACGTCGAGCCGTCGGCGTTCGTCGACGTCATCGTCAACTACACGAACTGCGTGCAGTGCGGCGCCATCACCGCCAAGGGTGGCCGCTTGACGGTCCCCGAGGGTGGCGACGGTCCGCTCTACCAGCTGACCTGAGCGTCGGCTGCCCGGGCAGCCGACGTCGTGGTGCCGGGCCGGGGGCGCAACATCTGCGCCCCCGGTGCGTTGGCAGAGGGGAATGTCTGCCCGTCTGAGCCTGCTCTTCGTCGCCGCCGCGCTCCCGTGGGTGTCCTCGCTGTCACCGTCTGCGGCCACCGCGCAGACCACGAGGCCGCCTGCACTCGGCGTGGACGTCACGACATGCCGGACTGGTCTGGCGAAGTCCGAGCGCCTGGCGGTCTTCACCGCTTCGATGCCCGCCATCCCGAAGGGCGTCACGATGGCGATGCGCTTTGACCTGGAGGAGCGGCTCGGTACGTCCGGGCGTTTTGTCCGGCTGCCGGCACCGAACTTCGGTCGTTGGGAGCGGTCGGAGCCGAACGTCGCGGGCTTCGCCTACACGAAGCGTCTGCAGGGTCTGCGGGCGCCTGCGGCGTACCGCGTGAAGGTGCAGTTCCGGTGGCTGGACGCCGACGGCGAGCGCGTACGGACGGCTCGCCGCGTGAGCTCGGTCTGCGGGCAGCCGGACGAACGCCCGGACCTGCAGGTCTCCAGGCTGCGGATCGCGGAGGGTGACGACGGCGTTGCGCTCTACAGCGTCACGGTGCGCAACGCGGGCCGTTCGGATGTCGAGTCCCCGTTTCTCATCGGGCTGGGCATCGCGGGGGTTCCACAGCGGGCACAGGAGGTCGGTGCCCTGTCGCAAGGCGCAAAGGTCACCTTCGTCTTCCGCGCCCCTCGCTGTGCGGCCGGCGCTGCCGTCGTGGCCCGCGTCGACGGTGGCCGGGCGGTCGACGAGGCCGACGAGCGCAACAACACGCGGCGCAAGACCTGCCCAGCGGCCTGACAGGCGGGCCGTCCGGCAGGCCTTCCGGACGTAGACTGCCGCCCCAATGCTTCTCGTCGTCGACGTCGGCAACACCCAGACGCACTTCGGCACGTTCCAGGACGACGCGCTCGTCGAGCACTGGCGGTTCGCCAGCGTCCGCACGTCGACCGCCGACGAACTCGGCGCCGCCCTGCGCAACCTGCTCGAGCTGCGGGGTGTCGGCCTGGCGGACCTGACGGGCTCGATCGTGTCCTCGACGGTCCCCTCGCTGGAGCCGGAGTGGGTCGCCATGGGACGGAGCGCTACCTCGGGCACGAGACGCTCGCCGTCGGACCGAACATCCGGACGGGGATGCCGATCCGCATCGACAACCCGCGTGAGCTCGGCGCCGACCGCCTCGTCAACGCGGTCGCCGCCTACGAGGTGCTCGGCGGGCCGTGCATCAGCGTCGACTTCGGCACCGCGGTCACGTACGACGTCGTCTCCCGCAACGGCGAGTACCTCGGCGGCGTCATCACCCCGGGGGTCGAGGTCTCGCTCGAGGCGCTCACCGAACGTGGTGCAAAGCTGCCGAAGGTCGACCTCATCCCGCCGCGCACCGCGATCGGGAAGTCGACGGTCGAGGCGATCCGGTCGGGCATCATCTTCGGCTACGCCGCGCAGGCCGACGGTCTCGTGCGCCGGCTGCAGGAGGAGCTGGGGGAGGAGTGCGAGGTCATCGCCACCGGTGGCCTGGCCCCGGTCGTCGTCCCGCACACCGAGACGATCGATCACACCGACGATCTGTTGACGCTCAACGGCCTGAAGCTCATCCACGAGCGAAACCGTTGATTCGGGTTGGACGGTCGACTGCGTCGACCGTCCAACCCGAATCAATTGGATCCGCCGTGTCAGGCATTGCAGGGCCGCGGCGCCTGTGGGCGGATCCGGTCCCACCGGTCGACTGCGTCGATCGTCCTCGAATCAATTGGATCCGCCGTGTCAGGCATTGCAGGGCCGCGGCGCCTGTGGCGGATCCGGTCCCACCGGTCGACTGCGTCGATCGTCCTCGAATCAATTGGATCCGCCGTGTCAGGCATTGCAGGGCCGCGGCGCCCGTGGGCGGATCCGGTCCCACCGGTCGACTGCGTCGATCGTCCCGAATCAACTGGATCCGCCGTGTCAGGCCGTACGAGGTCGTGGGGCCCGTGGGCGGATCCGGTCCTTGCCGGCGCTCGCAGCGGATCCGGTCCTACTATGAGGTGGCATGCCGTCGCTGACCGACCCTTGGAAGCTCGCCCATCTCGACGTCCCCAACCGGGTGATGCTCGCGCCGCTGGCCGGCATCGGGACTGGTTCATGCGCCTGCAGGCCAAGCGCTACGGCGCGGGGATGGCCGTCAGCGAGATGGTCTCGAGCTTCGCGATCCACCACGGCAACGAGAAGACCCATCAGGAGCTCCTGCGCGTGCATCCGCAGGAGGCCACGGCGGGGCCCGGCGGTGTCGCCGGTCCCACGGCGCTGCAGCTCTTCGGCCAGGACCCCGAGGTCATGCGCAGCGCGGCGGCCTTCGTCGCCGAGCACGTGCCCGGCGTCGACGTCATCGACCTGAACATGGGCTGCCCGGTCCCGAAGGTCTGCAAGACCGGCGCCGGCGCGGCGCTCATCAAGGATCCGGACACCGCGGTCGCCGTCGCGCGCGCCGCCCGTGAGGGCAGCGGCCTGCCGGTCACGGTGAAGCTGCGCTCGGGCCAGAAGCCGGGGGACACCGACGGCTTCGAGCTCGCCCACCGGCTCGTCGACGAGGCCGGCGTCGCGGCGATCGGCTTCCATCCCCGCAGCGCCGCGGTCCACCACAAGGGGGTGCCCGACTACGACCTCGCGCCGCGCCTCGTCGCAGTCGCTCGGCGCGCCCGTGATCCTCACGGGCGGGCTGCACGACGGCGCAGGAGGTGCACGCGCGCCTACGAGCACACCGGCGCCGAGGCCGTGATGCTCGCCCGCGGCTCGCTCGGCAACCCCTGGCTGTTCGAGCAGCTGCTCGGGCTGCGCGACGCGGACGACGCGCCGGCGCGCGACGAGGTCGCTCGACGAGCTGGACTGGGTCGATCGACCGCGGCGTCGAGCACCTGGGCCCGGTGCGCGCCGGCCGGTACCTGCGCAAGTGCTACCCCTGGTACGTCGAGCGCCTCGCGCTGGAGCCGGCCGTCGCCAAGCGGCTGCAGGCGGCGCTGCAGCAGACGGACGATGTCGCCGGGGCGCGCGCCGTGCTGGCCCCGCTGCGCCCGCTCGCAGCTGCCGCCTGACACGGCGGACGCTGCGCGCTATACTGCGCCGTCGCTCACTACCCGGCCAGCCGTGCAACCCGCTTCCCACGGCGGGTTTTTCGTGGCCGGAACGCCCTCAGACGATCGAGACACGAACCATGCCGAAGGACGTCATCCTCACCCATGAAGGTCTCGAGAAGCTCAAGGACGAGCTCGAGGAGCTGTCCACGACCAAGCGCCGCGAGGTCGCCGAGCGCATCAAGGAGGCGCGCGAGTTCGGCGACATCTCCGAGAACTCCGAGTACGACGACGCCAAGAACGAGCAGGCGATGCTCGAGACGCGGATCGCGCAGATCGAGGAGCAGATCCGCTCCGCGCGCGTCGTCGTCCGCCGAGGACATCTCCACCGACGTCGTCGGCGTCGGCGCGATCGTCAACGTCAAGTTCGAGGACGGCAAGACGCAGCAAGTTCACGATCGTCGGCTCCGCCGAGGCCAACCCGCGCCGAGAACAAGCTCTCCAACGAGTCGCCCGTCGGCAAGGCGCTCATCGGGCAGCAAGCGCGGCGAAGAGGTCACCGTGCAGCTGCCGACCGGCAAGACGCGCAAGCTCAAGATCACCAAGATCGACGTCGGCCTCTAGGGTCCGTCGCCATGAGCGCGACATCCTCGCCGGGCCTCGGTCCCGGCGACCCTGCTGACGGGCGAGCGGGCGCCCGGTGAGCGACGACGAACCACGTCCGACGAGCTGCTCGCCGTCCGGCGCGCCAAGCTCGAGCGGCTGCGCGCCGACGGCATCGACCCGTTCCCGCACGCCTTCCCGGGCGTCGACGCCGATCGCCGACGGTCCGCGCCGCCCACGCGGACCTGGAGGACGGCGCCGAGACCGAGGACCGTCACCGCATCGCCGGGCGCCTGCACGCGCGCCGCGGCCAGGGCAAGATGGCGTTCCTGGACCTGGACGACCGCTCGGGCCGCCTGCAGCTGCAGGCCAGGCGCGACGTCCTCGGGCGAGGAGGTCATGGAGCGCCTGCTCGAGCTCGACCTCGGCGACCTCGTCGGCATCGACGGCGTCGTCTTCTGCTCGCGTCGCGGCGAGCTGTCGCTGCGCGTCGAGGCTGTCACCGTGCTGGCCAAGTCGCTGCGCCCGCCGCCGGACAAGCACCACGGCCTGCAGGACGTCGAGCAGCGCTTCCGCCGGCGCGAGCTGGACCTCATCGGCAACGAGGAGTCCCGCGAGCTCTTCATCGACGCGCGCGAAGGTCATCTCCGCCGTCCGCCGGGCGCTCGACGACGCCGGCTTCGTCGAGGTCGAGACGCCGGTCCTGCAGCCGCTCTACGGCGGCGCGATGGCGCGCCCGTTCACGACGCACCACAACGCGCTGGACCGCGACTTCTACCTGCGCATCGCCACCGAGCTCTACCTCAAGCGCCTGATCGTCGGCGGCCTGGAGCGCGTCTACGAGCTCGGCAAGGACTTCCGCAACGAGGGCATCTCGTTCAAGCACAACCCCGAGTTCACGATGCTCGAGTGGTACGAGGCCTACGCCGACTACGAGGACGCCGCCGCGCGCCTGGAGGCGCTCGTCCACGCGGTCGCCGCACGCGGTGGGGTACGAGGGCGAGCTCGACTTCAGCGCCGCCGTGGCGGCGCGTGACGCTTCGTCGGGGCGATCCGCGAGGCGACGGGCATCGACATCATGGCCCACCGCGAGCCGCGACGCCTGGCCGCCGCGATCCGCGCCAAGGGGCTCGAGATCAAGGGGCTCGACGACCTGACCTGGCCGCAGCTCGTCGACGACCTGCTGTCCAAGCACGTCGAGCCGACCTGCATGCAGCCGACGATCGTCATGGACTACCCGGTGGAGATCTCGCCGTTCGCCAAGGCCCACCGCGAGCACGCCGGGCTGACCGAGCGCTTCGAGGCCTTCTGCGGCGGCATGGAGATCGCCAACGCCTTCACCGAGCTCAACGACCCCGACGAGCAGCGCGAGCGCTTCGAGGCGCAGGTGCGCTACTCGCGAGGCCGGCGACGAGGAGGCCCAGCCGTACGACGAGGCCTTCGTCCAGGCGCTCGAGCACGGCATGCCGCCGACCGGCGGGCTGGGCCTCGGCATCGACCGCCTCGTCATGCTGCATGACCGGGCAGCGCTCGATCCGCGAGGTCGTGCTGTTCCCCGCGATGCGCGACTGACGCACGCCCGCCGGCGCTCGCGCTCGTCGCTCGACCGTCGTCGGCCACCGCAAGGACCGGCTTTTGGACACTCGGGGCAGACCGAGTCCGCCCGCGGTCCGTTGGTAGACTGCGCCCATGCCCGCCGAACGACCTCGCGCGCTCATCTTTTCGGCCTCCGGTGGCCGAAGACGTGAGAGATCGGGGACGCTTCGCCGCCCCATAGACCCTCTGACCAATCGGACACGCACCACCCCAGGCTGACCGAGCGACGGATCAGCAGGAAGGACAGCAGCATGTTCGAGCGATTCACTGAACGGGCCCGCCAGGTCGTCGTTCTCGCGCAGGAAGAGGCGCGGACGCTCAAGCACAACTACATCGGGACCGAGCACATCCTGCTCGGCCTGCTGCGCGAGGAGGAGGGTCTCGCCGCCCGCGTGCTCGAGAGCCTCGACATCACCGTCGAGCGCGTGCGCGCGCAGGTCGTGCGCATCGTCGGCTCCGGCGAGGAGGTGACCTCCGGCCAGATCCCGTTCACCCCGCGCGCCAAGAAGGTCCTCGAGCTCGCGCTGCGCGAGGCGCTGAGCCTCGGCCACAACTACATCGGCACCGAGCACATCCTGCTCGGCCTCGTCCGCGAGAACGAGGGCGTCGCCGCCCGCATCCTGCTCGACTTCGACGCCGACTCCGAGAAGATCCGCAACGAGGTCATCCGCATGCTCTCGGGCCCCGGCGGCCGCCGTCAGGGCTCGGGCTCGGGCTCGGGCTCCGGGCGCCGGCGCCGGCGCCGGGCGCCGGCCAGGGCGAGGGCAAGAAGTCCTCCAAGCTGCTCGACCAGTTCGGCCGCAACCTCACCAAGCTCGCCTCCGACGGCAAGCTCGACCCGGTCGTCGGTCGCGAGACCGAGATCGAGCGGATCATGCAGATCCTCTCGCGCCGCACGAAGAACAACCCGGTGCTCATCGGCGAGCCCGGCGTCGGCAAGACCGCCGTCGTCGAGGGCCTCGCCCAGCGCATCACGAACGCCGACGTGCCCGAGCTGCTGAAGGGCAAGCAGATCTACACGCTGGACCTCGCCGCCCTCGTCGCCGGCTCGAAGTACCGCGGCGAGTTCGAGGAGCGCCTGAAGAAGGTGATGAAGGAGATCACCCAGCGCGGCGACATCATCCTGTTCATCGACGAGCTCCACAACCTCGTCGGCGCCGGTGCGGCCGAGGGCGCGATCGACGCCGCCTCGATCCTCAAGCCGGCGCTCGCCCGCGGCGAGCTGCAGACGATCGGCGCGACGACGCTCGACGAGTACCGCAAGTACCTCGAGCGCGACTCCGCGCTGGAGCGCCGCTTCCAGCAGATCCGCGTGGAGCAGCCGTCGACCGAGGAGACCGTGCAGATCCTCAAGGGCCTGCGCGACCGCTACGAGCAGCACCACAAGGTCGAGATCACCGACGAGGCCCTCGAGGCCGCGGCGGAGCTCGCCGACCGCTACATCGCCGACCGCCAGCTGCCCGGACAAGGCCATCGACCTCATCGACGAGGCCGCGTCGCGCATGCGCATCAAGTCGATGACCTCCCCGCCCGTGTACCGCGAGCTCGAGGAGGAGATCGAGGAGACGCGCCGCGCGAAGGAGGCCGCGATCGAGGCGCAGGAGTTCGAGAAGGCCGCGAACCTCCGCGACAAGGAGCGGCGCCTGACGAACAAGAAGCGCGAGCTCGAGGAGCAGTGGGAGCCCGGCGAGGCCGAAGGCCAGGAGCGCCCGTCCATCGGCGAGGAGGAGATCGCCGACATCGTCTCGATGTGGACCGGCATCCCGGTCTTCAAGCTCACCGAGGCCGAGACGCGAAGCTGATGCGCATGGAGGACGAGCTGCACAAGCGCGTCATCGGGCAGCACGCCGCCGTCGAGGTCATCTCGAAGGCGATCCGCCGCTCGCGCGCCGGCCTGAAGGACCCGAAGCGCCCGACCGGCTCGTTCGTGTTCCTCGGCCCGTCGGGCGTCGGCAAGACCGAGCTGGCCCGCACGCTCGCCGAGTTCCTGTTCGGCGACGAGGACTCGATGGTCCGCATCGACATGTCCGAGTACATGGAGAAGCACGCGGTCGTCGCGGCTCGTCGGCTCGCCTCCCGGCTACATCGGCTACGACGAGGGCGGCCAGCTCACCGAGGCCGTGCGGCGCAAGCCGTACTGCGTGCTCCTGCTCGACGAGATCGAGAAGGCCCACCCGGACGTCTTCAACATCCTCCTGCAGATCCTGGAGGACGGTCGCCTGACCGACTCCCAGGGCCGCACGGTCGACTTCCGTCACGCCATCGTGATCATGACCTCGAACATCGGCGCCTCGGAGATCGCGCGCAACACGCCGCTCGGCTTCTCGGTCGGCGACGACGAGACCGGCATGACCTACGACGACATGAAGAACCGCGTCATGGGCGAGCTCAAGAAGGTCTTCCGGCCCGAGTTCCTCAACCGCATCGACGACGTCATCGTCTTCCACAAGCTGCAGAAGGACGAGATCAAGACGATCGTCGAGCTGCTGCTGCGGCGCATCCGCGAGTCGCTGGCCGAGCGCGAGCTGCAGCTCGAGCTCACCGACGACGCGAAGGACCTGCTGGTCGAGAAGGGCTGGGACCCGGCGATGGGCGCCCGCCCGCTGCGCCGCGCGATCCAGCGCTACATCGAGGACCCGCTCGCGGACTTCGTCCTGCGCTCCGAGCTCACGCCCGGCGGGACGGTCCTCGTCGACCGCGCGCCCGAGGGCGAGGACCCGCCCGTCGCGCTCTCGAGTCATCCGCGCCGAAGGTGCCCGCAGCCGTCGGTGCCGGATCTGACACGGAGACCGCGCCGCCCGCGATCGAGGGCGCCGACGAACCGTCGGACGCCCCGAAGGACGGCGAGTAGCCCCGGCCCGCCGAACACGAACGTCGGCCGAAGGGCCCCGCGACGCGGGGCCCTTCGTCGTTTCCGGACGAGCTGGGGAGCCCCCTCCGTGCGGGGTGTGAGGTGTCCCACGCCGAGCTTTCCCCACAACGGTCATGATTTGGGGGAAGATCGCGCACTCACTCTGGGAGGAAGAAGCCTGTGGACGTAGCACGCCTGAAGAGCATCGATGTCTTTGCCGGTCTCGGCGACGACGCGCTGAACACGATTGCCACGCTGGCCTCTGAGGTCTCCGTGCCCGCCGGCAAGGATCTGGTCCGAGAGGGGGACTACTCCTACCAACTCCTCGCGATCGAGGAGGGCACCGCGAAGGTCGAGCGCGGTGGCGAACATCTGGCCGACCTCGGACCGGGCGACATCATCGGTGAGATGGGCGTGCTGGAGAAGGCTCAGCGCAACGCCACGGTCACCGCGACGTCGTCCATGGTCCTCGTCTGCATGGATCGCTGGGACGTCAAGCGGCTGGGAAAGCAGGCGCCGACCGTGATGGAGCAGCTCAAGGCTCTCGTGGAGTCCCGCCGGGCAGACGCCTGACGGTGCCCGAGCCGGTGGTGGGTCCTTGCGGGCCCGCCGCCGGACCGGCAGCCTGCAGCCATGGGTGACGTCGTCATCAAGGTCCGCGACGACGGTCCCTACAAGGTCACGGGACCGGCGCAGATCGTCGACGTGGACGGCCGGGCCTTCACCGTGCCCGCCGACGGTGCCGTGGCGCTCTGCCGGTGCGGACGCAGTGCATCCAAGCCGTTCTGCGACGGCTCGCACAAGGCGGCAGGGTTCGTCGCCCGCGACCGCGCCTGAACGCCGCGTGCCGGCCCCACAACTTCTTCACGTGCCCTGCGTTATGGGGGCAATGGCTGAAAGTGGAAGCGCAATCGCCTGGCTCGTGGCCGTCTGCATCGTCGCCGGCCTCCTGGCCGCGGCGGTCAGTCCCGGGCTCTAGCCAGGCGCCACCCCGGGCGACAGGCCGGGCTCCGCCCGAGGGCGGGCCGCTCAGACGTGCCGGCCGACGTAGACGAGGTCGCGCAGCGCGCCGTCGGTCTCGGCGACCTGCGGCATGTGGCCCCAGCGCGCGAAGCCGCGGCTCTCGAAGAGGCCCAGGCTCGGTGCGTTGTCGGCGAAGACGAGCCCGACGAGGCTCGTGACGCCCGCCCTCGGAGCATCGGCGATCGCATGGTCAAGCAGTCGGCCGCCGAGCCCGCGCCCGCGCCCGTGCTCGTCGACGTAGATGCTGATCTGGGCGGTGGCGTGGTAGGCGGCACGCGCGTGGAAGTCCGTCAGACCCACCCAGGCGACGACCCGGCCGCCGTCGTCGGCAACCCACATCGGGCGGCGGTCCGGGGTGTGGCCGTCAAACCACCCCTGGCGCTCCTGCACCGTGACCGGGACGAGTTGCGCGGTCGCCATGCGGCCCGGGATCGTGGCGTTGTAGATCGCCACCACGGCAGGCAGGTCGTCGGGGCGGGCGAGGCGGATCGTGGGCGCGATGGGGGTCACGAGGGTCCGCGATGGTATCCGAGGGTTGCGGCCCCCTGCGCAGCGAGCGCGGTGTCCGCCGGCGCGCCTACTCTCCGTGGCCGTATGGCCAGGACCGCGACGATCCACACCTGCTCGACCTGCGGGCACAGCGAGCCGCGCTGGATGGGCCAGTGCCCCGGGTGCGGGGAGTGGAACACGATGGTCGAGGAGGTCGCCGTGCCGTCCGGCGGCGGGGGCGCCGGCGGAGCCGGAGCCGGCCGCCTGCGAGGATCGGGCGGCGCGCGCCCGGCCGCCGTCACCCGGCTGAAGGACGTGGACACCACGCGCGCTCCGCGTCTGCGGACGGGATTGGACGAGGTCGACCGCGTCCTGGGCGGTGGGCTCGTGGCCGGCTCCCTCGTGCTGCTCGGCGGCTCTCCGGGCATCGGCAAATCGACGCTGACCGGGATGGCGCTCGGCAACCTGGCCGCTGCCGGCCGTCAGGTCCTCTACGTCTCGGGTGAGGAGTCCGCGCAGCAGATCCGCCTGCGCCACGAACGCCTGCTCACGCCGTCGTGCGCCGCGCTCGACGTCCCGGTGCTGGCCGAGACGGACCTGGGCGTCGTGCTGGCCACCATCGAGGCCGAGCGGCCGGACGTCGTCGTCATCGACTCCGTCCAGACCCTGCACGCCGCCGAGCTCAGCGGTGCCCCCGGCTCCGTCGGTCAGGTGCGCGAGGTCGCCTCGCGGATCATGCAGGTCGCCAAGCCCAGCGGGGTCGCGGTCGTCCTCGTCGGGCACGTGACGAAGGAGGGCTCGCTGGCCGGCCCGCGCGTGCTCGAGCACCTCGTCGACTGCGTGCTGCAGTTCGAGGGCGAGCGCGAGCGGACCTACCGGACCCTGCGCGCCCTGAAGAACCGCTTCGGCTCGACAAACGAGGCGGGCGTCTTCGAGATGCGCCAAGGGGGCCTCGTGGAAGTCCTCGACGCCAGCGCACGCTTCGTCTCTGAGGCCACGCGGAAGCCCGGCAGCGTCGTCCTGGCGGCGATGGAGGGCTCGCGGCCGCTGCTCGTGGAGGTCCAGGCGCTCGTGTCGCCGAGCGAGCTCGTGCCGCCCCGTCGGGTCGTCAACGGCATCGACCGCAACCGGCTGGCGCTCGTGCTCGCCGTGCTCGGCCGCCACGCGGGGGTCGGGGTGGGGACCGCCGACGTCTTCGTGAACGTCGTGGGTGGCGTGCGGGTCGACGAGCCGGGGGCCGACCTCGCGATCGCGCTCGCGGTGGCCAGCGCTCAGCGGGGGATCGCGCTCGGCAAGGGCGGCGACGGCAAGCTCCCGGTCGCCTGCTTCGGGGAGGTCGGCCTGACCGGGGAGCTGAGGACGGTGGCCCACGCGGACCGCCGCATCGACGAGGCGAAGAAGTTCGGCCTGGCCCCGGTCCTTTCGCCCGCGACCAGCGGAACGTTGCGCGCGGCGCTCGGCAGCGTCCTGCGTCCTGCCGGGGGTGTCACCTGACAGGGACCGGCCGGTTGCTTGACATCGCGGACGATCCGTGCCCTCGACGGGGTGTCAGGCTGCCTAAAGCCGACCTCAAGAATTCCCGCAATCCCTGGTAGAATCAGTGACGATGGCGCAGCGATCCGGGGATGAGCTCAGCGAGCTCGACACACGTCAAGAGCCCCGGCTCGTCAAGGCCCTCGAGATGGTTGCGCCCGGAACGGCGCTGCGCGAGGGCATCGACGACATCCTCCATGCCCACACGGGTGGCCTCATCATGATCGGCGACCCGGAGGAGCTCAGCTTTCTCTTCTCCGGCGGCATGAAGCTCGACATCGACTACACGCCGGCGACGCTCTACCAGGTCGCGAAGATGGACGGGGCGATCGCGCTGAACGCGAACGCGACGAAGCTCGTGATCGCGAACGTCCAGCTCATGCCGGACCCGACGATCCTCACGCTGGAGACCGGCACCCGGCATCGCACCGCTGAACGCGTCTCCAAGCAGACCGACGCGCTGGTCATCGCGATCTCGCAGCGGCGAGAGGTCGTCTCGCTGTACGTCGACGGCGCGAAGTACATCCTCGAAGACATCCCGGTGGTCCTCGCGAAAGCCAACCAGGCACTGGCGACGCTCGACAAGTACCGCACGCGCCTTGATCAGGTCTCCACCCGGCTGACCGCGCTGGAGTTCGAGGGCGGAGCCACGCTGCACGACGTCCTGACGGTCCTCCAGCGCTCCGAGCTCGTGACGCGCATGGCCGTCGAGATCGAGCGCTACATCGTCGAGCTCGGCCGCGAGGGCCGGCTCATCGAGATGCAGCTCGAGGAGACCATGGTCGGCACCGCCGCCGACAAGGCCGCGCTCGTGCACGACTACCTGGCCGAGGACAGCGACGAGGCCTTCGCCTCCGCGCTGGACCAGCTCGGCCGCCTGCCCCACCAGGATCTCCTGGACTTCGGCCGCCTGGCCGAGCTCATGGGGTATGACCGCAAGCTCAACACCCTGGACTACCCGGTGTCGCCGCGCGGCTACCGGATCCTGGGCCGCATCCCCCGCCTCCCGAAGCTCGTCGTCCAGCAGATCGTCAAGGAGTTCGGCGGCTTGGACGAGATGCTCGCCGCCACCGACGCCGAGCTGGAGACGGTCGAAGGGGTGGGGGAGATCCGCGCGAAGGACATCCGCGAGGGCCTTCGCCGGTTGCAAGAGATCAACCTCGTGGACCGTTACCTGCAGACCTGACATCGCCACGGCGCACGACGCCTGAAGGCACCGCCACACCGCACCACCGCACCGCAAGCAGCGGGCGGCTGACCAAGGAGCACACCATTTCCGAGATGACCGAAGACCAGTTCACCGACGAGGACCTCGAGATCCCGGTGATCGTGAACATCGACTTCGAGATCGGCGATCACGTCGTCTATCCGCATCACGGAGCAGGGAAGGTGCTCAAGAAGGAAGTCAAGAAGATGTTCGGGTCCGAGCGGGAGTACCTGACGATCAAGATCCTCCACAACGACATGACCGTCATGGTCCCGTGCGAGAACGCCGGTATCGCGGGCCTGCGGCACATCATCGACGAGGAGACGGTCCAGAAGGTCCTCGCCGTGCTGCAGGACGAGCTGTCGGAGATGCCCAAGAACTGGAATCGCCGCTTCAAGCACAACCGCGACAAGATCAAGACGGGCATCATCTTCGAGACGGCCGAGGTCGTCCGGAACCTCGCGATCCGCGAGCACGACAAGGGCCTGTCGACCGGCGAGAAGCAGATGTACACGCGGGCGAAGAAGATCCTCGCCTCCGAGCTGATGTACGCGCTCGACAAGTCCGAGGACGACGCCGAGGCCTACCTCGACGATCTCCTCGCCGAGTCAGCGGGCGCGCAGGTGGCCGCGGCGGCCGCCAAGGCGTAACGCCCCTTCCGAGATGTCCTCGGCGGTCGCGCTGCTCGTGGCCGCCGGACGCGGCGAGCGCCTTGGGTCCGACGGACCCAAGGCGTTCGTGCGTTGTGGGGGCCGGCCCGATGCTCGAGTGGTCCGTCGACGCGCTCCGAGCGGCCGGCGTCACGAAGATCGTCGTCGCGCTGCCGCAGGGCTACGACGCGCCCGCCGGGTGCGTCGGCGTGACGGGCGGAGCGGAGCGCTCGCACTCGGTCCGCGCGGCCCTGCACGCGGCAGGGGACGGAGCCTCCGTCGTCCTGGTCCACGACGCCGCCCGCCCGCTGCTGACGCCGCAGATCGTCCGGGACTGCCTCGCCGCGCTGACCGGGGACGTCGAAGCCGCCGTCGCCGCCGCGGCGGTGACCGACACGGTCAAGGAGGCCGACGGTCACGACGTCATCCGCACGCTGGACCGCTCGCGGCTGTGGGCGATCCAGACCCCCCAGGTCTTCCAGGCGCAGGCGCTGCATCGCGTACTGCGTCAGGACGACACCGTCCTGGCCCGCGCCACGGACGATGCTTCGCTCATCGAGGCCCGCGGCGGTCGCGTCGTCGTCGTCCCGTGCCCCCGGGACAACTTCAAGGTCACGACGCCCGAAGACCTCAGGCTCGCCGATCTCGTACTCGCCGCCCGTGGCGCGCTGCCGACCTGAGCGCCCGACCGCGATACTTCGACGGGCATGCTCACCGACTACCACGTGCACCTGCGCCCCGATGGGCCCGGCAGCGACGCCGCGGACTTCTTCACGCCCGAGAACGCCGCGACCTACCGCGAGCACGCCGAGGAGAAGGGCATCACGGAGCTCGGCGTGAGCGAGCACGTCTATCGCTTCACCGCCGCCCTGGACGTCTGGCAGCACGACCTGTGGCGCGGGAGCGCGAAGGACGACATCGACGCCTACTGCGCGTTCGTCCGCGAGGACACCGACCTGCGGCTGGGAATCGAGGCCGACTTCATCCCAGGGACCGAGGACCGGATGGCCGATCTGCTGGACGCCCGAGACTGGGACTACATCGTCGGCTCGATCCACTTTCTCGGTGACCGCGCCCTGGACATGGAGCTCTACGACGTCTGGGACGGCATGAACTCCGCCGACAAGGTCTGGGCGACGTACTTCACCTGGCTCGGCGAGGCGGCGATGAGCGGCCTGTTCGACGTCCTGGCCCACCCGGACCTCGTCAAGCACTGGGGACGGACCCGTCCGTTCCCGGAACAGGATCTGCGTCACTTCTACGAGCTGGCGATGGACGGCATCGCCGCGTCGAACGTCGCGATCGAGGTCTCCACCGCCGGGTTGCGCAAGCCGGTGAACGAGATCTATCCGGCGCCGGGCTTTCTGGAGATGTGCATCGAGGCCGGCAACCCCATCGTCCTCAGCTCAGACGCCCACGTCCCCGCTCATCTGGGCTACGGCTACCAGGACGCGCTGCTCTACCTCGCCGACCTCGGCGTGACCGAACTTGCGACGTTCGACCGACGGTTGCGGACGCTGGAGCCGATCGGATGACCGGTCGACGCCGAGCGACGTTCGGACGCGGAGCGACGTTCGCCAGCAGACTCGACGCTGGAGCCGATCGGATGACCGGTCGACGCCGAGCGACGTTCGACCGACGGTTGCGGACGCTGGAGCCGATCGGCTGATGGCCCGCATCCGCTCCGGCATCGGCTGGGACTCCCACCGTCTTGTCGCCGGTCGCCCGCTGATCCTCGGCGGCGTCCCGCTGCAGCATCCCGACGGCCTGGGTCTGGACGGGCACTCCGATGCCGACGTCCTCAGCCACGCCGTGACCGACGCCCTGCTCGGGGCCGCCGGACTGGGGGACATCGGGCAGCACTTCCCCGACACGGACGAGGCCTTCGCGGGGGCCGACTCCTTGGCGCTGCTCCGCGAGGGCGTCCAGCGGGCGAAGGCGGCGGGGTGGGCCCCCGTCTTCGCCGACACGACGGTGGTCATGGAGCGCCCGAAACTCAAGGACCACCGTGCGGCGATGCGCGGGCTGCTCGCGGGCGCCCTGGGGCTGCACGAGGAGGACGTGAACATCAAGGCGAGCACCGGCGAGGGCATCGGCTTCGTCGGTCGCGAGGAGGGTGTCGCCGCGCTCGCCACGGTCACGGTCGTCCGTCTGGGCTGACCGGCCATGGGAGCGCTGGCGCTCGCACTAGCCTGTGCGCGTGTCCGCTCTGACGCTCGCCGCCGCTGAGGGACACGTCGACCTCGTCCTGTTCGGGATCCTCGCGGCGGTCGCGCTGCTGCTCATCGTCGCCCAGCGCAGCAACATCCCCTATCCGATCCTCCTCGTCGTCGGCGGCGGTGCGCTGGGGTTCATGCCCGGGGCCCCCGAAGCGGTGCTCGAGCCCGAGCTGGTGCTGGTCATCTTCCTGCCGCCGTTGCTGTACTCCGCGGCGTTCTTCTCGTCGCTGCATGATCTGCGCGACAACCTCCGGCCGATCTCGTTGCTGGCGATCGGCCTCGTGCTGCTCACGACGCTCGTGGTCGGTCTGGTCGCGCACACCCTGATCCCGGACCTGAGCTGGGCGGCGGCCTTCACGCTCGGGGCCGTCATCTCGCCGACCGATCCCGTCTCGGCCACCGCCATCGCCTCCAGCGCCGGGGCTCCGCGACGGTTCGTGACGGTCGTCGAGGGCGAAAGCCTCGTCAACGACGCGACCGGGCTCATCGCCTACAAGTTCGCCGTCGCAGCCGCGGTGACCGGCAGCTTCTCCCTCCTGGACGCCACCGGCGCGTTCGTGCTCAGCGCGGTCGCCGGGGTGGCCGTCGGCGTCCTCATCGGCATCGTCATCACCGAGGTGCGACGGGTGACCGACGATCCGCCCACGGAGATCACGATCTCCGTCCTGACCCCGTACTTCGCCTACCTCCCGGCCGAGACGCTCGGCGTCAGCGGCGTCCTCGCGGCCGTCACGGCCGGCATCTGGCTCGGGTGGCGCTCGCCGGCGCTCATCACCCCGTCCACCCGGATCCAGGCGTTCGCGTTCTGGGAGATCCTCGTCTTTCTCCTCAACGCGACGCTCTTCGTCCTCGTGGGGCTCGAGCTGCCGCACGTTCTCGAGGGAGCCCGTGCGACGAACTCGGACGTCGAGCTGGTCCTCTACAGCCTCGTCGTCGCCGCCACGGTCGTCGCCACGCGCTTTCTCTGGGTCGTGCCCACGACGTTCCTGCCGCGCCGGTTCAGCACACGGCTGCGCGAAGTCGCGCCCGTGGACGTCGGGCACACGCTGCTCGTCGCCTTCACCGGGATGCGCGGAGCGGTGTCGCTTGCCGCCGCCCTGGCGATCCCGGCCACGACCGACGCGGGCGTCCCGTTTCCGGCGCGCGACCTCATCATCTTCCTCGTCTACGTGACGATCCTCATCACGGTCGTCGGTCAAGGCCTGACGCTCGGGCCGCTCATCCGGCGGCTGGGCGCGGTGGACGACGGCGTCGCGCTGGGCCGTCGGGAGGACGAGGCGCGGCTACGGGCCGCCAGGGCCGCGATCGCGCGGCTCGACGAACTCGCGCAGGAGAGCTGGGTCCGCGAGGAGACCGCCCGCCGGATGCGCGCCGTGTACGACTTCCGTGTGCGCCGCTTCGGCGCGCGCTTCGACAACGACGACGACGGCGCCCTGGAGCAAGGGTCGCTGGCCTACCAGCGGCTCCGACGCGAGGTGCTGGCGGCGGAGCGCGGGGAGATCATCCGGCTGCGCAACCAGGGCCTCATCAACGACGAGATCATGCGCCGCATCGAGCGTGACCTCGACCTCGAGCACGAGCGATTGGAGATCACCTGAGGGGTGTGCGGGGCGCCCACGCCGTAGATTTGGTGGCCGATGACCGCGATCACCCTGCACGACACCCAGACCGGCTCCCTGCTGCCCCTGACGCCGCGGACGCCGGGGGAGGTCGGGATCTACGCGTGCGGGCCGACGGTCTACAACCGCATCCACATCGGCAACGCCCGGCCGTTCGTGGTGTTCAGCCTGCTCAAGCGGTACCTGGTGCACGAGGGGTACGCCGTCACCTTCGTCGCGAACATCACCGACGTCAACGACAAGATCTACGACGCCGCCCGCCCGCTCGGGGTGCCCTCGCAGGAGCTCGCCGACGAGATGACCGCCCACTACATCGCGGACACCGAAGGCCTGGGACTCGGGCGTCCGGACCACGAGCCGCTGGCCTCGGCGTCGATCGACGGCATCGTCGACCTCATCGGAGCGCTCATCGAGCGCGAGGCCGCCTACGCGGTGGAGGGTGACGTGTACTTTCGCGTCCGTGCCGACGCGGACTACGGCCGGCTCTCGCACCGTCGCGTGGAGGACATGGACCAGGGGGAAGGGGGCGAGGGGTTGTCGCGCAAGGAGGACCCGGTCGACTTCGCGCTGTGGAAGGCCCAGAAGGACGGTGAGGACACCGCCTGGGATGCGCCATGGGGTCGCGGGCGTCCCGGCTGGCACATCGAATGCTCTGCGATGGCCGAAGGCCTGCTCGGCGTCGGCTTCGAGATCCACGGCGGGGGAAACGACCTGACGTTCCCCCACCATGAGAACGAGGCGGCGCAGACGCGCTGCGGCCGAGGCGCGGAGCTCGCCCAGATCTGGATGCACAACGGCATGCTGCAGCTCGGCGGCGAGAAGATGGCCAAGTCGGTCGGGAACATCGCGCTGCTCCCCGAGGTGCTCGACGAGCACGGCCGCGATGCGGTGATCATGTTCTTCTGCAGTGGGCACTACCGCGGTCCCCTGCAGCTGGACGACTCGACGTTGGCGGACGCCGCCGCGCGGGTGCGCCGCATCCGCGAGGCGGCGCGGCGGCTCTCGGCCGGTCCGTCGCCGACGTGGTCGACGGCGCTGCGCGACGCGTTCTTCGCCGCCCTTGCGACGGACTTCAACACCCCGCGTGCCCTGGCCGCGGTCTTCGATTGGGTCCGGGCGGCCAACAGCGCCGACGGATCCGTGGGTGACGCGGACCTGCGCGAGATGCTCGGGGTGTTGGCGCTGGAGAACCTGCTGGACGGCGGCGACGCTGCGGATGCAGCCCCGGCGCCGGTCGTCGCCCTTGCCGATGCGCGCGTCGCGGCCCGCGCGGCGAAGGACTTTGCGGAGTCCGACCGTCTGCGCGACGAGATCGGGGCCGCCGGCTGGACGGTTCGTGATGTGCCAGGCGGCTACGAGTTGGTGCGCTCATGAGCCCAAAGGGCGGCAGCGGTGGCGGGCGGGGACGACCGGGTTCGGGCGGTGGCCGCTCCGGCGGCGGATCCGGCGGTGCCAGGGGCCCGGGCCGCCCGGCAGGCGGCGGACGGCCGCCCGGTGAAGGTGGCGGGCGCCCGGCGAGCGGCGGACGACCCGGCAGCGGTCGCCCGGCCGGGGGGCGACCGAGCAGTGGGCGACCGAGCGGTCGCCCGGCCGAGGGACGACCAGGCAGCGAGCAGTCGGGAGGCGGACGACCGGGCGCAGGCCGCCCGACGAGCGCAGGACGTCCGGGCGGCGGGCGCCCGGCGGGCGCCGGAAACCGGTCAGAACAGGCGGACGCCGCCGCCCCCCGCGCCTACGCGGACATCATCTACGGCCGCAACGCCGTGCAGGAGGCGATGCGCGCCAGGCTACGAACGGTCCGCTCGATCTGGGCCACGGAGACCACCGCCCGCGAGCCGTGGCTGCGTGGGGTGGACGTGAAGGTCGCAAACCCGCACGAGATCGCCGACCGGTGCGGATCGGACGGCCATCAGGGCGTCTGCGCGATGGCGGGTCGCTTTCCGTACGCGGACGCCACGGCGCTGCTGCGCCGGCCGGCCGCCGCTCCTCGTCGCGCTCGACGAGGTCCAGGACGTCCAGAACCTCGGCGCCATCGCCAGGACGGCGGAGTGCGCGGGTGCCGATGGGCTCATCATCCCCGAGCGGCGGTCGGCTGAGGTGACCCCGGCAGCCGGCAAGGCGTCGGCCGGGGCGGTCGAGCACCTGCCGATCGCCAGGGTGAAGAACCTCGCCGACTTCTTGGCCGAGGCGAAGGCCGGGGGCCTGTGGGTCTACGGCGCGGCCGGGGAGGCAGGGGCACGGCCCTGGACCGACATCGACTGGACCGGCGGTGTCGTCATCGTCCTCGGCGCCGAGGGCAAGGGCCTGCGTCCCAGGGTGGCCGACATGTGCGACGCCCTGGTCGCGCTGCCGCTACGCGGCAAGATGGAATCGCTCAACGTCGGGGCCGCCGCGGCCGCGCTGTTGTACGAAGCGGTGCGCACGCGCCCCTGACGGCCGGCCCGGGTCCTGCGCCGCGCCCGGCCGGCCGTCGGGACCGGGCCCGATCCTCCGACGTCTGGCCCGTTCTCCCTGCCCCGGGCATGCAAGTCGGGTTGCATGTTGTCCGCCGCCCCTTGACAGGGGTCCATAACTGCGTCTAGGTTGACCGCAATAACTGTCAACCTCAGGGTGAGAAATCTTGAGGTTTGTTCAGCTGGCGCCAGGGGAGGAGTGCGCCACTGAGTCAATCATTCCTGCTCGTGGGCAGGATCGAAAGGACGACTCGTGGCTCGAATTTCCTCCCAGTCTCACGGTCAGCTTCAGGTTGAAGATGGCTACCTCATCGCGCTTGCCAAGCAGGGCGACCCCACCGCGTACGACCGCATCGTCCGCCGCTACTACGGCTTCGTCCGGCTGAAGGCCAGCTCGTACTTCCTGGCCGGCGGCGATTCGGACGACCTCATCCAGGAGGGACTGGTCGGCCTCTACAAGGCGGTGAGGGACTACCGCACCGACCGCGAGTCGAGCTTCCGCAACTTCGCGGAGCTCTGCATCACGCGCCAGATCATCACGGCCGTCAAGACGGCCACGCGGAACAAGCACACGCCGCTGAACCAGTACGTGTCGTTCTCCTCGAGCCCGTCCAACGCGATGGAGGGCGAGCCGACGCTCGACGAGATCATCCCCGGCCCCACGGTGCACGATCCGGTCAACCAGGTCATCAGCTCCGAGGAGCTGCGGTCGCTCGTCGACTGTCTCTCAAGTGCCCTGAGCGAGCTCGAGTCGCGCGTCCTGGCCCTCTATCTCGACGGCTACTCGTACGAGCAGGTCGGCGAGCGGATCGGGTGCGACACGAAGACGGTGGACAACGCGCTGCAACGCGTCAAGCGCAAGATCGGCGTCCATCTCGGGAGCCGCGCCGTCCTGAACTGACGGGCGGACCGCCGCCGCCCGGCCCAGGCGCCCGGCCGGGGAGGACGCACGCCTAAGAGGCGGCTCATCTACGCTCTGCTGCGTGAACACCCTGGACATCGTCCTCTTGGCCATCGCCGCTGCGCTCATCCTCGTGGTGGTCGTCGGCTCGCGCATCGCACGCCGTCGCACCGAGGCGCGTGACGCGCTGCTGCGCGAGCGCCTCGCCGCGGCGAACGAGGCACTGGCCCAAGCGCACGCCGACGACAACGGCTGGGCGCGCGAGAGCCTCGAGGCGGCAGCCCGGGCCGCGGCCGGCCCGGGCACCATCGAAGCGCTGCATCTCGTGCAGGTCATCGACAAGCCGGGCACGGAGGCCGACGAGGCCGTCTTCAGCGCCCTCATCGACGGCCAGACACGGGAGATCCGCCTCGGCCGCTCCGACGGTGCCTGGGTGCCGCAGGCCTGAACCGGGGCCGCGCCGGTCAGCGCGCGAGCGCCCGCACCGCGCCGGCGAGACGATCCGTCGCGCCGTCGCCCCACGGGAGGTACAGGTGTGGCTCGGTCAGCTCGAGCTCGATGACGACCGGGCGGCCGTCCGCGTCGTCGACGAGATCCACGCGGGCGTAGGCCAGCGGGCCGAAGCGCTGCATGAGCCAGGCGATGACGTCGTCGCCGACGTTGCGCTCGGCACGGGACGGGGTGCGGCGGGTGATCTCGGGGTCCGCGTGGTCGTCCCCGCTGATCGGCGCGGCGCCCGCGTGGAGGATCTGGCCTTTGCCGATCGCGTGCGAGAAGGCGCCGCCGAAGTACAGCAGCGCCGTCTCGCCGCGCCGGTCCACGGAGTCCAGGTACGGCTGGACCATGACGACCTTCCCCTCGGCGTGGATGCGCGAGGCGAGCGCCACGGCTCCGGCGAGATCGTCCGCCACAAAGCGTGCGGTATCGCGCGAGCCGGCCGACTGCGCCGGCTTGACGACGATCTCGGCCGGATCGCCGAGAGCGTCGACGATCTCACGGTGCAGCGGCTCGCCCGGAGCGAGAAAGCGGGTCGGGACGGTCGGCAGCCCGGCCCCCGGCAGCTCGCCGAGGTAGCGCTTGTCCGTGTTCCACTCAAGGACGTCGGCCGGATTGAGCAGGCGCGTCTGCTCGGCGACGTCGTGCGCCCAGCGCACGAACTCGTCCCGGCGACGGTCGGCGTCCCAGACCGACCGGACGAGGACGACGTCGAACGCGTCCCACGCGACATCGGGGTCATCCCAGATCGACCACGTGGCGTTCAGGTCGGCGGCCAGGTCGTCCTCCTGAAAGCCCGAAGGCAGTTGGGCGCACGTGGCGATCGCGATCCGCATCGCCCGCACGCTAGAGCAGTCCGTGGGCGGAGCGGAGCGCGCCCGAGGGCGCCTCCGCTCCGCCCCAGGGCGGCGCTTACGAGCTCTTGCTGCCGCAGTGCGGCGCGCCGAAGGCGTCGAGCTTCTTGTCGGAGGCGTCGCTGAGCGGCGCCAGGTCCTCGACGATGCGCTGGAACTCCGCCTCGTCGCCGGACCCCAACGCACCCTGAGCGTCCTTGAGCCCCTTCTGCTGGACGTCGAAGTCCTTCAGGTTCGCCTCCCACTCGGCCTTCACGGCGTCATCGGGCTTCAGCGCGCGCAGCTCCTCGCGGAGAGAGGTCGTGAGCGGCACGAGCTTGTCCAGGTAGGGGCCGAAGCTCTTGACGTCGGTGGGCTCGCCGAGCGTCTTGACCTTCGCGTTGTACTTCACGCATGCCGCGTCGGCCTTCTTCGCGAGGTCGGCTTTGGCGAGCTTGTCGGAGCTGTCATCCCCGCCGCAGCCTCCGGCGGTCAGCAGGGCCGCTGTCGCGACGGTCATCAAGAGCGCGTTCTGGGTCTTCCGCAAGATGTGCCTTTCGGTCGGGTCGACCAGCCGGGAGGCCGGTCGATTTTCGACCGAGAGCATAGACGGCGCCGACGGCCCGCAGAGGGAGTTCTACCGCCTGCGCGCCGGCTCGTCCGTCGCCCGGCGTCGGTAGGTTCACGGCGTGTACCGACACCGGTGGTCTCTTGGCGTCGTCTGCGTCGCGCTCTGGGCGGTCGCCCTGCCGGCGGCCGGTGCGGACGCCCAGCTGCGGGCGGGTGCAGCGTCGGCCGACATCACCCCGGCGGTCGGCACCCCGATGTTCGCGTACACGGCGCGATCGGGGGTGGCGAATCCCACCCGCCTACCGGCGGTCCTGATGAACCTGTTCGGCGATCCCGGCTCAGGTCACTACGCCAAGACCTTCGTGCCGAGCGAGGGCATCCATCTGCGGATCCGCACCCGGGCGCTGGTGCTCGCGCAGGGGGGCCGGACCTGGGCGCTCGCGCAGGCCGACCTGGGAGGGGTGCCGTACTCGCTCATCCAGGATGTGCTGGAGCGCGTCTCCGACATCGGGATCACCGCCGACACCCTGCTGCTGTCAGCGACCCACACCCACGCCTCGGCAGGGCCGATCTGGCCGACCGAGAGCAACCTGGGGTACGCCGTGCTGGGCGGGGACCTGTTCGACCCGCGGGTCTACGCCGAGGTCAGGGACGGGGTCGTCAAGGCGATCCGCGAAGCGCACGCGGCGATGGCACCCGCCAAGGCCGGCTTTGCGATCTCGAAGATCACCAACGGCAGCCGCAACCGCTCCTACGAGCCATACCTGCGAAACCCCGAGACGCCGAAGGACAAGACTGCGGCCCAACTGGGGTCGATCGATCCGGACATGACGGTCCTGCGCGTGGACGCCGCCGACGGCTCGCCGATCGCGGCGTGGTCGAACTTCGCCGTCCATCCGACGACCTTCGGCGACGAGAACGCACTCTTCTCGGGCGACAACGCGGGTGCCGGAGCGCGCCTGGCCGAGGCGAAGATCACGGCCGAGGCGGTGCCGACGGCGTCGCCCGGCCAGGCGTCCCTTCGTCGACGTCTGGAGCAACTCCGCCGAAGGCGACATCAGCCCGAGCGGCGACCCGGACGTGATCGGCGGCCAGAAGGTCCAGAGCATCCCGAACGACTTCGCCAGCGCGAACCTCGCCGGCGAACGCCAGGCGCGCGGGCATCCTGCGCGCCTGGAGGGTCGGCGGGAGCGTCGCTCTCGGAGAACTTCTCGATCGATTCACGCAGGACGCTCATCAGCTTCGACGGCACGCCGGCCGACGGCGAGCCGGTCGGTCCGCTGCAGTCGCTCGGGTACGGCGGGGTGCTCGGCGACGACGGCGTCTGCTCCCCCTTGGGAGGACCGAACATCCCGGGTCAGGAGCCGAAGTTCCCCGGCGTCACGGGCATCCTCCTCGCGCCGTCGACCGTGCCCGTCTCGGTCTGGCGGATGGGGTCCCTCGGCATCGTCGCTCTGCCGTCGGAGGTCACGAAGACGATGGGTCGGCGCATCGGCAAGGCGTCCCTGGAGGCGGCGGGTGGGGCGTTCGGCAAGGTCGTCATCGCGGGTCTGGCCAACGGCTACGTGTCCTACACCGCCACGCCGGAGGAGTACGACGCGTGCGAGTACGAGGGGTCGTTCACGCTCTTCGGTCGCCAGCAGGGCGCGCGCTGGCGCAACACGGCGGCCGCACTGACCGGCGACCTCACCAAGGGGCGCACGTCGCCGCCCGGCGCATCGGAGCCGATCCGCGTCGGCGTCGGCGTCGGCGGGAACTCCCCGCGGGTGACGCCCGGAGCAGGCCGGATCGTCAAGCAACCGCCGGCGGTCGTCGCCCGCTTCGCAAGGGCGACGTTCGCGTGGACGGGGGGAGACCCAGCCGTCGATGCACCCCGCGACAGGGCGCTCGTGACGATGCAGCGCCAGGGGTCCGGCGGCAGGTGGGTGACGGTGGGCACCGACGACGGCCTGCGTGACACGACGGTCCTCAAGGACGGCACGTGGACGGACACGTGGCAGTTCTCGGAGTGCGACCCCCGTGGCGCCTACCGCTTCAAGGTCAGCGGCAACGCGGATCGTGGCGGTGGGGTCAAGGGCTACGAGCTGTTGTCGAACCCGTTCCGGCTCGGTCCGCTCGCACCCCTGCAGGTCGGAGAGCTGACCGTCTCGCCCGGCCGCATCGCGCGCGTCCTGGTGACGTACCCCGAGCCCGGCAAGGACACGCTCCTCGCCCTGCCCCGGCTCGTTCGCCACGGGAGCGTGACCTTGGCCTACGTCAGCCGCGCGGGCCGGGCAGGCACGATCGAGGCGAAGGCACCGCGAGGGACGACGCCGACGTGGTCGGCCCGCCTGCCCCGGGGCGCCAGGCGTGTCAGCGTCAAGGTCGCGCGGGACCATTGCGGCAACACGGCTTAGCGCGCGCCGACGAGCAGTGACCCGCCCGGCTCAGCCCTCGTCGGGGATGAGCTTTCCGGGGTTCATGATCCCGGTCGGGTCCAGTTGCGCCTTGACGGCGCGAAGGACACCGACGCCCAGAGGCCCGATCTCGGCCGGGAGCCACGCCGCATGGTCGCGGCCCACGGCGTGGTGGTGGGTGATCGTCGCCCCGGCCGCCGCGATCGCGTCGCCGGCCGCGACCTTCGCAGCGCGCCACTGCTCGAGCTCCGCCCCGCGCTCGGCTCGGGCCAGGAAGGTGAAGTAGAGCGACCCGCCCGTGGGGTACAGGTGGCTGACGTGGCACCCCACGAGCGGCGGCGTTCCGCGACCGCTGAGGCGTCTGGCGGATCGCCGCGCCGACCGCGCGGTACAGGTCGAGCATGCCGCTCCAGGAGGTCGCGGTCTCCAGCGTGTCGACGAGAAACCCGGTGCTCATGAGCTCGTCGCGGAGGTAGGGGCCGTGGAAGCGCCCGGCCTCCCAGGCGGCTCCGGGCCGCCCCCCGAGGTCGACCGCCCCGCGATGGTGCAGCACGCGTGCGGCGCGGCGGCGCCGTTCGAGGATGCTGTCCGGGCTGCCGTCGAAGGAGAGGAGCAGCAGGCAGGGCCGCGAGCGCCCGCGAGCCCGGAGGTAGAGCGACAGCGCAGAGGCTGCGGCCCCGCCCGCGACAGCGAGGCTGAAGCGGGTTTCCTCCTCGTCCGACAGGCGGGTCACGTCGGCGGCCACCCCTGACTGCTCGAGCTCCCGCACGGCCTGCACCCCGGCGGCGAAGCCGTCGATCGCCCACATCTCGCTGTGGCGGTTCTCCGGCAGCGGGCGAACCCGGACGGTCGCCTCGGTGATGACGCCGAGCGTGCCTTCAGACCCGACGAGGACGTCGCGAAGGTCCGGGCCTGCGGCGGTGCCGGGGACGGGAAGGGCGGTGATCTGTCCCGTCGGCGTGGCGACCTTCAGCCCACGCACGAGCGCATCGATCCGCCCGTAGCCCGTCGAGGCCTGGCCGGAGGAGCGCGTGGCGACCCACCCGCCGACCGTCGAGAACTCAAACGACTGCGGCAGATGCCCCAGGCACAGCCCATGCTCGCCGAGCAGCGCCTCGGCATCGGGCCCGTACACGCCCGCACCGAGCGTCGCCAGCTGCGACTCGGCGTCCAGGTGCACGAGGCGGTTCAGCCGGGTGACGTCCAGGCAGATCGCGGCCGTGTGGCCGGCACGCAGGGCGTCCACGCCGCCGACGACGCTGCTGCCGCCGCCGAACGGCACGACGGCAAGGTCGTGTTCGACGCAGACCGCCAGGACGGCTTGGACCTCGGCGGCGTCGGCCGGAAAGACGACGGCGTCCGGCGCACAGTCCAGCCGACCGCTGCGCAGGCGTAAGAGGTCCGGATAGCTGCGGCCTGCCGCGTGGGAGACCCGCTGGGCGTGGTCGTCGGTGACGTACGCCGCGCCGATCGCCGCGACGAGGGCGTCACGAGCGGCCTGCGGAAGCTCGGCCGGCGGCAGCTCGACGTCTGCGAGGCCGACGGGCTCGGTGCGCTCGCCGCTCGCGCCGAGCTCCTTGTGCAGAAGGGCCGCGGCGCCTGCGGGCAGCGGTCCGTCGTGACCGTCCTGGCCCCAGCCCCACCAGCGCTGGCGTGGCACAGGCGCGGCCGGGGCACCTGCGCCGTCATCCTGCGCGGGGCCGTGCTCGGTGTCGCTGTCGGTGAGGCTCATGCGGGGACCTCCTGCAGCAACTCGGCCATGAGGCGCTGCGTGACGGGTTCGGCGGCGGCACGCCAGGCGGGGACGAGGCCGACGCGTGTGCGGCGCTCCAGGACGTCGTCGACGGTCAGCGCGCCCTCCTGGCGGACCGCCCAGAGGACCTCGGCGCCGATGACCGGGACGCCCGTGGCGAGGGGCTCGAGGAGTTCGGGTCGGTCTGCGGCGAGGGCGAGGACGGCAGCGCCCTCGGAGCCGTAACGGCGGGTGAGCGTCACCGGGACGCCGGCGGCGCGCACCTGCGGGGCCTGCGCGCCGACGACGGGCAACGCATGCGTCAGGCAGCGTGACGCGGCGACCCCGGGCCGGGCGGCGATGCGATCCACGACATCCTGGGCCATGCGCCGGTAGGTCGTGAGCTTGCCGCCGACGACGGTGAGCGCGCCGGTCGCCTCGTCCTCGATGACCGCGTGGCGGCGCGAGACGTCGGCGGTGGAGCCGTCGCCGTCGCCGGTGTCCAGCAGCGGTCGCAGACCGGCGAAACGCCCGACGACGTCCTCGGCGGTCAGCGGCCGCTCGAGCGCGGTCGAGACCGTGTCGAGGAGAAAGCGCTCCTCGGCGTCGTCCACGAGCGGGACGTCCGGGATCGCGCCGTCGTAGGGCTCGTCCGTGAGCCCGACGAGAACGAGGCCGTCCGGGCGCGGGAGCGCGAAGACGAAGCGACCGAAGTGCCCGGGGACCGGGACGTTCAACGCGGCCGCCGGGTCACCGAGGCGCGCGCCGTCGAAGAGCAGGTGCGAGCCCTTGCTCGGACGTAGCTTCACCCCGGGCGCGAGCTCCCCGGCCCAGACGCCGGTGGCGTTGACGACGTGACGGGCGCGGACGCGGAAGGTCGCTCCGGTGAGGACGTCCCGGGCCTCTGCACCGTCGACCGTGAAGTGCGACGACCGGTGCGTGGGTCAGGATCCGCGCCCCGTGGGCGGCCGCCGTGCGGGCGAGCGCGACGACGAGGCGAGCATCGTCCTCGAGTTGCCCGTCCCAGGAGAGGAGCGCGCCGCGCAGCGTGTGCGCGTCGAGGGCAGGCACCCAGCGCAGCGCTTCGGCGGCGGAGATCCTGCGTGCCCGGGGGAGACGGCGCCCGCTGGTCCGGGCCGCCATGCGCAGGCCGTCCCCGAGCCGGATCCCGACCTCGTACAGGCCGCCGCTCGTCGCCGAGACCCCTTCGTGCAAGGCCATGACCTGGGGGAGCGCCCGGACGAGGTGCGGCGCGGTGCGGTCGACGAGGATCGCACGCTCGGCAGCCGACTCCCAGGCGACGCCCACGTCACCTTGGGCGAGGTAGCGCAGACCACCGTGGGCGAGTTTGGAGGACCAGCGGCTCGTGCCGCTGGCCAGGTCCTCGCGCTCGAGCAGCGCGACGGAGAGCCCGCGGGATGCCGCGTCGAGGGCGACGCCGACGCCAGTGATCCCGCCGCCGACGACGAGTACGTCGACCGTCTGGCCGTCCGCGAGCGTCGCAAGGTCCTCCGCCCGGCGCCGCGCGTCCAGGCGGGAGGAGTGCCGCGCGCTCATGGCCTGAGCCCCCGGTCGATCATCGTGCCGAGCTGCGCGCAGATCGCCGCGCGCCGGGCGGCGACCTCTTCCGTTCGCGCCCCGAGGACGGCGCCGCGGACCATGAGCTCGATGGTCGTCGCCAGCAGTTCGGGGTCCTCGTCGCGAATCGACCCTTCGCGGACGCCTTCGCGGATCAAGGCACCGAAGGCCACGAGCACCGCGCGCTGGAAGGCGCCGTAACGGTGGAAGGCGTACGGCATGAGCAACTCCGGGTCGACGTCCATGAGCCTGTTGAAGAGGGGATGCTCGCTGAGGGCGTGCGCACCGCGGGTGACGCCGACGGCCAGCCGCGCGCGGGCGGTGGACGCCTCGACGCGGACGACGTCGGTCAGGACCGTGAGGAACTCGCGCGTCATCAAGGCCTGCAGGAGGGCTTCGACGTCGGGAAAGCGCCGGTACACGGTCATCCGGCTCACCCCGGCACGACGGGCGACGTCGGTCAGCGTCGTGCGGCGGAACCCCACGGCCATGACCGAGTCGCGGGCGGCGTCCAGCAGGGCGCTGTCGACGTCGTCGAGCGGTTCAGGTCGTTCGCCGGCGGGCGGATCGTTCGCGATCACATGGAGACGATGTGACATCGAGCGTCAGACTGTCACACACGCGGCGGATGATGCAAGCCGGACGGTCTAAGGCTCCGCTGCCTTCAGTCGGCTGACGGCAGCACGGCGAAGGCGATCACGGCAAAGTGGCTCGCCGCCGCCACGACCACGAACGCGTGGAAGATCTCGTGGTAGCCGAAGACGGCGGGCCGCGGATCGGGCCGGCCGCGGGCGTAGACCACCGCGCCCAGCGTGTAGAGCACACCGCCGAGGGCCAGCCCGGCCACCGACCATGGGCCGAGGCTCTCCCAGAGTTGCGGCATCGCCGCCACGGCGACCCAGCCCAGGGCGACATACACCAGCGCGGTGAGCCACTTCGGCGCGCCCGGCCACGCCATCGAGAGCGCGACGCCCGCCAGCGCGCCGGCCCAGACGACCGCGAGGATGACGGTCCCGAGGGTGCCGGTCAGCGCCAGGACCGCGATCGGCGTGTAGGTCGCCGCGATGAACACGAAGATCATCGAATGGTCCAGCCGCCGCATCCAGGCGCGCGAGCGGTCCGTCGCCCAGGTGCGACGGTGGTAGAGGGCACTGACGCCGAACAATCCGCAGACCCCGGTCGCGTAGATCGCGGCGGTCGTCGTCGCGGCGCCTCCGTCCGCCGTCCCGACCAGCGCGAGCCCCAGCCCCACCGCGAGGAAGAAGGCAAGCTGGTGGGAGACGCCGCGCAGGCTGGGCTTGACGGGTGCCGGAGCTGGGGTGGGCGTCGCCATGCGGTCGATGATGACAAGACCCGCCGCCACCGCACGGAGGCCGCAGTCGTGGCGGTACCGTGGCCTGCGTGATCGTCGTCGAGCAGGCCTGACGGAGCACCCGGAACGTGGATGCACACGCAGTCCTCGGCGTCCCGCCGGATGCGTCGCTGGAGGAGGCGACCGCCGCCTACCGGGCGCTGGCCAAGCGCCACCACCCGGACGTCGCCGAGGACCCGCGGGCAGCTCACCTGATGGCTCGCATCAACGCGGCCTACGACGAGATCCGAGACCGTGCGGCGGACGCAGGGCTCGTTGTCGCCAAGGAGGCGGAGACCGGCGTGCCGTCGGTCGCCGTCCCCGGTCGGCGTGGGGCCTGGTTGCCCGAGGCCACCCGGCGAGCCCTCGGCGCGGAGCTGCTGGCGGCGCTGGAGCAGCGTGAGGCCGTCCACCTCGTCGTCCCCACCGCAACCTGGGCGAGCCCCGAGGCCCGTCTGGCGCTCACCGACCGCCGGTTGCTGTGGCTGGCCGATGACCAGCCGACACACCGGGTCCGGTCCCTGCGCTTCCGGGACGTGGAGCGGGTGCAGTCCAAGCTCGACTGGCCCCGCCGCCGGGGGACAGCCAGCCTCCGGATCAGGTCGCGGACCGGCCGGCGGTACAGCTTCGGCGATCTCAGGCCCGACGTGTCGCTTCGGATCGCGCACGCCGTGGGCGTTCGTCCGTGAGGCCTCCGCGACCCTCACGGCTCGGTAGGCGCGCGCGGATCCCGGGTGCGGTCAAGCCGTAAGATCCGCCGCCGCGCCTCTATAGCTCAGTGGTAGAGCACTCGTCTTGTAAACGAGGTACCCGGGTTCGATTCCCGGTGGAGGCTCTCTGTTTCTCCCGGTGGACGCGACCGATGAGTTCCGCGCGGAGCCGCCGTCTGAGGGGCATGAGCGAAACAACGCAGACCCCCACCACCGTCACGGGCATCGCCGTCACGATGTTCAGCGTCACGGACGTGGACGCCGCCGTCACCTTCTACACCGAGAAACTCGGCTGGGAGGTCCGCAAGGACGTCCGCTTCGGTGCCGAAGGCGAGAACCGCTGGCTCGAGGTCGCCCCGCCTGGTTCGACCGCGAGCCTGTCGCTGAACCCGCCGATGTCCGGCAGCGCCGGCGGCGGCTCGATCGGGGTCGAGACGCCGGACGTCGTCGGCGAGCACCGCCGGCTCACCGCTGTCGGCTCGGTCGACTTGGACGAGGAGCCCAGGTCGATGCCGGGCGCCCCGACGATGTTCTCGCTGCGCGACCCCGACGGGAACTACATCTGGGTCGTCGAGCCGTCCCCCGCGGGTTAGCGCCCCGCGTCGGGGTGGGCAGGACAACGCCCGCCCACCCCGTACCCTTGCGAAGCGATGAGCGTGCCGATCTCACCCGGGGACGTCGTCCTGGCCCAGGACAACGGCGGCCGCTTCCACGCCGTGGTGCTGGGCAGTCGCCTCGGGCGCATCACCGTCCAACGCTGCGACGGGCGCCCCGCGCGCCCGCTCGCGCTTCGCGACGTCCTGCAGGTCTTCAAGGCGGCGGGAGCCCCGGACGCGCCACCGCGGGTCGAGGCGCTCAAGCCGACCGCGCAGCTCCACCTCGACCTCTGAGCGGGGCCCGTCCGTGCACGGAACACGCTGAGCCCAGGCCGGGCGCTCTTCAGGCTGCGTCGTCCGCGTCCCCGCGCGTCGTGGGAACGATCGTCACCAACGTCTGGTCGATGGGGGCGTGGCCGTTCGTCGAGACGACGTGCTCGTACGTCGGTGGGACCTCCTCGACCTCCGGGGCGTTGAGCCGCCGCTCCAGTTCGCCCATGACGACGCCGAAGAGGAGGTGCCGCCAGGTCGCCTGCGCGAACGCGGCACGTGATCCCCAGAGCTGCGGAAAGCGCTCAGCCCGTGGATGCAGGCGCGGGACGAACGCCGTCCCGGGCCACAGGACGGTGCTCTCGAGAAGGGCGACCGCCGGACCGCGGGCCCACGAGGGCAACGGCAGCCGCGGCGCGACGTTGGCGTAGGCCGCGCCGAATGCTGCACCGTTGGCCGTGTGCAGGGCCCAGCCGAGCGGCAGGGCCGCCCGCCCGTCGGTCGCGCCGGCCCCGAGAAACTCGCAGTCGTCGTACGGCACACCGAAGACCCGCTTGTCGACGGGCTGCTGGGCGGCCCAGACGAGGGCAGCCACCGCCCCGGCAACGGCTCCGCGGGCGGTCTTGGCACGGTCGATCGACATGACGTCAACTGTAACCCCGGCGGCCGCATGCGGGTATGCCAGTCAATGTCGCGCAACGCCTTTCTGGACCGCGCCCGCCACGCCGGCGTCAACCCGCTCGTGTACTGGCTGGTCCGTGCGACCTTTCAGCCGTTCTTCCACGTGTACTTCCGCCTGAGCCGGATCGGGCGCGAGCACATTCCGCAGGGCGGCCCGATCATCTTCGCCGCCAACCATCGTTCCTTCCTGGACCCGTTCGTCATCGCGACGATGGTGCGGCGCCCGATGTACTACGTGGCGAAGAAGGAGCTGTTCTCCCGACGTCTGCAGGGGTGGTTCCTCAACTCCCTCGGTGCGTTCCCGATCGACCGCGGCAACGGAGACAGCGACGCGATGGGCACCGCCCGCGCGATCCTCGAGCGTGGCGACTGCGTCCTCATCTTCCCCGAGGGGACCCGCGTGCGCCCCGGCGCCCTGGGCGCGCCCCGTCGCGGGGTCGGTCGGCTGGCGCTGGAGACCGGCGCCCCGATCGTGCCGCTCGCCGTCATCGGCACCGAGAACATCCGCAAGCGCTGGCGCATACGCCCGCACAAGGTCCGCATCCGCGCAGGCAAGCCGCTGCAGTTCCCCAAGGTCGAGAACCCCAGCGCCGATCTCGCCCGCGCGGTCACCGACCGCATCTGGCCGAACGTCATGCTCCAGTGGGAGTGGCTCGGCGGCCTGCCTCCGGTCCGCCGCGCCGCCGTCGTCGGCGCCGGAGCGTGGGGTACGTCGATCGCCGTCGCGCTGCAGCGCTCGGGTATCGAGGTCCAGCTCGGCTGCCGCACCGAAACGCAGGTCGCGTCGATCACCGCTGCCGGCGGCGTCAACGCACGCTATCTGCCCGGCTTGACGCTGCCGGAGGAGCTGCGTGTGGTCCGCGCCGCCGACCTGGACCTCGCGTCCGCCGATCTCGTCGTCTTCGCCGTCCCGTCGAACGCCCTGCCCGTCGCGGTCGCCGAGCACGGGGCCGGCATCCGCTCGCGTGCCGGGGTGCTCGTCCTCTCCAAGGGCGTCGTCACCGACGAGGGCACCACGGCCGTCGAGTACGTCTCCGCCCGCGTGCCCACCGCAGCGGTCGGTTGTCTTGCGGGCCCCGGCCACGCGGCGGACGCCGTGGTCAACGGGGCGTCGCTCGTCGCCGCCAGCGACGACCCGGCCTTCCTCCAGCAGCTCACGGATGTGTTCGGCGGCGCCGGCTTCCGCATCGAAGCGACCTGCGACGTCATCGGCGTCGAGCTCGCCGCGACCGCCAAGCACGTCGCCGTGCTCGCAGCCGCAGCTGCTGCCGTCGCCGGACCGAACGCCGCGGGTGCCGCTGCAGGGCAGGTCTTCGGCGAGATCAGCGCCTACGCACGCACGCGAGGGGCCATGCCCGAGACGTTCACCGGCCTCGCCGGCGCCGGCGACCTCGTCGCCACCGTCGTCGAGGCGACCTCGCGCAATCGGCGCGCCGGTGAGCTGCTCGCGCTCGGGGTCGCCCGGGCGGACATCGAACCGCGCCTGGGTCAGACGGCGGAGTCACTGCACGTCCTGCCGCTTCTCGCAGCGGCGCTGGGCCGTGACGGGGTCCGCGCGCCTGCGGTGGCCGGACTGGCCGCGGTCGTCGAGGGCGATCGCGACGCCGGAGAATGGGCTCACGCAGTGACGACACCGGTCAGGCTGACCGGGCCGCG
Source organism: Paraconexibacteraceae bacterium (assembly GCA_963750375.1). Lineage (GTDB taxonomy): Bacteria > Actinomycetota > Thermoleophilia > Solirubrobacterales > Solirubrobacteraceae > Paraconexibacter. Next base: position 93,979 of record CAVVQN010000016.1, read on the forward strand.
GAGGGCTGCCTGATGGCCGAGGCCTTCCTTCCGGAGATCGATCTCGAGGCGCTGCTGCAGCGCGCCCTGCGTCCCGTGGACCCGCCGGCGAACCTCTCTGCCCGGCTGGAACACACGCTCACCTCGATCGCGGACCTGGCCGGCTCAGAGCTCGAGGCCTGGGAGCTCTCGGCGATGCGGGATCCGAGGAACTGGGTCTCGGGGGTGACGCGCCCCGTCGTGGCGGTGGCCGCGGGCTCCGTCGCCGGGGCTGCCCTCGTCGTCCTGCAGGTCCGCAACCGCCTCAAGGCGCACGCCGCCGACCGGCGCTGACCCGCGTCGGCGCCCGTCGGGGGCGTATGCGTAGGCTAGGTGCGTGGACAAGGCCACCCTCGACCGCGAGTTCTCCGAGCTCTACCGCGCGCACCTGAAGGACGTGTACTCCTACTCGTACTACCGGGTGGGCAACCACCACGACGCGGAGGACCTGACGGAGCAGACGTTCCTGCAGGCCTACCGGCACTTCGAGCGGGCCGTGGCCGAGTCCGACGGGCGCCCGCTGCGCCCGTGGCTCATCCGTATCGCGCACAACCTCGCGGCCAACCTGTACCGCGATCGGTCGCGCAAGCCCCAGACGCCGATCGACGACACGCAGCACCTGCGCACCGTGCACACGACGGAGGACCTCGTCGAGGGCCGTGACGAGCTGGCGCGCATCCTCGACGGCGTCCAGCAGCTGCCCGACGACCGGCGCGAGGCGCTCATCATGCGCTTCGCCCTCGGGATGGACAACCGCGAGATCGCCCGCGCCATGGGCCGCACGGACGGCGCGACGAAGGTGCTGATCCACCGCGCGATCAAGCAGCTGGAGGGCATCGTCGCCGCTCAGGGGATCGCAGCCTGATGGCGTCGGACCCGTCCCCACCGCCCGTCGACCTGGAGGGCGCTGCTGCGGCGCGCGCTGACGCCGGTCGATCCGCCCGAGGACCTCGCCGCCCGCCTGGACGTGACCCTCACCTCGGTCACCGACATCGTCGCCGAAGAGCTCGAGGCGTGGGAGCTTGCCGCGATCCGCGACCCGCGCCGCTGGGCCGCGGCGTCGCGCGCCCGGTGGTGGCCGCCGCAGTCGGCGCCGGGGCCGGGGCAGCGCTCGTCGCGCTGCGGGTACATCAGGGCCGCGGCAAGCGCCGCGGACCACGCGAGCGACCCACTCGACTACGCGGAGCAGACGGTCCGCGCCGTCGCCGACGAGGCCCGTCGCCTGCTGGACCGATAAGGAGAGCCATGCCCACGAAGAAGTCGTCCCTCGCCGGTGATCCGATCCGATGAGCGACCCGAAGACTCCAGCGATGGCACTCGTGGACATGGCCGATGAAGATCTGATGCAGCTGGTCCGCAAGGGCGACAACGCCGCGTTCGCGATCATCTACGAGCGACACAGCACCGCCTCGTTCTCCCTGGCCTACCGCATGACCCAGAACCGCAACGCGGCCGAGGACGTCGTGCAGGAGGCGTTTCTGAGCCTCTGGCGCTCCAACGCCCGGTACGACCGGTCACGCGGCAGCGTCCGGACCTGGGTGCTGGGCATCGTCCACAACCGCGCGATCGACGCCCTGCGGCGCTCGCATCGGTCACGACAAGCGCCGCGCCAGCGACGAAGGGCTCGAGGAGCGCTTCGAGGCTCGCGAGCGCACGGACGTCGAGGCGGGGCGCCGCGAGGAGGCCAAGGAGGTCCGGACCGCGCTGGAGACCCTGCCCGCGGAGCAGTGCCGTGTCATCGAGCTCGCCTACTTCGGCGGCTTCACCCATTCCGAGATCGCGAAGATGCTCGGCACGCCCGATCGGGACCGTCAAGGGCCGCATGCGCCTCGGGCTGGAGAAGATGCGCCACCAACTCGCCGGACTTCAGGAGCTTCCGTCATGAGCGGACATCACGACCATCCCGACCATCTGGCCTGCGATCACGCCGACGACGTCGGCGCCTTCCTGCTGCGTGCGCTTCCCGACGCCGAGCAGCAGGCGTTCAGCTCGCACCTCTCGGACTGCGAAGGTTGCCGCCGTGAGGTGCAGTCGCTGCAGGTCGCCGTCGACGCCCTCCCGCTGGCCGCGCCGCAGTTCGTGCCGCCGCCGATGCTCAGGGACCGGATCATGTCCGTCGTCGACGCCGAGGCCCAGTTGCTCCGCGCTGCAGGCCCCGAGGCCGACCGCGTCCCCGAGCCCAAACGCTCCCGCCGCTGGGGGTGGGCCGCCGGCCTCTCGCTGCGGCCGGCGGTCGCCGGTGCGCTGGCCGGCGTGCTGCTGCTCGTGGGCGTCTTCGGCGGCGTGCTGCTGAGCGGTGACAATGTCTCGACCCCGCGCACGATCAGCGCCCAGGTCACCGATCCGGGCGCCCGCGTCACCGTCGCGTTGCAGGACGGCAAGGCCGCCCTCCACGTCAAGAACCTCCCGGGTGCGCCGTTCAGCCGCGTCTACCAGGTGTGGCTCAAGCGCGGGGACAAGATCATCCCGACGCATACGCTCTTCAACGTCCGCAAGAGCGACGGCAGCGCCGTCGTGCAGATCGAGGAGTCCGTGGCCGGGGCCGACCAGATCCTCGTCACCGACGAGCAGAACGGCGGCAGCCAGTCACCCACCACCGACCCCCTCATCACCGCCACCCTGAGCTGATGTGGCCGGGCGGGGCGAGGGTCATCGGGGCTTGAGGAAGCCCTGCTAGCGTCGGGCGCCACCGATGGCCACCCAGACCCAGACCTGTTACCGCCACCCGTCACGGGAGACCGGCGTCTCGTGCTCGAACTGCGGGCGGCCGATCTGCCCGTCGTGCATGACCCCGACCCCGGTGGGGATGCGCTGCCCTGAGTGTTCGAAGGAGAAGACGCAGGTCCGCACGATCTCGTCGCTGCACGCCAACCCGACGGTGACGATGGCGCTCATCCTCATCAACGTCGTCGCCTTCATGGCCAGCGGGCAGTTCGGGGTGGGCTCGTCCGCCACGAGCAACCAGGTGTTCGCCAACGGCGCGCTCTTCGGTCCGCTCATCGACCAGAACCACGAATACTGGCGCCTGGTCACCAGCGCGTTCCTCCACGCCGGGTTCATCCACATCGCCTTCAACATGTACCTCCTGTACATGCTCGGCAACATGCTCGAGCCGGTGCTGGGGAACGTGAAGTTCGGTCTCGTCTACGCAGTCGGCTTGCTGGGTGGGTCCTTCGGCGCGCTCCTCGTGGAGCCGACGGCCGTCACGGTCGGCGCGTCCGGAGCGGTCTTCGGCCTGATGGGCGCGGCGTTCTTCGAGCTGCGCAGCCGTGGGATCGACCCGTTCCAGTCGGGCATCGGCGGGCTCATCCTGCTGAACCTCGCGTTCAGCTTCGTCCTGTCGAACATCTCGATCGGCGGCCACATCGGCGGCCTGATCGGCGGGTCGCTGGCGATGCTCGCCTGGCACGAGGCGGCCAAGCGCCGCCAGCCGCTGCTCGGCTACGCCGCGACCGCCGTTCTCGCGATCGCCGCAGTCGCCGGGGCGGTTGCGGTCGCGGGTCGCAGCACGGGCATCGGCGGCTGAGCGACCCAGCCGAGGGTCGTGCGCGCGAGGCGCCGGCTCAGCGGCTCGCAAGCAGGTCGTAGAGCGACTGCACCCGTCCGAGCATCCGGGACGTGGAGAAGCGATCGTTGACGTCGACGGCCGCAGCGGCCCCGAGTGCGGCCCGCCGCGACGGGTCCGGCGACGAGGCGCGCCAGCGCCTGCGCAAGGGCGAACGGATCATCCGGTCGCACGAGGACGCCGGTGCGGTCGTGGGTGAGCATCTCCGGCACGCCCCCGTGGGCGGACGCGACCACGCAGCAGCCGGCCGCGGCTGCCTCGAGCGCGGCGTTGGGGAACGGGTCCGGCTGCTTGGACGGCACGACGACGACGTCCGCTGCGCCGTAGACGGCGTCGACGTCCTGACGGAACCCGACGTGGCGCACGCGATCGGCGAGTCCCAGACGTCCGGCGAGCTCATGGAGTTCGCGGAGATGGCGCTCCTCGCCGCGCCACGGGTCACCGGCGAGCACGAGGACGACCTCTCCGCGGTCGCGCAGCGGCGCCTCGGCGAGCGCACGGACGGCCACGTCCTGACCCTTCCAGCCGCTGATCCGACCCAGGACGGCAAGGACGGTGGCGTCGGCGGGCAGGTCGAGCGCTGCACGCGAAGCCTGGCGATCCGCACGACGCGGGACGACGGCGAGCCCGTCGTGGAGGACGGTCGCCGGGCCAAGGCCGGAGAACTGCTCGCAGGTGGCCCGCGAGACACACGGGATGGCGTCCGCGGTCGTCAGCAGCCGCCGGTAGGCCGGCCACCACCGGTCAAAGCCGGTGTAGATCTCGCGCACGTGCCACACGTGGGGGACCCGGGCCACGCGGGCAGCAGCGGAGCCGCCGAGCGTGACCGAGGTGTTCGTGTGCACGAGCGCGACGTCGCGACCGCGGGCCAGGCGTCCCAGCCCGCCGGCGTCGGCCGCCCAGGCCGCGGCGACGCGAGAGATCCCCGACGGCGACATGAGCGACCGCCGCAGGACCGCCAGCGGCCGGATGAGGACTTCGATGCCCGCCGTCTGAAGGTCGCCGACGAGCTCCCCGTCGTCCGGCAGGACGACGAGCGCGCGGTAGCGGTCCGGGTCAAGCCCGGTCGCCATCGCATGCAGTTGCCGGTCGGCTCCGTATCGGCCGCTGGAGGAGTGCAGGTAGAGGACGGTGCGGGGCGGTCCGGGCAAGGCGAGGGCGGGCGGGGCGAAGCGGGGCGGGCGGGCGGGGCGCTAGAGCTCGACGGTGATCGGCGGATACGCGGGTGCGTCGACGAGGCCCGGATGCAGGATATGCGCCAGCAGCTCCAGGCCATCGACAAGACGCGGTCCAGGGCGCGAGAACGTCGCCGACGCGTCGACCGCGACGGTCAGCCGGGCCCCGAGCCTGCGCAGCTCGTGCGCGTACAGCTCGGCCTCCAGATGCGCGCGCGGGGCGTCGTACCCGCAGGGCATGCATACGACGATCTCGGGGGCGGAGGCCGCGACGGTCGCCCAGTCGACCTGAGCGGAGTGCTCGCCGGGCAGGCCGAGGACGTCGACGCCCCCCGCCAGGTCGATGAGCTGCGGGGTCCAGTGTCCACCGATGAAGACCGGGTCGAGCCATTCGATCGCGGCCACGCGCGGGCGCTCGGCGTGGCGCACGGCGAGCTTCACCTTGTCGATGCGCGATCGCTGGCGCGCGACGAGGTCCAGTCCGGCGTCCCGCGTGCCGGTGGCCTGCGCCAAGGTCCTGATGTCGCCCATCGTCTCGCCGAGCGTCTTGGGATCAAGGGCGATGACCTTGGGACACGTTGCGATCCGCTGGGCGACCTCGGCGACGTCGTCGTAGCTCACCGCGCACACCGGGCACAACGCCTGGGTGACGATGAGATCGGGCTCCAGGTCGTGCAACAGCTGCTCGTCGAGCTCGTAGATCGCCTCACCGGCCTCGGTGCGCTCCCGGACGGCCCGGTCGATCTCGGCCGCACTGAGCCCGGACGGCAGCCTGTCGCGGGTCACCTGCGGCTTCGCGCGGGCAGCCATGGGATAGTCGCATTCGTGCGTCACGGCGACGACGTCGTCGCCCAGACCGAGGGCGTAGAGCAACTCGGTCGCGTGGGGCACAAGGCTGACGATCCGCATCGAGAGGGAAGGTAGTGCATGGCCCATAGCTGGCAGACCGAAGGCGACGCCCTGGTGTGCGACCGGCAGTTCGCTGATTTCGCGCAGGCTCTGGCCTACGTGAACCGCGTGGCCGCCGTGGCGCAGGCGCGCAACCACCATCCTGATCTTCTGCTGCACAGCTGGAACAAGGTGCGTCTGACCCTGAGCACGCACGACGCCGGCGGCACCGTGACCGATGCCGATCACGCGATGGCCGAGGCGATCGACGCGCTCGGTGAGGCCTGACGTGGTCGCGCGTCTCGCCGGCCGGATCGCCGGGACCGTGGCGCTGCTCGTCGTCACGCTGTCCTGGGTGTTGCCACCGGCTCCGGTCCAGGCCAAGTCGGTGCGGGTGTTCGCCGTGGGACCGAAGTTCTCGCTGGACTGGGTCGACTCCCGTGCGCGCTTCCACGACAAGCTCCTTGCGCTCACCGATGCGCGTCGGCGCACGGCCGCGGCGCCCGGCATCCAGCGCGGTGCCGGCGATGTCGCCTCGCGCCTGCTGGGTCCGGCCGACGCGAAGCGTCCGGTCCAGACCGCGCGAGACCTCGTCACGTTGCCGGAGGACCTCGGGCTCATGGCGTCGTTCACGGGCAGTCGGGGGGCGCAGGCCCGCCGATCCGCCGACCTCGTCGGCGCGATCGCCGCGCTGCTCGGGTCGTACGGGACCGTCAGCGCCTACTACGTGGCGAAGTACCCGTCGCTGGCAACCCGGCCGTTTCCTCCGACGCGCGCGCTCGCCCTCGCCCTGACCGACACGTTCGTGCGCACGGGCGTCGAGACCTTCGCCGAGATCGCCGACCGTCTGGACGCGTACCTCGTGGCGGGCGTCACGCTGGCCCAGGACTGGCGTGTCGTGTGCGCCTCCAAGGCGACGTATGTCGCGCCGCCCGGCGCCGGACCCTGCGCGGTCGCCGACCCCGCCCGCGTCGCGCTCCTTCGTGATCCCGACGAGCCCGACCGGAACTACGCCTACGAGGCGACGACGCCGAAACCCTCGACGATGGCGCTCGTCTTCGACCCGGACGGCAGGCTCATCGCCAAGACCGTCAAGGCATACCTCACGCCCGTCGAGCTCCCTGGGCAGCTTGACCTCGTGCCCGGCGACGTGAGCGGCGTTCGCGCGATCCCCACACCCGTCGGCCGCCTCGGCATCGTGACGTCCAAGGACGCCTGGATGCCCGACATCACGGCGAAGCTCGACGCCGATCATGCCGAGATCCTCGTCCAGCCGGAGTTCTTCGTGAACGACACGGTGGCGACGACGGGCCCTTGGGCGCCGGACAACATCCAGGGTTCCGGTCCGTCGGACGTCCTGCGTCACCCGTCCCTGCGCGCGCTCGTCCTGCCGCAGCTGACCGGCAACGTGTTCGACTTCTCGGCCGACAGCCAGCTGCTCATCGCGACGAAGCCGGGGACGACGACGCGGACGCCGGCCGGCGCCATGGTCGGGCAGCCACCCGTGCCGGGGTACGTCGCCGTCGGACGCTGGTCCGTGCCCGACCCCGGCGGTGCCGACGCCGACCGGCGTCGGCGCCTGGGGCAGGCCGGGGAGGCGATGGGCCCGACCAGTCCCGTGCTCTGCGCGGACCCGCAGCTTGCGGGCCCGTGCCGGGGCGGTCAGGTGGAGGACGTGATCGCCGCCGACGTGCAGATCGGGCAAGCCCGCCGCAAGGCGCGTCGACCGCGCCCGCGACGTGCCGGTCGTCCGCCCTTCACCGCGGCGCGGCCGATCGCGGCAAGCCGGCGCCCGCAGCGCAACGCGGCCCTGGCGTCGGCGGGTCCGACGGTGATCGCGGCCTTCGAAGAGTCCGGCCGTGTCCTGGTGGCCCGGTCCCGTGACGGGGGCGGGCACTGGGCCGAACCGGTGCCCGTGTTCCGCGGCGGCACGGCTGAGCAGTGGTGGCCGTCGGTGTCGATCGGACCGGACGGGACCGTGTGGGTCGCGTGGCAGGATGGCTCACGCGTCCGGACCGTGCGGACGCGACCCCACGGCGCCACGCGACGAGCGGGCCTGCGCTTCGGTGCTCCGGCCGCCGTCGAGGACGGTCACGGGCGGCAGTGGCGCCCGTCCATCGCCGCAACAGGGCCGGGGACGGCCTACCTGGCGTGGGTCGACGAGCGCACGCGCTTCGAAGGCGAGGACCTCCCGCAGGCCGGTCTCTGGGGCACACGGCTGACGCGGGAGGGCGCCGACGGCGCCGTGCGCCTTGATCGCACCGACGGCGTGGCCCCCCTCGCCGCCGCGCTGGACCACGCGTGGGCTCCGAGCGTCGCAGCGCGTGGCGGGCACGTGCTCGTCAGCTGGATCGACTTCCGCGACTACGACTGGGATGTCGTCGCCCGGCAGTCGGCCGACGGCGGCCGCCGCTTCGGAGCCGAGAGGACCGTCAACCCGACGCCCAAGGACGTCGAGGCGCTCGAGGACACGCCGCAGGCGGCGTTGACCGCCGTCGGGCGCCCGGTCGTCGCCTACACCGACTGGTTCAAGGACGCAGCCTCTGCCTCCCGTCCCAGCCGGCTCTACGACGTCCAGGTCGCGGGCCTGACCGACGATCCCGTCCAGGCCGACGACCATGGCGCCGCCCATGTGTCGACGTTCGCGCCGGCGTTGGCCATGACCCGGACAGGTGACGCGCTCGTCGCCTGGCAGGACATGGCGGCCGGGGCGGCCCAGATCCGGCTGACCCGCCTGCGCGCGCGGACCGGGGCCCGCGGCGGCGTGCTGCGCGTCGACGACGGCGACAGCCACACGGTGCGCGCCCGGCCACGGCTGGTACTGGCCGAGGGGCGGGCCGTCGTCACGTGGGAGGACGAACGGGACGGGCCGTCGCAGCTGTACGCCGCCCGCGTGGCGTCCAACCGGGTGCCGTGACCCCCGTCAGGAGGGGGGCGCGACACCCGCCCGGTGCGCTGCTACCGTTCACCCCAGCCGGACTGATGCCTGACGACCCTTCCCGAAGTCCGCGGCGACAGCCAGGACCACTTGACCACCGGCCTGCCGGGTGCTCGCGATGAGCGTGGTCCTTCTTCTCGCCGTCCTGGTGCTGGTGCTCATCAACGGCTTCTTCGTCGCGGCCGAGTTCGCGCTCGTCCGGTGCCGGCGGGGCGGCATGGAGGAGCTCGCGGCCGGTGGCAGCGTCCCCGCCAAGCGCGTCGTCGTGCTGCTCGACGACCTGAGCCAGTACCTCTCGGCCTGCCAGTTCGGCATCACGCTGGCCTCGCTGGGCATCGGCTTCCTCGGCGAGCCTGCGATCGCGACGCTCGTGGAGCCGGCCTTCGGCTCGCTGTCGCACGGTCTGCAGCTCGGCATCTCGATCGCGATCGCCTACGTCATCGTCACCGCGATCCACATCACGATCGGCGAGCAGGTCCCGAAGATCTTCTCGATCGTCAAGGCGGAGGCCACTGCGCTGCGCGTCGCCCGTCCGCTCATCGCCTTCGAGCGCGTCATGCGTCCGTTCATCACGCTGCTGAACGCGACCTCCAACACGATGCTGCGGAGCCTGCGCATCGACCCGGAGACCGCGATGGAAGAGGGCGCCACCCCCGAGGAGCTGCGGATCATGATCGGTCAGGCCCGCGCCGGCGGTCAGCTCGACGCCGGCGAGGCCGGAATGCTCCACGGGGTCTTTCACCTGCACGAGCAGGAAGCCCGTCAGGTCATGACGCCGATCCCGGCCGTCGTCACCGTCGACACGAGCGAGGACGTCGAGACGGCGCTGCGGCGGTGCATCTCGTCCGGACACACGCGCCTGCTCGTCACGGAGGACGAGAACCAGGACCGCGTCCGCGGCATCGTGCACTCCAACTCGCTGGCCCGCGCGCTCATGGCCGAGGGGCCGCAGGCGTCGCTGGAGCCGCTCGTCGTCGACGCGCCCATCGTCCCCGAGACCAAACCGCTGGACGATCTCCTGGCCGACCTGCAGCGCACGCGCTCGTCCATGGCGGTCGTCGTCGACGAGTACGGCCGCGTGGCGGGCATCGTCAGCGTCGAGGACATCATCGAAGAGGTCGTCGGCGAGATCGACGACGAGACGGACCCCGCCGGGGGGGCCATCCGGCGCTTGGCCAACGGTGACTGGTTCGTCCGCGGCCATGTCGCCGTCACAGACCTCGAGGACCACGGGCTCCAGTTGCCGGTGGACACCGACGCCTACAACTCGGTAGGCGGGTTCGTCTTCGCCGAGCTCGGGCGTCTGCCCAAGCGTGGCGATCTCGTGAACGCCAACGGGTACCAGATCCGCGTGGAGTCGGTGCGGGAGAACCGCATCGAGGCCGTCCGCATCGCGGAGCGCCGCAGCCCTTCCGCGGGCGACGACACCTGATCGCGGCGCCGTCCGGCGCGGGTCGGGTGAGCGTCTACGCGCCAGGTCGCGTCGATGTGCAAGTTTCTTGATCGTCGAGCGTTGATGCTGCTGCCCGGAGTCGGTGGGACGGTTCCTGGCGAGTCACACACCGGACGCCGGTGGGACGGCGTCCAACGCAGAGGTCGTGGGCCTGGGTGGGTCCACCGACAACTCAGAGGCAGACCGGTCCGCGCACAGCGCGGGCCGGTCGGTCCTCGTCGCCTGCCTCCAACATGCAGCCGACCCGCTTTCGCGGGCCGGCCGTGCTACGGGGAGGAGGTGCACTTGCGAAACGTTCGCAGGCGCAGTATCTGCCGCCATGCTGAACTCGCGCTAAATCTCGACGGGGTGTCAGCTGCCGAACAGGGTCGCCCGCGGTCGAGATCGATGGGCCGATCAACAGGCCTGGCGGCGACGACGGCGATCCCGCCGGTCCCGTCACCGCGGCGGCGGCGCGCCGCCCTCGACGCCGTGCTCGCCGTCGTCCGGCTGCGCCGCCGGCGCCGGCGCCATGACCGGGCGGATGACGAGCCAGGTGAGCCAGATGCCCAGGCCGAAGAGCGGCAGCCCCATGGCGGTGCGTGCCACCCCGAGAGCCGTCACCGATCCCGCGAGGTAGAGCGGCAGCTGCACGAGCAGACGCAGGAGGAAGAGGCCGACCCACAGCCAGCTGGCGCGGGTGTAGGTGCGCATGAGCACCCGGTCCTCGCGCCAGGCGCTTCCAGCGCCCGTGAAGGCCGCCACGATGACGCCGATGAGCGGCCGGCGGATGACGATCGAGACGAAGTAGACCAGGGCGTAGGCCGCGTTGGCCAGGAGCCCCGGCAGGAAGAAGTTCTCGGCCTTGCCGGTCCGTGTGGCGATGAACGCCGCCAGCGCGACACCGATGAGGCCCGTCAGCGCATGCTGCAGCGTCTCACGTCGCACCACACGGACGACGGCGAGCACGATGCCCACGACGAGGGCCACGATCGCGGAGACCTTCGTGTCCTGGCCGGAGACGGTGTAGGCCACCACGAAGGCGACGGGTGGCACCGACGACTCGACCGTGCCGCGGAGGCCACCGAACGCCTCGACGAGCGCACCCGGCCCGTCGGGGGCCGGCGCGCCCGGGTCCTGCGGGATCCGGTCAGCCGTAGGTATAGAAGCCCTTTCCGGTCTTCTTCCCGAGCGAGCCGATCGCGATGAGGTCGTGGATGCGATGGGGGACATGGACGCCGATGGCCTCCCCGATCGCGGACGAGACGTCCAGGCCGACGTAGTCCAGCAGCGCCAGCGGGCCCATCGGGTGACCGGCGCCGAGCTTCATGCAGGTGTCGATCGCCTCCGGCGTCAGCCCGGAGGTCTCCATGAGGTCCACGGCGCTGAAGAGGTAGGGGAAGAGCAGACGGTTGACCACGAAGCCGGCGATGTCGGGCACCTCGACGGCCTTCTTGCCCAGCAGCTCACACAGGCGCGCGGGCACGTGCCTTGACGTCGTCGGTGGTCTCGTCGGAGTACGCGAGCTCGACGAGCTCCATCCGCGTGACGGGGTTGAAGACGTGGAGGCCCACGAAGCGCTCGGGGACACCGGCCGCCGACGCCAGCACGTGCACGCTGAGCGATGACGTCGTCGAGCAGAGCATCGTGTCGGGGCTCGACATGGCGGCCAGCTGGCGCAGCAGCGGGGCCTTGGCCTCCAGATCCTCCGCGATCGCCTCGACGATGATCGAGGCGCCCGCGAGCTCCTGCAGGTCCGTCACGACCTGGACGTCGGCGCCGTCGACGCCCTCCATCCTGCTCGTGAGCTTGTCGATGGCGGCGCGGGCGCGGGCGGCCGACGCGTCCGACCGTGCCCAGAGCACGACCTTTCCGTGTCCGGCGGCCGTGGCGGCGAAGCCGGTGGCAATGGCGCCGCTTCCGGCGATGGCGATGGTCTCCTGCATGGGCGGCATCCAACCAAACGCTCGCGTTCACTGCGGTGCGGTATCCCCGGCCCCCCGATCTGAGACCGATTCGCGACGGGTCAGACCTTGTGGCTGCGGCGCTTCGGGCGGATGCTGCCTGACATGGGAATCATCAAGGACTGGGCCAAGAGCCGCCGGATGACCGACCCGGTGCGGGGCACCCTGCATGTCAGCGCCTGCACGATGCCGGCCGAGGACTCCACGTCCGGGAACTACAACCTCGACGGGGTCGTCAGCGCGGACGGCATCCTGCCGACAGCGGTCAACCACAGCGGTCTGGCGAAGGTCCGCAAGTGGCCCGCGGCTGGGCAGGATCTGCCGGTCACCGTCGACCGAGCCGATCCGACGAGCCTGCGGATCGAGTGGGACGAGGTGCCCACCGGCGACGAGCGAGGGGCTGCCGCGGCCGCGCTCCTGGCCGAGAGGATGCGCGGCGCCTCCACCACAGCAGCGACGGTCGGCTCCGCCCAGGTCGTCGACCTGCGCGGCACCGGCGCCCGCGAACGGATCCTCGCGGCCATGGGCGACCCGGCGCAGCTGCAGACGACGATCATGCAGTCGCTCGCCGAAGCCGGGATCCAGGTGCCGCAGCCGGGGGGGACGAGGTCGAGCTTCCCCCAGCCCACACGGGCGCCCGTCACAGGTGCCGACCCCGAAGAGCCGGCCGCCCGCCTGCGAAAGCTCGAGGACCTCAAGCGCCAGGGCCTCGTCGACGCCGACGAGTACGCACGCCTGCGAAAGCAGATCCTGGAAGACGTCTAGGGCTCGGTGCCCGTCGCTCAGGCCGGCCGCAGCGACCGCAGCAGCAGCGCCTGGGCCAGCGTGGCGCGCTCGAGGTCGCCGAGGTCGACCGATTCGTCTGCGGCATGGATCTGCGCCGCGTCGTCGCAAGCACCCCAGAGCACGATCTCCGCCGCCGGATACGCCCCGGCCAGCGTCACGCAGAGCGGGATCGCCCCGCCGGAGCCGACCTTGACGGCCGCCTTGCCGTAAGCCTCGTGCATCGCCCGGGCCGCCGCCGCTGCGAACGGTCCGTCCTCGGCGAGGACCGCGCCGGCCGCGGCCTCGGCCGGCGTCGCCGTCAACCGGGCGCCCCAAGGGACGTGTGCGCGCAGATGCGCGATGATCGCGGCCTGCGCCTGGACGGGATCCTGTCCGGGAGCCAGGCGGGCGCTTATGCGGGCCTTGGCCGCCGGCACGATCGCGTTCGCGGCCCCGGCGACCGCGGGAGCGTCCAGGCCGATCGCCGACAGGGCGGGCCGCAGGTAGAGGTGGTCGGCGAGCGTGCCGCTGCCGATCATCTCGACGCCCTCGCCGACGTCCGCCGACGCCCGCAGCTCTGCCTCGTCGACCGGACGACCCTGCCATGTCCCCTGCAGCAACCCTTCGACCGCGACGTCCCCGCGGTCGTCGTGCAGCGTGCTCAGCAGGCGGGCCAACGCCATCAGCGCGTCGGGCACCGGTCCGCCGAAGAGCCCGCTGTGTACCGGCGCCGCAAGCGTTCGGACCTCGACGTCCACGACGCACAGTCCGCGGAGCGTCGTCGTCAGCGTCGGCTCACCGACCCGCCAGTTGCCGCTGTCGGCCACGACGATGAGGTCGGCCGCGTAGCGCTCGGTGTCGGCGGACACCGCCTGCTGGAAGGTGCCGCGCCCGGTCTCCTCCTCGCCTTCGACGATGACCTTCACCGTGACCGGGAGCTCGCCCCCGTCGGCCAGCAGCGCGCGCAACGCGCCGGCGTGCAGGACGATGCCGCACTTGTCGTCGGCCGCGCCGCGCCCGTACAGCCGGCCTTCGCGCTGCACCGGCGTGAACGGCGGGGTCGTCCATGCGGCTTCGTCGCCGGCCGGTTGCACGTCGTAATGGGCGTAGAGCAGGACCGTCGGGGCGCCCTCTGGCCCGGGCAGCTCCCCGAAGACGGCTGGGGGCGCACCGGGGATCTCGACGAGCTCGGCGGTGTGCAGCCCGGCGTCGCGCAGGATCGCCAGCGTCGCCTCGGCCGCCTCCCGGACGGGAGCCTCGGGAAACCCGGGAAACGCGACGGACGGGATCGCGACGAGCCGTTCGAGGTCAGCCCGCAGTCCGGGCATCAGGTCGCGGACGACGTCCGGGAGGTCCTTCGGCATCAAGGTCATGTCAGGCTCCCGGGTCGGACTGGCGATCGTCCGCGACGGCGCCCGCCGCCCGGAGCGCCGCGACGAGATGGTCGGGCAGCGTGGTCGCACGCCCGCCGGCGTAGTCGTAGCCCACGAGGGCGCCCCAGCCCTCGGCCAGGAGTCGTCCGTCGCGTTCGGCGACCATGCGGAAGGCGACGCGGAAGCTCGAGCGCCGCAGATGCGACGGTCGGATCCACGTGCGGATCTCCTCCTCGTAGAACGCCGGCGCACGGTAGTTGATGTGCGCCTCGGCGAAGATCATCCCGAAGTCGCCGGGGTCCGTCGGATCGTGGTCGGGGGCGAGCGACCGCACGTAGGCGATGCGGGCGTCTTCGAAGAACTGCAGGAACACGACGTTGTTCAGATGTCGGTTGGCGTCCAGGTCGCCGTACCGGACCGTGTCGACCGCCGAGAACGGCCAGTCGGAGGGGGTGTCGGAGGCGCTCACGCGTCGTCCCCCCAGCGGAAGCCCGTGGCCTGCACGGCGGCCGGCAGCGGGCTGTGCGGCAACCCGTCAGCGGGCTCGGGGTCGTTGTAGCCGCCGGGGGCCACGTCGTTCGGGCCGTCCGGGTGAAAGAGGGAGGCCATGTACTGGATCTGGCCGCGGCCGCAGCCCAGCTCGAACTGCCCACCGCCGTACATCGCGATGCCGTTGGCCTCGCAGAAGTCGTACGTGTCCAGCAGCGACTTGACGCCGCCGACCCGCGATGGCTTGACGTTCACCATCACGGGCTGCGGGGTCAGGGCCTTGATGTCGTCGATCGAGTGGATGATCGCGTCCCAGGTCACGCGTTCCTGCACGGGGCCGATGAGCGCCAGGATGCGAGGATCGTCGTGGGGGTCCTCGAGCCACGCATCCGGGAAGGCGTCAAGCAGCAGGCGGTACTGTGCCGGGTCGGCGGCCACGTCGACGATCGAGCCGACGTACCGGCCCTTGAGGTCGAGCGACTCCACCGCCCCCGTCGCGGCGACCTCCTGGATGAGGTCGGGCGTCCAGCTCGCGGTCGGGTCCAGCTTGAACTGCAGGTCCGGGTAACGGTCAAGGCGGCTGCGCAGCGGGGCGAGTGAGGCGGGCTCGCCCAACCGGAGGGAGACGACGAAGCGCACGGGGCGCGGCTCTCGCCCCAGGACGGTGTGCAGCGCCGTGCCCGCCTGACGTAGTGCGAGGTCCAGCGCTGCGGACTCATACGCCCACAGGCGATACAGGACCGACGCGTCGTGGCGCGCGGGCTCGGGCCAGAGGTCGAGGGTCCGCAGGTGCGCACAGAACGTGCTCAACGTCCACGAGCCCGCCAGCGGCTGCACGGTGCCGGCGCGCTGCAGTGCATCCTGGTCCTCGGCGTCGTAGGAGACGTCCTCGCCGATGCCGTCGGTCCCGTCGCCCCGCAGGCGGATCGTCGTCGCCACGCGGGTGAAATCAGAGGAGACGTCGCGCTGCATCCGCTCCAGCGAGTAGTCCTCGATCGTCAGGGGGAGGTCCGCGACGCGGGACCACAGGGACGCTTGGTTGGGCACGGACTGATCCTACGAGCCGATCGGTGGGAGCGGCGGACGGGGCTCAGCTGCCGGCTCCGGCTTCCAGCCGGGCGACGAGCTCGTCCAGGCGCAACTCCTGAAGGCCCTGGCCGACGGCCTCGAGCTCTCCGGCGCAGAACTCCACGAGGGTGCGTCCCTCGCGGCACAGCTCAAGCGTCTCCCGGAGGCCGGCGTCCCCCGAATCCAGGCGGCGGATGATCTCTTCCAGACGTGCGGTCGCGGTCTCGTACGAGGCGGGGGCCGGGACGTCGGGGGTGGGGTCGGGCTCGTCGGTCATGGTCAGGTGGGCTCCGGGGGGACGCCGGCCGCGTCCGGCTCGATGTGGGCGCGGACGTCGTCGTCGGCGAAGAAAAGCCGGACCGTGCCGGCGCGGCGGGCATCTGCGGCGCTCGTGACGACGGCCCCGGCGCCGTCGTCCACGACGGCATAGCCGCGCTCGACGATCCGGTCCGGGTCGTGGGCACCCAGCGCCGACGTGAGGGCATCAAGGCGAGAGCGCCGCGCGCCGACGTCGGCCCCGGCCCCCGCGGCGGCCTTGCGCGACAGGCCCAGCGCGGCCCGGGCCGCGTCGCGGTGACGACGCTCGTGGCCGCGGGTCGCGCTGGCGCGGATCTCGCGCAGGCTCTGGTGCAGCCGGGAGCGGTGGCGCTCGACGTGCTCGGCGGGGGCGCGGGCCAGGCGCTCGAGCGTCCGCGCACGCTCGACGACGGCGCGGCGCCCGTGCGTGTGCAGGCGCCCGGCGCTCCCGCGCAACTCGGCTCGCGCCTGCGTGCAGTGCAGAGGGACGGCAGCCTCGGCGGCGTGCGTGGGGGTCGAGCACGCCAGCGCCGCCACGTCGTCGATGAGCGTGTGGTCGGTGTGGTGCCCGACCGACGCGATGACGGGGACGCTGAGCAGCGCCACGGTGCGGCACAGGGTCTCATCGCAGAACGCCATGAGGTCCGCGAGCGAGCCGCCGCCGCGGGCGACGACGATGACCTGCACCTGGCCGCTGGCCGCCAGGTCCTGCAGCGCCCGCGTGATCGCCGGGGCAGCGTGCCGGTCCTGGACGGGGGCGAACGCCCACACCACCCGCCCGTGCCAGCCCCGGCGGGCCAGGCCGGCCAGCACGTCGTCGCGGGCCTTGCCGCCCTCGCCGGTCACGACGCCGATCGTGTGGGGAAGGACCGGGCGCGCGAGCGCACGCTGCGGGACCATGAGGCCTTCGGCTGCGAGCTGCCGCCGCAGCCGGTCGACGCGGGCCAGCAGATCCCCCTCTCCGGCCACGCGCAGGGCGGTCACCGCGAACGAGAAGGACGGCGATGACGTCCTGGAGCCCGGGTAGTAGTCCGGGCCTCCCGCCGCCACCACCTGTGCACCGTCGACGAGGGCCCCGGCCGGCAGGTGGGCCTTGTCGAAGTCCGTGCACCACATGGAGCAGGGCACGGCGCCTTCGGTGTCGCGGAGCTCGAAGTACACCTTCGTCTTCGAGCGCCGGACGCCGAAGACCTCGCCGACGAGTTGCAGGCGGGCACGTTTGCGCAGTTCGCCCTGCAGCTTGCGTGCGTACGCCCCTGCGGGAAAGGGCCCGGGGAGGGTGCTGCCTGCGATGCCCTCAGGCCGCAGGGCCGCGGTCGGGGGGCATGGGTCGACGGCCGAAGGGTCAGGACGCGGGTCGGGCAACGGACGATCGAGGGTACCCGCCCGGCGTGACGGCTCGGCGCGAGCGCTACCGTCGACATCGCCGATGCCCCGCCGCCTGTCCCTAGCCGTGGCCTGCGCGGTCCTGATGCTCCTGACGCCCGGGACCGGCGCCGCCGCGGCACGGACGATCACGCCGCTGGCGCCACAGTGGCAGGAGGGCGTCTCGGTCAGCGCCTACTGGTGGGAGGACCTCTCAGGGCCACGGTTTGAATCCTGGCTGCGCAAGGCGCGCAGCAGCACGCGGGCGAAGGAGGTGACGTTCGTCGTGACGGCCTACCAGTACTTCTCCGATCTGCGCCGTACGGACGCCCTGAACGCCAACGAGATCCACGTCTCCTTCGGTTCGCGCAGGCTCTGCCGCCGTCAGTCGGGCCGGGATCACCGCTTCTGCAAGACGCCGTCGCTCCGAGCGCTGGCCGCGGCGGTGCGCCGGGCCCACGCGATGGGACTCAAGGTCCTCATCCGTCCGCAGGTCGACGTGGGCCGTACGGAGGCGCAGTCCCAGCCGCGCGACCTCATCGACAAGGGGGACGCGGACCGTCGCAGGTGGTTCGACAGCTACAAGGCGATGCTCAGCCGGTACGCGCGGGTGGCGCGCGACACCCGGGCCGACGGGTTCGTCGTCGGCGCCGGCCTCTCGGCGATGACGAACGACGTCAGCGACCGCAACGAGTGGCGGGCGATCATCCAGCAGTTGCGGTCCGGTGCGCTCATGGGCAGCACCCGGGGGTTCCGGGGTGAGGTCACCTATGCCGCCCAGTGGGACTCGATCGTCGAGGACACGTTGGACCCGGAGGACAGACCGTTCTTCTGGGACGCGCTGGACAGCATCACGATCGACGCCTACTTCCCGGTGGCCGACGGATCGGCGGGCGGCAACCCGTCGGTCGCGGCGCTGCGGGAGGGCTGGGCGACGCGGTCGTTCGCCGGGCTCCCGCGCCCGCCCGTCGCGCTCGTGCGGGCGTTGCACGAGGAGTACGTCAAGCCCGTGCGCTTCACGCTCGGCTACCTGTCGCAGACCGGCACGGCGACGTTCCCGGAGAAGGGCGCGGCCGAGAACCGCCGCTCGGGCGGCAGGACGGCCCGGGCGCCGCAGTCGCGGGCCGTGCGCGCGGCCTTCGACGTCTGGGCCCCCATCGCCACCGAGGGCTGGTTCAGGGGCATCTCGTGGTGGGAGTGGCCGGCATCCGGCCGGGGCGGGGTCAACGACGACTCGTTCTCGTTCCAGGGGAAGCCTGCCGAGGTCGAGATCTGCCTCCGTCACGCCGGTCGCTTCACCCGGGCGTGCAAGCCGAGCCGGGGCGCCTCCGGCTGAGCGCGGGGAGGCCGCGGCTCGAGCGGCGGGCGCCCGGCGGACGCGCCGGTCAGTGCGAGCGGTCCGCCGCTGCGGCGACCTGCGCGGCGGCCATGTCGTCGACGGACGGCATGGGGCGGATCGCCGGCTCGTGCGGCGTGCCGCGGACCTCGCCGGTGACCCCCAGGGCGCTCAGGCGTGCGATCTCCTGCTCGCCGAGCACGCGCGCGGGGTGGTCGGCCGGCAACGCTCGGACGAGGCGGGCGATGCGTCCGCGCAGCTGCAGCGCGAAGTGCGGTGTCGAGGCTCCCATGAGCTGACGCACGTCGTCGACGGTGACGGCGTGAGCGGCGTTGCTGCGGGCGGGGTTTTCGGCTTCGGACACGTCCGGAAACCTACCGGTCGGTCCCACCTCGGGGCCGAACGTCCGTTTTTGCTGTCCCCGCCGCCGAAAACGGACGCTCGGCCCCGCAGCGTGCGGGCCGGCCCTGCGGTCCTCAGCATGGCGCGCCGCTCCTGCAGCCCGTGCAGGACCGTCGTCAGGCCGGCGTGCTCACTTGGCGCCCTTGTCGGAGATCGGCGTGATCTCCAGAAGAGCGTCGATCTCCGCCTGCAGGGAGGCGTTGACCGTGGAGGTGTCGCCGACGACCCAGGCGCGGTTGTAGACCCCGCGGACGGGGTCCTTGGCGTAGCCGGGCTGGATGTCGAGCAGAAACGCCCGCATCGGGAGGTCCAGGACCGTCGGCGATGACAGCAGCAGCGCCGGGCCGTAGGTCCCGCTCGCGGAGAGCGGCGCGGCTGCAGCGGCGAGCGACGGATCCCCCGCCTGCGGGAGGAAGACCATGCCGTGTCCGGGATCCACGATGTTCCAGCCGAAGCCCTCGTCGCTGAAGCGCGCGAAGGCGATCGAGTTGGAGACGGGCTCCTGACCGCCGACGCGCATGACGCTGCCGAGCTTCTTCAGCGTCCGTGTCACCTTCGGCGCGATGATCGAGCTCGGCCCGAGGACGTAGATCTTGGGGCGCGCATGGGTCTTGAGCGCGGCGATCGTGTCGGCCGGAACCGAGGTGCGGTTCGTGAAGAGGATGGGCGCCCCGGACTTGGCCGCGTAGGCGGCGGCAGGAGCGGCAAAGGCCGGCTCGTCGGCGGAGACGACGACGACCCGGCCGGACGCCCGGCCCTGCGCTGCGGTGACGAACGCGTCGATGCGGCGGGCCATGGCGTAGGGGGTGCCTGCCTTCACGTCAGTGGTACCGAGCGTGCCCACCGCGGCTGCGGTACCCACCCGGATGACCTGGGCGCCGCCTGCAGCGCGGGAGCCGGTCGGTGCGAGCGCCCTGAGCGCCGATGCGGTCTCCGCAGGGAGACGGGCGCCCCGGGTGAAGAGGATCGGGGCACCGACGGGCGCGGCGTTCAGCGCGGACGCCGCCAGGGCGCTGCGCCAGTCGCGGACGTCGACGAGCGCCACGGCCGCGGGCCTCGTGCGAGCCGACGTGCCCGGATAGACCACCCTGGCGACGGCGGCGGCCGCGACGACCGGGTCGGCGCTCGCCACGCGGACGGTGTTCTTCGTCGCGAAGGCCGGAAACCCGAGGTCGACACCCTGACCTGCCGACTGCCCCGGCTTCTTCGCTCCGAGGGGCGATCGCGTCCCGGAGTCGGCGGGCGTGTCGGTCTTGGACCGTCCGCAACCGCTCCCCAGAAGGGTCAAGGCGACGGTGAGGGCCAAGGCGAACGGGCGGACGAGTGTGGAAGAGCGGTCCGGCATGGGCGCGGTCGACCCTATCGAGGCGCGCCGCCGGGCCGCGTCGGTCAGGACCCACGCTCGCGTCGTTCCTCGTGTGCGCGACGCGCCAGGCCCCCGATGCGCGACCGCCGGTGGACGTCGTCCCCCGCGTCCGTTAGGGTTCCGACATCGCCGAAGTCCCGGACCGTTCCGGGGCACGGGGGACCCAGTTCGTTGGGGCGAACCGCACAGGGAGTGTGCGGAGCGCGGCTCTTTCCGCGCCAGCCCGTCAGCTAACCCCGCAGGCCGGAGAAAGAGGACGAGCGTTGCTTCAGGGCCGCCTACGGGCATTCATGCTGATCTTGCTGGCGATGACCTTCACGGTCGGCATCCCATCGGCGGCCTCCGCGGCGAGCGACGTGCGGCAGAGCCCCGCATCTGGCGGCACCGAGTACGGCTCGGACGTCACCGAGGGTGACGAGGACGACGCGCCGCAGACGCCGACCGTCCCGGGTTCGGTCGCCAAGATCGTCGGTGGCGTCGCCCATGCGCCGGAGAACGCGCCGGACGCCGTCAAGCAGGTCATCTGGGCCGCAAACGAGATCGTCGGCCTCCCGTACGTCTACGGCGGCGGTCACGGTGACTTCAAGGACGACGGCTACGACTGCTCGGGCACCGTCTCCTACGCGTTGCACGGGGCAGACCTGCTCTCCCGTCCGCGTGATTCGTCCTCGTTCTTCACCTACGGCGCCCGCGGTAGGGGCTCGTGGATCACGATCTACACCGAACTCCGGCCACGCGTACATGACCGTCGCCGGCATCCGGCTCGACACGAGCGCGGCCGACGACCGCGGCGGTCGCAAGGGTCCCCGCTGGCGCCCGCTGCGCAAGTCGGACAGCGGCTTCAAGGTCCGCCACCCCGTCGGCCTGTAGCCCGCGCGGCGTCGTCGCTCTCACCGGAGGACACCCCGCTCGCCGCCCTTCCGGGGGCGCTAGGCTGACCGGACACCCGTTCCCAGCCGACTCAGGAGGCCAGATGGCCGGACAGTCCGGACGCTTCACCACCGTCATCAAGGCGAAGATCAGCAGGATGCTCGACAAGGCCGAGGATCCTGGCGAGACGCTCGACTACGGGTACCAGAAGCAGCTCGAGTCGTTGCAGGGCGTCAAGAAGGGCATCGCCGACGTCGTGACGGCCAAGAAGCGCCTGCAGATGCAGGCCGGCAAGATCGAGCAGTCGGTCGTCAAGCTCGACACGCAGGCTCGCCAGGCCCTTGCGGCCGGCAACGAGGAGCTCGCACGCACCGCCCTCGAGCGCAAGAACGTCGCGCAGACGGAGCTGCAGTCCCTCGACCAGCAGGTCGTCGAGCTCGAGGCGCAGCAGCAGAAGCTCATCGACTCCGAGCAGAAGCTGCGCACGAAGATCGAGGCCTTCCGCACGAAGAAGGAGGTCATCAAGGCGCAGTACTCCGCCGCCGAGGCGCAGGTGCGCATCAGCGAGGCAGCCAGCGGAGTCGGCGAGCAGATGGCCGATGTCGGCATGGCGATGCAGCGTGCCGTCGACAAGACGGAGGACATGAAGGCCCGTGCCGACGCGGTGGCCGAGCTGGAGGCCGCCGGCACGTTCGGCGACATCACCCAGCTCGGAGACGGTGGTCAGGACGACATCGACCGCCAGCTCGCCCAGCTCTCCTCCGGCTCGATGGTCGACGACGACCTGGCGAAGATGAAGGCCGAACTCGGCATGGGCACCGCGCCGGCGGCCCCCGAGCTGGGCGCGGGCGACGGGTCCGACGCCAAGCCGCAAGAGGGCACCGCATGATCGTCCGCATCTTCAGCGAGGATCAGTACCGCCTGGATGACAGCCACCATCATGGGCTGAACGATCTCGACGACGCGGTGGTCGCCGCCGTCGAGTCCAACGACGAGGACAAGTTCCACGAGACGTTCGAGCTCCTGCTGGACTTCGTCCGCAAGAACGGCACGCCGTTGGGAGACGAGGAGCTGGAGGCGTCGGACTTCATCCTGCCGCCTGCCGACACGTCGCTCGAGGAGGCCCGCGAGGACTTCACGGGCGAAGGCCTCATCCCGGATCCGCCGGCCACCGCGGCCTGACGGGCTCCTCCCGGCCAGGGCGCGCGCGGCCTTGTCGCTCGCGCCCCGCCCGCCGGACCCGCGGTCTCAGGGCTCCTTGCGGCGTCCGCCGAAGCGGCTGAATCGCGAAGCGAGGCGGTCGATGTTCTCGATGCTCGTGTTGAGCGCCGCGACACGGCCATCGAGTGTCTCCGTCGCCACCCGGATGCCGCCCACACCGTCCGCCATCGAGCTCACGCCGGTCCCGAGCGAGCCGACGCCGCCGCGGACGCCTTCCAGCTCACCGATGACGTCCGCGAGGTCGGCGCGCATGCCGCGCATCTCGCGCTCCATGTCACCGACGCCTTCTGCCATCGCGTCGAGGTTGTCCAGCGTGCGCTGCAGACGCCCGACGGTGGCTCCCAGGGCCGAGACGAGGCGCACGGGAGCCAGGACGATCGACGTGGTGGTCGCGACGGCCTCGACCACGACGCCGGAGGCGATCCCGATCGGAACGGCGACGACGTCCCGGACCGTCGGCTGGCGGGGTTGGACACTCATGACCGTGGATGCGACATCGCGGCTGGTCGACCTACCCACGTCCTGTGCGGATCACACCGCGAGCTGACCGGGTGCACCATCAGATCGGGGTGCCCCAGAGGGGAAACCACCGCTCCAGCTCTGGCTCGAAGGGCAGTTCGCCGCCGAGCTGGGCCTTGATCTGCAGCTCTCGCTCGTTGCTGCGCTGCTGCTGGCCGCCGGCGGGGACGAAGGGGTACCAGGACCCGCGCTTGTAGTTGTAGATGAAGTAGATCGGGGCACCGGTGGAATCCGCGTAGGCGAAGACCGCGCACAGCACACGGTCGCTGTAGCCACCCACCGCGAGGGCCTCGGTCACGGCGTTCACCCCGACGGCCAGGTCCTCGATGTCGTCGTCGTGGAGGATGAACCACGTGTATCCGAAGGTGTCGGCGGTCGTCTCGACGGTCGTCCCGGTCTCCTCGCCCGTCGAGCGCACCAGCTCTTCCACGTCACGGGCGATCTGGGCGAAGTCGCCGGTGGCCAGAGGCTGGAAGACGACCGCGGAGGACCCGCGGTGCTTGATGTCGTGCGCGGTCTCCAGCGTGACCGTGGCCGTCGTGATCGCAAAGAGGCGGTCGGGCGCGATCTTCGCGACCTTGCGTTTGCCCAGCAGTGCGTCGAAGAAGCCCATCGCCGGAGCCTAGTCCCCGTCAGTTGACGGGGAAGGCACCGCGGGTCGGCGCGCCCTGCAGCTGGCCCTCGAGCCTCGAGAGCGCGGCGATGCGCTTCTCCATCGGAGGATGGGTCGCGAAGAGGCTGCCGATCCCCGCCTTCACCTTCGGCGGGAAGATGAAGAAGGCAGCCATCTCCTGGGTGCGCATGTCCTGTGCAGGGATCCGGTCCATGCCGCTGCTGATCTTCGTCAGCGCGCTGGAGAGGGCGCTCGGACGACCGGTGATGACGGCAGCCCCACGGTCCGCTGCGTACTCGCGGTACCGCGAGAGGGCCCGCATGAGCATGAAGCTCAGGATCCACACCGCGACCGAGACCGCGATGAGGCCCAGGACACCGAGTCCGTCCTCGTCGTCGTCACCGCCGGTGAAGTAGAAGCCCCACTGCACGATCATCGACGCGATCGAGGCGAAGAAGCTGGCCATCGTCATGATCGCCACGTCACGGTTGGCGATGTGGCTGAGCTCGTGCGCCATGACGGCCTCGAGCTCGGAGGGGGAGAGCAGATCCATGATCCCCGTCGTCGCGCAGACCACGGAGTCCTTCTTCCGGATGCCCATCGCGAAGGCGTTCGGCATGGGGTTCTGCGCGACCGCGATCCGCGGCTTGGGCAGATCGGCCTGGATGCACAGGCGCTCGATCATCGCGTGCAGCTCCGGAGCCTCCTGGGGGGAGACTTCGCGGGCGCCCATCGCCCGGAGCGCGAGCTTCTCGGAGGCGAAGACCTGGAACAGGAACATGCCGCCGCCGATGAGGGCGATCGTCACCCCTGAGGCCCCGGAGGCGAAGAGCGCGCCGATCAGCACCGCGTACACGAGGCCGAGAAGCACCATCGTGAAGAGCATCCGGGCCTGGAGGCCGGTGTCACGACCGAAGGAAGAGGGGGCAGCCATGGAAGGAGGATGACACCCCCGGCTCAACGGTTCCTAAGAGGACGCCTAAGCGGGCGTGGTCGTCCTCTCCGGCCCGAGCAGCCGCCGCACCGCGTAGCCTGCCGGAGCGATGCAGCCTGAGATCGACCTGTTCGGCCTACCGGTCAAGACGTTCGGGCTGCTGTTCGCCTTGGCGTTCGTCGCATCCGGGGCGCTGATCGCGCGCCGGCTCCGTGAGCTGGGCAAGCCGGTCGACTGGGCCTACGAGGTCGTCTTCGCCGCCCTCGTCGGCGGTCTGGTCGGCTCCCGCCTCTACTACGTCGCGCAGAACTACGACAAGGTCAAGGACGATCTCATCGGCGGGCTCTTCGGTGGGTCCGGCCTCGTCTGGTACGGCGGGGCGATCGGCGGCGCCATCGCCGTCGTGCTCTGGGCGTGGCGGCGCGGCATGCTCAACCGGGCGCTGCTGGACATCTGCGCCGCCCCGCTGGCGCTCGGCTATGCGGTCGGCCGCATCGGCTGCCAGATCTCAGGTGACGGGGACTACGGCAAGCCCTGGGACGGTCCTTGGGCCATGGCCTACCCCGACGGGGTCGTGCCGACCGACGACAAGGTCCATCCGACCCCGATCTACGAGACGCTCGCCATGGGCTTCTTGGCCTTTGCGCTGTGGCAGCTCCGCGATCGCGTGAGGACGGGGGCGCTCTTCGCCCTGTACCTCGTCGGAGCCGGGGTCGAGCGGTTCCTCGTCGAGTTCCTGCGACGGAACACCGAGACCGCCCTCGGGTTGACGACCGCCCAGCTCGAGAGCGTTGCGATGGTCGCCATCGGTGCGGTCTGGCTTGCCCTCATGGCCCGTGGCGGCGGCGTCCTCCTGGCGGTGCGCGGCCGGGTCGCGGCATCCCACTAGCGGTAACGCGCCAAATCATTCAAGCTTTCAGGCCAACCGGCCGATGTGCCTTCGGCAGGGTTCTCTTCCATGCCCGTCCTCTCCGCCAACCGCGCCACGATCGCCGGACTCGGGAGCACCGCCGCCCTCCTGGCTGCGGTGCTGGCCGTGTCGCTGCTGGTCGGTGGTCTCGTCGCCTACAGCGGCTCGTCGGCCGGTCCGCTCGTCGCGGGTGAGCCGTGGATGGCGCTGCCGGGCAGCGGCGCTGACACGCCACGACAGGCCGCGGCGGCGCAGCCGCCCCTGACCCTGCCTCCGGCTCGTCCTGCTGTGCGGGTGAGCGCGCCCCAGGCCGTCCGCGGACCCGTCGCCTCAGATCCGCGCTCGGCAGGCCGCCCGGAGTCGGCTCCGGTCACGTCGACGCCGGCCGGACCCGTCGGCACCGGGACCGGGACCGAACCCGCTCCCACGTCTGATGGCGGACCGCCGGCCCCCGCCGCCGTGCCGGGCCTGCCCGCGCTGCCGGTGCCGGTGCCGACGGCCGTCCTCCCCGACGTGACCGCGAGCACCGGTCAGGCGTTGGGCGGAGCGGTGCGCGGCGTACTCGGCGCAGTCGGCTCCGTCGTCGCGACCGTCGCCCCGCGGCTGGGCCCGCCGGTCGATGCGCTCGGCGTCGGCCTCGGCGGAACCGTCACGCACACCACGGACGTCGTCGCCGACGTCCTGCGCCGGCTCGGCGGCTGACGGCCGGCAGCTACCGGGCCGTGCCCGCGGCCCGCAGAGCTCGGGCGAGAAAGCGGACGCTGACGCCGAGCAGCTCGGGGTCATGCTGGATCGAGCCATGGTGGCCGCCGGGCATCTCGACGTACCGGCACCTGGGGGCGAGCGCGGCGAGCTCCTGGGAGTGCTCGACCGGTACCTGCAGATCTCCCCGAGCGTGCAGGAGCAGCAGGGGGACGTCGAGCTGCCGGACCGCGGCATGGATGTCCGTGCCGTCCAGGAGCGCGACCAGCGCGTCGCGGTCGCACGTGAACGCAAAGCGGCCGCTCA
This sequence comes from Paraconexibacteraceae bacterium, assembly GCA_963750375.1. Lineage (GTDB taxonomy): Bacteria > Actinomycetota > Thermoleophilia > Solirubrobacterales > Solirubrobacteraceae > Paraconexibacter. The sequence goes on from CAVVQN010000016.1 coordinate 120,495, forward strand.
GCAGCCCAGCGCGCAGCGTGTGGCTTCCGGCCGGACAGATCGCCACGACGGCGTCGGCTCCGGCGTCCGCGGCGCAGGTCAGAGCGAAGAACCCACCCATGCTGGAACCCCGGAGGGCCAGCGGTAGGCCGGTGGCGCCCGGCAGCGAGCGAGCGAACTGCGCCATGGCGATGACATCGTCCTTGGCGCCGTCCCCGAGCAGGCCGCCCGACGCTCCGTGGCCCCTGGCGTCAAAGCCGACGACCAGCAGCCCGGCCGCCGACGCCGCTCGGGCGAAGTCGAACTGGTTCTCCTTCACCGAATCGGCACCGTGCAGGACGAGGACGACGCCGTGCGGGGTCCCGCGCGGCGCAAACGACGCCCAGGCCAAGCCGTGGTGCGTGCCTGTCGCGGTGGGTGGCTGGCCGTGGACGATGCGCATGGCGTGGCATGATCCGCGACCGCATGACCCCCGTCCACCCGCAGCCGCGCCTCTCCCCGGTCTACCCGATCGGGAGCCGTCTCGACGAGGCCGGCCGCCTGCACCTCGGGGGCTGCGACGCCCGTGCGCTGGCCGAAAGGTTCGGGACGCCCGCGTACGTCGTCGTGGAGGACGACCTGCGAGCCCGCGCCGAGGCGTTCGTCCAGGCGTTCCGGGCGGCGAGCCCCACGGCCGAAGTCGTCTTTGCGTCCAAGGCCTTCCCTTGCACCGCGGTCTATCGCACGCTGGCCCGGGCGGGCATCGGCTGCGACGTGGCGAGCGCGGGCGAACTGGCATCCGCCCTTCGTGGCGGCTTTGACCCGGCGGTCATCCACCTCCACGGCAACGCCAAATCCGAAGAGGAGCTGGCCTTCGCCCTCGAGCGACGGGTCGGCGAGATCGTCGTCGACAACCACGACGAGATCGACCGTCTCACCCGGTTGCTCGCCGACCGCGGGCAGCGTCAGCGCGTCCTCATCCGCGTCGCCCCGGGCGTCAGCCCGGAGACCCATCCGTCGATCTCCACGGGAGGGCCGAACACGAAGTTCGGCTTCAACCTGCCCGACGCGCACCGGGCCGTGCAGCGTCTGCAGGCGGACCCGAACGTGGACCTGGCGGGCGTCCACTTCCACATCGGGTCGCAGATCATGGACCTCGCCCCTTCGACGCCGCGCTGCGGGCCGTGCAGGAGCTCGGCGACCTTCGGGACATACAACCTCGGGGGCGGCTTGGGCGTGCGGTACACCGAGGACGGACCCGCGCCACCGACCGTGCAGGAGTACGCCGCCGCCAAGGTGCGGATGGTGCAGGAGCTCTTCGGCCCGGGAAAGCGCGTCGTCGACGAACCCGGGCGCGCGCTGACCGCCCAGTCGACCGTCACGCTCTACACGGTGCAGTCGGTCAAGCAGAACGTCGACACGTGGATCGCGGTCGACGGCGGCATGTCTGACAACCTGCGTCCGATGCTCTACGGCTCGCGCTACGAGGTCGGCATCGTCGACCGGATGGGCGCCGCACCGCACGTCCCCGCTGCGGGCACGCAGGTCAACGTCACCGGCAAGCACTGCGAGTCCGGCGACGTCATCGTGCGCGACGCCCGCGTGGCGCTCCCGCGCGTGGACGATGTCCTGGTCACGCCGGTGACCGGGGCCTACGGTCACGCCATGGCCAACACCTACAACGGCAGCCCCCGGCCGCCGGTCATCTTCGTCAAGGACGGCGACGCCCGCGTCGTCGTCCGCCGCGAGACCCGAGAGGACCTGTTCGCCCGTGACGTCTGAAGCGCCTTCCGCCAAGCCGTTCCGCATCGGGCTGCTCGGCCACGGCACCGTCGGTGGTGCCCTCGCCGAGTTGCTCCCCGAGCGGGCCGACCACATCGCCGCGATCACCGGGGTCCGCCCGGAGATCACGGGCATCCACACGCGCTCGAACGGGACGTCCTACGAGCAGGTGCTCGAAGGCTGTGACCTCGTCGCCGAGCTCATCGGCGGCCTGGAGCCGGCGCGGACCTACGTCCTGCAGGCGATGGCGGCCGGCAAGCACGTCGTGACCGCGAACAAGCAGCTGCTGGCCCATCACGGCGAGGAGCTGTGGGCGGCGGCGCGCGAGCACGGCGTGCAGCTGCGCTTCGAGGCGGCGGTCGCGGGGGTCGTCCCGGTCATCCGCGTCCTGCAGGAGTCGCTGGCCGGCGCCCACGTCGACCGGGTCACCGGCATCGTCAACGGGACGACGAACTTCATCCTCACGCGGATGGCCGAGACGGGCGCGACCTACGCCGACGCGCTGGCCGAAGCGCAGTCCCTGGGGTACGCGGAGGCCGACCCGACCGACGACGTCAACGGCAAGGACGCCGCCGCGAAGATGGCGATCCTCGCGCGCCTGGCGTTCGACACGCCGGTCCACATCGACGACGTCGCCTTCGAGGGCATCGAGCACCTCACCGGTGACGACATGGCCTACGCCCGTGAGCTCGGGCTCGGTCTGAAGCTCATCGGGACCGCCGAGCGCGTGGACGGCGGCATCTCACGTCAGCGTCCACCCGGCCTTCCTCTACGGCGGGCATCCGCTGGCGTCGGTGAACGGCCCGTTCAACGCGGTGACGGTCGAGTCCGCGTCGATCACCGAGATCACGATGTCCGGGCCGGGCGCCGGCGGGCCGCAGACCGCAAGCGCGGTCCTGGGGGACGTCATCAGCGCGATGATCCCGCCGGCCTCGACGCCGGAGACGACGCAGTCGCTGGCCATCGTCCCGGACGTCAAGCGGGCCTTCTACATGCATCTCGAGGTCGCCGACCGGCCGGGGGTCCTCGCGCAGGTCGCGCAGGTCCTCGGGCTGCAGGGCGCATCCGTGAAGTCCGTCGTCCAGAAGGGGCTGGGGGAGAACGCCCGCCTCGTCATGGTCGTGCATCCGCTCCTTGAGTCCCGGATGCTCGCGGCCGTCGAGCTGATCGCCGGCCTGGACTTCGTCCGTGGCCGCCCGCGGGTCATCCGCGTCGTCGAAGAGGAGTACCAGTGACACACACGACCAACCGGCCGCCCTGCGCCCAGCGCGGCGGCAACGGCCACCCCGGTCTCATCCACCGCTTCCTGGATCGCCTGCCCTTCGACGCCGACGATCCGATCGTGACGCTGCAGGAGGGCTCCACGCCGCTCGTCCACGCTGCATGGATCTCCGAGCGGGTCGGCGCCGAGGTCTACCTGAAGATCGAGGGCGCCAACCCGACGGGGTCGTTCAAGGACCGCGGCATGTGCTGCGCGGTCACCCAGGCCGTCAAGGAGGGCGCAGAGGCGGTCATCTGCGCGTCGACCGGCAACACGGCCGCCAGCGCCGGCCGCCTACGCCGCGCGGGCCGGGCTGCGGGGCGCGGTGATCGTCCCGGACGGCAAGATCGCCGACGGGCAAGCTCGCCCAGGCGCTCATGCACGGCGCGCGGGTCATCGCGCTGCGCGGCAACTTCGACCAGGCGCTCGAGCTCGTCCGCGAGCTCACCGACAAGCACCCGATCGCGCTCGTGAACTCCGTCAACCCGTACCGCGTGCAGGGGCAGAAGACCGCGGCGTTCGAGCTCGTCGAGGAGCTCGGCGACGCCTCGACGCCCTGTGCATCCCGGTCGGCAACGCGGGCAACATCACGGCGTACTGGGCGGGCTTCGTCGAGGCCGGCCACGCTCCGCGGCTCTTCGGCTTCCAGGCCGCCGGCGCGGCGCCGCTCGTCTCCGGCGAGCGGGTCGAGAACCCCGAGACGGTCGCCAGCGCGATCCGGATCGGCAACCCGGCGCGCTGGGAGGAGGCGATGACGGCCATGACGCAGTCGCGCGGGAGGATCGCCGCGGTCACCGACGAGGAGATCCTCGACGCCTACCGGCTGCTGGCGTCCCGCGAGGGCGTGTTCTGCGAGCCGGCGAGCGCCGCGTCGGTCGCCGGCCTGCTCGAAGTACGGCGCCCAGGGCGCCGAGCGCGTCGTCTGCGTCCTCACCGGCCACGGGCTGAAGGACCCGCAGACCGCGCTCGAGCAGTCCGGCTCGGTGGTGCCCTGCGAGCCGGACCTGGCCGCCGTCGAGCGCGCGGTGCCGGTGCGTGGACCGCCGGTCGTCCAGATGGCTCGCATCAGCCCAGCCTAGGGCGTGACCGATAGCGTCCCGTCGATGCAGCGCAGACGAACCGTGCGGGTCCCCGCCTGCTCCGCCAACCTGGGCCCGGGCTTCGACGTGTTCGCCGCGGCGCTGTCGCTGCACATGGAGCTCGAGGTCGTCGAGACGGGGAGCTTCGCCGTCGTCACCGACCTCCCGATCGCCCGCGACCGCCGCAACCTCTGCGTGCGCGCCTTCGAGCGGCTGCACCCGGCCGACGCCTTCGAATTCCGCATCACCTCCGGACATCCCGCTCAGCGGCGGCCTGGGCACGAGCGCGGCGGCGTACCTCGCCGGGCTCATGGCGGCCGACCACCTGTTCGAGCTCGACGCCGACCTGCTGGCGCTCGGCACCGAGCTGGAGGGCCATCCGGACAACGTCGCCGCGTCGCTGCACGGCGGGTTCGCGCTCTGCGCGGACGGGAGGTCGACCCGGGTCGGCGCGCCCGACCGGCCTGGAGGCGGTGATCGTCGTGCCCGCACGAGCCCGTGCGCACGAAGGTGGCGCGGGCGGCGCTGCCGCGCCGAGGTCCCGATGGGGGAGGCGGTCTTCAACGCCGCCCACACCGCGCTGCTCGTCCTCGGGCTGGCGACCTCGGCGACTACGACCTCATCGCCCGCGGGCTCGCAGGATCGCCTGCACCAGCCGCGCCGCGCGCCATCTGTACCCGCGGTCGATGGACCTCGTCGACCGTGCCGCAGCCTCGGGGCGCTGGGGGCCACGATCTCCGGGGCCGGCCCGACCGTCCTGTTCTGGAGCCACTACGAGCAGACACCGGCGCTCGTGGAGGTGCTGCGGGGCGAGGCCGACGGGTGGGCCGACGTGCACCGCGCCTCGCTCGAGACGATGGGCGCGAGCGTGACGTCCGTCGGCTAGGCCGCTGGCGGGCAGGTGCGGCACGCAGTTGCTTGCGCGCCGCTTCGCGACCCAGGCGCTTGAGGACCTCGTCGCCGAGCTGGAGGTAGTCGCCCGCCAGGTCAGGCCGGTACTCGAGGATCGACACGGCCCGCTCTGCGGAGCCCGCGTAGGCGATGGACGAGCGGATCGTCGTGTCGAACAGCTTGTCGCCGACGTGCTCGCGGAGTGAGGCGAACGCTTCACGCGAATGCACCGTGCGCATGTCGGCGATGTTGAAGAAGACCCCGAGCCACGTCAGGTCGGGGTTCAGCCCGTCCCGGGCGAGGTCGATGACCTCGAGCGCCTGCTCGACGCCCTGCATGGCGAAGTACTGCGCCTCGGAGCTCACGAGCGCGTAGTCGGCGGCGACGAGGGCGTTGACGGTCAGCAGTCCGAGGGCCGGCGGGCAGTCGATCAGCACGACGTCGTACGGCTCCTCGACCTCGCGGAGCGCCTTGCGCAGCGTCAGCTCGCGGCCCATCTTGCCCGCCAGCGCGAGCTCCGCCTCGGCGAGGCTGAGGTTCGCCGGGATGATGTCGTCGTGGACGGCGGCCGTGGCGGTGGCCCGACCGGTCAGGACGTCGGCGATCGTCGGCTCCGCGTCCGGCGGGACGTCGAAGTAGTCCGACAGGTTGCCCTGGGGGTCCAGGTCGATCGCCAGGACCTTCAGGCCGCTCAGGCGCAGGACGTCCGTGAGGGTGCGGACGGTCGTCGTCTTGCCGGTGCCGCCCTTCTGGGAGAGGATCGCGATCTTGTCGGCCACGGGCGGAGTATCGCGGGTCACGCAGACGAACCGGCCCGCCCCGGAAGTGGGCGCCGGCCAGACGTCAGGCGCCGGCGACGCCGCCGTGTCCGGCGGCGACGCTCCCGGCCGTCTGCTCGCCGACGAGGGCCAGCAGCCGATGACGTCCGATCACGATCTCGTCGCCGTCCTCCAGGCGCCGCGACGTGATGCGCTCGCCGTCGACGAAGACGCCGTTGAGCGAGCGATCGTCCAGGACATGGAGCCCGTCCTCGCGCAGGACGAAGAGCGCATGGCGGCGCGAGACCGTCGGATCCTCGAACCGGATCTCGGTCGACAGCGCGCGGCCGACGCGGGTTGTCTCCTGTGTCAAGGGAAGGACCTGCAGCTCGTCGCCGTCGAAGAACGCGACGTGGGCGGCGGCGCCGGGGACGGCGGCCTCGCGGGCCCGGCGCAGGACCTCTGCCCGTTCGTCGGTCTCCGCTTCCTGACGGTGCTGAAAGCGCCCGGCGGCGAACAGCGACGCCCTGGCGAACTCGCGCTCACCACAGCTGGGGCAGACGCCGAGCGTCTCCGTGGCTGAGAGCGTGACGACGTACCCGCAGGACTCGCACCGGAAGGCTCCAGTACCGGCCATCGTGCCTGACGTGAGTGACTCCATACCTGTCTCCTCTCGCGCGAACCGGACCCGGATCGCGCAGCCGACCGCTGTTGCGACGAGCATCCTCCTGACCGGTAAGCGGACGGTAAACCGCTCGCGACCCGACCAGGACGATTCCCCTGAGAGCCGTGTCGCTACCCGGCGTCGGGAGCACGCAAACGCCGTTGCGGGGCGGCCGGTCAGCAGGAGACGACGTCGTGGCACCGAACCCGACACCATGCTCCGACCGCTCCTCGGCATCAGCGAACGCGACCTCGAGCGCCAGCTTCTGCGCCAGAGCGTCGGCGAGCTCACCGCCTGCCGGCATTCGTGCGCCGACTGCGGACGCACCCCGCTGATCGGCGAGCGCGTGCACCGCTACCCGCGGGGGGAGACCGTCTGCGCCCTGTGTCGGCCGGCCCGGGTGGCGGAGCCCGTGGGCACGGACCTCGTGCGGCACAGTGAGCGCGGCCAAAGCGTACGGCTGCGCCCGCGCCTGGCTGCCTGACGGTCGTCGTCGCCCGTCCGCGCCGGGGCCGGCGTCACGAGCGACGCCGGGTAGACTCCGCCCGCGCATGGATCCCGTCACGCAGTCCGTCCTGGTCAGCAGGCCCGCCGTCGAGGTGTTCGACTACCTCGCGGACGTCGCCAACCACCCCGAGTTCATGGACCACTTCACCTCGGAGTGGCACCTGACCCGTGAGGACACCTACGGGCGCGGCGCCGGCATCCGTTACAAGGTGCACCAGCGCGGAAACCGCTTTCCCTGGATCGAGCAGACGATCATGGAGACCGACGCCCCCCGCCGCATCGTCATGGCGGGCCGCGGAGGAAAGTACAACCGCGTCCGTACGACCACGACGTATGCCCTCGAGGCCGCGTCCGGCGGCGGCACCGAGGTGACGGTGTCCTTCGAGACCGAACCGAAGTACCCGTCCGATCGCCTGCACGACCGCCGCGGCTTCTACCGGCGCCGTCTGGGCAAGGCGATGCGGCGCCTGCGCAGCATCCTCGAGGACGACCACGACCGGGGCAAGCGCGCCAGCATCGCCGGCGGTGCGCGGAAGCCGGCGACCGGCACACCGCTCCGCTGAGATCAGGCGATAAGCTCCCGCCCGACCATGAAGCTCCGTCGCCTGCTCCTGCCCATCCTCGCCGTGGCCGCCACGACCGGCTTGTCTGCCTGTGGCGACGACGGGGTCCAGAAGACCGCCGAGTCCGAGGGCACCTACGTCACCGTCGGCAGCGTCCAGTACCAGGTCCAGATCAGCCGTCAGCTGAACCCCGCGGACGTCGAGGACCGCGACTATCTGTCCGGCCTGCCCGCCGCGGAGCAACAGCTCGCAGCCGATGAGGTCTGGTTCGCCATCTTCGTCCGCGCGAAGAACAAGACCGACATCCCGCTGAACACCGCAAAGGAGTTCACGCTCGAGGACACGGTCGGCAACGAGTACGAACGCGTGGAGCCCGACAACATCGTCGACTACCGGCCGACGGTCCTGGGTCCGGGCGACGTCTTCCCGGCCTCCAACGAGATCTCGTCCTACGGGCCGGCCCAGGGCAAGCTCGTCCTGTTCAAGGTGACGAACAGCACGCTGGACAACCGCCCGCTCGAGATGAAGATCGTGTCGCCAGACGGCGACACGGGTTCGGTCGAGATCGACGTCTGAGGGCCAGGGTCAAGCTCGCCTGCGGCTCGCTTGACCTTGCGAGTTCCTCGCCTGCGGCTCGGAACGTCGCAGGGCTTCTTCAGGGTCAAGCTCGCCTGCGGCTCGCTTGACCTTGCGAGTTCCTCGCCTGCGGCTCGGAACGTCGCGGGGCTTCTGGGTCAGGGTCCCCAGCCTGCGGCTCGCTTGACCTTGCGAGTTCCTCGCCTGCGGCTCGCTTGACCTTGCGAGTTCCTCGCCTGCGGCTCGGGAACATCGCAGGACTTCAGGGTCAAGCGGCTAGAGGGCTGCGACGAGCATCTGACGGGCGACGGGCGCGGCGGTGTCCCCGCCCGCACCGGAGCGGACCAGCAGGACGCCGACGGCCACCTTCGGTGTCGTCGCGTCCCCGGGTGCGATCGCCGCGAACCAGGCGTCGGTATCCGTCGTCACCGAGGCGTCCTGGCAGCTCTCGGGATTTTCGTCGGCCGCCGTGCAGGCCTGCGTGCTCTCGAGCTCTGCGGTGCCGGTCTTGCCGGCGACCTTGACCCCTGGGATCGCAGCGGCCCGTCCGGTGCCATAGGCCACGACGTCGAGCATGAGCCGGCCGGTGGCCCGGGCTGCCGACGGGTCGATGACGGGCTTCAGCCTCGTGTTGTCGGCGTGCTCCCCGGCACGGAGCGTGAGGTGCGGTCTGCGCCCGCCGAGCCCGATCGTCGCGGCGACGGTCGCCATCTGCAGGGCCGTGGCCAGCACCCGGCCCTGGCCGATCGCCGTGGAGCCGACCGCCAGGTCGTCCCCGATCTCGTCGGCGGACGGCAGCGTCGACGTCGCGGCCCCGGCGATGTCCGGGGCCCGGTTGAAGCCGAAGTGCTCGGCGGTGGCCACGAGCCGCGCGGCCCCGAGCTTCGCCCCGAGCGGCCCGAAGACGGAGTTGCAGGACTGCGCGAAGCTGTTGGCCAGGCTGCCGCCGCACGACTCGCCGTTGGCGTTCTGGAGCGCCACGCCTTCCAGCGTCGCGGCCGTCTGCACGGGGAACGTGGCCTTCATGTCGGTGACGCCGTTCTCGAGGGCGCCCGCCACCGTGACCATCTTGAAGGTGGATCCGGGCGGCTGCAGACCGCTGAAGGCGATGCCCGCGAAGGCCAGCAGCTCGCCGGTCTTCGGGACGATCGCCACGGCCCCGCCGAGCCGGCCGCCGAGCGCGGCGACCGTGGCCCGCTCGACACCGGGGGCGATCGTCGAGCGCACCGCCTGCGCCTGCCGAGGGGCCCGCTGCCCCAGGAGCACACCACCCGCGCTCAGGATGCCTCCGGGCCGCCCGCGCAGCTGCTCGTCAAGGGCCCGCTCCAGCCCCGAGATCCCCACCAGGGCGCCAGACGGGACGCCGGCAGCAGCAAGCTCGGCGGCACGTGCCTCGGGGATCGGGCCCAGCCGACCGACGGTCTGCGCGGCCACGTCGGCGACCGCTGGATCAGGTGTCCGGGCGTCGCCACGGGCCAGCACCTGCTCGTCGCGCGAGAGCAACGTGGCCCGCTTCGGAAGCCGCACGGTGCGGGCCAGCTCCGCGCCTCGGGGAACCCCCGGAAACACGAGGTTGCGTTGCCAGTCCACACCGGGGCGATCCCCGTCGGGCGTGAACGACAGGGCGAGGGTGCGACGGACCGTCCCGAAGACCCGGGTGCGGACCGTGAACGGGATGTCGACGCGATGGTCACCGACCTGCCGCGCCGGACCGGGGACGATCCGCTCGACGGTCGCTGTCGCCAGTGCTCGGCGGTGCAGCTCGACGAAGCGCGTGCGGGTGATGCGGGCGCGGGTCTCCTCGCTCAGCAGCGGATAGAGCGCCCCGGGATCCTGGCGGGCGAAGGCCCGGGCGTACTCGCGCGCCACCGAAACCTCGGCGTCGTCGCCACCGGCGAGGACGACCACGGCGCCGGCGGAGAGGACGGCGACCCCGGCGAGCACGCCGAGGGCGATCCGGCGGCGTCGGCCGATCTCCGGCGGCAGCGGCGGACGGGCGCGCGCAGCTGCGACAGGGCGCGCAGCCGTGCCCTTTGCCGGCGGTGGACGCCTCGCGCTTGCATGCTGACGTCTGGACAATCCAGAGCGAGCCTACCCGCAGCGACGCATCGTCAGCCCCGGGCGCATACGCTGGCCACGGGGCGCCCGTGCCCTCCACCGGACCATCGACATCCATGACGACGATCGACATCATCATCATCGCCTTCTGCCTCGTCATGGCGGCCTTCGGCTGGAGGCAGGGGCTCATCGTCGGCGTGCTCTCGCTCGGGGGCTTTGCGGTCGGGGCCGTCGCCGGCACCCGACTGGCCGCGGCGATCGTCACCGACGGCAACGCTTCGCCCTATGCGCCGCTCTTCGGCCTCGGTGGCGCGCTGATCGTCGGGGCGACGGTCTCGGCGCTGCTCGAGGCACTCGGCATCGGTGTGCGCCGACGGCTGTCGGCCGTCCCGGGGATGGCGATGGTCGACGGCGGGTTCGGGGCTGTCCTCGGCGTGGCGCTGGCCCTCGCGATCGCCTGGGTCGTCGGTGCCGTGGCGCTGCAGACACCCGGTGCGCGGCAGTACCGGTCGGACATCCAGCGTTCCGCGGTCCTCAAGCGGTTGAACGACACCCTGCCGCCGTCGGGTGGGCTGCTCAACGCGATCGCACGGTTTGACCCGTTTCCGTCGCTGGACGGTCCGGACGCCAGGGTGGCGTTGCCACCGTCCGGCGTCGGGCGTGACCCGCACATCCGCGCGGTGTCCGGCAGCGTCGTCCGTGTCACCGGCACCGCCTGCGGCCTCGGCATCGAGGGCTCGGGCTGGGTGGCCGACGGCAACCTCGTGGTGACGAACGCGCACGTCGTGGCGGGGGAGGACGACACCGGGGTCCAGGTCGCCGGCGGCGGGGCACGGCTTCCGGCCCGCGCCGTGGTCTTCGACGCCCGCAACGACATCGCGATCCTGCAGGTCGGTGGGCTCGAGGCCGACGCGCTTCCGGTCGCCGAGGATCCGCCGTCCGGCCGGCTGGGCGCCATCCTCGGATTCCCGAAGAACGGTCCGTACGACGTGCGCTCCGCGCGCCTGGGTGCGACGCGGACGGTCGTCAGCCAGGACGCCTACGGTCGCCCCGACGTCGCCCGTTCGATCGTCGCGTTCCGCGGCCTGGTGCGCTCGGGGAACTCGGGCGGGCCGATCGTCGACAAACGCGGCCGGGTGATCGCCACCGTCTTCGCCACCGCACGCGGCGGAAAACGGCGTACGGGGTACGGGGTGCCCAACGCCGTCGTCCTCAAGCTCCTTGCGCGCGCGCAGAAGGCCCGTCAGCCGGTGGGCACCGGGCCCTGCGCGCCCTGACGCGCGCCGCACCCTCCGGTGGCTGCGGCGCTACGCTGCGCCCGAATGCCCAAGACCCTTGTCATCGCCGAGAAGCCATCCGTCGGGAAGGACCTCGCGCGCGTGCTGCCGGGGCCGTTCCAGAAGCACACCGGTACCCAGGACAAGACGGAGCGCTGGCTCGAGGGCCCTGAGCACATCGTGACCTGGGCGGTCGGCCACCTCGTCCAGCTCGCTGATCCGGACGAGTACGACGAGAAGTTCAAGAAGTGGCGGATGGCGGATCTGCCGATCGTCCCCAAGACGTTCAAGCTCGTCGTGCGCGACGAGCGGTCGCAGAAGCAGATGGCCGTCGTGAAGAAGCTGCTGCGCGACGACGACGTCGATCTCGTCGTCAACGCCTGCGACGCCGGCCGCGAAGGCGAGCTCATCTTCGCCTACCTCTACGAGCAGGCGAAGGCCAAGAAGCCGGTCAAGCGCCTGTGGTTGTCCTCCATGACGAACGACGCGATGCGCGAGGCGCTGGCCAACCTCCGCGACGCCTCCGAGACGGCGAGGCTCGAAGAGGCCGCCCGCTCACGGTCGGAGGCCGACTGGATCGTCGGCATGAACGCCACACGCGCGGCCACGATCCGCCTGCGCTCGTCCTTCGACGGCGCCGTGTCCCTCGGACGGGTGCAGACGCCGACGCTCGCGATCATCGCCCGGCGGGACGAAGAGATCCGCGCGTTCGTCCCGGAGGCCTACTGGCTGGTGGACGCGACGTTCGCCACCGACGACGGGCGCCGCTACCAGGGCCGCTACCAGGACCTCGAGAAGAAGTCCGACAAGCCGCGGGTCGCGTCCGCAGAGGCCGCACAGGCCGTCGTCGACGCTGTGAAGGGGCAGCGCGGGGCGATCACGAAGCTGACGAAGACCGAGCAGAAGACGATCCCGCCGCTCCTGTACGACCTCACGTCGTTGCAGCGGGACGCCAACACCAGGTACGGCTTCAGCGCGAAGCGCACGCTCGGCGCCGCCCAGCGGTGCTATGAGGAGCACAAGGCGCTGACGTACCCGCGTACGAACTCCAAGTATCTGACGACGGACATGGTGCCGGAGCTGAAGGAGATCGCCGGCAAGGTCGGACGTCACGACGAGTACGCCCAGGCCGCCGCCTACGTCACCTCGCTGGACATGCTCCCGCTGGCCCGCGTCGTGAACAACGAGAAGGTCGGCGACCACCACGCGATCATTCCCACGAACGCGGAGCACAAGCTCGAGAAGATGAGCTCGGACGACCGGCGGATCTACGACATGGTCACGCGCCGGTACCTCGCGATCTTCCACCCCGAGGCCGTCTTCGAGAACACCAAGGTCCAGACGACCGTCGCCGACCACCAGTTCCGCACGAGTGGCAAGGTGCTCATCGTCCCGGGCTGGCGCGGGGTGTACGGAGAGCTGCCCGAGGGCGAGAAGTCCGCCGCCGAGGAGGACGAGGGCACCGACCAGTCGCTGCCGAAGCTCGAGGAGGGCGAGGCGGTCGACACGAAGGAGATCGAGTCCGCCGAGAAGGCCACGAAGCCGCCGCGGCGTTACACGGACGCGTCGCTGCTGGGCGCGATGGAGGGTGCGGGCAAGCTCGTCGACGACGAGGAGCTGCGGGAAGCGATGACCGAGACCGGGATCGGGACCCCCGCCACCCGCGCGGCCATCATCGAGCGTCTCATCGACGTCGGGTACGTCGAGCGTGACGGCCGGGCGCTCGTCGCCACGGAGAAGGGCCTGAACGTCATCCGGCTGCTCAACGACCATCCGCTGACGTCGCCGTCGCTCACCGGCGACTGGGAGCATCGCCTCGCGGCCATCGAGGACGGCACGGAGACCCGCAAGAAGTTCATGGCGGACATCGCGAAGTTCGCGGGGGAGACGATCGGGGTCCTGGACACGACGCTGAAGGACGTCCGGATTCCGCGCGCGAACCTCGGCCCGTGCCCCGTCTGCGGCCACGACATCATGGAGAACCGCAAGGGCTACTCCTGCTGGGGCCGGGAGGACCCGGGATGCGGGTTCGTCATCTGGAAGGGCAAGGCGGGCAAGCAGTTGCCGCCCGCGATCGCCCGTGAGCTCATCGCCACCGGCGTGACCGCCAAGCAGGTCACGGGCTTCAAGGGCCGCAGCGGGCGCTCGTTCCGCGCGAAGCTCGCGCTGCAGCAGAGCGAGGACGGCAAGTGGCGCGTCGAGTTCGACGAGGCGTGGGCCAAGGAGGGCGCCAAGCCGCCCGAGGGCGAAGAGGAGACGACCCCGCCGGCAGCATCCGCCGCCGGGGTGGCAAGCAAGGCGATCGCCGCCGTCGCCGCCGAGCAGACCGACACCGGAACCGAGGCCGCATGACACGACGCCGACTGATGGCCCTGCTGACCGCCGTCGCCGGGCTGGCGTTCACGTCATCAGCCCACGCACAGAACGGTGTCAAGGCCGGCTCGATCACGAAGAGCGACGGCACCGTGAGCGCCACGCTGAGCTGGAAGGCCGGGGAGTTCGCCGCCCGGGCGCCGCGCCTGCAGGTCTCCCGTGCCGGGACGGTCGTCAGCGACATCTCCGTCGCCGACACGTGCAAGAACTGCGTCTTCCTCGAGGACTACACCCCGGAGGACGGCCCCGTCCAGTCGATCCTGCACGTCGTGGACCTCGACGGTGACGGCGAGGCGGAGGTCTCCTTCGACACCTACAGCGCCGGCGCCCACTGCTGCACGACACAACGGATCTACGGCTACGACGCCGCGAAGAACGTCTACCGCCGGAAACTCAGCGTGGCCTGGGGCAACGTCGGCTACACGATCGAGGACCTCGACGGGGACGGGCGTCCGGAGCTCTCCGGTGCCGACGACGCCTTCGCCTACGCGTTCGCCTCCTACGCCGCGTCCGCCTTCCCTCCGCATGTCCTGAGCTATCGCGTGGACGCGGCCACGGGCAAGGCGAAGGCCGTGGACGTCACCCGCCGCTTCCCGGCGCTGATCCGCAAGGACGCCGCCTACCTGTTGGCGTTCATCCGGAAGGCCAAGCCTGCCCGTGACCACGAGATCCAGGGCGCGATCGCAGCGTACGTCGCCGACCAGTACCTGCTCGGCAAGGGATCGGTCGGAAAGGCCGAGCTGGCCCGAGCCCGCAAGCGCAAGCTCACCCGGGCCGGGTTCCAGACGGACCTGCTGAAGTTCCTGAAGGCCGCCGGCTACCGCTGAGCGCACGAGCCGGAGGCCCGGCCCCCGCCCCGACCGGGCAGGCCGGGCTGCTGTCAGACCGACCGGCCCCGTTGCGACCATAGGTTCCTGTGCCCCTGACGCTCGTCACCGGTCCGGCGAACGCGGAGAAGGCCCGCGTGGTGCTGGACGCCTTGCAGGCCGTCGCGGACCGCGAGCCGATGCTCGTCGTCCCGACGAGCGCAGACGTCCTGGTCTACCGCCGTGAGCTGGCGGCGCGTGGGCTCGTCTTCGGCGCTGACGTGCAGACCTGGTCGGCCCTGGCACGCGTGATGGGGCGCGGGGCCCGGGTACGGGGCCGGCCGGTCGGCGGGTTGTCGCGGGAGCGGATCGCCACGGTGGCGGTCCAGCGCGCGACGCTCCAGGTCCTCGGGGTCAGCGCGCAGACCCCCGGGTTCACGGCCGCCCTGCTGGCGCTCGTCGACGAGCTGGGCGCCCGGCGCATCACGCCGCAGCGGTGGTACGCCGCGATGCGGGCGTGGGCCGCGGCGGACCCGGCGCGGGCACCCTACGCGGAAGACCTCGCCGTGCTCTTCGGCTCCTACCACCGGGCGCTCGAGGGCGTGGGGCGGGTGGACCAGGCGATGCACACCGTCGCCGTGCACGACGCCCTGCGGACCGACCCGACGCGCTGGCCGGGCCGCCCGCTCTTCCTGTACGGCTTCGACGACCTGGACATCCTGCAGCTGGACGCGGTGGAGACGCTCGCGGTCCACTGCGGAGCGGACGTCACCGTGTCCCTGCCCTTCGAGGCGGGCCGCGAGGCGTTCGCGGGCCGGGCAGGTACCTATCAGGAGCTCATGGCGCTCGGGGCCCACGAGATCGTCCTGGATGCGGTCTCAGACCACTACGCGCAGCGCTCGCGCGCCGTGCTGCACGGGTTGGAACGCTCGCTGCTGGAGGCCGACGCCCCGCGCATGCCCGGCCTCGGTGACGCCGTCCTGCTGCTGCAGGGCGGCGGCGAACGGGCGGAGCTCGAGCTCGTCGCAGCGCACGTGGCGCGGCTCATCGCGGAGGGGACCCCAGCCGACGAGATCGCCGTCGTGCTCCGGCGCCCCGAGAGCGCGGCGCCGCTCGTCGAGCGCGTCCTGCGCGGCTACGACATCCCGTTCACCCTGCGCCGCACGCTGCCGCTCGGCCACACGGCGCTCGGCCGGGGGCTTCTGGCGATGGCCCGCTGCGCGCTGCTGGACGGCAGCGCCGACGATCTGCTCATCTGGTTGCGCACGCCGGGCCTCGTCCGGGACACCGCGCGCGTGGACGAACTGGAGGCGTACGTGCGCCGGACCGGGGTGACGAGCGCGCGCCAGGCGCGCGCCCGGTGGGAGGAGGGACCGTGGAAGTTGCACGAGCTGGACCGGCTGCGCGAAGCTCAGCGGCGCGGCCCGCGGGCACTGTGCGAACGCCTTGCCGACGCCGCCACGCGGCTGTTCACCGGGCCCCACCGCGGCCAGGCCGCCGTGCTCTCGGACGCCCAGCAGCACGAGGCGCGCGTCGCGGCGCAGCTGCGCGGTGCGCTGAACGAGCTCGGCGCGCTGGCCGACGCGGACCCGCAGCTCGTCCCGGAGCCGGCCGAGCTGCTCGGGCTGCTGGCGGCCCTGCCGGTGCAGACGGACACCGGGCGCGCTGACCCTGCGCGCGGTGGGGCCGTCACGGTGGCCGATCCGCTCGCGGTGCGGGCGCGGCGTGTTCGCGCCCTCTTCGTCTGCGGTCTGCAGGAGGGAGCGTTCCCGGCCGCGGGCCGCCCGGAGCCTTTCTGCCGGACGCCGAGCGCCGCGCGGTCAACGCCGCCGGCGGCCTGCGGCTGGCGCTGCACGAGGACGCCGTCGGAGCGGAGCGCTACCTCTTCTATGCCGCGGTTTCGCGCCCGACCGAGCTGCTCGCCCTGAGCTGGCACGACGCGACCGACGACGGGCGTCCGGCCGTCCGTTCGCTGCTCGTCGATGACGTGCTGGACCGCTTTGACCCCGAGGCCGTCGCGGAGGTGCAGCGACGACCGCTGGGGGCGGCGGGCTTTCCGGGGTCGGCGGCCGCGGGACCGCCGGCGCCGACCTCCCACGTCGCGGCGATGGCCGTCGCCGAGCGAGCCGCGCGGACGACGCCGGACGACAGCATCGACCCGCTGCGCGACCCGACCGTCCTGCGCGCGCTGGCCGATCGCACGACGTGGTCGGCGTCCGCCCTCGAGACGTGGGTCGCCTGCCCGGTGCGCTGGTTCGTCGAGCGCCTGCTCTCGCCTCAGGCGCTCCTCCCAGACCCGGAGCCGATGATCCGCGGAGAGCTCGCCCACAAGGTGCTGGAGGCGGCGCTCGGGGCACTGCGCGACAGCGGCGATGCGACGGGACCGCTGCGCCCCGAGCACCTGCCGCGAGCGCGCGCCCTGGCGATCACGGCGCTTGAAGCCTCAGCCGATGCCCACCGGATCTCCCCCGACCCACATCGGACGGCCGCGGCGCTGCACCGCCTGCAGGCGGACGTCCTGCGCTACCTGGACTACGCCGCGAACGCCGGCTCGGCGTACGCGCCGGCCCACTTCGAGCTGCGCTTCGGCGGCCGGGGCGACGACCTGCCGTCCGTGGCGCTGACCGAGGAGCTCTCGCTGCAGGGCCGCGTGGACCGCGTCGACCTCTCCGCCGACGGCCGGCGGGCGATCGTCTACGACTACAAGGGCGCGACCGCGACCGCCCGGGCCAAGTGGGAGGCGGACGGGCGCCTGCAGCTGCCGCTCTATCTGCTGGCGCTGCCGTCGCTGCTGGACGTCGAGGTGGACGGCGGGCTCTACCAACCACTGAGCGGGCAGGACCCGCGCCCACGTGGGCTGCTGCGCGCCGACGCCGATCCCGAGCTGGACTGTGTCAAGGGCGACCGGGCCGCAGACGACGCCGAGTTCGACGCCGCGCTGGCCACGGCGCGGGCGACGGCCTTGGAAGCCATCGGCGAGCTGCGGGCCGGACGCCTGACCCCGCGCCCGGCGACGTGCGGCTGGCGCGACGGCGGCTGCAGCCACCCTTCGATCTGCCGCTGCGAGGCCTGAGCGGTGGAACCCGCGTCGAGGCCCGACCTCTACGACCCGGCCGGTCGCCCGCTGGGCGGTGGCGGGCTGGCCTTCACGGCCGAACAGGCCGAGGCGGTCCTGCGGCGCGAGGGGCCGATGCTCCTGTCGGCGAACGCCGGGTCCGGAAAGACCGCCGTCCTGGCCGAGCGCTTCGTGCGCTCGGTGCTCGAGGACGGGGCGGCCCCCGGGACGCTGTTGGCGATCACCTTCACCGAGAAGGCAGCGGGTGAGCTGCGCGCGCGTATCCGGCGACGCTTCATGGAGCTCGGGGCACGGGATGCCGCACGGGACATGGACGGCGCGTGGATCTCGACGATCCATGGCTTCTGCGCACGCGTCCTGCGCGCCCATGCGGTGGCGGCCGGCCTGGATCCGGCCTTCGTCGTCCTTGACGAGGCAGTGTCGCGGCAGGCACGTTCAGAGGCGTTCACGGCGGCGCTGGCCGCCTTTCTGGCTCCCCGGGCGCATGGCGGCCCGCCGCCTGCCGCCGAGCTGGACCTCGTCGCGACCTGGGGCGTCGACCGCCTGCACGAGGCCATCGCCGACGTCCACGACGAGCTGCGGTCGACCGGGCACACCGTCCCGAGGCTGCCGGCGGTGGGGGAGCGGGCGACGCCTGCCTCGACGCTCGGGCCGCTGCGGGCGGCGCTGGCTGCCGTGGACGCCGAGCGCGCCGCGTGGCGGACCGGGCTGAAGACGCTTGCCGCCGCGCACGAGCTCCTGGATGAGCTGGCGACGGCGCTGCACGCCGCGGACCCCGCCGCGGCGCCCATCCGCCCGGAGCTCGCGGCCCGGCTGGAGGCGTTCCGGCTCCCCAAGAACGTCGCCGAGCTGAAGAGCGATGCGTGCGAGGCGCTGCGCGTCGCGGTCGCCGCCGTCGTGCAGGCGCTGGTCGACGAGGAGGCGATCGTCGTCCACGCGCACCTGGATCGGCTGCTCGGCCTCTACGCCGACGGCTTACGCGGACGCCAAGCGCGCGCGCTCGGCCGTCGACTACGACGACCTTGAGCTGCTGACGAACGACCTGCTGGGCGCGTCGCCGGCGGTCGCCGGGGCGCTGCGCGAGCGCTTCGTCCGGATCATGGTCGACGAGTTCCAGGACACGAACCCGTTGCAGCTGCAGCTGCTGGAGCATCTGGACCGCGGCAACGTCTTTCTCGTCGGTGACGCCCTGCAGTCCATCTACGGCTTCCGTCACGCGGACGTCAACGTCTTCCGCGCCCAGCGCCGGCGCCACCAGGCGCTGGGCGCGGCGCCGACGCTGGCGACGAACTGGCGCTCGCAGCCCGCGTTGCTGCAGACGATCAACGCCGCCTTCGGCCACCTGCACGACGGGTACGTGCCGCTCGTGGCCGGCCGAGGGGCGGCCGAGGACGGCGAAGATCCCCAGGTGCAGCTGTTGCTCGTCGACGACGCGCATGACGACGGGTCCCGTCTGCCGGAGGCGGCCCGCCGGGCCCTCGCGGCGGGCATGCCGCCGGCGCGGACGGTGACGCTCCTGGCCGAGGCGCGCGCGGTGGCCGCGCATGTCGCGGGCCTCGTGCACGGCGGCGTCTGCGGTGCCGGGGAGGTGGCGATCCTGCTGCGGGCCGCTTCGGACCTGCACGTCTTCGAGCGCGCCCTGGAGCTCGAAGGCCTTGCGACGCTCGCCAGCGGCGGGCGAGGCTACTGGCTGCGTCAGCAGGTGCAGGACCTGACCTCCTACCTGGCGGCGCTGGCCAACCCGGTCGACGAACCGGCGCTGCTGGCCGTCCTGGCCTCGCCGCTGGTCGGCCTCACCAGCGACGGCCTGGCGCTGCTGGCGAACGCCGCACGCGGTCGCGATCAGCGGCTGTGGACCGTCCTGACCCACGGGGTGGACGGCATCCCCCTGAGCACGGCAGATCGCGCGGCGATCGACGGCTTCGGCACCTGGTTCGCCGCCGAACGCGCGCAGGCACCGCTGCTGGCGCTCGACGCCCTCATCACGCGCGTCGTGCAGCGGACCGGCTACGACCTGCACGTCCTGGGCCTGCCGGGGGGCCGGCGCCGCCTGGCGAACGTCCACAAGCTGGAGCGGTTGGCGGCGGCATTCGAGCAGGGCCACGGACGCGATGTGCGGGCGTTCATCGATCACGTCGCGGCCGAGGTGCAGGCGGAGGCCCGCGAACCGGAGGCGCCGATCGAGCTCGGCGACCTGGACGCCGTCCAGCTCATGACGATCCACGCCGCCAAGGGCCTGGAGTTCGGGGTCGTCGTCGTGGCCGGGCTGGGCCGCCAGGGCCAGGCCGGGGTGGGGTCCATCCTCGTCGACGCAGAGCGGGTCGGGCTCCGTCTGCCGCGCCTGCACGCCGAGAACGCGGACGCGCTGGACCATGCCGTGCTGAAGGCGCGGGCACAGGAGGCGCAGGTCCAGGAGGAGCGGCGGATCATGCACGTCGCCTTCACGCGAGCCGAGTCGCAACTCGTCATCAGCGGGAGTGTGACGCTCGGGAAGGACCTCCCGAAGGAGCGGCCGGGCGGCGCCGTGCTCGGTTGGGTCGGTGCGTGCGTGGATCCGACGCTGCCGCACCGCTTGACGGCGCAGAGCCCGGAGCTGCTCGTGGACCGGTTCGTCGGTGACCAGCGGCTGCGGGTGATGGCCCGGCTGGTGCCCGTGCCCGATGATCCGCCGCCGGGCACGGAGGCGGCTGGGGAAACCGTCTCCGTGGTCGCGGCCCCGGCTGAGCCGCCGGTCGCGCCGCTGACCTCGGCTGGCGCCGCGGGAGCGGCGGCGGCACCGCGGCCGCAGCCCGTCGAGCAGCTCGCCTTGACCGTCGTCGATCCGACTGCGGCCCCGTCAGCCGGCCGGCGGCGGCGTCGCGGTCCGGCCCAGCCCGCGGTGGCCGGGGGCGCAGCGGTCGCCCCTCCGCCGACGCTGAGCTACTCGTCGCTGCGCGACCACGCCGAGTGCGGCTACCGCTTCTACCTGCGACGCACGCTGGGACTGCCCGACCAAGAGCCGCCGCCGGAGATCCCGGGCGATGAGGGCCAGGCGGGGCCGCCGGCGGGGATCGACCCGCTCGTGCGGGGCTCGATCGCCCACGCGCTCCTGGAGGCGCCCGACCCGTCGGGCCTCACCCACGCCGAGGTGCGTGACGCCGCCTAGGACGCCGGCGTGGCCGTCACCGAGGATGAGGTGGAGGACCTGCTCGGGCTCGTGCTCGCCTTCGGCGCGACCGAGCTCGCCGACCGCGTGGGGGCGGCTCGGCGGGTCCGCCGCGAGGAGCCGTTCGCCTTCGCGCTGGACGCCGCGGACGCGCGCAGCCCGCTCGTGAACGGCTTCATCGACCTCGTCGCCGTCGAGGACGACGGCACCTGGCTCGTCGTCGACTACAAGACGAACCACGTGGACGGCGTGGACCTCGCGTCGCTCGTCGAGGCCGACTACGCCGGCCAGCGGGGGATCTACGCCCTGGCCGCGCTGCGAGCAGGCGCTCCCGCCGTCCAGGTCGCCTTCGTCTTTCTCCAGCGTCCGGACGAGCCGGTGGTCACCACGCACCTCGCGGCCGACGCGGCGGCCCTCACCGGCGAGCTCGTGGCGCGGGCCTCCGCTGTTCTGGAGGGCCGATTCCCGGTGGCTGAACGCCCGCATCGGGAGCTCTGCCTGACCTGCCCGGGTCGCGGCGGCATGTGCTCGTGGCCGCTGGAGCTGACGCTCCGTCCCGCGGGCGGCTGACCGGCTGACCGCTCGGCACCCTGCTGAGTGATGGATCCGCCCGCGTCAGGCGGGCTGATCTGTCCCCCGCGACGACGCGGTGCTGAGTGATCGATCCGCCCGGGTCAGGCGGGTCGATCCGTCAGTCAGTCGGCGTGGCGACGGCAGGGTCCGTCGGAGGCGGTGTCGGGAACGGCGGGCCGCCGTCGGCCGTCAGGTCCACGCGGCGGATCGTTGCGTTCAGTTCCGCGCCGTAGAGGAAGGCGTTCGCGGTGATGTAGAGCCACAGCAGCAGGAGGATCGCCGCGCTGAAGACCCCGTACGCCGCGCCGTAGGAGGGCGAGGCCCGCAGGAACAGCCCGAAGGCGGCCGAGCCGATGAGCCAGATCAGCACCGCGACGATCGCCCCGGGGGAGAGCCAGCGCAGCTCCCGCGGTTCGGTGTCCGGGGCGAACGCGTAGACGATCGCGTACGCCAGGAGGGCGACGAGGAACGCGGCGGGCCAGCGCGCGATCGACCAGATGGAGGCAGCCGACGAGCCCAGGCCGACCTTGCCGAAGAGGTCGTCGGCGATGCCTCCGCCGAGGAAGAGCGCGACGAGCACGACGACGAGCAGGAGCAGGACGATGAGCGTCGCGGCCAGGTCGGTGACCTTCCGGCGCAGAAACGAACGGTCCTCGTCCACGCCGTGGACCTTGTTCAGCGCCCGGCCGGCGGCTGCATAGGCACCGGAAGCGCCGTTCAACGCGAGCGCCACCGCGACCACGAACGCGATCAGCGACTGTCCCGAGGACGTCTCGACCATCTTCTCCAGGACGTCGCGTACCGAGTTGACGGTGTTCGGTGCTGCGCCCTGATCGGCGAGATATCCGGCCGCATCGGCCGGGAGTTGAGCGCTCCCCAGCAGCGACAGCAACGCGACCGTCATGAGCAGCGCCGGAAAGAGCGACAGCATCGCGAAGTAGGTCAGCGACGCGGCGTTGTCGGTCATGCCGTGGTCCAGAAAGCGCTTGAAGGCCATCCAGGCGATGCGGGGAGGCGACGGGCGCGGCGCGGCCACGTCCTCTGGCTGAGGGCTCGTGTCCATGGCTTCAGAGCATCGCAAGCCGCGGCGGCCGGGCGCGGGGCCCCGGTCCACGACGCGGCTCAGGCGACCGTCAGGCGCGGCCCTCGGCCTCGTACTCGCGCAGGTACCCCTCGAAGAGGCGCCGATGGCCCTCCTCGTCACGGAGGATGGCGATGACCATGTCGTTCGTGACCGGATCCACGCCCTCGGTCTCCTCGATGACGAGGTTGTAGTGCTCGATCGCACCCGTCTCGGCCTCGATCACGCCCTTGATGACGTGGACGATGTCCGTCTGCTGCTCCGGCGGCTGCAGGTAGGTCTGCTCTGCGGTGAAGTCGAGCGAGCCGGGCACGACGCCATAGAGCTCCTTGATGCGCGCCGCGAACTGCTGCGCGTGACCGAGCTCCTCCATGATGTCCTGCTGCAGGGATTCGATGATCTCCTGCGCGCGGACACCGTCGGGGTTCGTCGAGTTGGCGATGTAGCTCATCACCGTCTCGATCTCCATCCAGTACGCCTTCTTGAGGAGCTCGACGATGCGTTCGCGGGCTTCGGTCTTGTCGTCGGACAGGATGCCCTGGGCGGCGCTGCGGGTGGCGGCCATGTCGGTGTCGTACTCCGTTTCGTCGGGTGCGGAAGGCGGTTGAACCGTCTTGCTGGTCGTCTACCCCAAGGTTTCGCGCGCCAACCACGTCCCCCGGTAGCCCGTGGGCGTCGTCCGCGAGCGCCCTGCGAGGTGGGTGCGCAGCGCGGCCGCGGTGCCGAACCCGCACCGCGCCGCGACCTCGTCGACGCCGAGGGACGTCTCCTCCAGCAGGGCCGCGCCTCGTGCACACGCTGGGCGAGCAGCCATTGCAACGGCGTGCACCCGGTCTCGCGCCACGAAGCGACGGTGGAGGCTGCGTTCGCTGTAGCCCGGCGTGGCGCGGCGATGTCGGCGACGGTCAGCGGCTCGCCGAGGCGCTCGAGCATCCACGCCCGGGTGGCGGCCAGGCGATCGGACGCCGACACGGGGCACGGGCCGCTCGGCGAACTGGGCCTGCCCGCCGTCGCGCAGCGGGCGCGACGACCATCCGTCGGGCGATCATGTTGGCCGCATCGGCGCCGTGGTCGTGGCGCACGAGGTGCAGGCACAGATCGATTCCGGCAGCCACGCCCGCGCTCGTCAGGACGCCGCCGTCCTGTGCGACGAAGAGGGCGTCCGGTCGACGTCCACGGAAGGATGCTCGGCCGCAGCCGTGCGGCGTCCCGCCAGTGCGTCGTCGCGCGGCGTCCGTCGAGCAGGCCGGCCTGCGCCAGCGCGAACGCGCCGGTGCAGATCGAGACGATGCGGGCACCCCGGGCCCGCGCGTCCACGAGCGCGCCGAGGGTCGCGTCATCGAGCGCCTGCTCGGCTAGTCGAAGCCGGGCACCACGACGGTGTCGGCACGTCGCGAGCGTCGGCCAGACGACCGTGGGACGACGACGATCGCATAGCCGTCGTCGTCGGGACCGGGTCGTCGTCCCGCGCGCACACGGTGACGGCGTAACGGCCGGCCTCGTCGCGGTGGCCGAAGACCTGACAGGGGATCGCGAGGTCGAACGCCGACGACCGCGGGCATCGCCAGGACCGCCACCTGATGGCAGGTTTCGGAGGACACTGGCAATCCTGCCACACGACGTGGCGCCGCGGGCCCGTCAAGCTGACCCCATGACGATCGACGTGCTGGTGTTCGACGGGGTGGACGAGCTGGACGCGCTCGGCCCGTTCGAGGTCTTCGCCAACGCCGGAGAGGACGTCGCGCTCGTCACGCTCGACGGCGCCCGCACCGTCACGGGCTCGCACGGGCTGCGGTTCGAGGCGACGACCGCACCCCGCGACGCCGAGCTCCTCGTCGTCCCCGGGGGCGGTTGGAACGACCGGGCGCCCTGCGGCTCGTACGCCGAGGCGCGTCGCGGGGCCCTTCCCGCGGCCATCGCGGCAGCACGACGCCGGGGCGCGACGCTCGCGGCGCGTCTGCACCGGGGGCATGCTCCTGCAGGCCGCCGGGGCGCTGGACGGCCGTCCGGCGGTGACCCACGCGGGGGCCGATCGAGGAGCTGGCCGCGACCGGGGTCGACGTCGGGCAGAGGCCCGGATCGTCGACACGGGTGACATCGTGACGTGCGGCGGCGTGACGTCCGGGCATGGATCTCGCGCTGCGCCTCGTCGAGCGCCGTCGCGGCCGCGAGGTCGCTGCCGCGGTCGCCCGCGAGATGGAGCACGATCGCCGCGGGCCCGTCGTCTGCGTGCAAGCAGCCGTGGCGGCGGACTGAAATCGCTCGTCCACGAGTATGGAAAACGACGCCGACCGGGAAGACTGAGGACCCATGGCGCGCGCGATCTGGACCGGGGCCATCTCCTTCGGCCTCGTCACGGTCCCCGTGAAGCTGTACGCGGCCGTCCAGTCCAAGTCGGTGAAGTTCAACCAGCTCGACGGCGACGACCATCAGCGCATCCGATGAAGCGCGTCAACGCGCTCGACCGGCGAAGAGGTGCCGTACGACGCGCATCGTCAAGGGCTACGAGATCTCCCCGGACCGCTACGTGATCATCGAGCCGGGGGAGCTCGAGGCCATCGACCCGAAGAAGACGAAGACGATCGAGATCGACCGCTTCGTCGACCTCGCCGAGATCGACCCGATCCACTTCGACCATCCGTACTACCTGGCGCCCGCGCCGGGCGGCGCCAAGCCCTACCGCCTGCTCGTCGACGCGATGGCCGAGACCGGCAAGGTCGCGATCGCGACGGTCGTCATCCGCTCGAAGGAGCAGCTCGTCGCGCTGCGTCCGATCGGCGACGTGATGGCGCATGACGACGCTGGTCGTTCCCGGACGAGATCGTCGACCCCAAGACGCTGGACGAGATCCCGGCCGCCGACGACGTCAGACCTCCGACCCGGAGCTGGCGATCGCCAAGCAGCTCGTCGAGTCCCTCGCCGAGCCGTTCGAGCCGGCGGCGCTACAGCGACACCTACCGCGCACAGATCCTCGACATGATCGAGCGCAAGGCAGCAGGCGAGGAGATCGTGGTCGTCCAGGCGCCCGACGACCGGACAGACGCCCCGGTGCCGGACCTCATGGCTGCGCTGAAGGCGTGCCTCGACGCCGTCCGCGCAAAGGACACGGGCGCCAAACCGGCCAAGCCGCGAAAGCGGACGCCTGCGCCCAAGGCGGCAAAGCCGGCCCCGGGCGGCTCCCGCAAGCCGGCTGCGCCGCGGGGCAAGTCCGCGGCGAAGACCGACTAGCGCCGGCGTCGACCTGCAGCCTGGCCCGGCGGGCGTTCCGAGGGTCCGGGCACCCGGCCCTCGGCACCTCGCTGGACCTGCGATACCATTCCGCGTTCGCCCTTCCGCGCCCCGGCGCGCCGTCCCACTCGCCGAACGCCCCATATGACTGAACGACTTCTCCGCCCCGGGGCCGATGGCCTCTACGACCCCCGCTTCGAGCACGACGCCTGTGGCGTCGCGATGGTGGCGCGGCTCGACAACAAGCCGACCCACGAGGTCGTCGTCAAGGCCCTGACCGCGCTGGACAACCTCGAGCATCGCGGAGCCGAGGGCGCGGACGTCCGCACGGGCGACGGCGCCGGCATCCTCGACGCAGCTGCCGCACGAGTTCCTGCGCGGCGTCGTCGACTTCGAGCTGCCGCCGGTCGGGCAGTACGGCGTCTGCATGTGCTTTCTGCCGCGCGACGAGACCCTGCGCAACAAGGTCGAGCGCATGCTCGAGCTCAACGTCAGCGGTGGAGGGCCAGGGCGTCCTCGGCTGGCGCGACGTCCCGATCGACGAAGCGCACGTCGGCGACACCGCCAACCTGTCGCGCCCGTACATCCGCCAGCTCTTCATCGAGGCCGGTCCCGGGCACCGCGACGACCAGGACGCCTTCGAGCGCAAGCTCTACGTCATCCGGCGGATCGCCGAGCTCGCCGCCGGGCCGGACTTCTACGCCCCGAGCTGCTCGTCGCGGACGATCGTCTACAAGGGCATGCTCATCTCCACGCAGCTGCGTGGGTTCTTCCCGGACCTGATGGACGAGCGCTTCAAGAGCGCCGTGGCGCCTGGTGCACTCGCGCTTCTCGACGAACACCTTCCCGTCCTGGGACCTGGCGCACCCGTTCCGCGTCATCGCCCACAACGGCGAGATCAACACGCTGATGGGCAACTCGAACTGGATGCGCGCGCGCGAGTCGCAGCTCGCCAGCGAGCTGTTCGGGATGGACCTGCAGAAGGTCATGCCGATCATCCGCCCCGGCGGGTCGGACTCCGCGATCGTTCGACAACGTCCTGGAGCTGCTGCTCCTCGCCGGGCGGTCGCTGCCGCACGCGATCGATGATGATGATCCCGGAGGCCTACGCGGGCCGGGACGACCTCCCCGAGCACCTGAAGGGCTTCTACGCCTTCCACTCGTGCTTCATGGAGCCGTGGGACGGCCCCGCGGCGGTCTGCTTCACCGACGGCCGCGTCGTCGGGGCGACCCTGGACCGCAACGGCCTGCGGCCCGGCCGCTGGGTCGTGACCGAGGACGGCCACGTCATCCTCGGCTCGGAGGCCGGCATGCTCGGGATCCCGGCCGACCAGGTCAAGCGCCTGGGTCGCCTGGCCCCCGGCAAGCTCTTCCTCATCGACCTCGAGCAGGGCCGCATCGTCGAGGACGAGGAGATCAAGGAGCAGGTCGCCACCGCCAAGCCGTACGGCAAGTGGTTCGCCGACCACGTCGTCCACTTCGACGATCTGCCGGTCAAGGAGCCGCTGGTCCCCCGGACCGAGCCGCTGGAGGTCCGCCAGCTCGCGTTCGGCTACTCGCAGGAGGACCTGCGCGTCGTCCTGGCGCCGATGGCTGCCGCCGGCGAGGAGCCGATCGGCTCGATGGGCAACGACAACGCGCTCGCGGTGCTGTCGGACAAGCGCCCGCCGCTGTTCTCCTACTTCAAGCAGCTCTTCGCGCAGGTGACCAACCCGCCGATCGACCCGATCCGCGAGGCCGTCGTCATGTCGCTGGCCACCGGCGTCGGCGCCGAGGGCAACCTGCTCGACGACAGCCCCGAGCACGCGCGCCAGCTGGCGATGGAACAGCCGATCCTGCGCAACCACGAGCTCGAGACGCTGCGCCAGGTCGACCACCCGGGCTTCCGTGCGCACACGATCGACCTGACGTGGCCTGTCGCGGACGGCCCCGGACGGCATGCAGGCCCGGCTGGCCAACGCCTGCGACGAGGCCTACGACGCGGTCCGTGCCGGCATCAACATCCTGATCCTCATCGGACCGCAACGTCGGCCACGACCGTGCCGCGATCCCGTCGCTGCTGGCCACCGCCGCCATCCACAACCACCTCGTGCGCGAGGGCAACCGCCTGCAGGCGGGCCTCGTCATCGAGTCCGGCGAGCCGCGCGAGATCCACCACTTCGCCACGCTGATCGGCTTCGGCGCCAGCGCGATCAACCCGTACCTCATGTTCGAGACGGTCGCCGAGCTCGTCGCCGAGGGCCGCGTGAAGGGCGTCGACGACGTCGCCGTGGCCGAGAAGAACATCGTCAAGGGCATCGGCAAGGGCCTGCTCAAGACGATCTCCAAGATGGGCATCTCCACGGTCCAGTCCTACTGCGGTGCCCAGATCTTCGAGGCCGTCGGCCTGGACAAGTCCGTCATCGACCGGCATTTCACCGGCACGGCGTCCCGCATCGGCGGCATCGACATGCACGTCATCGGCGAGGAGACGCTGCAGCGCCACGCCACGGGCTACCCGCGCCAGGGGGCCGGCGACCTGCTGCCCGTCGGCGGCGTCTACGCCTGGCGCCGCGACGGTGAGCACCACCAGTGGAACCCGGAGACGATCGCGCTGATCCAGCACGCCGTCCGCGGGACGGAAGGCAACGCGCAGGAGAAGTACGACGAGTTCGCCAAGCTCGTCAACGAGGACGCCACCCGCCGCGCCACGCTCCGCGGCCTGCTGGCGTTCAAGACCGACGGCATCACGCCGATCGACATCTCCGAGGTCGAGCCCGCCAAGGAGATCGTCAAGCGCTTCGCCACCGGCGCGATGTCGCTCGGCTCGATCTCCACCGAGGCGCACGAGACGCTCGCCGTCGCGATGAACCGCCTCGGCGGGCGCTCGAACACCGGGGAGGGCGGGGAGGACCCGCGCCGCTTCAAGGCCGACGCGAACGGCGATCTGCGTCGCTCGTCGATCAAGCAGGTCGCCTCGGGCCGCTTCGGCGTGACCGTGCACTACCTCGTCAACGCCGACCAGATCCAGATCAAGATGGCCCAGGGCGCCAAGCCCGGCGAGGGCGGCCAGCTGCCCGGTCACAAGGTCGACAAGTACATCGGCTGGGTCCGGCACACGACGCCGGGCGTCGGGCTCATCTCGCCGCCGCCGCACCACGACATCTACTCGATCGAGGACCTCAAGCAGCTCATCTACGACCTGCGCTGCGCGAACCCGAAGGCGCAGGTCTCGGTGAAGCTCGTGGCCGAGGTCGGTGTCGGCACGGTCGCGACGGGCGTGGCCAAGGCGAACGCGGACCATGTCGTCATCGCGGGCCACGACGGCGGAACCGGCGCTTCGCCGTTGAGCTCCGTCTTCAACGCCGGCGTGCCGTGGGAGATCGGGCTCGCCGAGACCCAGCAGACGCTGCTGAAGAACAACCTGCGCAACCGCATCGTCGTCCAGACCGACGGTCAGCTGAAGACGGGCCGAGACGTCGTCGTCGGCGCGCTGCTGGGGGCCGACGAGTTCGGCTTCAGCACCGCCCCGCTCATCGCGACGGGCTGCATCATGATGCGGGCCTGCCACCTGAACACCTGCCCGGTCGGCATCGCCACGCAGGATCCGGAGCTGCGCAAGCGCTTCGAGGGCAAGCCCGAGCACGTCGTGAACTACTTCTTCTTCCTCGCGGAGGAGGTGCGCCAGATCATGGCCTCGCTCGGGGTGCGGACGTTCGACCAGCTCATCGGCCGGACCGAGCTGCTGCACACCGATCCGGCGGTCGACCACTGGAAGGCCCGCGGGATCGACCTGTCGCAGCTGCTCGCCTTCCCGGAGGACGTCGACCCCGGCGTCGCCCGCCACCGCCTCGGGCCGCCGCCCGCCGTCCTGGACGACGCGCTGGACCACCAGCTCATCGAGCAGGCCATGGGGACGATCGACGGGGGAGACCCGGTCTCGCTCACGCACGCCGTACGCAACGTCAACCGCTGCGTCGGCGGCATGCTCTCGTCGAAGATCGCCGAGCTGCGCGGGGCCGAAGGGCTGCCCCCCGAGAGCGTGCACGTGACCTTCACCGGTTCGGCCGGACAGTCGTTCGGCGGCTGGCTCGCGCCGGGCGTCGTGTTCGAGCTGCACGGGGACGCCAACGACTACACCGGCAAAGGGCTGTCGGGCGGCACGCTGGCGGTCACCCCGCCCGACGGCACGACCTTCGTGCCCGAGGAGAACGTCATCGTCGGCAACACGGTCCTGTTCGGGGCCACGAAGGGCAAGGCGTTCTTCCGAGGCCTGGCCGGCGAGCGCTTCGCCGTTCGCAACTCGGGCGCCAGCGCGGTCGTCGAGGGCGTCGGCGACCACGGCTGTGAGTACATGACCGGCGGGACCGTCGTCGTCCTGGGGCCGACCGGCCGCAACTTCGCGGCGGGCATGAGCGGCGGCCTGGCGTTCATCCTCGACGAGGACGACGCCTTCCGCGGCAAGGTCAACCCGGCGATGCTCGACCAGCTGGAGCCGCTGGGCGACGGCGACGCGCAGACCCTGCGGGAGCTGGTCCAGGAGCACGCCGAGCGCACCGGCTCGACCGTCGCCGCGCGCGTCCTGGACGACTTCGACGTCATGCGCGAGAAGTTCGTCAAGGTGTATCCGACCGATTACAAGCGCGTGCTGGCCGAACTTGCCGCCGCCGAGAGCGAGGTGATCGCCTGATGGGCGAGCTCGGTGGGTTCCTGAAGATCGAGCGTTCCGGCGTGAAGTACCGGGACGCCGAAGAGCGGCTGGCGGACTACGAGGAGTTCCTCGTCCCCAAGCCGGTCGAGGAGTTGCGTGCCCAGGGCGGGCGCTGCATGGACTGCGGCGTTCCGTTCTGCCACAACGGCTGTCCGCTGGGCAACCTCATCCCGGACTGGAACGACCTCGTCTACCGCGACCGCTGGCCGGACGCGATCCGCCAGCTGCACGCGACGAACAACTTCCCCGAGTTCACCGGTCGCCTGTGCCCCGCCCCGTGTGAGGCCGCCTGCGTGCTGGAGATCCGCGAGGGCGACGCCGTCACGATCAAGCAGGTCGAGAACGCGATCATCGACACGGCCTGGGAGAACGGCTGGGTCGTGGCCGAGCCGCCGCACACCGAGACCGGGCAGTCCGTGGCGGTCGTCGGAGGTGGCCCTGCCGGCATGGCTGCCGCGCAGCAGCTGCGCCGGGCCGGCCACACCGTCGTGCTCTTCGAGCGTGACGAAGCCATCGGCGGGCTCATGCGTTTCGGTGTCCCGGATTTCAAGATCGAGAAGTCGGTCATCGAGCGGCGGGTGCAGCAGCTCGTGGACGAAGGTGTCCAGCTGCGCTGCAACGTCGACGTCGGCGTCGACATCACGTCCGAGCAGCTGCGCGCGGAGTTCGACGCGGTCATCCTGACCACCGGATCGCGCGTCCCGCGCGACCTGGACGTCCCCGGGCGGGAGCTCGACGGGATCCACCCGGCGATGGACTACCTCTACGTCCGCAACCGCGCCGTCGCAGCCGGCGACACCGGCCCGGGCGCGATCACCGCGGCGGGGAAGCACGTCGTCGTCATCGGGGGCGGGGACACCGGCGCAGACTGCGTCGGCAACTCCCTGCGCGAGGGCGCGCTGTCGGTCGAGCAGCTTGAGCTGCTGCCCGAGCCGCCGCCCCACCGTCCGGACGAGCGCACGCCGTGGCCGCTGTGGCCGCAGAAGTACCGCATGTCCTACGCGATGGAGGAGGGCCTGGCCGTCGGAAAGGCCGAGCAGGACTACTCCGTCGTCACGACGCACCTCTCAGGCGAGAACGGTCAGGTCAAGGCGCTGCACTACGCCCAGGCCGCACCGGCGCCGCCCTTCGCCCCGGTCGCCGGGACCGAGGGGACGTTGAAGGCC
This sequence comes from Paraconexibacteraceae bacterium, assembly GCA_963750375.1. GTDB lineage: Bacteria > Actinomycetota > Thermoleophilia > Solirubrobacterales > Solirubrobacteraceae > Paraconexibacter. The sequence goes on from CAVVQN010000016.1 coordinate 152,007, forward strand.
GACCTCGTGCTGCTGGCCATGGGCTTTCTGCATCCGGAGACCGAGCTCATCGACCAGTTCGGACTGGCCAAGGACCCGCGCGGCAACATCAAGGCCGCGACGTACGAGACCAGCGAACCCGGGGTCTTCGCGGCCGGCGACTGCCGCCGCGGGCAGTCGCTCATCGTGTGGGCGATCAACGAGGGCCGACGGGCCGCTGCGATGGCCGACCGCCACCTCAGCGAGCTCGCCCGCCGGCAGCCGGCGCTCGTCGGCGGCGGAGACGCCGACGAGGGCCCGGAGGGCCCACCGAAGCACACCGACGGCGCCATGCCGGCCCAGCCCCGCTGACGGACGCCGGGCCGCCCGAACGGCGGCCTTGAGGCATCGTTCAGCAAAACTAAGGAAACTCTCAGGCAATGAACGCGACGCTCGGCCTCTGGGTTCTCCTCCACTCGATCGTCGTCGTCGGCTTCATCGTCGACTTCAAGCTGTTCGAACCGGGCGACCACGAGCAGCCGTCGATGCGACGCGCGGTGATCTGGAGCATCGGCTGGGTCCTGCTGGCGTTCGGCTTCGCGGCGTTCATCTGGATCGGGCACGGCTCCAAGCCGGGCGGGGAGTTCCTCACGGGCTATCTGCTGGAGCGCTCGCTCTCGCTCGACAACCTCTTCGTCTTCGTCCTCATCTTCACGGGCATGGGCGTCCTGCCGAAGGACCGCCAGCGTCTGCTGACGGTCGGCATCGTCATCGCGCTCGTCCTGCGCCTCATCTTCATCATCATCGGCGCCGAGCTCGTCCAGTCGCTGCACTTCGTGCTCTACATCTTCGGGGCGATCCTGCTCTACACCGGTGTGAAGATGGCCCTGCACCGGCACGAGGAGGACGCGATCGACCCGGAGACCAACCCGGGCGTCCGCCTGCTGCGGAGGGTCGCGCCCGGCGCTTCGGCGGCGACCGCCGTCATCGTCGCGATCGCGGCGGCCGACGTCATCTTCGCCGTGGACTCGATCCCGGCGATCTTCGGCGTCACGACCGACACGTACATCGTCTTCGCGGCCAACGCGTTCGCCCTCCTGGGCATGCGCGCGCTCTACGCGCTCCTGGAGGGGGCCTCGGACCGCTTCGAGCACCTGAAGACCGGCCTGGCCTTCATCCTCGTCTTCATCGGGTCCAAGATGCTGCTCGAGGACCTGATCCACATCCCGATCGCCGTCTCGCTGTTGGTCATCGTCTCCGCCCTGACGGTCTCCGTGTTGCTGTCACTGCAGGTCCCCCCGCGGGACCCGCCCGCCGGCGGGGGCGACGGCCGCCGAGCCTCGCAAACTTGACGCCTGCGTCACCTTTGCCCTAGGCTGGCCGGATGCCCTCGTCGCTGCCGAAGACCGCCATCATCGGCGCCGGATCGTCCGGTATCGCCGCCGCCAAGGCCCTCCACGAGCAGGGGGTGCCCTTCGACTGCTTCGAGGCTTCCGACCGACTCGGCGGGAACTGGGTCTTCGGCAACAAGAACGGCATGAGCGCCGCCTACCGCGGGCTGCACATCAACACCTCGCGCGAGCGGATGGAGTACTCGGACTTCCCGATGCCCTCCGACTACCCCGACTACCCGCACCACGCCCAGATCGCGGCCTACTTCGAGTCCTACGTCGACCATTTCGGCTTCCGCGACCACATCCGCTTCGAGACCTCGGTGCAGCACGCCGAACGCGACCCGGCAACGGGGACGTGGACGCTGACGCTGAGCACGGGCGAGCTCCAGCGGTACGACGCGCTGATCGTCGCCAACGGCCATCACTGGAACGCCCGGTGGCCCGAGCCGGCGTTCCCCGGGCACGACACGACCCAGATCAAGCAGATGCACGCCCACGAGTACCTCTCCGACGACGAGCTGCGCGGGAAGAAGGTCGTCGTGCTCGGGATGGGCAACTCCGCGATGGACATCGCCGTGGAGTCCTCCTACGTCGCCGACGAGACGTACCTGGCCGCGCGCCGCGGGGTCTGGGTCACGCCGAAGTACCTCTTCGGGCGCCCGACAGACCAGCTCAAGGACGACCCGCGTGTCCCGTTCAAGGTCCGCAGCCGGGTGTTCGAAAAGCTGCTCCTGTCGCAGTTCGGGCCGATGGAGCGGTACGGGCTGCCCAAGCCCGACCACCGCTTCGGGGAGTCGCATCCGACGGTCTCCGGACGGATCCTGGACCGCATCAGCCATGGGACGATCACACCCAAGCCGAACATCAAGACGTTGCACGAGCGTGAGATCGAGTTCACCGACGGCACGCGCGTGGAAGCCGACGTCGTCGTCTACTGCACCGGCTACAAGATCACGTTCCCGTTCTTCGACGAGAGCTTCCTCGCCGCGCCCGACAACCACATCGAGCTCTTCCGCCGCGTCTTCCATCCGAGCTTCGAGAACCTCGCCTTCGTCGGGCTGTTGCAGCCGCTGGGGGCGATCATGCCGCTGTCCGAGGCTCAAGGGCGCTGGGTCGCCGAGTACCTGCGCGGGGAGTACGCCCTGCCGGACGACGGCTCGCTGCGCGAGGACATCCGCAAGGATCAGGACGCGATGCGCAAACGCTACGTCTCGTCCAAGCGGCACACGATCCAGGTCGACTTCGCCCACTACCTGCACCATCTGGACAAGGAGCGCAAGGCGGGCGCCGCACGGGCCCGCGACCGTGGATTCGTCCCGACGGTCCAGGCGCAGGCCGACCCGGTGGGCGCGCCGTGACGAGCCTGCGGATCGTGGAGGACGAGGGCGGCGAGGCCGTCGCGCCACCGGCCGGCAAGCGCGAGCAGACGAAGGCGGCCAACCGGCAGGCCATTCTCGGTGCGGCGCTTCAGGTCTTCGGTGAGCTCGGGTACGGGGCGGCGACGGTGCGCGACATCGTCCGCGGCACCGGCCTGGCGACGGGCACGTTCTACAACTACTTCCCGGACAAGGAGTCCGTGCTCCGCGCGCTCATGGAGGACGTGGCCACCGAGGCCCGTGCCCGCGTGCGCGCCGCCCGGCGGGCGTCGTCGGACCTGCCGACCTTCGTGGAATCCGGGTACCGCGCGTACTTCGAGTTCCTCGCGTCGGATCCGCTCATGTTCGAGCTGCTGCGCCGCAACGCGGGCACGATCCGCGCGCTGTACGACGAGCCCGCCATCGGTGCCGGGACCATCGAGCTGGCCGAGGACCTGCGGGCAGGCATCGCCGCCGGCGTCGTCCCCGACCTGGACGCCGACTACATGGCAGGCGCCATGGTCGGCGCGGCCTTCGAGGTCGCCGTGCTCATGCTCGACCGGGAACCGGCCGATGTGGACGGAGCGGTCGCGTTCATCTCCAGCCTCTTCCTCGGCGGCATCCGGCAATTCCGCTGAGGGCTACCCGGTGCACCGCCGGGTCGGGGGTTCTAGGGTGACGCACGCTGACCGTCCGCCCGTCTTCCCTATCCGTCCCGGAGGAACCAGCCTCATGCCTCGTCTCGTCCTGTCGGCCGTCCTGCTCGTGTGTGCCTTCTCGGCCACGGCGTCGTCGGCCCAGGCCAGCTACGTCGTCGGGATCTCCGACCAGTTGGCCAAGACCTTCACGAACCCGAAGTTCGCGCCGCTGAAGATGAAGGTCGCGCGGTACATCGCGCCGTACGACGTCATGGCGGACCCGGGGCAGCTGCAGCGCTTCGACGAGTGGCTCCAAGGCGCACGCGCATCAGGCCAGAAGGTCCTGATCTCGTTCGAGCACTCGCGGACCCCCGGGAAGGAGGCGAAGATGCCGTCGATCTCCGAGTACACGAAGGAGCTGAAGGCCTTCAAGAAGGTCTACGGCTCGATGGTGCAGGACATCTCGCCGTGGAACGAGGTGAACGTCTGCCAGAAGAACGGGCGGACCGAGGGTCAGCCGACGAAGCTCTGCCGCGACCCGCGGGTCGCGGCCGCGGTCTATACGGCGGCCAAGAAGGTCTTTCCGAAGAACAAGATGGTCGTGCTGGACTTCCTGGACGGCAACAACCCCTCCAGCGCCGTGAGCTACGTCCGCAAGTTCAAGAAGATCGTCAAGCCGAACAGCAAGGCGATCTGGGGCCTGCACAACTACTCCGACACGAACCGCTACGACGATTCCAAGAAGCGGACCAAGGCGATCCTCAAAGAGATCGGGAAGGGCGAGATCTGGCTGACGGAGACTGGGGGACAGGTGACGTTCAAGCGGCGCTCGGTCGCCGAGGGCGCCCCCTACGCCGCAAACGCTCTGGGGTGCATGTTCGACATCGCCAACCGCTACAAGGCGATCAAGCGGGTCTACGTGTACAGCTTCAACGGCACGCCCGAGGACCAGGGCCTGACCTTCGACTCGGGCCTCGTGGCCGCCGACGGCGTGACGGAGCGCCCCGGATACCGGGTCGTGCTCAAGCGCAAGGCCATCAAGTGCAAGAAGTGAGCGTGGAAACGGCCCTAGGGGCCCGTTTCCATTGGCGGAATGGCCCGGGGGGCCGTTCCGCCGGGCCCGTGCCTCTTCGGTCGTAGACTGACCGACAGTGCCCACGTTCTGCCGCCACGGCCGCCTCGAGGAGAACTGCCCGATCTGCAGTCGCAAGCCGCGCATCCGGCCCGGGACGGTCACCGGGCAGGCGCAGGCGCGGATGGCGAAGGACCGCTCGGCAGCCAAGCCGAAGAAGACGGCCGGCGCGGCGCCGACGCGACGTCGCGCGTCGCGTGCCGGAGATCTGACGGTCCGGCGGATGCACCGCTCGGTCGAGGACGGGTACGAGCACCCGCTGTTGCCTGGGGTACGGGCGTCCGGCGATGCGCGCCGCCTGGCCGACGAGCTCGCCTTCGCGACCGCCCGCCTGGCCGAGCTGCGCGAGGATCCGCCGGGGCCGCTCGCCGACGCTGCCGCGACGGCCGACCGCGAGGAGGGGCTGTGGACGGCGTTTCTCGTCGCCTACCTGTCGCCGCTGGAGGACACCGAGGAGCCGTTCGGCGTGATCGACGCCGTCCGCACGACCTGGGCCTCCGGTGAGCTGCCGCCGCTCGACGGAGCGCTGCTGGGCCCGCGGGCGGCCCACGATCCGCGTCGCGGTGCTGACACCCTGACCGCCTACCGTACGCGTGCGGCAAAGGCCGGAGGCCAGGAGCTGCTGCTGTCGGCCGAGGCGTCGCTGACGCCGGGCCGGCGCTTTGACCGTGCCTTCGAACGGCTGTCGCTCCCCCGGTTCCCGCGTGCGGCACGGTATGAGTTCCTCGTCCTGGCCGGCGGGCTCGGGCTGCTGGACGTCGAACCCTCGTCGTTGTTGCTCGCCTCCGCTGAGGCCATGGACCCGGCGCTGTTGTCGGCCAAGCGGATCCTCGGCATCGGGGACGCCATCAACCTGCAGCGCCGCGCGAGCGAGTTGCTGGCCGCCGCCGAGGTCCGTCCGGCGGCGTTGGACCTGGCGCTCGTGAACTGGGGTCGTCCGCCTGGCGAGCGGATCGTGGCCGGCTCGCTCGCGCAGGAGGATCAAGCCGTGCGAGCGCGGGTCCTGGCGGTGCTCGGAGTGGCCGACGATGCGCCCGCGGACGAGCCGTCGGGCGAGGGCGACGTCGTCTGAGACACATCTGAGCACACGGTCCTCATGCCGTCGTACGGACGGCGACACGGGGACGGAAATGCAGGGAGCGCAAGGGCAGGGCGCGGAGGTGGAGCGGCAGCCTCGGACGGCAGCGGAGGGCGACGCGCTCGTCGTCGCGGTGCTCCGGCGCCACGGGGACGTCGTCCTGCGCGTCGCACGACGTCACTCGCTCTGCGACGAGGACGCGGCCGATGCCTCGCAGCGCGCGATGGAGATCTTCCTGCGCCACGTCCGACGCCTGGATGAGGCGACAGCCCACCGCTGGCTCTTCCGGGTGGTGCGCAACGAGGCGCTCGCGATCCGCGCGCAGCGTCTGCGGCTGCTCGGTCACGTCGAGCTGGTCGCCGACGACCTGGAGGCGCGCCACATCGAGTCACCCGAGGACCGTGTCGTCGCCCTGGAGGCGACGGCGCAGGCCGCCGAAGCGCTGCTGGCGTTGAAGGGATCCGAGCTGCAGGCGCTGGTGATGCAGGCGGCGGGCGACTCCATGGCCGGCATCGCGGAGCGGTCAGGGTGGACGGCGACGAAGGCGAACCGTGCGGTGACGGAGGGACGGCGCCGCCTGCGTGCCCAGCGTGACGCGATCGCGGACGGACGTGAGTGTGAACGGTGGCGCCCGGCTCTGGCTGCCCTCGTCGCCGGAGGCGCCGATGCACGCGCGGTCGCGGTCCTGCGTCCGCATCTGCGGGGCTGCGTGGCCTGCCGCGCGCACCTGCGGGCGCTACGTCGCTCCGCGCCGGCCGCCACGGCTTGAGACCTTGAACACGGTGGCGGCCCCTGAGCTTGGGGGACTGCCGGCCCCGCTCGTGCCGAACGCGAGGTTCGTGGTGCGAAACCGCGTCTCGGCGACCCCGCCACCTGCCGTGTCGCTCGCCCTCAGGAGGACCTGCCGGGATCTGGGGGCGACGTCCGAGAGCGTCGCGGTCATCCCGAAGGTGGTCTCAGCTCGGCAGGGGCGCGTCCTGCCGCCGGGCCGGGGTCGTCTCGCCCTCGGCTGACAGCGCGCTCGGCCACCAGGTCCTCGGGCCGACGTCCAGCACGAGCGCCGGAACGAGGATCGACCGCACGATGAACGTGTCCAGCAGGACGCCGAACGCGATCGTGAAGCCGATCTCGGTCAGGAACGTGAGCGGGAGCACGGCGAGCACGGCAAAGGTGCCGGCCAGGACGATGCCGGCGCTCGTGATGACCCCGCCGGTCACCGCCAGACCGCGCAGCATCCCCTCGCGGGTGCCGTGCTTGAGCGTCTCCTCGCGGACACGCGCCATGAGAAAGATGTTGTAGTCGACGCCGAGCGCGACGAGGAAGATGAAGGCGAAGAGCGGAAACGACGGGTCTGATCCGGGGAAGCCGAAGGCGACGTCGAAGACGACCGCGGCCACCCCGAGCGACGCGGCGAAGCTCAGCAGCACGGTCCCCATGAGCAAGAGGGTCGCGGTCACGGCCCGCAGGAGCAGGAGCAGGATGAGGAACACGATGACGAGCGTCACCGGGATCAGCAGCTTCGTGTCGCGGGCGCTGGCGTCGCGCAGGTCTCGCTCGATCGCCGTCGGGCCGCCGATGACCGCGTCGGGATCGACGGCACGCGCAGCACGCCTGATCTGCGGGATGAGGTCAAAGGCCTGCGTGGAGTACGGGTCCTGCTGCAGAAAGGCCGCCAGGAGCACGGCGTCATCGCTCTTGAACTGCGTCGGGACGACCGACGCCACGCCCGGTACCGCCCCGACGGCTGCCGCGACCCGCGCGGCCTTCGAGGCGTCGCGGACGACGACGTCCGTCGGAGCGCTCTGCCCGGCGGGGAAGCCCTTCTCGATGAGCTTCTGACCGGCGATCGCCTCCACGTCGTCGCGGAACGAGTTGCCCTGCGTCAGACCGGTGGAGAAGTTCAGCAGCCCGACCGCGAACACGAGCAGGATCACGACGGTGCCGACCCAGACGCGGCGCGGCGCCAGCGCGATCCGCTCGCCGAGCTTGCGGTAGGCGCCATGGGTCTCGTCGGTCCCGCTGTCGCCGAAGTGCGGAACCCGGGGCCAGAACGGCTTGCGGCCGACGGCCACGAGCAGCGCAGGCAGGAACGTGAGCTGGACGAGCATCGCGGTCAGGACGCCCAGTGCGCCCAGCGGGCCGAGGCCCGCGGTCCCGTTGACCCTCGCGAAGATGAGCGCGAAGAGCGCGATCGCGACGGTCAGGCCCGACGCGAGGATGGCAGGGCCCGCCGAGCGCAGCGCGAGTGCCATCGCCTCGTGCCTGTCCTCGTGGACCTTGAGCTCCTCCCGATAACGCGCGACGAGGAGCAGTGCGTAGTCCGTTCCGGCCCCGAGCACGAGGATCGAGGTGATCGACGAGCTCTGGCCGTTGATCGTCGCCCCGAGCTCGCTGACCCCGTACCCGAAGCTGCGTGACGTGATCTCGGCGATGATGACGCTGAACAGCGGGAAGAACCAGAAGAACGGGCTGCGGTAGATCGCGATGAGCAGGATCAGCACGAGCGAGACGGCTGCCATCAGCAGCGTGCCGTTGATGTTCTCGAAGACCTTGATGGCGTCGGCGCTGATGCCGGCAGGCCCGGCGACCTTGACCTCCAGCCCGCCGCCGGGGTCGCTGACGATCTCGCGGTAGCGATCGACCGGGTCCAGGATCGAGTCGGCCTTGCCGTCGCCCTCGATCGTGTTGACGATGAGGGCGGTCGTGCCGTCCTGAGACAGCTGGAAGGGCTCCGCAGCGTCCGGCCCGGCCGGGTTGCCGAACTTCGTCGCGTTCGCGAAGGTCGTGGCGTTCAGCTCGCCGAGGTTCTTCTTGATCGTCGCCTTGTCCTGGGCGGTCAGCCCCCCGTCGCGGCGGAAGACGATGACCGTCGGTGCCTGCTCGCCATCCTGCAGCCGCTCGACGATGTCCAGCGCCGCCGTGGACTCCACGTCACCAGGGAGAAAGGACTTGGAATCGTTCTTCTCGGCGTCGGCGAACTTCCCCGGGAGGTTCGTGCCGAACATCGTCACGAGCGCGATGAGCCAGACGCCGAGCACCACCCACTTCGAGCGTCGGCCAGCAGGAAAGGCGAGGTAACGGGTCATCGGGTCAGGGTCTCCGCAGGGTCCGGGTGGAGGCGCTCAGGGTACGGACTCGTACCATGATCGGGGTCGTGGCCCCGTCGAAAGAGGACGGCCGGCGCGGGGCAGACTCATCGGTCCGGCCGTCGCAGGGTCAGTCGGTGGCGAGCATCCGGGCAAGCTCGAAAGGCTCGGTCACCGGCCGGCGGCAGGCGAAGTTCTCGCAGACGTAGGCCGCTGCCCGCCCGTCGATCGGCGTGCGCCCCTCCAGAAGCGGGACGCCGCCCGCGTCGACCCCGTCACCGCCGGTGAGCACGACGTCAGGCCGCAGGCCCGTCCGCACGACCTGCACCAACACGCGCCGGTGCTCCGGCGGGCCGACGATCGCCACCTCCCGGGTCGGGCGCAGGTACAGGTCGAGCGCCTGGAGGAGGTGCCCGAAAGCGCTCGGGTGGCGTCCGGCGATCTCGTGCAGCAGGCTCAGCTGGGAGACGGCCGCGGCTTCGTACTCGTGCTCGCCGGTCAGCGCGGCCAGGCGCAGCAGGCCGACGGCGGCGGAGGAGCCGCCGGCGGGCAGGGGGGAGTCCTCGAGGTCCTTGCGACGGGCGAGCAGCCGCTCGTGATCGTCTGCGGTCGAGAAGAAGCCGCCGTGCTCGGGGTCCAGAAAGCGGCCCAGCAGCGTCTGGGCGAGCGTGACCGCCTCATGCAGCCAGCGTGGCTCGAAGGTCGCCTCGTGCAGGACGACGAGTGCCTCCAGCAGCAGGGCATGGTCCTCCAGATAGGCGGGGAGCTTGGCCACGCCGGCGTTGAACGTCCGCAGCAGACGACCGTCCTCGTCGCGCAGGACGTCCAGGACGAAGCCCGCCGCCTCACGGGCCGCATCCAGCAGGTCCTCACGCTCGAGCACGGCCCCCGCGTCGGCCAGCGCGCTGATCATCAAGGCGTTCCAGGCCGTCAGGCGCTTGTCGTCCAGTCCGGGCCGGACGCGCCTGGCACGCGCCGCCAGCAGACGCGTACGGATCCGGTCGGCGGTGGCGTCGTCCGGCCGGGGCCCGCGGTCCTCGAGGACGTTGAGCCCTGGGGTCCCGCTGCCCGCCGGCGCCGGTGGCGCGTGAGGATCGACGAAGTTGCCGGCGTCCGTCACGCCCAGCCAGCGCAGGGCGACCTGCACGTCGTCGGGGTCGAGCGCGGCACGGACCTCGTCCGCCGTCCAGACGTAGAACTTGCCCTCCACCCCTTCGCTGTCGGCGTCCAGAGCGCTGTAGAACCCGCCCTCGGGCGCTCGCATCTCCCGTAGGGCCCAATCGAGCGTCTCCTCACAGACCCGCCGCAGGGCGGGGTCGCCGGTGGCCTGCCAGGCGTGCAGGTACGTCCGCGCGAGCAGCGCGTTGTCGTAGAGCATCTTCTCGAAGTGCGGAATCGTCCAGGTGGCGTCGACGCTGTAGCGCGCGAAGCCGCCGCCGATCTGGTCGTTGATCCCGCCGCCGGCCATGCACTTGAGGGTGTGGACCACCGGCCCGGTCACGCCGCGGCGCAGGAGGAACTCCATCGTGGAGGCTGCCGGGAACTTCGGGGCCATGCCCCAGCCTCCGTCGACGGAGTCGTAGAGCTCGTCCAGGTTCGCGACGGCGGTCTGGAGCGTGGCGGCATCGAACGGGCCGTCGGTCGGCCGCAACCCGGCACCGCCCGTGAGCCGGGCGGCGAGCTGCGCCCCGGTGGACCGGATGGCGTCGGACTGGGTGCGCCACGCGTCGGCAACGGCCTCCAGGACCTGGCGCCAGGAGGGGGAGCCGTGGCGCTCCTCCGGTGGAAAGTAGGTCCCTCCGTGGAAGGGCACCTGCTCGGGCGTCATGAAGACGTTCAGTGGCCAGCCGCCGTGACCTGTGGCGCCCTGGACGTACGCCATCGCGATCGCGTCGACATCCGGTCGTTCCTCCCGGTCGACCTTCACGCACACGAAGTGCGCGTTCATGACCGAGGCGGTGGCGGGATCCTCGAAGGACTCGCGCTCCATGACGTGACACCAGTGGCAGGCCGAGTACCCGATGGAGACGAGCAACGGCTTGTCCTGCGCCGCAGCGAGGGCCAGGGCCTCCGGACCCCAGGGCAGCCAGTTCACCGGGTTCTCGCGGTGCTGCAAGAGGTAGGGCGACGTCTCCGAGGCAAGCGCGTTGGCCATGGTGCCAGCCTAGTTCCGACCGGCGCCGCCGGACGAGCGGTACGGCGCGATAGCCTCAGCCGCATGTCAGCGCATCGTCTCGCCGTCACCGCCCTGGGAGCCCCTGGTGCCGTGGGCCCGTACAGCCACGGGGTCATCAGCGGGGGGCTGCTGTACTGCTCCGGGCAGACCCCTCTGGACCCGGAGACGAACGAGCTCGTGCAGGGCACGATCGGCGACCGGACCCGCCGGTGCCTGGACAACCTCGCCGCGGTCTGCGCCGCCGCCGGCGCGCAGCTCGCCGACGCCGTGCGGCTGACGGTCTTCGTGACCGACATGGCCCAGTTCGGCGACGTGAACGCCGCCTACGCGGAGTACTTCCCGGCCGATCCGCCGGCGCGGGTCACCATCGGCGTCGCGGCCCTGCCCCTCGGGGCGGACGTCGAGATCGACGCCATCGTCGCGTTGCCGGCCGGGTAGGGACGCGCTGGCATGGCCGGGACGGCGCGTGTCACCGCAGAGGCGATCGCCCGCGCCCACGGGGCCATCGGCGACGTCGTGCGTCACACGCCCGTCCTGCCCTCCCAGACGTTGAGCGAGCGCTGCGGCGCACAGGTCGTCCTGAAGGCGGAGAACCTGCAGCGCACGGGCTCCTTCAAGGTCCGCGGGGCGCTGAACAAGCTCGACGCCGTCGGGGACACCTGCCTGAGCGGCGTCGTGTGCGGCAGCGCGGGCAACCACGCCCAGGCTCTGGCGTTCGCCGCCCGTGAGCGCGGCGTGCCCTGCGAGGTCTTCATGCCGGCGCTCGCTCCGATCGCCAAGGCCGAGGGTGCGGCGGAGCTCGGGGCGACGGTCATCCTCGGGGGTGCCTCGGTCGACGAGTGTGTCGCCGCGGCGCGTGAGCGGGCCTCTGCAGCGGGCATGGTCTTCGTCCATCCGTTCGACGACGCAGACGTCGTCGCCGGGCAAGGGACGCTGGGCCTGGAGCTGCTGCAGGACATCCCGGATCTGGCGACCGTCGTGGTCCCCCTCGGGGGCGGCGGCCTGACCTCGGGGGTCGCGATCGCCGTCAAGAGCGCGTTCCCGCACGTGAAGGTCGTCGGGGTGCAGGTCGACACCTGCGCCGCGTTCCCGGGGTCGCTGCGGGCGGGGTCACCGGTGGGCGTGGAAGCCGGCCTGACGATCGCCGACGGCATCGCGGTCAAACGCCCGGGCGTCCTGACGCTGGCACTCATCGCCGAGTGGGTCGACGAGGTCGTCGTCGTGGGCGAGGACGAGGTCGCCGAGGCGATCGTCCTGCTGGCCGAGAAGGCCAAGCTCGTCGTCGAGGGCGCGGGTGCGGTCGGTGCCGCGGCCCTGCTCGGCGGGCAGGCCGCGGCGTCCGAGGTAGGCACGACCTGCGTCGTGCTGTCCGGCGGAAACGTCGATCCGGGGCTGCTGGCCGAGGTCGCGCGTCGGCACGAGACCGAGGCCGGTCGGCGGCTCGTGCTCTTCACCCGCGTGCCGGACCGGCCCGGGGCGCTGGCGACGCTGCTGGACATCGTCGCCCACAGCGGCGCGAACCTCGTCGACGTGGAGCATCTGCGCGAGGGTGTCGGGTTGCACGTCCGCGAGACGGCGGTGCAGCTCGTGCTGCAGACCCGTGGCCGCGAGCACGCGACCCACGTCAAGGATGCGGTGGAGGCGGGCGGGTACCCGACCCGCATCGTGTTCTGAGCCTTCGGACGCCCATCCCACCGGTACCATTCGCCGCGGTGACCGATGGCGAGCTGCTCCTGATCTGCGGCGCGCTCCTCGCCTGCGGGATCGGTGCGGCCGTGCTCGCCTCCCGTATCCGGGTGCCGGGCCTGCTGCTCTTCCTCGGCCTGGGCATGCTGCTCGGCGACGACGCCCTGGGCCTGTTCGCGTTCAACGACTACGGACTGGCCAAGCGCATCGGGATCATCGCGCTCGTTCTCATCCTGTTCGAGGGCGGCCTCTCGGCAGGCTGGCCGGAGATCCGTCCCGCCCTGTCCACGTCGCTGGCGCTGGCGACCGTCGGCACCGCGCTCACGGCGGTCGTCACCGGCTTCGTCGCCGCCTGGCTCTTCGACCTCTCGCTGCTGGAGGGGATGCTCCTCGGCTCGATCGTCTCGTGCACCGACGGCGCGGCGATCTTCTCGCTGCTGCGCGGCTCGACGCTGCGGCGGCGCCTGGCCCGGACCCTGGAGGGCGAGGCCGGCTTCAACGATCCGGTCGCCGTGCTCCTCGTGATCGGGTTCGCCGACTGGATCCAGAAGCCCGCCTACGGCCTGACGGACATGCTCGTCCTCATGGGAGGGGAGATGGCGATCGGGGCCGCCGTCGGGCTGGCCTTCGGGCGCCTCGCCGTCCGCGCCCTGGCCCAGGTCCGGCTCAGCTCAGCGGGCCTGTACCCGGTCGCCTCGATCGCGATCTGCACGCTCGCGTACGGTATGACCGACGTCGTCCACGGGTCCGGGTTCCTTGCGGTGTACCTCACCGGGCTGGCCATCGGCTCCACCGACCTGCCGGCCAAGCGGACGATCGTCACCTTCCACGAGGGCCTTGCGTGGGTCGCGCAGCTGGCGATGTTCTTCACGCTCGGGTTGCTCGTCCTCCCGAGCGAGCTCGGTGACATCGCGCTGGAGGGCACCGCGCTCGCGGTCGTCGCGGTGGTCGTGGCGCGCCCGCTGTCGGTCCTGGTCGCCACGGTCTTCCAGGGGTTCGAGGTGCGCGAGCGGCTCGTCCTCGGGTGGGCCGGGCTCCGGGGCGCGACCCCAGTCGTCTTCGCGACGTTCCCCGTCCTGGCGGGGGTGCCCGACAGCGAACGGTTCTTCAACATCGTCTTCTTCGCGGTGCATCGTCTCGACCGTGCTGCAGGGGACGACGTTCGAGGCCTTCGCTCGGCGCCTGGGCGTCACGACGATGGTCAAGGCGCTGCCGACCCCGCTGACGAACCGACGCGCGATGCAGCGGCTGGGGGCGGAGGTGATCGAGTTCGAGGTGGGGCCCGCCGACGCGGCCAACGGCTCGCGCGTGCGCGACCTGGGCATGCCGCGGGACGCCCTGCTGAACGTCATCGTCCGCGGCGAGCAGGCGATCCCGCCCCGTGGATCGACCCAGATCGTCGCGGGAGACCGCCTGCACGTGCTCGTCCGCCAGGAGGTGGCCATCGAGTTCTCCGAGCTGCTGGAGCGGTGGCGGTACGGCCCGATCGGTCCGGCGCCGCGGCCGGCCCGGGTATGGCGCTCGGTCCCGTCGGTCTCCAGCACGCGGCCCTTCGATCCTGGGCGCGACGACGACCCGGGGGCGCCCGGGCAGGTCAACGGGATTGCGGTGCTCGACCGGCTGCGCACGCGGCGTGACGGGGTGGCCGGGGCGCTCGTGACGCTGGCGGACGGCCGCTTCGCGGTCACCGGCCCCCTGGTCATCGTCGGAACCTCCCCGGCGCTGACGCGGCACGCGCAGCGGCGGCTCACCCACGCGACCGACGACGCCGAGATCGCGTGGTGGCGCGAGGTCATCGGCGCGGTCGCGGCGACCGGCTGGCGTTAGGGCCGCGCCGGTCACCGACACACCGACCCGCCTGAGGCGGGCCGATGTATCGCTCACCGCCGACGGACCGCTCGACCCACGGCGACCGGCACTTGTGCCCGCCGGAGACGGGCCGATGCATCGCTCACCGCCCGCAGCGGCGCTACTCCGGCGTCGTGTACGCCCCGCTGAGCCCGCCGTCGACGAGGAAGGTCGACCCGGTGACGTAGGTCGAGTCGTCCGAGGCGAGGAAGAGCACGCCCTTGGCGATCTCGTCGGCCCGCGCGAAGCGTCCCATCGGCAGATGCACCATCCGGCGCGCCGCCTTGGCCGGATCCTTGGCGAACAGCTCCTGCAGGAGCGGGGTGTCGACCGGGCCGGGGCACAGGGCGTTCGACCCGGACCCCGCGGCGCGCGAACTCGACGCCCAGTTCACGGGAGAGCGCGAGCACCCCGCCCTTGGATGCCGTGTAGGAGATCTGCGAGGTCGCCGCGCCCATGACCGCCACGAACGAGGCGGTGTTGATGACGCTGCCGCCGGACGGGTTGTCCAGCAGGTGCGGGATCCCGTGCTTGCAGCAGAAGAAGACGGACTTGAGGTTCACGTCCTGCACGCGCTGCCAGGCCTCGTAGGACGTGTCCAGCACGCTGTTGTCGTCGTCCGGGGCGATGCCGGCGTTGTTGAAGAGGACGTCGATCCGGCCGAACTGCTCGCGCACCTGCCCGAACATCGTCGCGACGGCGTGCTCCTCGGTGACGTCCACGGCGAGCGACAGATCCCCCGAGGAGCCGTCGTGCAGGTCCACGCCGACGACGGTGGCGCCCTCGGCGGCGAAGAGCGCTGCGGTCGCCGCCCCGATCCCGCCCGCGGCGCCCGTGATGACACACACCTTCCCTTCCAGTCGTCCCGCCATGGTCAGTGCTCCTCGGTGCTGTAGAAGATGGTCTTGCTCTCCGTGTAGGCCTCCAGCGCGCGCGGACCGAGTTCGCGCCCGATGCCGGACTGCTTGAACCCTCCGAACGGGGTGCTGACACGTACCGAGCTGTTGGAGTTGATCGACAGGACGCCGGTGTCGAGGGCCCGCGCGACGCGCAGCGCCTTGCCCCCGTTGCGCGTCCAGATCGACCCCGACAAACCGTAGATCGTGTCGTTGGCCAGCGCGATCGCGTGCTCCTCGTCCTTGAAGGGGATGATGCAGACGATCGGCCCGAAGATCTCCTCGGTCGCCGCGCGAGCGGAGGGTGCGACGGGCGAGAGGACCGTGGGCGGGTACCAGAAGCCCGGCCCGTCCGGGGTCTCACCGTGCATGGAGACGGGGGATCCGGCCTCGACGAACGAGGCGACCGTGTCGCGATGGGCGCTGCTGATGAGGGGGCCCATCGTCGTCGCCGGATCCAGCGGGTCGCCGACGACGATCTCGGCGACCGCGTCGTGCAGCGCGTCCATGAACGTGTCCAGCACGGACTGCTCGACGAGGATGCGCGAGCGCGCGCAGCAGTCCTGCCCGGCGTTGCCGAACACGGCGCCGGGGGCTGCTGCCGCTGCCCGCTCGATCTCGGCGTCCGCGAACACGATGTTCGCCGACTTGCCCCCGAGTTCGAGCGTCACGCGTTTGATCGTCTGCGCGGCGGAGGCGGCGATGGACCGTCCCACCTCGGTCGAGCCGGTGAAGGCGACCTTCGCGACGTCCGGGTGCTCGCACAGCCGGGCGCCGGTGGTCGAACCCGGGCCGGCCACGACGTTGAGGACCCCCTCGGGGATCCCGGCCTCGAGCGCGAGCTGCTCCAGGCGCAGCGAGGTCAGTGGGGTGAGCTCGGCCGGCTTCAGGACGACCGTGTTACCGGCCGCCAGCGCCGGCGCGACCTTCCACGCCGCGATGCACATCGGGAAGTTCCACGGCGTGATGAGCGCCACGACACCGAGCGGCTCGCGCACCGTGAAGCCCATTCCGCCGGCCACGGGGATCGTGTCGCCCAGCAGCCGTTCGGGTGCACCGGCGTAGTAGGCGAAGGTCTCGACGACCATGCCGATCTCCCCACGGGCGTCGCCGATCGGCTTGCCGGCGTTGCGGGCCTCGAGGACGGCGAGCTCTTCCAGGTTGTCCTGCAGCAGCGCCGCCAGCGATGCGAGCAGCCGCCCCCGGTCTCCGGGGGCGACCGCCCGCCAGGCGGGGAACGCCGCTTTGGCGCGCGCGACGGCCGCGTCGGCTTCGGCCACACCCGCCCTGGGGATCTCGGCCATGACGGCCTCGGTGGCGGGCTCGATGACCTGCAACGTCTGTGACATCTGTGGTTCCTGTGGCTGTGGGACGGCGGGGTCTGGTGGGCGGCCGCCGGCCGGTCGCCCAGGGTGATCAGACGTCGATCTCCTCGTCGAGCTCGGTCACCGTCTGCTTCGGGCCGGTGAAGGTGTGTCGTGCGCTCGCAAGCCACCAGATGCCGACCGCGAGGATGACGCCCCCGGTCACGAGCGGCGCGTAGTTCACGGCCGACCAGGTGAACTCGTCCCGCCAGGGTACGCCGGCCGGTGTGGTCGGGAGGATGAAGATGACCGTGATGATCGCGACCCAGACCGTGGCGATCGGGTTCATCCACCTGTACTTGGCGCCGTTGTTCCACGGCCCCGCCTCGAAGTCGTCCTTCATCTTCCAGCGCAGGTAGACGGGGATGACGTAGGCGATGTAGAGCCCGATGACCGCGATCGACACGACCGCGAAGAACGCGACCGGGATGCCGTCGGAGGTGCCGAAGATCGCCGGCACCGTGATGATCAGGGCGCAGGCCGCCATGAAGAGCACGGCGTTGACGGGGATGCGGCGATGGTTGACCTTGCCCCAGAGAGAGGAGCCGGGAATGGCGCCGTCGCGAGAGAAGGCGTAACACATGCGCGAGGCGCTCGTGAGGCATGCGGCGCCGCAGAACATCTGACCGACGACCGAGATGATGAGGACGAGCTTGACCCAGGCGGTGCCCATCGCCGACTCGAGGACCGCGATCGACGAGCCGCCGTTCTCGGTGACGGTGGCGGCGTCCGAGGCGGCGAACGTGATCGCCAGCAGCAGGATCCAGCCGATGACCGCCGAGTAGAGAATCGATCGCCAGACGCCCTTGGCGGCGGCGTCCGACGCCCCTTGGGTCTCCTCGGAGACGTGCGCGCACGAGTCGTAGCCCGTGATCGTGTACTGCGTCAGCAGGAAGCCGAGGGGCAGCACGAAGAACCAGTACATCCCGCCACCGAAGCCGGAGTTGTTGATCCGCTCGGTGAAGACGAAGTCGGCGCTGGCGTGCTTGTCGGGCACGATCACGAGCACGGCGAGGATGACGGCGACGCCCACCACGTGCCACCAGACCGAGATCCCGTTGACGCGGGCCACGAGGTGGCTGCCCTGGATGTTGATGAACGCGTGCAGCCCGACGATGAGCGCGAACAGGACGAACGTCCCGTGCAGGAACTCCGACGGCGAGCCTGTGCCTCCGAAGAGGTTCACGTCGTACAGCCCGAGGACGGTGTTCATGAACGTCGCCGCGCCGTAGTCGACGGACGCGGTGACCGCGATCAGGCCGATGAGGTTGAACCAGCCCGTGAACCAGCCCCAGGCCGGACCGCCGAGCTTGGAGGCCCACCAGTAGATGCCGCCGGCGGTGGGGTAGGCCGAGACGAGCTCGGACATGCAGAAGCCGATGATGAGGATCGGGATCGAGATGAGCGGCCAGCCCCACGAGATCGCGACGGGACCGCCGTTGTTCCAGGCCTGGCCGTAGGTCGTGAAGCAGCCGGCCAGGATCGAGATGATCGTGAAGGAGATCGCGAAGTTCTGAAAGCCCGTCCAGGACCTGTCGAGCTCCTGCTTGTAGCCCAGTTCGGCCAGCCGCTTCTCGTCAGCGGCCTGCCGGTCTTCGATCGTCGCCATCTGAAACTCCTCGTGGTGGCTGGCAAGTGCCGATCAGCACCCGTAAAGGTGTGGTCGTCCGTCCTCTTGCGGCGACTGTATGCGGCGTGACCGCGCAGCGTCAACCACGGCGGGCCCGAGGCCCGCCGGTCAGCCCGGGAGGAGCCCCGCGAGGATGAGCTCCGTGCCGCGCAGGTGGTCGGTCACCGTCTGGACCGTCGCCCCGACGTCGTGCGCGCGGATCGCCGCAAGCAGCCGTCCGTGTTGTGCGTTGGCGTGGGAGAGGACCTGCGGCGGATGGGGGATGTGATGGATGAGATCGCTCATCGCCCCTTGACATCTCGTCATCTGCGCGACGAGGCGTTGGCTGCCCGTCGCCTCGGCGAGGCCGACGTGGAAGCGGACGTCGAGCTGCCGGTAGGCCGGAAAGTCGCCGATGCAGCGGTCCAACGCGAGGACGAGCTCGCCGAGCGCGGCCAGCTGCTCGGGGGTCGCCCGGTCCGCCGCGAGCACGGCGACCCCGATCTCGACGACGAGCCGCTCGTCGCAGATCTCGCGCCACGTCGACAGCGTCACCTCGTCGCGGTCCACCGATCGCGGGGGCTCGTCGACGACGAAGGTCCCGCCGCCGCGGCCACGCACGGCGAGGAGGTATCCGGAGTCCCCGAGCGTGCTCAGGGCCTGGCGCAGCGTCGAGCGCGCGATTCCCAGTCGCTGGCAGAGCTCGCGCTCGGCCGGCAGGCGCTCGCCGGCAGGCAGCAACCCGAGCTTGATCGCCGTCCCCAGCCGGTTGACCGTCTCCTCGAAGGCTGATCGCGGGTGGACGGGCGCGAAGACGGACTCCAGCGACAACGGTGTCGCGACGGCGTGATCGGGTGCGCTCACAGCCGTTCGAAGCCGCGCACGCGCTCCCAGTCGGTGACGTGGGCGTCGAAGGCCGCCAGTTCGACGTCCGCCATGTTCACGTAGTGGTCCACGATCTCGTCGCCGAACGTCTCGCGGGCGAAGGCGGACCGGGCGAAGAGCTCGCGGGCGTCGCGCAGCGTGGAGGGCAGGCGCTGCACGCCTTCGGCGGTGTAGGCGTTGCCCTCACACCGCGGCGGAAGCTCCAGGCCGCGGTCCACGCCATCCAGACCCGCTGCGATGAGCGCCGCCAGCGCGAGGTACGGGTTGACGTCGGCTCCCGGGGCGCGACACTCGACCCGGCGCCCGGGCCCGTGGCCGACGACGCGCATCGCGCAGGTGCGGTTGTCGTCCCCCCAGGCGATCGCCGTCGGAGCGAAGGAGCCGTCGGCGTACCGCTTGTAGGAGTTGACGTTCGGCGCGAGGAGCAACGTGAGCTCACGCACACGGGCCAGCTGTCCGGCGAGGAAGGCGTCGAAGACGTCCGGCTGGTCGGCGAAGACGGGGGCGCCCCCGTCGACCTCGCGCAGCGACAGGTGAACGTGGCAGGAGCTGCCTTCGCGCTGGTCGACCTTCGCCATGAACGTGATCGACTGGCCCGCGGCCGCGGCCATCTCCTTTGCGCCGTTCTTGTAGACGACGTGCTGGTCGGCGGTCGTCAGGGCATCGGCGTACTTGAAGTTCATCTCGTGCTGCCCGAAGTTGCACTCGCCCTTGGAGTCCTCGACGGTCAACCCAGCGGCCTGCATCGCGTTCCGGATCGAGCGCAGCAGCGGCTCCACCCGCGCCGTCCCGAGCAGCGAGTAGTCGACGTTGTAGCGGTTTGCCGGGGTGAGGTCGCGGTAGCCGGTGTCCCACGCCTGTTCGTAACTGTCCTCGTAGATGAGGAACTCGAGTTCGGTGGCCGCCAGCGCACCCCAGCCGCGCTCGGCCAGGCGATCCAGCTGGCCGCGGAGGATCTGCCGCGGGGAGGGGCCGACGGGTGTGCCGTCCTGCCAGGAGAGGTCGGCGAGGACCATCGCGGTGCCCTCCTGCCACGGCACGAGGTGCAGGGTGCGCAGGTCCGGCGTCATGACGAAGTCGCCGTAGCCGCTGCCCCACGAGGCCAGCGCGTAGCCGTCGACGGTGTTCATCTCGACGTCGACGGCCAGCAGGTAGGAGCAGGCCTCCGCACCGTGCTCGGCGACCTCGTCGACGAAGTGCCGGGCGTGCAGGCGCTTGCCCATCAGGCGCCCCTGCATGTCGGTGACGGCCAGCACGACGGTGTCGACGGTGCCCGCCTCGACGGCGGCGCGGAGCTCCTCGAGGGTCATGCCGTTGAAGGTATCCCCGTCGCGCCTTTGGACGCAACCGGCGGTCCGCCTCGCGGCGCCGGGGGCTAGCCTGCGCGGGTGCCTTCCGTCGTGGATCACCTGCCGCCCGCCCTCTGGTGGGCGCCGCCGCGCCGCCTGGCGCGTCTGATCGTCGGGCTGTGGCTCTTCGGGACCGGCGAGGCCCTCGTCATCGCCGCTGCCCTCGGCAACTCCCCGTGGACGGTCTTCGCCGAAGGCGTCTCGGAGCACACCCCGTTGTCGATCGGGGCGGCGACGATCGCCACGAGCGCCGTGATCCTGCTCGTCTGGACGCAGCTCGACGTCCGCCCGGGGCTCGGGACGATCGCCAACGCGGTGCTCGTCGGGATCGCCATCGACGTGACGCTGGCGTACGTCGGGGACCCGTCCGGCTATCTCCTGCGGGCCGCCGTCGTCCTCGCGGGGATCGTCGTCGTCGGCATCGGCTCGGGCCTGTACCTCGGCTCGCGGCTCGGTCCGGGGCCACGCGACGGCCTCATGGTCGGGCTGCACGCGCGCACAGGCCGGCCGGTCGCGCTCCTGCGCATGGGCATCGAGGTCAGTGCCCTGGCCGCGGGCGTCGTCCTGGGCGGGACGGTCGGCGTCGGCACGCTCGCCTTCGCCCTCCTCATCGGCCCGGCGGTGGCCACCGGGATGCGGTTTCTCCCCGGTCTGCAGCCTCCGCCACGACAGGTGCGCGTCAGAGGATGAGCGTGCGCTGCTCGGCGCTGCCGCGCGCCAGGGCGGCGATCTCGGCAGCGTCGACGATCGCACGGCCCGGGACCTCGGCAAGGGCTCGCGCCTGCCCGCGCACGCCGCTGCCGTAGGACCCGCGCGCGCTGAGGACGTAGGGGAGGGCCGCGACGAGCGACCGGCCGCGGGTGCGACGGGCGGCGAGCACGGCGAGCACGGCGACGGGCAGCAGCGCGTGGGACAGGCGCCAGAACACGCCGCCGACGAGGTGGCGGCGGACCTGTGGGTGGCGACGGACGACGAGCGCCAGGCCGCGCCAGCGTGGAATCGTCGCCAGCTTGCCGCGGAGCGAGCCCGCCTCCACGGCGTGGTGGGTGAGGAGGTCGGGAACGCCGACGTACTGCACGCCGAGGGCGCGGGCGCGCAGGGCGAGGTCGGTGTCCTCTCCGGCGGCCATGGCCTCCTCGAAGCCCCCGGCGGCTTCGAGGACCGCGCGGGGGTACAGGACGTTGCAGGTCTGCGCCCACGGCACGGGCGGCTCGATCGCCTGCGTCCGCGCGTGCGGGGCGGCGACGAGGTGCCGCTCGTCGGGGTCCGGCCGCGTGGCACCCTGGACGATCGCCCCCGGGTGTGCGGCGGCTGCCGCCAGCGCCCGGGCGAGCCAGTCGTTCGGCGGGCGGCAGTCGTCGTCGGTGAAGAGGACGACGGGTGCCCGGGCCGCACGCCAGGCCACGTTGCGCTGACGGGCCGCCGAGCCGCCGGAGCCCGCGGCCAGACGCTGCACCCTGAGGGTCCCGTCGCGGGTGAGCGGATGGTCGCGCAGCAGGACGGCGACGCGGTCGTCGCGCGAGTCGTCGCAGACGACGAGCTCCCACTGCCCGGCGGTCCAGCGTCTGATCGGCCAAGGCGTTCAGCAGCCAGCGCAGGCGCAGCGGACGCTCGTGCGAGGGGACGCAGACCGACAGGCGCACGGCGCTCACGCGGTGACCGGCGGCGCCTGCGCCTTGCGCTTCCACGGTGGCCGTCGGTCCAGCCAGGGCTCTTCCCACCACCGCCACATGAGCGCCGCCAGGCCCGCCGTCAGCACCGTCGTGCTCACGGTCAGCCACACGAGCACGCCGCGGGGGCCGAGCGAGGCGGGAACGTCCTGCAGCAACCGCTGGGCGACCCAGATGTGCAGCAGGTAGATCCCGTAGGACCAGCGGCCCAGCGCGTGCACGACACGGCTGTCGAGCACCCGCGGCACCCGGGCCCCGGACCACTCGTAGACGAGGGCGCCCCCGACGAAGCCGACGCCGCAGAGCAGGTGGGCGATCTCCGCCACCAGGCGCCCGTCGTTCACCTGGAAGGCGACGACGACCCCCGCCGCGGCGACCGCCAGCGCGACGAGCGCCACCCCGGCCCGCCGTCCCCGCGCGCGGTCGTCGGGGAGCAGCGCGCGCAGCTGCGTCTCGTACGCGGCGGCGATCATCCCGGGGGCGAACGCCCAGCCCAGCGCGATGACGCTGTGACCCAGCGGCCCGTCCGGGGCCGTCCGCGTCCGCAGCGCGATGCCCAGGACGCCCCACGTCACGAGCGCGCCGACAAGGGCCCGGCGGCGCGTGGTGCGTTCGGCACGGACGAGCGGCGACAGGCGGGCGGCGAGCACGAAGAGGAGGGGGACGGTCAGGTAGAAGAAGAGCTCCACGTCCACCGTCCAGCCCTGGGGCATCAACGCCTGCTGGGAGCCGCCGTAGAAGGTCTGCAGCCCCAGGAACGTCCCGGCGACCTGCGTGTCGGAGAACGCGTAGGAGCCCTTGTCGGCCAGCCGCAGCGCGATGACGAGCCAGAACGCCGGGAGGATCCGCCGCGCGCGACGCCCGAGGTAGACCGGGACCTTCGGGGTGGGCCGGTCCCCGAGCCACGCGCGCACCCACGGGCCGCCGACGAGGTATCCGGAGAGGGCGAAGAAGACGTAGACCGTCGGGGAGCCGATCCGCAGGATCACGAACGAGAACGCGCCGAAGGCCCCGACGGGGTCCAGCGCGTAGCGCCCGCCCGAGTACCCCGCAGCCCCCAGCGTGCAGTGGTAGACGACGACGACGAGGCACGCGATGCCGCGCAGCGCGTCGCCCAGGGCGAAGTACCCCTGCGGGTGTCCGCGCTCGATCCGGTCGATTGCCTCGCTCACGCCACGCGGGATGCTACGGGCACGCGCGGGCGGCGCGCCGGTAGCCTCATCGCGGATGGCCGACCGCTTCAGCGCTCTCGTGGACCGTGCCTGGCCGTGGGCGGCCGTGGCCTTCGCCGGCATCGCCGTCCTCGTCGTCATCATCGCGTTCGCGACGCAGCCCTCGCGTCGCGACGACGACCGTGTCCGCTACGCCCTGGCGGACTTCGTCACCGCGGCGAACGACCGGGACGCAGAGACGGCCTGCGCGCTGCTGACCGAGCGCGGGCGCCGCGAGGTCACCCGGCCCGTCCCCGGTGTCTCTTGCGAGACCTACGCCCGGTCGTTCGGGTTCGACGTCGCAGGCCTGGGCGGCGTGACCCTGCTGCTTCCACCCGACCTGCCCGACCGGGTCCTCCTGAACGGCGGCAACATCATCGGCGCCGACGGCCAGGGCGTCCGGCGCACCGTCGAGCTCGTACGCGTCGGCGACGACTTCCGCATCGACGCGCTGGGACGGTAGGTCCGGCCCCGTGTGGGTGCGTGGTTGCAGTGGGTTCCGGAGTCCGGAACCCACTGCAGCCACGCTCCGTGCTCGCCGCGGCCGCTGCGCCTACTTCGTCACCTTCAGGACGAGGGTCTGGGACGTCGGATCCCCGGCGTCACCGGTCGCCGTCAGCTGCACCTCGGCGAGGAGCCCCTTGAGCTTCCCGACCGCTCTGGCCAGGCGTGCCGCGTCCGCCCGTGTGAGCGTCAGGCGCACGAGGCCGGTCGAGCCGGCGGGGATGCGGCGCTCCGGCGCAGCCAGCGTGACGACCGTCCGGCGAGGTCTGGGCCGGCTCCTGCCCTTCTTCGGCTTGGGCGGGAGGGCCGGAGCCGCCCGCGGGGTGAGGGTCGCGCTCACGGTGATCGTGCAGGCGGTGTCGCAGGCGACCGACAGCGGCAGCGATCGGGTCCGCAGCAGGCTCGTGCGGCGCAGCACCTTGACCTTCACCTGTGGACCGTCCGGAGCGGGCAGGACGGGGTACTGCGGTGTCGGCGGGACCCCGACCGGCCCCAGCGTCGCGCACGGTGCGGCGGGACCTGTGGCAAGCGCGAACTGTTGTACCCGGTTGTTGTCCGTGTCGCTCACGGTCACGAGGCCGTTGCAGTCGACCGCGATGCCCTCGGGTCGCAGGAACTCGCCGGTGCCGATCCCGCGGGCGCCGAAGGCCGCCAGACGCTCGCCGTCCGGGCCGAAGCGCTGGACGCGGCTGTTGCCGCGGTCGGCGACCCACAGGTCACCGGCGGCATCGAGGGCGAGCTGCGCCGGGGAGTGCAGCTTGCCGATCTTCGTCCCCAGCCCGCCGAACTCGGTCAGGAGCGTGCCGCTGCGGTCGTAGACCCTGATCCGGTTGTCGGACGCGGTGGAGACATAGATCCGCGAGGCGTCGGGGGTGACGGCGATGCCTCGCGGCGTGCCGATGACCGGGAGGTCTGTCAGGGGTGTGCCGCTGGTGGTGAAGCGCGCCACGCGTTGGTTGCCGGTGTCGGCGACGAGGATCGTGCCGCCGGCGGTGATGGCCAGGGCCGACGGGGTCAGGAGCTTGCCCGGGCCGGTGCCCTCGGCGGCGATCGTCCGGATCGGCAGGCCGCTCTGGCGCGAGAAGACGACGATCTTCGCCCGTCGCTCGTCCAGCACGTAGACGTTGCCCTCCGCGTCGAACGCGGTGGCCACGGGGCGCGGCAGCAGCGTCGGGCCGGGGTTCGGCGAGCCCATGATCGAGATGACAGCGCCATCGGGCCCCAGAAGCTGGACCCGGCCGTTGATCGAATCGACGACGGCGCGGACGCCGCTGGGGTCGGCGGCCACGCCGGCGGGGGTGTCGAACTGGCCGCTGCCTCGGCCCGAGCGACCCATGGAGCGCAGGAGGGTGCCGCCGTTGTCGAAGACGTCGATGCGGTCGTTGCCGGTGTTCGTGACGTAGATCAGGCCGGCTTCGTCCGTCGCGATCCCGCGCGGGTAGGCCAGGGTCCCCGGCGCGGTCCCGTAGGAGCCCCAGCGCGCCTTGTACTGGTACTGCGGCGCCGGTGCGTAGCGGACGACACGGTGGTTGAGGTCGTCGGCGACGAAGACCCGGCCCGCGGGGTCGAGCGCGACGTCGTAGGGGTTGCGCAACTGGCCCCCGACCGAGCCCTCGCCGGAGCCGACGGACCCGAGCGGTGTCCCGCCGGTGTCGAAGACGGCGATCCGGTGGTTCTGGTCGTCGGCGACGTAGACGCGGGTCTTGCGCACAGCGACACCCATCGGTGTCTGCAGGGAGCCCGGGGGGACGAGGACGCTGCCGTTCTCGCCGTTCAGGTCAAAGCGCTGGATCCGGTCGTTGCGTGAGTCCGCGACGTAGACCGTGCCCCCCGACACGGCGACGCCGCCGCCGGCCGGTGAGTCGTTGCCGCCGCCGGAACCGAAGACGAACTCGCCGATGCCCTGACCCGTCTTGCCCCACGAGCGCAGGAGGGTGCCGTCGGGCGCGAAACGGTCGACGCGGTTGGCACCGGTCGTGACGTAGACGCTGGCGTCGGGGCCGAGCGCGACGCCGCCGGCGGACGTGATCTGCCCCGGCTTGGATCCGGAGAAGCCGAAGTCCCGCCGGAAGCTGCCGTCGGCGTTGAAGACCTGGATCGTGTGTGATTTCTGATCGGCGACGTACACCGCCCCGTCAGGCCCGACCGTCACGGCCTGCGGAAAGCGCAGCACGCCATCCGAGCGCTCGCCGATCTGCCCCCTGGCGGTGTAGGCGCAGGGGCCGGCAGGCAGGCCACCCGGACAGTCGGCCGCTGCCACGGCGGCGCCCGGAGCCAAGAGCAGTCCGACCCCCGCGGCGAGCAGGGCGCCGGGGAGGCGGAGCGGGGCGGTGAAGGCCATCGGGGAGCAAACCCCCGCACGGCCGAAAAGGTTGCGCGCACCCTTAAAGTTGACGCCTCCGTCACCTTCGCGTAGGGTCCTCGTATGTCAGCATCGGGTCAGCACGCCCCCCACGACTTCGACTGGATCGTCATCGGGTCGGGCTTCGGCGGATCCACGAGCGCGCTGCGCCTGGCCGAGAAGGGGTACTCCGTCGGCGTGCTGGAGGCCGGAAGCCGCTTCGAGGACGACGAGTTCGCGTCGAGCACCTGGGATCTCAAGCGCTACTTCTACGCCCCCAGGCTCGGGCTGCGCGGCATCTTCCGCCTGTCGATCTTCAAGCACGTCACCGTCGTCAGCGGCTCCGGTGTCGGCGGTGGCTCGCTCGGCTACGCGAACACGCTCTACGTCCCGCCGAAGGCGTTCTTCGAGGACGAGCAGTGGTCGGATCTCAGCGACTCCTGGGAGCAGGAGCTCGCCGCCCACTACGCCGAGGCCGAACGCATGCTCGGCGTCGTGACGTACGACCAGGACGACCCGGCCGACCAGGTGCTCAAGGCGCTGGGCGAGCACCTGGGCGTCGCCGACACCTACGGCAAGACACGCGTCGGCGTGTTTCTCGGCGAAGAGGGCAAGACCGTCGCCGACCCGTACTTCGGCGGGGAGGGCCCCGCACGCACGGGCTGCATCCGGTGCGCCCGCTGCATGGTCGGGTGCCCCGTGGGCGCGAAGAACACGCTGCGCAAGAACTACCTGTGGTTTGCGGAGAAGCTCGGCGTCAAGGTCCACGCCGAGCGGGAGGTCCTCGACATCCGCCCGATCGGTGCGGCCGACGGATCTGAGGGCTACGAGATCACGACGCAACGCTCGGGCGCATGGCTGCGCAAGAAGCCCAAGACCTTCACCGCCCGCGGCGTGGTCGTCGCGGCCGGCGCCCTGGGGACGAACAAGCTCCTGCAGAACTGCCGCCTGGTCGGGGGGCTGCCGGAGATCTCGCCGCGGTTGGGCGAGCTCGTGCGCACGAACAGCGAGGCCGTCCTCACCGTCACGTTGCCCGAAGGCCGCATCGGCGACCAGACCCGGCGCGTGGCGATCACGAGCTCGATCTATCCCGACGCGCACACCCATATCGAGACGTGCCACTACGGCGACGACGGCGACTCAATGGGGATGCTGTACACGGTCCTCGTCGGCGACGGGACGAAGGTCACCCGCCCGCTGAAGTGGCTGGCGGCCGTGTTGCGCCACCCGGTGCAGGCGCTCAGGACGCTCAACCCGCGCGGCTGGTCGCGGAACACGATCATCCTCCTCGTCATGCAGACGCTCGACAACGCGATCGCGCTGCGGCCGGTCCGGACCCGCTCGGGGCGGATCCGCCTGCAGACCGAGCAGGACGAGAGCAAGCCGAACCCGACGTTCATCCCGGTGGCCAACAAGGCCGCGGAGTGGATCGCCAAGGAGTACGGCGGCGTCGCAGGCTCGTCGGTCATGGAGGCGCTGGGCAACACGCCGACGACGGCGCACATCCTGGGCGGCGCGATCATCGCCGGTTCTCCGGAGCAGGGTGTCGTCGACAGCCGCCAGCGCGTCTTCGGCTACGAGAACCTGCTGCTCTGTGACGGCTCGGTCGTCCCGGCGAACGTCGGGGTGAACCCCTCGCTGACGATCACCGCGCTCGCCGAGCACGCCATGTCCTATGTGCCCGCCGCGCCCGAGCGCGGCATCGGTGTGCGCAAGTCCGGCAAGGCCTCGGTGACCTCTCCCTCCTGACAGGCTTGACGCGGGCTGCGACCATGGGTCGTATGCCCGCTCCATCGACCGTCCAGATCGACCGCAGTCGCATCGCCGACCTCACCGCTCGAGAGGCCAAGAAGCTGGACGAGCGCACGCAGGGATCGCTCGCGATGTACCGGCGGGCCAACGACGTGCTGGCCGGTGGCGTGGCGTCGTCCTACCAGAGCCGCGATCCGTGGCCGATCTACCTGCATCGCGGCGCCGGCCCCAAGGTCTGGGACGTCGACGGCAACGAGATGTGGGACTTCCACAACGGCTTCGGCTCGATGGTCCAGGGCCACGCCCATCCGGCGATCGGCCGTGCGATCGCCGACCGCTACGCGGACGGGACGCACTTCGCCGCGCCGACCGAGGACGCGATCGTCGTCGCCGCCGAGCTGCAGCGCCGCTGGGACCTGCCCAAGTGGCGCTACGTCAACTCCGGCTCGGAGGCGACGATGGACGCGATCCGCATCGCCCGCGGGCACACGGGCCGCGACACGATCGTGAAGATCTTCGGCTCCTATCACGGCCACCACGACGGCGTGATGGTCTCGATCGGGATCGAGTACGACAAGATCGGGGACCGCGACGACCTCGCGTCGTTGCCCTATGGCGCCGGCATCCCGCAGTCGGTCGTCGACATGACGATCGCCGTGCCGTTCAACGACGCCCCCGCCATGGAGCGCCGCATCGAGCGCCTCACCGCCGAGGGGCGCAAGCCCGCCTGCGTGATCATGGAGGCGGCGATGATGAACCTCGGCGTCGTCCTCCCCGAGGACGGGTACCTGCAGGCCGTCCGTGACATCTGCACCCGCCACGAGATCGTGCTGATCTTCGACGAGGTCAAGACCGGCATCTGCATCGCGCCGGGCGGAGCGACCGAGAAGTGGGGCGTCAAGCCGGACCTCGTGACGCTCGCCAAGGCCCTGGGTGGTGGCCTTCCGGTCGGCGCGATCGGCGGCACGGAGGAGGTCATGGCCTGCGTGCAGGACGGCAGCGTCTACCAGGTCGGGACGTACAACGGGAACCCGCTCGGCATGGCGGCCACCCGGGCGAGCCTGCTGGAGGTCATGACCCCCGACGCCTACGCGCACCTGGACCTGCTGAACGACCGGATCCTCGAGGGCTGCAGCGGGGTCATCGACACCTACCGCCTCCCCGGGTACGCGGTCGGCGTCGGCTCGAAGGGGTGCGTGACGTTCTCGACGCAGAAGGTCGTCGACTACGAGACCTTCAAGGCCAACCAGGATGCGGAGATGGCCGACCTCGCGTGGCTCTTCAACATGAACCGAGGGATCTTCATGACGCCGGGGCGCGAAGAGGAATGGACGCTCTCGGTGACCCACACGACCGAGGCGATCGACCGCTACGTCGAGGTCTTCGAGGAGATGGCGTCCGAGCTCACCCGGTAGCGCTGCACGGACCCACGACGGCGGCTACGGGCGGCGCTCGGCGCGCAGGACGGCGCGCCGGACCTTGCCGCTCGTGGTCTTGGGGAGCTCGTCGGCGAAGTCGACCACGCGCGGGTACTTGTACGGGGCCGTCTGGGCCTTGACGTGCTCCTGCAGCTCGCGGGCGAGCGCGGCGGCCGGCCCGTGCCCCTCGCGGAGCACCACGACGGCCCGCACGACCGAGCCACGCTCCTCGTCCGGCGCCGCCACGACAGCGGCTTCGGCGACCGCGGGGTGGGAGACGAGCGCGCTCTCGACCTCGAAGGGGCCGATGCGGTAGCCGGCGCTGATGATGACGTCGTCCGTGCGGCCCTCGAAGAAGAGCCAGCCGTCGGCGTCCTCGTGTACGCGGTCGCCCGTGTGCCACACCGCGGGGGTCGGACCGACGTCGCCGCCGTCACCGATGTAGCCCGCGAAGAACGTCGGCACGGTGGCCGGGTCTGCGACGAGTTCGCCGTCCTCGATCCACAGCCGCACGCCGGGCAGGGGGCGGCCCATCGACCCGGGGCGCACCGGCTCGCCGAGCGGAGCGCCCGTCAGCTGTCCGGTCTCCGTCTGCCCGTAGCCGTCGCGGATGTGGAGTCCCGTCGCCTCATGCCAGGCGCGCAGAACCTCAGGGTTCAGCGCCTCGCCGGCCGCCACGAGGCCGCGCAACGCGGGGAACGCGCGCAGGGCGACGCGCTTGGCGATGACGCGGTACTCCGTCGGCGCCATGCACAGCACGTCGACCGCCTCGGCCTCGAGCAGGTCAAGGCGCTGACCCGGATCAAAGCGTGCGTCGTGCAGCAGCGCCGCGGCCCCGCGGATCCACGGCGCGATGAAGACGTTGCGTGCGCTCTTGGACCAGCCGGACGCGGCCGTGCACCACACGAGGTCCCCGGGGCGGGCGTCGAGCCAGTGCGTCGCCTGCACCTGCTGTCCGGTGAGGTAGCGCTGGGCGTGGAGGACCGCCTTGGGCTCCCCGGCCGTCCCGGAGGTGAACGTGATGAGGCACGGATCGGCGGCCTGCAGGTCCGCGGGCGCGGGAGCGGGGCCCCCGGCGTCCGGGCGCTCCATGAGCCCCGGGGATCCAGACGGTGGGCCCGTCCCAGCCGGCGGCGCCGAGGACGTCGGCGTTCCGCCGGTCGGCGACGATCGCGACCGGCCGGGTCGCCGCCAGGCGCAGCGCCAGGTCCTTCGGGCGCAGCTGCTCGGTGCAGGGCAGGACGACATACCCCTGGCGGAAGCAGGCGCACATCGCGATGACCCAGTCGGGGCGGTTGCCGACGAGCGTCATGACGACGTCCCCCCGTGCGTACGCCAGCGCCGTGCAGCTCCGCGGCGAGGGATGCCGTGGCGGCTGCCACGGCACCGAACGTGTGCTCCCTGCGGGTGCCGTCGCGGGCGAGCTCGACGAGCGCCCTCGCGGTCCGGTGGCGCGGCCTCGACCACGTCCACGGCGAAGTTCATGTGCGCAGGGGGGTCGGCACCGGGCGCAGTCTGCCACGCGGCCGTGGGCGGCCCGGATCCGGTCGGCTGCATCTCGGGCGATGGCGGCGTGGCGCAAACGGATTGATCGCGGCCGTGGTCGCCGCGCGTAACCAGTCAGGACACCGGTCGGTAACCTCCCAGACCCTCTTTTCAGCAGCAGCCACGACGCCAGGAGCAGCAATGGCCACCGCAGTCTCTTCCCCCATGGACAAGACCGAAGATCAGCAGGCGATCTGCGAGATGGTCCGCCAGTTCGCGGACGAGCAGATCCTCCCCAACGCCGAGCACTACGACGCCAAGGACGAATACCCGGCGCCGATCGTCGACCAGATGAAGGAGCTCGGCCTCTTCGGGATCACGATCCCCGAGGAGTACGGGGGCCTCGGCCTGGACCTCACGACGTACTGCATGGTCGTCGAGGAGCTCTCGCGCGGCTGGATCTCGATCTCCGGGGTCATCAACACGCACTTCATCGGCACGTACCTGCTCATGAAGTTCGGGACGGACGAGCAGAAGCAGAAGTACCTCCCGCGTATGGCGACCGGCGAGATCCGCGCCGCGTTCTCGCTGTCGGAGCCGGAGCTGGGCTCGGACGTGCAGGCCATCAAGACGGCCGCGAAGAAGATCGACGACGCCACGTACGAGATCAACGGCCAGAAGATGTGGGTGACGAACGGCCTGATGTCCGACCTCGTCTTCGTCCTCGTCAAGACCGATCCGGACAACCCGAAGCGCCACGCGGCGATGACGTGCTTCATCGCCGAGAAGGTCGGCGGCGTCCACGAGAACGAGGGCGAGCACAAGGGCCTGATCGTCCCCCCGCAGCTGAAGAAGATGGGCTACAAGGGCGTGGAGTCCACGGAGCTCGTGTTCGACGGCTACCGCTGCCCGGCGGAGAACATCCTCGGCGGCGAGGAGGCCGGCCTGAACAAGGGGTTCCCGCAGATGATGGACGCGCTCGAGGTCGGGCGCGCGAACGTCGCCGCCCGCGGCGTCGGCATCGCCCAGCGTGCGCTGGAGCTGGCGCTGAAGTACTCCCAGGAGCGCAAGACGTTCGGCAAGCCGATCTGCGAGCACCAGGTCATCCAGTTCAAGCTGGCGGACATGGCGACGCAGATCGACGCGGCCCGCCTGATGACGCTGCGCGCCGCACGTATGAAGGACGCCGGCCTGCGGTCGGACATGGAGGCCGGCATGGCGAAGCTCTTCGCCTCCGAGACCGGGCGCTTCTGCGTGGAGGAGTCCTTCCGCATCCACGGCGGCTACGGCTACTCCAAGGAGTACGAGATCGAGCGGCTCTACCGTGACGCGCCGTTGCTGCTCATCGGCGAGGGGACGAGCGAGATCCAGAAGATGGTCATCGGCAAGACGCTGCTCTCGCGCCACAAGATCTGACCGACGGATCCAGCAGGATGCAGGGCCCGGGGGTCGCCATCGGCGGCCCTCGGTGTTATCGTGGTCGTTGCACACGCAAAGACTTCTCCATGGCCACCGTCGAACAGCCCTCCGCTTCCTCCGCACCTCTTGACGACAGGGAGCTGCGCGCATGGCGCGGTCTGCTCCGCGCCCACGCGTCGCTCTGCAAGGCGCTGGACGCCGAACTGGAGGCTGCCCACGGCCTCGCGCTGACGACGTACGAGGTCCTGATGTACATGCACGACGCGCCTGCGCGAAAGATGCGCATGTGCGATCTGGCCGACAGCATCCTGCTGTCGCGGTCGGGCCTGACGCGGCTCATCGACCGCCTGCAGCGGGATGGCCTGGTCCTGCGTCAGTCGTGCGACAGCGATGCCCGCGGGGCCTACGCCGTGCTCACGGATGAAGGCACCGCGACGCTGGAGGCCGCACGCGCCACGCACCTGGCCGGTGTGCGCCGCTTGTTCCTGGAGAAGTTCACGCCCGCCGAGCAGGAGTTGCTCGGCGACGCGTGGCAGCGGGTGCTGCCGGTCGGGTCGGGCACCTGCGGGTCCCCGTCCGGGCCCGCGGACGACTGCTGCTGACCCGTCGGGGCCACGTCCGCTGCCCCGCTGACCGTAGGCTCACTCCTCGATCCGTGTCGGGCTGCGAGCCAGTTCGCGTGCCTCAGCTCGCGCCACCGCCGCGTCGATGAGCGCCTGCGCCCGGCGACGACGCGTGCGCAGCACGATGAACAACCCCAGGCCGAAGATGACGACGGCCGACGCGCCGGCGATCCCGATCGTGTGGATGACCGACTCGGCGTGCTCGCCGCCGTAGAAGGCCAGCAGCCCGAAGGTCGTCGCCCACACGATGCCGCCGGCAGCGTTGTAGAACGTGAACACCGGCCAGCGCATGTGGCTGATGCCGGCCATCCAGGCGGCGGTGATCCGCAGCCCGCTGACGAAGCGACCGAGAAAGACCGCCTTGGGTCCGTGGCGGTCGAAGAACGGCTCGCCGATCTCGATGACGCGCATGCGGTGGTGTGAGAACGGGCCAGGTGCTGTCAGCAGCCGACGACCGTAGTGGTGGCCGATGAGGAACCCGACGTTGTCGCCGAGGATCGCTGCGGTCGCCGCAACGGCGATGACCGCCTCGATCGACAGGTGGCCCTTGCCGGCGAGGATGCCGGCGGCGATCAACGCGGTCTCGCCGGGGACGGGGATGCCCATGGTCTCGATCGCGATGAGCGCGAAGAGGAGCGGGAGGCCGACCTTTCCGACGTCGACGAGGGCGGCAAGGGTCCCGAGCACGTCACGTATCTACCATGCCCCGGCATGACGCCGCTGCGCATCGATGCGCGAGATCCTGCCTCCCAAGCCCGAGCCGGGGTGCTGAGCACCGCGCACGGAACGGTCCGTACGCCGGCGTTCGTCCCGCTGGCGACGAAGGCGACGGTCAAGGGCCTGCTGCCGCCAGGAGGTCAAGGACCTCGGCTACGACATCGTCCTGGGCAACACCTTCCACCTGTTCCTGGACCCGGGGGACGAGCGCATCGCGCGCTTCGGTGGGCTGCACAGCTTCATGGGCTGGGACGGGCCGATCGTCACCGACTCCGGCGGCTTTCAGGTCTTCTCGATGGGCCACGGCACGGTGGCGGACGAGATCAAGGGCCGCGCGCCCCAGGGCGCTGACAGGCAGGGCAAGGTGCTGTCGATCGAGGAGGACGGCGTCACCTTCCGCTCCTACCTGGACGGGTCCAGGCAGTTCATGGGGCCGGAGACCTCGATGCAGATCCAGGCGAACCTGCACTCCGACCTCGCCCTCGTCTTCGACGAGTGCACGCCCGTTCAACGTCGACCGCGAGTACACGGCCCGCTCCACGGAGCGCACCCACCGCTGGCTCGAGCGCTGCCTGGACGTGGCACGACCAGCACGGGCCGCGCGACCAGCTGGTCTACGGCATCGTCCAGGGTGGCGTCTACGAGGACCTGCGGGTGCGAGTCGACCGAGCACATCGCCGCGTCGCGCAACGCCGGGCGTGGCGATCGGCGGCTCCCTGGGGGAGGACAAGGCGCAGATGTACGAGGTCGTCGGCTGGTCGACGGCGGCGCTGGACCGCGCAGCCCCGCAGAAGCCGCGGCACCTGCTCGGGGATCGGGGACGTGGACGACCTCATCACCGCCGTCGGGCTCGGGCATCGACACCTTCGACTGCGCGATGCCGACGCGCCTGGGTCGTCACGGCGTCGCGCTGGTGCCGATCCCCGACAAGCGCTGGCGCGTGGATCTGACCGCCGCTCGCTTCAAGGACGACGACGCCCCGATCATGGAGGGCTGCCCGTGCCCGGCGTGCGCGGTCGGGCTGTCCCGCGGGTACGTGCGCTACCTCGTCCACGCCCGCGAGCTGACCGGGATGCGACTGCTGACGATCCACAACCTCGCGTTCGTCAGCCGGCTCATGGCGGAGCTGCGCGCGGCGATCCACGCAGGCGTCCTGCCGCAGGTGCAGGCAGCCCTCCGAGCAGGCGCGGCGCCGGGGACGACGCTTGACCAAGCGTCCGCAGGGCTTTCGGCGGGCCGGCGTCGATGGAGGTACTGGCGGCCAGGCCATCCCGCGCTCCGGTGTGGAGGTATGGCCCTCTGGGCCATCACCTCCGGCGATATAAGCCCCCCTGGGGCTTTTATCGCGTGTTGGCGTCGACGAACTCGGAGATCGACTGCACGACCTCCGTCACGCGATCCCCGGTGATCTTCCGCAGGTTCACCGCAGACGAGTCGCTCGAGGTCGCCAGGACGGCGGCCGCGCCACCGGCGGCCAGCAGCACGAGGACGAGCATCGAGCCGACGGCGCGGCGCATGCGGCCCTTCCGTCGCCGGGACTGGCGGGCGGCGCCGGCAACCTGCGCCTTGCGCTCACGCCGTGACGGGGCGCCGGCGGCGATCGGTGCCGGGACGGGCGCTGCGCCCGGGCGGGGTCCGCGCGGCGCGCGCGGCTGACGGACGACTCCGGACGACGCGGTCGGCGGGGCGGCGGAGGACCCGGCGCCGGTGCGACCCTCGGGTGCGCTCACGATCCGCGTGGCCTCTGTCCCGGGAGCGGCGGCGCGGGCGCCGGCGGTCTCGTCCTCGATCCCCTGGGCCCCGTCCGTGATCGCTCGCCCCATCGCTTCGGCGTCCGGGTAGCGGTCGGCGGCGTCCAGCGCGAGCGCTCGGTCCACCGCGAGCGACAGTGCCTCGGGGATCGCGGGGTCCAGCTCATGCAGGAAGGCGGGCGCCTCGCGCTGCTGTTTGAGCGCGAGCTCCGTCAGCGAGGCCGCCTCGTAGGGCAGCCGTCCGGAGAGCATCTGGTAGGCCACGACGCCCAGGGCGTACAGGTCTGCCTGCGGGCCGGCATCCTCGCCCCGCGCCTGCTCGGGCGCGAGGTAGGACGCGGTACCCAGGACGGAACCGACCTGTGTGATCGACGACTCTTCAGCGCTCAGCGCCTTCGCGATCCCGAAGTCGGCGAGCTTCACGACGCCCTCATCCGAACGCAACAGGTTGCCCGGCTTGACGTCGCGGTGGACCACGCCGTGCCGGTGGGCGTAGGCGAGCCCGGTGCAGGCCTGGACGATGAGGTCGACGGCCTCCGGGACCGGAAGACGTCCCTCTTCACGGAGGATCTGCGCCCCGGAGCGCCCGCGGATGACCTCCATGACGATGTAGTGGCGGCCGCTCTCGTCGTCCAGCCCGAAGTCGAAGACCTGGACGACGTTCGGATGGACCAGGCGCGCGGCGGCCAGCGCTTCGCGGCGGAAGCGCGAGACGAACTGAGGATCCTCGGCCAGGTGCTCGGCCAGCAGCTTCACGGCGACGTGGCGCTCAAGGCGCCGGTCCAGCGCGAGCTGCACCGTGGACATGCCGCCGACGCCCAGGCGCTCGCCGAGCTCGTAGCGGTCGACGATGAGGCGACCCGACATCATCCACCTCCGCCCGTCGCACCCGGATCCGGGGGGAGGCGCCGCCGTCGGGCGGTGGGGTGGTGCCCGTCGCACCCGGGTCCGGTGACACGCCGCCGCCGGTTCCCGGGTCTGTCGGGGTGTCGGGCACGGTCGGGGTGCTGGGCGTCGTGCGTGGTGTCCGTCGTGTCCGGTGGCGGCTCGGGCGTCGTCTGCGTCGGCGTCTGCGCCGGCGCCGTCGTCGTGGGGACCGTCGTCGTCGTCACCTCCGGGGCGGCGGCGCACTCCTCGTCGGCCCGGGTGCGAAGGCGGTCCAGCCCGCGCAGGAGCCGCTCGACGATCGCGTCGTCCACGGAGGGCGGCAGCGCCTTGACCTGTGCCCGCGCCCGGCTGAGCGCCTTGGTCTTCTCGTCGCACTGACGCGTCGCCGCCGCCTGCTGCACCGCCTGCAGCTGGACCTTGATCGCCTGCGCGTCGGCTTGCGGCAACAGGTTCCCGCGGTCGCCCCCGCAGCCGGCCAGAATCGCGGTCCCGACGCCGAGCAGCAACGCGCAGAGGAGGGGCAGGGCTCGCATCGTCATTGACCGTACTGGAGGCGCACGGCGAGGGACTCGGGAAGGCCTGCCTCCCGGATGGCGGCCTGCGCCGCCGCGATGTCGTAGACGCTGCGGCGCCAGGTGAGCTCCCAGGTCGCGGTGTCGATCGTCATCCACGACGCGCGCGGGTCGCCGTCGCGTGGCTGACCGACGCTGCCGGGGTTCAGGAGCCATTCACCGGTCGACCGCGTCCACCCGATCGTCGGCGCGCCGCGGCGCACCGGTGGCGCGGCGCCCGTCGGCGCGCGAGTACGCGCCGGCGAGGTGGGAGTGGCCGACGACGCTCACGCGTTGCGCAGCGGCGTCCAGACAGACCTCCGCCAGCGCCTCGGAGATGACGTACTCCCAGACGGGGTGCCGCGGACTGCCGTGGTAGAGACCGACCGATTCGCGTTCGCCTTCGCTGCTGCGGCCGGCGAGCAGCTTGCGGGAGGCCTCGGTCATCACCGTCGCCGTCCACAGAGCCGACACCCGCGCGCGGAGGGAGAAGTCGTCGATGGAGATCTCGCCCGTGGCGGCCAGGTCGTGGTTGCCGGCCAGCAGGACGTCGCAGTGCTCGGCAGCGAGGGCGACGCAAGCGTCAGGGTCGGCGCCGTATCCGACGACGTCGCCCAGGCACCAGCGCTCCTGGACCCCGAGGGCGGCCGCGTCGGCGAGGACGGCGTCAAGAGCCTGAGCGTTCGCGTGGATGTCGGAGAGGACGGCGACGAGCATGGCGCGGGGAACGGTCCTGCCGGTGACGGCGTCCCGGAGTCCGGGATCCGACCGCGACGAGCAGGCGCGGGATGCGAGGCAGCGAGAGGCGCCAGAGCGGTCCACGGCGGGCCGCTTGCAGGAACAATGGTAGCCGCCTCCCCTGATCGCCGTACCCCCGCCTAGACTCCGCGCTCGTGCGCGTCATCGTCCTCGCCGTCGGCCGCCTGCGCCCTCCGTATGCCGACGACGTCCAGCACTATCAGAAGCTCATCGCGCGACACGCGCGGCTGGAGCTCATCGAGGTCCGCGAGGACGAGCAGGTCCAGCGCCGCATCCCGGAGCGTGCGTTCGTCTCCCAGCTGCACAGCGAGGGAAGGACGTACGACTCGGTCGGCTTCAGCGTGTTCCTGGAGGAGCGGCGGATGGCCGGACGCGACCTGTGCTTCGTCATCGGCGGCGCCTACGGGATGGACGACGTGGAGGGCGCCGACCACCGGCTGTCGCTCGGGCCGATGACGCTGCCGCACCAGCTCGCGCGGGTCGTCCTGCTCGAGCAGGTCTACCGCGCTCACAAGATCCTGGCGAACGAGCCCTACCACCACTGACGGCGTACCGGGGGGCCGACCCTCCTGGGGTCACTGCCCAGGCGGGCGGGCGGGCGTCCGTCGCCCGCCTCCGGCATCTATCGTGCGGGTCATGGACCACGCGACGGCGAGCACCCCGGTGGACGACCTGCGCGCCGCCGTCCTGCGGGCCTGCCGGTCGCTCGGTGCGACGCCGAAGTCCGTCCCGACGCTCGAGCGTCCCAAGCAGGCTGCACACGGTGACTACGCGACAAACGCGGCCATGTTGCTGGCGGGGGCGCTGAAGGCGTCCCCGCGTGATGTGGCCGCCCGTCTGGCCGACGCGATCGCGGACGAACTCGGCGAAGATCTGGACCGCGCCGAGATCGCCGGCCCCGGGTTCCTCAACCTGTTTCTCACCGATGCCTGGCACGGGCACGCGCTCGCACGGGTGCTGGACGCGGGCGAGGACTTCGGCCGTGTTCCTGCCGATACGCCGGGGCGCAGGCGCGTGAACATCGAGTTCGTCTCGGCCAACCCCACCGGGCCGGTCCATGTCGGTGGCTCGCGCAACGCGGCCTACGGCGATGCGCTGGCGAACATGCTCGCCTTTCTCGGGCATGACGTGCACCGGGAGTACTACGTCAACGACTTCGGTTCGCAGATCGTGAAGCTCGGTGAGTCGGTGCAGGCGCGAGCGCGGGGAAAGGAGGTCCCCGAGGACGGCTACCAGGGCGCGTACGTGCAGGAGATCGCCGACGCGCTGCCCGGCGCGGCCGACGGCGACCTGGCGGAGGTCTCCCAGCAGGCCGTGGCGCTGATGGTCGACCGGGTCCGGGAGTCCCTCCTGGCCTTCGGCGTCCGGTTCGACACGTGGTTCAGCGAGAAGTCGCTGCACGACCCGGCGCCCGACGGCGGTCCCTCGAAGGTCCAGCACGCCTTCGACGTCCTCGCTGAGCAGGGCCGCACCTACCACCACGAAGGCGCGTTGTGGCTGCGGACGACCGACGTCGGGGACGACAAGGACCGCGTCCTCGAGCGCTCGTCCGGGGAGCACACGTACTTCGCCTCCGACATCGCGTACCACCAGGACAAGCGTGAACGGGGCTTCGGGCTGCTGCTGGACGTCTGGGGCGCCGACCATCACGGGTACGTGCCCCGGATGCTTGCGGCATACGAGGCGCTCGGCGGCGCAGAGGGCGAGCTCGAGCTGCTCATCATGCAGTTCGTCCACCTCGTCTCCGGCAGCGAGCGGGCGTCCATGTCCAAGCGCGCCGGCGAGTTCGTGACGCTCGACGAGCTCGTCGCCGACATCGGCGTGGACGCGGCCCGCTGGTTTCTGCTGGCACGCTCCCACGACTCGACGATGGACCTGGACCTCGACCTCGCCAAGTCCCGGTCTGCGGACAACCCGGTCTTCTACGTCCAGTACGCGCACGCGCGCATCGCCTCGATCCTGCGACGCAGCGAGGTCACGCCGGCTCCCGCCATCTCCCCGGGCGCGCAACTGCATGCGTCCGAGCGCGAACTCATCCAGGCCCTGCTCGGGTTCGGTGCGGCCGTTCAGGAGGCGGCCGACAGACGCGCGCCGCACCGGGTCGCGACGTACGTCCTCGAGCTCGCCCAGACGTTCACGGCGTTCTACCGGGATTGCCTCATCGTCGGAGACCCCGCCGAGCCCTTCAGGGCCGCCCTGGCGGGAGCCACTCAGCAGGTGCTGGCCGCGGGCTTGGGGTTGCTGGGCATCAGCGCACCGCAGGAGATGTATCGCGAGGACGCGGACGCCGTGACGGGCCACGAGGCCGGCTGAACCACGGATCCCGGGGGTTGGCCCCCGGGCCTTGGGCTTGGGCCGCCCGCCGTCAGCGGTTGAAGATGTCCAGCCCGATCGAGTTCAGCGCCCGCTGGGCCTGGATGTTCAGCTGCGTCAGTTCCCCAGTGAGCATGAGCGTCCCCATCGCGATGAGGATCAGGCCGCTGACCGCGGTGACGACCGCGTAGTGCCGCCGGATCCAGCCGAACGCCGTCGTCATCCGGTCGAAGGCGACGGCCGTGAGAAGGAACGGGACGGCGAGGCCGGCGGAGTAGAACGCGAGCAGGATCCCGCCCTTGCCGACCGTGTCCGTCGTCGCTGCCGCCGCGAGGATCGACGTGAGCGTGGGTCCGACGCAGGGTGTCCATGCGACGGCGAACGCCAGCCCCGCGATGATCGGGCCGCCGCTGCCGGCCTTTGCCATCAGCGCCTCGGGCCGCCACTCCTGGTTCAGACGGTCGACGAACGGCGTCGCCAGGAAGAAGACGCCCATCGCGATGATGAACGCCCCGGCGACCTTGTCGAGCGTCTCGATGTGATCGCGCAGGCTCGAGCCCAACCCGGTCGCCGTCATGCCCAACGCGACGAACATCACGGTGAACGACAGGCAGAAGATGATCGCGGGCCCGAGGACGGCGGACACGTCACGCTCCTTCGTCTGCATGTCGGCCAGGGAGACCCCCGAGACGGCGCTCAGGTAGCCCGGCACGAGCGGCAGCACGCAGGGGGACACGAAGGAGATGAGGCCGACCGCGAAGGCGGCGAGGATCGTGGTGTCCCCGGCGCCCGACTGCGCCAGCGGAAGCAGGAGGCTCATCGGTCCGTCGCCGCGAGGTCGTCGTCGAGGCGGCGCATGTCGGCGAGGGAGAGGGACGGACCCGCCGGGACGGGATCGGTCACGTCGCCGTCACGGGACCGTCGCCTCCACCGGGGCAGGAGCAGCAGCAAGAACGCCGCCACGCCGCCGACGCCCACGACCGGGATGAGCCAGGTCGTCACGTTGAAGCCGTCCGTCGGCGGGTCGGCGAGGATCTGGTCGCCGAAGTCCGCCACGAGGCGGTCCAGGACCTGCTGCTTCGTGAGCCCCATGGCGATGAGACGCTTGATCTCTTCACGCTCGTCCGTTGCCTGTGGCGACTCGGCGATGTTCAGCGGCACGTTGCAGGTGATGCACATCACCTCGTCCTCGATGTCGTTGAACGACGCCCGCGGCGCCGCGGCGGAGGCAGCGCCGGTGCCGACGGACAGCGCGAAGAGGGTCAGGACGGCGATCAGCAGCGCCAGGCGGGTCGGAGCGGCGACCGGGTTCATGTCGAGGCCCTCGCCTTGGCCAGCGCCCGGTCCATGAACGCCTGGGAGACCTGCCCGCGGCTGATGGCGACGATCCGGCCCTTTCGGTCCAGGACGAACGTCTCGGGGAGGTTGCGCGTGCCGAACTCCCGGGCGAGGGAGGTGCCGATGTCGCGGAGGTTCGGGTAGGTCACCCCGTACCTGCGCACGAAGCCGAGGGACTTCGTGGTCGCGTCGTTGTACGTC
The DNA here is from genome assembly GCA_963750375.1 of Paraconexibacteraceae bacterium. Taxonomy (GTDB): domain Bacteria; phylum Actinomycetota; class Thermoleophilia; order Solirubrobacterales; family Solirubrobacteraceae; genus Paraconexibacter. The sequence goes on from CAVVQN010000016.1 coordinate 193,402, forward strand.
GCGCCGAGGACCGTGCCGGCTCCGTCCGCAGCCAGCGAACGGTGTGCGCGCTCGAGCACCGGGGCCTCATCCTCACACGGCCCGCACCACGAAGCCCAGAAGTTCAGGACGACGACCTTGCCGCGCAACTGCCCCAGCGAGCCCTCGCCTGCGACCCCCAGCCGCGGGAGCGTCTTGGCCGCCCCCGGTGCCGTCGGCCGTTCGCCGCGGCGGACGGCGTCGTCGAGCGTCGTGTCGGTCCCCTTGACGACGACGCCATAGACGAGCAGTGCGACGAGCGCGGCGGCGACGACGAGGGCCACGGTGGGGACGGCGGAACGTTTCATACGGCTCTACAGGGTACGCGGAGCCATGGGGCCGGGGCGCCGGGTCGCGTCGGCCAGCACCCGGTGCTGACTCCGGTCACACCGGCGACGATCGCGACCGCCGGCCACGTGCCGACCGGATCGGCGATGAGATGTGACGCGACGAAACAGGCGAGGTAGATGCCCAGCAGTGCTGCGGTGCGTCCGGGCCCGACGGCAGGCAACCAGCGGCGCGCGCACCATCCCGCACCCGCCAGGAGGACGAGGCCGCCAAGAGGACGAACGCCCGTGGCTTGGGCGACCGCGAAGCCGAGGACGAGCGAGCCGGCGGCCACCGGCCAGGTGGGAGGATCTTCGCGCACGTCCACACGGTAGTCGCCGCGGCCCCCGGAGCGGGCCTGCGCCGCCGGGGGCCGGCACCGTGTCGGTTCGCCGTGAGCGCTGCGGGGTAGGCGAGGTCGGTGGAGCCGCTGTGCCTTGATCTCGAGCCGGACGCGCAGGCTCCTCGCTTGGCACGCGCGCGGGTGAAGGAGTGGTCCTCGTTCCTGCCCGAGGACGCACGCCTGGACCTCGTGCTCGGCGTGAGCGAGCTTGTGACGAACTCGGTGCGGCATGCCGACGGGGCGACCTGGATCCGGGTACGACTCACACGGCAGCCGTCGAGCGTCAGGGTGGAGGTCACCGACGACGGGGCCGGAGGTGGTCCGACGCTCCGGGAGCCCCATGATGGTGGTGGGCGAGGACTTCGGATCGTGCGGGCCATCGCCTCCAGCTGGGGCGCCAGCCGGGATCCCAACGCCGTCTGGATGATCCTGCCGCTCCGCTAGCACGCACGGGCCGGTCCGCGCCGGGTGTCCGTCAGCCGCGGCTCAGCATGTCGCTCAACCCGATGACCTCGAAGGTCCGTCTGATCATCGGGGAGTCCGCGAGAATCGCCAGATCCGGGCTCCGGCGTCGCAGGAGGACGAGTTCGTGGATGCCCGTGGAGTCGATGAACGTGCACGCCCGCAGGTCGACCACGACCTTCTCGCCGGACGCGGCCGCCCGTGCCAGCGCCTCATGGAACTGCGGCACGGTGGCGAGGTCGATCTCGCCCGTCGCGACGACCACGCGAGTGGGCCCGTCGACGAGGACGGTCAGCTCCAGTCCGTCCGGAGGTTGGTGGCCGCGCACTCTCTGCTCCCGGGTCACGATCTCGATTCCGCGCCGGCCCACGCGCGTCGTCGCGATGCCACCCGGACTGCATCTTCGATGCCGACGACCCGTTGGAAGGCCAGCAGCCCGGGCGGAGAATCCAGATCCAGTCGCCCGTCGGGTGAGACCCTACCCCGAACCCCAGGTCAGACGAGCGACGAGCTGCTCACCGCCCGACCGGCTCGGCCCTCGACGGCCCGTCGTACCCCTCTGGGTGAAGGATGAACACCTCGGTCGCCAGGCCGTCCACCTCGGTGTCGATCGCGCTCAAGAACGACCGCACCCTGCGGCCGGTGATTCGCTCGACGGGCTCACAGAACTGACGCACGTAGGCGTACTGGAAGAACGTCCGCATGTCGCGGAGGCGCTGATGCTCGCCGAGCTTCACGAGGTTGCGCTCGGCGGGTGTCAGGGTGTCCTCGAGGACGACCGTCACGATGTCGTGCCCGCAGCGGTAGGTGCGCGTCTTCGTCGGGCCACGGCCGAACTGCTCCTTGTACAAGCGGATCATCGCTCCGGAGATGTCGGCGTTCTGGCTGGATCGCACGTCTGGCGGATCGGTCGCGTCGTCGGTACCGGACACAGCCACCCTCCTCAGGTGCCCCTCGGGTGCGTGGCGCTCTCGCCGAAGGGCAGAGAAGAGCGATGACCTCACCATACCTGCCGGCGATGGAGCAACCTGGCGCGCAGCCGCGCGGCGAGCCGGCCCCCGACCCACGCGAATAGGCTGCCGCCCGCATGCAGAAGGCGGGCGACATGCGCAACTACGTCCTGGTCACCGGGGCGTACTGGGCCAACACGATTGCCGACGGCGCGAGCCGCATGCTCGTGCTGTTCTTCTTCTCGGAGCTCGGCTACACGCCGTTCGAGGTCGCCTCGCTCTTTCTCTTCTACGAGATCTTCGGGATCGTCACGAACCTCGTCGGCGGGTGGGTGGCCGCCCGGCTGGGGCTCCGGACGACGCTCGTGTACGGCCTCGGCATCCAGCTCGTCGCGCTCGCGATGCTCGCCGTCGTGCCGGAGTCCGCCCTGACGGTCGGCTACGTCATGGTCGCCCAGGCGCTGTCGGGAATCGCGAAGGACCTGACGAAGATGAGCGCCAAGAGCGCGGTCAAGCTCGTGGTGCCGCAGGACACGCCCGGCGCGCTGTTCGGGTGGGTCGCGGCGCTCACGGGTTCGAAGAACGCGTTGAAGGGTGTGGGGTTCTTCCTCGGGGCGCTCGGGCTCACGGTCATCGGCTTCCAGGCGTCGCTGGCGCTCCTCGGCGCCCTGGTCGGCACCGCCCTGGTGGTCGTGCTGACGCTCATGCACGGCGAGCTGGGTCGTCCTGACGCCAAGGCGAAGTTCCGCCAGATGTTCTCCGACAACCGTGCGGTCAACGTCCTGGCGGGCGCTCGGGTCTTCCTGTTCGCCTCACGCGACGTCTGGTTCGTGGTCGGGCTGCCGGTGTTCTTCCGGACCGAGCAAGGCTGGAGCTTTGCGGCAGCAGGCGGGTTTCTCGCGGCCTGGACGATCGGGTACGGGATCATCCAGGCTGCCACGCCGCGGCTCCTGCGCCGGAGGGCGGCCGCAGGTCGCGATCCGGACGGCGCCACCGCCACGCGCCTGGCGTTTGCGCTGGCGCTCTTCCCTGCGGGGATCGCCGGGACCCTCGGTACGGCGGTCGACCCGGGTCTGGCAGTGGTCGTCGGGCTGCTGGCCTTCGGCGTCGTCTTCGCGCTGAACTCCGCCGTGCACTCGTTCCTCATCCTGGCCTATGCGGACCCCGGAACGATCGCGATGAACGTCGGCTTCTATTACATGGCCAATGCCTTCGGCCGCCTGATCGGCACGGTCCTGTCGGGGGCCCTGTACCAGTGGCAGGGCCTCCAGGCCTGCCTCTGGGCATCGGCGGCGTTCGTCCTCGCCGCCGGGGTGATCTCCCGGCTGCTGCCCGCTCCCGTCAGCTCGCCCCGGGCGGCTCCGGTGCCTGGATGACGCGACGCAACAGCCGCGTGGCGGTCACGCGCACCTCGTCCAGCGAGCGTCCCTCGTCCTGGGCCATGAGGGCCATCTGCACGATGCCGGAGACGATCATCCGCGCCGTCGGGACGTCGACAGGGTGCAGGCCGAGTTCCGGCTCGTTCGCCTGCGCCTCGAGCACGAGGCGGTGGATCGTCTGCCCGGCCCGCTCGTTCACGGACTCCAGCAGCCGCCGCCCCCGCTCCCCGGTGAGGTGCAGTTCGCGCAGGAAGCTCCGCATGAGCAGCGGCTCGGCCTCGAGCGCCGCCAGGTAGCCGCCGACGGCGCGATCCAGTCGCTCCTCGGGCGTCCCCCCGCTCATGATCGCCTCGGCGACGGCGGCGATCGTCCGCTCGGCAACCTGCTCCAGGAGCGCGACGTAGCAGTCGACGGGGTCGGTGAAGTGTTCGTAGAACGTGCGCCGCGAGACCCGCGCCTCGCGGACGACGTCCGCGAGCGTCGTGCCCCGGAAGCCCTGGGTGCGCAGGCTCGCCGCCATCCCCGCCAGGAGGCGCGCGCGGTGGTCGGCCTGCGCGACGGAGGTGGGATCTGCGGGCATCGGAGGGGAAGCTACCGCAGCCCTCCGGCGGCGGGCGCCGGGCGGTACTCATGGGTACCATGGGGCGATGAGGAGCGCCACCCTGCCGACGCACGAGCCCCCGACGACAGGCCCCCCGACGTTGCTGGGGGCAGCGCCGCCGTCACCCGCGGGCCCGCTGGAGGGTCCGTCCGTGGGTCGACTTCCCCCGTCGGCGTCCGGTCACCACGCCGTGCAGACGCTGCGCTTTCTGCGTCGCCCGTTGCCGTTTCTCTTTCGCGGACGCCGCGAGCTGGGGGAGACGTTCGCCTTTCACGTCGTCGCGCGTCGCGACGATCCCATCTACCTCATCAGCCATCCGGACCACGTCCGATCGCTCTTCACCGCACCGATCGAGCTCGTGCCGTCGATGGCCGCCGAATCGCCCCTGCGTCCGGTCCTCGGCCCGGGCTCCGTCCTGACGGCCAACGGGCCGACGCACATGCGGCGGCGCAAGCTCCTGCTGCCGCCCTTCCACGGCGACGCGATCGCGCGCTACACGGAGGCGATCGAGCGGGTGGTCACCGCTGAGCTTGACCGCTGGAGCGTCGGCGACACGATCATCACCGCTGCGCGCATGCAGGCCGTGACCCTCGACGTGATCATGGCCGGGATCTTCGGGGTCGAGGGAGAGCCGCAACCCGGCACGCCCGAACGCCGCCTGCGGGATGCGACCCGGCGCCTGCTGGGTCTCAGCGAGCGTCCGGCGTGGCAGATCGTCGAGATCATGAACGCGGGACGAGCCGATCCGCGCGGGATCCTCAAGCTCGCCATGGACCACATCGACGGTCACGTCTACCGGACGATCGCCGCACGCCGTGCCGCCCCGGCCGCCGACGCGGGTCCCGACATCCTGTCGCTCCTGCTCACCGCGACCGACGAGGACGGCCGTCGCCTGAGCGACCGCGACGTCCGTGACGAGCTGCTGACCCTCGTGCTCGCCGGGCACGAGACGACGGCCAACCAGCTGGCCTGGACGTTCGAACGGCTCGTCCGTGCGCCGGCGGCCTACGACGCCCTGCGCGATGCCGTCCGCGGCGGGACCGACGACGAGGCGAGCCTCGTCGTCGACGCGACGATCCACGAGGCGATGCGCGTCCGGCCGGTCATCCCGCTCATCGGGCGCCGGGTGCAGGTGCCGTGGCAGCTCGGCGACCACACCGTCCCGGCAGGATCGGTCGTCTCGGTCGCCATCCCGCTCCTGCACCACCGCGCGGACGTGTACCCCGACCCGTTCGAGTTCCGGCCCGAGCGCTTTCACGGCGTCAAGCCCGGCACCTACACCTGGGTGCCCTTCGGCGGCGGGACCCGTCGCTGCCTGGGGGCGGCGCTCGCGATGGCCGAGCAGCGCATCGTGCTGCGGACCGTGGCCGCCCGTGTGGACCTCGCCGCGCTGGATCCGACGCCCGAGCGCGAGCAACACCGCAACGTGACGATGATCCCGTCTAAGGGCGGGGCCGTCGCCGTCGCACGGCGCCTGGCCTGAGAGCCAGGCGGCCGCGGCCTACACGCCAGGCCGACGGCAGGATGTTGGAGAGGGCGCTGTTCGGGGCAACCCCGGCGTGCCCATGATCTGCCTTCAGCACGACCTGATCCCTCGCGTGGACACCGACATCTCCGGTTTCGCAGGAGAGCTCGGTGGCACCCGATGAGCGGCCGCGCACCGGACGACATCTGGCAGGACGCGATCGACGAGGGCGATCGGAGGATGAAGCGGACGTCGTCCGCCCTCGTGGCGACGGCGATCGTCGGCGGGGTCGACGTCATGCTGGGCGTCGTGCTGGCGGCCGCCGTCGCCGGGGCCTTCGCCGAGAGCATGCCGGCCGGCAGCGCCCACATCCTCGGCTCGCTCTTCTTCGGGATCGGCTTCGTCTTCTTGACGATCGGGCGCGGCGAACTGTTCACCGAGAACTTCCTGCTGCCCGTCGGGGCGGTCCTCGCGCGCCGCAATCGGGCCCGTCGGCTCGTGTGGATGTGGGTCGTGACGCTTCTGGCCAACTACGCGGCGATCGTGCTCACCGTCCTCCTGTTGACGAAGGGCGGCGTCCTGGAGCCGGCGACGCTCAAGGAGGCAGGAGCACTTTCGGACACGCTGACCGACCGCGACACCTGGGCGGCCTTCCTCTCGGCGGTGCTCGCCGGTGCGACGATGACGCTCTTCACGTGGCTGGCCGCGGCCGCCGAGAGTGACCTGACCCGGGTCGTGCTCTCCCTGCTCATCGGGTTCACGCTCGCGGCGCCGAGCCTGAACCATGCGGTCGTGGGCTTCGGCGAGATCGTCTTCGGCCTCTTCGCCGACAGCGCACGGGGCGACGTCGCAGACCTTGCCCGTGTCGTCGGCGTGGCGATCGCCGGGAACCTCGTGGGCGGACTTGGCCTTGTGACCGTCAACCGCCTCGTCCAGGCCCGCGGTGAACCGGACTCGGATTAGCGGGCTCCGCCGGGCCCGGCCGGCGCTTCATACTGGCCGACATGGGTCGCCGCTCACGCTCCCGGGCCACCACGGACCCGTCGTCGCCCCCGAAGCGTGCAGCGACGACGAAGGCGCGCGGCGCCACCGCGCACCGCGTGTCGCGAGAGAAGGCGTTTGACCGCCTCCCAGAGGTCCGTCGGACGCTCACGGTCTACCTCGGCTGTGCGATGGGGGTCGCCATCGCGACCGTCCTCGGGATCGCCGGGCTCGGCGGCACGCTGGGCCCGTTCATCGTCGTGGCCTACGTCATGCTCGGCGCGGGGCTGAGCTTCCGCTGGGCGCAGCGACGCCTGGCCGGTCAGACGCTGACCGACGAGGACCGCATGATGCAGACTCTCGGCGGCGGGATGCTCCTCATCAGCCTCCTGCTGGCGCTCGTCAGCGCGATCCTGCTCAGCGTCCTCTGACACGCAGCCCAGCCGTCAGGGCGCCCCGAGCCGATCCGGTGGCCAGTACCGCAGCGCCGCTTCACCGATGACCCAGTCGACGGGGATCGGCCCCCAGAAGCGGCTGTCGTCGGAGTTGCCGCGGTTGTCCCCCATCAGGAAGACACTGCCCTGCGGGATGGTCACCGGTGCGTCGAACGTGCAGCCGTCGCCGAGGCCGCAAGGCAGCGTGTAGCCGTCGGGCTGGGGCCGTCCGTTGCGGATGACGTGGCCGTCGTGGATCCTGATCGTGTCCCCGCCGACCGCGACGACGCGCTTGACGAAGGCCGTCGTCGCGCGGGCGTGGGTCGGCGTTGTGCAAGCCCGGCCCTCGACGTCCGGCGCCCCGCACCGCGCCGGCACGACCAAGGCCCCGGCCGGCGGCGTGAAGATCACGATCTGGCCGACCTTGGGCTCAGACCCGAGGCGGTGGGAGAAGCGGTCGGCCACCACGCGGTCGCCGACCTTCAGCGTCGGCAGCATCGACTCGCTCGGGATCCGGTACGGCTTGACCGCGTAGGCCTGGACCGACAGGGCGAGGATCAGCGCCACGCCGACGGTGAAGGCGAATTGGAACATTCGGCCCGTCCGGATCTGCTCCCATCTCTGACGCACCGGTCCAGGGTAGGGCCCGGTTTCGGCGCCGCGGGCGCCAGGCCGGTACGTCCGATCAGGTGAGGGGGCTCGCCGGGACGACCCGCCCGGCGATGAGCGGGGCGACGATCACCGGCATCCGGCGCCAGCGCGCGTGCCGCAGGGCGTCGACCGCGAAGCCCGCATCGGCGAGCGCGCCGCGCGTGTCGCGGTTGCAGTTGCAGCCGTACCCGAAGGCGAGCCACGGCCGGTGCAGGCGATCCTGCCAGCGTGACAGTGCCGCGCTGTCGGCGCGGACATGCTCGATGAGCAGCAGCTGTCCGCCGGGCCTCAGGACGCGCCGGATCTCCACCAGTGACCGCTTCAGGTCGGCGACGGTACAGAGCACGAGCGTGCTCACGATGGTGTCGAAGCTCGCGTCGTCGAACGGCAGGGACTCGGCGCCGGCAGCGATCACGGCGGGGGGTCGGGTCCGAGAGGCGGCTGCGTGCTGCAGGCGGGCGACCATCGACGGTTCGGGTTCGGCGAGGGTGAGCGAGGTCAATCCGGCCGGGTAGGCCTCGAGGTTCAGGCCGGTTCCCGCACCGATCTCCAGCACGTCGCCGGTGGCGTCGGCCAGCACGGCGCGGCGGAGCATGCGCATCCCGGCGCGCTCGCCCCAGGCCAGGAACGGGTCGTAGATCCGGGTGAAGAGCGAGCCGTAGAAGGACACGGGCTCAGGCGGCCTTCATGAGGCGCGGCGCGACCTGCTTCTTGCGGCTCATGACACCCGGCAGGGCGAGCACGCCGTCCTCGACGGGCACGCCGAAGGCACGCTGGGCCATCGCGGTGTCCCCGGCGACGACGAGGTGCGTTCCGCCGGCGACGACGTCGGTGACCATGAGCGCCACGAGGCGGTGGCCGTCCCGGCTCACCCTGTCCTCGGCGGTCTCGCGGAGCTCCTGTACGCGCGACAGGATCGACGTCCCGACGGTCTCGACCTGGCCGATGCAGATGGACTGGCCGCTGGGCAGGTCGTAGCCCTTCAGGTCCCGGTCGACGATCTCGGCCGCGGTGAGCGCCGACACGTCGCTGGTCGCCTCGAACATCTCGCGTCCGAACTCGCGCGGGTCGACTCCGAGCCGGGTGGCGAGGGTCTCGACGGCGGCCATGTCCCGGCCTGTCGTCGTCGGGGAGCTCAGGATGACGGTGTCAGAGAGGATCGCGGCAAGCAGCATCCCGGCGGTCGCGGACGTCGGTTCGTGCCCGTGGGACCGGAACTGCTCGGTCACGAGCGTGCTGGTGGACCCGACGGGGTCGAAGATCGCGCGCACCGGCTGCGTCGTCTCGATCGATCCGATGTGGTGGTGGTCGAGGATCTCGACGATCTCGGCCTCCTCGACGCCCGGGATGCTCTGCGCCGACTCGGCATGGTCGACGAGGATGACCTTGCGCGGCTGGGGGTCGACGAGGTCAGCCCGCGTCACGAGCCCGATCGGCCGGCCGTCGCGGTCGACGACGACCGCCGACCGGTAGCTCATGTCCTTGATCTCCTCGGAGATGTCCTGGACGAGGTCCCGGGCGCGGACGGTCAACGGGTCGGTCTCCGCGAGCGAGGCGACCGGCGAGGAGAGCGTGATCATGCGCCCGGCGACGTAGGAGTCCAGGGGGGTGGAGACGACGGGGATGTTGCGCTCGAGCGCGAGCGCGAGCGTCGCCTCCGGCACCCTGGCGCCCGTGCTGACGACGAGCGCGGAGATCCCGAGCTCCAAGGCGCGCAGCTGCGCCTTCTCGCGGTCGCCGACCACCGCGACGTCACCGGGGGAGACGTCGCTCAGGAGCGACTCGAGGGCGCGTGCGAGGACCCAGACGCGTCCGTGGACGACGATGTCGGGGTGGTCGGTGAGCAGCACGCCGTCCAGCACGTCCGCCATCGCGGCGACCGTGGTCTCGCCGAGCAGGCGCGGGACCTCGTGGGTCTCGCGCACGTAGCGGTGGGCCAGCGCACGCTCGGCGAGCACCCCGGTGAGGATGCCGTCGGAGTCCACGATCGGCAGGAACTCCAGACCGGCCGCGACCATCTCCTGGCCCGCGTACCGCAGCGGGGTGTTCGAGTCGGCGACCGGGAACTCCTCGCGCATGACATCGCCGGCGCGCAGCTGGATGTGCTCCAGAAAGCGCGGCGCTTCGGCGCCCGCGCGTTCCAGCGCCCAGGTGGTCTGCGGGTTCAGTGGCCCCAGACGGGCGGGGAGGTACTCGCGCTCCGGGTCGACGAGCTGTTTGAGCTCGGCGTAGCCGAGCGCGGCTGCGACCGAGTCGGTGTCCGGGTTGCGGTGTCCGGTGACGTACACGCGCTCGGGGCGGTTGTGGCGGGAGCGGGGGTCGTCGACGGGCACGGACGCGTGATCCTATGGAAAGCGGTCGGTCCGGCGTGGCGCAAGCCTGTCAGCGCCGTGCCACCGGCCCCTTCTCCTGGCGCGGGAGTTGCCCCGTGAGCGTCACGCGGCCGGCCGGTCAGGGGCGCCGGCGCTAGCCTCGGACGATGAGCGTCGCCGCCCTGTCACCCTTGGTCCTCGACGACTCCTACGCCCGTGAGCTGGACGGCCTGTCGCTTCCCTGGGAGGCCGCTCGGGCGCCCGCGCCGCGCCTGCTGGCGCTGAACGATGGGCTCGCCGAGGAGCTCGGCGTCGATCCCGCGGCGCTGAGGGCGCCCGCGGGGGTCGCGGTCTTTGCCGGCAACGTCGTGCCCGAGGGCGCCGCGCCGGTCGCGCAGGCCTACGCGGGACATCAGTTCGGCGGCTATTCACCGCGGCTGGGCGACGGTCGCGCGCTCCTGCTCGGCGAGGTCGTCGACAGTCGCGGCCGGCGGCGCGACCTGCACCTGAAGGGTTCAGGACGCACACCGTTCGCCCGCGGCGGGGACGGCAAGGCGGCCGTCGGGCCGATGCTCCGCGAGTTCCTCATCGGCGAGGCGATGCACGCGCTCGGCGTCCCGACGACCCGCGCGCTCGCGGTCGTCGCCACGGGGGAGGACGTCGAACGCGAGACCGTGCTCCCGGGCGCCGTCCTCACGCGGGTCGCCGCAAGCCACCTGCGCGTGGGCACGTTCGAGTACACCGCGGCGCTCGGGGATGTCGACCTGCTGCGGCGCCTGGCCGACTACGCCATCGCCCGCCACCATCCTCACGCCGCCGCCGCCGACGAGCCCTATCTGGCGTTCTTCGAAGCGGTGACGGAGGTGCAGGCCGCGCTGATCGCGAAGTGGATGCACGTCGGCTTCGTGCACGGGGTGATGAACACGGACAACATGACGATCTCCGGGGAGACGATCGACTACGGGCCGTGCGCGTTCATGGACGTCCACGATCCGGCCACCGTGTTCAGCTCGATCGACCATGGCCGTCGCTACGCCTACGGCAACCAGCCGTCCGTCGCGCAGTGGAACCTCGCCCGCCTGGCCGAGGCCCTGCTGCCGCTCATCCACCCTGACCAGGCGTCGGCCGTGACCGCCGCGACCACGATCCTGCAGTCGTTCCGCGACCGGTACGAGCGGCACTGGCAGGCCGGGATGGCGGCAAAGCTCGGGCTGAACGAGGGCGGACCGACCGACGCGTCGCTCGTCCCGGACCTGCTGGCGTTGCTGCGCGAGCAGCGGGTGGATCACACCGGCTTCTTCCGGTCGCTCTCGTCGTCGCTGGGCGGGGACGAGGCAGGCGTCCGGACGCTCTTCGCCACCGACGCTGCCGGTCTTGAGGCCTGGATGCAGCGCTGGCGCGCCGAGCTTGGGGCCCGGGGCGAGCACGGGCCGGCGATCGCCGCGGCGATGGACCGGGTCAACCCGCTCTACATCCCGCGCAACCACCTCGTCGAAGCGGCGCTCGCCGCCGCCACCGCCGGTGACCTCGAGCCCTTCGAGGAGCTGCTCGGCGTCGTCCGCGAGCCGTGGGTCCGGCGCCCGGGCCTGGAGCGTTTCGAAGAGCCGGCCGATGTCGACTTCGGAGCGGGCTACCGGACCTTCTGCGGCACCTGAGCAGGAGGGCCGGCGCGCTCATCTCGGTTCAGAGGTGGGTACGGACGACGCGTAGGGCGATCCCGATGATCTGCGCCAGTTCGACGAGCTGCTCAGGTTGCAGCTCGTCCACCACGGGGTTTCGCGCCTCCAGGACGAAGCGTGCGAACCCGGCGCGCGGCTCGTAGATCAAGGCGTCGAGTGAGCACCGCGCGCGGCAGCACGGGAGCGTCACGGTCAGATCGGTGGGACGCTGACCCACGGCGGCGTCGAGCGCCCGCACCCACCATCCCTCGTCGACCTCCGCCGTGCAGGACGGACAGGCGATGCGCTCGTGGTGCTCGCCCGTATCGATGAACCCGACCTGATCGGCGACGGTGGCCAGGACCTCGTCCGCTGCTTGGACGATCTCGGCCAGGCGTACCCGCGCGGCTTCGGCGGACGCCGCGTCGGGGACGAAAGCCGGGTCGCTGGGGAGAAGCTGGAGCCAGTCGTCGGGCACGCGCCGATCGTGGCAGCTCGCGGCGCGCGGGGCGTAGATGAGATCGAATCCCATTTTGATATCGTCTCCGGTCGTGACCCTGCAGCCGACCTTCCGGCACCGCCTGTGGCTCGGCCCCGTCGTGGCGGTGCTTCTTGCCGGGTGCGCGGGCTGCGGGGCAGCCGACGAGACCGCGACACGTGCGGACGGGTCCCCGTCGATCAAGGTCATCGCCACCACGACGCAGCTCGGTGACATCGTCCGTGAGGTGGGAGGCGCGAGCGTCAGGGTCACGCAGATCCTCAAGCCGAACACCGATCCGCACGACTACGAGCCGCGTCCGCGCGACGTCCAGGAGACCGCCGGGGCCAAGGTCGTGTTCGTCAGCGGGGACGGCCTGGATCGCTGGATGACCGACGTCGTCAAGCAGAGCGGCGGTGATCCCGCCACGGTCGACCTCGCGGCGTCGCTGCCCGGGCGCGGGAGCGGTGAGAACAAGCAGGACGCCACCTCTGGCTCCGACCCACACTGGTGGCACGATCCGCGCAACGTCGAGGCGGCCGTCGGCGCCATCCGCGACGCGCTCGTGCGGGCTGAGCCGGCTGCGCGCAGCGACGTCGTTGCGGGCGCCGCGCGATATCTGGCCCGGGTGCAGGCGCTGGACGTCGCCATCCGGCGCTGCATGGCGCAGGTGCCACCGGGCGAGCGCAAGCTCGTCACCGACCATGACGCCTTCGGCTACTTCGCACGGAGGTACGGCATCACCGTCGTCGGTGCCGTGATCCCCTCCCAGTCGACCCAAGCGCAGCCGTCCGCGTCCAGCGTGAGCGATCTCGCGAGCCTCATCCGGGCCGAGGACGTCAAGGCGATCTTCCCCGAGAGCTCGGTGAACCCCCGGCTCGCCAGGGCCATCGCCGACCAGACGGGGGCCACCGCCGAGCTCAGCCTCTACGGGGACACCCTCGGGCCGGCGGGGTCGACGGGCGCGACGTACCTGCAGATGGAGCGGGCGAACGCCGACGCCATGGTGCGAGGGTTCACGGGCGGCCGGCAGCGCTGCCGGATCTCCGGACTCTGAGCGCCGACCGATGAGTTCCGGGTGCCGGGCACGTCTGAGCGGACGATGGCGCAGCTGCGACTCCGCGGACCCTTGAAGAAGCTCGCCGGCGACCGGGCTGACCACGAGCTCGCCGGGGCGACGGTCGGCGAGGTGCTGCGGGCGCTCGAACGCGAGCAGCCCGCCCTCGGCGGCTGGATCCTCGACGAGCGCGGGGTGATCCGCCGCCACATCAACGTGTTCGTCAACGGCGAGCTCGCAGATCGGGGGAGCGCGGTCGCCGCCGGTGACCGCGTCGAGGTGATTCCAGCGATTTCGGGAGGGGCAACATGACGGAACTTGTCGTCGGGACCAAGAAGGGGCTGTTCGTCCTGGAAGGCGAGCCCGGAGGCCCGTTCCAGGTCACGGCCCGGGCGTTCGCCGGCGAGCCGGTCGACTACGCGTGTCGGGACCCGCGCAGCGGCAGGATCCTGGCCGGGATGACGTCCCCGTTCTACGGGCCGAAGCTCATGTACGCCGACGATGCCGCCGGCGAGTGGAGCCAGGGCAGCGGCGTCAGCCTGCCCGAGGGCGGCGACGCCGCGCTCGAGCGCATCTGGGTGATCACCCCCGGTCAGGCCGACGGGTTGCTCTATCTCGGCGCGGATCCCGGGGTTCTGTTCTCGAGCCGCGACGGAGGGGAGACGTGGACGCTCAACGAGGCGCTGTGGAACGAGCCGTCGCGGCCCTCGTGGCAGCCCGGCGGCGGTGGCCTGTGTCTGCACTCGATCGTTCCGTGGCCGGGGCAGCCGGACAGGCTCGCCATCGCGATCTCGGCTGCCGGGATGTGGCTCACCGACGATGGGGGCGGGTCATGGCGCCGTGGCAACGGTGGTCTTCATCCGCGATACCTCCCCGAGGGCACCCCGCCGGAAGAGGTCGCGCTCTGCGTGCATCACGTCGAGCGCGCAGCGTTGCGTCCGGAGCGGATGTTCATGCAGTTCCACGGCGGCGTCTACCGCTCGGACGACGGCGGAGCAGCCTGGACTGCGGTGGGCGACGGGCTGCCGTCGGACTTCGGCTTCCCGCTCATGACCGATCCCGCCGACCCCGACAGCGCATACGTGATCCCGCTCGCCGCCGATACCGACCGGGTGACGCCGGAGGGGCGGGTCGGTGTGTACGAGACGCGCGACGCCGGGTCCACCTGGACGGCGCGCGGCGACGGGCTTCCCCAGAGCGACGCCTACCTCACCGTGCTGCGACAGGCGTTCGCGCGTCGCGGGGAGGGCGAGGGGCTCGAGCTGTACTTCGGCGCCACGTCGGGCGAGCTCTTCGGCTCCGCGGACGCGGGGGCGACGTGGTTCACCGTCGCCGGCCGCCTGCCGCCCGTGTTCTCGGTCGCGGCGGTCTGAACGGCGGCCGCCCGTCTACCGGCCGTTGCGCTCACGATGCCGGCAGCCCGGCCAGCAGCAGGGTCGGCGCTTGCCCTCCTCGAGCTCCTCCTGTGTGCGGCGGATGCGGCGTTCACGGGTCGCCGGCTGCTTGGCGTCGTCGATCCAGCAGATGAACTCGTTGCGGGCCAGGGGCGTGATGTCCTCCCATGCGTCGAGGGCTGCAGGGTTCACGGTCAGCGCCTGTCGCAGGTCTGCCGGCAGCCCGTGCACGACCCCGCCCGAGACCTGTCGTCCGCTCATCGGTCAATCGTAGGTCAGCGCCCGCGCCTCGCGGCTCCGCACGCCGGTCGCGGACACCGCGACCACGGTGCGACGCCGAGGTCCGCGCCTCGCGGCTCCGCACGCCGGTCGCGGACACCGCGACCACGGTGCGCCGCCGCCCGTGTCACGCCAGCGCGCCGAAGGGCTCGACCTTCTGGTGGCGCAGGTATGCACGGAAGACGTCGCTCTCCGCGGCGCCGGCCATGTCGAGATGGCTTCCGGCCAGGGCGTGGGCGAGCAGCTCCAACGAGGCCGACAGCTGCGCTCGAGCGGCCTGGACCTCGACGCTGCCGCCCTCGGCACGCGTGAGGCTGATGATGAACGGCAGAGCTCGCGCCAGCGACAGCGACTCGGCCGGCGCGGCGAAGTAGAACGTCGTCGGGTACTGGACGAAGTCGGCACGCACCCCGTTGACCTTGTCGGCGAGCACCTGCAGCTGTGACTCCGTCGCCGGGGACGTCCGGAGCGGACGTGCGCCGTCACGCTCGGAGGCCCGCTGCATGGAGTGGGCGAAGCTCGCAGCGGATCGTTGTCGGTACAGCGCGGGGTACACCGACAGCGCCCAGGTCACCACCATGGTGAACAGCCCGAAGCCGACCGTGGCCTGAGCGGGTGCCAGCAGCCGCAGCAGCCCGTCGGTCGGCGTGATGTCACCGAAGCCGAGCGTCGACTCGGTCACCCAGGAGTAGTAGAGAGCGTCCACGAAACCCGACTGGTCCTCGCGAACGAGCGGCGAGGCGAAGACAAAATCCTGTGGCAACGAGGGCAGGTAGATGAGGGCCCATCCCACGACGGTCGTGCCGACCCAGAGCGTCATGAGCAGCACCATCGAGATCGGGCCCGCGAGCTGCCGACCGAGCGCCCCGCACCGGCCGCTGAGCATCCAGACGGCGCGGAACACGAGCTTCGTCGGACCGGGCTGGCCGCTGGGATGAAACAGCATGTGGAAGGCGTCCCGCGCCACTCCGAGGACGAGCATCGTGCCGAGGACGGGGAGCAACACGCTCATGTCCGCAGCCTACGGATGCGCGCTCGCTACCTCCCGTCGGGCTCCCAGACCGCGCAGTTGGAGGTCGCCTGCCCAGGCCGGTAGGAGAAGGTCCCGCCTTCGAAATACTGCGCGCCGTTCCCCACGTCGAGTTGCGCCTGGTTGCCTCTGACGCCCACGTTGGCCTCCAGGACCTGGTCCCCCATCGCGGGTCGGTAGAGCTGGAGGACGCCGGCGACGAGGTCCGGGGCGCTCGGGAACGTGTAACCCTCCTTGACCCTCCAGGCCCCGTCGAAGTTCTCGCGCTGGGCACTGCCGGACGCGACGAAGCTCACGTAGTAGGTGCAGTACCGCAGCGCAAAGACGGTCGCGTCCGCGGTCGGGTTGGAGGTCAGGAAGTTGTAGGCGTAGGAGCCGTACCCAGCTCCGCCGTTGTAGGTCTTGTAGAACGTCGCGCTCTTGAGCGCGTCGACCAGCGCCTGGTCGTTGCGAACCTTGTCCGAGGCCCCCTGGGCCGGCGCGCCTGCGGGCGGTGCGGGCGGTCCGGGAGCCGGGGTTCCGGGATCGGAGGGGGCGGGCGAAGGGGACGCCGGCGGGGGCGAGGCGGGAGCGGGCTTGGCAGGGGCGGGCTTGACGGGCCTCCTCGGCTTCCTGACGCAGCGATACCCCTTCCCGGACCTCACGAGCGTCTTGCCCTTCGGGCAGCGGCAACGCTTCTTGTTCACGCCGGACCTACAGGCGGGAAGCTTCTTGGTCGCTGTCGCAGAGGCCGGGGTGGGACCCCGCACCGCTGCCGGCGCCGCCGCCGGGAGCATCGCGGTCACGCAGCAGGTCACGATGAGAGTGGACACCGGCCGGGGCAGCGTCATGGACGAACGATCCTCGAAATCCGATGGAGTGTCCAGTGATTTGCCCGTGCGTCGCTGCAGGTCTTCTGCCGGCCCCGCGCCTGCTCGGTCGGCAAGATGTCGTGAGCGCCGATCCCTTTCGTCCGAGGCGCGTACCTTGACGCCATGCAGAACCTGATTCAGGAAGTAGCGGCGTGACCGAGAGCCTGATCCCGGATGGCATCCGTGCCCTGGGGCCCGACGTCACGGAGCGCGTGCAGCGGCTGGTGCTCGACGCGGAGCGGCGTCAGGAGGCCGAGGCCGCCGCGGCCGTGGAGACGGCCCTCGGCATCGTCCCTTGGCCTCTTCGCGGGATCGTCAAGCGGGTGCTGCTCGGATGACCGAGTCGCTGTCCCATCGAGCCGAGGTGCTCCGCCTGGCTCGGGTGCTCGGCGTCGAGCCCGACGAGCTGGCGTTTCTGGCCGGGGCGCCGACGGAGGCGCTGGCGCAGCTGCGCAACACGGTGCTGGACCGGCTGCTGGAACGCAGCCGCCAGGAGTTCGAGCGCGCGGTCGCCCTGGCCGACAAGATCCCGCGCGCCCTCGCGGCGACCCTGGCGCAACGGGCGATGGGCCCGGTGCTGGGTGGTCGCGCGGCAGCGCTCATCACGGCCGAGATGGCAGCCGACCTCGCGGACGGCTTCCGGCGACGTTCCTGGCCGACGTCGCCACCCATGTGGACCTGAGGCATGTCGGCCCGCTCGTCGGCGGCATCCAGACGGACACGATGGCGGGCGCCGGCCGGGTCCTGCGAGAGCGGGAGGAGTGGATCGTCCTTTCGGCGTTCGTCGGCTACGTCCCCGACGACAAGCTCCGGACGCTGCTGGGCCAGTTCGATGCCGAGGCGCTCTTGCGCGCGGCTTTCGTCATCGAGGACGTCACGCGGCTCGACCGGGCGATCGCCCTGCTTCCCGACGCCCGCCTGGGCGAGATCTTCGCCGGGGCTCATGAGCTTGACCTGTGGGAGGAGGCCATCTCGCTGGCGATCCACCTCGGTCCTGAACAAGCCTGCCGCATCGTCGCCGCCATCGACGGGCGTCCCGACGAGGAGCTCGACGCCATGCTGCAGACCGCCAACGACCGTGGCCTCTGGCGGGAGGCCATCACCGTCGCCGGGCACACGGATGGGGCAGCTGGCGGCATCACCCGAGCCATCGAGCGTCTTCCGGCGACCCACCTGGATGAGCTCCTGGCTGCCGCACACCGCCATGCCCTGTGGCCGCAGGTCATCCGTGTCGCCGCGGCGGCCGGCGTCGGCGGGCTTGACGGCGCGGCCGTGTTGCACGCGATCGATCGGCTCGCAGCGCACCACGTCGACGGGCTGCTGCACGCGGCACGGCACGACGGGCTCCTCGCCGAGCTCATCACGCTCGTGGCTGCGCTGGACGCCGGGGGCAGCGGGACCCTCCTCGGAGCGGTTGAGCGGTTGACCCCCGACGAGCTCGACGAGTTGCTGGCCGCAGCCGACGCGGCGGACCAGTGGAGCGCCCTCGTCCGCATCGCCGTCGGGCTCGGCACAGCGGGCAGCGACGCGGTGCTCGCCGCCGTCGAGCGCATGGAGCCCGAGCGCCAGGCGCACCTGGCGGCAACCATCGACGGCGACCCAGAGCTGCGCGCGGCCGCCGAACCGCTCGTCGCCGCCGCGACACCCGCGTTGCGGGCCCTCCTGCGAGAGTGACGTCGTCGAGTTGCCGCGCCTTCCGGCCCGGACCACGGCGCTGGATGACGACGAAAGCCCCGCATTTACGGGGCTTTCTCGTAAGCGGGAGACGAGGCTCGAACTCGCGACCCTCAGCTTGGGAAGCTGATGCTCTACCAACTGAGCTACTCCCGCGTGCGAGGGATGCTACAGCGTCCGTTCGCGGGCGTCCTTGCCGCCGTCAGGCCGTGGCCTCGCCGGTCTGCACCGCCCACAGCGCCGCGTAGCGCCCGCCGCAGGCGAGCGAGCTCGTCGTGCGTCCCGGCCTCGGCCACGACGCCCGGCCTCGAGGACGTGGATGCGGTCGGCGTGGCGGATCGTCGAGAGCCGGTGCGCGATGACGATCGTCGTGCGCCCTCGCTGACGCGCGCGCAGCGAGCGCTGGATCGCCGCCTCGGTCTCGTTGTCGACCGCGCTGGTCGCCTCGTCGAGCACGAGGATCGCGGGGTCGCGCACGATCGCCCGCGCGATCGTCAGCCGCTGGCGCTGGCCGCCGCGAGAGCCGGACGCCGCGCTCGCCGACCTGCGTGTCGTAGCCCTGCGGGCAGCGCGTCGACGAACTCGTGCGCCTCGGCGCGCTCGCGCCGCCTCGCGCAGCGCCTCGTCGGCTGCGTCCGGGCGCGCCGTAGCGCAGGTTCTCGCGCGACGGTCCCGTCGAAGAGGAACGTGTCCTGCGCCGACGTAGCCGATCGCGCCGCGCAGGCGACTCGAAGGCGCAGCTCGCGGCAGCGGGACGCCGTCGACGCGTCAGCGCGCCGGCGTCGGCGTCGTAGAGGCGCAGCAGCAGCTTGACGAGCGTCGACTTGCCCGCGCCGGTCGCGCCGACGATCGCGTGCGTCTCGCCCGGCGGCGACGTCGAGGTCGAGCGCCGCGCAGGACCGGCGCGCCGGCGCCGCGTCGCGTAGGCGAAGGTCACGTCGCGCGAAGCGCGACCGCGCCCGGCGACGGGCGTCGGCGAGCGCGCCGCGGTCCCGCCGACGACGCCGATCGGCGCGTCGAGCAGGTCGAGGATGCGGCGGGTGGACGCCATGCCGCGCTGGTAGAGGTCGAGGGTCTCGCCGAGCAGCGTGAGCGGCCACAGCAGGCGCTGCGTCATGAAGACGAGCACGGAGTAGAGCGCCGACCTCGAGGTCGCCGTTGAGCGCCGCGTGGCCGCCGACGACCAGCGTCACGATGAACCCGGCGAGGATCGCCATGCGGATGAGCGGGACGAAGGCGCGAGCTCAGCGTGATCGCGTCGCGGTTGGCGTCGCCGTAGGCCGGTGGAGGCGCGCTCGACGCGCTCCGGCCTCGCGCGCCTCGGCGCCGAACGCCTTGATCGTCGCGATGCCGCCGAGGTTGCCGCCGATCAGCCCGCTGAGGGCGCCGGCCTCGTCGCGGACCGCCGCGTAGCGCGGGCTCGAGCCGGCGCTGGAAGAGGAGCGAGCCCGCGACGATGACCGGGATCGGCAGGAACGCGAGCAGCGCCAGCAGCGGCGAGATGACGACGAAGACGATGCCGACGCAGCACGACGTTCGTCGACGGTCAGTGATGATCTGGTGGCGCCGACGTCGAGGAAGCGCTCGAGCTGGTTGACGTCGTCGTTGAGGACGGTGAGCAGCTCGCCCGAGGCGCGGTCCTCGAACCAGCGCCGAGCTCGAGCTCCTGCACGTGCGCGTAGGCGTCCATGCGCAGGTCGTGCTGGATCGTCTGCGAGAGGTTGCGCCAGCCGATGCGCGGCGAGGTACTGGGTGACGGACTCCGCGATCCAGACGAAGGCGGTGATCGCGGCGAGCACGAGCAGCTGGCGACGAGCGGTCCGTCGACGCCGAAGAGCTCGGCGACGAACGGACTCCTGGCCGCGCACGACGACGTCGATCGCGACGCCGATCAGCAGCTCGGGAGCGATGTCGAACAGCTTGTTGGCAACGCTCCATCCGCCGGCGATCAGCGCGCTGCGCCGGTGCGGGCGTGCGTAGCGGACGAGCCGCCGCAGGGGCGGTGCGTGCGCGGCTTGCGGCGCGTTCATCGGTCGGCCCGTGAGCCGGTCTGCCCCTCCAGGCCCTCCAACAGGTCGCTGCTCTCTTGCAGCTGCGCCGTCAGGATACGGCGGGCGATGTCCAGCAGCTCGAAGCTGCGTGGATCCTTGACGCGGTAGAAGACGCTCGTTCCGGCGCGCCGGCTTTCGAGCAGGCCTTGCCGGCGCATCGCGGTCAGGTGCTGCGACGTGCCGCTGGAGTCCAGCCCGAGGGCGCCTTGCAGATCGCCGACGGTGCGCTCGCCCTCCCGGAGAAGCTCGAGGATCCGGACCCGCGCGGGGTGCCCGAGCAGCCGGAAGAAGTCCGCCTTCAGGCGATGGATCGGCTCGTCGGGATCCACGATGTCGGGGAGAGGATGGCCAGGCATCGAAGCGTGGACCGTACCAGAACGTGGCTATATCTTATAATGTTGTAAGATATAACGGATCATGAAAAGCGCCCTCCCCGACGAGTCCGCCCGTCAACCGGCCGGGCCTGAGGGGTCGTGGCGCTCAGCCTCGGTCCGCCGGGCAGGGGCAGCCTTCACGGCCCGGCTCGTCGCCCTGCTGCCAGGCCGGCAGGACTGGGACGCCGTGCGACGCTCGCCGCGCCGCGATCTGCTCGCCGGCGCTGACGGTCGCGGTGGTGGCGCTCCCCTGGCGCTGGCGTTCGGGGTGACGCTCCGGGCTGGGCGCGCAGGCCGGCCTGGTCACGGCGGTGGTCGCGGGCGCGGTGGCCGCTGTCTTCGGCGGCTCCAACCTGCAGGTCTCCGGGCCGACCGGGGCGATGACCGTGGTGCTGGTGCCGGTCGTCGCACGGTTCGGCGTCGACGGCGTGCTGATGGTCGGCGCGATGGCCGGGGTGCTGCTCGTCGCGCTGGCGCTGGCGCGGCCTGGGCCGCTACGTGCGCTATCTGCCGACGCCGGTGATCGAGGGCTTCACCGCCGGCATCGCCGTGGTCATCGCCCTGCAACAGGTCCCGGCCGCGCTGGGGGTCGCCGGCGCCGCAGGGCGAGAAGGTGTGGGCCCTGCCGCCGACGCGGTGCGGCCACTTCGCCGCCGACCCGCACCCCGCCGCGCCGGTCATGGCCCTGGGGGTCGCCACCGTCATGCTGCTCGGCGCGCGCTGGCGTCCCGGGTGCCGTTCTCCCTGCTCGCCGTGGGCGCGGCCACCGTGCTCGTGCGGCCGTCGCGTCGCTGGACCTGGCGCGGATCGGCGCCCTGCCGGCCGGGCTGCCCGCGCCCTCGCTGGGCTTCCTCGACCCGGACGCGGTCGCCGTGCTGCTGCCCTCCGCGCTGGCGGTCGCCGCCCTCGCCGCGCTGGAGAGCCTGCTGTCCGCCACTGTCGCCGACGCCATGAGCGTCGACCAGCATCACGACCCCGATCGTGAGCTCTTCGGCCAGGGCCTGGCCAACCTGGTGGTGCCGGTGTTCGGCGGCATACCGGCCACCGCTGCCATCGCCCGTACGGCGGTCAACGTCCGGGCCGGGGCGTCGTCGAAGCTGGCGGCGCTGGTGCACGCGGTCGTCCTGGCCGGCATCGTGCTGGCCGCCGCCCCGCTGGTCGGGCGGATCCCGCTGGCCGCGCTGGCCGGGGTCCTGCTGGCCACCACCGCGCGGATGATCGAGGCGGCCTCGCCTGTGGGCGCTGGCCCGCTCCACCCGCGGCGACGCCGCTGGTGCTCGTCCTGACCTTCGTCGTGACGGTGGTGATGGACCTGGTCACGGCGGTGGCGGTGGGCATCGCCGCGGCGATCGTGCTCGCCCTGCGGGCGGTCGCCCGGACCGCCCACCTCGAGCAGATCGCCGCTCGACACGGCGACCACAGTGGACGAGGAACGGGCCCTGCTGGCCGAGCAGATCGTCGCGTACCGCCTCGACGGGCCGCTGTTCTTCGCCGCCGCGCACACGTTCTGCTGCAGCTCACCGACATCGCCGCCGCCCGGTCGTCATCCTGCGGATGTCGCGGATCTCGACCATCGACGCGACCGGGGCGCACATCCTCGGCGACGCCATCGACCGCCTGCAGCGCCGGGGGATCACGGTGCTGCTGTCCGGGTGTCCGAGGCCCCCCGCTCCTCTCCGTCTCGGCGTCTCCGCACGTCTCGACCGCCGCGTCTCGCGGACCGCCGACGGCGATCCGCACCCGACTCTCCCTAGCGCCTTCAGCTCGGCAGCGGCGAGCCGGCGAACAAGAAGAACCAGGCGCCGAAGCACGTCATCGCGATGCCCACGCTGATGACCATGACGACGTCGAGCACCGTGCGGGGGTGCCCGGCGTCGCGTTCGCCGCGCATGGACCGGTGCCAAGGCAGGTTCACGCGGACCTCGGGCGTCGTGTTCGTCACGCGTCCGTAGTACCGGTTGAGGCTGCCGAGGAGCTTGCCCATGATCATCATCGAGCCCGGGATGCCCACGAGCAGCAGCAGGTACGGGCCCATCGTCGGCTGTGAGGACTCGACGGACTGCGAGACCACGTAGATCCATCCGAGCGGGACCCCGAGCCACATGACGACGCTGCCGATGGCCATGAGCAGGATCAGTCCGACCGCGACGATTCGATTCCCTGTCCCGAGCACGCCCGAAATGATACGGCACCGTCCATTACCGCGTCGAGGCTTGGAGCAACCCCGGAGCAAGGGCCGCCGAAGCGCCACCATCCGGTCGTATGACCGCCGTCGCGCCCGCCCGGGCGCCGGGGGCGCTACCCCGCTGGAGGACCCCCTAGACTGCACGGTGGTCATGGATCCCGCCCGCAAGCGCACCGTCCGTCTCGTCGTCGCCCTGAGCGCAGCGCTGCTCCTGGCGGGCGCCCTCGTCTACACGAGTTTCAGTGCGGGCAACCCGTCTGTCTCCCCGAGTCGCCTGGAGGCGTCGGCGGTCGCCGGCCGCTCCTACCAGGTGACCGGCAAGGTCATGGACTGGCAGAAGTCCGGCCAGGTCCAGCGCTTCAAGCTGCGCGATCGCGACGGCAAGCGCGCCGTGTCCGTGGTCTACACCGGCCCTGTGCCCGACCCGTTCCGCAACGGGCGCGAGGTCATCGTGACGGTCCGCAAGCAAGGAGCGGGTTTTGTGGGGGAGAAGGACTCCCTCATCACGAAGTGCCCGTCGAAGTACTCCGAGAAGGACACCCCGGCGTGATGCCGGCGGTCGCTCTTCCCCGCCCGGGACGCTGACCGGTGGAGAGCGCCACGATCGGCCGCGCATGCCTGATCCTCGCCTTCGGCGTCGCGCTGTACGGCATCGGCGCGGCGGTCCATGCCGGTCGGACGCAGGATCGTGACTGGGCCGCATCCGCCCGGCGCTCGGTCTACGCGCTCTGCGGCCTGACGACGGTCGCCTTCCTCATCCTGGAGGCGGCGTTCCTCCGGTCGGATTTCCACTTCACGACCGTCACGAGCCATTCGTCCACGACGACGCCGGGCTTCTACAAGGCCGCCGCCGTCTGGAGTTCCCAGGAAGGGTCGCTGCTGCTCTGGCTCTTCCTGCTCTCCCTCTGGTCGAGCCTCGTCCTGTACCTCACGCGCAACCGGATGCGCGACGTGACCCCGTATGCGACGGCGGTGCTCTGCGTCTTCGCGGCGTTCTTCGCCGGACTGCTCGTCTTTCTCGCCTCGCCGTTCGCGACGGTCGCGGCCGCGCCTGCCGAAGGGGCGGGCCTGAGCCCGCTCCTGCGTCATCCGGGCATGATGATCCACCCCCCGATGCTCTACTCGGGGTACACGCTGTTCACGGTGCCGTTCGCGTTCGCGGTCGCCGCGCTCCTGGTCCGCCGGGTCGACGCGGAGTGGATCACGGCCACGCGGCGCTTTGCGCTGGCCGCGTGGTTCTTCCTCGGCATCGGCATCGTCCTCGGCGCACGGTGGTCCTACTCCGAGCTCGGGTGGGGCGGCTACTGGGCCTGGGACCCGGTCGAGAACGCCTCCCTGCTGCCGTGGCTGACCGGCACCGCGTTCCTGCACTCGCTGATGATCCAGGAACGGCGCGGCATGCTGAAGGTGTGGAACGCCTCGCTCATCCTTGCGACGGGCACGCTGGCGATCCTCGGGACCTTTCTCGTCCGCTCCGGCATCCTGGACTCGATCCACGCCTTCGGCGCCTCGACGCTCGGCACGCCGTTCGTCATCTTCATCGCGGTGCTGATCGCCGGGTCGATCGCCCTCGTCGTCTCGCGCCGGGAGACGCTCAAGAGCGAGAACATGCTCGATTCGCTGCTGTCGCGCGAAGCCGTCTTCATCGCGAACAACTTCGTCCTCGTGGCGCTGGCGTTCGTGACGTTCCTCGGGACGTTCTTCCCGCTCATCAGCGAGGCCGTCACCGGGACGAAGACCGCGCTCGGGCCGCCGTGGTTCGACCGCTGGACGGTTCCGCTCGGTCTGGCGCTCGTGCTGCTCAGCGGGATCGGACCGGTCATCGCCTGGCGCCGGGCCACAGCCGTGAACGCGCGACGGAACTTCACGGTGCCCGTAGCCCTCACGGTCGGCTTCGGGGTGCTGCTCGCGATCTTCACGCCGGCCACTCGACAAGCCCTGGGCCTTCGGGATGTTCGTCTGCTCGGCCTTCGTGCTCGTCACCGTGACGCAGGAGTTCGCTCGCGGGGTACGGGCGCGGCGGGCGATGGCAGGCGAATCGGTGCCGACCGCGCTCGTCCAGCTCGTGCGGCGCAACCGACGTCGCTACGGCGGGTACACCGCCCACGTCGGATTCGCGCTCACGCTGGCCGGCGTCGCCGCGTCGTCGGCGTTCCAGCAGGCCAAGGACGTCGAGCTCGTGCCGGGCCAGAGCGCGATCGTCAAGGGGTACAAGGTCGACTACCAGCGCGCGACGGCACGGATGGTCACATCTCAGGGGCGTCTGGAGCGCATGGAGTTCGGCGCGGTCCTGCGCGTCACCAAGGGCGGCAAGCCCGTGGCGACGCTGCGACCCAACCGCGGCTACTACCCGCAGAGCACGTCGTTCGCGCCGATCGCGTCGGCGTTCGACGGTGAGGCCACCAGCGAGGTCGGCCTGAAGGGCGGTCTCACGCGCGACGTCTGGATCGCGGTGCAGCCGGACATCGCCCCGCTGCGGGGGTACATCAACGGCGAAGAGAAGAAGATCGTCGGCGTGATGCAGGGCGTCGTGAAGAAGTTCCCGGACGTGAACACCGCGACGATGCGGAGCGTCGTCGGCCGCTTCGTGGCCGACCGCCGGGCGTCCGTCTTCGCCGAGGTCAACCGGCGCTACGTCGCAAACCCGGCGCCCGCGACCTTCCGCGTGATCGTGTCGCCGCTGGTCATGTGGATCTGGATCGGCGCGATCGTGACGTTCGGGGGCGGGCTCATCGCGATGTGGCCGGCGCCCGACGGGGTGCGCCGTCGCGCCCGCGGACGGTACGCGGCACGCGTGGCCAAGGAGTTGGGCCGCGCGTAGAGGCGGCCGCGTGCGACCGGTGCCAGTACGGCACCGGCGTGTGGCCTCTGTGAGCGTGCCCAGGTCTCCGTGGAACCGCTGATCGTCATCGGCGTCCTGGCCATCGTCGTCTGGGTCGTCGGGGCGCCGCTGCGTCATGCCCGAGCGGGTCGCGGCGAGGACCGTGTCGCCGTCGAGACCGACGCGCTGCTCGCTGCGAAGGAGGCGAAGTACCGCGAGATCCGGGAGCTGGAGCTCGATCACCGCACCGGAAAGCTCTCGGATGCCGACTTCCGGGCCCAGGACCGCGCCCGGCGTGCGGAGGCGATCGAGATCCTGCGGGAGCTCGACGAACTCGGAGCCGACGAAGCGGCGCCGCCTCCGGCGGTGCAGGGCCGGCCCGGGCCCTGACCGGCTACCATCGCTCTCGTGGAAACGATCCTCTCCCTCCTCCAGATCGGCATCTCGATCGGTCTGATCTTCCTGGTGCTCATGCACTCCGGCAAGGACGCCGGACTCTCCGGCGCCTTCGGCGTGGGAACAGGGGCAGGCCCGCTCGGCGGCGGTTCGCTCGTGGAGCGCAACCTGAACCGCTGGACCGTCGGCTTCGCCATCGCCTTCGTCCTGAACACGATTCTGCTCCTCAAGGAGCCCTGGGCCTGAGCTCCCTGCCGCGCCCGTGCGCGCGGCACCTTGGGTCATGACGGTCAGCCTCTCCGCTTGAGTCCGGGTGGACGCCGCGGGTAGCCTCGCGACATGAGTCAGTACACCCTGAAGAACCTCGGCGACGTCGAGGACTCCGCCGCCAAGCACGGGATGGGGGAGGGCTTCTCGGCCCGTTTTGCCCGTGAGGAGCTCGGATGTGTGCAGACCGGCTTCGGCCTGCAGACCCTCGCGCCCGGCAAGGCCGTGCCCTTCGGTCACCGTCACAACGCGGCCGAAGAGGTCTACGTCGTCCTCGAGGGCAGCGGCGAGATGCTGCTCGATGGCGCCGTCGTCGCTGTCCAGAGGCTGGACGCCGTGCGGGTCGAGCCCGAGGTCGTCCGCTCGTTCAGGGCGGGTGACGCCGGGTTGACGATCCTCGTCTTCGGCGCCCACCACGAGAAGGACGGCGAGACGATGCCCGTGCAGTGGCCGGACGGCACCTAGCCCGTCATCGGCTGGTCGCGGCCGGCTACCAGGCTGCGCGGAGGATCTCCAGCAGCTCGTCGCGGCCGGCGACCGGCGGCGTGTGGTGCAGTTCGGCCCGTCCTGCGCACGCGTCGGCGATCGCCTCCAGGCGGTCCTCCGCGACGCCGAGGTCGCGGATCCGCGAGGCGTGCGCCCGCGCGGCCAACCGCCCCGCCAGCGCTTCCACGGGCTCGCCACACGCACGGTCCAGCGTTCGGAAGGCGTCGGCGAACCGACGCCGTAGCGCGGCCGTCGTGTGCGGCAGGACCGCGGCGTTGGCCGGTCCATGGGCTGCGCCGCCGACGCGCACGAGCGTCTGGGAGCACACGTGCGACAGGCCGTACCAGGCGGCGTCGATGGCGTAGCCCGACAGCAGCGCTGCGAGGGCCAACGCGTCGCGATCGCCCGCCTCGACGTCGCCGCGGTACGCGGCGGCCGTGAGACGGATCGCCTCCGAGGCCGCGGCCGTCGGGACGGGGGAGGCCAAGGTCGTCAGCGGCGCCTCGACCGCGTGCGCCAGCGAGTTGGCGGCGCTTGCGGCGAGCTCCGCCTCCGGCTGTGAGGCGGAGATCGCCGGGTCGTTGACGACGATGCGGGGGCGGACGCCGGCGACCCCGGTCACCCCGGTCGGCATGCGGTGCACCTTCGTCATCTCGGCCGCGCTGAGCGTCGTCGGGATCGCGGCCGCGTGACGACCCTTCGCCGCAGCCAGCGCCTTGGCCGTGTCGATGACCCGTCCGCCACCGAGGGCGACGAGGAGGCCGTCGCCGTCCGGCAACGCGTTCAGGAGTTCGGCGCTGATCTCGTCCACGAAGCCCGGGCGCACGTCGAGCACGAGCGCTGCCCCGCCCACGACGTCCGGGGCCGTCGAACGACCGCGCGCGGTCGTCAGCAGGACGTAGTCGTCGCCGAGCAGCTCGGGGGCTTCCGCGATCGCCCCGCGCCCGAAGAGGATCGTCCGCTCGCCGTCCTGCCACTGAAAGCTCTGCGCCCCGGTCGTCATCGACCGAGCCTAGCCGCGCCCGGCGCGTGCCCTTGCCCGGAAAGACCTGGTCCGACGCGATCTGCGGGCGTCTCCCGGCCGGGGCAACCGCCCCACGCTCATGCGACGGCCTCTGCGCCGGCGGGCATGACCGCGGACTCGCGCGCGGGCGCCGGCGTGCCCATCGCCGCCATGGCCACGCCGGAGGCGACGGCGAAGCAGGCCATCATCGTCCAGGCGCCGTCGAAGGCCTGGGCGTCAGGGGCCGTCCCGAGGACCGGGACGAGCAGCGCGACGCCGAAGGCGGAGCCGAGTTGGCGACCCATGGTGATGAGCGCCGCCCCGGTCGCAAAGCGCGTCGGCGGCAGCGACGCCGCGGCCGCTGCGGTCAGCGACGGGTTGACGAGGCCGACGCCGATCCCGCCGATGATCATCCCTGGAAGGAAGTCGGAGACGTAGGACGGGGTGGCCGTCGAGCTGCGTCACCCACCACAGGCCGCCCAGGGTCATGAACGCCGCACCGGTCGCCCCGACGGCCCGCGTCCCGACGCGGGCACCAAGCCGGGCGCCGGGGACGCTGAAGAGCGCGGCCGTCGCCGGGCCCGGGGCGATCATCAGGCCGGCGGTCAGCGTCGACTCGCCCCAGACGGCGGTGAGGAAGAGGACGGTGCCCAGCAGCATCGCGGCGAAGGCGACGAAGAAGAGCGTCGCGCGCCGTCACGGCAAAGGAGAATGAGCGCACGCTGACGATCTCGGGGTCCACCACGGGGGACGGATGTGTCCGGCAGCGACGGACGACGACCGCCAGGAGTACGGCGCTCGTCGCCAGCGGTGCTGAGGATGCGGCCGCTGCGTCCAGCCCCAGGCCTCGCCCTGCACGATCGCCCCCACGAGGGTGGCGACGCCGAGCATGAGCGCGCCGGCGCCGAGCAGGTCCGGCGCGCACGGCGACGGGATCCCGCGACCTCGGTCAGAACTGGCGCCCCGGCGATCATGGCGCCGACGCCGATCGGCAGGTTCACGAGGAACACCCAGCGCCAGCTGAGCTGGACGAGCAGGCCGCCGACGGGCGGGCCGGCGGCGGCGCCGCGACGCCGCCGGCGGCGGCCCAGAGCCCGATCGACCTCGGCGCGCTCCTGCGGCGCGGGAACTCCGGCAGCAGCAGCCCGAGCGACGTCGGGATGATCGAGCGCCGCGCCGGCGGCCTGCAGCGACGCGGGCCGCGACGAGCAGCTCGACGGACGGGCGAGGCCGCGCAGGCCGACGCGGCAGCGTGAAGAGCGCCGAGCCCGCGAGGAAGACGCGCTTGCGGCCCGAACGCGTCGGCCAGCCGGCCGGCGGGGACGAGCAGCGCCGCGAAGACGATCGCGTAGGCGTTGAGCACCCAGGACAGCGCCGCCGAGGCTCGTGCCGGGGAAGTCTGCCTGGATGTCCGGGAAGGCGATGTTGACGATGAACAGGTCGAGGCTGAGCCATGAAGACTGCCGACGCACGACGACCGGCAGGACCTGCCACCGACGTTCCATTTCGCCCTTCCCCATGAGTTGCATGAAGAAACTGACCCTAGCGGAGCGGGTTGCGTCATGCAACCAAACCGGCTAGACTCGGTCCGGATGCTCGGCAACGCACTACCGACAGCAGATCTGCTCGGTCGCCCGCGCCCTCGAGGTCGTCGGCGAGCGCTGGACGGTGCTCATCCTGCGCGACGTGTTCCTCGGCCTTCGGCGCTTCGAGGACATCCAGCGCGGATCTCGGCGTCGCCCGCAACGTGCTCGCCGTCGCGGCTGGACGGTCTCGTGCGACGACGGGATCCTCGAGCGGCGGCGCCTACCGGGAGCGCCCGGTGCGCCACGAGTACCGGCTGACAGAGAAGGGCCTGCGACCTGTGGCCCGTCATCACGGCGCTCATGGCGTGGGGGGACCGGCACGAACCCGCCGCCGGTGGACCCCCGACGGTTCTGGAGCACAGTGGCTGCGGCGGGCGCCTGGGGGCCGATCGCGTCTGCGGTCGCTGCGGCTTTCAGGTCGGCGTCCGTGAGGTGCAGG
The DNA here is from genome assembly GCA_963750375.1 of Paraconexibacteraceae bacterium. Classification (GTDB taxonomy): domain Bacteria; phylum Actinomycetota; class Thermoleophilia; order Solirubrobacterales; family Solirubrobacteraceae; genus Paraconexibacter. The sequence goes on from CAVVQN010000016.1 coordinate 223,354, forward strand.
CCAAGGCGGGGCCGGGAGCCCCGCCTGACCATCCGCTGCTGGCGCTCAGAGCCTGAGGCGACCCTGGAAACCGCAGCGGCCGGTCAGGCGGTTGGCATGACCTGCCGGCGCCGCCCGGGCAGCCCCTCACGCGCACGCTGCAGGCGTCCGGGCGCCGCCGCCGGCGCAAGCCGGGCAGCACGCATCGCGAGCAGTTCGACGACGGCGACGGTCGGCCGGAACGGGTCGGCGACGACGGCGCCCGTGGTGAGGGAGAGAGCGGCGACCGGCGTCGCCGTCGACGAGCCCGAGAAGGATCGTGCCGCGCGGGACAGGAGCGCTGTCGAGGCCGGCGAGGCGCCTGACGGCCATGGCGTCGGCGTCGGTGCTCGCGAGGCGGAGAGCGACGATCGGGGTGGTCGGAGAGGTGTCGGTGGAGGTCATGTCCAGCATCATGCGCCGATCAGGTCATCAGCACAAATGACAAAGCGGCCACCCTGATATAAGATTTGCTCATGCTCGACGTCCGCCGAATGCGCGTCCTCCGGGAGGTCGCCCGCCGTGGGTCTTTCTCCGCCGCCGCAGAGGCTCTGGCCTACACCCAGTCGGCTGTCTCCCAGCAGATCGCCGCCCTCGAGCGCGAGGCGGGCACGAGGCTCGTCGAGCGCAACGCCCGCGGGGTGCGCCTGACCGACGCCGGGCACGTCGTCGTTCGCCACGCCGACGCGATCCTCGCGCGCTTGGCGGACGCGGAATCCGAGCTCGAAGCGATCGCCGGGCTCCGCGGTGGTCGCCTGCGCCTTGCGTCGTTTCCGTCGGCGGGAGCGAGCATCATGCCCAAGGCGATCGCTGTCTTCCGTGAGCGTCACCCGGCGGTCGAGCTCTCCCTCCAGCTGCAGGAGCCCGACGACGCCGTCGCCCTCATCCGTGGCGGTGAGATCGACATCGCGCTCACGATCAGCGCGACCTTCGAGACCGCCTGCGCCTACGGGCCAGGCATCGAGGAACGGCACCTGCTCGACGACCCGATGTACGTCATCCTGCCGCAGAGCCATCCCCTGGCGCGCAAGCGGGCGCTGAAGATCGAAGACCTCGCCGAGGAGCAGTGGACGCTCGGGGCCACCGGGACGTGCCCGGACACGTCGATCTTCCTGCGGACCTGCCAGGCCGCAGGCTTCGAACCGCGCATCTCGTTCGAGTCCAACGACTATCCCGCGATCCAGGGCTTCGTCGCAGCGGGGATGGGCGTGTCGTTCATCCCCGACCTCGCCCTCATGACGGTCCGAGAGGACGTCGTCGTCCGCTCGCTCGGCACGAGTCCGCCGGTGCGCTGCATCATGGCCGCGACGCTCACGGACTCTTACTGCTCGCCGGCCCGGGACGCGATGCTCGGCATCCTCCGTGAGGTCGGCGAGGAGTTCGGCAGTTCGCGGCGAGAGCTCTCACTCGCCTCCTGAACCCAGAGAGGGTGCTTAGCAAGATGAGCGGACGACTGGTGTCCGCTCAGAGCCTGCCGATCACACCCAACCTGATTACAACGAGTCCCAGGACCTAATTGATGTGGCGTGCCTGGGCAATAGACACTCCCGCCACGGTCACCCGTGACGAGTCGGGGTGCGTCGAAGCTCCATCCTAGCGACCTCGCCCGGCGGCCGCTCAGGGCCGGGTCGACACGAGGTGGTCTCTGCCGCGGACCGCGCTCGCTGTCCTTGACAGGTTGTCGAAAGCGTTTACATCCAGTAGGGTTTGTGTCCACGCGGCGGTCGGTGCGGCCCGCCGGTGTCAAACGAAGAAGGGGATGAGCTCGGCGATGGAAGCAGCGACGATCGACACGGCGGCAGCGAAACCGACGGGCGAGGTCACCTGGCGGGACCCCAAGCGCTACCTGTGGCTTCTGGGCCTGCTCGTGCCCTCGCTGCCGTTCATCGCGCTCGGTCTGGTGGCCGCCACCGGCCTCGGCGTCTTCTGGTGGTTCGGGCCGATGTTCATGTACGTCCTGCTGCCGCTTCTGGACACCTTCGTCGGGACGGACGCAGAGAACCCGCCGGAGTCGGTCGTCAAACGCCTCGAGGAGGACAGGTACTACCGCTACTGCACCTACGCGTACATCCCGCTGCAGTACGCGGGCCTCGTCTTCGCCTGCGCCCTGTGGGCGTCCGGTGATCTCTCGGTCCTCGAGTCGATCGGGCTGGCGATCACGATCGGCGTCGTCGCCGGGGTGGCGATCAACACCGCTCACGAGCTCGGCCACAAACGCAAGAACGGCGAGCGCTGGGCGTCGAAGGTCGCGCTCGCCCAGACCGGCTACGGGCACTTCTTCATCGAGCACAATCGCGGCCACCACGTACGCGTCGCCACGCCGGAGGATCCCGCGAGCTCCCGTCTGGGCGAGAGCCTCTACGCCTTCCTGCCGCGGACCGTCAAGGGCAGCCTCGCCTCTGCCTGGGAGCTTGAGAAGGTGCGACTGCAGCGCGTCGGCGCCCCCGTCCTCAGCCTGAAGAACGACGTCCTGAACGCGTGGGCCATGACCGTCGTCCTCTTCGCGGTCCTGACGGTGGCCTTCGGTCCCGTGGTCCTGCCGTTCCTGTTCCTGCAGGCCGTCTACGGCTTCTCGCTGCTGGAGGTCGTGAACTACCTCGAGCACTATGGCCTCGTGCGCCAAAAGCGTGAAGACGGTCGCTACGAACGCTGCGCACCCGAGCACAGCTGGAACTCCAACAACACCGCGTCCAACGTCCTGCTCTATCACCTGCAGCGCCACTCCGACCATCACGCCAACCCGGTTCGCAGGTACCAGGCGCTGCGCCACTTCGACGAGGCCCCAGAGCTGCCCTCGGGCTACGGGACGATGATCACGCTCGCGTACGTGACCCCGCTGTGGCGGCGCATCATGGACCGGCGGGTCCTCGAGCACTACGGCGGCGACGTCACGCGGGCGAACATCCTTCCGAGCAAGAGGACGCGGATCCTGGCCCGGTACGGCAAGGGGGCCGGCGCGTGAGCGCCTTCCGCTGCCCGGTCTGCGGATTCGTCTTCGACGAGGACGCCGGCGCGCCGCGGGAGGGCTTTCCTGCCGGCACCGCGTGGTCGGACGTCCCGGACGACTGGCCCTGCCCGGACTGCGGCGTCCGGGAGAAGGTCGATTTCGAGCCGGTCGCGTGAACGGGACCCTCGCGCAGGCCACGCGGAGCCTCGTCCGGGAACGGGTGCTCGATGCCGTGGACGCCTGCCTGCTGGAGCGACCGTGGGCGGCGGTCTCGATGGCCGAGGTCGCCCGCGGGGCCGGAATGAGCCGACAGACGGTCTACAACGAGTTCGGCTCGCGCGAGGCGCTGGCGCAGGGATATGTCCTGCGCGAGACAGCCCGGTTTCTCGAAGCGGTGGAGCGGGCCGTCCTCGACCACCGCGACGACGCCCGTGCCGCGGTGTCGGCTGCCTTTGCCGTGTTCCTGACCTCAGCAGCCGAACGCCCCCTCATCCGGGCGATCGCGGGGCCTGGGGGCAGCGACGAGTTGCTGACGCTCGTGACGACGGGCGGCGGACCCGTCCTCGCCGTCGCGACAGACCGTCTGGCTGCCGTCATGGCCGAGGGCTGGCCGCAGGCGGACTCCGAGGGCACGCGAGCTGTCGCCGACGTCGTCGTCCGCCTGGGCATCAGCCACGCCGCGCTGCCGACAGGTCCCACCGAGGCGACGGCGGCGGCCGTCGCGCGCATCCTGGGGCCGCATCTGGACGAGTTGATCGGCGGCTGATCGGGCGACGCGAGCCGGGGATAGGCTGACGGCATGTTCGCCGTCTTCGCCACCGCTCCCAACCCTGACGATCCGCTCGCGTCGCTCGCTCTCGGCGACCGGCCCGCCCCTGAGGTGCCCGACGGTTGGGTTGCCGTGAACGTCAAGGCCGCGACCCTCAACATGCACGACGTCTTCACGCTGAAAGGCGTCGGGATCAGCCCGGACCGCTTTCCGATGATCCTCGGCTGCGACGGCGCCGGGACCCTCGACGACGGGACCGAGGTGGTCCTCCACGCGGTCGTGTCCTCTGACGGTTGGACGGGGGACGAGACCCTGGACCCGAAGCGCTCGATCCTCACCGAGCGCCATCAGGGGACCTTCGCCGAGCGCGTGGTCGTGCCGGCACGCAACGTGCTGCCCAAGCCGGCCGCGTTGTCGTTCGCCCAGGCCGCTTGCATGGGGACCGCATGGCTGACCGCGTACCGGATGCTCTTCGTCAAGTCCGGTCTGCGGCCGGGCCAGACGATGCTCGTCCAAGGAGCCTCCGGCGGGGTGGCGACCGCGCTGATCGCGCTGGGGCGCGCAGCCGGGATGCGGGTCTGGGCCACGGGCCGCAGCGAGGACAAGCGGGCGATCGCGACAACCCTCGGTGCGGATGCTGTCTTCGAGGCCGGTGCGCGCCTCCCCGAGCGCGTGGACGCGGTCTTCGAGACCGTCGGTGGCGCGACGTGGTCACACTCGGTCAAATCGCTCAGGCCCGGCGGGATCATCGTCATCTCGGGCACGACGACGGGGGATGCGAGCCCGGCCGAGCTGCAGCGCATCTTCTTTCTCCAGCTCCGTGTCGTCGGTTCGACGATGGGGACGCTCGATGAGTTGCGAGACCTGCTGTCGTTCTGCGCCCAGCAGTCGATCGAGCCGCAGATCGGCCTCGAGCTGCCGATGGAGGAGGCCGAACGAGGCTTTCGCGCGATGGTCGACGGGGAGACGTCGGGGAAGATCGTCTTCACCCGCTGACGGCGGAGCGGGCGGACGGTACGGTCGCCCGATGCACCCCTTCCGCGCAGCCGTTGAACGCTGGGACTTCGAGGCCGTCCCCGCCCTGCTCTCCCCGGACGTGACGTTCCGCAGCCCGGTGGCCTTCAAGCCGTATGAGGGAAGGGAGATGGTCTCGGCCATCCTCCGCGGCGTCTCACGCGTCTTCGAGGACTTCCGCTACGACCGCGAGTTCTCGACCGACGACGGGACAGGCCATGTGCTCGAGTTCAGCGCCAGGGTGGGGGACGTCACGGTGCACGGGGTCGACATGCTCCGCACGGGTGAGGACGGGCTCGTCGGCGAGCTCGTCGTGATGGTGCGGCCGCTCTCGGCGGCCAACGCCTTGGCGGCCGCGATGGGGGCGCAGTTCGACCAGATCCGGCGCGAGGTGTCCGAGGCGGGCTGACGGTGGTCGGGGCTCGCCGCCCGCCGACGTCCGTCCGTCCGATGGCCTGCGAGGTTTGGCGTTGCCCGAAAGCGCACAAGCTCTGTCCGGACCCGCCGCAGGCGGGCCGTCAATCAGGAGGCTTGACCCATGCAGACCCGAACCATCGCCGCGACCTTGATCGCCGCCGGCAGCTGCGCCGCCGCCGTGCCGATCGTCGCGACCGCGCAGGCGCCTGCCCGGAGCGCTGTCACCATCAACGCGACCGCGACGCAGACGACGTTCTCACGGGCGGTGGTCCTCATCGGCCGGGTGTCCGGTCCCAAGGTGGCGGGGGTCAGGGTCCGGCTGCAACGGGACAAGACGGGCGTCCGGGGAGACCGCTTCAACGGCACGGGGCGAACTGCTGTCACCAACGCCAACGGCACCTACCGCTTCACCGTCAAGCCGTCGGTCAACACGACCTACCGGGTGGTCGCCGAGACATCGCCGCAGGCCCTCAGCGCAGCCAAGGCCGTTCTCGTGCGGGCGTTCGTCGGCCTCACGGTCCGGAACCCGCGGCCGGCGCGGGGAGCGGAGGTGCGCTTCTCCGGGACGGTGCGTCCGGTGGGTGACGGGCGCATCGTGCAGATCCAGCGTCAGACGTCGAAGGGTGGCTGGGTGACCGTCGGCAGGTCGCTGCTGCGCGCATCGACGACCGGGCTGGGGAAGTCCGTCTATGCGACGAAGGTCCGTGTGTTCCACAACGGGCTCTACCGGGCGATGCTGCCGCGCAACCAGGACAACCTGCCCGGCATCAGCCTGCTGCGCCACCTCACGGTGCGTTAACGCCCTGCCGCGGGCGGCCCGGAACGAGCAGAGCCCCCGCGCTGCGGGGGCTCTGACCTATGCGGCGAAGAGGACTCGAACCTCCACGGGCCATAAAGCCCACAAGGCCCTCAACCTTGCGCGTCTACCAATTCCGCCACCGCCGCTCGGGTGGGCGCGGAGTGTAGCGCGGTTGTTTCCGTCGGGGCGGGTCGCTAGTGTGGCGAACACATGTTCGGTTCTCACAGCAAGGAGCGTCCCCGGTGGATCTGACCAAGCGCCAGCAGGAGATCTTCGACTTCATCAAGCGGTACTCGGCGAACTACGGATATCCGCCCACCGTCCGGGACATCGGCAAGGCGGTCGGGCTCGCCTCGTCGTCGACCGTCCACGCGCATCTGGCCAACCTCGAGAAGCTCGGTCTGCTCCGTCGTGACCCGACCAAGCCCCGCGCCATCGAGATGCTCGACCGGGTGGGACGTGAGGTGGACAACGTCGTCGAGAACGTACGGCAGTTCGTCACCGGCCCCGGGCTTCCCATCGTGGGTCAGGTCGCCGCCGGCGCGCCGATCCTCGCGGAGGAGAACATCGAGGAGTACGTGCAGGTTCCCCCCGTCGCGGGCGGGGAGACCGGGGAGTACATCCTCCGGGTGCGCGGCGAGTCGATGCGCGACATCGGGATGCTCGAAGGTGATTTCGTGGTCGTGCAGCGGCAGGACACGGCTCAGGACGGTGACATCGTCGTCGCCCTCGTCGGGGAGGAGGCGACGGTCAAGCGGTTTTTCCGCGAGGCCGATCACGTCCGTCTGCAGCCTGAGAACACGACGATGGAGCCGATCCGCACGCGCGAGGTGCAGATCATGGGCCGCGTCGTCGGCCTCTTCCGGAGCGTGGCATGAGCGTCGTGACCGCGAGCACGACCCGCGTCGGGCGCGGGACGGGGCCCGCGACCGGCGCCCAGCGTCCACGACGACGTCAGGTCGCCGACTCGATGGCGTTCGACGCGCTCTTCGATCGCCCCGCGGGCGGGCAGACCTTCGACGACCTGATCGTCGGTGCCTGGGAGGACCTGTCCGCACATCGCACCGTGGCGTGCCCGGTCTGCCAGAGCACCGCGATGCGACCGCGCTACGGGAGCGGGCAAGGCGCCGTCGGCGGCCGCTGCGGCGACTGCGGGTCGGTGCTCGGCTGACCACAGACGCCCCCGAGCAGGTACGGTGGCGATGCAGATCAGGCAGTCGCGGGGGCGTTCGCGCCCTCGAGGAAAGTCCGGACACCACAGGGCAAGAGTGGTCGGGTGATCGACCCGGGGAAACCCGCGGGAAAGTGCCACAGAAACACACCGCCGATGGCTTGGCCCGGGTGACCGGGGCTCGCACAGGCAAGGTTGAAATGGTGCGGTAAGAGCGCACCGGCGTCGCGGTGACGCGGCGGCCGGGTAAACCCCACTCGGTGCTAGGCCAAGCAGGACCGTTTGCAGGCTGCCCGCCGAGGTCCAGGTAGGCCGCAAAGATGGATGGCTGCCCAACGACAGAATCCGGCTTACCGATCTGCTGTCGGTCGGGCCTCGGGAGACCGGGGCCCGATCTATTTCCGGGCGCGGACGGCGCCAGAGCGGCCGGTTCCGGCGGTGGCCCATCGCGTCGGCCGCGCCGAGGGTGGACGCGCGCCGACGGGTTCGGTGCCCGTCCCCGCTCGGCGCGCTGTGGCGCCGCGGCCTGGGTAGCCTGCCGCGCGTGAGCTCAAACCCGTCACCGGACCCGACCTCGGCGCGCGCGTCGCCGCAGCGGTTGCGTGGGAATGGCCGCGGGGAGGCGGCGCTACGGCGGGTGATCGCCCGCATGGATGATCGCTGGATCGTGCGCACGCTCGGCAGCCGTCCGGGGCTGCGCGCCATCTTCGCCGGGATGCGCTCGCGCTACGTCCCCGCCGCCGCTGACGGCCTGAACGGAACGATCGCCTTCGAGCTCACCCGCCCCGGCCGGGAGCCCCAGATCTGGAGCATCGCCGTGACACCCGAGCAGGCGAGGGTCGACCGCGTTGCGTCGACCGCCCCGGCGCTCACCGTCGTCATGGCCGTGGCGGACTTCGTCCGCTTGGCGGCCGGTGAGCTGGACCCGGTCCGGCTGCTCTTGGGCGGCCGCATGGAGGTTCGCGGAGATTTCGGCCTGGCCATGCGCTTGGGGCCGATGTTCGGCCGGTCCGGTCGCTGACGACGCGCGCAAGATCACGCCCACGCCGTCCGCCACGGGTGCGAACATGCGTTCGTGTCAATGGTCGTCTGTGTCCTGCTTCCCCGTTTTGAGCTTGCCGTCGCCGCCGGGGGCCGTGATGCCCTGCTGCAGCTCGGGCCGGCCGCGTTGGCGCCCGAACCCGGGCGAGAGCAGCAGGTGGGGGAGGTCTCGTCGGCGGCCGAGGCGGCCGGTGTTCACCGGGGGATGCGACTTGGCGAGGCGCTCTCGCGCTGCCCGTCCTTGGCGCTGCTCCCACCGGACCCGGTCGGGGTCGCCGACGAATGGGAGGCCGTCGTCCGCCGGCTGGAGGCCGTCGGCGCCGCGGTCGAGTCCGAGCGCCCCGGCAGTGCCTGCTTTGAGGCGTCGGGGCTCCGCCGCCTCTACGGCGGACGCGTCCTGGACGACGTGGCACCGACCCTCCGGCGCCTGAGCGGCGAATCACCGCCATGGCTGGACGCGGTCGTCGCCGTCGTCCGCCGGGCGCTGGCGCTGCCCGCGCGGATCGGCGCCGGTCCATCGCGCTTCTGCGCGATCGCCGGCGCGGCGCGCGCCCGGTCACGGCGCCCGGAGCTCGTGGCCGGTGCCGTGGCGCTGGCCGGCGAGCCGGCGACGCTGCTACGCCGTGTCGAGGACACCGCCGCACTGGTGGAGCCGCTGGAGCGGCTCGGGATCACGACGCTCGGTGCATTGGCGGCGCTCGGGCGCCCGGCGCTGGCCGACCGCTTCGGCAAGCCTGGCCTGCGGGCCCATGCCCTCGCTCTCGGACAGGACACCCCGCTGCGTCCCCGCGTCCCGGGGGAGACGGTGCAGGAAAGCCTCGAGTTGCCGGAGGCCGCCAGCGGCGTCCAGGCCCAGCGCGCCCTGGAGCTGCTCATCGACCAGTTGCTGGCCACCCCCGCGCGCAAAGGCCGGACGCTCCGGGCAGTCGTCCTGTCAGCGCGGCTCGTCGAGGGCGGCACGTGGCAGGAGCGCGTCGTCTTCCGCGAGCCGCTGGCGGACGCCGGGCGCATGCGCCTGGTCCTTTCCCTGCGTCTGGCGTTGCTACCGGCCCCGGCCTCGACGCTGCGTCTGGCCGTCGAGCGGTTCGGTCCTCCGCACGCACCAGGGGTCGCGCTCTTCGAGGACGCCACGACGGTCCGTCGCGCCCGTCTGCGTGAAGCCGTGCGTCAGGCCCGACTGGCCGCCGGCCCCGACGCCGCGCTGCGGATCCTGTGCGTCGAGCCCGACTCCCGCGTGCCCGAGCGGCGCGCCGTCCTGGCGCCCTTCGAATGAAGCCCGTCGAGCCATCAGGGCGCCGGAAGGGCATGCGGGTGATTCGCGGTCCCGCCGTCCCTGCGCGTGCCCCCGGCGGGCCACGTCGTCTCGGTCTCCCCGTCTCCGTCCGGGTGCAGGTCGGCGCGGCCGGTCGCCCGCTCAGCGTCGGAGACGACCCCGTCGACGCCGTGCGGGAGTCCTGGCTCGTGGAGGACCGCTGGTGGACGGCGGAGCCGTTGCGCCGCCGCTACTGGGAGGTCGTGACGACCGGTGGTCGTGATCTCGTCGTGTTCCGCGATCTCGAGGGCGGCGGCTGGTATCGCCAGCGCTGAGACAGGACCCGCTCTAGCCTTTGCACCATGTCGCTCCCGCCCGGTCCTCGCGCTCCCGCGCCGTACCTCACCGCACGTTTCGCGCATCGCCCGCTGGACATGCTCGACCGCTGGCACCGGCGTTACGGCGACATCTTCACGGTTCGGTTCACCGGCTTCGGGACCGGCGTCTACGTCGCCGACCCCGCCGCCATCCGGGAGCTCATGACCGGCGACCAATCCGACCTCTTGGCCGGAGAGGCCAACTCGTTTCTCACCCCGATCCTGGGTCCGGGGTCGCTGCTCGTCCTCGACGGCGCCGAGCACCTGCGTCATCGGCGGCTGCTCTCCCCGCCGTTTCAGGGCTCACGGGTCCCCGGCTTCCGCCAGACCATCCGCGAGGTCGCCGAGCGGGAGGTCGACGGCTGGCGTCCCGGCCAGGAGTTCGACGTCCGCTCGCGGATGCGTGCCCTCACCTTCGACGTCATCTGTCGCGCGGTCTTCGGCGTCACCGAGCCGGGGCGGGTGGAGCGGCTGCGCATCGCGCTCGGCGCGGTGCTCGACAGCTCGAACCTCCTGCTCATCGATGAGCGGCTCCGGCGTGATCTCGGCCCTCGGAGCCCCGGTGGGCGCCTCGCGCGCCACCTGCGCCGTGCCGACGAACTCCTGTTCGAGGAGATCGCCCTGCGCCGGCGCGCCGAAGACCTCGAGGAGCGTCGGGACGTCCTCTCGCTTCTCCTGCGCGCTCGTGACGACGACGGGCAGCCGATGACGGACGCCGAGCTGCGCGACGAGCTCATCACCCTGCTGGCCGCAGGGCACGAGACGACCGCCACCGCGCTGGCCTTCGCCCTCGAGCTCCTGCTGCGCAACCCCGGTCGCGTCGGCTGGCTGCGGGCCGCGATCGAGGCCGGTGGCGGGGACGCAGAGCTTGAGGCCGTCGGTCGGGAGACGCTTCGCCTGCGCCCGGTCATCGATGCTGCCGAGCGCACGCTCACCCAGCCCCGCACCGTCGCAGGATGGACCCTGCCTGCCGGCGTGAAGGTCTATCCGGCGATCGCGCTCGTCCACCGCCGCGCCGATCTCTATCCCGACCCGCATGCTTTTGCACCCGAGCGCTTTCTGGACGACGGCGCCGAGGCCTACGGGTGGCTGCCCTTCGGCGGCGGCGTCCGGCGCTGCATCGGTGTCGCCCTCGCCCAGGCAGAGCTCACGGAGGTCCTCCGCGTCGTCATCGCCCGGGCCGACCTGGTCCCCCTGCGGGACGCCCCGGATCCCGTCGTCCTGCGCGGCATCACGCTCGCCCCGCGGCATGGGGTACCGGTCCGTGTCCAGGAGGTCAGGGCAACGGTGTGCGCCACGATGGCGGTGGGGTAGCCGCTGGTCCGGGAGACTGCAGACATGCCGACACAGACCGTCGCGGTGGAGGGTCCGGCGACCTATCGACAGCGCCTCATGCTGGAAGGCCGCGTCCTGGCGGCGCTGGGTGCTGTCGGCTCGGTCGCCCTGCTCGTGTTCGACGATCACGCAACCGACGTCGTGGCCTCGACGGTCGGTCAGCTCCTCGTCGTCGCTGTCCTGCTCGGCATCTTCGGTCCACGCGGTGTGCGCTCCGCGATCGACGGTGCCCAGCGCATCCCGACCGGTCCCGCCGGTGCCGGCAGCGGCGAGCCGACGCCGCTGTGGCATCTGCCGCTCGTCGTCGTCGCCCTGGCGACGCCGCTGTGGCTCGTGGACGCCCCCGATGCAGCGCTGCGGGTGACCGGCGGGGTCGTTCTCGTCGGCCTGACTCAGACGCTGCTGTTGGCACGGATCGTCGCCGCTGCTGAGCAGCGCAGCGGTCGGACCTTCGTCCGACTGCCCGGCTCCCGGATCCTGCGCGGGACGAAGCTCGGATTCTGGACCTGAAGGTGTGACGTCGCCCACGCGACCTCGTCGCGGCTGGGTCACAGAGAGGCGGTAGCCCCGGCGCGGGCCGCGGACGAGCCTTGGACGGGTGTCTGGTCGCCGTGCACCCTCCCTGCGTCCCAGCGGACCTCGCCGGCCACGACTGCGCCGGAGGACCCGGGGGGACCACGGCCAGGCGAGCATGGAGTACGTCGCGGTGATCGCCGTCGTCACGCTCGCCCTGGTCGCTGCCGGCTCTGCGGTCGCCGCCCCCTCGATCGTCAACGGGGTCGGCCGCGCCTTCCAGCAGGCCCTCTGCCAGGTCACGGGGGAGGGCTGCACCACCGTCATCCCCGAGCCGTGCGTCGTGCGGTCCGCAGAGACGAGCGTCGGCGCCTCGGCGAAGCTCACGTTCGTCCGCATCGGACGGAACACCGCCCTCCTGCGTTCGGTGAGCTCCGACGGCACCGTGGCGGTGACGCTCCTGGACCACGTCGACGCCGGGCTGACCGCAGGGGTCGGAGCCGGTGGGCACGTGCAGCTCGGTGGTCTGGACCTCTCCACCGGCGCCATGGCTCAGGTCGCGGTCGTCGCCCGACTCGGGGGCGGCCGGACGTGGACGGTCCCGGACACGGCGGCGGCCGACCGCCTGCAACGCAGGCTCGTCGAGGTCGTCGTCGGGAGGGCGGGCTCCTCGTTGCCGGGGGTGGGACAGGCCCTCCATCTCGCCCAGCAGGTGCTCGATGTGGGCAGCGGCCGCGACCTTCCCCGGCCGGACTCACGGACGATCAAGGGCAAGGTGTCGCTGTCGGGGACGATCCAGGGGCCGTTCGGTGTCGAGCTGGAGGCAGCGGCGGGGGTGGCCCTCGGTGGGACGCAGGATCTCGTCTCAGGTGGCGGCACGATCCTTCTCGACGTCGATGCCGGTCTGTCGGCAGCGCTCGCCGACGGCATGGCGTCGGTGGGTCTTGGTGGGTCGGTCGGCGTGCAGGTCAAGGTCGACCGGAGCGGGCGACCGACAGGGCTGACGCTGGTTGGGTCAGGCGAGGTGGGGGGCACGATGAACACGGGGACCCACCTGCTCCAAGCCCTTGCGGCGACGGACGGACGGCAGCTGACAGCAGAGGTCGCCGCGACCCTGGACCTCACCGTCCCGGCCCACCTGACGGCGGTGCGGCGGCTGTTGCGAGCACTGCTTCCTGCGAACCGCGGGGACCTCGCAGCCGCCGGCCGGGCGTTGGGGCGGGCGATGGCCGCAGACGGCCGGATCGAGATCACGCGCTACGGGCGCAAGGAGCGGCAGTACGGCGCGGGGGTGGAGGGAGCCCTCGTAGCCAGGGCCGGCGTGGACTTCGGGGTGACCCGGTCGGAAGCCGAACTGCTCGACGCGTGGACCCGTCCGCCTGGCGGTGACTGGGAGCGCCGGGGTGACTGCTTGACCGATGCGTGACGTTCCCCCCGCAAGGAGGCGACTTTTGGAAAACGCCTCCCTGGATGCGAACATGTGTTCGTGTCGTACGTCGAGCTCCACTGCCACTCCGCCTTCTCGTTTCTGGACGGTGCCTCGCTCCCGGACGAGCTCGTGATCGCGGCGCTGGAGCAAGGGCACACCACGATGGCGCTCACCGATCACGACACGCTGAGCGGCTCGATGGAGTTCGCTCAGGCCGCAGGGGCGCACGGACTGCGGGCGATCCACGGGGCGGAGGTGAGCGTCCGTCCTGACGGCACCTCGCCGCATGGTCTGCACCCCCTGCGTCACCTCACGCTGCTCGTGCGTGATGCGCAGGGCTGGCGCAACCTCTGCCGTCTGCTCACGCGGGCGCACGCCCACACGCGGGACGCGCCGGCGCACAGGCGGGACCTGTCGCAGCCGTCGGTGACGGTTGCAGACATCGCCGGGTTCGCCGAAGGGCTCGTCTGCCTCAGCGGCTGCGCAGGGCGCGGGGTCCACGACGAGACGACGTTACGCCGGCTGCGGTCGGCCTTCGGGCCGGAAGGGCTGCGGATGGAGCTCCAGCGTCCCTTCGGACGTCATGACCGTGCCCGCAACCGTGAGCTGGAAGCGCTCGCGCGACAACTGGGTCTCGCGTGCGTCGCGACGGGCAACGTCCATGCCCATGCTCATGCCCGGGCGCCATTGCAGGACGCGTTCGTCGCGGTTCGCGAGCACACGACGCTCGACGCGTCCGAGCCCCTACGCCGCGGCAATCACACGCACGTGCTCACGACACCGACGGCGATGGCCGCGCGCTTCGCCGACCATCCGGAGGCCGTCGCGGAGACCGCCCGCCTGGCGGCGTCCCTGACCTTCGACCTGGGACAGGATCTCGGCTACCGCTACCCCGGCTCCGACGACGCGGAGGCGGACACGAAGCTCGCCGCGACCTGTCAGGCGCTCTTCGACACGCGGTATCCGCCGGGGAAGGGCCCGGGAGGGGGGGCGATGCAGCACTTGCGCCAGCGTGCGGCAGCCCGCCTGGAGCAGGAGCTGAAGCTCATCACCCACCTCGGCCTCTCAGGGTTCTTCGTCCTGCACCACGATCTCCTGGAGCTCGCGCGCGAGGTGGCCGTCGAGGTCCGCGGCCCCGACACAGCAAGGGCGCTGCTGCCCCCGGGACGAGGGCGCGGCTCCAGCGTCTCCTCCATCGTCTGCTACCTCACCGGCCTCTCGCACGTGGACCCTGTGGCGAACGAGCTCTTCCTGGGCCGCTTCCTCAACGAGGAGATCACCTCCCTGCCGGACATCGACCTGGACTTCCCCCGCGACGTGCGGGCGACGCTCATCCCGCGGATCCACGAGCGCTACGGCCACGACCGCTCCGCGCTCGTGGCCGCTTTTCCGACCTTCAAGGCGCGCGGGGCGATCCGTGAGCTCGGCAAGGCGCTGGGTCTGCCGGCGGGGGAGATCGAGCGGGTCGCACGGTCATCAGAGGGATGGAGCGCGGCCCGGGTGGACAAGGACGTCGTCCTTGCGCTCGGCGACCAGCGACTGGGCCAAGGCGGAGCGGACGGGCCCGCCGGGCGCTGGGACTGGCTTGTGCGGCTCGCCCACGAGGCCCAGGGTCTGCCGCGGCACCTGAGCCAACACTCGGGCGGCATGATCGTCGCGACCCAGCCGCTCGTGGACTGTTGCCCCGTCGTGCCCGCCGCGATGGAGGGCCGGCAGATGGTCATGTGGGACAAGGACTCCTGCGCCGACGCAGGCTTTCTGAAGATCGACCTGCTCGGGCTCGGAATGCTGTCCGCCGTCGAGCGCTGCGTGGAGATGATCGCGGCGACGAGTGGCCAACGGGTGGACCTCTCACGGATCCCGTACGACGACAAGGCGACCTACGGTGCCATCCAGCGGGCCGAGACGACGGGCGTCTTCCAGATCGAGAGCCGGGCGCAGATGGCGTCTTTGCTGCGGACACACCCAGAGACGCTCGACGATCTCACGATCCAGGTCGCGATCGTCCGTCCCGGTCCCATCCAGGGTGGTGCGGTCAACCCGTACATCGAGCGCCGCCAACGGATCCGGGCCGATCCGTTCTACGAGGTCCCCTACGAGCACCCGGCGCTGGAGGCCGTCCTGAAGGACACGCTGGGCACGATCATCTTCCAGGACCAGGTCATCGAGGTCGCCATGGCCTTCTCCGGCTTCACGGCGGGGGAGGCCGAGGGCCTGCGCCGGGCGATGAGCCGCAAGCGCTCCGAAGCGGCGATCCGCGCCTATCACGACCGGTTCGTCGAGGGCGCGGCGCGCACACACGGTGCGAGCGCCGAGATCGCCGAGCGCGTCTACCAGATGATCGTCGGGTTCTCGGGCTTCGGCTTTCCCAAGGCTCACGGTGCTGCCTTCGGCCTGCTGGCCTACCAGTCAACCTGGCTGCGCGTCCATCACGGCGCGGAGTTCCTCTGTGCGCTCCTGGACGAGCAGCCCATGGGCTTCTATCCGCCTGACGCACTCGTCCACGAGGCCCAGCGTCGCGGGATCCCTGTCCTGTCCGCGGACGTGAACGCCAGCGCGGTGGGCTGCACGATGGAGCGACAGGACGACGGTCGTCCGGCGGTGCGCATCGGGTTGGGCTACGTCCTGGGTGTGCGGGAGGACGAGGTCACCGCAGTCGTGCGCGCACGGGAGGCCGACGGGCCGTTCACCACGATCGGGGACCTCATCGCGCGGGCCGGCGCGGGACGCCCCGCGCTCGAGCGGCTGGCCTGGTCCGGGGCTTGCGACGCCCTCGTCGCCGGGGAGGTCGCGGTACCGGGGCACCGGCGGCGGGCTGCGCTCTGGCAGATGGGGGCGGCTGCTCCGGGGTACGCCTGCAGCGTCGGCCGGCCAAGGGCCGCCCGCTGGAGGACCTCGGCACCCAGCTGGCGCTGCCGCTGGCCCCACCCACCGCCCCGGGACTGCCCGAGCTCGGATCCTGGGAGGCGATGATCGCCGACTACGCAAGCACCGGCGTGACGACGGGAACCCACCCGGTAGGCCTCCTGCGGAGTGAGCTGGACGCGCAGCGTGCGACGTCGAGCACCGCCTTGGCGAACGTCCGGCACAACAGCACCGTCCGGGTCGGCGGCCTCGTGGTGGCGCGCCAGCGCCCCGGCACAGCGAAGGGCATCGTCTTCATGCTCATGGAAGACGAGGGGGGGACGATCAACCTCATCGTGCCTCCCGACGTCTACGAGCGTCATCGACTTGTCGCACGTACCGAGCCGCTCATCGTGGCCGAGGGCCGCCTGGAACGCCATCCTGCCGCTGGCGGGCAGGTGAACGTGCTCGTCCGGAGGCTGTGGCGGCTGGAGGCAGCCGACCGTCCGACGGCGATCGTCAAGGACTTCTCACCTCTGGATCAACGGGAGCTCGAGCGCCGCCGCGCCGAGCAGCAGGCGCACCCTGAGGAGGCGGTGGCCGCCGGGGCGGGCGGCGGCGACTTCCGCGCCGTGGCACCTCCGATCATGAACTTCGGCCAGGGTCGCGGACGCTGACCGGATGTGTGTCCCCGACGGGTCCGGTCGCCGTGCCGCGCCGCTGCGGGGGTCGTTCCACGGTCACCGCGCGGCGCGGTAGGCTGCGCTCGTGATCGCAACAGTCTCGTTCGTCCTCGCGTTCGTCCTGATCGGCGGAACCGTCGTCTTTTTCGCCTTCGGCGGCAGTGGACGCGGTGCCCGGCAGAACCTGCACCGACAGACCCGCACGAGCCGGAACGTGACGTGGGCCCTGTTGAGCCTGCTCACGGTGTTCGGGATCGGTGTGCCGATCGCCGTCGTCGCCGTGAACCGCAACACCCAGTCCAAGCAGGCTCCCGGCGGCGTCGAGCTCACGGCCGCACAGCAGAAGGGCCGCAAGGTCTTCGCGAAGAACTGCTCGACCTGCCATCAGCTCAAGTCGGCCAACGCCGTCGGCCGTGTCGGCCCCAGCCTTGACGCCATCCGGCCGGTCGCGGCACTCACGCTCAACGCGATCGAGATGGGTCGCGCACGCGGTCAGGGCCAGATGCCCGCTGGTCTGATCGACGGTCAGGATGCGAAGAACGTCGCCGACTACGTCGCAGCCACCGCGGGGCGTAACTGACCTCGCTGCGCGGGGTTCCGTCCGACCCCGCTGCAATCCTCGTTGCAGAATTAACTGATTTGCAGGGTTTTCGGGCACTGCTACGATAAGGCCCGTCCCCACGTCGAGACACTCGAAGAATCGGCCTGACGTCCAGGTCGCGCAGGGCAAGGACCGGCTGGAACCATGAGATGACCGAGATCGCCGACGACAGATCCTGGTGGGCCGACGTGGAGCACCTTCGCCCCGGTGGCGAAGGGACCCGCTCCGCCACCGCCACCCCCGGAAGCGCCCGTGCCACCGCGATCGCCGACCGCGCACCCGTCGACCCAGCCGGAGCCGCACCTTCGTACGACGAGGGCCCGATCACCGCGTCGCGTCAGACGCGGACGGTCCGCGGGGAGCGCGAGAGTCCGCGGCTCGGGCGGATCACCGGACTGCCCATCGAGCCCGCCCGTACGCGGGCCCGACGCCCCGACGTCGCAGCCTTCGCCGACGCTTTGGACCTCGACGGGGCCTTCGGCACCTCGCCTCCGGCATCCCGGTCGCGCGAGATCATCCTCACCGGCTCCTCGATCTCCGGCGACGGAACCGATCGCACCGTCGCCCGGCCTGACGAAGACGACCCCCACGCGCACCTGCAGCCCGCCGAGGATGCCGTTGCCGGCTCGACCTCGACCGGTCAGCACGCGGCCGTCCAGCGGTCCGACGGCCACGGCCTGCAGGCGCAGGTCGCCGAGCGTCGCGCCCTGCGGGAGCTCGGTGACCGTCGTCCGCGTTCCACGGTCCAGCGTGCGGTGCACCATCCAGACCGCATCGCGATGTACGTCGTGCTGCTCGGGCTCTTCCTCGTGTTCGTCGCAGCGTTCACGTCCTCGGCCGGCTCCTGAGCCCCAGCGCCACCTGAGCACTCCGACCGGGGCTCTACGCTGGACCGGCGTGCACGACGACCCGGACACCGACCGCTGCGGCACCCCCGGGTGCTGTCCGCTCTACCACGAGGCCGTCGAGCTCATCGGCCGCCGCTGGACCGGTGCCATCGTCGCCACCCTGCTGGAGGCCCACCCCGCAAGGCCCCTGCGCTTCGGCGAGATCGCCCAAGCGGTGCCGCAGCTCTCAGACCGGATGCTGGCCGAGCGGCTGCGTGAGCTGGAATCCCGCGGCGTCGTCGATCGTCACGTCTCGCACGGTCCGCCCGTCAAGGTCGCCTACGGCCTGACCGACATGGGCGCCGGCCTCGAGCCGGCGCTTGCCGCCCTGAAGGCGTGGGCGCAGCACTGGCTCGACGAGGATCGTCGTCGCACCGCCGCGCGCGCAAACTGAGTCGCGCGTGCACCAGCCGGCGACACCGTCCCAGGCGCCGACGCCCGGGCGCGCGGCTCGACCGGGCGTACAACCAGCGCCCAGGAGACTGGGCCGTAGGGCGCTCGCGTCCGCGTCCTGGGCCTACTAGGGTCCGCGCCATGAGTGACCAGCCGACCACCGCTGCCGACGTCAAGGCGCTCGTCGACGAGCAGGGCATCCGGTTCATCCGACTGTGGTTCACCGACATCCTCGGGCAGCTGAAGTCGTTCTCCATCAACGCCGAGGAGCTCGACGACACGTTCGAAGGCGGGATGGGCTTCGACGGCTCCTCCATCACGGGCTTCAACGCGATCGAGGAGTCGGACATGATCGCCATGCCGGATCCGTCGACATTCCGCGTGATCCCGTGGCGGCCGGAGGAGCAGGGGGTCGCTCGCATGTTCTGCGACATCCAGACGCCCGAACGGACCCCGTACGAGGGCGACCCGCGCCACGTGCTGCGCCGGGCGATCGACCGCATGCGCACGATGGGCTTCGACACGTTCAACGTCGGACCCGAGCTTGAGTACTTCCTCTTCAAGGACAGCAAGGGGACCGAGACGCTGGACCAGGGCGGCTACTTCGACCTCACGACCCTCGACGCCGGCAGCGACGTGCGGCGCGACACGGTGCTCGCGCTCGAGCAACAGGGGATCCACGTCGAGTACTCCCACCACGAGGTCGGTCCCTCGCAGCACGAGGTGGACATGCGCTACGCCGACGCGCTCAGGATGGCCGACGACTGCATGACCTATCGCATCACGGTCAAGGAGTGCGCGATGAAGTACGGATGGCACGCGACCTTCATGCCCAAGCCGCTCTTCGGGGAGAACGGCTCCGGGATGCACACGCATCTCTCGCTCTTCAAGGACGGCAAGAACGTCTTCTTCGACGCGGACGACACGTACTTCCTGTCGGACATCGGCAAGGCGTTCATCGCCGGACAGCTCAAGCACGCCCGGGAGATCTCGTCGATCTTCGCCCAGTGGGTCAACTCCTACAAACGCCTGGTGCCGGGGTACGAGGCGCCGGTGTACGTCGCGTGGTCACGACGCAACCGGTCAGCGCTCGTGCGCGTCCCGCAGCACCGCAGCGGCAAGGAGCGGACCACGCGGATGGAGCTACGCTGCCCCGATCCGGCGTGCAACCCGTACCTGACGTTTGCGGCGCTCCTGCAGGCCGGGCTCGAGGGCATCGAGAAGGGCTACGAACTGCCCGAGCCCATGGAGAAGAACCTCTACCACCTGGCCCCGGATGACCGCAGGCGGCTCGGGATCGAGCAGCTCCCGGAGACGCTCGGGGAGGCGATCGAGCTGACGGCGGAGTCCGAGCTCGTGCTGCGAACCTTCGGCGAGCACATGTTCAACCGTTACATCGACATCAAGCGGCAGGAGTGGGAGGACTACCGGGTGCAGGTCACCCAGTGGGAGCTGGACCGCTACCTGCCCATCCTGTAGGCGACGGCTTTTCGCCCTCTTTGCGGGGTGCCGTGGCGGGCCTCGCAGGAGCGACTGCGCAAACACCGCGATTCCGGGGCCCAGGGCCGTCGTGTGCCGTCCGACCGGGTGCGTACCTTCCCGGTTCGTGCCCCTCTGCTTCATCGAACCGGCTGACGCCATCCGCGTGATCGCGGACTCCGTCGGCCGCGAAGCCCGTCGCCAGCTGCTCGGTGAGCTTGTGCGCGCGTGGGTCGACGAGATCCCGGAGCGGGAGCTCAACGGCCATTACGCGAAGGCCGTCGCGGACCTCGACGAGCACGACCTGTCGATGCTGGCGGCCTGGCACGCCTCGCTCGAGGTCGGGCAGCCCATCGCCAACCGCGAGTTCCTCGTCAACGTCTTTCCGACCCTCGGCGAGAACCGCCGCGAGGCGCTGAAGATCGCAGCCGGTTTCCGCGGCGAGGAGGCGTTCGACGCCGGCATCGCCGAAGACCAGGCGCTGGACACCGTCCTCCCTCGTCTCTCCCGCGAGCGGGCCTCCGAGCTGGCCGAGGAGTGCATCGAGCTGTACCTGTGGGACCGGCTCGGCAGCGACAACTGAGCCACCGCTCCGGCCCAAGGAGCGTGCCTCAGCGGCGACGCCGGCCCGGGTCCGTCAGCCCGCCGCCGCGTCGGCGTCGAACGACGTAGAGGATCACCGAAGAACACGCGACGCTCACCGGCAACCCCGCCCCGACGCTGCCGTCCGTCACGGCGTACACGACGGTGCCGCCGACGATCGACCCGGCCACACCAAGGGCGATCGTGGCCGGTACCGACATGGGATCGCGGCCAGGCAGCGACAGACGGGCGAACGCCCCGACGACGAGGCCGCCGATCGCGATGACGAGGAGATAGCTCAGCACGGCTCGGCATCCCCGGCCAAAGCAGCGGCCAAGGGCGGCGCCCCCCGGCGCTCGAGCACGCCTCGCAGCTCGGCCACGGCGTCGTCCGTGTCACGAAACCAGACCGCCGTCATGCCGACGGCTTCGGCGGCCTCGCAGTTGTGCGCGAAGTCGTCGATGAAGACACACTCATGCGCAGGGACTCCGAGGCGCTCGCACGAGAGGTGGTAGATCGCGGGATCGGGCTTGCGCAACCCGACGTACGCGGAGTCCACGACATCATGGAAGAGCGTGTCGACCGGCACCATCGGCCGCCAGCGCGGTCCCCACTCAAGGACGTTGTTCGTCAGGAGGCCCATCCGGTACCCCGCCGCGCGCACCGCGGCGAGCTCGTCGATCATCGGGACGTTCCGCACCAGGCCCTCGAAGTAGTGCTCTGAGAACCGCGACAAGTCCACCGGGCGTCCGAGGTCGGTCGACAGCTGGGCGCCGAGCACCGACATGAACTCCGGCTCGCTCAGACGTCCGCACTCCAGCTCCTCCAGGAGGTTCAGGCCGACGCGCTCGCCGGCACGTGACATCGCTTCGCCGAGGGCGGCATCCGGCAGCGCGTGCCGCTCGTTGACGAGCGTGAACGCGCCGGACAAGGGGGACGTCAGGACGCCGCCGTAGTCGCTGATCACGGTCGTGATCGTCCCCGTGGCGCTCACGTCAGATCCTCGGTGCGCCGCACGATGTCGTACCGGCCGATCCCCTCGCGTCCGTCGAGGCGCCAGCGAAAGAACGCGCAGTCCAGGCGCAGGCGGCCGAGGTCCAGCGACGTGCCACACAGCACGTCACCTGCGGCACGGTGCGGGTAGCCGTCCTCGTCCTCGTACAGCTCAAAGCCGGCGCGACGCTGGCGGCCCTCGCTGTCGTAGACGGTCGACAGCCGGCAATCCTCCGGGACGACGGCCCGCGCGAGCGCGCCGTCGCCTTCGGCTTCCGCGCCGCCGACGAAGAGGCTGACGGCGAGTGCCTCGTCGGAGTGCCCCTTGGCCTTCGCCGGTCGCACCGCGGTGAGGCTCACGCCGAGATCCGGCCCGACCCACGCGCTCAGGGATCGTGCGACCGTGATCCTGTCCCAGTCCGGCGCACCCCAGGAATGGCCGCGCTGCCCGAGGCAGTCGATGGTCCGGGTGCCACCGCGCACCCGAGCGGTCCCCGTCACGTGGCACAGTTGCTCGTACCCCTGCATCCCGCCCTTCGTCGCGACCGGGCTGCCTGCCGCCACCTCTCCGGGCTCGCTCAGGGCACGGAACTCGAGGTCCAGGGCGATGGTCTCGTCGTCACTGACGAAGCACACCGTCCAGCGGTCCAGAGGTTGCACCGTCGTCGTCTGGACACCGGCGGCCTGGACCGCCTCAAAGCCTCCGTCGCCGACGGAGATGCCCCCGGCGGCCCGGACGGCCACGGGCTCGCGACCGGCGAACACGATCGCCAGCCCGCTGCCCTGCGGCGCTCCCGCAGGCCCGCCCGAGAGTCCGACCCGCGCAAGACCGAACACGTCGGCACCTGCGTCGGCGAAGGTGAAGGTGACAGCGTCCGAGAACGACGCGGAGGTCTGCGGCTGCGGGCGCTCGTGCGCGCTCGTGATCGACATGCCGCCCATTCTCTCCGCCGCGGGGTCAGGGTGCGTCGCGGCCGAGCGCCGGTGGGTCCACGTCACGCGCGGTCCCGTCGACGTCGAAGTCCGTGGGAGGACCGCCGCCGAAGCGGCTGCGGGCGAACCGCTGCGCCTGGACAGCGCCGGCCATGCGAGCCGTGAAGCGCCTCAGCACGACGTTGCGGATGACCGCACGGCTCGGGGGCGCCAGCAGGGCGACGCCGAAGATGTCGCTGACGAAGCCGGGCGTCAGGAGAAACGCCCCACCGAAGATCACGAGCGCTCCGTCGAGGACCTCCCGGGCGGGCATCCGCCCTGCGGCCAGCGCCTGGGAGAAACGCCGCCATGTCGCCCGGCCCTGTGAGCGCATGAGGATCCCGCCGAGGATGGAATCGGCGAAGAGCAACGCGACCGTCCACAGGACACCGATGGACTGCCCGACCTTGATGATCACGTACAGCTCGATGATCGGGACGACGACGAAGGCGAGCAGAAGAAGCGGCATGACGCGCCAAGCCTAGCCGTCGGGTCCCGGAGCCCGTCAGGCACCGAGCGGTTCGACGCCGACGCTAACGCCGGCCAGCCGATCCAGACCCATCATCTCGATGAGCCGGAGGATCTGCGGCTGCGGGGACTGCAGGTGGAGCATGCGACCTGCGCGCCGTAGGCGGCGGGCCACCATCGCCAGGTCGAGCATGAGGGTCGCGTCGGCGAACACCAGCCCGCTGAGGTCGACGAGGAGATCCGTCTGGCAGGCCAGCGAGCGCGAGAGCGCGCGTCTGCGGCGAGCCTGCGTCGAGCGGTCCTCGTCGCCGGAGCAGACCAGCAGCGCATGCTTTTCGCTGAACAGGACGATGCGCTGACCTTTCCAGAGCCGCACGGATCGTGCAAGCGCCCGGGCCGCCCTCACGGGAGCCCGACGGGCAGGGTCTACAATGAGCCGCATGTTGACCGTCGACGACGTCGAGGCCGCCCTGAGCAACGTGATCGATCCCGAGCTGGGACTCGACTTCGTGGAGCTGGGCCTCATCTACGGGATCGAGCTCACAGGCGGCGACGTCCACGTGACCTTCTCCCTCACCTCCCCGGGCTGCCCCATCGGGCCGCAGGTGACCGACCAGATCGAGGAATTCGTCGGTGAGCTGGACGGGGTGGAGAGCGTCGAGGTCACGATGACCTTCATGCCGCCGTGGACCCCGGACCGTATGAGCGAGGACGCCAAGTTCGCGCTCGGCTACTGAGCGGTCGCCGCGGATGTTCCGCGCGGTGCCTGCCGCCGGTCACGCCCTGAGGGTTGTCTGTGTGGTCCTCGGCGCCGCGGTCGTCGCGGCGGCCGTGGCCACCCCCGCCGGCGCTGCTGACCCGGTCACGGGCCGGCTGCTCGTCACGCTCAGACCGACGGCCGCCGGCGCCCACGCGTCCACCGTCGCAGCCCGGGCGGCGGTCGCGTCGACCGGGGCTCGGGTGGCCGGGCCGGTGTCGCCGCAACTGCGCCTCGTGACCGTCCGTCCTGGCGCGGGCGTGCCGTCGCACGCTGCCGCCGAGGCCCTCCGGGCGCTGCCGCAGGTCGCCTCCGTCGAGGTCGAACGTCGCCACGTGCTCCGCAGGGCGCCCGACGACCCCGCCTTGACGACGGAGGAGCCGGCCATCGGCGTGCCCCCCGGAACGGTCCTGCAGTGGTGGGCCGCCCGGCAGAACCTCCCGGCGCTGTGGGAGATCACCCGCGGGGCCAAGGCGACGGTCGCCGTGATCGACACGGGGATCGACGCAGACCATCCGGAGCTTGCGCCGAAGATCGTCGGCGCGATCGACAACGACGCCACCGCGGGTGCCGGTCCCGCCACGACCGACGAGATCGGGCACGGGACCCACGTCGCGTCCTTGGCCTGCGCCGACTCGGACAACGGCGCGGGGCTTGCGGGCGCCGGGCTCGATTGTCGCCTGCTCATCATCAAGTCCGACCTGTCGGACTCGAGCATCGCGACGTCGATCACCCAGGCGGTCGACCGCGGGGCGGACGCCATCAACATGAGCTTCGGGACCGACGGCAGCCGACCTGCGGCGACCCCGATCACCCGGGCGATCGGGTACGCCGTGGAACGGGGTGTCGTCCTCGTGGCCGCCGCCGCCGACGAGCCGGTGCAGGAGCAGGGCGACCCTTCGAACGTCCTGCAGCCCACGGGCACCGGGGCGGACATCACCCAGGGCAAGGGATTGTCGGTGACCGCCGCGCAGTTCGCCGGGGACCGCGCGCCGTTCGCGGGCCTGGGCAGCCAGATCTCCATGGCCGCCTACGGCGCCTTCGGCGGGTCGGGCGGGCCGCGCGGGATCTTCGGCGCCTTCCCGGCCAACCCGACCGAACTCGAGCGGTCGTCGCTGACCTCCAGCGGCTGCCGCTGCCGCACGACGTTCCGCGCAGACAACCGTTACGCCTACGTCCAGGGCACGTCGATGGCCGCGCCGATGGTCACCGCTGTCGCTGCGGTCCTCCGGCGGCCTGAACCCCGATCTGTCGGCGCTCGATGTCGTCCGCGTGCTCAAGCAGACCGCGAGCCGCCCGGCCGGCACCGGTTGGACGCCCGACCTCGGCTGGGGAATCCTGGACGGCGGCGCCGCGGCGGCTGCGGCTCGGAAGCTCGACCGGCGCGCTCCGACCTCGTCCGTGCGAACCTCCGCCCGCGTCGTCCGCGGCCGCTCGGTGACGCTGACGATCAAGCGTGCCGACAAGGCCCCCGCGCAGTGCATCCCCTCCGGCGTCCGCCGCGTCGAGCTGTGGCGTGTGACCAACGGCCGGCCGGCCCGCCGGCTCGTGAAGTCCGCACGCTCCACCGTGCGGGTCCCGGTCAGGCGTGGCTCGCGCTACCGCTTCTACACCCGCGCGGTCGACCGCTCGGGGAACCGCGAGCCTGTGCCGGCTCGTGCCGACACCACCGTCCGCGGCGGCTGACGCTCAGCCGTCGCTCGCTGTGCGCTGAGCCTGCTTGGCCAGCGCCACGAGCTCGGCCAGCGATGCGGAGATCCCGTCCGCGATGCGATCCACGTCCGCCATCGCGTCGTAGTCGGCCAGCAGGCCGAAGCTCACCTTGCCGTCGTAGGACATGATCGCCACGGCGAGCGCGTGCTCCTCCGGGAGGAACGCCACGGGGTGCAGCTCGAGCATGCGGCGTCCGAGGAGGTACAGCGGCAGCTGAGGCCCCGGGACGTTCGTGACGATGACGTTGAACAGACGGGTGGAGAAGTTCAGCCGAGACGCCTGGGCCAGCAGCGTCGGCGGCGCGAAGCCCTGGACGCCCGCGATGATCTCGGCGCCGAGCGCCTGCTTGGACTCCTTGATGCCGTCCATCGCCGCCTTGACGGTCCGCAGGCGCGTGACCGGATCCTCGACGTACACCGGAAGGGGCCCGCGCACCGCGGCGATGCGGTTGCCCAGGTGCCGTGCTCATGGGCGGCACGGGTGGAGACGGGCACGAGCGCGCGGAGTTCCAGGCCTTCGGTACGCACGCCCCGCGTGTGCAGCCAGTCCCGCAGCGCTCCGGTGACGACGCTCAGCACCACGTCGTTGACGGTGCCGCCGAACACGTCCTTGACGAGCTTGAGGTCCTCGAGGCGCTCGCGCACGACGACCAGGCGACGGTAGGGGCCGATCGGGACGTTCAGCGGGGTGGGAGGAGCCGGGTTCAGGCCCGCCCAGACGATCTCGCCGACCCCCTCGGCGGCGACCCTGGCCTCCTGCGCGATCGTGCCGGGGTTGGCCAAGGCGCCCGCCAGGCGGGTCCCGCCGGTGACCATCGCCCGCAGCGCGCCCAGCGCCCCGGTGGCGAGGACCTCCGCCGTACCCGGCACGGGCTGCGGCTCCCACGGGCGATCCGGGTGCTCGACGCGGGGTGTGCTCCGGGGTGGCGTCCAGCAGGACGGCGGCGAGGTCCATGCCGCTGACGCCGTCGATCAGCGCGTGATGCGTCTTGAACAGGACCGCGAAGCGGTCGTCCTCGAGGCCCTCGACGATCCACATCTCCCACAGCGGCTTGCACCGGTCAAGACGCTGGCTGAAGATCCGGGCCGTCAGCTCGAGCAGGAGGTCCGGACCACCGGGCCGCGGCAGCGCGGTGTGCCGGACGTGGTAGTCCAAGGTGAAGGTCGGGTCGTCGACCCACAGCGGCCGCCCACTCTCCAAGCGCGGGAATTCCAGCCGCTGGCGGTAGCGCGGGACGAGGTGCAGGCGCTCGCGGATCGAGTCCAAGAACGCCGCGAACGGAGGTGGCGGGCCCTCGAAGACCGTGAGGGCGCCGACGTGCATGTGTGACGCGCCGCGCTCCTGATGCAGAAACGAGGCGTCGACGGCGGTGAGGCGATCCAGGTGCTGCTGAGGCATCGCCGGAGGCTACCCGGGCCTCCGAGCCGGTGTGCGGTCCACAGAGCTCCACCGGCGAGGCATCCCCTTCGCCTCAGCAGCACACGCTTGTAGGGTCCGGCACCGATGACGAACACCGCCCCGGTTCCGTTGGACGCCTGGCCGGCCCTGCCGGGCGTCCGGCATCAGACGCTCCACGCCGGGGGCATCGACATGCACCTGGCGTCGGCCGGCCCCGACGACGGGCCGCCGATCCTGCTGCTGCACGGCTTTCCTGAGCTGTGGTTCTCCTGGCGCCATCAGCTTTCGGCCCTCGCGGCGGCGGGGTACCGCGTGCTGGCGCCGGACCTACGCGGCGCCGGCGGGACGGCGGCTCCGGCGGATGTCGACGCCTACGACCTGCTGCATCTCACGCGCGATGCCATCGGCGTGCTCGACGCCCTACATCTGGAGCGGGCGGTCATCGTCGGTCACGACTGGGTGCGCCGCCGGCGTGGTGGGCTGCTGCGATCCATCCCAAGCGCGTGCACGCTGTCGCCGGCCTCTCGGTGCCCTTTCTTCCCCGTGCTCCCGCACCACCGCTTCCGCTGCTGCGCGAGCACCTGGGGGAGGACTTCTACCTCGTGCACTTCCAGGAGCCCGGCGTCGCCGAGGCGATGCTCTCCCGCGACGTACGGCGCACGCTGGCCACGACCCGGCAGTGGTCGCGCAGCTGGGGGGAGCAGACCGACGATCACCCGCCGTGCCCGCCGTTCATGACGGAGTCCGAGCTCGGCGTCTTCGTCGACGCCTACACCCGTACCGGGTTCACGGGGGGACTGAACTGGTACCGCAACCTGGACCGCAACCAAGCGGTGATGGAGCGTTGGGATGGCGTGCACGTCACCGTGCCCGCGCTCTTCGTGCAGGGCTCGCGGGATCCGGTGCGCAAGTTCATGCCGGCGTCCGCGATGGACGGGCTGGTCGACGACCTGAGGACCGAGATCGTCGACGGCGCCGGGCACTGGATCCAGCAGGAGCGCGCCGATGACGTCAACGCCCTCCTGCTGGACTTCCTGCGCGACGTCGCCTGGTGACCGTCCGCAGTCCATCGCCCAGGGTAGGCTGGGGCCATGCCCTGGGACTTCAGCACCGAACCGGAATTCGAGACCAAGCTCGCTTGGATGCGCGACTTCGTGCGGGAGGAGATCTGGCCGTTGGACGCCGTCTACGGCGAGCTGAACCAGGCGCAGGTGGACCAGATCTACGCGCCGCTGCAGGAGCGCGTCAAGGCTGAAGGCCTGTGGGCCGCCCACCTGGACCCCGAGCTCGGCGGCCAGGGCTTCGGCCAGGTGAAGCTCGGCCTCATGCACGAGATCCTGGGCTCCTCGCCGTTCGCGCCCAACGCCTTCGGCTGTCAGGCACCGGACTCGGGCAACAGCGAGATCCTCGCGCTCGCCGGCACGCCGGAGCAGAAGGACCGTTACCTTCACCCGCTGCTGAACGGCGACCTGAAGTCGGCGTTCTCGATGACCGAGCCGCACACCGCCGGGAGCGACCCGACGCTGCTGCAGACCCGCGCGGTACGCGACGGCGACGAGTACGTCATCAACGGGCACAAGTGGTTCTCGTCCAACGCGTCGATCGCCGACTTCCTCATCGTCATGGCGGTCACCGACCCGGAGGCGCGCTCGCATCAGCGCGCCACGATGTTCATCGTCCCGGTCGACACGCCCGGCGTGAACATCCTCCGCGACGTCTCGACGATGGAGCACCCGCAGGAGGAGTTCGGCAAGCTCGGGGGCCACGCCGAGATCCGCTACGAGGACGTCCGCATCCCGGTCGAGAACCGGCTGGGGGAGGAGGGCGCGGGCTTTCTGATCGCCCAGCACCGCCTCGGGCCCGGCCGCATCCACCACTGCATGCGGTGGCTCGGGGTCTCGGCGCGGGCCTTCGACATGCTCTGCGAGCGTGCGCAGTCACGCTACGCCAGCGGCAGCCTGCTGGCCGAGAAGCAGACGGTGCAGAACTGGATCGCCGACAGCGCCGCACAGATGCAGGCAGCGCGGCTCATGACGCTCCACGCCGCATGGAAGATGGACACGCAGGGGGCGAGCGCCGCCCGCACCGACATCTCGCTCATCAAGTTCTTCGGCGCGGGGGTCATGCACGACGTCGTGGACCGCGCGCTCCAGATCCACGGCTCGCTCGGCTACTCCACCGACATGCCGCTGGAGGCCATGTACCGCTTTGCCCGCGGCGCGCGGTTCTACGACGGCCCCGACGAGGTCCACCGCCAGTCCGTCGCCCGTCAGCTGTTGCGCGGCTACACCGCTCCTGTGGACGGGGTGCCCTCCGAGCACGTGCCGACCCGCCGTGCGGCGGCCCGCGAGAAGTTCCAGCACATCATGCTCGCCGCGACCGCCAACGACTGACGCCCCTGCGACCCATCCCCGCCAGCGACCCCCCAGCGCCGAGAAGCGACGCCGACGAGCTCAAGCGACAGCTGTCGGTGCGCATCCTGCTCATCGCGCTCGCCGGCCAGTTCATCCTTGCCGGTGGCCTCATCTACTTCGCGGTCAACGGGTTTCCGATGGTCGGCGGGGGTGGGCCCGCCGCCACCGGGCGCACCTCGGCGACCCCGGGTGCCTCCGTGCCGGGCCCGGGGTCGGGTACGACGGCGTCCGCGGCGGCCGCAGGACCCCTTCCGCGGGCCCGGGTCGACCGTTTCGACGCCCAGCGTGCCTACCGGCTGACCGACCGTCAGGTTGCCGCCGGGCAGCGGCCCGCAGGGTCACCGCAACTCGTCAGGCTCGCGCGGTCGTTGCGACCCCTGCTGCCGTCCGGGCACTTCGAGCCGCTCCCGGGCTCCACGTCCGCCAGGCCGCTTCGCAACATCGTCGGCACGGTCCCCGGCCGGAGGCCGGGCATCGTCGTGGGTGCCCACTACGACACGCTCGTGAAGCCCGACGGCTTCTTGGGCGCCAACAACGGTGCCGCCGGCAGCGCGATCGTCATCGAGGTCGCGCGGGCCATGCGCAAGGCCAAGCGGCCGGCCGGCGCCCCCGAGCTGAAGTTCGTCCTCTTCGACGGAGAGGAGCCGGACGCCGGCCTGCCGGAGGACGAGGCGGACTTCTACGAGGCCGGTCTGCGTGGCTCGCGCGCCTACGTCGCGCGCCACCCGGGTGCGACCAAGCGGATGCTGCTCTTGGACTACGTCGGCAACAAGGGACTGACCCTGCCTCGGGAGGGCACGTCGGACCCCGGCCTCTGGGCGAAGGTGCGCGCGGCCGCCCGGACCGTCGGCGTCGGCTCGATCTTCCCTGACCGCGTCGACGTCTCGATCACCGACGACCACACGCCCTTCCTCCGCGCGGGCGTCCCTTCCGTCGACTTCATCGACTGGTCCTACCCGGGGCACTCCCTGCAGGACTCCATGGAGCAGATCTCCGTGCGAGCCCTCGACGCCGTCGGCGAGACCGTCGTCCAAGTGCTGCGTACCGCGCGCTGACGTCGTCTGTTCAGACGGAGGCGCAGAACGCCGTGAAGGCGGCGGGGTCGCGCAGCGGCGGCCCGTGACCGAAGAGGACGAGCGCCGGCTCGAGCTGGCCCAGGCGCTTGATGGAGTCGCGGTTACGGGCGGGGTCGGGCGTGAAGATCGACAGCGGCTCCCGGAGACCCCGCGGGAAGCCGAGCAGCGGGTGCTGGTTGTTCAGGACATCCCCGAGGACGAGCGTCCGGTCGCTCTCGCGCCAGAACGACACGTGGCCGGCGCTGTGGCCCGGCGTGTCGAGCACGGTGAAGCCGGCCACGTCGTCGCCCTCGCGCAGGACACGGTCGACGGGGTGCGCGGGCCCGGTCATGACCTTGGCGAAGAGCGTGTTGATCGGATGGCGCGGCTGGCGCTCGGCGATGAGCGCCGGGTCCTCTGCCGGCGGCACGTCGAGCTCAGGGACCCAGTACGGCACGTCGAGCGCAGTGCACACGGCGTGCGAGGCGCCCTGGTGGTCGGGGTGGGCGTGCGTGATCGCGTGGGCGGCCACGCGGCGGCCCTTCAGCGCCTTCTTGATGCGCCTGGCGTCCCACTTCGTCATCGCGTCGACGAGCACGTCGCCGAGCAGGTAGGCGTTGATCCCGTACGGCGGGAACGCCCGTGATGAGGTGGACATCGTCGGTCAACTGCTTCACGGCGCGATCCTATCCGGCGCGGTCGACGGCCCGCGATCGGGACGCCGTACCATGGATGGCATGTCGAACGGACCCGTCAAGCTCCTGCTCGCCGCCCCCCGTGGGTACTGCGCGGGGGTCGACCGTGCGGTGCAGACCGTCGAGCGCGCGCTCGAGCTGTACGGCCCGCCGGTCTACGTCCGCAAGGAGATCGTCCACAACAAGCACGTGGTCGAGACGCTCCGCGGCAAGGGCGCGATCTTCGTCGACGAGCTCGACGACACGATCCCCGAGGGCGCGATGACCGTCTTCAGCGCCCACGGCGTCTCCCCGATGGTCCACGCGGAAGCCGAGCGCCGGCAGCTGCGGACGATCGACGCCACCTGCCCCCTCGTCACGAAGGTGCACCGAGAGGCCGTGAAGTTCGCGCAGGACGGCTACACGATCGTCCTCATCGGGCACGACGGCCACGAGGAGGTCGAGGGCACGATGGGCGAGGCACCCGAGCACATCGTCCTCGTCGAGACGGAGGCCGACGTCGACGCGCTGGAGCTCGAGGACCCCTCCAAGGTCGCGTACATCTCGCAGACGACGCTGAGCGTCGACGAGACGAAGACGATCATCGCCCGTCTGCGCGAGCGTTTTCCGCAGATCACCGGGCCCCGCACCGATGACATCTGTTACGCCACGACGAACCGTCAGGTGGCCGTGAAGCAGATGGCCCCGGCGTGCGACCTCGTCCTCGTGATCGGGTCACAGAACTCGTCGAACTCCAACCGGCTGGTGCAGGTGGCCGAGGAGCTCGGCACCCCCGCCCACCTGATCGACAACGAGTCACAGATCGATCCGTCGTGGCTTGACGGCGTCGCCACCGTCGGCATCTCCTCGGGCGCCAGCGCCCCCGAGGAGCTCGTGCAGGGCGTCGTGGACTTCTTCCGCGCCCGGGGCACGGTGGACATCAGCGAGTTCGAGGTGATGAAGGAGGACGTGCGGTTCATGCTCCCGAAGCAGATCCGCGTCGCCATGGCCGCCGCGCAGGGCTGAACGGCCCCACCGGGTGCGGACGCTCATCGTCAGCGATCTGCACCTCGGCTCCCGCCGGGGGGCCGACGTCATGCGTCGGCCCGGGCCGCTGGCGCAGTTCTGCGCCCACCTCGGCGGTGCCGAGCGCCTCGTGCTGCTCGGGGACACCGTCGAGCTGCGCCACGGTCCCGCGCGCGATGCGCTCGCGCTCAGCGAGCCGGTGATCGCGGCCTTCGGGGAGGCGCTCGGCGAGAACGGGGAGATCGTCCTCGTCGCCGGCAACCACGACCACGGGCTCGTCTCGCCATGGCTCCGATCCCGCGGGGCCCGTCGTCCCCCGGGCCGTCTGCGCCTCGACGAGGCCGCAGGAGCGCGCCCCGGCGCCGCTCTGGCGCGCCTGGCGAAGGCCGCGGGCCCGGCGCGGCTCACGGTCCGCTATCCAGGCGTCTTCGTCCGGCCCGACGTCTACGCCACGCACGGTCACTACCTGGACTGCCTGACGACGGTGCCGGCCTTCGAACGCCTGGGCGCAGGCATCATGGGCCGCATCGAGGGCCAAGTCCCCGACGATCACGCGGTCCCAGATGACTTCGAGGCCCTGCTGGGCCCGATGTACGCCTGGCTCGACGCGTTGGCCGACAGCCGCGGGGGCGCCTGGGAGGAGGGTCGCGAAGGTGCCTCGGCCTCGGCCTGGGAGCTGCTGAGCAGCTCCGGACCCCGGCCGCTGAAGGCGCGGGTCATCGCGTCGCTCTTCCCGCTCGGCATCCTGGGCCTGAACCGCATCGGCATCGGGCCGCTGAAGGCCGAGCTGTCGGGCGAGGCGCTGCGCGACGCCGGGCTGGCGGCGATGGGCGACGTCGTGCGCCGCCTGGGCGTCACCGCCGACCACGTCGTCTTCGGTCACACCCATCGCGCCGGTCCGCTGCGCCACGAGGACGCCTCGCTGTGGCGGTCCGGTGAGGACGGCCCTCGGCTCTACAACGCCGGCTGCTGGATCGACGAGCCGGTCTTCGCCCGGGGCGGGCCGGATTCGCCGTACTGGGCCGGCCGCGCGGTCGTCGTGGACCAGGAGGGACCGCCGCGCGTCGAGCGCGTCGTCACCGACCTCGGGCGGCCGATCTAGGCGCCGTCGGGCGCCGCGGCGTCCGGGACGCTGCCGACCGGGGCCAGGCCCGGCGTGAAACACGTCGCCAGGCAGGTGACGCCTTCACCGACCGTGAGCTCGAGGACCCCGGCGGTGTGCTGCTCGTGCCAGACGAGGTTGAACGCCCCAGGGGCCGTGAGCTGCATGCTGAGCCCGTTCGTCGTGACGGTCCCCGCGCCGGTGAAGACGCCCCAGACCCCGCCGGCCTCGTACGGGCCGCTGTAGGCGCCCTCGGCATCGGCGGTCGGGACCACCAGCAGGCGCGTCGGGGTCGTCCTCCGCGCGGAGCAGTCCGACGTCGTCGCCGTCGTCCGCAAGCAGTTCGCGGATCACGGCCTCCGTCTCGAGGTAGCCGCCCTCTCCATGGTGGACGTCGACGAGCTTCTGGTCGCCGTCGAAGAGGTAGCGCGCCGGCCAGCCCGGGTTGTCGTACATCTGCCACAGCTCGAACTCGGAGTCCACGAGGACCGGCGTGTTCGATGCCCAGGCGGCTGACCGCCTCACGGATCGCGTCATCGTCGCGGGACGCCTCGTGGCCGCCACAGTGGACGGAGACGACGCGCAGACCGCCCGCGCCGTTCCCGTACCGCTCGTGCCAGGCCTTCAGGTACGTCAGCGTCCGCAGCGAGGGGACGCGCAGGAAGTCCCAGAACTCGACGAGCACCGGCCGGCCGCGCTGCTTGTCCATCCGCAGCGACGCCACGTTGATCCACGGGCAGCTTCGCGGGGAACGGCGGGGCAGGGATGTCGGCGGTGACACGCACGGGCGCGAGACCGTACCAGCGCCGACCTCTGCGGGGGGGCGGCAGAGCTGCCGCCGCAGCGTGCTTCCTCAAGCGGTCGCTCGACAACTAGGACGTTCGTCCAGCCACCGGAACCTTCCCGTCGCGGTGGGGATGTACGTTCGACCCACGACGAGTGCGACTCAAGCTTTCTCGTCAGATGTTCGATAGGGGTGATCATGGGCAGGTGTCCCTGCCGGAGTTCACCTCTGGCATCACACGGCCCCACCCCCGCCATACCCGTCCCACGTACCCCTCAGGAGGAAGAATGCGCAAGGTCGCACTACTGACCGCCGTCACCGCGGTGTCGTTCGGAGCTGTCCAGGTCGCTCATGCCGTCGACGTGAACCAGGGCCTCAGCATCAAGGTCACCGGTTCCAAGGGCACGAAGGCCAAGCCCAAGAACGTGAAGCTCAACGTCGTCACGACGACGAACGCGAAGGATCCTGCGCTCGACGGGACCTACGGCACGACGAAGGCCGTCATCCACTTCGACAAGAACCTGAAGTTCAACGCGCTCGACAAGCGGCTGAAGTGGCCGAGCTGCTCGGAGGCGGTCGTGAACGCGACGCCCAACGAGTCGGGCTGTCCCAAGGGTTCCAAGGTCTCCATCGACAAGGGCTCGGGTGCCAAGGCGCAGGGCGGTACCGGCGCCACGGCCATCAAGGCCAACCCGGCGATCCGCGCCTACAACGGCGGCGGCGGCAAGCTCATCCTGAAGCTCGTCTCGCCCCCCGGTGAGTTCGATGCGACGGGCACGATCGTCGCCAAGCTGTCCAAGGACACCGGCAAGTACGGCTACAAGCTGACCGTGCCGATCCCGGAGAAGTACTACAACCAGTTCGGCATCAAGATCACGCTGCAGCGCTTCGCGACGGTCGTGTCGGCGACGTACAAGAAGACCGGCTACGTCCAGTCCATCGGGTGCACCGGTCGCAAGTACAACTTCGGTGGCGACTTCACGTTCACCGACGGCACGAAGGCCAAGGTCAAGACGACGGCCAAGTGCTGATCGTCTAGGACTGCGGTCCGCGGACCGCAAGCCCGTGGTACGACGGGGCGGGCCATCTGGCTCGCCCCGTCGTCGTTCTCCGGCGTCCGCGCGCGCCGCGGACCGCCCCGGCGGGACGCCGATTACCATGGACGGCATGACGTCCTCCCAGCGACTCGCCCTGTCCCTGGCCGCCGCGGCCCTGCTCATCGGCGGGTTCTTCGTGGCCCAGGGCAGCGACGAGGACACCGTCACGACCGCCCCCGGAACCCCGGCGGTCACCTCGGCGACGGCTCCTGATCCGGCGTCCGCGCCGACTGGGTCGACGGCGCCGACCACGGCCGCCCCGCCGAAGCCGGCCGAGCCCGCCGTACCGCTCGTCGTGGTCCGAGGCGGCCGCCCGGTGGACGGCGTCAAGGACCTCACGTTCAAGAAGGGTGAGAAGGCCCGCTTCGCCGTGCGCTCCGATGTCGCCGACGAGATCCATCTGCACGGATACGACCTGAAGAAGGACGTGTCGGCGGGCGGGACCGTCACGTTCAGCTTCACGGCGAAGATCGACGGCATCTTCGAGGTCGAACTCGAGAACGCGGGCGTCCAGATCGCCTCGCTGAAGGTCACGCCCTGATGCGCCGTGCCACAGCGGTCCCCTGCGCCGTGTTCGTCGGTGCGCTGCTGTCCGGGCTGCTGGCCCCGGGGGTGGCGTCCGCGCACGGTCTTGTCGGCCGCCAGGATCTGCCCATCCCGCGCTGGCTCTTCGCCTGGGCGGCCTGCGTCGTGCTCGTCGTGTCGTTCGTCGCGCTGGCGACGCTGTGGCCCAAGCCCCGCTTCGAGGGCGGCGCCGACGCAGGGCGACGGCTGCTCGCGGTCCCGCAGCTGCCCGCAGAGATCGTCCTGGGCGCCTTCGGGATCTCCGCGTTCGTCCTCGCCGTGTACGCGGGCTTTGCGGGGACCCAGACCGAGACGGCGAACCTCACGCCGACGCTGGTGTACGTCATCTTCTGGATCGGGATCCCGGTCCTCAGCGTCCTCTTCGGCGATGTCTTCCGGCCGCTGAACCCCTGGCGCGCCATCGGCCGGGTCAGCGGGACGCTGGTGCAGCGGTTCAGCGGAGGTTCACCACCCGAGCCGCTGGCCTATCCCGAGCGCCTGGGCCGCTGGCCCGCGGCGGTCGGGATCCTGGCCTTCGCCTGGGTCGAGCTCGTCTACTCCGACCGCAGCGACCCCAGCCAGCTGGCGACGATGATGCTCGTCTACGCGTCGATCCAGCTCATCGGCATGAGTCTGTACGGCGTGGAGATCTGGAGTGACCGCGCCGATGCGTTCGGGGTCGTCTTCGGGCTCTTCGGCCGGATGTCGGCGCTCCATTTCGACGCCGGCCGTCCTGCGGACCCGGCCCTTGCTCAGCGGCCTTCCGTCGTTGAAGGCGGTGCCGGGCACCGTCGCGTTGTTGTGCGTCCTGATCGGCACGACGAGCTTCGACGGGTTCTCGCAGGGTCCGACCTGGTCGAACGTGGCCCCCGACCTCCAAGACCTCTTCACGGGCATCGGGCTGAGCCAGGAGAAGGCGCTGGAGGCGGCGTTCACGGTCGGTCTGCTGCTCGTCGTGCTCATCATCTCCGGGCTCTACCGGCTGGGGATCACGGGGATGAAGAGCGTCGGCGGGACGGCGAGCGCCGCAGCGGCTTGGCGGGACGTTCGTCCACACGCTCGTGCCGATCGCGCTGGCCTACATCATCGCCCACTACGCCTCGCTGTTGCTCTATCAGGGTCAGGCCATGGCGTACCTCCTGTCGGACCCCCTCGGCGACGGCTCAGACCTCCTCGGAACCGGCGACCGCGGCATCAACTACACGTTCATCTCGGCCACCGGGATCTGGTACGTCCAGGTCGGGGCACTCGTCCTCGGTCACGTCGCCGGGCTCGTGCTCGCCCACGACCGGGCCCTCGCGCTGTACGCCAAGGCCCGGGACGCCACGCGCTCGCAGTACTGGATGCTCGCGATCATGGTCGGCTTCACGAGCATGGGGCTGTGGCTGTTGAGCGCACAGAGCCAGTGACGAACGCTCAGCGACCGGCAATCAGCCGCACGAGGTCGTGCGAGAGGTCCTCCGGCGTGAGCTCGCTGACCGGGTAGCCGAGGCGCAGGGTGCCGCGGGCATCGATGACGACGACCTTCGCCGAGTGCTCGAACTCGGCCGGGTCCACTGCGGCAGGGCGCTCGCCCTGGCCCTGGGGTTGGATGCCGAACGCCTTCCAGACCGGTTGCAGCTGTGCGCGCGTGCCGAGCAGGAACTCCATGCGTCCGGTGAGCGACTGGTCGTTGAGGAACCGTTTGGCGTTCAGCGGCGTGTCGCCGCCGAGTGGGGGCGGGTCGACGCTGATCGCGAGGGTCGAGCACCCCCTTGGCGCCGTCACCGAGCCGATCGAGCGCCAGACGAATCTGCTGCGCCGTCACCGGACAGGTGTCCTGACAGGTCGAGTAGAGGAAGGTCGCGACGACCGTCCTGCCGCGCAGGTCGGTGAGCGAGACGGCGTTCCCGTCCTGGTCGGTGAGCGTGAACTCGGGGCGCACGCCCTCGGGGGCGAGGGCGCCGTAGAACCCCGTGGGCCCGACCGGCCGACGGTCAGCCGCCTGCCCGTTGCGGTCGTCGCCGCCTGAGAGCAGGACGACGCCGAGGACCGCTGCGACCACCAGCAAGGCGGCGGCGATGGTGAGCTGGACCCGGGCGAGCACGCGCCACAGCGTAGGACAGCAGGGTCTCAGGGCTCGACGAGACCGCGGCGGATGGCGTAGCGGACCAGCTGCACGCGATCGCGCATGCCGAGCTTGCGCAGGAGGTTGCCGCGGTGGGACTCGACCGTCTTCTCCGAGAGGTGCAGGATCGCCCCGATCTCACGGTTCGTGTGGGCTTCGGCGATGAGCTTGAGCACCTCCTGCTCGCGCGGGCTCAGCGGCTCGGTCGGGCCCGAGCGACGGGTCGGCCAGCCAGTCGCGCACGAGGCGCGCGCTGCGCCCCGTTCGTGAGGAACGGCTCGCCGCGGGCGACAGCCCGGACGGCTTCGACGAGGGCCTGATCGGCCTCCGCTCTTCAGCACGTAGCCGCCGGCCCCGGCCTTGAGCGCCTCGAAGAGGTAGCGCTCGTCGTCGTGCATGGACAGGATCAGGACGTCGATCTCGGGCGCCTGCAGCCTTGATCTCGCGCGTCGCCTGCAGCCCGGTGAGCTTCGGCATCGACACGTCGAGGATGCAGAGGTCCGGGCGCGTCTGGAGCGCCACGGCGACGGCCTCGGCGCCGTCGCCTGCCTCGGCGACGACCTCGAAGTCGGCCTGGCGGTCGAGCAGGAGCTTCAGCCCGCCGCGGACGACGCCGTGATCGTCGGCGACGAGCAGTCGCATCGGCGTCATGCCCAGGCCCTGCGGGGTGCGCGACTCGGGCGTCGCGACGGGTCGACCGAGCTCGAGCTCGATCGTCGTCCCGCCACCAGGCGTGGTGCGGACGGCGAGGCGGCCACCCGCCTGGCGGGCGCGCTCGCGCATGCCCGCCAGCCCGTGCCCGCGCTCGGCGTGCGGATCGATGCCGCCGCCGTCGTCGGCGATCTGCACGAACTCCGCGGGCGCCGCGCGCGCCGGACGGTCACCGTGACGTGCTGGGCGGCGGCGTGCCGGGCGGCGTTCGACAGCGCCTCCTGGACCACGCGGTACACGACGAGCTGCTCGTCGTCGCAGAAGCCGTCGACGTCACCGCTGAGCTGCAGCCGGCTGTCCACTCCGGCTTTGACGCCGAAGCCGTCGACCTGCGATGCGCAGGGCGGCGGCGAGCCCGAGGTCGTCCAAGGCCGTCGGTCGCAGTTCGTGCGCCAGGCGCCGCAGTTCGCCCATGGCCTGGGTGGCGACCGCCTGGGTCTCGCGGAGCTCGGCCGCAAGCTCCGGTGGCGCTGCCAGCGTCGTGGCCTGCAGGCGCAGCAGCACGGCGGTGAGTGCTTGGTTGACCTCGTCGTGGAGGTCGCGCGCCAGGCGGGCCCGCTCGTCCTCCTGCGCCCGCAGCACGGCGTCCGCCGCGGCCCGCCCGCTCGTGCTCCAGACGGTCGATCATCCGGTTGAACGCGGCGTGGAGGCGGGCGACCTCCTCCGTGTCGGCGCGGCCGTCGGCGCGCCGGCCCCCCTCGCTGAGGTCGACGTGCTCCATCGTCTCGATGATCGCGTGCAGCGGCTCGAGCCGACGCCGCAGCACCAGGCCGTTGACGAGGACGGTCGCCAGGACGGCCGCGACGAAGACGAGGTACTGCCGGCGCTCGGCGACGGCGCCGAGGTCCAGGCGTCCAGCCGCGGCGGTGGCCAGAACGGTGAGCGCGATCAGGGTGGAGTTGATCGCGAGAAGCTGGGTGACGAGGGTGGGGCGGCGCATCTGGGCTCTTCCGTCCCTATCGGCGCCGGAGGACGTGAGGGTGACCCCCGGAACGCCTCGCGGACGACCCGGCTCGGACGCCCTGGACGGACCCCGCTATATTTTGTGAAGTAAACCCGAGCGAGATTCAGGTGATTGCGTAATGAGCCCCTCCGGCACAGAGTTCCTCAAGCAGGTCAAGAGCGGTATCAGCGAGGTCGACCCGTCCGAGGTCAACCAGCTGGTGCACGAAGGCGTCACGATCGTCGACGTCCGCGAGACCGAGGAGGTCACCGCCGGCAAGCTCCCCGGCGCAGCGGTCATCCCGCGCGGCTTCCTCGAATCCCGCATCGAGTCCGTCGCACCGGACCGCGACGAGCGGATCGTCCTGTACTGCGCCTCGGGCAACCGCAGCGCGTTCGCCGCGAACACGCTCGAGCGTGACCTCGGCTACACGAACGTGCAGTCGATGGTCGGCGGCTACACGCTGTGGAAGGACCGCGGCTACGAGGTCGAGGTCCCGTTCGCCTTCAAGCCCGAGCAGCGCCAGCGCTACAGCCGGCACTTCCTCCTGCCCGAGGTGGGGGAGGAGGGCCAGCGCAAGCTCCTGGAGGC
Organism: Paraconexibacteraceae bacterium; assembly: GCA_963750375.1. Classification (GTDB taxonomy): domain Bacteria; phylum Actinomycetota; class Thermoleophilia; order Solirubrobacterales; family Solirubrobacteraceae; genus Paraconexibacter. The sequence continues at coordinate 263,274 of CAVVQN010000016.1, forward strand.
GAAGGTCCTCCTGCTCGGTGCCGGGGGCCTGGGCTCGCCGACCGCGCTCTACCTGGCTGCGGCCGGCGTCGGAACGCTCGGGATCGTCGACGACGACGTCGTCGACGTCTCCAACCTCCAGCGCCAGGTCATCCACCGGACCGACACCGTCGATCTTCCGAAGGTCGACTCGGCCGAGCAGGCCATCAAGGCGCTGAACCCCGACGTGCAGGTCGACAAGTACGAGACCCGCCTGGACGCCTCGAACATCATGGAGATCATCGAGGGCTACGACATCATCGTGGACGGCGTCGACAACTTCCCGACGCGGTACCTCCTCAACGACGCCTCCGTGCGCTTGAAGATCCCGGTCGTCAGCGCCGCGATCCTCGGCTTCGAAGGGCAGCTCAGCGTCTTCGCCCCGTACGTCGGGCCGTGCTACCGCTGCCTCTTCCGCGTGCCGCCGCCGGCCGAGCTCGCCCCCTCCTGCGGTGCCAACGGCGTCCTCGGCGTCCTGCCGGGCACGATGGGCATGCTCCAGGCGACCGAGGTCGTCAAGCTCATCATCGGCGCCGGCACGCCGCTCATCGGCCGTCTGCTGATGTACGACGCGCTCGACGCCTCGACCAGCGAGGTCAAGGTCCGCCGCGACCCCGAGTGCCCGATCTGCTCTCGCGACCCGGAGGCGATCTCCGACGACGAGATGGGCGTCTTCCCCGACTACGAGGCGTTCTGCGCCGCCGCGGGCTAACGTCCGGCCGACCGCACCACCACCTGTCACGACACGACCCCCGGAGAACCCCGAAGCCATGGCCACCATCCGCATCCCACCCGTCCTGCGCCCGTCCGTCGGCGGCGAGCGTGAAGTCGAGCGCCGAGGGCGAGACCGTCGAGCGCCGTCCTGCGGGCGCTCACGACCGCGCACCCCGACACCGAGGCGCAGATCTTCGGCTCCGACGGCGATCTGAACCGCTACGTCAACGTCTACCTCAACGACGAGGACGTCCGCGTCCTGGACGGCCTGCGAGACCGCGGTGGGCGGCGGCGACTCGCTCGTGATCCTGCCGGCCATGGCCGGCGGCGCCTGAACCGCTGCCGAGCAGCGGGGCTGGGGTCGCTACACTTTGTGAAGTATGGCTCTGCCTCCGCTCCAGAACCGTCCCTGCGGCGGTCGCTACGGCGACCTCGTGCAGGCGATCGGCAACACACCGCTCGTCGAGCTCAAGCGCCTCTCCCCGAAGCCCGGGGTCCGCATCTGGGCCAAGCTCGAGTCGCAGAACCCGACAGGTTCGGTCAAGGACCGCGTCGCCGTGCGCTCATCGAGGACGCCGAGGAGAAGGGCGCGATCGGCCCGGCATGACGATCCTCGAGCCGACCTCGGGGAACACGGGCATCTCGCTGGCGATGATCGCCCGTCGCAAGGGCTACAAGCTCCGGGTCGTCATGCCCGACAACGTGACGCCCGAGCGCACCCAGCTGCTGAAGATGTACGGCGCGGAGATCGTCTATTCGCCCGGTGACCAGGGCTCCAACGGCGCGGTGGCGATGGCGCAGGAGCTCGCGGCGACCGACCCGACCGTCTACATGCCCTACCAGTACGGCAACCCGGCGAACCCCCTCGCGCACTACAACGGGACCGCGATCGAGATCCTCGAGGAGCTCGACGGACAGGTCGACGCGTTCGTCGCGGGCCTGGGCACCGGCGGCACGCTGATGGGCAACGGCCGTCGCTTCAAGGAGGAGCTCGGCGACCGGGTGAAGATCGTCGCGGCGGAGCCGATGCAGGGCGAGCCGGTCCAGGGTCTGCGATCGCTCGACGACGGCTTCATCCCGCCGATCATCGACCTGAGCGTCCTGGATCGCAAGATCTTCGTCACGAACCAGCGACGCGATCGTGTGGACGCGGCAGCCTGCTCGACGAAGAGGGCCTCTTCGCCGGCGTCTCGAGCGGGGCGATCGCATCGATCGCCGTGCGCATGGCCAACGAGATGGACGAGGGCAACATCGTCTTCATCGTCTGCGACGACGGCTGGAAGTATCTGCGCTCCGGCGTGTACACGCTGCCCGTCGACGAGGTGGCAAACCTCGATTCGACGATCTGGTGGTGACCCAATCTGGCACAGTTCGCGTTAACCCTTGTAAGACGCACCGCCCCACCGGTTCGGGGCGAACACCCATCCGCCCGCCTCATCACCAGAAGGTTGTGACCTGAATGCCGAACATCGGCCCCATGGAGCTCATCATCGTGCTCGCCATCGCCCTCATCGTCCTCGGCCCGAAGAAGCTCCCCGAGGTCGGCAAGTCCGTCGGCAAGGGCATGCGCGAGTTCAAGGAGGCCGTCTCCGGCGGCTCCGACGACGACCGCGAAGAGCGCGCCGCCCTCAAGGGCGAGTAGCACCCTTGGATCCGGCCCTGTGCGCACCGAGCGCGCGGGGTCGTTCGCTAGGTTCAGAGCGTGAAGATCGAGCGCTCCCTCCTGCAGCAGGTCATCGATCACGCCCTGCGTGAGGCTCCCGACGAGTGCTGCGGGATGCTCGCCGTGCGCGACGGCGTGGTCGAGCGGGTCTTCGAGTTGGCGAACGCCGAGCCGAGCCCCTTCAGCTTCGAGATCGACCCCGACGTCCTGCGCCGGACGTACACGGCCATCGACGACGCCGGCGCGGACATGGTGCATCTACCACTCCCACACCCGCTCGGCCCCCGTCCCGTCCCAGACGGACATGAACTTCGGGGTCAACTGGCCCGGGGTCGAATGGCTGATCGTCGGGACGCAAGGGCGACGTCACCACCAAGAGCTGGCTCATCTCGGAGAAGGGCGTCGTGACCGAGGTCCCGGTGGAGGTCCTGGACACCGCATGACCGACGACCGAGCCGCTCGTCTGTCCGCGGTGCGCGACGCACCACACGCTGGATGAGCGGTTCTGCCCGGACTGCGGCATGCCGCTGGTCTACGCGGGCCTCACTGCCGAGGACGCCGAGGTGACCGCCGCCCAGGCACGGGCGCGCAAGGTGAAGAAGCAGTACCTCGACGGGGACCTCGTGCAGGTCGCGGGCGCTCAGAACCTGGCGGAGGCCGAGATGATCCAGGGCCTCCTGTTGGAAGAGGGCGTTCCGTCGATGCTCAAGCGTTCGCGCGGGTTCGACGTTCCGGACATGCTCGCTGCCGGACCCGCGGGACATCATGGTGCCCGCGGGCGGGGCGCTGGTGGCCCGCGAGGTGCTGCTGCAGGCCGACATCGCGCTCGGTCGCGTGGGCGGTGGTGCGGTCGTGGACAGGCCGGGCCGTATCGCTGCGGGCCTCCTCGCCGCGCTGGTCCTCGTGGGCCTGATCCTGTGGATCGGGACGCTCCTCGTCCGCTGAGATCTACTGCTGGCCGGCCACGTGCGCCAGGTGGGCGCGCCAGGTGCCGCCCGCGTGCACGAGCGACCGTCCGAAGGCCCGCTCCAGGACGCGCCGTGGGTCCCCTTCAGGCTTCGTGCACGCGAGGTCCACGACGGCCTGCTCCCCGCGCTCGCTTGCGACGAGATCGAGGACGCTGCCGCCGAGCAGCAGGGCGTCGCGGGTGGACGGCGGAAACGCAGGCTCGCCGCCTTCACGCAGACGGCGGGCCACCGCGGGACGCGCGTGCGCCGTCTGCCCGCCGAAGTACTGACCGGCCCCGGCCCACAGCCACGACCAACGCAGGATGCGGCGGAGGGAGCCGGCTCCGAAGGGGGGCGGCAGGCCTGGGTTGTTGTGGCCGACGACGAGCTGCGCGTAGAGCGCCGCGGGCGCCAGGAGCGCCATCTCGCGGGACCCGGGAACGCTGGATGCGCGGGCAGCCAACAGGCGCGGGGCGAGCAGATGCATCCCCTGGCTCGTCGGCCAACCCACGAGGTAGCGCCGGGCCGCCGGCGCGGTCAGGCGCACGACGACCGCGAGCTCGGGCTGTGCGACGTAGAGCTGCGTGCGGGAGCCGTGCACGACGACGCTCACCATCTCCGGTACCGCGGGGAACGCCCGTGCCAGACGCTCCCGCGTGCCCTCCAGGAGCTCGAGCATGCCCACGACGTCGTCGTAGTCCCTTTCGTCGTGCCGTGCAGCGAAGTGCGGTGACTGGGTCTCGTCCCAGGCGCTCACGGGGCGGTGTCGCCCGCCGCCATGTCACGCTCGTAGGCGAGCTCCGTGCGGACCCCGCGGGCACCGAGCAGCGCATCGGCATCGAGGAGCGTGCCGTGCGGGTCCAGCGCGGCGGCCAGGCGCGCCGGGCCGGCGAGGGCGGCATCGACGTCGAAGAGGCACAGGCGCCCGCCCAGCTCGGTGAGCTGCACGGTGCGTCGTCCGCCGCGGATGCTCGCCGCTCCGCGGTCCCCGGCGGCACAGCGGACGGCCATGGCGCTCGCCTCGGTGGTCACCGCACGCGTAGCGTCGTGCAGGTGCGGCAGGATCGCCGGCGTCAGCGTCTGCTCGGACACGGGTGCGCCGGCGTCCCGCATCTCCTGCAGGCGCTCGGCGACCTCGTCGGGCGTCAGCTCGCCGTCACACCCGGCCCCGAACACGACGCCGAGCACCGACACGCCGGCGGCGGCGACGAATGGCCCTGAGGCGAGGAGCACGCTGTCTGCCAGCGGGCTGGCGAGACCCGGCTCGTGCCCGTGGGCGAGGACGTCGCCGCCGACGTCGAGAAGGACGACGAGATCGGCGTCGAGCTGGTGGGCGGCGTCCGCGAGGGCTGCGCCGACCGCAGCGGGCCCGGGGTTCGGATCGACGAGCAGCGTGTCCTCTGAGAGGAAGGCTGCCATCCGGGCCTCGGCGAACGCGAAGCCGCCGGGACCGGTCGTGTCCGGTCCCGTGACCGCGACGACCGCGTTCAACGGCCGACGCGCGCCGACGACCTCGTGCAGGGTCCGGGGGCCCGGGAGCGGGTCGACCGGCCGACGCTCCCACGTGATGCCGCCCACGACGCAGGGCGGGCCGCCCCAGGAGCCAAGCCACCGGGCGAAGGCGAGGGCACCGACGACGTCGCCCCCGCCACCGATGCCGATGCACAGCGCGCGGGAGGCGCGGTGCAGGACGTCGGGAACGGGGGCAGGGGACGACAGCGTGAAGCGGTGTGGCTAGACCAGCGAGGGGATGTTCGCGCCCTCGCAGATGGCCTGGATGGCCGAGGCGGCGCCGGCGAACTCGTCGTCGTTGAGCACGGGGGTGCCCTCGAACGGCAGGTCGCGGGTGATCTCGAGCCAGGACTTGCAGCCGCCGAACTCGTCGCGGACCTTGACCGTCACCGGGCGCGGGATGCGGTAGGTGCGCAGAAGCAGGACGTGCAGCGGGTCGCGCCGCTTCCACGACAGGCGCTTCTCGGCGTAGTCCGTCGTCCACACGTAGTACGGCGACAGGTCCGAGACGATGCGCGGATCGGACACGGTGAAGTGACCGGCCACCTCAGCCCAGGCCCGCACACGGACGCGGTCGGGCTGTGTGATGCCGCCGTCGCGGGTCAGCGCGTGAGCCGGCGGCTCGCCGTCGGGCCAGACGCCCTCTTCGAGCGCGCGGCGCATCTCGGGCATATGGGACGCCCGGACGAGATCGTTGCGCTGGTGGTCGAAGGTCGGATACAGGAAGAACCTGTCGTGCGCCAGCTCGAAGTGCTTGCCATCCTCGCGGATGCCACCCTTGCGGAGCGTGACGAGCTGCTCGCCCTCGGCGAGCGCGCGGACGGTTACAGCCCATTCCTTGAAAGCAATTGGCATACAGAGTCGCTGTGTTAGGAGACAGAAAGACCGGTGAGCGGCGAAAGCGGAAGCAAGTCGGAGGCTCCGGACCTGTCACATTGTTGCAAAGACTCGTGCGTATCCCCAACTTTGCCTGCAAATTGGCGCTTTTACCTTGTGCGGGGCTGGCGCGTTGGCGCTCACATCACCGGACCCTCGGTCGGCCACGCCCCCCGGGGCGGGCTCCCACCGCCCGTCAGAGTCGCAACCCGGCGGATCCCTCCAGCGGCTCGAGCATCGCCGTGAAGTCCGCGTCGCCGAGTCCGCGACCCATCGCGGCCACGAGGATCTCGCGCGCATCGGCGGCGGCGGGGAACGGGACCCCGGCACGCTGGGCCTCCTCGAGGCACAGCCGGACGTCCTTGAGCATGTGTTCGAGCTTGAAGAGCGTCGAGTAGTCGTGCTCCCGCAGGGGGGCGGCTTTCAGCGCCAGCATGGCGCTTCCGCCAGAGCCCGCACCCATGACCTGCACGAGCGCGTCGAGGTCCACGCCGGTGGCCTTTCCGACGAGCAGCGCCTGCGCGAGCGCAGCGAGGTTCGTCGCCGCCGTCGCGTTGTTGATGAGCTTGACCATCTGACCCTGGCCGGTCTCGCCGACGTGGAGGACCAGGGCCCCCATCGCGTCGAAGAGGGGCTTGGCGCGAGCGAAGTCGTCGGCCGAGCCGCCGGCCATGATCGTGAGCGTCCCGTCCTGCGCCTTGGGGGCGGAGCCCGTGACCGGCGCGTCCATGAAGGACCAGCCGTCGGCGGCGACGATCTGGGCCGCGGTCTGGGCGTCCTGCGGCCCGATCGTCGACATGTCGACGAGGAGGCGACCCTCGCCGGCCGACGTGCTGGCCAGTTCTCCGGCGAGGGCCAGGACCTGCGCCCCGTCGACGACCATCGAGATGACGACATCAGCCCCCTGGGCGGCGGCGGCCGGGGTGGGGTGATCGGTCGCGCCGTGCTCCGCGGCCCAGGCCGCGCCCTTGCCCTCCGTCCGCGTCCACACCGAGAGGTCGTGGCCGGCGGTGGCGAGGTTCGCGGCCATGCGCGACCCCATGATTCCCAGGCCCAGGAAAGCGACGTTCATCGCCCGATCCTACGACCGCGACTCCCCCGTGTAGCCCGAGCCGGTGTGCGACCGCGGCCGCCTCGGTGCGACTGCGGACGTCGAGCTTGCCGAGGATGCGCGAGACGTGGACGCTCGCGGTCTTCTCGGCCATGAAGAGCGTCGCGCCGACTTCGCGGTTCGTGGCCCCGGCAGCCACGAGCTCGAGCACCTGCCGTTCGCGGTCGGTCAGGCCGAACGGATCCGCTGTCGCAGGGGCGACGGGAGCCGTGGCATCGGTCCCTGGAGGCATGTCGTCAGGCGCTGCGACGCCAGCCGCTGGCGGCGGCTGGGCCCGCAGCCGCGCCCGCGCCATGAGCGAACGCAGCTCCGCGGCGACCCGGACGGCACCCAGCGCCTCCACCGCCTCAAGCAGCGGCGCGGCATCGCGCGCGGCGGCCTCGCGGTCGCCGGTGACGACCCTGGCCTCGACGGCGCGCAGCGCGCTCACTGCGGCGGGATAGGGACGACCGACCGCTTGCCAGGCCGCTGCGGCGTGATCCCAGGCCGTCGGGTCGTCGGCCTGGATGGCCCGCCCGTAGTCCGCGCATGCCGTGAGCCAGTACGCCCGCTCGACGGGGCGCTCACCGCCGTCCTCGTCCTCGACCGCAGCCGTGATCCGCTCCAGCAGCGCGCCCGCCCGCTCCATCGCCGCGGCCGCCTCGACGGGTCGACGCAGGTCGCGGGCCTGCTGCGCCAGGTCCGCCTCCACCCGGACCCCGGCCGCCGCGAGCAGGACCAGACGCGGCACGTCCTCCGTGCAGAACTCGATGCGGTCAAGGCCTTCCTCGACGGCGGCGCGTGCCCCCGACAGGTCCCCGGCGGCGAGCGCCGCCTCCGCCATCAGCGCGAACAGGACAGCGATGAACTGCGGCTCCCGTGAGTCGCGCGCGCTGCGCAGTGCACGTCCGAGGTGTTCGGAAGCCACGGACTGGTCGCCCCGGGCAAGGGCGAGCTCCGCCAGCCGCAAGCGGACGTTGAGCAACGCCGTCCCCTGGTGGCGCAGCCCCAGTTCGGCCAGGCGTTCGGCTGCCTCGGCCCACCTTCCGCTGGCGATCTTCAGCTCGGCGTCGCTCGTCCTGAGCCAGGTCAGGTGTCCCCCCAGCGCAGCTCCCTCCGCGAGGGCGGCATCGACGACCACCAGCGCCTCATCCGTCCGGCCCGCCAGGTGCAGGATGTCCGAGAGGTTGACCGCGGCCCGGGCCACGTCACCGACCTTGCCCTGGGTGCGACCGATGTGCTCGGCAGCGCGCAGCGTCCGGGCTCCGGCCTCCACGTCGCCGAGGGCCGCGAGCGCGACGCCGACGGTGTTCATGGCGCTGGCCTCGGCGCGCGGCGTGTCCGTCTCGCGGGCGAGTTGCACGGCCTCCTCACCACGCTCAGCGGCCTCGCGATAGCGGCCCATCAGCATCAGAAAGCGGGACTTGAGCGCCAGACGCCACGCCCGCTCGGGGGAGGGCCCAGAGGGGAGGAGGTCGATCGCCCGGTCCAGGGTGTCGAGCGTGTCGCGCTGCTCGTTGAGGTTCCAGCGTGCGCGGGCCAGCTGCGCCATCAGATGGGAGGCGAGCACCGTGTCGCTGTCCCCGACAAGCTCCAGCGCGTGGGCCAGGAGCGTCCCGGCGCGCGCGTTGTCCCCGACAGCGATCCCGGCGCGGGCGGTCCGTTCCAGCAGCCGGACCTTCGAGGTGCCGGTCACGGCGGCGGCGTCAGCCACGCGATCCCACAGCTCGACGGCGTGCTCGAGCAGGCGCACGGCCTCTGCGGAGGCGTGCACCCGTTCGGCTTCATCGGCCGCCCGTACGGCTGCGCGCAGGGCGGCCGGCTGATCGCCCGCCTCGCGGAAGTGATGCGCCACCGCGGCGGCGCGGAAGACGCCGTTGGTCCCGGGGGCGTCGGCTTCCAAGGCTCGTGCCAGCGTGAGGTGCAGCTCCGAGCGTTCCCCCGGCAGCAGGTCGTCCTCGACGGCCTCACGCAGCAACGCGTGGCGAAAGCGATAGCGCGCCTCCTCGTCGATGTCGAGGATCTGCGCGGTGATCGCTTCCCGCAGTGCACCGTGCAGGGCGCTCCCGGCGACCGCGGCGCAGGCGGCCAGCGTCTCATGGTCCACGCTGCCGGCGACGGCCACGAGCCGCAGCAGCTCCTGCGTCGCCTCCGACAGCCGCTGGATGCGCACCATGAGCGCGTCGCGCAGCGTCGGGGGCAGGCGACCACTCCCCCCGGGGCCCGCGGCCACGAGCTCTTCGGCGAAGAGGGGGTTGCCTTGCGTCCGGCGGTGCATCCGCTCGCAGCAGCTCATCCGACGGCGCCTCGCCGAGGATGTCGGTCAGTTGCAGGGTCAGCTCGCCGACAGTGAGCGGCTGCAGTTCGACGCGGCTCGTGCTCGTGTCACGCTCGAGCTCGGCCAGGAGGGGACGCAGCGGGTGACGGCGGTGTAGTTCGTCCGGGCGGAAGCTCCCCACCACGAGCATGCGCTCGCGGCAGAGGTTGACCGAGAGAAACCGCAGAAAGGCGCGGGTCGAGGCGTCGGCCCAGTGCAGATCCTCGAGGACGAGGACGACCGGTGTGGTCGCGCACAACGCGTCGACGAGCTCGAGCAGCGCTTCGAAGAGCCGCGACTGCGGCGATTCGTCCGCGGGACCGTCGATCCGGCCGGCGACGACGTGGACACCAGAGGCCAGCGAGGGCGCCAGCGTCGCCAACGCCGCCACGGTCGCGTCCGGCAGGGCGTCCAGGACCGGGTCGCCGGCGCGGGCCAGCGGTCGCAGTGCTCCGACGAGCGGGGCGTAGGGCAGCTCGCCCTCGCCGAGCGCCAGGCAGTCGCCGGCGAGCACGCGGGCCCTCCCGCCGCCGCGGACGCGGCTGCTGAAGGCGTTCAGGAGCCGCGTCTTGCCCAGGCCGGATTCACCCGCGACGAAGACGAACGACGGGCGTCCGGCCGCCGCGTCCTGCAGGGCCGCCTCCAGCATCGCGAGTTCCGTGTCGCGGCCCACGAGCGAGCGGGCCGTCAGGCGCTGTGCCACGGCTCCAGTATCGCCTGAGGGAGCGACGCCGTGGGGCGTCGACCGTCTGTCGGGCGGCAGCCCGGCGTCGGGCGTCGTCGGCGCTTGCGGCGGCGAGGTGCAGGTGGAGGTCGGAGTGCATGGGGCGGTCCTTTCAAGATGGCTCGACGGCACGCCTGTCATCGTGCTCGCCACCGGCGCGCCGCACATCGGGCAGACGGTGTCGGTTCGCGCCTCAGACCCCTTAGTCGCAGACGCCCGGCCGCCGGCGCGGCCTTAGCCGGTCACGGGGTGCGCGCAGCGGATCCGAAGCCGCCGCCGCCCGGCGTCTCCTGACGGAGACGTTCCCCCGACCGCAAAGGGCCCGTGGCCTTGCCGTCGAGCACCACCTCGGTGCCGTCGACCCGGACGAGCACCGTCCGGCCGGCGGCACCGTCGCCTCCACCCGCCGCACCCGGAGGAGCGTGGCGACGCCGTTCACCGATGACGCTGAACGTCATGTCGCGGAGCGCCTCCAGCTCACGGACGACGCCGTCCCCGCCGCGGTGGGCTCCGATTCCGCCGCTGCCTGCGCGCAGCGCGTACTGCGTCACGCGGACGGGGAACTCGAGCTCGAGCGCCTCGACCGGGGTGTTCAGCGTGTTCGACATCGCCACGTGCATCCCGGAGGGGCCGTCGGCGTCGGCGCTCGCGCCCTGGCCACCGCCGACGGTCTCGTAGTACGTGAAGCGCTCGTCGCCGAGCGTCAGGTTGTTCATCGTGCCTTGGCCGGCGGCGTGACCGAAGGCCGTGAGCACGAGGTCGGCGACGCGGGAGGAGGTCTCCACGTTCCCGGCCGCCACGGCCGCCGGGGCGCGGGCGTCGAGGAGCGTCCCCGGCTCGACGATGACCCGCAGGGGGCGCAGGACACCGGCGCAGGGCGGGATGTCCGGATCGGTGATGACACGCAGTGCCAGCAGGCAGGCGGACACCGTCACGGCCCGGGGACAGTTCAGGTTGCCCGCATCCTGCGTGGCTGACCCTGAGAAATCGAGGGTCAGCTCGTCTCCTTGGACCGATGCGGCCAGGCGCAGGGCCAGGTCCGAGCCGTCGCGGGCCTCCAAGACGTCATCGGCGTGCAGCACGCCGTCGGGCAGCGCCGCCAGGCAAGCGCGGGTGCGGCGCTCGGCGTAGTCCTGGACCGCGGCGGTGATCGTGGGAAGCGCGTCCGGACCCACCCGCGCCGCCAGCTCACGCAGCCGTGTCGCTCCGGTGCGGTTGGCCGCCAGCTGGGCGGCCAGATCCGCTCGGCGCTGCTCAGGCTGGCGCATCCGGGTCACGAGCGCGTCCACGAGCGCGCCGGTGAGCTCGCACGGCGGGATGACGACACCCTCGTCGGCCAGCGTCGTGGAGTCCGCGGGCATCGATCCAGGGACCCGCGCGCCGACGTCGGCGTGGTGGGCGCGGGTGGCCGCAAAGCCCAGCAGCCGACCGCGTGCACCTCCTTCCGGGTCCTCGTCGTCGTCGGCGGTGAAGACGGGCGTCACGACCGTGATGTCCGGGAGGTGCGTGCCGCCGGCGAACGGGTCGTTGAGGATCCATGAGCGCCCCGGGGCGTGCGGGCGATCCAGGATCGCGGCGACCGACGCAGGCATCGCGCCCAGGTGCACCGGGATGTGCTCGGCCTGCATGATCATCTGTCCGCCCGGGTCGAACAGGGCCGTGGAGCAGTCGTGGCGCTCTTTGATGTTCGCCGAGTGGGCGGCTCGGATGAGGACGGCGCCCATCTCTTCGCACGCGGCGCGCAGCGCCCCGACGGTGACCTGCAGGACGATGGGGTCCACGGTGCTCATCCGGGGACCTCAGGGCCGTCGCTGCGCTCGGCCAACAGCCAGCCGCCAGTGTCCTGCGTGACGCGCCAGCCGGCGGCCAGGGCGAAGGTCGCGCCGTCCAGGCGGATGACGGCCGGACCACCGGCGCCGGCGTGCGAGGCACCGCCGCCGACGGCGAAGGCGACGCCCGGACCTCGTGTGCGGCGGGTCCGGCGGACGGTGACGACCTCGACCCCGCTGTCGTCCTCCGGGGCGAAGCCGTAGCGTTCGGTGTGCGCGGCGCGGAGCGCCCTCCCGATCGCGGCGGGATCCGGGGGGACGCCGGTGAGCTCGAGCTCGTGCGACTGCCCGGTGTAGCGAGCGGACCACGCGATGTCGTCCCATCCCCCGTCGGGATCCGTCGCGGCCGACAGCGCGTGCGCGGTCAGCTCCGCACCGCGGAGCATGACGGTCTGCGCCTCGTCGCGCCGATGGTCGGCGGCCGCCAGGCCGAGCGCGCTCAGGACACCTGCAGCCGCAGGCACCAGGATGCGGCGCATGCCCAGCGCCGAAGCCAGCGCGCAGGCGTGCAGCCCGCCGCCGCCGCCGAAGGCCAGCAGCGTGTACGTCCGGGGATCGATGCCTTGCTGCACCGTCATGACCCGCAGGGCTCCGAGCATCTGCGCGTCGGCCACGTCGAGGATGCCCTGCGCGACGTCCCGCGGTTCATGGATCCCGAGGGGGTCGCAGAGGGCCGCCACGGCGGTGCGCGCGGCGGCCACGTCGACCTGGATGCCGCCCGGCAGGTCCCCCTGGACCGCACCGAGGACGGCGTGCGCGTCGGTGACGGTGGGCTCGGTGCCCCCGTGGCCGAAGCAGGCCGGGCCGGGGCGCGCGCCGGCGCTGCGGGGCCCGACGCGCAACGCTCCCCCGGCGTCGACCCATGCGATCGAGCCGCCCCCGGCGCCGACCGTATGGATGTCGACCATCGGCAGCGACAGCCGTCGCCCTGCGACCTCGCGTCCGGCCGCCTGCCGGACCACGCCTCCCTGCACGACGCACACGTCGCACGACGTGCCGCCCATGTCGAAGCAGACGAGGTCCTCCAGACCACTCTCGCGGGCGAGCAGCTGGGCCGCGGCGGCCCCGCCGGCGGGGCCGCTCAGGACGGTGAAGGCCGCGTGGGCCGCGGCGACGGACGCTTGAGCCAGACCACCGCTGGACAGCATGATCGACGGCTCCGGCAGCCCGTGCTCGCGACCTCGATGCTGCAATGCGCGCAGGTAGGCCGCCAGCAGGGGGGAGAGGCCGGCATCGACCTCCGTCGTCGTGAAGCGCTCGGCCTCCCGGAACGTGCCGACCGTCTCGTGCGAGAGGGAGAGGTGCACGTCATCACCAAGACGCTCGCGCAGGACGCGGCCCAGAAGCTGTTCGTGGGCCGGATGGCGGTCTGCGTGCAGCAGGCAGACGGCGACGGACTGCACCTCGAGTCCGGCGACGGTCTCGGCCGTCCTGCGCGCCACCTCGTCGGTCAGCGCGAGCAGGACACCGTCCGGTCCCATGCGCTCGGCCACGCCGACGCGCCGGTCGGGTGGCACCAGTGGCGCCGGCCGGTCGGCCTGCAGGTCGTAGAGCGCGGGGCGGGCCTGCCGGCCGAGTGCCACGACGTCGGTGAAGCCGTCGGTCGCCACCAACGCGGTCCTGGCGCACCGTCCCTCCAGCAGGGCGTTCGTGGCGACGGTCATGCCGTGGGCGAACGCGGTCACGTCGCCGGCGGCGGCCCCGGCCCGCTCGAGGACGCCCTCGATCGCCGCCATCACGCCGGCGGACTGGTCCTGCGGTGTGCTCGGCGCCTTGGCGGTCCAGATCCGATCGCCGGCGACGAGCACCGCATCGGTGAAGGTCCCGCCGACGTCGACCCCGAGCAGCATCTGGTGCGTCAGCGTACCCCCGCCGCCGTACGCCCCGTCGCGGGTGGGTCAGGCCGCGATCGCCTGCACTTCACACGCCTCGGTCTCCGCAAGGTGCTGATGTGAGGGGCAGTACCCGTTGCGGGGAAGGGGCTCGCGCTGGCACGCGGTGCCGCGACGCGTGGTGGCGCGACACTCCAGCGGGTTGCCGTTCGCGTCGAAGCCGTGACGGGGCTGGCGCTCGAGCCACTCCTCGGCGCAGCTGACGTACCGCTGGACGACGAGCCAGACCCGCGCCTGCGCGCTCATCGGAAAGAACGGACGGATGTCCGAAAAGAGCGTCCTGGCCGGCTTGGCGAAGTAGTGACGGTCGGCGGACAGCCGTTCCATCGTCGCTTCGCAGGCCTGCAGAACGGCCTGGTGACCGCTGCGACCGGCGGGGGAGGCATCCGTGATGTCCCTCGCCAACTCTCGATAGATCGCCCTGCTGAACTGGTACATGCCTTGACCCCTCCCTCGTGGACTCACTCACCGAAGCCTCCCTGCCCAGGGCTCCCGGTCTCACTTGAGTATTCGGACCCTGTGTGAATGCCTCAACGATCTGAATATTGAGTTCGCGTTAACGTGTGAGATCGGTCACCCGACAGTGGGGGAGCAGCGGCCCCCGAGGACCGCACCCGGTTCCGTCCGTTGGCCAGGCGGGTCGTCAGGTCCAGAGTTCGGAGGCCGGGGCGTCCTCACCACGGACCACGGCGTGCCGGCCGTCCAAGGCCGGGTCCGTCTGCGGGAAGTCGCTGCGGCGATGCGAACCACGGGTCTCCTCGCGCAGCAGCGCGCAACGCGCGACCAGCCGCACGAGCGGGTGCTCATCGGCGAGCAGACGCTCGAGGCCGGCCCGGTCACGCTCGATGCCGGCGTCCTTCCACAGCGCCTCCTGAGACGCACGCGACGGGCGCTGGATCGGATCAGGACGCGGCGGCGCGACGGCCGTGGCTCCGGCGTCGAGGACCGGCTCGCTCAAACCGGCGACGGCGGCACGACGGCCCCAGACGAAGCACTCGCTCAGCGAGTTGGACGCCAGGCGGTTGGCCCCGTGCAGCCCCGTGCAGGACGCCTCGCCGATGGCGTACAGCCCGGGGACAGATGTGGCCCCGTCGAGGTCGGCGACGATGCCGCCCATGACGTAGTGCGCCGCAGGTGCCACCGGGATGCGCGTCGTGGCCGGGTCAAGGCCCGACTCCCGCAGTGCGCCGACGACGTTGGGGAAGCTCGCCATGTCCACCCCGGTCATGTCGAGGTCCACGTGCGTCGTGCCCTGCTCCCGCATCTTGGCGTGCACCGCGCGAGAGACCTCGTCGCGCGGGGCCAGCTCCTCGACGAAGCGCTCCCCGTGGGCGTCGTGCAGCGTCGCGCCGTCGCCGCGGATCGCCTCCGTCACGAGAAAGCCCTCGCGGCCCCTGATGCCCGTGACGGCGGTCGGGTGGAACTGGACGAACTCGAGGTCCGCCAGCGCGGCCCCGGCGGCATGCGCCAGCAGCATGCCGATGCCGAGCGATCCGGGCGGATTCGTCGTCCGCGACCACAGTGCGGCTGCGCCTCCGGTGGCGAGGATGGTGGCCCGGGCCCGAATGCCGCGGCCGTCCTCGAGCACCACCCCGAGGCACCGGCCGTCCACCGTCCAGATCGCTGCGGCGCGGGCCGGTTCGAGCACATGGATGCGGGGATCGCGGGCGACGACGGCGCTGAGCTGACGGACGACCCGGCGCCCGGTCGCGCTGCCGCCGGCGTGGGCCACACGCCGGCGTGAGTGCCCGCCCTCCAGGCTGAGGGCCATCCGTCCGTATCGGTCGGCGTCGAAGCGCACGCCCAGGCGTTCGAGGTCGGTCACCGCGTGGGGGGCCTCCCGGACGAGGACGTTCGCGGCGCTGAGACGCACGGCACCGCGGCCGGCGATCTCCGTGTCCTGGCGGTGGATGTCCGGCGAGTCGTCGGCGGCCAGGGCAGCGGCGAGGCCGCCCTGGGCCCAGTAGCTGGCGGTCTGAGCCAGCGGCGTGGCGGCGACGAGGATGACGCGGGCCCCCTCGGCCGCCGCGACGAGGGCCGCGTACAGGCCCGCCCCGCCGGCACCGACGACCACGACGTCGCACTGCAGAGAGCTGTCGTCCCGGGAGGCGATGGCGGTAGCGTAGCCCCGTGACCTCCGGCGTCATCTTCCGCCACGACTCGTCGCTCCTCCACGACACGGGGCCCGGGCATCCGGAGCGGCGTGCCCGCATCGTCGCGCTCACCGATGCGCTCGACGGCGTGGGCTGGCTCGGCTTCAGCGTCCGCGAGTCGCCCGCCGCGTCGGACGAGCAGATCGCCGCGGTCCACCCGCCCCGCTACACGGAGTCGCTGCGTGCGCTTTGCGCCGACGGCGGTGGCTGGATCGATGGCGACACCGTCACCTCGCCCGACTCCTACCTCGCGGCCTCGCACGCGGCCGGCGGGGCATGCGCGATGGTCGACGCGCTCCTGGGCGGGGAGACGTCGGTCGGCGCAGCGCTGCACCGGCCGCCCGGTCACCACGCCGAGAAGGCCCGGGCGATGGGATTCTGCCTGCTGAACACCGTGGCGGTCGCCGCGCAACACGCGGTCGACGCCCACGGGGTCCGCGTCCTGATCTTCGACTGGGACGTCCACCACGGCAACGGGACGAACGACATCTTCCACGGCGACGACGATGTCCTGTTCTGCTCTGTCCACGAGTCGCCGTTGTACCCGGGCACGGGCGACGCGTCCGACCTCGGATCCGGGCGGGGGCTGGGCTACACGGTCAACCTGCCGGTGCCCGCCGGCTCCGGGGACGAGACGTTCGTGTCGCTCGTGGAGCACGTCGTGGTGCCGCTCATCGAGGCCTTCGCTCCGGGCCTCGTCCTCGTCAGCGCCGGTTTCGACGCGCATGCGGACGACCCGCTGGCCGACTGCGACGTGACGGACGCCGGGTACGGGCGGATGGCTCGAGCGCTGCGCGACGGCGCGGCGGCCGTCGGGGCCCCGCTCGGCATCGTCCTGGAGGGCGGGTATGACCTCGGGGCCCTGACCCAAGGGCTGACCGCCACGCTGGCGTCGGTCCGTGAGTCCCCGGGCGACGTGCCCGACTCGCGGGTGGACGCACACCCGCTCGCCCGCGAGGCCCGTGAGCGGCTCGCCCGCCACTGGCCGACACTGGCCGCAGACCCGGCCGGAGCATGAGCGGCGCGGGGAACTACAGCCAGCGCCGGTTTCAGCTGGCGCCGAACGCCACGGAGGTCGTGCTCGTCCGCCACGGCGCGACGGTCGATCACGTCCCAGGCGTCCCGTTCCCGTTGTCGGAGGAGGGGCACGGGGATCCGCCGCTCTCGGAGCTCGGGCACGAGCAGGCGGCAGCGGTGGGAGCGCGGCTGGCCCAGGACCCTCCGGACCTGCTGGCGATCACCTCGCTGCGTGCGCACCCGTGAGACGGCCGCGCCGCTCGTCGCCGCCAGCGGGCTCCAGCCGCTCGTCGTCCCGGAACTGCGCGAGGTGCATCTCGGCGACTGGGAGGCGGGGGAGTGGCGCGTGCGGATGGCCCAGGCCGACCCGATCGCGGTGCGTGTGCTCGTCGAGCAGCGCTGGGAGCTCGTCCCCGGAGGCGAGCGCGACGCGGACTTCGCCGCGCGTGTGCGTGCCGGGATCCAGAAGGTCGCGGCCGCGGCAGGGCTGGGCAGACGGGCCGTGGCCGTGGTCCACGGTGGGGTCATCGGCGAGCTGTGCCGGCAGGCCACCGACAGCCGGCCGTTCGCGTTCGTGCATGCGGAGAACGGATCGCTCAGCCGGATCGTCGTCTGGGAGGACGGCGGGCTGACCCTGCAGGGCTTCAACGACGTGACACACCTGTAGGGCGCCCGGAACGGCGCCGCAGGTCAGGGGGCCGGCGGGGTGGACGGATCGACCGGGGTCGGCGTCCCGGGCGGGGTCGGGGCGGGGGACGCCGGGGTGCTTGGCAGTGCCGGTGCCGGTGCCGGTGCGGGGACCGCCGTCGTCGGCGGGGGCGTGGTCGCGGTGGTGCTCGTCGTCCCGGTGCTCTGGCCCTCGTTGTCCGTCAGCGCGGCGAACGCCACGACGAGCGTGATGACCGCAAGCACGGCGAGGGTCGCCACGACGGCGACGGGAAGACGCCAGTTCGGGGCCGCAGCCAGGCGCGTCCGGGCCGGAGCGCCGCAGCGCAGGCACCAGTCCTGATCGCGGACCACGGACGCCTGACAGCGCGGGCACGGGATGGTGCCGCCGTTCGCGGGCGGCCCCGGCGTGGCTGCGGGCGTGGCCTGCGAGCTCACCGCGCGCTGTCGTCGGTGTCGACGGGCGGCAGCGGCGGAACCGGGGGCGGGGTGGGGACGGGCAGGCCGAGGGCCGCCGCGGTCACCGGAGTGGACGGCCTGTCCTCGGCGTCGCCGGGGGCCTCGGCGTCGTCGGGGTGCTCGGCGTCGACCGGCTGCTCGGAGTCGACGGGCGCCTGTGCGGCAACGGGCGCTGCGGCGTCGACGGGTGGCCCGGTGTCGGCGGGAGCCTCTGCGGCGAGGGGTGCCTCCGCGTCGACGGTCGCCTTCGCATCGACGGCGGCCGGCGGCGAGGCCTCGATGGGCGGCTCGGGCTCGGGCTGCGCCAACGGCATGATCGGCGCGGCGATCGCGACCGGCTGCGCGGTGTCCTCGGGGCCCGACGACGGTGCAGCGGGCACGCCGAGCGCGGTGGGCCCGCCGATCGACACCCCACAGGACGGGCAGAAGCGCGCGTCGCTGCCGTGCAGGGCACCGCAGCGGGCGCATGCCGACACTCCGGGCTCCCGCAGATCGGTGAACGCGTGCTCGTCGCGGAGGACCCGCTCGAGCGCCCGCAGCTCTCGGTCGACTGCATCGAGCGCGACGAGCTTGGCGTGGACGATCTCGTCACCCGTGCGGCCGAAGCGGTGCAGGTCGAAGACGAGACCTCCGAGGTCGCGGAAGCCGAGCTCGCGGACACGCCGGAGGTAGCGCAACCTCCGCCGGTAGGCCCCACGGTCGCGAAAGCCGGGGGCGGCCTGCGTTCCTGGCGCCACGTCGGCGGGCAGCGGGGGACCTTCGGGTGCGACCGCTGGTGCCGGGTCGGCGAAGAGCGGTGCATGGGCCGCCGGCATGACGGCCGTCGGCTGCTCAGGACCGGATCCTGTGGATGCGGCCCCGACGGGACCCGAGGGGGCGCCGGCGGTGGCGGGGGCGGCGTCGCGCCGGCGACGGAGCTTTGTGAGGCGGCCGGTCATGGAGAGGGCGGCGCCCCGAAGGGCGTCGCGGCGGCGGAGTATAGCTGCGGCGGTGCCAGCTCTGACCAGGCCGCGACGACCCGCTCGGCCATCCGGTCGGCCGACCAGAGTGCCGCCCGGGGCCGTCCGGCGACGCGGGGTTCGTGCGCCTGCAGGGGGGCGACGAGGGCCGATCGCCACCTCTCGGTCGCATACGGGGCGCAGAGGACCCCGTCCAGGCCGGCGAGGACCTCGGCGTGGATCCCGGTCGGCGTGGTCAGGACCGGCACGTCGCACGCCAGTGCTTCCAGGACGGCCAGCCCGAATCCCTCTGTCTCCGTCGGCAGCACGACGGCGTTGGCGGCGTTGATCCAGAGCGGGACCTGCGCGGGATCCACGCCGCCCAGCGAGAGCAGGCGGGTGCCGTTCGCAGCGTCCATGGCGAGGTCATGCCGCTTGCCCGGGCGGCGCGGGTCGGCAGGGAACAGGAGGCAGGGCTCCTCCGGGTCGAGTCCGAGCCGGGCTCGCGCCTCCCGGCGTGGTATCGGGGCGAAGCGCCGCAGGTCCACCCCGCACGGAAGGACAGCGACCCGGCGCGTCTCCCCGGCCCCGGCGAGCTCCCGGGCAAGCGACGCCGACACCGCCGCCGGCAGGTCGACGAAGCGCATCAGGGCACGGGTGATCCTGCCCGAGCGCGGGTGGCGCAGATCGGTTCCGTGAAGCGTGACGACGAGCGGGGCGCCGCGTAGGACAAGCGCGGGGCCGGCGGTCAGACCGAAGTGGGCATGGACGACGTCGTAGTGATCCTCGCCGTGCCGGCGACGCAGGTCGCGGGCGGCCCGGACGTAGCCGCCGGGCCCGAACGCGAACACGTCGACGTCGACGCCGTCGATCCGGCGCAGGGCGTCGACCTGGTCCCGGACGAAGGCCCCGAACGCGGGGTCGGCCTCCGAGGGCCACATGTTGGTGATGACGAGCGCGCGCAAGAGGGGGTGCAGAGTCTGAACGGTCCGCGCGCAGATGTGTCGTTGTGCGGGCGCGGCGGCCTCACGCAGCATGGCCCCTGACCTCGCGGCCCCGCTGTCCGGGCCGCCATCGCAACGATCAGGAGACGCTCGATGCTTCCCACCCGTCACACCACGTCCGACACCGGTACCGCCCTGACCCTCGCTGCGCGGCGCGCCGCCGTGTGGATGCACATCCGCGCGCGCCCCCTGCGGGACGAGCACGGACAGGGCACCGTCGAGTACGTCGCCCTCATCCTGCTCGTCGGCGCCATCCTCAGCGCCGTCGTGGCGGCCGGCGGCGGCAAGGACTTCAACATCGCGTCGACCATCGGCAACAAGCTCGGCGACATGATCAAGAGCGTCGGCACGAAGTGATCCGGGGCGGGGCCGCCGGGGCGGCGGACTACCATGCCGCCCGTGGCCGTCCCCGCACCCCGTGACCGTCCGATCGGCGTCTTCGACTCCGGCGTAGGAGGCCTCACCGTCCTGCACGAGCTGCTCGTCCAGCTTCCGCAGGAGGACTTCGTCTACCTCGCGGACACGGCCCGCTTCCCGTACGGGGAACGCACCGCGGAGGAGCTCCAGGAGTTCGCGCTGCAGATCGCCGAGGAGCTCGTCCGGCGTCAGGTCAAGCTCCTCGTCGTCGCGTGCAACTCGGCCACGGCGGCAGCCCTGCCGGCGTTGCAGGCACGGATGATGCAGACGACGCTCGGCGTCGACGTCATCGGGGTGGTGCGCCCGGGGGCCGTGCACGCGGTCGCCGCCACACGGAACGGACGGGTGGGCCTCCTGGCGACCACGGCGACGGTCCAGAGCGGGGCCTACGGGGAGGCGGTCGCGTCGGCCGACCCCCACGTCCACCTCGAGCAGGTCCCCTGTCCGGACCTGACAGAGATCATCGAGGGCGGCTTTCCGTTCGATCAGCGGGTGGTCGACACCGTTCGCCGCTACTGCGAGCCCCTCAAGGCGGCCCGGGTCGACACGGTCATCCTCGGGTGCACGCACTATCCGCTCGTGCGTCCGATGCTCCAGCGGATGCTCGGTCCGGGCGTCACGATCATCAGCTCGGGTGCGCCGCTGGCACGACAGGTCGAGCACGCGCTCGGGTCACGCTCACTGGGCAGCGAGCGTGAGGGCGAGGGCGCGTACTCGTTTCTGTGCACGGGCGACACGGACACGTTCCGGGCCCGCGGTACCCACTTTCTGCAGATGCCTCTCGGTGACGTCGCCCAGGTCGACGTCACCGGTCACCGGACCCCGGACGGAATCGCCCTGCCATGACGCTTGATGCCCCGACCCGCTCCTACGATCGCGCCACGGACGCCCTGCGGCCGGTGACGATCGAGCCGGGCTTCGTCCGGACGGCGACGGGGAGCGCCCTCATCTCGGTGGGGGAGACGCGCGTGATCTGCACGGCCTCGGTCGACGAGAGCGTGCCGCGCTGGATGAAGGGCCGGGGCACCGGCTGGGTGACCGCGGAGTACGGGATGCTCCCCGCCTCCACGGGCGAGCGCAAACGGCGGGAGGGAGCCAACGGCCGGGACGGGCGGACCGTCGAGATCCAGCGGCTCATCGGCCGGTCGATTCGCGGGGTGGTGGACTTCGTGGCGCTGGGCGAACGGACGGTCTACCTCGACTGCGACGTCCTGCAGGCCGACGGCGGTACCCGTTGCGCGGCGATCACGGGCGCATACGTCGCGCTTGCCCTGGCGTCGGTGACGCTCGTCACCGACGGTCGGCTGCCGGCTTCACCCCTGACGGGATCGGTGGCTGCGGTCTCCTCGGGCATCGTCGCGGGGGTCCCGCTGCTGGACCTCGACTACCCCGAGGACTCGACGGCCGAGGTCGATGCCAACGTCGTCATGACCGGCGACGGCGGGCTCGTCGAGGTGCAGGCGACCGCCGAGCGCACGCCGCTGTCGCGGGCCCACCTGGACGTGCTGCTCGAGTTGGCCGAGCAGGGAATCCGGGAGCTCCACCTCGTCCAGGCGCAGGCGATCGCGCTGGGTGGCGGATGAGGCTCGTCCTGGCCACGCGCAACGCCCACAAGGCGAAGGAGTTCGAGCACCTGCTCTGCGGACACGAGGTCGGGTCCCTGCCCGACGCGGTCGTCCTGCCCCCGGAGACGGGCCACACCTTCGTCGCCAACGCGCAGATCAAGGCCCGCGCAGCGGCGGACGCGCTCGGGTGCCCGTGATCGCGGACGACTCGGGCATCGTCTCCGAGGCCCTCGACGGCCGGCCGGGGGTCTACTCCGCCCGGTTCGCCGGCCAGGACGCGACCGACGCGGAGAACCTCGCCAAACTTCTCGCTCTGGCTCCCGCCGGCAGCGCGGTGGCCTATGTCTGTGCGCTCGTGTTCCTCGATCCGTCCGACGGGACGGAGGTGGCGTTCGAGGGGCGCTGCACCGGGACGCTCGACGACGATCCGCGGGGTGATGGTGGGTTCGGCTACGACCCGGCCTTTCGGCCTGATGACATCGCCGACGGGCGCACGATGGCGCAGTTGGGCGCCGACGAGAAGGCAGCGATAAGCCACCGTGGCCGCGCAGCCCGTGAGCTCGCGGCTTGGCTGGCGACCCGGTGAGGTCAGTCAGCGAGGTTGATCGCCGCCGCCAGACCCACGGTGCCCGTGACGGCCGCGTAGCCGTCGTAGTCGGACAAGAGCAGCGCGACGACGGCCACGAGGCACGTCGCCACGGTCAGGGTCCAGCCGATTCGCGACAAGGGCACGCCGCCTATCCTGCTGCATCGCGATGACGGATGCGATCCCAGCCCACGTGGCCCTCGCCGTCCTCGCGTCGCTGTCGGTCGACCTGCGGACCTCGATGGTCCTCGCCGCTGACGGCGGCGTGCTCGCCGGGGACGGGTCGCTGCGGGCCCCGGTCGCGCAGCTGTTCCAGGGTTCCGGGCCGGGCGGGTCTCGCCAAGCACCCCATGGCGACGGCGGGGACCGCCTTTTCGCGGCGCGGTCACCGACCCACACGGTGGCCGTTGTCGCAGGCCCCCACGCGATCGGGGCGGTCGTCGTACACGATCTCCTCGCGAGCTTGACCGACCTTGGCGACTGCTAGCGTCGCTCCGGCCGCAATGACCGCGAACGAGCTCGGAAGGACCGTCGTGACCAAGTCGCAGTTCGTCGACCAGGTGGCCGCTGAGGCGGGCCTGGAACGCCAGCAGGCAGCAGATGCCGTCGAGGCCGCCATGACGGTCATCGAGCGCTGCCTCGGGCGTGGTGACGAGGTCACGCTGACCGGGTTCGGGCGCTTTCACGTGGGCGAGCGCGGGGCGCGCAACGGGGTCAATCCGCGGACGGGGGTCCCGATGCGCATCCCCACGACGATGGTGCCGCGCTTCACGGCCGGCTCCGCTCTCAAGCGGGCGGTGCGGTCCTGAGCGCCACCGTGTCATTCGGCGACCGCTTGGCGGCGGCCGTCGACGCGCGCCGCTCGCAGATCGTCCTCGGGCTGGATCCCGATCCTGCCCGGCTGTGGCCGGGCAGCGTGTCGGCAAGCGGTGCCCACGCGTCGTCGCCGGCCGGACAGGCAGCTGCCGCCGTGGAGCATCACTGCCGGACCGTCATCGACGCCGTGGGCGCGTCGGTCGTCGCGATCAAGCCCCAGTTTGCATGCTTCGAGCGGCTCGGGGCGCCGGGCCGAGCCGCACTCGGACGCGTGACCGCGCACGCTCAGGCCGCCGGACTGCTCGTGCTCGCCGACGCCAAACGCGGGGACATCGACGTCAGTGCCCTCGCCTACGCCCAGTCGCTCCTGGGCACGACCCCGACCCCGTTCGGCGAAGTCGCCGGCCTGGGGGCGGACGCGATGACCGCCAACCCGTACATGGGTACGGACACGCTCGTGCCGTTGTTGCAGACGGCCCGGGCGGCGGGGGCAGGGGTCTTCGTCCTCGTCAGGACCTCCAACCCGGGCGCGGCGGACTTCGAGGACCTCGAGCTCGCCGATGGCTCCCGGCTGTGGGAGCAGGTCGCCCGGCGCGTCCACGAGCTCGGGACGCGCGGGATCGGTCAGCGGGCTGTCGGACACGGGCGCCGTCGTCGGCGCGACCGCGCCCGAGCACGTCGCCCGGCTGCGCGAGCTCATGCCGACCACGCCGTTCCTCCTGCCGGGAGTCGGTGCGCAGGGTGGTCGCGTGCAGGATCTGGCGCCCGCGTTCGCTCCCGGTCGCGCTGCGGGACTCGTCACCGCGTCGCGCTCCATCGTCCAGGCGGCATCTGCGGACGGCGCCCCCGCCGACCACGCCACGGCCGCACAGGCCGAGGCCGAGCGTCTCCGCGAGACCGCATGGGGGCTTGCATGACCCTGCCCGGAGGTGCCGCCCGACTACGCTTGCGCGCTGATGCGCCACCGCAGCCCCGCACGAATTCTGGCTCCTCTGGCGTTGCTCGCAGCGGCCCTCGCCGTCTTTCTCATCGTGAGCTCAGGCTCCGAGGACGGTCCGGTGTCCCCGGGGGGGACCGCGGTGACGACCTCCACGAGCGCAGCGAAGCGCCCCAAGAAGCCGAGCACGACGACCGCCACGCAGCCGTCAAAGGCGGCCGAGACCTACACCGTGCGCAGCGGCGACACGCTCTCGGCGATCGCGGGGGTGACCGGCGTCCCCGTCGAGAGCCTGCTGCAGTTCAACCCCGGCGTGGACGCGAACACCCTGCGCGTCGGGCAGAAGCTCAAGCTGGCGGAGTAGCGGTCCGCGCCGTCGCTCTGCTGGCGGCCCTCCTCACGCTGGCCGGGGTCGTGGGTTCCACCGCGGCCGCGGCGCCCCCCTCGATCGGCGCGCCCTCCGCCGTCCTCGTCGAGCCCGCGACCGGGGACATCGTGTTCGCCCGCCGCGCGGACGACCGCCGGGCCGTCGCGTCGACGACCAAGCTCATGACCGCGCTCGTCGTCATGGATCACCTTTCGCTGGACGACGTGCTGGCCCAGGTCCCCTATCCGGCGAACTCCGCGGAGTCGCTCGTCGGGCTGCGCACGGGGGAGCGCATGACGGTGCGTGACTACCTGCGCGGCCTGCTGCTCGCCTCCGGCAACGACGCCGCGGAGACGCTCGCCGTGCGGACGGCCGGTTCGCGCAAGGCCTTCGTCCGCCTGATGAACGAGCGCGCCAAGCGCATCGGCCTGAAGAACACCCACTTCACGACACCGGTCGGTCTGGACACGGAAGGCAACTACTCCACGGCCTCGGACCTCGTCGCGATCGCGCTGGTGCTGCGGACGAGCGCGTTCATCCGGGAGACGACAAATCGGCCTGACGCCACGCTGACGGTCCGTGGGCGGCGCGGACGTCAGATCCGGGTCGTCAACCGCAATTCGCTCGTACGGACCGTGCCCTTCGTCAACGGGGTCAAGACCGGTCACACCAACCGCGCAGGGTACGTCCTGGTCGGCTCGGCACTCACGGGACGGCGTGACCGTGCTCAGCGCGGTCCTGGGCACCTCGTCCGAGGCGGCGCGGAACGCGGATTCCCTGGCGTTGCTGCGATACGGCCTCCAGCGCTACCACGTCCTGGCAGCCGTCAAGGCGCGTCAGCGTCTGGCGACCGTGCCGATCCGCTTTCGCGATGGACCGGGCCTCGCGCTCGTCGCTTCGCGAACCGTCAAGCGCACCGCCCGCCGCGGCGAACGCCTGACGACGCGGCTCGCGGGTGTCCCCGACGAGGTCGAGGGTCCCGTTCCACAGGGCGCGCGCCTCGGGACCATCCTCGTCCGACAGCGCGGCAAGACGGTGGACCGCGTCGCGCTCGTCGCCGCACGCGCGGTCCCGGCCGCCACGGCCACCGAACGGCTCTCGGACTTCAGCCGACGGCCCGGGACGATCCTTCTCCTGACGGTCTTTCTCGTCTGTACGCTCCTTCTGTTGCTCTGGCGTCGGCGAACCGTCCGGCGGGACGACGCCCCGGGTGTAGGAGCCGAGACCGCATGATCATCACCGTCACCCTCAACGCGGCCATCGACAAGTCGTTGTCCGTGCCCAGCTTCCGGCTCGGGCGCCGTCACCGGACCGTCGAGCAGACGACGATGGCCGGCGGCAAGGGCGTGAACGTCGCGCGGACGCTCAAGACGCTGAACCAGCCCGTCATCGCCACCGGGTTCGCCGGCGGCCCGACGGGCACGCGGATCGTCGAGCAGTTGACGGAGGAGTCGATCCTCAACGACTTCGTGCGGATCCGCGAGGACTCCCGGACGAACACCGCGGTGTACGACCCGACGAACGGCCAGCAGACGGAGATCAACGAACGCGGGCCCGCCGTCACCTCGAAGGAGGTCGAGCTCTTCCGCGACAAGCTCCTGTACCTCGCGCGGGGCGCGGACATCGTCGTCATGGCCGGCTCGCTGCCCCGCGGGGTGGACCCGGAGTTCTACGCGCGCCTCATCCGCGACCTCAAGCGGCTCGACGTCCTGACCGTCGTGGACACGGACGGGGAGCCGCTGCGCCAGGCCGTCCGGGCCGAGCCCGATGTCATCTCGCCGAACGTCCTCGAGGCCGAGGAGCTCGTCGGCCACGAGTTCAACGACGAGGAGGACCGGGCCATCGCCGTGCGGGAGATGATCCAGCTCGGGGCCCGTGAGGCGCTCATGACGATGCCCGACGGATGTATCGCGTCCGTCATGGACTCGGGTGAGCGGCACCTGGAGCGGGTCTGGATCGAGCCGCACGAGGCCGTCGCCGCCGTGGGGTCGGGGGACGCCTTTCTCGCCGGGTACGTCGCGGCCCGCTACCAGCGGCAGTCCACGGAGCAGAGCCTGCGCTTCGGCGTGGCGTGCGGGGCGGAGTCGACGCAAGCGGCTGGGCGCCGGGCTCATCGAGCCGCGCGAGCTGGATCGCATCGTCGCCGAGACCGCGATCGAACGCCTCGTCGCACCCGTCGAGGTCTCCTGAGGCTTCACGCGCTCCTGCCGGGAAGAGGCGATACCCCGGAAGGTGCTCGGGAAACCGGGCGTGGGCACCGGCCGGACCGGATTCGTCCCCGCCCACTGTTATTCTCGTAGAGACCTTGGGTTGCCGCCTCACAGGTCGTCGGAACCGTTGTACCTCGACCCCGCCTGCGCGGGGTCTTTTCGTCCTCCCCCAGACTTAGGATTCACGCTATGGAGATCGAGATCGGGCGCGGGAAGAAAGCCCGCCGCGCATATGGATTCGACGACATCGCGATCGTGCCGAGCCGCCGCACGCGCGACCCCGACGACGTCGACATCACCTGGAAGCTCGGGCCGTACCACTTCGAGCTGCCGCTGCTCGCATCCGCCATGGACGGCGTCGTCTCCCCCCGTACGGCGGCGACGCTCGGCAAGCTCGGTGGGCTCGGCGTCCTGAACCTCGAGGGGATCTTCACGCGGTACGCGAACGCGGAGGAGGAGCTCGAGCGCATCTCGAAGCTCCCGAAGGACATCGCCACCCGCGAGATGCAGGCGATCTACCAGGAGCCGATCAAGCCCGAGCTCATCACGCAGCGGATCAGGGAGATCAAGGAGCAGGGCGTCGTCACCGCCGCGTCGCTCACGCCCCAGCGGGTCACCCAGTACTACGAGCTCGCCCTCGAGGCCGGCCTCGACATCCTCGTGATCCAGGGCACCGTCGTCTCGGCCGAGCACGTGTCGATGACCTCGACGCCGCTCAACCTCAAGGAGTTCATCCGCGAGGTCGGCATCCCGGTCATCGCCGGTGGCTGTGCCAGCTACCACACCGGCCTGCACCTCATGCGCACGGGCGCGGCCGGCGTCCTCGTCGGTGTCGGCCCCGGCGCGGCATGCACGACCCGCGGCGTCCTCGGCGTGGGCGTGCCGCAGGCGACGGCGATCGCGGACGTCGCGGGCGCCCGGTCGACGCACATGCTCGAGACCGGGGAGTACGTCCAGGTCATCGCCGACGGCGGCATGCGGACCGGCGGTGACGTGTCCAAGGCGATCGCCTGCGGCGCCGACGCCGTGATGATCGGCTCCCCGCTCGCCCGGGCCTACGAGGCCCCGGGGCGCGGTTACCACTGGGGGATGGCGACGTTCCACCCGACCCTCCCGCGTGGCGCACGCGTGCAGACCGTGCAGAACGGGACCATGGAGGAGATCGTCACCGGGCCCGCCCACGAGAACGACGGCACCTTCAACCTCATGGGCGGTCTGCGTACGTCGATGGCGACGTGCGGCTACCAGGACATCGCGGAGTTCAACCGCGCGGAACTGATGATCGCGCCATCGCTGCAGACCGAAGGCAAGCTCCTGCAGCAGTCCCAGCAGGTCGGCATGGGGTCGCGCGGCGCCTCCGCCTCGAGCTCACGGCCGTCGGACATGGACTCCGGCAAGACGCCGGAGCTCGTGGAGACGCCCGCTTGAACCACCCTGACCATCTCGTCACGGCGTCGACGGCGGCCACCGAACTGGTGGACGAGTCGGCGCCGGTCGACGTCCCCCGGAACACCGATGAGGTCGTCGTCCTCGACTTCGGTGGTCAGTACTCCCAGCTCATCGCCCGTCGGGTCCGTGAGTGCGGGGTCTTCAGCGAGCTGCTGCCCCATCACGTCGGCGTCGAAGAGGTCCGGCGCCGCAGGCCGAAGGGCCTCATCCTGTCCGGCGGTCCCTCTTCCGTGTACGGCGACGGCGCGCCACGGCTCGACCCCGCCCTCCTGGAGCTCGGGATTCCGGTGCTCGGCATCTGTTACGGCATGCAGCTCGTCGCCCAGGCGCTCGGCGGCGACGTGCAGGCCGCGGAGGTCGGAGAGTTCGGTCGCTCGACGTTGACGGTGACCGACCCCGGTCGGCTGCTGGCCGGGTTACCGCTCGAGCAGGCGTGCTGGATGTCGCACCGGGACACGGTCTACGCGCCTCCGCCTGGCTTCACCGCGCTGGCATCGTCCACCGTCTCCCCGGTCGCCGCGTTCGAATCCGTGGACCGGGCGATCTACGGGATCCAGTTCCACCCGGAGGTCGTGCACACCCCCTACGGGCAGGACGTCCTCAAGAAGTTCCTCGGCGAGATCTGCGAGTGCGACCTGACGTGGAGCGCAGCGTCGATCGTCGAAGACCAGATCGCGAAGATCCGCGAGCAGGTGGGCGACAAGCAGATCATCTGTGGTCTCTCGGGCGGCGTGGACTCGAGCGTCGCCGCGTTGCTCGTGCACCGCGCGGTCGGGGACCAGCTGACGTGCGTGTTCGTCGACCACGGCATGATGCGCAAGAACGAGGGGGATCAGGTCGTCAAGACCTTCCGCGACACCTTCAAGGTGCCCCTCGTGGCAGTCGATGCCGAGGAGCGCTTTCTCACGAAGCTCGCCGGCACGAGCGAGCCGGAGGCCAAGCGCAAGATCATCGGCACCGAGTTCATCCGCGTCTTCGAGGAGGAGGCGCTCAAGCTCGCCTCCGGCGGCGAGGGCGCGAAGTTCCTCGTCCAAGGGACGCTCTACTCCGACGTCATCGAATCGGGCGGCGGGACCGGCACGGCGACGATCAAGTCCCACCACAACGTCGGTGGCCTTCCGGACGACCTGCAGTTCGAGCTCGTCGAGCCGCTGCGGGCGCTGTTCAAGGACGAGGTCCGCGCCGTCGGCGCTGAGCTGGGCCTTCCCGAGCGCCTCGTCTGGCGACAGCCGTTCCCCGGCCCGGGGCTGGCGATCCGCGTCGTCGGCGGCGAGGCCACGAAGGAACGGCTGGACCTGCTTCGTGACGCGGACGCGATCCTCCAGGACGAGATCCGCAACGCAGGGCTGTACCGCGACCTGTGGCAGTCCTTCTGCGTCCTCCCGGACGTGCGGACCGTCGGGGTCCAGGGCGACGAGCGGACCTACGGGTACGTGGTCGTCATCCGAGCGGTCACGAGCGACGACGCGATGACCGCCGACTGGGCCCGTCTGCCGTACGACCTGCTCGAGCAGATCGCCGCGCGCATGATCGGCGAGCTGCGCGAGGTCAACCGGGTGGTCCTGGACATCACGTCCAAGCCGCCGGGCACCATTGAGTGGGAGTGAGTGACATCCTCGCCCAGAGGGCTCGGAGATGTCATCGCGAGTTCCTCGCCTGCGGCTCGGAACTCGCGTCGGCTCGGAACTCGCGTCGGCTCGGAACTCGCGTCGGCTCGGAACTCGCGTCGGCTCGGAACTCGCGTCGGCTCGGAACTCGGGTCGAGGTGACCGGCTCCTCAGGAGACCGCGTCCCAGCGCTTGAGCGCCGGGAGCGGGTCGAACGGCGAGCCGCCGGTGTACCAGCCCGGTGCGGACCACAGCTCGAAGTGCAGGTGACAGCCCACCGCGTCCCCGGTGTCCCCGACCTCGCCGATCGGCTGACCGGTGTACACGGAGGCTCCCTTCTTGACGAGCGCGGGCCGCTTGAGGTGCATGTAGGCGTAGTCCACACCGGTGCCCGCGGCATCGATGACGACGTAGTTGCCGGCGGCCGATTGGAAGGCGGCGAACTTCACCTTGCCGCCACGTGCAGCGACGAGCGGGGTGCCGCAGGCGGCGAAGACGTCCTGTCCCTGGTGTGAGTGACCGTCCCGTCCGGCCCCGAAGCCCCCCGAACGGCCGCCGGCCAGGCTGTGCTTGCCGCGGATCGGGAACTGGTCGCCGAGGAAGGTGAAGGCGGCCGCCATGGCGATCGACTGCGCGGCTTCCGCGCCCGCCGACGGCGCGCTGACCTCGAAGCGGTAGGTCCCGTTGCGCTGGACGGTGCCACCGACGACGCCGCCCCAGCTGACGGACTGCACGGTCGATCCGGGGACGTCGAGCTCCCAGCGCGCCATCGGCTTGCGGTCCTTGTCGCGCAGGAGGTCGACGCTCACCCGACGCGTGTCGGTGCCGGGTACGAAGACGCTGAGCGTCGCGCGGTGGGCGCCGCGGAAGAAGACCTTGCGCACGTCCACCCTGGCCGCAGGGGCTCCCGCTGCCTTCGCGGCCCGGTCGGCAGGGGCGACCGTGATCGTCCTCCCCGTCGTGCGCGAGGTCGCCCCGGAAGCGTCGAGGATCCGCACCGGTCCGCTGGCGGCACCCGCCGGGACCGTCGCGTCGACCGCGTCCCCGGACACCGGGACGACTGCGGCAGACACATCGTCGGCGTTGCCGTCGGCGCCCAGGAAGATCAGGGTCCGAGCCTGGGTCATCGCGTCGCCCGTCACACGGACGCTGCCGCCGACCCGGACGACGTCCAGACCCGAGCATCCGGTCCGGCAGGTGATGAGCAACGGCCGGGGCGGCCCCGCCGTCGTGACCGAGCTGCCCGTGACCCCACCCGCGGGCGCGGATCCGGGCGCGGGCTTCGACGGCCCGCCGACCTCGGCCGGCGCGCCTCCGCCACCACCACCGCCCTGCGCCGGCGCGGTGGGTGCCGCCGCGCCCAGCAGCAGCAACGCGCTCGAACAGATCGCAGCCCGGACGCGACGACGGGACAGCACCGGCATGGGGTTCGGCAAGATGTGGCTCCTTGTGGGCGGCCTACGGGGTGAGCTGACGGGCTCGCGCGGTCAAGGTCCGCGCTACCGGCATACGGCCGGATTCGCCCCAGGAGCCTGGGCTCCGATGGGTCCCCCGCTCCCTCCCGGCGGCACGGGGAGGGACTCGGCAGTCATGGATTGCGCTGGCAGGATACCCTGTGCGCAGGAAGGCCTGTTCCCGGCCGCGTCACGACACGTCCGGAACCGTTCCGTCGCTACACTCCACCGCCGCCGCGCGCCGACAGCGCGGCCCCCTCGCCGTGAAGACCTACGTCGCAAATACAACTGACCGTGAGCGCAACTGGGTGCTCGTCGACGCGAACGGGCAGACGCTCGGGCGCCTCGCGACCCAGATCGCCGACGCCTTGCGCGGCAAGCGCAAGCCGGAGTACACGCCCCACGTCGACACCGGCGACTTCGTCGTGGTGATCAACGCGGAGAAGATCAGCGTGACCGGCAACAAACGCGCCGAGAAGCGCTACTACCGCCACTCCGGGTACCCGGGTGGCCTCAAGTCACGGACGCTCGAGGAGATGCTCGAGCGCCGCCCCGAAGAGGTCATCCGCATCGCGGTGAAGGGCATGTTGCCCCGAAACCGTCTGGCCCGGAAGCAGATCACGAAGCTCAAGGTCTACGCAGGCGCGGAACATCCGCATGCCGCGCAGGGCCCGACCCCGATGGAGATCAAGTCCTGATGGCTGACGAGACGCCGAACGAAGCGACACCCGAAGAGACGCCGCAGGCGGAGGCTCCGGCCACCGAGGCTCCGGCCACCGAGGCGCCCGCTGAAGAGGTCGTCGTCGAAGAGATCGCCGAGGAGGCTCCGGTCGCCGAGGCGCCCGCCGACGAGGTGCCGGCAGCGGACGCCGCGGAGGACGCCCCTGAGGCGACCGACGCGCCCACCGCCGATGACGACTCCGACGACGAGGACGAGGCCGAGGTCGCCCCGCGCGCCAAGCCCTCCATCCCCGGGATGGATCTCGAGGTCGACATCGTCACCGAGGGCCAGGATCCCCTGGGCCGCGAGACGCTGTACGACGAGGACGGCGAGGAGATCATCCCGTCGGACGACGACGAGGACGTCATCGACGACCAGCCGATCGTCGCGAACGTCGATCTGTCCGCCGATGCGCGCTACCGCGCCACCGGCAAGCGCAAGACCGGCGTGGCCCGCGTCATCCTGAAGCCCGGCACCGGCGTCTACACGATCAACGGCAAGCCGATGGACGACTTCTTCCCGCGCATCACCCTGCAGCGGAACATCCGTCAGCCGCTGGAGACCGTCGGGTACGAAGACCGCATGGACGTCATCGCGACGATCCACGGCGGCGGCGTCTCGTCCCAGGCCGGTGCCCTGCGCCACGGGATCTCCCGTGCGCTCCTGGAGGCCGATCCGAATCTCCGCGGCGAGCTGAAGCGCCGCGGCTTCCTCACCCGTGACGCGCGGGTGAAGGAGCGCAAGAAGGCCGGCCTCAAGAAGGCCCGCAAGAAGCCGCAGTTCAGCAAGCGCTAGGGCCACTTCGTGGCCACGGAACCGCCACGGCGGGTTGCACCGGGCGCGCAGCGCCGCCCGGCGGTTCCGCGCCCTCACCTGGTGCCTTAGATGGGTCGCAAGCTGTTCGGCACCGATGGTGTCCGGGGCGTCGCCGGCGAGGTTCTCACCGCCGAGCTCGCCCTCGCCCTGGGGCGGGCGGTCACGCTCGAAGCCGAGGCGGCCGGCCCGCGCGTTCTCGTCATCCGCGACACGCGCGAGTCGGGCGAGATGCTCGAGTCCGCGCTGGCGGCCGGCGTCACGAGCGTCGGTGGCGAGGTCCTGCTCGGCGGCGTCCTGCCGACCCCTGCCGCCCCGTTGCTCATCGGCCGCTACGGCTTCGACGTCGCAGCGGTCATCTCCGCGAGCCACAACCCCTACCGCGACAACGGCATCAAGTTCTTCGGTGCCGATGGCCTGAAGCTCACGGACGCCACCGAGGCGCGCATCGAGCAGCGTCTCGCCGAGGACGCCGCCTCCGAGCGTGTCGCCGGCGGCGTCGGCCGTGTCCGCACCCTCCACGGCACCCAGGAGGACTACCTGCGCGAGCTGCGGACCCGCTTTCAGGGCCTGGACCTCGCCGGGGTCGACGTCCTGCTGGACTGCGCGCACGGTGCGACCTACCGCGTCGCCCCTGAGATCTTCCGCCGCCTGGGCGCGACGACGCACGTCATCGCCGACGAGCCCGACGGCCGGAACATCAACGCAGGCTGCGGGTCGACCCATGTCGAAGCCCTGGGCGCCGCCGTCGTCGCCGGCGGCCATCAGCTCGGTTTCGCCTTCGACGGCGACGGGGATCGCGTCCTGGCGGTGGACCGCACCGGTGCCGTCGTGGACGGCGACGAGCTCATCGCCTTGGCGGCACTGCACCTGCGGGGCCAGGACCGCCTGCGCGGCAACGGTGTCGCCGTGACGGTCATGACGAACTACGGCTTCCACTCGGCGATGCGCGAGGCCGGCATCGACGTCGCGATCACCGGGGTCGGCGATCGCTATGTCCTGCAGGAGCTCCGCGACCGTGACTGGGCACTCGGCGGCGAGCAGTCAGGACACATCATCGACATGGGCTTCGTCCCGTCCGGCGACGGCATCGCCAGCGCGTTGCTGACGCTCGAGGCGCTGGCCGGGGCAGACCTCGCCGATCGCCACGCCATGGACAAGCTGCCGCAGAGGCTCGTGAACGTGAAGGTCAGCGATCGCGATGCGGCGATGACCGATGCGGGCCTGCAGGCTGCTGTCGACGACGAATCCGAGCAGCTCGAGGGTCGTGGACGCGTGCTCGTGCGCCCGTCGGGCACCGAGCAGCTCGTCCGCGTGATGGTCGAAGCACCGACGCAGGACGAGACGGACGCTGTCTGCGCCCGCCTCGTCGCGCTCGTGCCTGGCGCGCTCGCCTAGAACCGCCCCGAGGCAGGCTCCGGCCCCGTTCCCCTGGCGTCCGGCCACTACTCTCTGTCGCTCATGTGTGGAATCGTCGGATACGTCGGCCAACGCCAAGCGCAGCAGCTGCTGCTGAACGGCCTGCGCAAGCTGGAGTACCGCGGGTACGACTCGGCGGGCATCTCCGTGATCGCCGGGGAGGACATCGAGTCCGTCCGCGCGGTCGGCAACCTCGATCACCTGGAGGCCGCCCTCGAGAGGGCCGGGGCGGGTGCACCGGTCGCGCTCGCCGAGCGCCCGGCCACCACCGGCATCGGCCACACCCGGTGGGCCACCCACGGCCGGGTGAACGAGGACAACGCCCACCCGCACTACGACACGAGCGATCGTGTCCACGTCGTCGTGAACGGCATCGTCGAGAACTACATGGCGCTCAAGGAGCAACTCCGGGACCGAGGCGCGGTCTTCACGAGCGAAACGGACGCCGAGGTCATCGCCCACCTCGTCGCCCACCACATGGCCTCCGGATCGCTGCGCGAGGCCGTCCGGCTGGCCTACAACGAGCTCGAAGGTCACTTCGCCTTCGTTGCCATGTCCCTCGACGAACCCGGCGTCCTGGTCGGTGCCCGCCTGGAATGCCCGCTGATCATCGGCTGTGGGGACGGGGAGACCTTCCTGGCTTCCGCGATCCCGGCGTTCCTGAAGGAGACGCGGGACGTCCAGTACATCGAGAACGGCGAGCTGGTCGTCATCACGGCTGAGGGCGCGACGATCATGCAGCCCGACGGAACGGAGCTCGAGCGCAAGACCGAGCGCATCGACTGGGACGAGGAGACCGCCGAGAAGGGCGGCTTCGACACGTTCATGCTCAAGGAGATCTCCGAGCAGGCAGACGTCCTCTCCGAGACGATCGCCGACCGCACCGTGCGCCCCGACGGGGTCGACCTGGCTGACGAGCTGAGCTTCGACGAGTCGATCCTCGACGGCATCGACCGCATCGTCATCGTCGCGTGCGGCACGTCGTTCAACGCCGGGCTCATCGGCCGCTACGCGATCGAGGAGTGGGCGCGGGTCTCCGTGGACATGGACGTCGCCTCCGAGTACCGCTACCGCAACCCGATCGTCTCCGAGCGCGACCTCGTCATCGGCATCACGCAGTCAGGTGAGACGGCCGACACGCTGGCGGCCATGAGCCTTGCCAAGGAGCGCGGCGCCCGCGTCCTGGCCATCACGAACATCATGGGCTCCCAGGCCACGCGCGACGCAGACGGCGTGCTCTACACGCGTGCGGGGCTCGAGATCAGCGTGGCCGCGACGAAGACCTTCACCTGCCAGGTCGCCGTCCTGTACCTCTTGGCGCTGCGTCTGGCCGAACTGCGTGGCGCGCTGGCGCCCGAGGAGCTCGTGCGGCTCGTCGCCGAGGTCAAGCGCCTGCCGCACCACATCGACGAGATGCTGCAGACGCTGGACCTCAAGCCGATCGCCGAGGCCTACGGGGACAGCGAGTTCTTCCTCTACCTGGGCCGCCACGCCGGCCGCGCCGTCGCCCTGGAGGGCGCGCTGAAGCTCAAGGAGATCAGCTACATCGCGACGGACGCATACGCGGCAGGGGAGATGAAGCACGGTCCGATCGCGCTGCTGGACGAGCGCACCCCCGTCGTCTGCGTGGCCACCGACTCACCCATCCTGGACAAGATGGTGTCGAACATCCAAGAGGTCCGTGCGCGCGGCGCCCACGTCATCGCGATCGCCAGCGCCGGGAACGCCGAGATGGCCGAGCACGCCGAGTACGTCGTCCCCATTCCGGCGACCGACTGGATCCTGCAGCCCCTGCTGGCGACGATCCCGCTGCAGCTGCTGGCATACGAGATCGCCCGCAAGCGCGGGCTCAACGTGGACCAGCCCCGCAACCTCGCCAAGACCGTCACCGTCGAGTAGGCCCACAGGCGCGGCGTCATGGTCATCGGGATCGGGCTGGACCTGCTCGACATCGACCGGCTCGAGCGCGCGCTGGGGCGCCGGCCCGCACTCGCTGGGCGCCTGTTCACGGCGCAGGAGCAGGCGTACGCCGCGACGCGGGCGCGGCCGGCCCAGCATCTCGCCGCCCGGTTCTGCGCGAAGGAGGCGGTGACGAAGGCGCTGGGCTTGAAGGTCATGCGCGCGCTGGAGATCGAAGTCGTGGGCGGCGGGAGTTCCGGCGTACACGTGGCGCTCCAGGGCGAGACCGCCCGGGTCGCGACCGCACGGGGCGCGAGCATCCACCTCTCGCTGACCCACACCCCGACGACCGCCGGAGCGTCGGTCGTCGTCGAAGGGCACCGACCGTGAGCGGCCTGCCCGACTGGTTGGACGCCTTGCCGGGCCCCGATGCGATCCGGGCCGCGGATGCGGCGGCGATCGCGGGGGGGACCGAGGGCACCGTCCTCATGGAGCGAGCCGGAGGGGGCCTTGCGCAGCTCGCCGAGAAGCTCCTGCCCGCTGGGCCGATCGCGATCCTGTGCGGAAAGGGGAACAACGGCGGCGACGGCTTCGTGGCGGCGCGCCTCCTGCACGCGGCCGGCCGCGAGGTCCGCGTCCTGACGACCTCCGCCGCAGAGGACTCGCACGGGGACGCTGCGGTCAACCTGGGCCGGTTGCCCGAGCGTCCGCGACCGTTCGAGCCCGCGGCGCTGGAGGGCTGCACGGGGGCGATCGACGCACTGCTGGGCACGGGTGTCACCGGTACGCCGCGTGGCGCCGTCGCCCGCGCGATCCGGGCCTTGAGGGCGTCCGGCCTCCCTGTCGTCGCCTGCGACGTCCCGTCCGGGGTCGACGCGGCGACCGGCGCGGTCCCGGACACGGACGTCGCGGTCCACTCGATCGCGACCGTGACGTTCGCGGCGGCCAAACCGGGGCTGTGGATCGCGCCCGGGAAGGGCTTCGTCGGCGACGTCCACATCGTCGACATCGGCGTGCGAGCCCAGGGGCCGCGGGTCGGCCTGCTGGCCGCCGACGACGTCCTGGACGACCTGCCCACGCGCGGGGCGTCGTCGACGAAGTTCACCGGCGGACACGTCGTGGCCTGCGGAGGGTCACGCGGCCTGACCGGCGCGGTGTGCCTCACCGCGGAGGCTGCGGCTCGCTCTGGCGCCGGATACGTCACCGCCTGCGTTCCGCGAAGCCTGGAATCGATCTACGAGGTGAAGCTCACCGAGGTCATGACCCGGGGCCTTCCCGATGACGGGGACGGGACGCTCGTCTGCGCGGCCGCGGCCGTCGTCCTCGACCTTCTGGAGGCTCGCGGCGGCACCCTGACCCTCGGCGGAGGCATGGGCCGCAGCGACGGCGCGCTGGCCTGCGCGCGCGCAGTGGCCCTCGGCGCGCCTGGACCGCTCGTGTTGGACGCCGACGCGATCGCTGCCTTCGCCCGGGACCCCGACGCGCTGGCTGCACGCCACGCGCCGACGGTGCTGACGCCGCACGCGGGCGAGCTCGGGCGTCTGCTGGGGGTCGACAGCTCCGACGTCGAGGCCGAACGGCTCGAGCGGACGCTCGAGGCCGCGCGGCGGGCGCAGGCGATCGTCGTCCTGAAGGGCGACGACACGCTCATCGCGACGCCGGACGGGTTCGTCGCCGTGAGCGAGGGCCGCGCCCCGGCGCTTGCGACGGCCGGTACGGGCGACGTCCTCGCAGGAGTCTGCGGGGCGTTCCTGGCTGCCGGGATGGCACCCTGGCATGCGGCCTGCGCGGCGGTGCGGGCGCATCTGCTCGCCGGCCGCACGGCCGCTGAGCCGCACGGGCCGGACGGGGTGATCGCGGGCGACGTCGTGGCCGCGCTCGCCGGGGCGATCGCCGGCGCCCGGTACGCTGGACGGCGATGACCACCGTTGCGCAGATCATGGACGCCGAGCCCGTCACCGTCTCACCCGGGACGGAGGTGGAGCAGGTGGTGCGCACGCTGAAGGAGCACGAACTCCCCGGCGTCCCTGTCGTCAACGACGGTGGCCGCTGCGTCGGCATCATCACCGAGGCCGACCTCGTCATCGCCGACGAGCAGGGCGACCTGCATCTTCCGCA
This sequence comes from Paraconexibacteraceae bacterium, assembly GCA_963750375.1. Classification (GTDB taxonomy): domain Bacteria; phylum Actinomycetota; class Thermoleophilia; order Solirubrobacterales; family Solirubrobacteraceae; genus Paraconexibacter. The sequence goes on from CAVVQN010000016.1 coordinate 301,471, forward strand.
CTACATCGAGCTCTTCGGCGGCGTCATCTACCTCGAGTCGCTGCACCGGTACGAAGAGCGCCTGCGCAAGGCCTTCGCCGCGACCGCGCAGGACATGATGAGCGAGGAGCCCGACACCGTCGACGCCGCCTCCAGCGTCCAGGACGCAGCCAAGATCATCGCCCGCTCCGGCCACAACCGCCTGCCCGTGGTGCAGCACGGCCGCCTCGTCGGCGTCGTCACGCGCGTCGACGTGCTGCAGGCCCTCGCCGAGGCGTAACCCGCCGATGGCCCGCGCGGTCGCCCGCGTCGACCTGGACGCCGTCGCGCACAACACCCGTGCCTTCGCGGGCGCGGCCTCGGCCGCACGGTTGTGCGCGGTCGTGAAGGCCGACGCATACGGCCACGGCGCCGCTGCGTGTGCCCGAGCGGCGCTCGAGGCCGGAGCGGACTGGCTGGCTGTCGCAGGGGCTGCGGAGGCCGCCGATCTGCGTGCCGCCGGCCTGCCGGGCCCGATCCTCGTCATGGGCGCCCTGGACGCCGAGGACACGGCGATCGCGTTGGCGGCCGGCGCCGACCTCGTCGTCTGGGAGGAGGCATTTCTCGCGACGTTGCCGGCGTCTGCGCGAGTCCACGTGAAGCTCGACAGCGGCATGGGCCGGCTCGGCACGCGTGACCCGGAGCAGGCGACGCGAGTGCTCCAGGCCGCGGGGGACCGCCTCGTCGGCGCCATGACCCACTTCGCCACCGCCGACGACCGCAGCGAGCCCTTCTTCGACGAGCAGCTCCGCCGCTTCACTGCCTGGGTCGCGCCGTTGCGGGCACAGCGACCTGACCTGCTCGTGCACGCCGCGAACTCCGCCGGCGTCCTCCGCGAGCCGGCATGCCACTTCGACATGGTCCGCCCGGGTGTCGGGCTCTACGGCCTGGATCCCTTCGGCGAAGATGCCGCGGCGTGGAACCTGCGCCCTGCCCTGCAGCTCGTCAGCCACGTCGCCGCCGTCAAGCCCTGCCGCAAGGGGGAGAGCGCCGGCTACGGGCGGCGTTTCGTCGCCGAGCGCGACACCCTCCTGGCGACGGTGCCGATCGGTTACGGAGACGGCTGGCGACGGGCCACGACCGGACGGGCAGACGTGCGCATCGGTGAGGCGCTGCTCCCTCAGGTCGGGACGGTCAGCATGGACAACATCACCGTCGACCTGGGCCCCGACGGCGCCGGTGTGGCCGTGGGAGACGAGGTCGTACTCGTCGGTCCGGGCCTCAGCGCCGAGGCGGTTGCGCTCAGGAGCGACACGATCAACTACGAGGTGACGACGGCCCTGCTCCCCCGGACGCGGCGCATCCATCACCGTTCAGGGACCCCGGCGTCTTGAGCGCAGCGCTGGAGGCGGCCCGCGAGGCGCTGCGCGGCCAGGAGGCCTGGCTTGTCGGCGGCGCGGTTCGCGACCGGCTCATGGGCCGCGACACCGGCGATGTCGATCTCGTCATCGGAGGGGACGTCAAGGCCGCCGCCCGACACCTGGCGCTCAGCGCCGGCGGCCCCTGCTTCCCGCTGGGGGAGATCTTCGGCGCCTGGCGCGTCATGGGCCCCGGTCGCTCTTGGCAGGTCGATCTCAGCCCGCTCCGCGACGGCTGCATCGAGGCGGACCTCGCCTTGCGTGACTTCACGGTGAACGCCATCGCCGAGCCGCTGGGTGGCGGACCGCTGCTGGATCCGCACGACGGCGCGGGCGACCTGCGCGCCCATCGCCTGCGGATGGTCGACCAGCGTGCCTTCCCCGACGACCCGCTGCGGGTGCTGCGCCTGGCGCGTTTTGCGTGCGAGCTCGACCTCGTCCCCGACGCGGCAACCGCGAAGGAGGCCCGCGCCCATGCGCCGTCGCTGACCGACATCGCCGGCGAACGGATCTTCGCCGAGCTCAAGCGCGTGGTCTGCGCGCCGACCGCGCTGGAGGGGCTCGAGCTCATGGACGACCTCGGGGTCACCGACGTCGTCCTGCCGGAGCTCGCCGCGCTGCGCGGGGTCGCGCAGAACCGGTTCCATCACCTCGACGTGTACGACCACACGCTCGCCGTCCTGCAGGAGACGATCGACCTGCAGCAGGATCCCGGCGCCCGTCTGGGAACCGAGCACGCAGAAGCGATCCGTGGCTGGCTCGCGCAGCCGTTGGCCGACGAGCTGAACCGCGGGCAGGCCATGCGCTTCGCCGCACTGCTCCACGACATCGCCAAGCCCCAGACCCGGGTCGTCCACCCCACAGGCGTCGCGGGGTTCCCCGGACACGACCGTGAGGGGGCTCGCATCAGCCGCGAGATCCTCACGCGCCTGCGCACGAGCGACCGCACCCGCACCTACGTCTCGGACCTCGCCCGCAACCACCTGTCGCTCGGTTTTCTCGTCCGCCATCGTCCGCTGGACCGGCGCAGCATCCACCGGTATCTGAAGGGCTGCGACCCGGTCGCCGTCGACGTGACGCTGCTCGGCGTCGCCGACCGGCTGGCCACGCGCGGGGAGAACGCCGGCCCTGCGATCGAAGCCCACATGGAGCTCACCCGGCAGGTCATCGGTCCTGCCCTGGACTGGGCGGCGTGGGAGGCGCAGGAGCCGCTGGTGCGCGGCGACGTCCTGGCGAACGCGCTGGGCATCGCGCCCGGCCCGGCGCTCGGTGCCCTCCTGGCCCGGCTGGACGAGGAGCGCTACGCCGGGACCGTCACCGACGAGGCCGGTGCCATCTCCTTCGCCCGCGCGGAGCTGGACGCTCCGCCGGCCTAGGGACGCGGCGCGGCGCCGCCGAACCGGTCCGCCAAGCGGCGGACGACGCCGTCGCACAGACGCGCGCAGTCCGCGACGGTGCCGTAGTCCACGTTGTCGGCGACGTCCGTCGGCCAGTGGTAGTTGCTCGGGAGCTTGTACTTGTTCATCGAGCCGAGCATGACCGAGGGGTAGCCGGCCTTCAGCGCCAGCAGCCCGTCGGTCGCGTTCCGAAAGCGCATCCCGCGGTGGACGAGGATGCCTTGCTCGGCGGCGACCTCGGAGACGAGGTCCTTGAAGGCAGCGGGGTACTCGCGCATCTTGAGCATGCCTTCACCCTCGAGGGCGAGCAGCTCCGGCGAGCCGACCGTGTCGATGCAGATGACGTGCGTCTCGTCGATCGGCATCCTCGGGAAGTGCCGGCGCGCGAAGCCCTGCATGCCCTCCATGAAGGATTCCTCGGACCCGGTGGAGAGCAGCATGACCCGCAGGCCCTCCACGGGTTGCTCCCTCAGCGTGCGGGCCACGGCCAGCAGCGTCGCCACGCCGGTGAGGTTGTCGTTCGCTCCGGCGACCGTCGACCGGGAGCCGATCTCGGTCATCGCTGCTGCCGTCCCGAGGCTGAGGAACGTCCCGGCGTGCCGAAGACGCCGGCGGCCGGTGAGCGCACCGAGCGCAACGAGCAGGGGACCGCCGAACACGGGGAACATGAGCGGCGGGGTGTCGTCGGACAGCTCCAGCAGCTCGGGCCAGCGGTCGCCGATGTACGGGCCGACCCCGGGATGGAAGAGCAGCGACCAGTGGGCGGCGTCGTGGTGGGCGACGAGCAGGACGGTGTGGGCCGCGTCCGGGTCCCCGATCGTCGCGACGACGTTGTGGGTGTCGCGCAGCGGCAGGAAGGTCCGGCGAAACCACTGGCGTCCGCCGGAGATGTCGTCCGCGATCGCGGCGGCACCGAAGAGCCCGCCGGCCAGCGCGGCGAGACGGCCCAGGCGCCACGAGGCCAGTCCGGCGATGGCTGCCGGAAGCCCGAGCGGCCACCAGTACCCGCCGTGCGCGCGCTCACGTTCGACGCTGACCGTGGCCCCCTCGTCGCGCAGGGCCTGCGCGATCCAGAAGGCCGCCTCGCGCTCCCCGGGAGAGGCCGACGGCCGGTCCATCGTCGAGAGATGCCTGACGCAGTCCTCGATGAGCTGCGGGTCGGGGTCCGGCAGGACAGACGCTGACGCTGACACGGGGCGGAGGCTAGCGCCCTGCCCGGGCCGCCGTCCCTATAGCCTGCCGCCCATGTCACCGGGCCCGACCGACCACGCCCCCGACGGCGAATGCGTCTTCTGCAAGATCATCGCCCGCGAGTTGCCGGCCTTCGTCCTGGAGGAGGACGAGCAGACGCTCTCGTTCATGGACATCAACCCGGGCACGCGCGGTCACGCCCTCGTCATCCCGAAGGCCCACAGCCGCGACCTGCTTGCGATCGGCAAGGAGGATCTGCAGGCCACGATCCTCGCCGCACAGCGTCTGGCGCAGCGGATGAAGGACAAGCTCGGCTGCGACGGGGTCAACCTGCTGAACGCCTGCGGCGCCGACGCGTGGCAGACCGTCTTCCACCTGCACATCCACGTCATCCCCCGCTACCGGGACGATCCGGCGAAGGACGCGCTGCGTCTGCCGTGGGTTCCCACCCCGGGGGACATGGACGACATCAAGGCCGTCGCTGAGGAGCTCACCGCATGACCACCGCACCCGTCACCCTGACCACGGAAGGTCCCCTGGCCGTCATCACGCTCAGCGCTCCGCCGCTGAACCTCTTCGACCAGGCGCTCATCGACGGTCTGACCGAGGCGGTCCGCCAGGTCGCCGCCGACCATCCTCGTGGCCTGCTCATCCGCGCCGAGGGGCGCGCCGTCTCCGGCGGGGTGGACGTCCATCTCTTCGACGGGCTGACCCCCGAGCAGGGCGCCAAGCTGTGGGACGACCTGCTCGTCCTCATCCACACCGTCGAGGACTTCCCGTTCCCGACGGTGTTCGCGGCCCACGCGCTGTGCCTGACCGCGGCGTTCGAGCTCAGCCTCGCCTGCGACCTCCTGCTCGCAGCCGAATCGGCGAAGTTCGGCCTCGTGGAGATCGTCGTCGGTCTGACGCCGTCGATGGGCGGCCCACAGCGTCTGGCCGAGCGCGCAGGGCCCGCACGGGCACGTGAGCTCGTCTACACCGGCGAGCTGTTCAAGGCGGCGACGCTGGAGCAGTGGAACGTCGTCAACCGTGTCCTTCCCGACGAGGGGTTCGCCGAGGCCGCTCGGGACTTCGCGCTGAAGATCGCCAACGGGCCGACGCTCGCACACGGGGCGACGAAGCGGATCGTCCGCGAGCAGTTGAACGGCGGGACGCGCGCGGCGGACGCGATCGTCGGGGAGGTCTCCGGACCGCTCTTCGGGAGCGAGGACCTGCAGAACGCCGTGCGGTCGTTCCTCGACGTCGGGCCCGGCAAGGCGACCTACGAGGGACGCTGACCGCGGACGCATGCGTGGCCGTGCGCGCATGCGGTCTTGCAGGTCCCACACCAGCTTGACCTGAGGCGTCATGATGGGGTCGTGTCACCCCATCCGCGCTCAGGACCGGACGTTCGTCGCGCTCTACGACCGATGCGTCGGGCTGCCGCCGCCATTGGCCTCGGCATCATCGCGATGGGGAGCGCCGCGGCGCTCGCGGCCCCGGGTGACACCGCGGTGATCGCGACCGAGAAGGCCGGCGGAGCCGCCAAGGGCGCGCCGGACCTGACGCGTGTCTCGCTGCAGCGCGGCAGCGACGGGCGCCTGCGGGCGGGCATGAGCTTCGCTTCGACGCTCGCGATGCGCGACCTCATCGCCAGAGAGGGGCCGCCCGGCTCCGTCTGCCTGCGGGTCTACACGTCGACGACGCCTGGCGTCCTGCCGCCGGACTACCTGGTCTGTGCGACCGTCGACGCTCGGCATCGCAAGTTCCGCGGCACCGTCATGGCCGAACAGGTCAACGCGTTTCCGAAGAAGGTCGCCAACGCCGTGGTGTCACGGACGAGCGCACGCAGCCTCGTCCTGCGCTTCAGCCAGAGCTCCGTCGGCAAGCCGCCGGTCATCAAGTTCGCGGCGGAGGCCACCCGTGCCGGCTGCACGAAATCCGGCTGCGTCGACACGCTGCCGGACGCGCCGCAGACGGCGAAGCTCGTGTTGCGCCTCGAAGCACCCCCCGAGCGCTGAGCGACCCAGAGCTAGTTGCCGTAGCGGCGCAGCCCGCGGGCGGCGATCGCCCCGAAGAGCGCGACGAGCCCGAAGACCGCAAGGAGTGCGGGCCACGTGTGCGCCCAGGTCACGTCGCCGACGAACCCTTGGCGCACACCCTCGAGGATGTGCGTGACCGGGTTGATGTCAGAAGCGGTCTGCAGCCACGGCTGCAGCAACTCCTTCGGGGCGTACGACGTGGTGAACAGGACTCCGATGAAGCTCGCGATCTGCATGAGCGGCGCGGCCTGCTGGGTGCGGAAGCGCAATGCGATGACGACGCTGAAGCAGGCCATGGCGCAGGCCAGGCCCATGACGAGGAACACGGCCAGGGCCAGGCCGAGCGCGGACGGCACATCGACGCCGAACGAGAAAGCGACGATCAGCAGGAAGGTCCCCGGCAGCAGCGCGCGCATGCCCGCGCTGGCGACGACGCCGGCCAGGAGGGTCGTCCGCGGGGCAGGGCACAGGACAAGTCGGTCGAACCAGCCCTGCTCGATGTCGCGAGCGAGGTTGACCCCTGTGGCGGCGCCGGTGAAGCCCGCGCCCTTGCAGCAGGCCGACGGGGACGATGAACGTCATGAAGTCGTCGGTCGTGAATCCAGGGAGCGACGCGGCCTTGCCGAAGACGCTCGACAGACCGAGCATGAAGATCGTCGGGGCCAGCACACCGGGGATGGCCGCTCCCGGGACCCGGAGGATCTCGTTGAGGGCGCGGCGCACGAGCGCTCGGATGACGACGGCGCTGTGCCTCATGCCTCACGCAGCCTTCCGCGCAGCGCGAGGACGGCCACGCCTCCGGCGACGGCGACGACCAGCAGCGCGGCGGCCAGCCCTTCCAGGGTCGCGGTCGAGCCGACGTCGTCGATGATCGGGGTGCGGATGCCGTCCGCGATGTAGCTCAGCGGGTTGTACTTCGCGACGCTGTCGACCGGGCTGGACAGCAGCGCCTTGGGGAAGAACGCGCTGGACGCGAAGAGCACCACGAGGACGAGCGGGAAGATGCCCTGGACCGACGAGGCGCTCTGGGCCCTGCAGCGCGAGCGCCTGGCCGATCGCACCGAAGCCGACGCCCGCGATCGTCCCGATGAGGTAGACGACCAGGACGCCGGGGACGCCGCCCTTCACGCTGGCGCCGAACAGCAAGCCCGATGGACAGGAAGTACGTGATCTGCGCGACCGCGGTCGCGCCGGTGGCGACGAGGCGGCCGACGACGATCGAGGTGCGCGGGATGGGGGAGGCGACGAGGCGGTCGAAGAACCCGCCCTCGATCTCGAGTGCCGTCGCGATCCCGGTGGCGACCCCCCCGAGCAGAAGCGACTGGGTCATCGCCCCGGCCAGCTGGAAGTCGAGGAAGCCGTTCACCGCAGGAAAGCCCGGCAGCGACGTCGTCCGGGCCAGGCCGCCGACGTTCACCGCGAGGAACATCGACGGGAACAGGACGAGCGGCGCCAGGAACTGCGGTCGGCGCAGCGCGTTGCGCAGCGCACGCCGGCGCGAGGGCCATGGTGACCCGGAGCGCGAAAGGTCAGATCGGTCATACGACAGGCTCGCCGGCACCTTCCAGATGGCTGCCGGTGCGCGCGGCGAACACGTCGTCGAGGGTCGGCTCCACGAGCTCGACGCGGCCGACCGTGACGCCGGCCTCGTCGAGGGCGCGAACGACCCGGGCGATGGCCCCCGAGCCCTCGCGCACGCCGATCGACACGTCGGCGCCGACCGGAGCGTCGTCCCGGACCTCGCCGAACGGTGCGAGGACCTCACGGATGCGGACGTGGTCCACGTCCCCGTCGAAGGAGAGGTCCAGGTGGGGGAGACCGACCTCGGCCTTGAGCGCGGAGGGCGTCCCTTCGGCCACGATCCTGCCGCTGGCGATGATCCCCACGCGGTCGGCGAGCTGATCGGCCTCCTCGAGATACTGCGTCGTGAGAAAGACGGTCGTCCCGTCGGCTTTCAGCCGGCGCACCTCGTTCCACAGCGTCGCGCGGCTCGTGGGGTCAAGGCCCGTCGTCGGTTCGTCGAGGAAGAGCACCTCCGGGGCGTGGATGAGTGCCATCGCGAGGTCCAGGCGGCGGCGCATGCCACCGCTGTAGGTCTGGACCCGGCGCTCCTGCGCGTCGCTCAGACCGACCCGTCCGATGAGATCCTGGGCGCGCTCGGCGACCTGCTTCGGCGGGATCCCGTGGAGGGTCGCCTGCAGCTCGACGAGCTCGCGTCCGGTCATGAGCCCGTCCAGTGCAGCCTCCTGCAGCGCGACACCGATGCGGCGGCGGACCTGCTGCGGTTCGGTCGCGACGTCGTGCCCCGCCACGCGCGCGTACCCGCCTGTAGGGCGCAGCAGCGTCACGAGCATCCGCACCGTCGTCGTCTTGCCGGCGCCGTTCGGGCCCAGGAAGCCGTAGACCTCACCGGCCTTGACTTCGAGGTCGATCCCGTCCACCGCCATGAGCCCGCCGCGGTACTCGCGCTGCAGTCCGGATACCTCGATCGCCGCCATACCTCGCACCCTACCGGTACTTGCGTACGCAACAGGTTTTGCGGCAGGGCCGCAACTCGGTGGCCCGCTCGTGTTGAATGGTGGTGTGAAACGTTCCAAGAAGACGGTGGCAGCGATGACGGCTGGGCTCCTGGCCCTCCCGGCGGTCGGCTTCGCCGCGATCAGCGAGGTCGGTCCGATCGAGGACGGTGCCACGCCGGCCTGCCCGCAGCCCAAGTGCGTCGCGATCCCGCAGACGACCGGCTTCCAGGTCAAGGTCGGCTCGACCCGCGACATCGACGTCGTCAAAGCTGACGGTCGGATCGTCGCCTGGACGATCAAGCTCTCCAAGCCCGGTCCCAAGCAGGTCGCGTTCTTCAACGAGAACCTCGGTGGCGAGCCGGTCGCGCAGATCACCGTCCTGCGTGCGGGCAACAAGCAGTACCACCGCGTCATCGCCCAGGGCGAGCCGCAGAAGCTCACGCGCTACCTCGGCCAGACGGTGCAGTTCGCGCTGAAGGAGTCGATCCCGGTGAAGAAGGGCTACGTCATCGGCCTCACCGTCCCGACGTGGGCGCCGGCGCTGGCGAACAATCAGCCCGGCACGACGTCGTGGCGTGCGTCGCGGCCGAAGGGCTCGTGCGACGACACGAACAAGCAGAGCGCGCAGACCCAGACGAACAACGTCGTCCGCTTCTACTGCCTGTACCGCACCGCGCGCCTGACGTACAGCGCGACGGTCGTGTCGGACCCGAAGCCGAACAAGTAGGCGGCGGGACCGCTCCCCTGGGAGCGGCTCAGCCGTCGGGGCAGGCGCCCGGGTTGTCCTTGCAGAAGGTGCTGAACCCGCCGGCGTCGGCGCCGCCGGTGTCGGCGGGCGGTGTGGTGGCAGTCGGGGTCGTGGCGGTGGGCGTCGCTGCGGGCGCCGGTGTCGGCGATGCCCCACCAGAGGTGTCCGGGGTGTTCGTGGGGGCAGCCGCCGGAGGACTCGTGGTGCCCGCGGACGACGTTCCCGCGCCGGAGTCGGTCGTGGTGGTGTCGGCTCCTGTGGCATCGGTGCCGTTCGCGTCGGCCGCGGCTGCACCGGAGCCGGCCGCCGGCGCCAGGGCCTCGTTGCTCGGCGGCAACAGCCGGGGGGTGGACTTGGGCACGACGTCGCCCGTCGTGTCGGACCCGCCGCAGCCGGCCACCCCCGCGCCGAACGCCAAGGCGGTGAGCAGGGCGGTGGTGGCGTGACGAGCGGACAAGGCGGGTACCTCTCTCAGTGCGTGTGGACGGGGCCCATCCGGCGACCGCACGTCGGGCAGTCGTTCAGGTCCTTCTGCGCCATCTGGTCACACCAGGGGCAGAAGCGGAGGTTCTCGACGGCCCAGGGCAGCTGGGACTCCGAGGGGGGCAGGGGCAGGACCTTGCCGACGACCTCCAGGGGCTCGCCGGTGTCGCGGTCCACGTAGGTCTTTCCCGGCTCGGCTTCGAGGAAGATCTCGCGGCCGGTCGACGGGGTACGCATGCGATAACGCTGACGGATGCTCACGGGTCGGACTCTACCGATCGTCCGGGAAGCCCGGCTCGATGGTTCTCGACCGCCTGATCGGACCGAGCGTCTGGCGTGGCGTCGGCGAACCCATGTAGCATCGCGCTCGATGAGAGGGATTCCCGTAGCCGCGTCGCTCGCGACCGTCACCGCAGCGCTCGCGATGAGCGGCTGCTCGATCAAGGACGACAACCCGGATCTGGTTGCCGGCAAGCAGCAGTTCGTGCAGAAATGCGGGTCTTGCCACGTGCTGGCGCGAGCCGGGACGAAGGGTGTCACGGGTCCGAACCTCGACGAGGCGTTCCGTCGCGCGAAGATCGACGGGCTCGGCGACGACGCGATCCGCGGGGTCGTGAAGAAGCAGATCGGCTATCCCTCGGTCGGGGGCAGCGCGGGGACCGGGATCATGCCCGCCAACCTCGTCGACCCGGATACCGCAGGTGACGTCGCTGCCTACGTCGCCAAGGTGGCGGGCGCGGGCGGGAAGGACCAGGGCCTGCTTGCCACGGCGGTGAAGTCCGCGGGGTCCGACAAGCCGGCGGTCGCGGTCGACGGTCTCTTGAAGATTCCCGCCGACCCCACCGGTCAGCTGCTGTTCGTCAACGCGAAGGCCGAGGCCCCCGCGGGGCCGCTGACGGTCGAGATGGACAATTCCTCAGGGGTGCCGCACAACATCGCCATCGCCGGCAAGGGCCAGGGTGAGGTCGTCTCGAAGGGCAAGTCGGTGTTCAAGGCCGACTTCGCGCCCGGCACGTACACCTACGTCTGCGAGGTCCCCGGACACCTGGCGGCGGGCATGAAGGGCACGCTGACCGTCAAGTAGATCGGGGCGGGCCCGCTCCGGCCCTGCCGCCGCATCTTCGATGCTCTGGCCTTGCCGGCACGTTTTCGACGCATTGGCCTCGCCGCGGCGTCTGCCGAACGCTCTGGCCTTGCCGGCACGTCTGTCGACGCGCCTGAGGGCTGTCACGCCCCGGGGCCGCGAAGCCGGCCGCGGGTGAGCAGCGCGGGCCCCGGACGGCCAACGCAGACGCAGCGTCCGGCGCGGCGCTCGCCCTCCCGGTCGCGGCGGCGCACTCGACGCCGAGCACAGCTGCGTTCGGGTGCCTAGAAGACCGCGCGCAGCAACAGCGTGAGGGCGATGACCGTCCCGCACACCGCCGCGACTCCGAGAAGGACGCGGAACATCGCGTCCTCAGAGCGCAACGGCGCCAGCGCGCGAAGCCACCAAGGCTCGCGCGGTGGCGGGTCCGACGGCATCTCGGAGCGGCTCAGACGATGTAGATCGTCGTGTACACGACGATCCACATCACATCGACGAAGTGCCAGTAGATCCCGGGGATCTCGACGCCGGCGTGCTCCTCAGGCGTGAAGTGCCCGCGGAAGGCCCGCACGGTGACGATGGCCAAGCAGCGTCAGGCCGATGAACACGTGAGCGCCGTGCAGGCCGGTGAGGCCGTAGAAGATCGAGCCCTGCGCGTGGTCGTGCGGCGCGAAGCCGATGTGGATGTACTCGTTGACCTGGATGAAGAGGAACGCGAAGCCGAGCAGGAAGGTCGTCAGCATCCCGGCCTTCAGGCCGAAGCGGTTGCCGTTCTTCGCGCACGTCTGGGCCCAGTGCAGCGTCAGGGAAGAGGAGAGCAGGATCGCGGTGTTCACCCCGGCGACGAGCTTCGGGAGCTCGAACTCGTCGAACGGAAACCACTGGTTGTCCGCATTGACGACCCGGATGAAGAAGTACGCCGTGAAGAACGCACCGAACACCATGATCTCGCTGATGATGAACAGCAGCATGCCGAGCAACTGCGGCGTCGACCCGCGAGCTGCGGTTGGCCTCCGGCGGGCCGTGGTGGTGCGCGTGGTCTGCGTGGATCGCGGCGGCTTCCATGTCTCTCTCGTGTCTGTCTGGGGCCGGGAGGCTCAGGCCGTGGCCGGTGAACCGGCGGGCTGGACCTCGACGTGGGTGACGGGCTTGCCGGTCGCGGTGCCGATGCGCTTGACGAGGTCGGCGCGCAGCCAACCCGAGCGGGTGGCCGGCAGCGTGGAGACGATGATGTCGTCGACGCGGAAGAACTGGACGGCGTTCATCGTCGCGGTGTAGGGGTCCGGGTCGGCGATCATCCCGGCCGCCAGGAGGCCGGCGGACTTCGCGCGGTCCACGAGCTGCACGAGCCGCGCCCTGGCCCGGCTCGCGGCGGTGCCTTCGCCGCCCTCCTGGGGCACGACGATGATGAACAGGTGGCGCTCGTCGCGATGACTTGGAACGCATCTGCATCGAGCAGTTCGTCGCTCGAGGCCGTGCGGTTCGCGACGACGAGGGTCACGCCGAACGCGATGCCCTGGGAGTCGATGTCGGTGACGACGTGTTCGACGGGCAGTCCGGACGCCTCGGTGATGCGCTCGATGAGATCGCGGCGCATCCAGCCCGAGCTCGACGCGGGCTTCGTCGAGATGATGATCTCGTCCGGGTGGTACTCGGCCACCGCATCCATGGTGGCGCTGTAGGGGTCGGGATCCCCGACCTCGCCGATGGCCTCGATGCCCTGGGAGCGGAGGTAGGTGCGGGCCAGGTCGACACGCACGCGAGCCGCGTCGTAGACGGAGTCGTCGTAGATGACGTTGCCGTGCGTGGGCAGCCGTCCGCGGGACGCAGAGGATCACCCGAGCCTGGTCGTCGCGGGCCTTGTCGACGATCGTGTCGATGAGCTGCTGGCCGCCGATGGTCTCGTTGGCGACGGCGAGAATGGTCTTCACGGTGATGCTCCTGTCCGCTAGTCGTTCGCGGTGGTGGTCGGTGTGGGGGTGGGGGTCCCGGCGACGACCGCTGGTGGCGTCTCATCGGGGAAGACCCCGTGCACGGCCCCGGGGACGCCGTACTCGTACGGGCCACCGACGACGGTCGGGATCGCGTCGAAGTTGAACACCGGCGGCGGCGAGCTGACTTGCCACTCCAGGGTGAGCGCACGCCACGGGTTCCCCACCGCACGCGGGCCGCCCCGCCAGGAGGCGATCATGTTGTACGCGAAGATCAGCGTGCTGAGGCCGAGCACGAAGGACGACAGCGAGATGATGAGGTTCCACGACGCGTAGGTGTCGGCGTAGTCCGCGACGCGTCGCGGCATGCCGTCCAGGCCGATGAGGTGCATCGGGGCGAACGTGGCGTTGAAGAAGACGAACGTCAGCCAGAAGTGGATCTTGCCGAGCTTCTCGTCGTACATCCGCCCCGTCATCTTCGGGAACCAGTAGTAGACGCCGGCGAAGATCGTGAAGAGCGACCCGCCGAAGAGGACGTAGTGGATGTGGGCGACGATGAAGTACGTGTCGCTGACATGGATCGTGATCGGGATCATCGCGAGCATCACGCCGGAGATGCCGCCCAGCGTGAACATCGTCAGGAAGCCCAGGGCGAAGAGCATCGGCGTGTCGAGCTTCAGCACGCCACGCCAGAGGGTCGCCAGCCAGCTGAAGATCTTGATGCCCGTCGGCACGGCGATGATCGCGGTGGTGATCATCATCGGGACGCGGATCCAGTTCTGCATGCCCGAGACGAACATGTGGTGCGCCCAGACGGTGAAGCCGAGTCCGACGATCGCCAGCAGGGAGAACGCCATCATCCGGTAGCCGAAGATCGGCTTGCGCGACTTGACTGCGAGCACCTCGCTGACGATGCCGAAGCCGGGCAGCATCATGATGTAGACCGCGGGGTGTGAGTAGAACCAGAAGACGTGCTGATACATCAGCACGTCGCCGCCCTGGCCGTTGTCGAAGAAGTTGAAGCCGAGGCCGCGGTCCAGCAGGACGAAGAACTGCGAGGCGGCGATGAACGGCGTCGCGATGACGACGAGCAGCGAGGTCGCGAAGTTCGCCCACACGAGCAGCGGCATCCGGAAGAACGACATCCCCGGGGCCCGCATCGTGATGATCGTGACGAGGAAGTTCAGCGCCGTGGCGATCGACGAGGCCCCGGCGAACTGCACCGCGATCGTGAAGAACACCTGGCCTATCGGTGCGCTCGTCGACAAGCGGCGCGTAGGCCGTCCAGCCCGACGCGAAGGAGCCACCCGGTGCGAAGAACGACCCCAGCATCATCACGCCGGCGATCGGGAGCAGCCAGAAGGAGAGCGCGTTCAGGCGCGGGAACGCCATGTCCGGCGCGCCGATCATGAGCGGCAGGACGTAGTTCGCCAAGCCCGCGAACACCGGGATGATGAAGAGGAAGATGAGGATCGAGGCGTGGACGCTGAACACGCCGTTGTACGTGTTGGCGTCGATGAACTGGCGGCCCGGCTGCGCGAGCTCGGCGCGGATGAGCATCGCGAAGAGCCCGCCGACGAACAGGAAGAAGAACGAGTGCACGACGTACTGGACGCCGATGACCTTGTGGTCGGTGTTCGGGTAGAAGTAGCTCTTCCAGCTCTTGGCGCCGTGGCCGGAGTGGTCCTCCGGGCGGGTCGGACGACCCGACATCCAGTAGCCCCAGTAGTCGAACAGCCCGAGCCCGACGAGGAAGAAGAACGGGACCGCGATGAGGGAGATCTGAAGGACGGCTTCGCCGTCCAGCACCGGGTCATAGCCGAGTCCGGCGCGGGCGCCGAGGCTCAGGGCGTAGGCGAAGGCGATCCCGATGACGGTGAACGTCAACGCTCGGGTCCATCCTGCCTGTCGGGCTGCTGCGGGCATCAGGTCTTCCTTACTTCTTGGTGGAGGCGACGAGGTACTTGACGAGGGCGTCGATCTCTGCGGGCTTGAGCGTCTGCCCGTAGTTCGGCGGCATGACGTTGGCCGGGTAGCCCTTGGAGATCTCCGCCTGGGGCTTGAGGATCGACGTCCTGATCATCTCCGGGGAGTCGCCGGGCAACACCTTGTCGAGATCCGGGCCGATTCCGCCTGCCGGGGTGCCCGCGTCGGCGAGTTGATGGCAGCTCCCGCAGGCGATCGACTCGCCGTTGCCCTGCGTGAAGAGGGTCTTGCCGTCGATCGCGGCCGTGGCCGGGGCGCCGCCGGCGGCACCGGTGCTGCCCGCCGCCGCTGCGGCCGCTGGGGTGCTCTTGCTCTTGAGCCAGGCGGCGAACTTCGCCGGGGGCATGATGTACGCGGTCTGACGCATGACGGCGTGGCCCAGGCCGCAGAGCTCGGCGCAGACGATCGGCGTAGGAGCCCACGCGATTCGGGGTGATGCGGTAGCTCGTCGTGATCCCGGGGACCGCGTCGATCTTCATCCGCATCGCGGGGATCCAGAAGTCGTGGAGCACGTCCTTGGAGTGGACGTCGAACTTCACCGACTCGTTCACGGGCAGGTAGAGGCGCGTCGTGTTGACGGGCTTGCCGTCCAGACCCTTGTACTTGAAGGTCCAGGCGAACTGCTCGCCGTAGACGTCGACGACCATCTCCTGGGCGCCCTTGGCGGGGGCCTCCTCGATGTCGCTCAGGACGACCGCGGAGTATCCGACGAGGATGAAGATGATGAGCGCCGGAACCGTCGTCCAGATGATCTCCAGGCGCGTGCTGCCGTGGATGTTCGGTCCGTCGAGGCCCTCCTCGCCGGGCCGCTGGCGGAACTCCTTGACGGCGAAGAGCACGACGACGACGACGAGCACGAAGACCGGGACCGCGAAGATGAGCATCAGGTCCCACAGGTCGTCGATCTTCTTGGCCTGCGTGGAGCCCTGCACCGGGAACCAGTCGATGTAGAGCCCCCAGAGGATGCCGATGATCGAGGCGACCACGCCGACGACCACCATCTGCACGATGGTGCGCCGGCTTGTCCGCGAGCGAGGGTCCACAGCCATGCGCGCGAACTTACCTTGCCGGGCCGACAGGAGGCAACGCGGCTCGGTCGTCGCCCGACGCCGGGCGCTCCGGCGCTCGCGCTGACGGCGCGTGCGGTCAGGCGGCCAGGCGCAGCGACGTCGCGTCGAGCGAGCCTCGCCGGGCGGTGCGGAAGTCCGACGGAGCGGAGCCGTGATGGCGCCGGAAGGCCTTCGCGAACTGCGCCGGCTGGCGGTAACCCACGCGGTGGGCGACCTCGCGCACGGTGAGCGTCCGGTCCCCGAGGAGGTCGGCCGCGCGCTGCATGCGCACGGCGGTCAGGTGCTCGCGGAAGGTGGTGTCGCCGATCTCGGCGTAAGCCCGCTGCAGCTGGCGGCGTGACGAGGCGACGCGCCGCGCGATGTCGTCGAGCGCGAGGTCCGAGGCGTACTCGGCCTCGACGATCGCGATCGCCTCCTCCAGGAGGCTCGTGCGGTGACGGATGGTGGCAGGACGCTGCATGGCTCTAGCCACTACGCCCGTGGGTGGGTCGGTGGACGCATGGAAGGATGGCAATGTGACATGAGTTGGCGCGTTCGGACTCGGTTTCCGTCCGAGGTGGGCGGTACCGTTGATTGAGACAAACGTTGCAAGCGAGCTGGAGGAGACGGATGCGGGTACGAGACGGCATGAGCACGATGGTCCTGACGGTCGGACCCGGGCACTCGCTGCGTGAGGCCGCTGCGCTGATGGCCAAGCGGCACGTCGGCGCCGCCGTCGTCCTGGACCCCGACGGCGCGGGCCCCGGGATCATCACCGAGCGCGATGTCCTCGTCTCGATCGGTGCCGGGCAGGACCCCGACGAGGAGACGCGTCGGCGACCACCTCACCTCGGACATCGTGTTCGCGGCGCCCGACTGGTCGCTGGAGGAGGCAGCCGAGGCGATGGTCCGCGGCGGCTTCCGCCATCTCATCGTCACAGAGCACGGTGATCTCATCGGGATGCTGTCGGTCCGCGACGTCGTCCGGGTGTGGACAGGTGACGGCGCCAGCTGCGACGTGCCCGCCGGCGCCGACCTGACCTCGCCACCCCGGATCAGGCGGTCACCGAGAAGCCGGCGGCGCCGTCGAGGGAGACCCGGCGGTCCAGCGGGTCCCCGGCGTCGAGGAAGGCTGCGATGACCTCGGGGTCGTGCGTCTTGGCCAGCCCGCGGTTGCCCGCATCGTCCAAGACGCTCACGACGGCCATGGTGGCCGCCCCCGAGTGGTCGTGGATGGCGGTGTACGCCTCGACAGGGGCGTCCCGGACGGGCTCGGTCGTGAGGGACCGACGCGGCAGCGCGTCGACCTCGATCCTGGACGTCGTAGGCGGCGAAGGGTCGGGCCGGCGGGTCGCTGGACAGGACCGCTGCCCCGTGCTTGGTCATGATACCACCCGACGGCGGTCGCCAACCCGTGCTGTCCGTCCTGGCCGCGCAGCCGCGTGACGAGCGTGGCGAGGCTGTGCAGGACGTAGGCGTTGGCGGGGCCGCCGGCGAACGTCAGACCGCCGGTCACCGTCGGCTCCCGGCCAGGATCCTCGAGGTCTATGCCGAGCTCGCGTCCGGCGATCTGGACGGCCACCGGGAAACACGAGTACAGGTCCAGATGATCCACGTCCTCCGACAGACAAGCCGGCGTGGCCGAGCGCGGCGGCTCCCACCGCCGCGATCGCAGGGGAGCGGCTGAGGTCCTCGCGCTCGCCGCTGAACCAGTGGTCGTGCGCCCCGGCGGTGCTGGTCACGTAGACCCAGCGGTCCTCAGGGATCCCGGCGTCGCGTGCCGCCTGCGCGGAGCAGAGCACGAGCGCCGCGGCCTGGTCGACCTGGATGTTCGCGTTCATGAGCTTCGTGTACGGCGAGGAGACCTGGCGATTGGCCGGCGACGGGTGGGCGATGGCATCCGCGTCCGGGGCCGACGCGCATCCACGCGTAGGGGTTGTCGGCGGCGACGCCGGCGAAGCGCGCCCACAGCCGTCCCAGGCGCTCTTGGTGGTCCTCCTGCGTGCGGCCCAGCGATCGCCGCAGCGCCTGCTCGAAGAGCGGGTACCAGAACGCCGGGGCGATGAGCCCCGCAGCGAGCTCAGCCGGATGCCCGGGCTCGCGGTCGCTGCCGACCATACGGGCCGGAGCGGTGCCCTCGGGCTGCGACGGCCAGCCGGTGCCCTGCCCGCTCTTGACGGCCTGCATGAAGGGCGTCATGGCTTCGCCGCCGGCGATCAGCGCGACGTCGAGTTCGCCGGCCAGGATGCGGGTCGACAGGTCGCCGAGCAGGGCGACCGGGCCCGTTGCCGCCGCGGGCGCTGACGAGCGTCTCCGCGGCCCGTATGCCGAGCGCTCGGCGCAGCGCGGCGGCAGGGTCCGGGACCGTCCAGGAGAAGAGGTCGACGACCGCGACGCTGTCGACGTGCCGCTGCCGGCGCCGCCCCGGTGTCGTCGAACGCGGCCCGCGCGGCCAGCGCCAGCAGCTCGGGTGTGGACGGCACCGGCCCGTCGTCGGGACGGTGGGTGACCTGTCCGGCGCCGACGAGCACCGGGGTACGAGGGTCGATCGTGGACATGACCGGGGTTGTAGCTGAAACCAGTTCAGCTTGCGCCCCCGGCCGGGGCGGCGGCTAGTGGCTTGGCGTGCGAGGCCGGCAGCGAGGCCATCTCGCTGCGAGCGTCGCGGATCCAGGCGTACAGCACCGCGAGCGTCAGGATCCCGCCGGGGATCGCAGAGGAACCTCGGGGAGATCGTGGCGCCGACGCAGGGCCATGGTGATGCCGACGGTCAGCAGCAGCGGCTGGAGGGAGCCACCGGGGAGGTGGATCTCTTCGCCGGCAGGCGGGACGGGCTTCTCGAGCTGGCTCATCAGGCGACGTAGATGAGGGCGGCGACGAAGGTCATGGCGAACATGAAGAGGCACACGGCGCCGACGATGAGGCCGGAGCGAACGTTCTTTCGAGCGAGTTGACGATCCATGATCTCTGCTTTCTAGCGGGTTTCAGAGCTTCGCGTCGGCGACCATCGAGACGAACAGCAGCGCCAGGTACGCGAGGGAGAAGAGGTAGAGCTTCAGCGCGGCGGCGCGGTCGGCGTCCCGGTAGAGCTTGACGGCTCCGGCGATGAAGGCGGCTCCGAGTGCCAGCGACGCCACGAGGTAGATCGTGCCGAAGCCGCCCGCGCAGAACGGCAGCTGCGTGACGGCGTAGAGGAGCACGCGTGTAGAGCAGGATCTGGCGACGGGTCTCGTCCTCACCGCGGACGACCGGCAGCATGGGGACCCCGACCTTGGCGTACTCCTCCTTCATGAGGATGCTCAGCGCCCAGAAGTGCGGCGGCGTCCAGAAGAACACGATCGCGAAGAGGTAGACCGCGATCCACGAGACGCTGCCGGTCACCGCCGCCCAGCCGACGAGCGGCGGGACGGCACCGGCGGCTCCGCCGATGACGATGTTCTGCACCGTGCGGCGTTTGAGCCACATCGTGTAGACGCCCGACATAGCCGACGAACCCTGCGAACGACAGGGACGCCGCGAGGACGTTGATCGTCGTGGACATGAGCACGAACGACGCGGCCGAGAGCGCGAGGCCGAAGGTCAGCGCCGCCCGCGGGGACACCCGTCCTGACGGCACCGGACGGTCGGCGGTGCGCTCCATTCGCGCGTCGATGTCGCGGTCGTAGAAGTGGTTGACGGCGCCCGCACCGCCCGCGCTGAGATACCCGCCGAGGCAGGTGAGCAGGATCAGGCCGAGCGACGGGCTTCCGGCCACGAGCATCGTCGTGACCGTCGTCAGCAGCAGCAGCGACTGGACCTTGGGCTTCGTGAGCTGCAGGTAGTCGTCGAAGACCTGGCGGGCGCCGGTCCTCAGGACCGGCGCCGTGGTGGCGGTGGAGGCCTCCATGAAGGGGTGAGCCTACCGAGCGGACGGGGCCGGAGCCCTATCCGGCAACGATCGACTCGTGCTCGGTGTCGTGCTGCGGCGCCGGTTCGGCCTGCCGGGCGACCTGGCGGCGGATGTCCTTCATCGGCTCGACGGAGCGGACGCGGGGCACGGTGTCGAAGTTGTTCACCGGCGGGGGAGAGCTCGTGAACCACTCCAGCGTGTTGGCCTTCCACGGGTCGGGGCCGGCGACGGCGCCCGCTCTTGAGCGAGAGCATGACGTTGAGCACGGTCACACCGACGCCGGCGGCGAGGATGAACGAGCCGATCGTCGAGATGAGGTTGTAGAGCTCCAGGTGCCCGATGTCCGGGTACTCGTAGACGCGCCGCGGCATGCCGTCCAGGCCGATCGCGTGCTGGATGAAGAACGTCAGTGTGGAAGCCGACCAGGATGAGCCAGAAGCTGATCTTGCCGAGCGTCTCGCCGAGCATCCGGCCGGTGATCTTCGGGAACCAGAAGTAGATGCCCGGAGAAGATCGCGAGGACCGACGCCGCCGACGAGCACGTAGTGCAGGTGGGCGACGACGAAGTACGTGTCGGTCAGCTGCCAGTCGACCGGGAAGACCGCGAGGAAGATGCCGGTGATGCCGCCGATGAGGAACGTGAAGAGGAAGCCGGCGGCGAACAGCAGCGGCGTCGTGAACTCGATCGTCCCGCGCCAGAGGGTGGCGATCCAGTTGAACATCTTCACGCCGGTGGGCACCGCGATGAGGAACGAGCTCATCATGAAGAACACGAGGACGATCGTCGGCGACGGCGTCGCGAACATGTGGTGCGCCCAGACCAGCAGGCCGAGGAACGCGATGACGACCGTCGACGCTGCGATCGCCTTGTAGCCGAAGATCGGCTTGCGGGCGAAGACCGGGAGGACCTCGGAGATGATCCCGAAGCCCGGCAGCACCATGATGTAGACCTCGGGGTGCCCGAAGAACCAGAAGAGGTGCTGCCACAGCAGCGGGGAGCCGCCGCTGGACGGGTCGTAGAAGTGCGTGCCGAAGTGCCGGTCGGTGAGCAGCAGCGTGACCGCGGCGGCGATGACCGGCAGCGCCAGGATGAGCAGCACCGCGTAGGTGAGGATCGTCCAGCAGAACAGGGGCAGACGGCCCCAGCCCATGCCGGGGGCGCGCATGTTCGCGATCGTGGCGTAGAAGTTGATCGCGCCGACGAGCGACGACAGGCCGGTGAGGTGGATGAGGAAGATCCAGGCGTCGACGCCGCCGGTAGGGCAGGTACTGCGAGGAGCTGAGCGGCGAGTAGCACGTCCAGCCGCACTCCGGCGGGGAGAAGAAGATCGAGGCGTAGAAGACGACGCCGCCGGCGGCCAGCAGCCAGAAGGACAGCGCGTTGAGCTTCGGGAACGCCATGTCCCGCGCGCCGATCATCAGCGGCACGAAGTAGTTGCCGAAGCCGGCCATGATCGGCACGACGAACAGGAAGATCATCGTCGTCCCGTGCATCGTGAACAGCTCGTTGTACGTCTGCGGCGTCAGCAGCGTGTTGTCGGCCTGCGCGAGCTGCAGGCGGATCATCAGCGCCTCGACCCCGCCCAGCAGGAAGAAGACGAAGGTGAGGACCAGGTACATGATCCCGATCTTCTTGTGGTCCGTCGTGGTGACCCACGACGTCCAGCCTTCGCGCTCGCGGACGACCTCACGCGCGAGGATCTGGGGGACGGGCGCGGCGGTGCGCTGCGCCGGGAGGGTGATCTGGTCAGTAGCCATGGAAGAGGGGGCCTTACGGCGTGGTTGCCTGGTCGGAGCTCAGCGTCTTCTCGAACGCCTTGCGGGCGGTGGCGGCGGCCTTGTCGCCGGCCTCCGTCGCTGCCTTTTGATCGGCGAGGAACTTCTCGAACTCCTGGGCGGTCACGCGCCTTGACGCGTGGCGACCATGTTCGCGTGGTTGCGGCCGCAGAGCTCGGCGCACTGCCCGCGGAAGGTCTGTGCCCGCGAGCTTGGCCGGGATCTTGAACCAGGTGTGGTTCGTGTAGCCCGGGATCGCGTCGAACTTGCCGCCGAGCTTCGGGATCCACCAGGAGTGCGCGACGTCCTGCGCGCGGATGTCGAGGGTGATCGCCGTGTCGACGGGGACGACCATCCGCTCGTAGGCGAAGACGTTGTTCAGGGTGTTCGTGTCGCCGTCGGGGTAGGTGAAGCGCCAGACGTACTGCTGGCCGTTGACCTCGATGTTCAGCGACTTGCCGTTCGGCGGCAGGCGCTTGGTGACGCCGGCGGTCAGGACGCCGTCGGGGTGTCGTAGGCCGTTCGGCGCCGGAGTTCGACGGGTTGCGGATCCCGGGCAGCGCCGCGAACGTGAAGCCCGCGAGGACGACGAGGATGACGGCCGCGCCGA
>CAVVQN010000017.1:0-164245 GCA_963750375.1 Paraconexibacteraceae bacterium
TCGAGCGCGGGCTCCTGCCGACGCTGCTCGTGCACCATCCGCGCCTGAGCGTCGGCGCCCGCTACCTGCCAGGCCGTCGCCGCGCGCTCTTGGGCGGCGACTTCTACGACGCGGTGCAGACGGCCGACGGCAAGGTGCACGCGTTGCTGGGCGACGTCAGCGGTCACGGACCGGACGAGGCGGCGCTCGGCGTCTGCCTGCGCATCGCGTGGCGGACGCTGCAGCTGGCGGGCGCCGAACCCGATCACGTCATCTCCGTCCTCGAGGAGGTGCTCGTCCACGAACGGCACGACGAGGACGCCTTCGCGACGATGGCGATGGTCGAGGTGGACCCGGCCGGCGGGACGCTCGGCATCCGTCTGGCCGGCCACCCCGCGCCGATCGTGCTCGACGGGTCAGGGCGGGCGGCCGTCGTGGACGGCGTGCGCCGCCGCCCCCCGCTCGGCGTCGCGTGGGGTGAGCGGGCGCCGCTCGTGCAGCGCGTCTTGGGCCCGGACGAGAGCGTCGCGCTGTACTCCGACGGGCTCACCGAGGGCTGGGCGGCTGCCGGAGGCCGCGAGCGACTGGGCGACGAGGCGCTGTGCACCGTCGCGGGCGAGCAGGCGCTGGCGCTGCCGGGCTGGCGCGAGGACCCCGTGACGCTCATCGACGCGACGATCGCCGCCGTCCAGCGGGCGAACGGGGGTCCGCTGGCCGACGACGCGGCGATGCTCGTCATCGCGCCCCGCCGACAGCAGGAGGGTTCGGGGTGAGCCAGGGCGGGCGGTTGCGCGTCGGCCAGCGCTTCGCGGTCGTCATCACGGTCCTTGCACTGCTGCTGGTGGTCGGGTTCGTCGTCGCCAGGGACGCCACCCGCAAGGTCGCGGCCGCCCGCGAGCGGGTCGTGGACCGCATCGATCCCGCGCAGGTCGACGCCCTGCGACTTGAGAAGGCGCTCCTGGATCAGGAGAGCGGTGTCAGGGGGTTCGTCATCGCCGGCAATCCCCTGTTTCTCAGGCCCTACACGACAGGGCGGCGGGAGCAACGCGAGGCGCTGACACGGCTACGCGCCCTCATCGACGGAGAGCCGGCGCTCGCGAGCACGAAGGCGGCCCTGACCACGGCGCAGGCACGGGCCGCCGAGTGGCAGGTCAGGTACGCGCAGCCGGCGATCCGCAGCCGCCGGACCCAGGGCGCGGCCGGCGACGTCGACGCCGCCGCCGGCCGGGAACTCTTCACCGGCGTGCGCACGAGCATGGACCGGCTCGAGGGCGAACTCCAGCGCACCCGGACCGCCTCACGCGACGCCCTCAGAGGCAACGCCGACGACCTGAACCGTGTCCTTCTCATCGTGGCGGGCCTGCTGGCGGCCGGGGGCGCCGGAGCGGTCGTGTTCATCCGGCGGGGGATCACGCTGCCGATCGCCCGGCTGGCCCGCGAGGCACGACGTGTCGCGGACGGAGACTACGAGCGCGCGATCCAGCCGGGCGGCCCGCGCGACCTCGTCGAACTGGCAGGCGACGTGGACTCGATGCGTCGTCGCATCGTCGAGGAGCTCACGGCCGTCCGCGCGATCCAGGAGGACCTCGAGCGCTCGAACGCCGAGCTCGAGCAGTTCGCCTACGTCGCCTCGCACGACCTGCAGGAACCGCTGCGGAAAGTCGCGAGCTTCACGCAGATGTTGCAGCGCCGCTATGAGGGTCAGCTCGACGAGCGCGCAGACCAGTACATCTTCTTCGCCGTCGACGGCGCCAAGCGCATGCAGGAGCTCATCAACGACCTGCTTGCCTTCTCCCGCGTCGGCCGGGTCCAGCGCAACCAGCGGACGGTGGACCTGCGCGACATCATCGATCGGGCCTTGACGGACCTCTCCGGGGCGATCGAAGCATCGGGTGCGACGGTCCAGGTCCACGGCGAGCCGCCGACGGTGACCGTCGATCCGGGCCTCATGGCCCTCGTCTTCCAGAACCTCGTCGGCAACGCGGTGAAGTTCGGGGTCGAAGGTCGCGCGCCCGCGGTCCGGATCGACATCTCCGCGCCCGACGCCGAGGGCGCGTGCGAGATCGCCGTGCACGACGACGGCATCGGCATCGAGGACGAGTACGCCGACCGGATCTTCGTCATCTTCCAGCGCCTGCACCCGAAGGAGCGGTACGGGGGAACCGGCATCGGCCTGGCCATGTGCCGGAAGATCGTGGAGTATCACGGCGGCCGCATCTGGCTGGACACCGAGGAGGGCCGGCCGGGGACGACCTTCCGCTTCACCCTGCCGGTCGCCGCCCGCGATCTTCCGGGCCGACCCGCCGGGCACCCCACACCGCAAGACCACACCGAAGAGGTTCCGATCACATGAGCGCCGCCCGTCCCATCACCGTCCTGCTCGTCGAGGACGACCCTGGTGACGTCCTGCTGATCCGCGAGGCGTTCGAGGATCACAAGCTCAACAACACGCTGCTCGTCGCAAACGACGGCGTGGAGGCGCTGGAGCTCCTGCGTGACCCCGACAGCGAGCGACCCGACCTCGTCCTGCTGGACCTCAACCTCCCCCGCAAGGACGGCCGGGAGGTCCTGCGCGAGATCAAGGCCGACGACACGCTGCGGTCGATCCCGGTGGTGGTGCTGACGACGTCCGATGCGGAAGAGGACATCCTGCGCTCCTATGACCTGCACGCCAACGCCTACGTCACCAAGCCCGTCGACTTCGACCGCTTCATCGACGTCGTCCGCCAGATCGACGACTTCTTCGTCAGCGTCGTGAAGCTGCCGGGTCGCGGCTACTGACGCCCGTCACGGCCCCGGGCAGGGGGCAGGACGACGGGCGTCGATCCGGCGAGGCGCACGACGACGCGTGCGGGTCGTGTCGGTGCCCCGAGCTGCAGGAAGTCGCGAACCCGTCCGGTCTGTGGGCACAACGGGCAGGCGAGAGCGTCCGCCGGGCGCATCGGCCCCGGTCCGGGCAGGACGGGTGCGTCGCAGGCGGGGCAGGCCAGCGTCCCCACCGCGATCTGCGTGCTGCGCGAGCGGATGCGCAGGTCGTGAGCGCCGGCCCCGGTGCCGACCGGCTCGCCGTCCCCTGAGCGTTGGAGCGTCACGCACACCAGTGTAGGGAGCCGGCCGGGTAGCCTCCGGCGCTGTGTCGGGCATCGGCGTGCTTCGGGAAGGACCGCTCCACGCTGCCGTCAAGGCGGCGCTGGCGCAGCCTGGAGACCGGCTCGAGGTCCCGGTCGGGCGCTACGTCATCGACCTCGTGCGCGCCGACGGTGAGCTCGTCGAGGTGCAGACCGCCGGCTTCGGGCCGCTCGGTCCCAAGCTCGACGCCCTGCTGGACGAGCACCGGGTACGCATCGTCCACCCCGTCCCGGCACAGCGCCGGATCGTCCGGCTGGACGAGCACGGCGAGGTCCTGTCCTCCCGGCGCTCGCCGCGCAAGGCCGGCGTGGCCGACATCTTCGACAAGCTCGTCACCTTCCCGTCGCTGCTGGCCCACCCGAACCTGACGATCGAGGTCCTCCTGACCCATGAGGATCACGTGCGCGGGGTGGCGCCGGTGACGACGCGACGGCGCACCCGCGACAGCGGTGAGCGGCGGCTCGTCGCCGTGCTCGACCGGGTGCAGCTCGGCTCGCCGGCCGACGTGCTGCGGGCGCTGCCGGCGCTGCCGGACGAGCCGTTCAGCACCCGCGAGCTCGCCACGCTCCTCGGGTGTCCGCTCATGCTCGCCCAGCGCACCGCCTACTGCCTGCGCCTCATGGAGCTCATCGAGCCCGCGGGCAAGCGCGGGCGCACGCCGCTGCACCGCCGAGCCTGACACCCCACCGCGGACCCCACCGCCGGCCGAGCGTCCATTCTTGCTGCTGCCGGCAGCAGAAATGGACGTTCGGCCCGCTGGCAGACCCCCGATCGCCGCCGTCAGGCTTCAGGGGTGTCGCGCAGGAGCACCGTGCCTCGGACGGCGATCCGCAACCCGATCACGAAGAGGACGACGATCGCCAGGCCGAGGAGGACCGCGATGCCCGGCGC
The DNA here is from genome assembly GCA_963750375.1 of Paraconexibacteraceae bacterium. Taxonomy (GTDB): domain Bacteria; phylum Actinomycetota; class Thermoleophilia; order Solirubrobacterales; family Solirubrobacteraceae; genus Paraconexibacter. The sequence goes on from CAVVQN010000017.1 coordinate 4,000, forward strand.
CACGAACGCGCACAGCACGACGAAGGGCACCACCATCACCGCGCGAAACCACCAGGCGCGGCCCTGCTTGTAGAGCGCGGCCGCCTGCGCCTCGGCGGCGGCGCGTTCTTGGGCCTGCCGTGCGAGCTTGCGGTCCCGGGCCATGGGCGCGGAGCCTACCCCCGCCGCGGCGCCTCAGCCGAGCCCGGCGGCCTCGTGGACGTCGTGCGTGAGGATGACCGCGTCGTCGGTCATCGCGATGCGGCCGTAGTACGTGGACATGACGACCTGGATGAGGCTTCCGTCGACCGGAAAGCCGCACTCGTCGCTGAGCTCATCGAAGTCCAGGCGCAGCCGGCCGCGCGCGCGGACCTCGTTGTAGGACGCGTTGTCGAAGACCTCCACCCCGTCGTGCTCGCAGAGGGCGTCGACGATCGCGTCGCCCTCGACGCTGCGGGCGATCGTGATGCCGACGTAGTCGAACGTGTCGTCGTCATCCACCTGACCGCTCACGCCACGGCCTCCAGGGGGCTCAGCCCGGCTGTGGCCCGCAGCGCGTCGAGGTCGCCGAGCACGGTCGTGCGGCCACGGTCGAAGTCCGCTCGCGGCGCCCCGGCGAAGATCGGCTCCAGCGCATCCACGGCCGCCATCACCTCGCCCTCCCAGTCCGCCTGCCAGCGGTCAAGACGCTCGCGGTTGGCCGCGCCGTGCTCCTCGTCGGCCAGGACGAACTGCGTGAAGGCGACCGCGACGTCGCGCCACCACCCCCACTCGCGCTGGGCGTTGCGGACCACCACAGGCGTGATCGGATCCCCGGCCGCCAGCGCCGGCCGCAGCAGCAGCTCACGGCGGATCATCGCGCCCAGCAACGGCTCGACGATCATGCCGCTGACGTAGATGAGCTCGCCCCAGTCGGTGATCGTCCCCAGGCGCTCGACGCACGCGCGGGCCGGCTGCCACGCCGGCTCGCCCGTCCACCGCGCCTTCGCCGCCTCGATCGTCACGTCACCGAAGTCCTCGTCCAGGTCCATCCCTTCGATGACCAAGGCCTGGGCCTGCCGCTGCTTCATGGCCGCGTACAGGACGATGACGTGCGTCAGGACATCGCTCAGCGCCGCCCGTGAACGGCGCGTGGCGATGGACCAGATCCCGTGCTCGACGAAGGCCGGAACCTGACCGTCGCGGCGGAGAAACGCCACCCACTCGGGGTCGATGTCGGCGAGCAGGCCCTCGGCCCGTGCCCCGCGCACGGAGGCCTCGATCTCCTTCTCACACTGCGATCCCTGCTGGTAGTACGGGCGCTCCCACAGCTCGCTCGGATCGCGGAACGCCGACCAGCCGGCGACGTCGAGAACGGTCGACGCGTCGTCCCAGGTTCCGCGGCCGTCGGGAAACGACACGTAGTACCCGTTGGCCATGAAGCGGTGCACCGAGGGCTGCGTGTCGAGGGTGATGTCCTCGTAGATGCTCGCCTTGCGGCCCTTGGGCACGACCCATTGGAACGAGCGCTCCGGAAGCTCCTCGCGGCGGGCGCGGCGTCCGCCGCCGCGCTGATCGGCGTCGGCCATCAGAGCTTCACCCACGGCGTGGAGCCGACGGCGGCCTTGGCCATCGCCGCAAGCGGGTTGACGACGGTGTCGTCACGCCCCACGGCGACGGGCTTGAACCCGTTGCCATCCCGGTTGACCGCCCCGAACGGATCGTTCGGATCGTGCCACGAGCCGGACGGCAGGCCCATCGCCTCCGCCGTCGTGATGTTCGGCGAGGTGACCGTGAAGTCACAGTGGCGGATGTCGTCGATCGTCCACATCTGGTCGGGGTTCAGGTTCGGCTGTCCCACGAGCGTCTTGCCGTCCGATCGGATGAGCTTGGACTCGATGATGAGCTCGGACAGCAACTTGCCGTGATGGCGGTCGAAGTAGTTACGGTCGCCGGTGTAACGGCCCGGGTTGGACTCGTCGATCCACATGCACTCCGGTGAGCAGTAGAAGCGCGTGCGCTCCACGCCGTGTGCGTCACAGCAGACGCGGTGGCTCATGTCCTCGTCGATGACGCAGGCGAGCATGCAGCTCCAGCACATCGGCGGGGCCCCCTCCAGCAGCCCACTGAGCAGCAGCGCCTCCTCCTTGGGGTCCGCAAGGGCGGCGTACGCCTCCCATGTGGCGCCGTACTCGTCGTACCACCCCGGGGTCGTGGACTCGAACCACTCGAAGTCCTTCTCGGTCAGCGGGTCGAACTTCCAGAAGTTCAGCGGCCACATCGCGTAGGCCAGCGGCGCGGTCTTGTGGTGCAGGCCGGCGACGAGGCGCTCCCGGGCGCGGTCGAACATGGCGGGCGGGACGTTGACGCCCATCTTCCCGAGCTGCTCGACGTAGGAGCGGTACCAGTCGTCACGGATCCAGCGATCCCACTTCGTCAGGTAGTTCTCCGTGTCGGACCGGTCGGTCGAGAAGTACTCCATGACCGACCCGACGAACGGGTCCACCCACGAGTGCACCGTCCACCAGGCCTGCTGCAGGTCGCGCTCGATGAGCGGGATGTTCTCGTCCTTCTGCAGCATCGTCAGCATCGTCGCGTAGCCGTTGGAGATGTGCCGGGCCTCGTCGGACTGCACGGACGAGTACGTCGTGGCCTGGATGAAGTCGCCGTTGCGCGTCCCCACGTCCGGCAGCGCGACGAACGCGACGTTCGTGAACGCCGTCTCGATGACCGTCATCATCGTGAAGCCCGCGGCGATCGGGTCGCCCGTGAACGAGTGGCTGAACATGTTCACCCCGGCACGGGTGATGAGGTTGTTCGTCATGTACTCCTGCCCGTTGTGCCAGCCGGCCGGGTCCGGGGTGTTCTTGGAGTACCAGCGCGCAAGGTTCATCTGCATGCCGATGTGACGCACCTCGTCGACGAACTGCACGTGGTAGCCGTTGAGGAGCTCTTCGTTCGGGACGACGTCCATCAGGACCGACATGCAGCGGCCCGCGGCGCCCTCGGCGTAGACGAGGATGAGGATGAGCGGCTTCATGACCTCCAGCCAGCGCTCGTCGGCCTTCGTCGGCATGGAGGCCCGGAGCGCGGCGTCGAAACCGCCGTAGACGCGCTCGTCCTTCTCGAGCTGCATCGGCAGGTACTCCCGCATGATCTGCTTCATCGGGTCCTTCGCCGTCTCCGGGAAGACGTACCGCGTGTCGTAGATCGGCACGGGCTGGTGGTAGTCGCGCTGCCACCCGAGCTGCGCGATGCGGTCGTGCGTCTTGGTGACGCTGCGGCGACGGTTCTGCTGGGGGGAGGCCATGCTCACACCCTTGCGCCCGGGGAGCCGCGCGACATCGCACCATCGGGGGATATTGGTCACCCGATCAGCGCTTTGCCCTCGCGCCGCCCCGTTTTGCGGGGATACGGTCGCGCCATGTGTCCTGAGATCAGCTTCGAGCCCATCGGCGTCCAGATCGAGTGCGACGATGACGAAAACGTCCTGGACGCCGCCTTCCGCCAGGGCTGGAACCTCGTCCACGGCTGCCGCGAGGGTCAGTGCACGGCGTGCAAGTCGTTTCTCCTGGAGGGTGAGGTCACGCTGCAGCCCTACTCCACCCACGCGCTCTCCGAGTCCGAGGAGGACCAGGGGTACACGCTGCTGTGCCGCGCGATGCCCGACTCCGACCTCGTCGTCGAGCTGCTGCACTTCGACCCGGACAACCTGCGTCTGGCCCATCCGATCACGGACGGGCGGGCGACCGTGAGCGCCGTGGAGGAGCTGACGCAGGACATCGTCCGCCTCACGCTGACGGTCACCGCGCCCACGGACTTCGGCTTCACCCCCGGTCAGTACGTCGACCTGTGGCTGCCGGGGACGGACGACGGCAGCGAGCGCCGGTCCTACTCCATGGCCAACGTCCCGGGGGACGGCACCCTGGAGCTCGTGGTCCGCCGCTACCCCGGCGGGCGCTTCTCGGCCCTTCTGGACCCTGCCACGCCGGGGGCGCTGCAGGTCGGTGACGAGCTGGGCTTCACCGGGCCGTACGGCACGATGCACCTCCGTGCGGGGGACGGACCGGTCCTCCTGGTTGCCGGCGGATCGGGCATCGGGCCCGTGCTCTCGGTGCTGCGGGAGCTGGCGGACGCGGGCAGCCCGCGGACGGTCCGCTTCTTCTACGGGGCGCGCACCCGCCATGACCTGCCGCTGCTGGAGGAGATCGCCGAGCTCGGCGCACGTCTGGCGGACTTCGACTTCGTCCCCGTGCTCTCGGACGAGGAGTGGGACGGCGCGACAGGCCTCGTACACGAGGCGGCGGTGCAGGCCGTCCGCAGCGGCGAGCTCGAGCATCCGTTCGTCTGCACCTGCGGGCCGCCGCCCATGATCGACGCGCTCGTCGAGGTGCTCACCGGACGCTGCGGTGTGCCCACCGGCGACATCGCGTTCGACCGGTTCACGACCGCGGCGGAGCTCGTCGACTGAGTGGTACGGTCGCCCCGGGATGACCGCGGCGACGCAGCAGGGGGCAGGACTCGTCGGCGTCCAGCGGGCGCTGGCGGTGCTGCGCGAGCCGGCGACCGCGGGGACCGTCATGGATCGCGGGCTGCGCGCGCTCTGCGAGCACTGCGGGTTCACCCGCGCCGTGCTCTTCCGGGTGCGCGGCTCAGAGCTCGTCGGCGAGGCGATCCACTTCGCCCAGCGCCCGAGTGGGCGGCCGAGCTGTTGCTGCAGACCCGGAGGACCCCGCTTCCGTTGCACCACATGGTGCTGGAGACCGAGATGCTCCGCCGCAGGACCACCGCCCTCGTCGCGCATCCGCAGGAGGACCCGCGCTCGTTCAAGCCGCTTGTCCAGGCCTTCGGACACGCTCGTACGCGGCGGCGCCGATCATGCCCGACGGCCACGTCGCCGCGTTCGTGCACGCCGACCATTTCTTCGAGGACGACCGCGACGTCGACGAGCACGACCGGCTGAAGCTCGCCGTCTTCGCCGAGGGCTTCGGGCTGGCGCTGCACCGCGCGGTTCTCGTGGACCGCATGGCCGAGCAGCGCCTGGAGCTCAAGCGGACGCTCTCCGCGGCCAACGAGACCGTCGAGGCGATGGGCGACCTCGACGCGGCGATCGGGCGCGCCAACGAGGACCTGCACGCCTCGCTGCGCTCCGCGGGCGCCCACCTGCCGCCCGTCGACGACCGCCTGGAGCAGCTGCTCACCCCGCGGGAGCTGGAGGTCCTCGAGCTCATCGCCGCCGGCGCCACGAACGCCGCGATCGCTCGGCAGCTCGTCGTGTCCGACCAGACCGCCAAGACCCATGTGTCGCACGTCCTGCGCAAGCTCAGGGCGACGAACCGCGCCGAGGCCGTGTCGCGCTATCACGCGATCACCCACCGCGACAGCCGCTGACCCGTTCTGGCCACGCGGAACCCGATCGGGGGAGGAAGGCGACCCGACCGGGCGATGGCGGGCACCTCACCGACGGCGTAGCGTCGGGCGATGCCCTACTTCGCCGATGACACCGAGGCCTACACCTACCTGTCGGGGGTCTTCCGCCAGGCCGCCGAGCACCCGGAGGTCGGCCCAGCGCTGGCCGGGGCGGGGATCACCCTGCAGCTGCAGTACACCGACCCCGATTGCCAGACGACCGTCCGACTGCACGACCCCATCGAGGTCGTCGAGGGCCCCACGGACCTGCAGCCGGACGTGACGCTCATGCTCAGCGCCGACGACGCGGACAAGTACTGGCGAGGGGAACTGAACCTCGCCATCGCCCTGGCGAAGAAGCGCGCGCGCAGCAAGGGGCCGGTGAACAAGATCCTCAAGCTCGTACCGCTGACGAAGCCGATGTTCCCCATCTACCGGGAAATGGTCGCCGCCAAGGACGGGTCGCCCGCCGCGGCCTGACCGCTACCGCTCCGGGGGCTCGCCCGTCCGCATAGGGTGAGCCCATGCGAAAGCTCGTCGGGGACGTGGCCCTGGGTGGCAGCCCCTTTCCGCCCATCGCCGACTACGCGTTTCTCAGCGACTGCGAGGTCACGGCGCTCGTCGCTCCGAGCGGGAACATCGAATGGATGTGTCTGCCGCGGATGGACGGGCCGTCCGTCTTCGGCGCGATCCTCGACCGTGACGCAGGCGGCTTCAAGGTCTCCCCCACCGACGCCCACGTCCCGGCCGGGCGGCGCTACCTGCCCGGGACCATGGTCCTGGAGACGACGTGGGGTACCCGGACGGGCTGGGTCATCGTCCGCGACGTCCTGCTCATCGGCCCCTGGCGGCACGACCGCGAACGCTCCACGACACACCGACGCGCGCCCACCGACCACGACGCCGAGCACATCCTGCTGCGCACGCTGCGCTGCGTGAACGGGTCGGTCGAGATGACGCTCGAGTGCGATCCGCGGCCGAGCTACGGCAAGGACCGCGTGACCTGGGAGTACGAGAGCGACGGTTACGGGCAGGCCGTCGCGACGATCGACGGGCCTGACGCATTCGACAAGCCGCTGCGGCTCAGGACCGACCTGCGCCTCGGGCTCGAGGGGGGCCGCGCCACCGCGCGCACGACGATGCACGATGGCGATGTCGCGTTCGTCGCGCTGTCGTGGAACGACCACGGCACCCCCTCGACCTACGACGAGGCGTACCCCATGCTCGTCGCGACCGCCGACTACTGGCACGAGTGGCTCTCGCGCGGAGAGTTCCCCGACCATCCTTGGCGCACGTATCTCCAGCGCAGCGCGCTGACGTTGAAGGGGCTGACCTACGTCCCCACCGGCGCGATGGTCGCCGCGTCCACGACGTCCCTCCCCGAGACCCCGCACGGCGAACGCAATTGGGATTACCGGTACTCGTGGATCCGGGACTCGACGTTCATGCTCTGGGGCCTCTACACGCTCGGCTTCGACTGGGAGGCCAACGACTTCTTCGCGTTCATCGCCGACGTCGCGTCCGGCGATCCCGACCTGCAGGTCATGTACGGCATCGGCGGTGAGCGAAGCTGGACGAGATGGAGCTCGATCACCTCTCCGGGTACGACGGTGCGCGGCCGGTACGCGTGGGCAACGGCGCCTTCGATCAGAAGCAGCACGATGTCTGGGGCGCCTACCTGGACTCGGTCTACCTGCACACGAAGAGCCGGGACGAGCTGCCCGAGTACATGTGGCCGATCCTCACGCGGCAGGTCGAGTGCGCGATCGAGCACTGGCGCGAGCCCGACCGCGGCATCTGGGAGGTGCGTGGTGAGCCGCAGCACTTCGTCGGCTCGAAGGTCATGTGCTGGGTCGCGTGCGACCGCGGCGCGCGGCTGGCCCGTCTGCGGAACGCCGACGAGCAGGCCGACCGGTGGCAGGAGGCGGCCGACGAGATCAAGGCCGACGTCCTGGAGCACGGCGTGGACGAGCGCGGGGTGTTCGTCCAGCACTACGACACGACCGAGCTGGACGCGTCGACCCTGCTCATCCCGCTCGTGCGTTTTCTGCCGCTCGACGACGAGCGCGTCGTGGCGACGGTCAACGCGGTCGCCAGCGAGCTGACGGAGAACGACATGGTGTTGCGCTATCGGACCGCCACCACCGACGACGGGCTGAGCGGCGAGGAAGGGACGTTCGCGATCTGCTCGTTCTGGCTCGTGTCGGCTCTGGCCGAGATCGGTGAGTCCTCCCGCGCCCGGGAGCTCTGCGAGCGGCTTCTGTCCTACGCCTCACCGCTGCTGCTCTACGCCGAGGAGATCGATTCGCGCTCGGGTCGCCACCTGGGCAACTTCCCCCAGGCCTTCACCCACCTCGCGCTCATCAACGCGGTGATGCACGTCATCCAGGCCGACCACGAGATCATGCTCGCCAACCAGCCGCTCGACGCACGCCGACGGGAGTCCTGACCGTATGACCAACCAACCTGAGATCCGGCGGGTGGCCGATGCCGACACCTGCGCGCAAGCCGCGGCGCAGCTCATCGCCGACGCGGTCCGCGGGGGGGCGCAGCACCTCGTCCTCGCCGGCGGCACCACGCCGATGGCCGCCTACGGGCTGCTCGACGACATGGACCTGGACTGGGACGGCGTGCACCTGTGGTACGGGGACGAGCGCTGCGTGCCGTTCGACCACCCGGACTCAAACCACGGCGCGGTCGCGGCAGAGCTGCTGGCGCCAGGTGCCGTCTGGCACCCGATGCCCGGTGACCTGGGGCCGGAGGCCGGCGCGGAGGCCTACGCGCAGGAGCTCGCGGACGCCGGGCCTGTGGATGGGGCCTTCGACCTCGTCCTGAACGGCATGGGGCCGGACGGCCACACCGCCTCGCTCTTCCCCCACCACGAAGGCCTCGACGCCCCGGGAACGACGGCCGGGGTCGACGACTCGCCCAAGCCCCCGCCGGAGCGCATCACCTTGACGCTCGACGCCCTCAACGCCGGCCGGCGGCTCGTGCTGCTCGTCACGGGCGCGGGCAAGGCCGACGCGCTGGCCCGCGTCCTGGCCGGGCCGGACCGAGGGACCCCGTCCTCGCTGCTGGCTCGCGATCGGCTTCTCGTGCTCGCCGACGCGGCTGCGCTTGACCCCGGGCACGAGCGATGATCGCCTGCCCGGACCCCGTGCTGCCCAAGGGCGAGGTGTGGCTCGTCCGGCACGCGGAGACGGAGTGGTCCAAGGCCCGGCGGCACACCGGGCGGACCGACATCCCCCTGACGGACGCCGGGCGTGAGGCCGCCGAGGCCCTGGCCCCCCGCCTCGCAGATCACGCCTTCGCGCACGTGCGGGTGTCGCCGCTGAGACGGGCGAGCCAGACCGCGGCGCTGGTGGGCGTGGACCTCGACGCCGAGCACGTGACGTTCGACGACGACCTGCAGGAGTGGGACTACGGCGACTACGAGGGCGTGTCGACCGCCGACATCCGGGCAGGGCGACCCGGATGGTTTCTCTGGCGCGACGGGTGCCCCGGAGGCGAGAGCGCCGACGATGTCGGTGCCCGCGTGGATCGCGTCATCGAGGCCGTCGCAGCCGTCGAGGGCGACACGCTGATCGTCGCCCACGGGCACCTGCTGCGGGTGCTCGCGGCACGCTGGACCCAGCAGGATCCGTCGGCCGGAGCGCGGCTGCTGCTCGACACGGGTGGGCTCTGCGTGCTCGGGCAGGAGCGAGAGGTCCGCGCCATCCGCCGGTGGAACTCCTGAACGCTGCAGGTGCCACGCGGCGCCGAGCACGCCCGCGAAGGCGGTTTCCGGAGCACGGACACCTTGCGTGCGACGCCGAGCTCGCATATGGAGCTCTGCGTCTCATGTAGACCGGTGGAGCGGCTACCGTCCGTTGCGACGAAGGGCGCTCCGGCGGGCCGGACGGATGCGTCGCCAAGCCCAACCTTTCACTGCGGAGGCATACCCTGGGTCCACGCGGTTCGGTCTCGGTGCCAGCGCGACGCCGGCCTGGCAGGCCGCGGAGTCCCGATGCGGCACGGACCGCGCCAGCGCTTGCCCTATCGCCCCCCGACCCGGATCCTGTGAGGACATGACGGACCAGCTGAACGTCGACAACGAAGCCCCGGACGACGAATACGGATCGCACCCGCCCCGCCGTGGGGCGATGGACCCGTACATGTCCGAGACGTTCACCGCGGACCCCACCCCGTTCGTCGAGCGCCTGCCCACACAGTCCCCGTTTCCGCCGATCGCGGACTACGGCTTCTTGAGCGACTGCCACACCGCGGCGCTCGTGGCCCCGGACGGGACCGTCGAGTGGCTCTGCCCGCCGCGCTTTGACGCGCCGAGCGTCTTCGCCGCGATCCTGGACCGCAGCGCCGGCGGCTTCCGCCTGGGCCCCTCGTCGATGGGCGTCCCCGCCGGCCGGCGCTACGAGCCCGGGACGAACATCCTGGAGACGACCTGGATGACGCCGACAGGCTGGCTCGTCGTGCGTGACGCGCTCATCATCGGGCGCTGGCGCGAGCGCGCCGCGGTGCAGGCGCCGACCGCGCACACCCGTCCACCGACGGACTACGAGTCCCACCACTCGCTCGTACGGACGATCACGTGCGTCCACGGTCAGGCGCAGATCGAGATGCTCTGCGAGCCGATGTTCGACTACGGCAAGGAGCCGGCCCAGTGGGAGCACGTCGAGGACGACCCCATGAGCGTCGACGCCTACGACAGCGACGGCCGGCGTCTGCGCCTCATCAGCGACCTGCGGGTCGGCATCGAGGGCTCCGTCGCCCGGGCCCGACACCGCCTGAAGACCGGCGAGACCCGCTACTGCGCGCTCTCCTGGTCGCGGCTGCTGGACGGTCCCGCGGTCTTCGGAGGACGCGTTCCGCGCGCTGCAGACCACGTCGGAGTACTGGCGCGGCTGGCTGGCCGACGGCAAGTTCCCCGACCATCGCTGGCGCGGACATCTCCAGCGCTCCGCACTCGTCCTCAAGGGGCTGACGTACGCGCCGACCGGCGCGATGGTCGCCGCCGCCACGACGTCGCTGCCCGAGACGCCCGGCGGCGAGCGCAACTGGGACTACCGCTACACGTGGATGCGCGACGCGACGTTCACGCTCAGCGCCCTGAACTCCCTGGGTCTCAACTGGGAGGCCGACGACTTCATCCAGTTCGTCGCCGACGCCGACCGCAACGACGACGGCGGCCTGCAGATCATGTACGGGATCGGCGGGGAGCGGGACCTGGACGAGCGGATCCTCAGCCACCTCACCGGCTACGAGGGCGCCGCCCCGGTGCGGGTCGGCAACGGCGCGTTCGACCAGCGCCAGAACGACGTCTACGGCGCGGTGCTGGACTCGCTGTACCTGCACACGAAGGAGTACGGCCACAACTCCAACCGTCTGTGGCCGGTCATCGAGGACCAGGTCAAGCGGGCCATCGAGTACTGGCGGCTGCCCGACCAGGGCATCTGGGAGGCCCGCGGCGAGCCCAAGCACTACACGTCGTCCAAGCTCATGTGCTGGGTCGCGCTGGACCGCGGCGCGCGCCTGGCGGCCCGTCGCGGCAAGATGACGCTGGCCGACCAGTGGCGGGAGGTCGCCAACGAGATCCATGCGGAGATCTGCGAGCAAGGGCGTCGACGAGCGCGGGGTCTTCGCCCAGCACTACGACAGCGATGCGCTGGACGCGTCGAACCTCCTCATCCCGCTCGTCCGCTTTCTGCCGCACGACGATCCGCGCGTGCGGGCCACCGTGCTGGCCATCGCCGACGAGCTGACCGACAACGGTCTCGTGCTGCGGTACAGGGTCGACGAGACCGACGACGGCCTCACGGGCGAGGAGGGCACGTTCCTCATCTGCTCGTTCTGGCTCGTCAGCGCGCTGCTGGAGATCGGCGAGCGCAAGCGCGGGCGCCAGCTCTGCGAGCGCCTGCTGTCGCTCGGGTCGCCGCTCGAGCTGTACGCCGAGGAGCTCGACGCCGCCACCGGCCGTCATCTGGGCAACTACCCGCAGGCGTTCACGCACCTGGCGCTCATCAACGCCGTCATGCACGTCATCCGCGACGAGGAGCAGGCGCCCACGGCGTGACCGGCGGCCGCCTCCGACGAATCGACAGGGCGCACGCTCTGCGCGCCAACTGTGTGCGGGATGGTTGACCGGCGGGCATCTCGGGCACGACCCTCGCCCATCGGCTCTGTGAGCGCCCCGTCACCCACGATCGCCTGTCCTGCCTCCGCTGAGACGGCGTTGACCGCGGTCCGCCTGCGGACGCTGGAGCTCGTCGCCCATCTCTCGTCGGCGCAGCTCGAGCGCCAGATCGACCCGATCCTCTCGCCGCTGGTGTGGGACCTCGGTCACATCGCGGCCTACGAGGACCTGTGGCTCGTGCACCGTCACGCCGGCCTCCCGTTGCTGCACGCCGAGCTCAGCGGCCACTACGACGCCTTCGAGACCCCGCGAGCCGTGCGCGGGGATCTCGAGATCCTTCCCCACGCCGAGAGCCTCCGGTATCTGGAGGACGTGCGGGCGCGGACGCTCGACGCCATCGAGGAGCCACGGCGTGGACCCCGTGATCCACGAGATGGTCCTGCGCCACGAGCTGCAGCACACCGAGACGATGCGGCAGGCCATGGAGCTCGCCGACCTGCTGCCGCCCGGCGACGAGCCGCTGCCCGCACTCGATGGCCGCCCGCAGGATCCGACCGGCGGCTGGCTCCATGTCCCGGCCGGGAGCTTCCTCATGGGCGCGCCGCCCGAGGGCTTTGCGTACGACAACGAGCGCCCGCAGCACGCCGTGACCACCGACGCCTTCCGGATCGCCCGCCGGCCGGTGACGAACGCCAGCTGGCTGACGTTCGCCGAGGGCGGCGGCTACGTGCGTCGCGAATGGTGGTCTGACGAGGGCTGGGCCTGGAAAGAGGACCAGGACATCAACGGGGACCACGTGCGGGCAGACGGCGCGCGCCCCGAGGCGCCCGTCTGCCACGTCTCCTGGTTCGAGGCCGATGCCTTCGCCCGTTCGCACGGGGCCCGCCTGCCGACAGAGGCCGAGTGGGAGAAGGCAGCGACCTGGACCCAGGGACCGGACCCCGCATCGCAGCTGGACGGCGTCGGGCTCGTGTGGGAATGGACAGCGTCGACGTTCGCCCCCTACCCGGGGTTCGTGGCGTACCCCTACCCCGAGTACTCGGAGGTCTTCTTCGAGAAGGGCCACCGTGTGCTGCGCGGCGGGTCGTGGGCGGCGGACGGGCGCGTGACGACCCTGACGTTCCGCAACTGGGACCTGCCCCAGCGCAGCCAGATCTTCTCAGGCGTCCGCCTGGCGGCCGACGCCGTCCCCCTCCCCACCCCCCGGAGCTGACACACCATGGAGCCCAGCCACACCCTCGACTCGGTCGTCGTGCACTCGTATCTGGAGGCCGAGGCCGGATCGTCGCTGGCCGATGACGTGCTCGACGGGCTGACGCGTCCCTTCAAGGAGCTGCCGCCCAAGCACTTCTACGACGAGGTCGGCGCTGAGCTGTTCGACCAGATCTGCACGCTGCCGGAGTACTACCCGACGAGGGCCGAGCGGGAGATCCTCGAGCTGCGCTCGGGAGAGATCGCCGAGCTGACGCAGGCCGCGGAGCTCGTGGAGCTCGGCTCCGGGACCGCGGCGAAGACCCGTGTGCTGCTCGACGCCCTTCGTGACGCCGGCACGTTGCGGCGGTACATCCCGTTCGACGTGACCGAGGGCATGGTGCGCGACGTCGCCGGTGCGCTGACGGAGGAGTACCCGGGCCTTGAGGTCCACGGCATCGTCGGTGATTTCGAGCGCCACCTGCATCACATCCCGGAGAAGCTCGACCCCACCCACCCGCGGATCGTCGCGTTCCTCGGTGGGACGATCGGGAACTTCACCCCGGGCTCGCGGCGTGGCTTCCTGCGAGCGATGGGCGAGCTGCTCGGGGACGGGGACCACCTCCTGCTGGGCACCGACCTCGTGAAGGACCCGGCGCTCCTGGAGGCCGCCTACGACGACAGCGCCGGCGTCACCGCCGCGTTCAACCGCAACCTCCTGCGCGTGCTCAACCGTGAGCTGGATGCCGACTTCGACCCTGAGGCCTTCGACCATGTCGCGTTCTTCGACCGTGAACACGAGTGGATCGAGATGCGCCTGCGCGCGCAGCGCCGGATGGTCGTGCCGATCCGGGGCCTGGACATCGACGTGACGTTCGAGGCGCGGGAGGAGATGCGCACCGAGATCAGCGCGAAGTTCACGCGCGAGCACCTGCAGCGCGACCTGGAGGCCGCAGGGCTGGTCCTCGACCGGTTGCTGACGGACCCGGAGGAGCGCTTCGCCCTGACGCTGGCCCGGCGGGCCTGACCGCCCGCGCAGGCCCGGGTAGGGTGCCTGGGGATGGCCCAGGAACTCAGCGCCGCAGACCGTTCGTCCCTCAGCGCCGAACAGGGGGCGATCACGATGGCCATCGGCGGCATCATGGTCTTCGAGGGCGGGGACGCCTTCCGTCAGGAGGTCCTGCTCGAACGGGTGCAGTCCCGCCTGCACCTCATCCCGAAGTACCGCCAGCGCCTGCAGGCGCCCGCCCCCGGCGTCCTCAACCCCGTGTGGGTCGACGACGAGGGGTTTGACCTGGGGTATCACGTGCGTCGCGCGACGGTGCACGGTGGCGGTGGCGGTGGGACCGGCGAGGAAGGGGCCTACGAGCAGCTCGCGGCCCTGGTCGGGCAGGAGATGTCACGCCGGCTTGACCGGTCGCGCCCGCTGTGGGAGCTGACGGTCGTCGACGGGCTCCCGGATGGCCGCATGGCGTTGCTGTCGAAGATGCATCACGCCCTCGTGGACGGCATGGGCGCGGTGGACATCGGGACCGTCCTGCTGGATCCGACCCCTGAGCCGCTGGACATCCCGCCGCCGGACAAGCCGTGGAGTCCGCAGGCCTACGACCGGCGCAAGCACCTGCGGAAGCTCTCGCTCTCCCCCGCTGTCCAGGCACGCAAGTTCGTCTTCGACGGTCTGGACCGGGCGATGAACCCCAGGCCGCTGAAGGTGGCGTCCGACCTGCTGAAGGCGACCGAGCTGGTCACAGAGCTTGCCCGCCAACGGCCTGCCGCGCCGATGACGCCGTTGAACAAGCCGATCGGCCCCAACCGTCGCTACGCCCTGCACCGCGCACGGCTGACGGACATCAAGGCTGCCGCGAAGGCGGCGGACGGAACGATCAACGACGCAATCCTCTGCGTCGTCGCGGGAATGCTGCGCCGGTACCTGTCGGACGCCGGTGTGTCGGTGTCCTCTTCCCCGGTCGCGCTCATCCCCGTGTCCGTCCGCAAACCCGGGGAGGCGGGCGGCAACCACATCTCGACGGTGCTCGTCGACCTGCCCGTCCACGAGCCCGATCCAGCCGAGCGCATCCGGATCATCAACGGGGCGATGGCGGAGATCAAGGACTCGGCCGCGGTACGTGCCGGCGCGCTCGCGGTGGCGGCCAGCGGGTGGGCGCCCCCGCTCGTGTCCTCTGGCCTCGCCCGGGCGATGGGCGGCGTGCGCGCGTTCAACCTCGTCGTGAGCAACGTCCCGGGGCCGCAGACGACGTTCTACATGAACGGGTCGCAGATGCTCGAGGCCTACCCGTGCGTCCCGCTGAACCCTGCGAACCAGGGCCTGAACGTCGGGGTCATCTCGTACGACGGCGGCGTCGGCTTCGGCCTGATGGCCGACCGCGACCTGGACCCCCCGCTCGCCGTCGCCGCTGCGCACCTGCGCGCGTCGGTCGACGAGCTCGTCGGAACGATCTCCCGCGGCTGAGGACCGCGGTCGCTGCTGCGCGGCGGGCCTGGAGGTTCTAAGGTCGGGGCATGGGTCGAGGCAGAGCCGGCTTGTTCGCGGTCGTGATGACGGGCGCTCTGGGGGTGCTTGCGTCATCGCCCGCGTTGGCGTCGGCGCAGGATGGTGCGCCGTACGTGGACTGGCCGTCGGCGCTCCCTGCCTTCGGGGCCCCGTACACGCCGAACCGCGAACCCGAGTGCGCGGACGGATCCAACCACTGCATCGACGCCACGATCGTCGAGATGCAGCGGCGCTTTGACGGCGTCGTCCCGGTCTGCGACCACCGCGCCGTCTTCGCGCTGGCCTACCTGCGCGTGACCGAGGACGTCCGGGCGGCACGACAGGCCGGGACGTTCGCCGACCCCGAGTGGCTCAACCGTGAGGACGCCGTCTTCGCGCGGCTGTACTTCGATGCGTACGACGCGTACGCCGCCGGCCGGCGGTCGGCGATCCCGGTCGCGTGGCAGCTCGCGTTCGACAGCGAGCGCGACCGTGAGCTCACGGCCCTGGGCGACTTCCTGATGTCGATGAACGCCCACATCAACCGGGACATGCCCTTCGTCCTGGCCGGCATCGGCCTCACCCAGCCCGACGGCCGCACGCGCAAGCCCGACCACGACGCCTACAACGTCCGCCTGGCCAAGCTCTACGCACCGGTCCTGCGGGAGGTCGCCGACCGCTTTGACCCGACCGCGGACGACGTCGAACTCGGCCCTGTCGACGACGAGATGGCCTACCTCATCCTGCAGTCATGGCGTGAGGGCGTGTGGCGGAACGCCGAGCGGCTCGTCTCCGCGCGGACCCCGGCCGACCGCGCGCAGGTGGCGTCCTCGATCGAGGCGTTCTCCGAGGCGATCGGCCGAGGGATCCGCGCCGGCACGCAGACCGATCCGGGTGCCCGGGACGCCTGGTGTGCTCAGCACGGCGGGCAGGATCCTGAACGGGTCGCCGCGGAGGCCGCGCAGGCGGAAGCGGCACGCAAGGCCGCCGCCAAGCGCAAGGCCGCCGCCAAGCGGCGAGCGGCGGCCAAGCGACGGGCTGCCGCAAGACGGCGAGCCGCCGCCAAGCGCAAGGCCGCCGCGAAACGGCGAGCCGCGGCCAAGCGCAAGGCCGCCGGACACCGGCGGCGCTAGCGGAGCAGCCGGGAGTTGGCCCCTCTGGGGCCAACTCCCGACGGTAAATCGCCCCCTGGGCGACCTACCGCAGGCGCTCTCGATCATCGAGCGGGGGAGTTGGCCCCCTGGGGCCGACTCCCGACGGTAAATCGCCCCCTGGGCGATTTACCGCAGGCGCTCGATGATCATCGCCTCGCCCTGACCCTGCGCGACGCACATCGTCTCGAGCCCGATGGTGCCGTCGAGGGTCTCCAGGTCGTTCAGCAGCGTCGTCATGATGCGCACGCCGGTCATGCCGAACGGGTGGCCGAGCGCGATCGCTCCGCCGTGCGGGTTGAGCTTGTCGTAGTCGAAGCCGATCTCGTCGGCGATCGGGATGACCTGCGCGGCGAAAGCCTCGTTGAGCTCGTAGACGTCGACGTCGCCGATCGTCATGCCGGCGCGATCCAGGGCCTTCTTGATCGCGCCGATCGGCGCGACGCCCATGAGCTCGGGCTCGTTGCCCCAGGTCGCGGCGGTGATGATGCGGGCGCGCGGCTTGAGGCCGAGCTCCTTGGCCTTGTCGGCGCTCATGATGAGCGACGCGGCCGCGCCGTCGTTCAGCGGGCAGGCGTTGCCGGCCGTGACGGTCCCGTCCTCCTTGAACGCGGGCTTCAGCGACGAGAGCTTCTCGAGCGTCGTGCCCGGGGCGCGGGCCGTCGTCCTTGGAGACGACCGTGCCGTCCGCGAGCGTCACGGGGACGATCTCGCGATCGAAGAAGCCCGGCCTCCTGGGCGGCGACGGCACGCTCCTGGGACCTGACCGCGAACTCGTCCTGCTGCTCCGCGGGTCACGCCGTACTTCTGCGGCGACGTTCTCGGCGGTCATGCCCATCGCGATGTACGCGTCGGGCTGGCCGGGGTTCTTGCCCTGCAGGTGCTCGTTCTGGTCCTCGGGATGCGCGGCCTCGGCCTGCGCGTTGTAGCGCGAGACGAACTCGACGCCGCCGGCGAGGTAGACGTCGCCCTGACCGGCGACGACGTTGTTGGCGGCGATGCGGATCGCGTCCAGGCCCGAGGCGCAGTAGCGGCTGATGGTCGACCCGTTCGTCGTCTGGGTGAGCTTGTCGCTCAGCAGCACGGCGATGCGGGCGATGTTGTTGGCCTGCAGGCCCTGCTGGGCACCGCAGCCCGCGATGAGCTCTTCGATCGTCGTGGGGTCGACGCCGGGGTTGCGCTCGAGGAGCTGGTCGACGACGAACGCGAGCGTCTCGTCGGGTCGCAAGCTCACCATCGAGCCCTTGAAGGCACGGCCGATCGGGGTACGGATCGCGTCGACAATCACTGCTTCAGGCATGTGGTTCCTCTCGGATTGTTGTGCGCTCGGCGGTCTCACTCCACGAGCGGGTTTCCGGACCGCGCCAGGGTGACGGCGGTCCGCAGTCCCCCGGCGGTCTCACTCCACGGGGCCCACGTACAGCGTAGCGATTCGCAACCGATCAGGCCAGCTCACGCCCGAGAAGGCGGGCGTGGGCGCTGATGTCGTCGACGTACTGCTGGAAGGCCGCCACCGAGAGCGCCTGCGGGCCGTCGCAGAGCGCCGTCTCTGGGTCCTCGTGGACCTCGACGATGATGCCGTCAGCGCCAACTGCTGCCGCCGCGGCGCTCATCGGCTGCACGAGACGACGGTCCCCGGCGGCGTGGGACGGATCGACGATGACCGGCAGGTGCGTGTGGAGCTTGAGCCACGGGATCGCCCCGAGGTCCAGCGTGAAGCGCGTCGCCGTCTCGAACGTGCGGATGCCGCGCTCGCAGAGCATGACCTCCTCCGTCCCCTCCTTGAGGATGTAGTCGGCGGCCATGCAGCAGCTCGTCGAGGGACGACGAGAGGCCGCGCTTGAGCAGCACCGGTTTGCCGAGCTTGCCGGCGACCTCCAGCAGCGCGTAGTTCTGCATGTTCCGCGCGCCGATCTGCACGACGTCGGCGTACTCGGCGATGGCGTCTGCGTGCATGCCGTTCAGCAGTTCGGTGACGATCGGGCAGGCCGGTCTCCTCGCGCGCTTCGGCGAGGATCTTCAGGCCGTCGACGCCGAGGCCGTTGAAGGCGAACGGCGACGTGCGCGGTTTGAACGCACCGCCGCGCAGCATCGAGGCGCCGGCGGCCTTGACGGCACGCGCGACGCTCAGCGTCTGCTCGCGGGTCTCGACGGTGCACGGCCCGGCGATGAGCGCGAACGTGGAACCGCCGCCGACGGTCCGACCGCCGATCTCGAACACGGAGGGCTCGTGGTGGTTCAGCTCGCTCGAGGCGAGTTTGTAGGGGCGCGAGATCGGGACGACGCGATCCACGCCGGCCATCCCCTCGAGGCTGAGCTGCCGCACACCCTCGGGGTCGCCGATCGCTCCGATTGCGGTCGTCAACTCCCCCGGCATCACGGCGACGTGCACGCCGGTCGTCTCGAGCTTCGCGCGGACAGCGTCGATCTGCTCGGCCGTCGCCCCGGGGGTCATCACGATCATCATGGTCATCGGAGGGTAATCCCCAGGCGCCGAACGTCCGGTTTCGGCAGTGGCGGTCGGAGAAATGGACGGTCGACCAGTCGCGAGCGCGCCCCCGGCGCCGAACGTCCGGTTTTCGCAGTGGCGCCAGAAAAAATGGACGGTCGGCCTTCGGGTGGGGCGGATCTCGCGCGCGTCCGCCTATGCCTCGCATGGGAGACCGCGAGATCCGAAGGCTGGCAACCGATCACGAAGGGGTGGTCGCGCGATGGGAGCTGATGGGCGCCGCGCGACGTTCCGGTTTCGACGCCGATTGGGCGATGCGCGACCTCCGGCGCCCCTTCTCGGGCGTTGCGATCACCGGGTGGGGACCGATCACACCGAGTCAGCGGTGGATGGCCGCGACGAAGACGGCGCCGGGCACCGTGTTGACGGACATGAGCGGCGGGGCCTTCTGGGGAATGCGGCAGGACGCCGGCCGGCTCATCACCGTCACGCGCCGCGGCTCGCGCGGGCCACACCGGATGGGCGATCTCATCGTGAGCTACTCGACGACGCTGGACGGAAACGTCGTCGACGTCGGTGGCCTCCGGGTCACGACCCCCGAGCGAACCCTCATCGACCTATGGGGCAGCCGTCCGCCGTGGGAACGCACCAAGCTCCTGCGCGAAGCGCTCCGCCGTCGCATCACCACCCCGGTCAAGCTGCTCGCGGCATTGGACGCGCATCGCGGTCATCGGGGCGTCGCACTCCTCCGCGCCGAGCTCCTCGGGCTCATGCATCTGCCCTTCGACCGGTGCAATTCCGACGCAGAGGCGTTCGGCCTCGTCATCCTGGACGAGGCCGGTGTGCAGATCCCCGTCGTCAACGAGATCGTCGCGGGCCACGAGGCCGACTTCTGCTGGATCGAGCCGAAGGAGATCATCGAGATCGACGGGCCGCAGTGGCACCGCTTCAAGGAGTTCGACGCCCGCAAGACCCGTGACTGGGCGCGCGCCGGGTTCCTCACCCAGCGCATCTCCAGCACGCTGCTCTTCGCCGAACCGCAGTCCCTGCTGACGCTCGTCCCCCCGTCGATCCGCCGTCCCTGAGTGCCGAACGTCCAGAATTCGCGTCGGCACCAGGAAAAACGGACGTTCGGCCCGAACCGGCGGCCGGCCGCGGAGACGCTGCGGCCCGAGAGCCGGCGACCGGCCGCGGCGGCGCTGCGGCTCGAGCCGGCGGCGGCGCGCCGTCAGAGGCCGAGGTCGCGCACGCCGAGCTCGTCGAACCCGATGTGGTGTGCAAGCTCGTGCCGAACGGTCTGCGTGACCTGCGCCCGCAGCAGCTCGGGGTTGTGCCCGAAGTCGCGCCGCAGGGTGTCGCGGTAGATGACGATCCTGTCCGGGACCTCGTCCCTCGTCGCGCCGTCGCCGTGGTAGAGGCCGTACGCATGGTTGCGGCGCCCGCCGTCGGATATCACGACCGCGACGTTGTGGTTCTCGATGAGCGGCCGGAGCAGATCAGGCAGCTCGTCCAGCGCGTCGGCGACGAGCTCCTCGAAGTCCTCGTCGTCGTACGGATCCAGGTCCATGAACTCCGACTCATCCGGTTCAGCCGCCGTTCCCTGGCGTGCGAGCTGCTCTGCCCGGACGACGATCTGCTCGAACTCCTCCTCGGTCTCGGGCTCGGTCCAGCCCGCCAGACGCGAGCCGACGGCGACCATCCCGCCACCGAGCGCCGCGGCACCGACCACGACGAGCGCCAGCGTCTGCAGCGCCCGGATCGGCCCGCTCGTCGAGAACCCGTCGAGGATGACGATCAGGCTCAGCCCGAGGCTGAGCGCGATCCCCATCGATATGAGCGTCCGCTGGAACTGCTGCTTGGGGGTGCCGCGCACACCCCCCAGGCTACTTGGACATCATGCGGGCGATGACGACCCGCTGGATCTCGTTCGTGCCCTCGTAGATCTGCGTGATCTTCGCGTCGCGCATCATGCGCTCGACGGGGTAATCGTTGACATAGCCGTAGCCGCCGAGGACCTGGATCGCCTCGAGCGTCACCTTCATCGCGTTGTCCGACGCGAAGAGCTTGGCCATCGACGTGTACTTCGGCAGGTCGACCGGCCGCTCGGGCCGGTCGCACATCGCGCACGCCTTGTAGAGCAGCTCCCGCGCGGCGGCGGTGCCCGTCTCCATGTCGGCGAGCTTGAACTGGATGCCCTGCATCCGGTTGATCGGCTCGCCGAAGGCGATCCGCTCCTTCGCGTACTGGTTGGCGAAGTCGGTGGCGCCCTGCGCGATGCCGACCGCCTGCGCTGCCGCGCCGAGGCGGGTGCGCTCGAGGGTGCCGAGCGCGACGGACAGGCCCTTGCCCACTTGCGCCGATGACGTTCGCCGCGGGGACGCGGACGTCCTCCAAGACCGGGGAGCCGGTCGGCGAGCCCTTGATCCCGAGCTTGTGCTCGTAGTTGCCGATGGAGAAGCCGGGACGATCGGCCTCCACGAGGAACGCGGTGATCCGGTTGTTCTCGCGGTCGGTCTTCGCGAAGACGACGTAGTAGTCGGCGATCCCCGCGTTCGTGATCCAGTTCTTCGTCCCGTTGATGACCCACTCGTCGCCGTCCTGCACCGCGAAGGTCCGCATGGACGCCGGGTCCGAGCCGGCCTCGGGCTCTGACAGCGCAAACGCCGGGGAGCACTCGCCCGAGGCCAGACGCGGCAGCCACGCCTGCTTGAGCTCGTCGGACCCGAAGAGCGTCAGCGGCAGCGACCCGAGCTCCTGGATCATGAGGATGAGCGCGCTGGAAGCGCAGACCTTGGCGATCTCCTCCACCGCGATCTGCAGCATGAGCGTCCCGGTGCCGGTCCCGCCGTACTCCGTGCCGAACGGCAGCCCCAGGATGTCCTGCTCGCCGAGCAACTTGCGGATGTCGTGCGGATACTCGCCGGACCGGTCGATGTCCGCCGCCCGGGGCGCGATCTGCTCCTGGGCGATCTGGCGGACGAGGTCCCGGAAGTCCAGGAGATCCTGCGGGACGGAGTAGACGTCGGCGTAGGTGCTTTCCATCTGCCGATCGTACCGGCGCCGCAGCCGATATCAGCTGTGGCCGGCCCACAGCCGCACACCCTTCCCGTGTGGGGCCGGGCGTACCGCGCACGCCCGACGGCACCGGCCTCTGTCAGGCGATCTGTCCGCCGGAGCCGCCGTCCGACGGCAGTGCGGGCGCTGGGGACGGCGACGGCCGGGGCGACGACCCGCCGGCATCCGGGATGCGGTACCAGTCGGAGATGTGACCGCGACGCACGCGGATCGCGGTAGCGTGCCGTTCCGCCGCGACCCGCCCCGCAGTCGCCGTCGACGCGCTCGGTGAGGACGAAGTCGACGATGGTGTAGCCGTTGTCCCCTGCCTCGAGCTTCGTCGGCCTGGCTCCGCACGGGAAGGTGACGTTGAAGACCACCCGCTTCTCGGGCGTGTCGAGCGTCACCACCGGCGTGCCGTTCTGCACCCGCGAACCCAGCGCGAAGAACCGGGCGGCGCGCTCGATGTTCCCGTCCGACAGCGCACCGCTCCACTTGCGGATGACGCGGCTGGAGACCGCGTCGGCGGGGCTCCCGACCGAGGAGGTGGGCACATCGGAGGGCAGCTGCAGCGCCCGCGGGACCCTTGGCCGGGAGGGGGCCGACGGGGACGGGCGGGGCGCCGGGATCGTCGTCGTCCCGCTGTTGGAGGTCGGTGGCGCGCTGGACCGCTGCGCGGGGCCACCGTCGTCCGAGCCGCACGCGACCAGCCCCGAGAGGGCACCGGCGGCCAGCAGCACCGTGACGGACAGACGCATGCGCTCCATGATGGCAATACGCAGACGAAGGCCCGGCGGACGTGTCGCGACTACGCTGCGCCGCATGACCTGGGAGCCGGAGCTGGAAGAGATGGCGCGTCGCCGCGCGCTCGTGCACGAACTCGGTGGCGAGGAGCGTGTCGCGCGTCAGCACGCGACCGGGCGGCGCACCGTCCGCGAGCGCATCGACGCCCTGCTGGACGACGGCAGCTGGCGCGAGACCGGTGAGCTGGCCGGTGTGGCGAGCTACGGGGACGACGGCACGCTCGAATCGTTGCTGCCGGCGAACATGATCGTCGGCCAAGGCGCCATCCAGCAGCGGCCGGTCGTCGTGCAGGGCGACGACTTCACGGTCCGCGGCGGGGCCGCCGACGCCGCGATCTGGCAGAAGATGGTCTGGGCCGAGCGCGCGGCGCACGACCTGCGCAAGCCCCTCGTGCGTCTCGTCGACGGCACAGGCGGTGGTGGCAGCGTCAAGACGCTCACCTCGATGGGCTTCAGCTATGTCCCGCCGCTGCCGGGCTTTGACCTCGCGATCGACAACCTGTCGCGCGTGCCGGTCGTCGCGGCAGCGCTGGGGCCCTGCGCGGGGCTGGGCGCAGCTCGCGTCGTCCTCTCGCACTTCAGCGTCATCGTCGAGGGGCTCGCGCAGCTCTTCGTCGCCGGCCCACCCGTGGTCGCGTGGGCGATGCACGAGACGCCCGACAAGGAGGAGCTCGGGGGCGCCAAGGCGCAGACGCGAGCGGGCGCCGTCGACAACCTCGCCAAGACCGAAGAGGACGCCTTCGCGCAGCTGCAGCGCTTTCTCTCCTACATGCCGTCCTCGGTCTTCGAGGCGCCGCCGATCGTCGCGAGCACCGACCGGCCCGACCGCCGCGACGAGGAACTGCTGTCCATCGTCCCCCGCGACGAGCGCAAGACCTACAAGATGCGCCGGGTCCTGGAGCTCGTCTGCGACACGGGCAGCGTCTTCGAGCTCGGCGCCCGCCACGGGCGGTCCACGATCACGGCGCTCGCGCGGCTGGACGGCCGCCCGGTCGGGGTGCTGGCGTCCGACCCCAACCACTACGGCGGCGGGCTGACGGCGGCGGCCGCGGAGAAGCTGGCGCGCTTCATCGACCTGTGCGACCAGTTCCACCTGCCGGTCGTCAACTTCGTCGACCAGCCGGGCTTCGTCGTCGGGATCGAGAGCGAGCGCAGCGGCACGATCCGTCGCGGCGCTCGGGCGCTCTGCGCGGTGCGCCAGGCGCAGGTGCCGTGGTGCTCGATCCTCGTGCGCAAGTGCTACGGCATCGCCGGCGCCGGCCACGGCGACGGCGGGCGGCTGAACCTCCGCTACGCCTGGCCGAGCGGCAACTGGGGCTCGCTGCCGATCAGCGGCGGCCTGGAGGCCGCCTTCAAACGCGACCTCGCCGAGGCCGAGGACCCGGTCGCGCTGCGCGCGCAGATCGAGGCGGGCCTGCAAGCGGTCATGTCCCCGTTCCGGACCGCCGAGAAGTTCTCGGTCGAGCACATCATCGACCCCCGGGACACGCGCGCGCGGCTGTGTGAGTGGGCGGCGCACGCGCACGTCATCGTCCGGCAGGACCTCACGGACGGCGGGGTGCACCGCGCCCACGGATACAGGCCCTGACGGCGTATCCTGGCCTGGATGAGCCCTGCCCCCGCCTTCCCTGCCTCCGACGGTCTGGAGGTGACGCCCGAACAGACGCAGCAGGCGATCGCCGACGGGACCGCCGTCGTGATCGACGTGCGCGAGCCCTATGAGCGCGAGGCGGGCCACATCGAGGGGACCCGCCACCTGCCGGTGACCGAGCTGTCGGCCCAGATCGCCACCCTCGACAAGGACAGCACGATCGTCTTCGTCTGCCGGGTCGGCGGTCGGTCGCTCATGGCCACCCAAGCGCTGCGCGCAGCAGGCTACGACGCCTGGTCGATGGCCGGAGGCATGCTCCGGTGGGATGCCGAGGGGCGCGCGCTCGTCCCCGCGGGCGGCATCGTCGCCGACCACTGACCGTGCCCTCACGGACCGCCGCGTCGGGCGCCACCGCCGCCGCCGTCGTCGCTGCCGTCGCCGTCGCTGTGGTCCTCGTGCGCCCGTCGACCGTTCCTGCCACCCTCGTCTCCGGCGACACGACGTTTCTCCGGCCGGCCGTGCAGCGCGGGATGAACGTCACCGCCTACGACGACCTCGGCTTCTCGGGCCCGCGGATGCGCGACGCCATCCGCCGGCTGGCCTCCACCGGGACGACGCATGCCGCGCTCGTCCCGACGTGGTACCAGCCCGACGTCGGGTCAAGCGACCTGCGTCCGGACGCCGAGAAGTCGCCGTCGGATGCGAGCCTCCGAGAGGGCATCGCGCAGGTCCGCGCCGCCGGGATGCAGCCGGTCATCAAGCCACACGTCGATGTGCGGGACGGCAGCTTCCGTGGCCTGATCCGGCCCGCGGACTACGACGCATGGTTTGCGGCCTACTCCGTGATGCTGCTGCACTACGCGGCGATCGCCCAGGAGGTCGGCGCGCCGCTGTTCGTCGTCGGTGACGAGCTCACCGGCGTCCAGGGGGACCGCGAGCGCTGGCCGCCGCTCATCGCGAAGGTCCGTGCGGTCTTCAAGGGTAGGCTGACGTACGCGGCGAACTGGGACCCCGGTTACAAGGCCGTGCCGTTCTGGAATCTCCTGGACTACGTGGGTCTGGACGAGTACACGCCGCTGGCGACCACGGGCGACACCCCCACGGTCGACGAGCTCGTCGCCGCCTGGGGCCCGGTGCAGCGGACGCTCCGCGCAGCCCACGAAGAGACCGGCAAGCCGGTGATCCTCACCGAGGTCGGCTACCCCGCGCGGCTGGGCGGCACGCAAGGACCGGCGGCCGAGGACGAGACGCGGCCGGTCGACCCGCGCGGCCAGGCACGCGCCTACGAGGCGGCCTTCCGGGTCCTGCGCAGGCTGCCGTTCATCGCCGGGATCTTCTGGTGGGACTGGGCCACGGATGACCGCAGCGGGCGAGCTGACGGTGATGCGGGCAGCTTCGACCCGGCCGGCAAGCCGGCGGAGCGGGTGCTGCGGGACTTCTACGGCTGAGCGCCGGCCCCTCCCCCACCACGGCGCCGACGCTGCTCGCGTGCCGTCAGGACGCCGCCGCACGGGCGCGCAGGAGCGGCAGCATCGAGAGGACCGATCCGGCGGCGAGCACCCGCTCCCCTGCCCTCCGGTGACCGCCCGCGGCCAAGAGCAGTCCCGCGGCACGGACCGGGGCCGCCAGACGTCCGGCGCGCAGCACCGCGGGGTTCGGTCCGGCGGCGGTCCCGAAGGTCACCGCGAGCGCGTACCCCAGGCCGACGGACAGCCGGGCGGCCTCCACGGCGGCAACCCGCCGGTGCAGCTGCCCGCGCCGGATCGCGCCCCGCAGCGCAGCGACGGAGAACGCGGCGTCGGCCAGCCCTTCCAGGTCACGCCCGGCACGCGTGGGAACCGTCGCGCGAGCCACCACCCCGTCCAGCACGTCGGTCACACCGGCCACGGCGACGAGGACGGGCGTCGGCCCGTCCAGGACGACGGGGACCAGCCAGACCCTCACGAGCGTCAGCGCATCCGCGGGCCCGGGCTCGCGCGCCTCCCCGTCCTCGCTCTCCAGCATCCCGACGTGCCAGTCGAGCATGAGCGCCGTGAGCCCCCACCACAGGGTGGTGTCGCGGCGGCGCCGGCGGAAGGGCTGCACGCCGGCGGCGGCCGGCAGCGCGTACGCGAGGGCCCCGACGCCGACCCAGGCGCGCAGGCGCGCAGCGGCCTCGGGGCGCGCGGCGCGCTGGGCGTTCGTACGCCGCTGCGCTGCGGCGAGAAACCGCGCCCACGCCTTGGGTGTCAGGCCGTGGGCCAGGAGGACGTCGAGCTCATCGCGCGCCCACCGCTCGCCCTCGGTCATCTCGGGCGCGGCCCGGCGCCGAGGATCGCGATGCGCAGCGGCGACATGAAAGGCAAACGTACTGCCTCACCTCCCCCACGCTGGGTCTCAAGCCGCTTGCGCGCCGCTCGTTCCGGGCGAAGTCCCTGTCCTCGTCGACAGCAGTCGTCGCGTGTCGCAGAGAGGCGAGCGGGAGGCTGCGGGGGCGTCGGTGGCGCGCGGCCTGAATCTCTTGCTGAAAGTGCCGACGCTGCGGAGCGAGCTATGGGCAGGGTGCGGACCCGAAGTCGGGCGGCACGAGGTAGATCTCGTCGCCGATGACCCGGTGGATCTCGCGCAGCAGGCTCGCGCAGGCGGCAATCGTGCCCGTGTCGGGGAGCTTGGCGGCGTGGGCCAGCGTCTCGGTGATGAGCGTACGGAGGATGTCTGGCGCGCGGATGCCCTCCTGTCCGCCCGGCAGCGCGACTCGATCAGCGGAGCAAGCGGCCATGTGTCCGACGATCTGAGAGATCTGCGCACCGACATCGATCAACGCGGCGACGGTCGCCTCAAGCTCGGGAAAGACGGTGGGTTCATTCGACATACTCCCTATAGGCCCGCCGGCCAGGAGTTCGCCCCCCTCACCCCGCGCCGAACAACGGCCACCGAGCGCGACGCCGTCATCGCGGCGCGGCTGGTGAAACCGTGTCTGTGCATCCGTCCCTGCGGCAGAGCACACGCCGTCGCCCTACCCACGGCCGTTTCGTCCGAGGTTCACCGGCTGCCCGTCGGGAGCGGACCCCGAGCTGCTTGGTGATCTTGCGCGCGAGTCCGAAATCGATCTCGCGGTGCCGTGGAACGACCGAGCGCGCGCCACTCGGCCCGGCCCACCGGCTGTGGTTTCCGCCCTCGTCGATCAGCCGGCAGCCCTGATCCAGGAGATGACGCTCAAGATCGCGGCGCTTCACGCCGCGATCGTCAGGTGCAGCCGTTCACGCTCACGGGTGTCGCCGACATCGAGCGGCTCCGGCGAAAGCATCAGACGCAGCGCGTCGATCACGTTCGCGCGCGCCTCGCCACGAGTCCCGCCCTGACTGAACACCCCGGCCACCTCCGGGATCGTCGCAAGGACACCCGCGTCCTCACCAGGCTCGTAGACGATCGTGAGATCCAACTCGGCATTCACGAAACAGACGATACCGGCCGGCAGGCATGACTCCAACACGGCGCTCGAAGCGCTCCGACCACCGCGGCGGGCCACCGCTACGTCACGATGGCCCGGTTCGCACCCGCGCGACAAGCGCAAAGTGGGACCACCGCTTCGGGCGACAGGAAGCGGTGCCAGAGATGACCGCGCCTGCTGCTCCTATCTGCGCGAGCAGGAGCGGCGGTCGTCACGACGCGAGGCGCTGCTGGGCGGTGCGCACGGACCGCTGCGCGGACTCCGGGCTGTCGCCGAAGCCGATGTAGAGGGCGACCCGAGGGCCGCGAGGTGGTCCGGGGCCGCGGAGACAGGAACGATTCCGGCCAGGATCCCCGACACCATGCCATGGAGGGTTGCCCACAACTGCCACGTGCGCGCGGGTCGGCCGGGTCGAAGCGCCGAGCGTCGATGCAGCGCTGTTGGAAGGCCGAGGCGACGGCGGTGGCGTCCAGCGGCGCTCCAGGGTCTCCGGAGGGCTCACCCGCGAACATCGCGCGGTACAAGTCAGGTCGTTCGATCGCGAAGCGGAGGTAGGCGGCGCCCGAGACCGTGATGTCGGCGACCGGGTCGGTTGTCCGGTCGACGTCGGCCCACGCCGCAGCCAGGCGCGTGAAGCCTTCACGACGGACCGCTTGGT
Source organism: Paraconexibacteraceae bacterium (assembly GCA_963750375.1). GTDB lineage: Bacteria > Actinomycetota > Thermoleophilia > Solirubrobacterales > Solirubrobacteraceae > Paraconexibacter. Next base: position 32,315 of record CAVVQN010000017.1, read on the forward strand.
GCAGGCCGCGCCGGTCGCCGAAGTGCGTGTAGACCCCCATCGTCGACGTGCCTGCCTCACTTGCCACCCGCCGGACCGTCATCGCGCCGAGCCCTTCCCGCGCCAGCACCAGCGTGGCGGCCTCGAGCAGCCGCATCTTGGGATCGGAGGTCACGACGATGGAACTGCCCACACGGTCTATGACAAGATTATGGTCGCCGTCATGGCCGATCTCCCGCCGGGACCACGACTGCCAGGAGCCGCGCAGGCCGGGCTCTGGGGCCTGCGGTATCCGGCGTTCACGGCCGCGGCGCGGCGACGTCACGGGTCGACGTACTCGGTCAAGCTCGGGACGACCCCACGGTCCGTCGTCACCACGGACCGCAGCGCCATCCGGACGCTGTTGACGGGCGATCCGCTCGATCGTCCCGCGATGAACGACGTCGTGCGCCCTCTCATCGGCGACCGCTCGGTGCTCCAGCTGGCACCCCAGGAGCACCTTGTTCGGCGGCGCCTACTGCTACCACCGCTCCACGGCGAGTCCATCCGCGAATATGCCGACCTCGTGGAGGAGCTGACGGACGATGAGGTCGCCCGGTGGTCCGTCGGCCGGCCCGTCGTCGCGCTCGACGTCGCGCAACGCATCTCGCTGGAGGTCATCATGCGCGCGGTCCTCGGCATCAGCGATCCGGGCGTGCGCGCACGGCTTCGCGTCTTCATCGACGACCTCCTGGGCTACCCCGTCGTCCCGCTCCGCCGCCGCCTACCCGGCACAACGGCCCACCGGGCCGCCCGGGTCCCGCATCCGCACACCCTGCGTGCCGACATCGGCAACGTCGTGACGCCTGCGGTCATGACGTACTTCACAGCCTTCAAGGCGCGCTCGCCGTGGAACCTCCTCACGCGCCCGTTCTTCGCGATCCACGACCGTCTGCTCTCGCTCTTCGACGAGCTGATCAGCGCCACGCGGCGCGACCCTGCGCTGGCCGGCCGGCGGGACATCCTCGCGTTGCTCGTGCAGGCGACAGGCGAGGACGGAAACGGGCTCGGGGACGACGACCTGCGCGACGAACTCTTCGCGCTGCTCTCGGCCGGACACGAGACGACGGCTGCGACCATCGCCTGGGCCTTGGACTACCTCGCGCACGACCCGGCACTCCGTGCGACCGCGCGGGCAGCAGCGCGGGACGGCGACACCACGTACCTCACGGCGGTCACGCGGGAAGCGTTGCGCATCCGCCCGCCGCTCCCAATCGCGTCCAACAGGACGCTGACGATGCCGCTGCACGTCGGGCGGCACACGGTGCCGGCGGGCACGCCGATCCTCATCGACGCCTACGGCCTGCACCGCGACCCCGAGATCTATCCGGATCCAGAGCGGTTCGACCCGGGCCGCTTTCTCGGCGCCGCCGAGCGCCCGCCACACACATGGCTGCCATTCGGCGGCGGCGCGCACCGCTGCGTCGGCGCGGCCCTCGCGGAAATGGAGACGGCGATCGTGCTCGGGCAGATCCTGCGTCGCTTCGACATCGAGCCGCTGCACCCGCAGCCTGCCGAACCGATCCGGCAGGCACTGATCCTGGCCCCGAGCGGCGGCGCGGCGGTCGTCCCGCATTGACGACCGCCCACACGGCGCCGACGACGGCCGCGCGCGGCACGTCGATGTTTCGCGCTCAGGCCTGCCGCCATGCACGACGAGCGTGCGCCGGCGTCCCGTGCGGAGCGCGCGCTGCAGCGTGTGCACTCAAAGCTGACCTTCGAGGGGGCTGCGGAGTCGTGTGAGTTGTGCGGCCACGTCGTGGCCGACCCCGCCTCCAATTATCGGGCGCAGAACGCGCGGGCTTCCGACGGGAGCGTCGCCGGTCTGCGTGAACCACGTGCTGGTGCCGCGCGGCTTGAGCGTGTGGGTCGATGCGATGCGGCGGTTCCGTCGCGCTTTTCCGCTTGCCCGACATGGGCCGGCGAGGACTACTGCTCAGGACGAGAAGCGGCGTTACTACGCCAAGCGCGGCGTGTGCTTCGCGAGAACGGCGAGCACCCGCCGGCGCTGAGCCGGACGCGACCGCGACAGTTCGGCCCCGCCGGGCAGCGCGTCTTGACAGACTTCGCAGGGTGACCGGCGCGCCGCTGAGATCTTGCCGACACCCTGGGCTTGCCGAGAGTCTTGAGGCGGAATCAGCAGAGGCGACCGGCGTGGTGCTTGAGCGGGTCTTGGAGGAGATCCCGCTCTATCGCGCGCTCGATGCCGTGCAGCTTGCGGATGTCCGAGAGACGATCCGGGCCGGCTATCTCTTCACGCTGCGGTTGTGGGCTGCGGGGGATCTGCTGACGTCGAAGGAGCTGGAACGGTCTGGGGCCGCCCGGCCGGAGGCCGTCTCCCTTGCCATCTGACCGATCGGCGATCCTTACGGCATGAGCACCCCCATCGTCGCTGTCGTCACCGGCGCCTCCAGCGGGCTCGGCGAGGCCACCGCCCGCCTCCTGGCCCTCGAGCACAACGCGCAGGTCGTCCTCGTCGCGCGCCGCGAGGATCGGCTGCAGGCGCTGGTGGACGAGTTGCCCGGGGCCTCGTACGTCGCGGTGGACCTCACGGATCCGCGGGCGCCTGATGCCGTGCGCAGCCACCTGGAGAACGTGCACGACGGCCGCTGTGACCTGCTCGTGAACAACGCCGGCGCGGCGTGGCGTGCGACCTTCGCCGAGGGCGGCTTTGCGAACGTCCAGCGCACGATGGCGGTGAACTTCGACGCCGTCCTGCGCCTCACCGAGGCCCTGCTGCCGCTGCTGCGCTCCAGTGCGCCGAGCTCGATCGTCAACGTCTCGTCGACTGCGGCGCGCGTGACCCGCGGAGGATCGGCGGCGTATTCGGCGTCGAAGGCTGCCCTTGCCGCGTGGTCGGACGGTCTCTTCCTCGAGGAGGCCGCCCACGGCGTGCACGTAGGGGTCGTCCTCCCCGGGTTCATCACGACCGAGGGCTTTCCGCAGTCCGAGCTCACCGCCAACGCGGCGACGAGGTGGCTCGTCTCCTCGCCCGAGAAGGGTGCCGCGGCGATCGTGCACGCCGGGCTCGGGCGGCGTGCGGAGCGGTACGTCCCGCGGCCGTACGCGCTGGCCGCCATCCTGAAGGTCGCGCTGCCGGCCGTCGTGCGCTTCGTCCTGAGCGGTGGACCCGCGAAGGTCATGACGACGAAGACGGGTGCGGATGCCGCGGACGCGCGGGCGGCCTCCGCCGGCGCTGCGGCGGACTGACCCGGGCGCGCCCCCTCGGCAGCGCCTACGATGATCCGGTGAACGCCCTCCTCGCGCGCCTCAGGGCACTGGAGGTCGCCACGCGGCCCGAGCATCCGGACCTCACCGCAGCGCTCGCCCGCCGCTGGGCGCAGCTGCCGGAGCACGTGCGGACCCCGAACCAGATGCTCGGCCGGCGGATCGGCCGGCTGCGAGGGGACGCACGGCGTCTTTCCCCGCTGCAACCTGGCGTGCACCCCGTGCTACCACTCGCGCGAGGCCAACCGCGTGCGGACCGACGGCGCGCACACCGTGCGTCGAGGTCGACGCGCAGATGGCGCTGCCTGCGCGAGCTGCGCGGGCCCGGCCAGCACGCCCAGCTCATCGGCGGCGAGGTCGACGCTGCTGGGCCCGCACGATCACGCCGCGGCGCTCGCGGGCGATGCTCGACGCACGGGCGCAAGCCGATGTCGATGACCCACGGGGACTTCGACTACGCCTACCTCGAGGCGCTCGCGCTCGATCCCGGCGACGGGGCGGCCGCGCTTCTCGCACCTCTCCTTCGCCGGCCACTTCGACTCGACGATGCTCGGCCGCGCGGGCGTCGAGCGGCCGCCGCGCGAGGCGGAGCTCAACCCGTCGCGCCGCGCGTTCTGCGCGATGTTCGCGCGCCTGCGGCGCGAGCACGGCGTCACGAGCTTCCTCGCCCACAACATGACCGTCACGCCCGCGCAACCTCGGCCAGGTCGCCGACGGTCGTGCGCGCCTGCCGCGACATGGGCTTCCGCATGTTCAGCTTCCAGCCCGCGGCGTTCGTCGGCAACGAGCGCACGCTGGAAGGACGACTACCGCGCGCTTCACCGCCGACGACGTCTGGGCGGCGGTCGCAGGAGGGCGTCGGGGCGCGGCTGCACCACGGCCGCGCTGCAGTATCGGCGACCGCGCTGCAACCGCACGGCGTACGGCGGGCTTCGCCGGCGCGCGCTACTGGGCGCTGCTCGACGACGAGGACCCGCCGCGACGCGCGGCGCTCGCCGCGTTCGTCGGACACGGCGGCGGGATGGACTTCGCCGCGCCGCGGCCGCTGACTCGCCGTGCGGCTGGCTGCGCGGCGCGCTGGCCACGCCGGCGGTCGTGGCACGCCGCTCGGCCGGGGCGGCGCGGCTGGTCGGCCGTCGTGCGGTGGCCTCCGGGCCGTGCTGCGCGAGCGGCCGCGGGCCGTGACGTTCGTCATGCACTCGTTCATGGACGCGTGCCGTGCAGCCCGGCGTGGGAGGCGCTGGAGCGCGGCGAGGTCGACCGCACCCGGATCCCGCCGTGCAGGAGACGATCGAACGCCTTCGGCCTGCACGTACGCGATGGCCCATCCGGAGGAGGGGCGGATGGTGCCGGCCTGCGCGCAGCACGCCGTGCTCGACCCCGAGGAGAACCGGCGGCTGCTCGTCGAACTGCCGATGGTGTCCGCGCCGACGCCCTGAAGCTCTGGACGGGCGGTTCGTGAGAAGGTCTGCGGCATGGTCATCCCGTCGCCCTCCGTCCGCTGATGCGTGCCGTCGTCTGCCAGGAGGCGGCGCTCTCGGTCGCCGACCGGCCCGAGCCCACCGCCCGGCAAGGGGCAGGTGCGGATCCAGGTGCTGCGCTGCGGGATCTGCGGCTCGGACCTGCACGCGCGCCACGGCATCGACGCCTGGGCCGACATGGCGGCGAGGGCCGGCTACGACCGCTTCGGCCGCTCCGACGAGCCGATCGTGTTCGGCCACGAGTTCTGCGGCGAGGTCGCCGAGCACGGGCCGGGCTGCCGCAAGCGACCTCGCCGGCGGGCACGCCGGTCGTCGCGCTGCCGCTGCTGCGCGCGGCCCCGGCGGGCGTCGACACGATCGGCCTGTCGGCGCACGCGCCCGGCGCCTACGCCGAGCAGCTGCTCGTCGAGGAGTCGCTGATGATGCCGGTGCCCAACGGGCTGGACGCCCGACGTCGCCGCGCTGACCGAGCCGATGGCCGTCGCCTGGCACGCCGTGCGCCGCGGCGAGGTCGGCAAGGGCGACGTCGCGATCGTGATCGGCTGCGGGCCCGGTCGGCCTCGGCGGTGATCCTCATGCTGAAGGCCAAGGGCGTGCGCACGGTCGTCGCCAGCGACTTCTCGCCCGGCCGGCGCGCGCTGGCGCAGCGCGTGCGGCGCCGACGTCGTCGTCGACCCCGCGCAGAGCTCGCCCTACGTGGCGGCTCCGCGCAAGGGGCACGCTGCAACGACATCCCGTCGGCGCTCGAGCTCGCGGTCGGCGACCCGGGAGAAGCTCGAGCCGCCTGCCCGTCGGCTGGTGGCACGCCTGGCGGCTGGCCGAGGCGCTCGGCGCCGCGCCCAAGCACCCGGTGATCTTCGAATGCGTCGGCGTGCCCGGCATGATCCAGGACGTCATCGACGGCGCGCCGCTGTTCTCGCGCGTCGTCGTCGTCGGCGTCTGCGTCGGCACCGACCAGCTCACGCCGGCGATGGCGATCAACAAGGAGATCGACCTGCGCTTCGTCATCGGCTACACGCCGCTCGAGTTCCGCGACACCCTGCACATGCTCGCCGACGGGAAGGTCGACCCGCGGCCGCTGATCACCGGGACGGTCGGGCTGGACGGCGTCGACGCCGCGTTCGCCGCGCTCGGCGACCCCGAGGCCCACGCGAAGATCCTCATCGACCCGCGCAGCCAGGCCACGGCGCCGTAGCCGCGGCCGGGTCGACGTCCGGCGGTCAGCCGCCGTCCTGATCGGGCACGTCGATCTCGCGCTTGAGGATCTTGCCCGTCGGCCCCTTGGGCAGCTCGTCGACGATCCACACCCTGCGCGGGTACTTGTAGGCGGCGACGTGCTCCTTGACGAAGGCCTGCAGCTCCTCGGGGGTGGCCGACTCGCCGTCCTTCAGCGCGACCGCCGCGCCGACCTCCTCCCCGAGGTCGTCGTGCGGCACGGCCACCACCGCGGCCTCACGGACGGACGGGTGCTCGTAGAGCACCTCCTCGACCTCGCGCGGGTAGACGTTGTACCCGCCACGGATGATGAGGTCCTTCTTGCGGTCCACGATGAAGAAGTAGCCGTCCTCGTCGACCTTCGCCATGTCGCCGGTGAAGAACCAGCCGTCCTTGATGGAATCGGCGGTCGCCTCCTCGCGGTTCCAGTACCCCTTCATGACGTTGTGGCCCTTGATGACGATCTCGCCGACGTCGCCTGTCGGCACCTCGGTGCCGTCGTCGTCGACGACCTTCATCTGCACACCCTCGATCGGCGTGCCGATGGAGCCCGGCTTGCGCTCACGATCGGGGTGGTTGAAGGACGCGACCGGTGACGTCTCGCTGAGGCCGTAGCCCTCGAGGATCTTGCAGTTGAACTTCGCCTCGAAGGCCTTCATCGCCTCGACCGGCAGGGCGGATCCGCCGGAGGCGCAGACCCGGAGCGTGGACGTGTCGAACGACTCGGCGTCGGGGTGATGGAGCATCGCGCCGTACATCGTCGGCACGCCCTCGAAGACGTTGACCTTGTCGCGCTGGATGATCTCCAGCGCCTTGCCGGGATCGAAGCGCGGGATGAGCGTCAGCAGGCCGCCGGCGGCCATCGTCGCGTTGAGCCCGCAGGTCTGCCCGAACGAGTGGAAGAGCGGCAGCGCCCCGAGCGTCACCGCGTCGTCGCCCAGGTCGAAGAGCTCCCGGGCGATCTGCGCGTTGCGGCGCATGTTCCGGTGCGTGAGCTCGGCGCCCTTCGGCGTCCCGGTCGTCCCCGAGGTGTAGAGGATGACCGCGGTGTCGTCGTCCGCGCGCTCGACGGGCTCGGCGGCGGCCTTGTCGCATCCGGCCAGCAGCTCGAAGAAGCCGGTGGGCTCCACGACGATGCACTCCGCGCCGCTCTCGGTCGCGCCGACCTGCGCGGCCTCCGCGAAGTCCTCCCAGGCGAACACCGCTTTGGCGCCCGGATCCTTGAGGTAGAACGTCGTCTCGCGGCCCTTGAGCAGGACGTTCATCGGGACGACGACGCCGCCGGCGCGCAGCACGCCGTAGTAGGCGATCGCGAAGTGCGGGACGTTCGGCAGCATGATGCCGACGCGATCACCCGCCCCGATGCCCTTGGACGCCAGCAGCCCGGCGACGCGCTGGGTCAGGTCGTCGAGCTGGCCGTAGGTCAGCTCGGCGTCGTCGAGCTTCAGCGCCGGATGCTCGGGGTCACGAGCGGCTGAATCGGTGAGGAAGGTCGCAAGGGAGTTGCTCATTGGCATATAGCCTCCCAAGTTCCCTGACATCGTGTCGGGAAACCATCAGCGGACGCTGGGGCGGCGCTCTCCGCGCTCCTGGCGAGCGCGCTTGCCGTCAGCCGAGGCGGCCGTGTCGACGGCGAGGAGCATCAGCACCTTGCGGGCCAGGCCGAGCGGCCCGACGAAGTCCACGCGCCCGTCCGCCAGCCGCGCGAGCGCCCGGCGACCGCGTGGCGACGTCGGCTTCGGCAGGCCGCCGGCCAGCGGCGCCGCCAGGAGCGCGTTGACGTCGCCCAGGCGACCGACGATCTCCAGGTCGTGCGCACGATCCTCGACGCGAGGCGCGTCCTCGACGTGGATCTCGTCGCCGCAGAAGTCGACGCGCACGGGCGAGTAGGACTCGTCGGCGAAGCGCAGCAGCACGCTGCCTCGTAGGGCCGCCGCCAGCGCGGGGCGCAGGCCGGCCCCGTGACGGACCAGGACATAGACGCTCGCGGCGATCGAGTCGTCCGAAAGTGCGCCCAGACGGACGGGCGGCGCCGGGACGACGGGCAGCGACTCGGGCATCGCAGAAGCCTCGCGGATCAGGGTCCGCCGGGCTGTGAGGGACCCCACACGCCCGCTCGGACGGACCTCAGGCCCGTCCGAGCACGAGCATCTGCCCCGGGGCGCGCACCAGGCGCTTGACCCGGACGTCGCGGAGCCCGGCGTCGACGAGCATGCCCGTCAACTCGCCCGCGCTGCAGGTCCGCGCGCCGCTCGTGACGTGGAAGAGGACGCCGGTCAGGGTGCCGATCTGGGTGCCCGGCTCCCCGTCGGCGGGACGCTCCTGCTCGAAGACCGCCAGGCGGCCCCCCGGCGCGAGCGCGCCCCGCATGCGTGCCAACAACGCCACGGCCGCGGCGCGGTCCAGGTGATGGACGATGTTCGCGGCCAGCGCGATGTCGTGCCCTGACCCCAGGTCGCCCGTGTGCATGTCCCGCGTGACGATGTCGATGCGCTCGGCGAAGCCCTCTTCGGCGACGATCTGCCGGCCGATGCGCGCGGCGCCCTCCAGCTCGACGATCGTGGCCCGCAGACGCCGATGGCGGCGGCAGAGCGCCATGGCGTACCCGCCGTGACCACCGGCCACGTCCAGCAGCGAGCGTGTCGCCAGACGCGGAGCACCGATCGCCCGGGCCACGTCGGTGGCGCTCACCGCAGAGATCTGCCGCAACCCGCGCATGTACCGCTCCCAGTACGGGTCGTCGTCGGCGAAGGCGTGGATGTTCTGGACCGGGCCACCGCGGAGCACCCCCTCCAGCCCGTCGAAGGCCTCCCACATGTCCTCGCAGAAGGCCATCCAGTCCACGACGGATCGTCGGCCGTCCCGGGTGAGCGTCCGGCGGCCCTTGCCCGACAGGGCGAAGGTGTCCTCGCCCTCGGCGGTGAGGTACCCCAGGGCGTGCAGCGCCGGAAGGACGACGCCGAGACCGTCCTCCGTCACCCCGAGGCGCTGCGCGAGCGCGGCAGCGGGGGCCGGCCCCGCCTCCAGCGCGTCGAAGATCCCCACCTTCCACGCCACCATGAGCGTCCGCGCCTGCATGAGCGCGACGTAACTGTCGAAGATCGGCTCGGGGACCATGCCGAGCCTCAGACCGACGGCTTCGGGGACGCTGTCAGGACGCAGGCTCAGGCGCATCCCCGTCTTCTAGCAGGCGCCATGCGCGGCCACCTCGGCAGCGGTCTGCGACGATCACCGCAGGATGGACGACCCGATGCGCGTGACCGGCAGCGTCGCGATCCCGCTTGCGGAGATCGAGCTCCGGACGACCCGGTCCTCAGGCCCGGGTGGCCAGCACGCGAACGTCACCGATTCGCGGGTCGAGGCGAGCTTCGACGTGGGCGCCTCCTCGGTCCTGTCGGAGGCGCAGAAGGCACGGGTGATCCAGAAGCTGGGCCCCGTGGTGCGGTCCGTCGCGCAGGACGCCCGCTCCCAGACGCGCAACCGCGAGCTCGCGCTGGAACGGCTGCGCGAGAAGCTCGTCCGGGGCCTGCACGTGGACCGACCCCGCCGGGCCACCAAACCCTCCCGGTCCGCCAAGCGCAAGCGGCTGGACGCCAAACGCAGGACCGGCGAGCGCAAGCAGGCGCGGCGCCGGCCTTCGGGCGAGGACTGAACCGGCTACTGCGCCGGCCCCCACTGGAGGGCCCGCGCCTCGCGGCAGATCCGCACGATCTCGTCCACGTCATCGGTCACCCGCAAGAGGTCCAGGTCGGCGGGACCGATCAACCCACGCCCGGCCAGCTGCTCGCGCACCCAGCCCACGAGCGGGCCCCAGAAGGCGGTGCCGACGAGGACCACCGGAAAGTCGGCGATCTTGCCCGTCTGGATGAGGACCAGCGACTCGAAGAGCTCGTCCAGCGTGCCGAACCCGCCCGGGAAGACGACGAACGCGCTCGCGTATCGGACGAACATGACCTTGCGGGTGAAGAAGTAGTGGAAGGTGAGCTCGAGCGACTGGTACGGGTTGGGGGCCTGCTCGAAGGGCAGCTCGATGTTCAGCCCGACCGACTCGGCCCCGGCGTCCTGCGCGCCCCGGTTGGCCGCCTCCATGATCCCGGGCCCCCCGCCGGTGATGACGCAGAAGCCCGCGTCGCCGAGTGCCCGCCCGACCGACCGGGCCAGGTCGTAGTCCGGATCACCCGGCGGGATACGGGCCGATCCGAAGACCGACACCCCCTGGATGCCCTCCAGTGCCTTGAAGCCCATCCGCAGCTCGCCGGCCATCCGGTCGACCCGCTCGACGTCGGTGTACTTGCCGGTGACGGTCGGCAGGTCGGCGGCGATGAGCTCCTCGTCCTGGGTGCGCGGCTCGCGACCGCGATCGCCGCGGGTCGACACGGTCAGTCCTCCTGGCGCGCGGCGAGCACCGCGTCGGCGCGGCGCTTGGCGGCGGACGGCACCAGACGGCTGATGCGGATCCGGTTGCCGGCGATGACGCCGTACCCCCCGCGGACGAGCCAGGGCACCATGCGCGCTGCGAACGCCAGCGGAGCCCCGGCCGGCAGCAGGTCGGCGACGACCGGCGCAGCGTCACCCCCGGAGTACACCGTCCCGTCCGGACCGACGACGTGGGCGGTCTTCAGCCGGTCGGTTTCCGGGATCGACGCCAGCAGGGCGGCCCCACGGTCGGATTGGATCGCGGCGGGCCTCAGAAGCCGCTGCCCACGGTCGTCCCACGCCAGCAGCTGGACGACGCACCAGCGGCAGAAGCCGCAGTCGTCGTCGTAGAGGATGTGGACGGGACCGGTCATGTCCCCAGTCTCCCACCCGGGCGCCGCGAGGAACGCGGCGCCGCGCCGACCGGGCGCCGCGGCGCCCGATGTCCTCGTGACGGGTGCTACAGACCCTTGGGGTGCGACACGCCGTACCCGCTCGTCGGACGCGAGCTCTTGTGCCACCGGCTGCCGTCCTGCTTGGCTCCGGAGGTGTCGAACCGCAGGCCGGCGACGACCATGTAGACGTGGCCGCTGTTGCCGTAGATCGAGACCCACTTGCCGGGGCCCGACTCGCCCCAGTTGGGGAAGTCACCCGACACGAGCGGCGCCTTGAGGAGCTTGGCGCCCCACAGGGCGTAGCTGACGCTGCCCGAGCAGTCGTAACCCTTGTCCTCGGGGAAGTTCGCGTGCCCGCCGCCATAGATGTACGGCGTCTTGGCGATCTTGTTGCCCGCGGCGATCATCTGCTTGACCGCGTCAGGTGCGGACGCCGGGGCGACGGCCATGCCGTCGGACCCCACCGTGGCCTTGTCGCCGGGCCCGAGCTTGACGGGCGGGGCGGCAGCCGGAGCGTCGTCGTCTGCGGCCGCCTGGCCGCGCAGGACCTCGACGTCGGAGGCGTCGACCATGCCGTCGACGGGGATCTTGTTGGCAGCCTCGAACTTCTTGAGCGCCGCGACGGTGCCTGAACCGAACTCGCCGTCGATCGTCGTACGGAAGCCCGCGCGGCCGAGGAAGTCCTGCAGGACCTTGACGTCGTGGCCGCTCATGCCGGCACGCAGGGGCAGGCGGTCGCCCAGGCTGCGGGTGCTGTGGCGTGAGCCGTAGCTCGAGCCGCCGGCGCCGTAGGCCGCAGTGTCGCCACCGCTGGCCGCCTGGCGAAGTGCGGCGAGGGTCTTCTTGCCGACCGCGCCGCTGGCCTCGAGCCGGGCGACGCGCTGGAAGCGCTGGACGGCCTTCTTCGTGCCGCTCCCGAACTTGCCGTCGACCGACGTCTTGATGCCGACCTTGACGAGCAGCCGTTGCAGCTGCTTGACGTCCTTGCCGCTGCTGCCCACGCGCAGCGACCGCTGCCCCAGGGAACTCGCGGCTGCAGCCGGGCTGACCGGCGCGAGGACGGGCGCAGCGACCGCGCCGAGCAGGGCGGTGCACGCCAGACGCGTGAGAAGGCTGTTGAAGCCGAAAGACCGTGTCTTTCGGGTACGACCGGGACGGCTGGACGGCACGGGGGTGAGACCTCGCTCTTTCGTGTGCCTACGGGGTTAGCTGACGGACTCGGGCTGAAAGAGCTGCCCTACGCCACCTGGGTGGCGATTCGCCCCGTGGCCGCACCTGCGAAAGCGTGCGACCGACTGGTTCCCCCGATCCGCGCAGACAGGCTGCACCGGATTCGGCTTGTGCATTGACGACGAGGTGAAGGGTACAGAAAACCGCCCGCGATGCAGGCGCAACCAGTGTGACCTTGCCCACTCAACGCGCCATGACACCCTCACAGGCCGCGTTCTGACCGTCCCGGGACCCGTCAACTGCGCGCGATGACGGCGGCTGCGACCGCCAGCGCCACCTCGGCGCGGCGCCCCAGCGAGTCGGCGGTCACGTACTCCCCGGGGGCGTGCGCCAGGCCCCCGAGTGGTCCCAGCCCGTCGACGCACAGGGGTACGACACCGGCGAAGTGGCTCGCGTCGCTGGCGCCGCCGCGTCGCGCGGGGACGATGGGCCGTCCGAGCAGCGCGGCGGCGTCGTCGAGGATCGGCGCCATCGATTCGCGATGGTCCATTCCCGGCCAACGGCGCAGGTTCACCGCCTCCAGCGTCGCCCCGCCGACCTGCTCGGGGACGGCGGCCAAGACGGCATCGAATGCCTCGAGCGTGTCGGCCCGCACGTCGCAGATGAGCTCACCGTCGGCGGGGACGACGTTCATCGCCCCCCCGCTGTGCAGCACGGTCGGTACCGCGGTCAGCCGGTCCTCCCCTTCCGGGTCGTGGCAGGCCGCGACGGCCTGCGCCGCGGTCGCGAGCGCCAACAGCGCGTTGACACCGGCGTCCGGGTTGGCTCCGGAGTGCGCCGATCGGCCGTGCGCGGTGATCCTCAGCGTCCCTGCCGCCTTGCGCCGGACGATCACCGCGTCGTGGCCGTCCGCGTCCAGCTCCCCGGCTTCAAAACACAGGCAGGCGTCGAAGCCCGCAAAGCGCGGGCCATGCGCGAACTCGCCCAGACGCCACTCCTCGTCCGTCACGAGCAGGAGGGCGACCTCGGCGATGTCCTGCGGACGGGCAGCCAGCGCCCGCAGCACCCCGAGCGCCAGCACGTCCCCGCCCTTCATGTCGATGCTGCCCGAACCGACGAGCCGGTCGCCGGCGACCCGCAGCGACTCGTGCGCGTCGTGCGCGACGACCGTGTCGACGTGCCCGACGAGCAGGAGCCGCGCGCGGCCGCTGCCGGTGACGCGGGCCACGAGGTCATCGGCGTGGCCGGGGGTCGAACAGGGCACGCGCTCGATCTGCGCACAGGGCGGCAGCAGCGAGCACGCGATGGTCAGGGCCGCCTCGGCGCCCGCCACGTCACCCGAGGGGCTCGAGACGGCGACGAGCTGGCCCAGTTCGGCCTGCGCGGTCCGTGTGATCTGCGCCGCAGCGGCGGTGACCCAGGCGTCCATGTCGTGCGTAAGGTAGTCCCATATGGCTTCTGTGAACGTCGGCGACCAGGCACCGGACTTCGAGCTGGAGGGGACGAACGGCACGTTCGTGCTCTCCGCGCATCGGGGGGAACGGATCGTCCTGCTCTTCTATCCCGGTGACGACACCACCGTCTGCACGAAACAGTTCTGCTCCTACCGCGACAACGAGGCCGACATGTCCTCGCTGCAGGCGAAGGTCGTCGGGATCTCGACGGGCACGGTCGCCTCGAAGGAGGCCTTCGTCGCCAAGCACGGACTGAAGACCGAGCTGCTGGCCGACGTCGACGGCGAGGTCGCCCAGCGCTACGGCATCTTCGCCAAGCGGCTGAAGATGGCCAAGCGCTCGGTCTTCATCATCGACGAGCAGGGTCGCGTCGCCCACAAGCACGGCAACCTGATGTCCTTGACCTATGACGACGTCGGAGCGCTCAAGGCTGCTCTGGAGCAGCTGCCGACCGCGGCCTGACGCAGTGGGCCGCCCACGGGCGGCCCTGACGCGATGACGGCCGTCGAAGCGATCGTCATAGTGCTGGCGTGCGCGGGCGGTGCGGCACTGCAGGCCGCCGCCGGCTTCGGCTTCGCGCTGCTGGCCGCCCCCGTCCTCATCCACGTGCTGGGCGCCACGGAGGCCGTCGGGACGGTGGGCGTCCTCTCCGTCGTCGTGAACACCCTCACGCTGACGGGCCCGGTGCGCGGCGGTGCGCACGGGGCGGCGAGACCGACCGTGCTCACGCTCGAGCTGCTGCGGCTGGCCCCGCCTGCGGCTGTCGGCCTGGTCGCGGGGGCGCTGCTGCTCGGGGTCGTCCCGGATCCGGTGCTGCAGGGAGCGCTGGCGATCGCCGTGCTGGCGGCGCTCGCGCTGCGGCAGGAGCCCGGCGTGGCCGCCCCGCCCCGCGGGGCCTGGCGGGTCGCTGCCGGCGCCGGTGCCGGGGTCATGACGACGACGATCGGCGTGAACGGACCGCCGCTCGTGCTCTGGCTGCGTGCCCGCAGAGCGACCCCAGGGCAGACGCGTGACACGCTGGCGGTCGCCTTTCTCGTGGCCGGCGTGGCCACCGCGGTGGTGTTGGCAGCGCTCGGTCGGCTGCAGCTCGGAGCGCCGGCCGTGGCCGGCGGGGCGGCGGGTGTGATCGTCGGACACGCGCTCGGACGCCGCCAGGCGGCAGGGATGGCCGTCCGGCGTCACGCGCGTCTGGTGGACATCACGCTCGCCGCCTCCGCGCTGGCCGCGGCTGTCGCGGCGCTCACGTCCTAGCCGTACACGCCGCGGGCCCCGGGGTCAGTCCTTCGGCCGGTCCTTGTCGCGCGACGGCTGCACGCGCTTGGGCTCCCCCGGCATCTTCGGGTAGTCCGGCGGATAGGGCATGTCGTCCGGCCCCTCGCCGGCGTCACGCTCGTAGATGTCCAGCAGCGGCTGAAGCGAGTGGTGCACGTCGTCGATCGCGGCGTGACGGTCGCCTCCCTGCTCGAAGCGCGCGGGCATCGACCCGACCGTGAAATCCTCCGGGGCCACCTCCGGCAGCTCGTCCCACTCCAGCGGGGCGCTGACAGGCGCGCCCGGCCGGGGGCGGATGGAGTAGGCCGAGGCGATCGTCCGGTCGCGGGCGTTCTGGTTGTAGTCGACGAAGACCTTCTCGCCGCGCTCCTCCTTCCACCATTTCGTGGTCACCTCGCCGGGGAGGCGCCGTTCGAGTTCACGGCCGAAGGCGATCGCGGCGTGGCGGACGTCGGTGAAGGACCATCTGGGCTCGATGCGGACGTAGATGTGCACGCCGCGCCCCCCCGAGGTCTTGGGATAGCCGACGTACCCGAGGTCCTTGAGCAGCTCGCGTGCGACGCCCGCGACGCGCACGGCGTCGGCGAAATCCGTGCCTGGCTGCGGGTCCAGGTCGATCCGGAGCTCGTCGGGGTGGTCCACGTCCTCGTCGCGGACCGGCCACGGGTGGAAGGTGACCGTTCCCATCTGCGCGGCCCAGCCGACGACGGCGATCTCCGTCGGGCGGATCTCGTCCGCGTGACGTCCGGACGGAAACTGGATGCGCGTCGTCTGCAGGTAGTCCGGCGCGCCGCGGGGAACGCGCTTCTGGAAGAAGGCGTCACCACCGCCCTGCTCGCGGGTGGAGAGGACGATCCCTGGCTGCACCCCCTTGGGCCAGCGCTCCAGGGTCGTGGGCCGGTTGCGCAGCGCGCGCATGATGCCGTCCTCCACGGCGAGGTAGTACTCGACGACCTGGAGCTTCGTGACCGACGCGGTGCGCTCCGTCTCGGGGAAGATGACGCGGTCCGGGCTGGAGACCCGCAGCTCCCGGCCACCGGCGTCGACTGTCGTGGCTTCGGACTTGGCCATACGCAGAGCATGCCCTACGCGGGCATCCCTGCCCCGTCCGATTGCGGTGCCTGACCGTGCAGGCGGACCGGCAGCGTCGTGAGCTGGTTGATGAAGATCGCCTGCGCCATCGCGCGGCTCGCCGTCGATCTGCCATGTCGGGGAAGCGCTCGAGCGTCTCCTCGATCATCACGCGCAGCTCCAGGCGCGCGAGCGCGGTGCCCAGGCAGAAGTGCCGGCCGCCGGCGCCGAAGGCCTGGTGCTCGGGCTTGCGCGTGACGTCGAAGCGGTCGGGGTCCTCGTAGACGGACTCGTCGCGGCCGGTCGACGGGTACCACATGACGACCTTGTCGCCCTTGTTGATCTGCTGGCCGCCCAGCTCGGTGTCCTTCGTCGCGGTGCGGCGGAAGTGCGCGAACGACGGGAACATCCGCAGCGCCTCCTCGACGGCGTCCGGGATCGAGCGACGGGTCGTCGAGCAGCAGCTGTCGCTGGTCGGGGTTCTCCATCAGCGCCCGCATGCCGCTGCAGT
Organism: Paraconexibacteraceae bacterium; assembly: GCA_963750375.1. Classification (GTDB taxonomy): domain Bacteria; phylum Actinomycetota; class Thermoleophilia; order Solirubrobacterales; family Solirubrobacteraceae; genus Paraconexibacter. The sequence goes on from CAVVQN010000017.1 coordinate 48,546, forward strand.
AGGTCGGCCTTGGTGCAGTCGTTGCCGGCGGTCATCAGCAGGATGAAGCCCATGACGATCTCCCAGTCGCGTGAGCTTCTCGCCGTCGATCTCGGCCTCGACCAGGACGGTCGTCAGGTCGTCGGTCGGGTTCGCGATGCGCGTCGGCGATGAGCTTCTGGCAGCGCTGCGATGATCTCGGGCACGTCGCGCTCCATGACGGTCTCCGGGCCCTCCGGGTTCTGCTCGGGGTCGTCGGCGCTGACCAGCGCGTTCATCAGGCGCGCCCAGATCGCGTCGTCCTCGGGGGCGATGCCCATGAACGAGCCGATGACGCGGGAGACGATCGGCTGGGCGACGTCGTCGACGAGGTCGATGGTCTCGCGGCCCTCGAGGCCGTCGAGGACTTCGCGCGTGATCTCGCGGATCGTCGTCCTCGTGCTCGGCGATGCGCTGCGGGGTGAAGCCCGCGCTGGAAGAGCGCCTTGAGGCGGTCGTGCTTGGGCGGGTCCATCCCGATGAACATGCCGTTCTGGACCTCGAGCGGGAAGAACTCGGCCGGCATGGCGAGCATGCCGCCGATCTCGGAGGAGTAGGTCTCCCAGTCGCGGCTGACGGTGTGGACGTCCTCCTGGGTCGTGACCGACCAGAAGCCGGGCTCGTCGGGGAACTCGCTCATGCCGGGGCTCCAGTGCACGGGGCACTGCGCGCGCAGCCGCTTGAACTGCTCCAGCGGCGGGCCCTCGGCCCAGTGCTCGCGGTCGGCGACGCGGAGCTCTTCGAGCGGGACGTTCTCGGTCTGCATGGCCATAGCCAACCGTGAATTTGACACCCTGTCAAGTCGGGTGGAGCGGGAGGGGCCCGCCCGGCCACCCAGCGCCCCGCCGAGGCAGGGCGCCGACCGTCCGTCCTTCGGGGCGCGACCGGCAGAAACGGACGCTCCGGCCCCGACGCCGCCGGGGGCAGGACGCCGACCGTCCATTGTTCAGGGCGCGACCGGCAGAGACGGGCGCTCGGCCCCTCGGGGAGTCAGTTCAGGACGGCGGCCAGGCGGCGCGTCGAGCGCGCCGGCGACGGCCTCGCGCACGGGGCCCTCCTCGAAGCGCTCGACGAGCGCCTGGAGGAAGCCCTCGACGACGAGGCGGTGCGCGCGCCTTCGTGGCAGCCCGCGCGAGCGCAGGTAGAAGAGCTGCTCGGGGTCGATCTTCGCGATCGCCGCGGCGTGCGTGCAGCGCACGTCGTCGGCGAGGATCTCCAGGCCGGGGATCGCGTCGGCGTGCGCCTTGTTGCCGAGGAGCAGGTTGCGCGACTCCTGGAAGGCGTCGGTCTGCTGCGCGCCCTCGTCGACCTTGATCATCCCGCGCCAGACGGTCGCTCGAGCGGCCGTCGAGGATGCCGCGGAAGGCGAGGTCGCAGGTCGTGTTCGGCGCCGCGTGCTCCTGCAGCGTGTCGAAGTCGAGGTGCTGGCGGCCGTGCGTGGCGTAGGCGCCGGTGACCGCGGCGTGCGGCGCCCCGGCCGGCGAGCTTGGTCTCCAGGAAGACCTTGCCGTGCTTGGCGCCGAAGCCGAGCGTGATCCAGTCCAGGTGGCCGTCGCGCGTCGACGATCGCGCGCTGGGCGCCGAAGACGCAGGTCTTCTCGTTGAGGTCCTGCCCGCCGACGTAGCGCAGGCGCGCGTTCTGGCCGACGACGAGCTCGACGACGCCGTTGACGAGGCCTTCGACGTCGTCGTCGGCCGACGAGGAGCTCGTCCCAGACCTCGGCCTGGGCGCCCTCCTCGAGCACGACGAGCGTGCGCGTGTGCAGCGACGTGCCGGCCTGCTCGTGGACGTGCGGTCAGGAGGATCGGCGCCTCGACGTGGACGTTGCGCGGGACGTAGACGAACGCGCCGTCGGTCCACTGCGCGTCGTTGCGCGCGACGAGCGGCGACGGCTTGACGATCGTGCCCGAGGTGCTTGGCGACGATGTCGGGGTGGCGCTCGCGCGCCATCGGCGAGCGGCAGGATCGACCGGCCCTTCGGAGGTCGCGGTGCCCTCGCCGTTGGCGACGCCGACGGCGTCCGTCGAACGCGAACAGCTGCCGGGCGGCCGCCGACGGCGCGTCGCCGCCGGGCGCGCGGCGTGGAGCGTCGAGGTCGAGCTTGCCGAGCGGCGTGAACTCCCAGCCCGGCGTGCCCTTGAACGACGGGCAGCGGCGGGAACTGCACCGTGGTCTCGACGGCGGCCATCAGCCGATGCGACCCTTCCATCTGCAGCTCGATCAGCCGGTTCATCTCGACCGCGTACTCCATCGGGAGCTCCTTGACGATCGGCTCGATGAAGCCGTTGACGATGAGCTTGCCGGCCTCCTCCTCGGTGATGCCGTGGGACATGAGGTAGAAGAGCTGCTCGTCGCCGACCTTCGAGACCGTGGCCTCGTGGCCGACGTCGACGTCGTCCTCGCCGATGCGGATCGTCGGGTAGGTGTCCGAGCGGCTCGTCTCGTCGAGCAGCAGCGCGTCGCAGACGACCTTGGACTTCGAGCCGTGCGCGCCCTTGGCGACCTCGAGCAGGCCGCGGTAGCTGGAGCGCCCGCCGTCCTTGGAGATCGACTTGGCGAAGATGTTCGACGTCGTGTTCGGCGCGGCGTGGACGATCTTCGCCGCCGGCGTCCTGGTGCTGGCCCTCGCCGGCGAAGGCGATCGACAGGACCTCGCCGTGGGCGCGCTCGCCCATGAGGTAGACGGCCGGGTACTTCATCGTCAGCTTGGAGCCGAGGTTGCAGTCGACCCACTCGACGGTCGCGTCGCGCTCGGCGACCGCGCGCTTGGTGACGAGGTTGTAGACGTTCTGCGACCAGTTCTGGACGGTCGTGTAGCGGATGCGCGCACCCGGCTTGGCGATCAGCTCGACGACGGCGGAGTGCAGCGAGTCGCCGCTGTACGTCGGGGCGGTGCAGCCCTCGACGTAGTGCACGTAGGAGCCCTCGTCGGCGATGATGATCGTCCGCTCGAACTGGCCCATGTTCTCCGTGTTGATGCGGAAGTAGGCCTGCAGCGGCATCTCGACGTGGACGCCCGGCGGGACGTAGACGAACGAGCCGCCCGACCACACGGCGCTGTTGAGCGCGGCGAGCTTGTTGTCGTTCGGCGGGATGATCGTCGCGAAGTACTCCTTGACGAGGTCCTCGTGCTCGCGCAGCGCGGTGTCCATGTCCGTGAAGATCACGCCCTGCTTCTCGAGCTCCTCGTTGACCTGGTGGTAGACGACCTCGGACTCGTACTGCGCGCCGACGCCGGAGAGGAACTTGCGCTCGGCCTCCGGGATGCCCAGGCGGTCGAACGTCTTCTTGACGTCCTCGGGGACGTCGTCCCAGGAGCGCTCGGCGCGCTCGGAGGCGCGGACGAAGTAGTGGATGTCGTCGTAGTCGACGTCGGCGAGCATCGGGCTGCCCCACGTCGGCTGCGGGCGGGCGAGGAAGTACTGCAGCGCCTTCAGGCGGAAGTCGCGCATCCACTGCGGCTCGTTCTTGAACTCGGAGATCTTCTCGACGACCTCGGCGTTGATGCCCTTGGGCGCCTTGTAGAGGTAGTTCTCGGCGTCGTGGAAGCCGTAGCGCTCGGTGTAGTCGCTGCCCAGGCTCCTGAGCGCAGCCTCGTCGGCGGTGAGCTCCTTGGCGGACTCGGACTTGATGATCTCGGGCGTGGCCATGGGTCAATCGACCTCCAGCTTGATGATGTCGTCCTCGACGAGGACAGGGAACGTCTCCACCGGCACGTAGGCCGGCAGGGTGGTCGGCCTGCCGGTGCGCAGGTCGAAGAGCGAGCCGTGACGGGGGCACTCCACGGTGCACGCGTCGGCGTCCAGCGTGCCTTCGGCGAGCGGTCCGTCGTCGTGCGAGCAGCGGTCCTCGATCGCGTACAGCGTGCCCCCGACGTTGAAGATCCCGATGTCGAGATCGTCGTGCTCGATGATCTTCCGAGACCCCGGCGGGAGCTCGGAAAGGGGGCAGATGTCGATGGTCGGCGGCAAGGTGATGAAAATCCGATCGGCTCGGTAGGACATTGTACCCATGAGGGGGTGCGGCTCCGTGTCGGAGGGGGTGCTCGGTCCGTCCAGGCACCTTCGGCGTGACGTCGGCAGGCCGTACCTGATGCAATGACCTTCGACATGCCCGACGAGACGACCGACCAGACGCCCGCGACCCCCGCCGAGCAGGCCGCACCGCCCGCCGAGCCGGTCCAAGAGGCGGCGCCCGCAGCCCCCGAGCCGACCCCGGACGCGCCTGCCCGGTCGGCGGCGCCCGTGGCCGAGACGAAGGTCGCCCAGGCCACGGACGCACCGGCCGCACCGGAGGCACCGTCCGTGGAGCCCGCCCCCGAAGCCGAGGCAGCTCCGTCCGGCGGCGCTCCCGCGCCCACCGAGCAGGGCACGACGCCGTCTGCCGAGTCGCCGGCACCGTCCGCCGACGCTCCCGCAGGCGAGGGTGCACCCCAGGGCGACAAGCCCAAGCGCCGGCGCTCACGCGGCGGCGGCGGCAACAAGGTCGCCAAGGCCTGGGGGGTCAAGGCTGCGAACGTCGACGGCGTTCCTGCGATCGACCTCACCCCCAGCGGTGAGGGCGTCCCCGTGGGCGGTCAGCCCCAGCGGCGTCAGGGCGGCGGCGGCAAGGGTGGTCAGCGCAAGCCCGGCGGCAGCCGGCCGCCGCGTCCCCCGCGGGAGAAGGGTCCACTGCCCTTCGACGAGCTCCGCGACGCTGCCCGGACGATCGTCGAGATCCACGGCAAGCGCACCGCGCTGCGCGACGCCTTCGGCGCGCTGGCGCAGAAGGAGCGCGATCAGCTTTCGGAGATCGTCGCCTCCGACGGCGACTTCCGTGTCCGCGCCCGCGCGATCTCCGCCGGCTCGCTCAGCGCCGGCAAGATCGGCAAGGCGCTCGCGGCTCAGCAGATCGCGATCGCCGACGTCCAGGACCTGTGGGCTCTGACGCTGTCGAAGGAGGACGCGGCCGAGCGTCAGTCCTGGATCCGCAACGCCAAGCGGCGCGACGAGGAGCGGGCCAAGAAGCAGGCCGAGCGTCGCAACAGCTCTGACCGCATCGCCAAGGAGGACATGGCGAAGGCCCGCGACGGCCACGTCGGCGCGAAGGTCCGCATGGATCCGGCGATCCTCGCGGCGTTCGGAGGCGGCGGACAGGACACCCCCGCCCGAGACCGAGGCCGAGGCCGAGGCACCCAAGGCGAAGAAGCCGAAGAAGACGCAGGGGTCCAGCGTGCTGGACCGCCTCGGCTACTGACGGCGCCGCCGGAGCTAGTGGTCGCCGCGCTGGCGCGGCGACCGGCGGACGGTCGCGCGGCGTGCCGCGGGTGACGGACCGTGGTCGCGCGGCTGCGACAAGGGAGCGGTCGGCGCACTCGGGCGACGACGCGCCCTCCGCGCCCGTTGCGACGGGCTGGACAACCGCCGGAGCGCGCCAGCGACGACCGCAGATCACCAGCAGGACGACGAAGGACAGCACCCACCCGACCTGAAGCGACACGAGCATCGCGGTCGCACCGGACTCGCCCATCCGCGAGAGCAACCAGACCTCGAGGATCGGCAGGGTGTAGACGGCAGGGCCGACCCACCCACCGACCGCCTGCTGCAGGCGGTCCAGTGCCGTCGGCTCAGAGGGCGTCGCGTACAGCGGGCTTGACGCCATCGGCCGTCCCGTCTTCCCAAGCTGCCGCCGCGCCGCCGAGGCTCGGCCGACTTCAGCACCTTCAGGGAGAGCAGCGCGCACTTCATGCGCGTCGCGGAGATGTCGATGCCGAGCAGGTCCAGGACGAAGGACTTGTCGAGCGCCAGGAGCTCGTCGACCTTCATGCCCTTGACCTCGTCGGACGCCATCGAGGCCGACGCCTGGGAGATCGCGCAGCCGTGCCCGTCGAAGCGGACGTCGTCGATCGTGCCGTCCGTCGCCGACCCGGAGCATGACCTTCAGCTCGTCGCCGCAGAGCGGGTTGTTGTCCTCGGCCTCGAGGTCCGGCGCCTCCATCGGCCCCCAGTTGTGGGGCCGCTTGTAGTGCTGGAGGATCTCCTCGCGGTACATGTCGTCCATAGCTCGCCCCCACTCTAGAGCGCGGCTGGTGCGAACCCGCCGCCGCGGTACGGGCGCATGTTCAGCGCCGGTCCGACAACTGGGCGCCGACGCGCACGATGCGCCGCGCCCCGTACTTCTGCCCCCGCCCTGGCAGGCACAGAAGTACGGACCGAGCCTGCGGGCGCCGCCCCGTACTTCTGCCCCCGCCCGGCAGGCACAAAAGTACGGACCCAGCCTGCAGGCGCCGCCTCGTACGTCTCCCCCCGCCCCGGCAGGCACAGAAGTACGGACCCCAGCGTGCAGGCGCCGCCCCGTACTTTTGCCCCCGCCCCGGCAGGCACAGAAGTACGGACCCAGCGTGCAGGCGCCGCCCCGTACTTTTGCCCCCGCCCCGGCAGGCACAGAAGTACGGACCGGTGAGATCCGAGGCCGTGTCGGCGCCCAGACCACCAGTTCCGCCTATCGTCGCCGTTCACATGCATATGACCTTCCGCAGCGCCGTCGCGCTCTTCGCCCTCGCCGGCGCCACCGTCCCCGCCGCCGTCGGTGCGGCGCCCTCATCGCTGCCGCCCCGCGACGCCGGGCCGGCGTTGCTGCACCGGCCCGCCCCCGACGTCCCGGAGCTGCGAAACCGAGCGCCGTTCCGGGCCCAGCCGCTGCTTGTCAGCGGCACCGACGCGTTCCGCCAGGGCGAGTACGTCTTCCAGGACCACCTCGTCGACGACCACGGCGCAGACACCGCACCCCTGGGCAACGCCCTGAAGACCGACAAGCCCGACCCGACGTCGACCGGTGACATCGCCGCCTCCACCGGGGGTGACGTCCGCTACCCGACCGCCGCGCGCTACGCCGGCAACAACGCGGACATCGCCGAGGTCCGGTTGCGGCCGGCCGGCGATCGCCGCTCCGTCCTGGTGCGCGTGACGTTCCGCACGGCCGTCACACCGGACGCGACCGTCTTCACGCTCGGCATCGACACCGACCGCTCCGGCGGCGCGGCCGTGGCCTGGCCACGCGGTGCGGGTGTCTCCTCACCCGGTCTGGACCAGATCGCGACGGTCTGGGGCACGGGCGGTGAGCTCACGACGGTCGGCGGCGCGACCGTGGCGCTGCAAGGCGTCAGCTTTGACCTGACGCGCAACCAGCTGACCTTCCGGCTGCCGCTGACGCCGGGCCACTGGCGACTCGTGGGGGGCGCCGGCCTGTGGGACGGTGACTCCTATCTGCCGGTTCCCTCCGGAACGAGCCCCACCGACACCCGTCCGGCATCCGGCAGCCCGCTCCGCGGGGCCCCGGGGGTTCTGGACCTCGCGTTCTCGTTCGACGAACCGATCGAGAAGACCCCGACCGGCGAGTTCACCACCTTCCCCGGGACGGGCAACTGGCTCGACGAGCGCCAGGCCAAGTCGCTCGCGGCCGGGACCTCGGGCACCGCGGCAGCCGACGTCGACTTCGCGACCTCCGGGCGATCGCGGTTCCTCCACGCTCCCGGTCGCCTGCAGGCGCGGGTCCTGGCATCCGGCCTGAAGGTCCACGAGGGGATCCGCCAGACGTTCCCGGAGATCGGGTCCGCCCTCGTCCCGTACCTCCTCGTCCGGCCCAAGGGGATCGGCACCACCGCCCATCCGGCGGCCCTGACCTTCGCCCTGCACTCGTTCGGCGGCACCTACCTCCAGCACGCCGTCTTCTCCCCGAACCTCCTGACGCAGCTCGGGGACGAGCGGGGGTCGGTCATCGTCACGCCCTCGTCGCGTTCGCTGGCCGGCGGCTACGCGAAGGAGGCCGAGGCCGACGTCTTCGAGGTGTGGGCCGACGTCGCGCGCCACGTGCGCCTTGACCCGACCCGGACGGCGATCAACGGTTACTCGATGGGCGGCTTCGGGACCTACCGCCTGGCCGCCGCCTATCCGGACCTCTTCGCCCGCGCCTTCACCGGCGTAGGACCGGCGGGGACGAGCGTGCCGGGCAGCGAGCAGAACGTCCGCTGGGTCCCGTTCCTCAACTGGGTCGCCGCCGCCGACGAGCTCGTGACCTACGACCGTGCGCGGGCGGCCCAGGCACGGATGGTCGCCGCGGGCATGCGCTCTGCGCTGTGGACCTTCGCCGGCGAGCACTTCACCGCCGCGATCCTGGACGAGTGGGGCGAGGGCAGGCGCTTTCTCGGCGACGCCCGCGTCGTGCGCGACCCGTGGCGGGTGACATACCTCTTTGACCCGGTGGACGACCGGACCGATCTCGGTCTGAGCCGCAGCGGTGCCTATTGGGTCGACGGCCTGGTCGCGCGTGACGCCAAGAAGCCCGCGTCCGTCGACGCGCGGTCCCTCGCCACCGGGGAACGTGACGCACCGCTCACCGTCGTCAGCGGCGTGAAGGCCGGGATCGGCGCCTTCCCGCTCGGGACCCGTCTGGGCGATGGCGTGCCCTCGCCGCCACTGGCGATCGAAGGCCAGGACTGGGGGCCGGCGCCCCCACGGGTCGCCCCCGAGCGCGTGCTCCAGGTCGACCTGCGCGGCGCGTCGGCAGCACGGGTGGACCTGCGACGTGCCGGCTTCACGGGGCGGCGAGCGGTGACGGTCAAGCTCGACCACCGACGGCGCAGCGACCCTCCGAGCGACCGGCGGCGGCCGGTGCGTGGCCGTCACCGCGGCAACGGTGACCTGCCGGCTTGCGCCCGCCCGGCGGTAGGGCGCCCGGTCAGTCGCCGAAGAGCTCGATGACGCGCGCGAGCGCGTCGACCATCCGGTCGACGTCCTCGCGCGTGTTGTGCACGCCGAAGGACGCGCGGGTGCTGGCCGCGATGCCCAGCCGACGCATGAGCGGCTGGGCGCAGTGGTGGCCGGCCCGGACGCAGACGCCCTGGCGGCCGAGGATCTCGGCCACGTCGTGCGGGATGTGCGCAGTCCAGGTGGAAGGAGACGAGCGATCCGCGGTCCACGCCGCGGTCCAGGACCGTGCATCGTCAGCCCCGGAACCTCGGCCAGGCGCGTCATCGCATACCCCGTGATGTCCGACTCGTGCGCGCGCACGGCCTCCATCCCGCCCAGCTCGCCGAGGAAGTCCAGCGCGGCGCCCATGCCGATGGCTTCGGCGATCGGGCCGGTGCCGGCCTCGAACTTCGTCGGGCGGCGCAGCCCAGGTCGAGCCGTCGAAGCGTCACCTTGCTGATCATGTGCCCGCCCCCGATGAACGGCGGCATCGACTCAAGCAGGGATCGCCGGCCGTGCAGGAGGCCGATGCCGGTCGGGCCGTAGGCCTTGTGGGCGGTCCACGCGTAGAAGTCCGCGTCGATCGCCTGCAGGTCCACCGGGAGCTGCGGCACCGCCTGCGTCCCGTCGACGAGCACGACGGCGCCGGCGGCATGCGCGCGCGCGACGATGTCGGCGACGGGGTTGATCGTGCCCAGCACGTTCGACACGTGCGCGACCGCGACGAGCTTCACGTCGCCGACCGCGAGCTCGGTGTCCAGCGCGTGCAGGTCCAGCGCACCGTCGTCGTCGACCGGGAGGGCGCGTGATCGTCGCGCCCGTCATCTCGCAGGCCAGCTGCCACGGGACGATGTTGGAGTGGTGCTCCATCTCGGTCAGGAGGATGCGGTCCCCGGGCCCCAGCGTCGTCGCGTGCCCAGGTGTAGGCGACGAGGTTCGGTCGCCTCGGACGCGTTGCGCGTGAAGATCGTCTCGTCGCACGCCCCAGCCGACGAAGGCCGCGGCCTTCGCGCGGGCCCCCTCGTACAGCTCGGTCGCCTCCTCGGCGAGCGGGTAGACCCCGCGGTGGACCGAGGCGCGGTGTGACCGGTAGTAGTCGTCCATCGCCGCCAGGACCGGCAGCGGCGTCTGGGACGTCGCCGCGCTGTCGAGGTAGACCAGCCCGTCGCGGTCGAGCGTCGGGAACGCGCCCGCGACGTCGAGTGCGTGGGTGGCGGCGACGGGGGCGGTCATGACGCCGTCGCCGCCGACCTGCTGCTCGACCCAGCCGTAGCCCTCGGCCTCCAGGCGCTCGACGAGCTCGGGGCCACCCTCGTGGACGATGCGGCCCTCGAAGAGGATCGAGACACGCTCGGGCTTCACGAGGTGCAGGATGCGCTGGTAGTGGGTGATGATGAGGACGCCGGTGCCGTTGGCCTTGGCGACCTCGTTGACACCTTCGGCGACGGTGTTCAGCGCGTCGATGTCCAGGCCGGAGTCCGTCTCGTCCAGGATCGCCGTCTTGGGCCGCTGCAGCGCGAGCTGCAGGGTCTCCAGGCGCTTCTTCTCGCCGCCGGAGAAGCCGTCGTTCAGGTAGCGCGAGGACCAGTTCTTCGGGACCTTGCAGAGCGCCATCGCGGCCTCGACGGTCTGGCGGAACTCCTTCAGGGAGATCTCGGCCTCACCGCGGGAGACGCGATGGGCGTTCATGACGGTGCGCAGGTACTTGGCGATCGTGACGCCCGGAATCGCGACGGGGTACTGGAAGGCCATGAACAGGCCGAGCTGCGCGCGCTCGTCCGGGGACGCTCGCGTGATGTCCTGGCCGTCGAAGAGGATCTGACCTTCGGTGACCTCGAGCGACGGGTGGCCCATGATCGCGTTGGCGAGCGTGGACTTGCCCGAGCCGTTGGGGCCCATGAGCGCGTGGATCTCACCCGGCTTGACGGTGAGGTCGACGCCGCGCAGGATCTGCTTGTCGTCGGCCTGGACGTGGAGGTTGCGGATCTCGAGCTGGGACATCGGAGTCTGGTGTCGCTTTCGGTGGTCGGTCGGGTCGGCGGAAGGTGGGTGCGTGGGTGGTGCGGACGACGGCTGCTGCTCAGCCGGCGACGACGGTGACAGGTTGCCCGTCGCGGGCCTGTCGGTTGTTGCCCTCGCGCGAGGCGAAGGCGACGAGCTCGGCGAGCGTCGTCTGTGAGAGCTTCTCCATCACGCCGCCCTGGACGCGGACCCAGAGCAGCTTCGTCGCGCAGGCGTGACCGCTGTCGCCCTCGTGGGAGCACAGCACGCGAGCGCTCGCGTGCGACCGTCGGCGGTGTCGTCGACGAAGCACGTCATCGGGGCGACGGCGCCCTCCAGCGCGATGATGACCTCGTCCATCGTGAGGTCCGCCGGGTCGCGCGTGAGGCGGTAGCCCCCGTGCGCGCCCCGGGTGCGACTCCACGAGATCTGCCTTCTTCAGCAGCGCCACGATGCGCTCGAGGTAGGCCAGCGGAAGCCCTTCGGCCGCGGCGATCGCCTTGAGCGAGACCGGTCGGTCCGCACCGTTACGTCCGAGTTCGACGAGAAGCCGGACGCCGTATTCGGCCTTGGTCGTGAAGATCATCGACGTCAATCCTACCAACGGGGTCGGAGATGAACCTCCCCCCTGCGCATGCTCGGCGGCGAGGGCGCGCCGCGGTGCGACGCGCCCCCATCCGCACGGGTTGCGACGGGCCTACGGCAGCGGCCCGCGGAACGGCTCGGTCCCCAGCACGAGGGTCGGGCCGAGCGTCGTGGTGCGGTTGGCGTAGTCGAGCTCGCGCGACAGATCGCCGACGCCGTTGGAGGCCGGCAACGGGGCGAGCGCGAGCGTGCTCAGAACACCGAGCGCCTGGCCGGAATCGTCCAGGAACGCGCTTCCGGAATCGCCGGGAACGCCCGGCGTGACCGTGTACACGGGATGGTTCCAGCCGCCGCTGTCGGTGCCCAGGCTCACGCCCTGCTTCGGGCTCAGGAGCGTGATGCCGGCCCGCAACGAGGAGTTGCCGTAGCTCTCGACGGTGTCCGTCGGCTGGGTGCCCGTCGTGTTCAGGCCGACCGGGCCGCCCCAGAACGGGACCGACGGGTTCGTCTTGTCCACGTCCGCCGGGTCGAGCCTCACGAGCGCGAGGTCGTTGTAGGCGCAGGTGTCAGGATCCTGCTCACCCCGGGCCTGCATCGTCAGCCACGAGTTGTAGGCGAGCGTGCCCGGCTTGGAGGCCCCGTCGATCGTCACCGGCGTGCCGATCGGCAGCGACTTGGCGGTGCAGCCGTTCGTCTCGGTCGCGGTCCCGGTACCCGAACAGTGCGCAGCCTGCCCGAGGTACGTCGAACCGTCAGCCCCGGTGAACACGAAGTTCGACGTGCACTGCGAACCGTCTGTGTGGGTCTGGACCCCAGGATGGACGGTGGCTGTGGCAGCCGGCGCGTACGCCTGGGCGGGTCCGGCCACGACCGCCAAGGCGCCCAGGACGGCGCCGACGGCGATGTGGAGGGTTGTCTTTCGGATCATGCGATCTCCCTTGCTCGGTGCGGGCGGGCGCGAGAACACCACACACGCGTTTGGTGCCCGCACGCTCCCCCGCAGCGACGTGCCGACCCATCAGGCGGTGCCCGGCCCCCGGAGGACCCAAACCCTGCCCTGACAAGCACGATGCGGGGGGTTACCCCCCAAACAATCGACAGCGGGCCGGCCCCCCGCGACCATCGACCGCGTGTCGACGACAGCGCCCGCACCCACCCCGCCGTCCCTGCGTGACGACGTCCAGCCCTCCGCGAACGAGACGCTGGACCGCACCCTGACCGGCCTCATCACCGTCCTTCCCTTCCTCGGGCTCGGCGTGGTCGCGTGGCAGCTGTGGAACAGCGCCCTGGGCTGGAGCGACATCATCGTCTTCGCGATCGTCTACACGGTCACGACGCTCGGGATCACCGTCGGCTTTCACCGGATGCTCACCCACCGCGCCTTCCGGACGTCCCCCCTCCTGCGTGGTGCGATCGCCGCGGCCGGCTCGGCGGCCATCGAAGGGCCGGTCATCTCGTGGGTGGCCGACCACCGCAAGCACCATGCCTTCTCCGATCAGGAGGGTGACCCCCACTCCCCGCACGTCGACCACGGCCACGGCCTGGCCGGCGCGCTGCGCGGGCTGTTCCACGCCCACGTGGGCTGGCTCTTCAAGCACGACCAGCGCGCGCTGAAGACGCGATACGCCAACGACCTGCTCGAGGACCCGGTGATCGCGTGGGTGAACAGGACGTTCTTCCTCTGGGTCGCGGTCGGCCTGGCCGTCCCGTTTCTGCTGGGCTGGGCCATCGGCGGGTCGGTCGCGACGGGCCTGACCGGCATGCTCTGGGGCGGCCTGGTGCGGATGCTCGTCCTGCACCACGTGACCTACTCGATCAACTCCCTCTGCCACTTCTTCGGGCGTGCGGACTATGACTCCGGGGACAGGTCGCGCAACCTCGCCTGGCTGGCACCGCTCTCCATGGGCGAGTCGTGGCACAACAACCACCACGCCTTCCCGACGTCGGCCGCGCACGGCCTGCGGTGGTGGCAGGTGGACATCAGCGCGCTGGTCATCAGGGGCCTTGAGCGCGTCGGCCTGGTCTGGGACGTCGTTCGGATCTCGCCCGAACGCCAGGCCGCCAAGCGGGTCCGGCTCCCGGCCCGGTGATGAGGCCGGTCAGCGGCGGAGCGTGATCGTTCGCACCACGCGCTTGCCGGCGTGCTCGAAGGACGCCTTCAGACGCCGTGCCCCCGTGGGGACCCGGAGGGTCACGCGACGCCCGGTCTGCACGGTCTGGCCCGCGATCCGGACGACGGAACGGACGTAGCGCCCGGCGACCTCGACGTGGAGCACGACCCGGATCGCCCCGCTGCGGACGGCCGCGGTCCGGGGAAGCAGGGTGGGACGTGACGCGGCCGCCGGGGTCACCGGGTCGGTGACCGGCAGACGCCCACCCGGGATCTCGGCGATCACACCGTCGAAGCCGACGGCGAAGAGCCGCCCCTCGGAGAACCCGACCGGTCCCTGACCGTAGGCCGCGGCGCTCGTCGTCCTCAGGCCGCGGCCGAGGGCGCAGGCCTTGCCGTCGGTCCCGATCCGCCACACCTCGCCGGCAAGGTTCGCGGTGGAGATCAAGCGGTCGGCCGGGTCGATCGTCATGCCGTCCAGGCCCGCGAAGATGTCAGGGCCCGATGCGCTGAAGAACGTCTGCGGGGCGCCCGGCGCGTCGAGCGGGATCCGCGTGATCGCTGCGGGCTGGAAGGTCTGGTTGACGAAGAGATTGCGCTGGGCACGGTCGATCGCCAGGCCGTTGCCCGACACGACGGTCGCCCAGTCGCTCTGCACCTTGCCGTCGGGCCCGATGCGGTCCAGCGTCGTCGTGACGTCCGCGCTCGCGAAGAGCGTGCCGTCCGCCGCTCGGACGAGCCCGTTGGCCATCCGCAGGCCGGTGGCGAACGTCGTCGTGGTGCCCGTGTCGACGTCCACCCGCAGCAACGACGCCACCGGGGCCACGTTCCCCTGCAGGCCGCCCGCCAGCGAGTCGCCCTGGCCGACGAACAGGTGACGACCGTCCGCGTCGAAGGCCAGTCCGCCTGGTGCTTTGATCCCGGCGCTGACGACCACCGGAGCGGCGCCCGGCCGGTCCAGACGCATGAGCGCCCCGAGCGTGCCGTCCGTGTAGAAGAGGCGTCCCCGGGCGTCGACGATGACGGACTCGAGCACCCCCTGCCCCGTCAGGACGGGCTGCGGCACGGGCAGCGGGCTCGTGCAGTCCGGGACCGCCGACGCGTTCTGCGGGGAGACGGCGATGAGCAGGACGGTGGCGGCCAGGACCGCACGGGCTGTCGGCATGGACCGGACGCTATCGGCCGGCCGGGCGCCCGGGGTGCCGCGGGGAGCGCGGGCCGCCGACGGTGCGATACCGTTCGCCCGGCCATGGAACTCGCGCTGACCCTTGCTCTCACCGCCACCCGCTCGACCCTCGGGCTGGTCATCGTCTTCTTCGTGGTCTTCCCCGCACTGGCGCACGTCCTCATCGGCGTGGCGGTCGCGCAGGTCCTCGGCGAGCGCGAGGCGAACGATCGCTACAAGCAGGGCCTCGAGGACTAGCAGCCCGTCAGGCCGACGCGATGCGGCCGCGCGCCGCGTCCAGGTCGCCGGCCCCGTTCACCGACAGGTACGCGACCACACGGTCGGACCCGTCGAAGTAGGTCACCGCGAAGGCTCCGCCGTCAACCGAGCCTTCCAGTTCCTCGCGTGCCCAGTCGGCTGCCGGGCCGACGTACTCCAGCGAGCACCAGTCCGACAGGTCGCTGAAGAAGTACGGGACCTCGAGGTGCGCGGCCCCGGAGCCCATGATCGCGCGGGCGACCGTCGCACCCTGCGCGGCCGCGTGTTCCTCGTGCTCGACCCGCAGGGCACGACCGTGCACCTCGGAGAGGTACTCGCACATGTCGCCGGCTGCGAACACGCCGGGGAACCCTTGGACCTGCAGGCCCGCGTCACAGCTCACACCACCGGATGGTCCGACGGGGAGGCCGCTCTTGCGGGCGAGCGTGACGTCAGGGACCGCGCCGACGCCGCAGACCACGGCTTCGCCGGCGACGACCTCACCGCCCGCCAGGCGCACGCCGCCCACGCGCTCGCCGTCGCCGGCGAAGGCCTCCACGTCCTCCCCCCCGCGGACCGTGACGCCGTGCGTCTCCAGGACCGAGCGGAGGAAGCGCCCGGCCGTCTTGCCGAACCCGCGCTCCAGCGGCTCGTCCTCCTGCATGACGATCGTGCAGGCCTTGCCGAGCTCGGTCAACGACGCGGCGGTCTCGCATCCGATGTAGGAGCCACCGACCAGGACGACGCTCTGAGCGTCGTCGATGTCCCGGCGCAGCGCATCGGCGTTGCCGGGGGCCCGGAGATAGTGGATGCCGTCCTTCTCGGCGCCGTCGAGGGGAAGCCGGCGGACCATGGCGCCTGTGGCGAGGAGGACGTGCTCGAAGGTCACCGTGTCCTTCGTCGAGAGCTTCGCCGTCTTCGCCGTGGGATCCAGCGACAGGACCGAGGTCCGCGTGAGGACCTGCACGTCGTCGGGCAGCGCGATCGTCATCTCCTGCTTCGCCTGGTCCCCTCGGAGGTAGGCCTTGGTGATCGGCGGGCGGTGGTACGGCGCGTCGAGCTCGCGCCCGACGAGCAGCACGGAGCCCGTGAAGCCCTCCTCCCGGAGGGTGTTCGCTGCGGTCGCGGCGGCGATGCCGCCCCCGATGAGCAGGACGTCGACGGTCTGATCGGACACGGCTGACATGCTGTCAGACCGCGGCCTGCGGGCGTACGCCGCCCGGCCGCCCGACCGGCGATGATGTACCTCGTGTCCGCGGGCCCCCGCACCTCCAGCCTCCCGTGGAACGCGGTGCAACTGCGGGACGGCGTGCGGACGATCGCC
Source organism: Paraconexibacteraceae bacterium (assembly GCA_963750375.1). Classification (GTDB taxonomy): domain Bacteria; phylum Actinomycetota; class Thermoleophilia; order Solirubrobacterales; family Solirubrobacteraceae; genus Paraconexibacter. The sequence continues at coordinate 64,734 of CAVVQN010000017.1, forward strand.
ATCCAGCGCGTCGTCGCGGTCCCGGTGCTGGCCGTCGCCGGGTTCAGCAACGACGGCGTGCACGTGCTCCCGTTCGCGATCCTCGTCGGCCTGGCGTTCGTCGCCGAGCTCGTCCAGCAGCAGGTCCTGTACTCCGAGCGCTGGGACAGGCTGCCCTTGCCCCAGCTGCTCTTCGTCGACGTCGCCATGCTCGCAGTGGCCGTCGCGCTCACCGGGGGCGCCCACTCCCCGATCGCCCTGATCGGGCTCCTGTCGGTCTTCCCCGCGACGTTCGCGTTCGGGCCGAGGTTCATGGCGTGGCTCTGTGCCGCCGTGGCGGTCTGCTGCGGAGGCGTCGTCGTCGTCGATGGCTTGGGGACAGGTGACAGCGCGCTGGTCGTCGCCTACCTCGGTGCGCTCATCCTCCTGTCGCTGATCTGCGTGAACGCCGCGCGCGTGCGCGAGGCGTCGTCCCACAGCCTCCGGGAGCTGGCTGCGGCCCGTCGCCGTCTCGTCGCCGACGCCGCGAGCGCCGAGGCCGTGGATCGCAGGCGGATCTCCCAGCAGCTGCATGACGCGGCGCTGCAGACCCTCCTGTCCGCCCGTCAGGACCTCGACGAGGTCGCCGCCGGTGAGGCCGGCGCCCTCCAGTTCGCCCGCGACGCCCTGCAGACGAGCGTGGACACCGTGCGCGACCTCGTCTACGACATCGACCCCGCGGCCCTGGCCGGCACCCGGCTGCCCGAAGCGCTGCGCGGACTGGTGGACCGCGTGGCCGCCGAGGACGGCGTCCGCATCGAGGCGAAGATCCGGCCGGACGCCACCGGTTCCCACGACGAGCTGCTGCACGCCGTCGCCCGTCAGCTGCTGCGCAGCGCCATCGTCCAATCCGGCGCCGGCGACATCTCGATCGCCCTGCGCCGCAACGGGCGGACTGTCGACCTGGAGATCCGCGACGACGGGCGGCGCCCGACCCTCGACGAGCACGAGGAGGGCACCGTCGGGATCGCCGCGGCCGCAGCCCGCGTCGATGCTGCCGGCGGGACCATGTCGATCCAGCGCCTCCCCGCGCAGGGCACCCGGATCGTCGTCCGCATGCCGGACAACGAGCCCGCCTGATGCCCACCCCGCCGTTCGACGTGGCCGGCGCGGCCCAGGCCCTCCTCGAGGGCAACTGGCGGGAGGGGGATTACCGCGGCCACCACTACGCCTTCAGCGTCCCAAGCCCCCGCAGCTACCCATGGCAGTGGTACTGGGACTCGTGCTTCCACGCGATCGTGCGGTCCCGGTATGACCCCGGCAAGGCGGGAGCCGAGCTGCAGACGCTCCTGACCGCGATGCGCGAGGACGGTTTCATCGGGCACACCGTCCTGTGGGGACAGCCGCTGGACCTCGGCCGCGCCGTCCGTTACAACATCGCGTCGCGGGCGGACCTGATGACGTCGACGATCCAGCCGCCGATCCTCGCGTGGGCCTGGTCGCTGGCGGTCGGTCCTCCGGCCGCCCACCCCGGGGTCCGCGATGGCCTGGAACGTCACCACGGGTGGCTGAGAGAGCACCGGGACCTGGATGGCGACGGGTTGCTGTGGCTCATCCAACCCGACGAGTCAGGGATGGACGCCTCACCGAAGTTCGACCACGTCTGGGGGCTTCAGGCTCAGGGCCGACCGCTCTTTCCGTCGCTCATCCACGCCAACCGGCGCCGCGGCTTCGACGCCCGCCGGATCCAGGACGACGGGCGGCCCGTCGTCTGCGAAGTCCTGACAAACGTCGTGTGGTCGCTGAGCGAGCAGGCGCTCGGACGTCCGTCGCCCACCGCCCGCCTGGTGGATCGCCTGTGGGACGAACCGGCCGGGCGTTTCTTCGACGACGTGCGCCACGCCCGCCGGCCCACGGCCGGACCGCGGCGTCCGGCGACGTGGGACACGCTGGCCCCGCTCGCCCTGCCGGACCTCCCTGACGTCATCGCCGACCGCCTGATCGACGAGGTCCTGCTGGCGCCCGGGTTCTGGGACGGCGTCCCGCTGCCTGCCGTCGCCCTCGACGATCCGACGCACTCAAGCCGCGAGACGTGGTGGGGGCGCCACCGGCACTGGCGGGGGCCGAGCTGGGTGAACTCGGCCTGGCTCGTGTCGCTCGGCCTGCGCCGCCGTGGGCGTCACGAGCTCGCCGACGCGATCGCCTCACGGCTGACCGACGTCGTCGCGCGTGAGGGGTTTCGCGAGTACTACGAGTCGCTCACCGGACGAGGCATGGGTGCCCACGACTTCGGGTGGTCGACGCTGCTGTGGGAGCTCACCACACCACGCCCACAGGCATGAGACCGATTCGCGACGGATGGGCTCCCGGCGCTCCCTAATGTCAGATCGGCGGGGACCATCCCGATCGCAGGAGCTCCGGTGGGCTTGTTCTCAGGTTCAGATGACATCAGCGAAGAGGCACGCACGCTCAACGCGACCGGTGCCGAGATGCGCCGCCTCTGGGCCGAAGGCCTGAGCGGGGGCGCGCTCATCACGGCCACGCGTGACACGGGTGAGCGCCTGGCCGGCAACGTGGTCCTGGAGCTGGTCCTCGTCGTGACCCCGGACCGCGGTGCGCCCTACGAGACGACGCTGCGGACACCGATCGGCGGCGACGACATCGTCCCGTACGCCCCCGGCCGGCAGTACGCGGTGAAGATCGACCCTCAGGACCGGCACAAGCTGACCTTTGCCGGTTAGGGTCGGCCGATGTCCACCACCCAGGTCACCGTCGTCGCCCTCATCAAGCTCAAGCCCGGGGCGGAGGAGACGGCGCTCGCAGCGCTGAGGCCCGTGATCGACCAGACCCATCAGGAGAGTGGCTGCGTGAAGTACGCGCTGCATCGCTCGACCGTGGACCCGCAGCAGTTCGTCCTCGTGGAGCTGTGGGCGTCGCAGGCCGACCTCGACGCGCACTTCCAGAAGCCGTACATGGGCGAGCTGCTCAGCGGACTTGCCGAGCACGTCAGCGAACCGCCGGCGATCCACTTCCTGGCGCCGGTCCCGGTCGGCGACGCCACCAAGGGCGTGCTCTAGCCGCTGCGTCCGGGTCCCACGCGTCCGCGCGACGCCGGGCCGGTACCTTGAGGGCAGTGGAAGCCGTCCCGCCCCTCGACAACGTCATCCTGCGTGACGGGGCCGACGGGAAGGTCGTCGTCCTCTCCTTTCCGTACGACGCGCACATCGTCGCCGCGGCCCGGGGCATCCCCGGGCGGCGCTTTGACTGGGACAACAAGGAGTGGTGGGCGCCCGTCGACGACTGGGTCGCCGTCCACGTGGCGGAGATCGTCGAACGGTTCCCGGACCTGCGGACGTCCCCGCAGGTCGCCGAATGGCTCGGCGGGATCGAGCGCCGCTGGGTCGGACGGGTGGACGCGGTGCCCGCCGGGCAGGGGCAGGGAGCCTTCGCGCTGACGAGCCGGGCCGGCCGGCTCCCGGAGGAGATCGCCCCGCTGGCGGTCGAGGACCATCCCGACGGGCGCCCGCGGCTGCCGCTGACCGCCGAGGTCGTGGAGACGCTCATGGCCCAGCAGGGCGCCCGGCTCACCGCCGGCGCCCAACGCTGCGCCCAGCGCCTGCTGGCCGGCCTGGACGTGCCCGCCGGGGCGTTGAAGATGTCCGGAGGTGTCGACGGGCCCGCCTTCAAGCTCGACGTCCTGTGGGACACGGACGCCGGCGACGCCTTCGAGCGCCTGCCGGGGGTGGGCGACAACAGCCGCACGCTGCCGCTGGACCCCTGGGTCCTCGAGGGCCTTGAGCCGTTTCTCGCGCTGCATCGCATCGAGGTCGACGGCATGGCCTCCGATGCACTTCGCCGGCTGCGAACCGAACGCGACGAGGCCCAGGAGGCGATCCGCCGCTCCCGCGCGAGAGAGGCGACACCCCTGGACGACGTGGCCGCTCGGCTGGGGGGCGAACTGCGCCCCTTCCAGTGGGCCGGCGTCCGCTACCTGCTGGACGCCCGACGCGCCTTTCTGGCGGACGAGCAGGGCTTGGGCAAGACGGTCCAGGCGCTTGCGACGCTCGAGGCCGACGGGGCCTACCCGGCGATCGTCGTCTGCCCGGCGTCGCTGAAGCTCGTCTGGGAGCGCGAGGCCCACGTCTGGCTGCCGCACCGGTCGGTGAAGGTCATCACCGGTCGCAGCGCCGTCCCCCCGGAGGCCGACATCGTCATCCTCAACTACGAGATCGTGGCCGCCCACCGTGACGCCCTGGCCAGGCGGCGCCCGAGGGCGCTCGTCGTGGACGAGTCCCATCACTGCAAGAACCCGCGGGCCAAGCGGACGCAGGCGGTGCGCCGCCTGGCGGAAGCCGTGCCGCGCGACGGGCTGTGCCTGGCCCTCACGGGAACCCCGGTGCTCAACCACGCCGAGGAGCTCATCTCGCAGCTGCGCGTCATCGGCCGGCTGCAGGACTTCGGATCAGGCGCCTCGTTCTCGCGCCAGTTCGAGGGCAACCTCAGCGAGGAGCGACTGCACTGGCATCTACGCCGCCGCTGCTTCGTGCGCCGGCGCAAGGACGAGGTCCTCCCCCAGCTGCCGGCCAAGCGCCGGGTCGTCGTCCCGGTGTCGCTGTCGAACACGCGCGAATACCGCGTGGCAGAGGAGTCGGTCGTCGAGTGGCTGCGCGCGCAGCCACTGGAGCTCGACGAGCTGAACGCGAAGATCTCGGCGACGCTGCGGGCCGAGCGGCTGGCTCAGATCGGGACGCTCAAGCGGTTGGCGGCCAAAGGTAAGCTCGCCGCAGCCCTCGTATGGATCGAGGACTTCCTGGAGCACGGCGAGCCGCTCATCGTCTTCGCGCGCCACGTCGAAGTGCTGGACCTCGTCCGCGCACGGTTCCCCGACGCGCTGCACCTCATGGGGCGCGACAGCGCACGGTCGCGGGACGAGACCGTCCGTGCCTTCCAGTCGGGATCCGGGGCGCAGCTGCTCGTCTGCTCCACGCCCGTCGCCGGCCAGGGCCTGACGCTCACACGGGCCTCGAACGTCTGCTTTCTCGAGCTCGAGTGGACGCCGGCCATGCATGACCAGGCGGAGGACCGATGCCATCGCATCGGTCAGCACGACGCCGTGACCGCCTGGTACCTGCTGGCGGCCGGGTCGATCGACGAGACGATCGCCGAGCTCTTGGAGGCCAAGCGCTCGCTCGTGGGAGCCGTCACCGACGGTCAGCGCGACCTGTCGGGGAGCCTCGTCGACGACCTCGTGCGATCGCTGCGCGACAAGCCGCTGCGACACCTGCGCGCCGCGGGCTGACGCCGCGACGCGAGGACCCGTCGCCGTCGCGATCACACCGGCTGACAAGTGCCGGCGAGCGGGATACGGTGTCGCCATGGGCGAGCGGGACGCGTTCGGGAACGAGCGGGGTGAGGACACCCTCTCAGGACTGGGTTGGACCTCCGGGGGCGCGGTCACGCCGGAGCCGATGTCCGATGCGGCGCCCGTGCCGGCGACGCAGGCCACCGGCGGATCCGTGTTCCCGCCGGCCGAGCCGACGAAGCCTTGGGCGGTCCGGGCCGGCACCGGCGTCGGCGCCGCCGACGCCAACGCCAACCAGGCGTTCGGGGCGAGCACCCCGACGCTGACCTCGACCACGTCGATCCCCGGGCCGGCCGGCGCGCTGCGCGTGGTACGCCTGCCGCGAGGCCTGCGCCTGTTCGGGCTCCTGCTGCGGGTCGCCCTTCCCGTCGTCATCCTGCTCGTCGTCGGCGGGGTGATCGTGTCCGTCGGCGACGGGGTGAAGAACAGCGTGAACGACGTGCGTCGGGCGCTCACCACAGGCGTCGACGGGGTCACGGTCCCAAGCCTCCCGAACGTCCCGACCGCGCCTGTCGCGGCGCCGGCAGGCCCGGCGACCGCGCCCGTGGGCTTCGGCCCGGGCTCGTTGCTGAAGGCGGGCAACCTCAAGAGGGCGCTGGCGCTCCTGCGCTCCGAGGGATCCCGCGCGCGGAGCCTGCGCGTCGCCCCCGAGCGGATCGACGCGACGATCGTCACGGCGTCCGGCTTCATCCGACAGGTCCAGGTGACGTGGGAGGGCAAGCGCACCCGTTTCAGCCAGACCGGCCCGGGTTTCACGCAGGCCTCGACGTACGCCCTCGCCGACCTGGACGCGGGCGCCCCGGCGCGACTGACACGCAGCGCGGTAGGCCGGGCGAAGAGCAGTCCGTCGAAGATGGACTACCTCGTGGCGATCCCGAACGCGACGGCGACGCAGGGATGGGTCGCCTTTCTGAAGGACGGCAAAGGCCGGTACCTCGCCGACGCGCACGGACGCATCACGCGGCGCATCGGCTGACGGACGGTACAGCGGCACGGACGGTGCTCCGCGATGTCGGGCCCATCAGCTCAGCTCATGGGCCCCCGTCGAACCCTTCGTGCTGTCGCCCTGTCCGGTCTGGCACCCTGGCCGGGTGCGGGACACCGACCACGAAGCAGCACCGACGGTGACGACACGGCGTGACTCGTGGCGCGCCGGCCTGCGCGCCGGGGCGCCGTTCGCCGTCGCCTCGGTCCTGCTGTCGATCTCGTTCGGGGTGCTCGCGCGGGACGCGGGCTTCTCGGCCGTCGCCGCGATCGTCATGTCGGCCATCGTGTTCGCCGGGTCAGCGCAGTTCGCAGCCGTGTCGATCATCGCCGCGGGCGGGAGCTTCGGGGCCGCTGTCGGGGCCGCTGCACTGATGAACTCACGGTTTCTGCCGATGGGTATCGCGCTCGGTCCGTCCCTACCGGGCGGCCCGCTGCGCCGGGCGCTGCAAGGGCAGGCCGTCGTCGACGCGTCATGGGCGATGGCCAACCGGGGCGACGGCCACTTCGATCGCTGGTTTCTCTTCGGCGCGACCACGCTCCAGTACGCCGGCTGGCAGATCGGGACGGTCGTCGGCGTCTTCGGCGGCTCGCTCATCGGCGACACCGACGCTCTGGGGCTGGACGCCGTGTATCCGGCGTTCTTCCTCACGCTGCTCTTCGCTGAATTGCGCGACCGGCGCTCGCGGGGGGTCGCCCTGGCGGGGGCGGCGATCGCGCTGGCGCTCGTCCCGTTCACGCCGGCCGGGGTGCCCGTGCTGGCGGCCAGCGCGGCGGCGATCGTCGGCCTCCGCAGCCGGACGCCGTTCGAGGGGCCGGCGGTCGCGGAGCCCGTGCCGTGAGCTCAGCCGGGATCTGGCAGGTCATCGCCGGCTGCGCACTCGTCACGGCCGCGATCAAAGGGGTGGGGCCGCTCGCCCTCGGCGGCCGCAAGCTGCACCCGCGGGTCGTCGGCGTCGTCGCGTTGCTGGCGCCCGCGCTGCTGGCGGCCCTCGTCGTGACGCAGGCACTGGCCAGCGGAAAGAAGCTCGGTGTCGGGGCGGACACCGTGGGCGTGGCGGCCTCGGCGGTCGCGATGTTGCGTGGAGGGTCGATCGTCGTCGTGATGGCGGTGGCGGTCGGGGTGACCGCCGGCCTGCGCCTCGTGACCTGAGGGCCCGGACCGAGCGGCACCGCCAGGAGCGAGGTCGATTCGCGCCCGGTCGGTCGACGGGGCTGGTCAAGCGCCCGCACGACGGGCATGATCGTCAGCATGGGCACACCGGAGAGCTCCACCGCCAGCGCGCACACGCCGCTCGACACGGAGGCCTTACGACGCTGGCTCGACGGTGAGCACCGCGAGATCCGCGAGGAGGTCCGCGCGCGTCTGGCCGGCATGGATCTCGCCCAGGCCGACGGCATCTCGCGCGACGAGTACCGCGCACTCGTCCTGCGCTGGACGACGGAGCTCGGTCGGGGCGGCCAGACGGCGCTCGGCTTTCCGCGGCGCTTCGGCGGGGAGGGCAACGTCGCGGGATCGATCGCGTCCTTCGAGACCCTGGCCCACGGCGACCTGTCCCTCCTGGTCAAGTGCGGCGTGCAGTTCGGCCTCTTCGGCGGCGCCATCCTCCAGCTCGGGACCGAGCAGCATCACGAGCGGTACCTCCGCGGCGTCATCGACCTGTCGATCCCCGGTTGCTTTGCGATGTCCGAGAGCGCGCACGGGTCGGACGTGCAGAACGTGCACACGACGGCGACGTACGACGCCGCCACGCGGGAGTTCGTCGTCCACACCCCGCACGACGGCGCCCACAAGGAGTGGATCGGGAACGCCGCCGAGCACGGCCGTGTCGCGGTCGTCTTCGCCCAGCTCATCACGCCGGACTCCGACGGGTCCCATGGCGTCCACGCCCTCGTCGTCCCGATCCGTGACGAGACCGATGCGCCGATGCCCGGCGTCCGCATCGAGGACTGCGGCGACAAGATGGGGCTGCAGGGGGTGGACAACGGCCGCCTCTGGTTCTCGGAGGTGCGCGTCCCACGCGAGGCGCTGTTGGATCGCTTCGCCCAGGTGGCCGAGGACGGCACGTACTCCAGCTCGATCGAGAACCCGGACCGACGCTTCTTCACGATGCTCGGCACGCTCGTCCAGGGCCGCGTCAGCGTCGGCGGAGCCGCGATCAGCGTCTCCAAGAGCGCGCTGACGATCGCCGTGCGTCACGCGCTGCGACGCCGGCAGTTCACCGCCCCCAGCGGCGAGGAGATCCTGCTGCTGGACTACCGCACCCATCAGCGGCGGCTGCTGCCGCTGCTCGCACGGACCTATGCGCTGCACGCCGCCCAAGAGCAGCTCGTCGTCGCCCTGGACCATGCCTTCGGCAACGACGACGTCGGCGACCTGGCGCGACGCGAGCTCGAGAGCCACGCCGCGGGGCTGAAGGCGCTGTCGACCTGGCACGCCACCGCGACGCTGCAGGAGTGTCGTGAGGCCTGCGGGGGGCTCGGGTACCTCACCGAGAACCGCTTTGCCTCGCTGAAGGGCGACAGCGACATCTTCACGACGTTCGAAGGCGACAACACCGTGCTCCTGCAGCTCGTCGGCAAGTCGCTGCTCACCGGGTACAAGCAGCAGTTCGGCGACCTGGATCCGCTCGGCATGGTCGGCTTCGTCGCCGGCCAGGTCCTGCAAGAGGTCGTGGAGAAGACGGCGGTGCGCCAGGTGGTGCAGACCCTGGCGGATGTCGTGCCGGGCGGCGACGACGAGACCGAACTGCTGGACCGCGAGGAGCAGCTGGGCCTCCTGCGCTTTCGCGCCGAGCGCATCCTCTCCTCCGTCGCGCGCCGCCTCAAGCGCGGCATGGACGACGGCCACGAGGCGTTCGAGGTCTTCCGCGCCTGTCAGGACCATGTCCTCGCCGCGGCGCGGGCTTACATCGAGAGCGTCATCGGCGAGGCCTTCGCCGCCCGGGTGGCCACCTGCGAGGACGCCGACCTCAAGCTCGGTCTGGATCGCCTGTGTGACCTGCACCTGCTCCATGCGATCGAGGGCGACCGGGCGTGGTACCTGGAGCACGGCCGGCTGTCTCCATCGCGTTCGAAGACGCTGACCCGGACGGTCAACCGGCTCCTGGACGAGGTGCGTGCCGACGCCTGCGAGCTCGTCGACGCGTTCGCCATCCCCGATGCCGTCCTGCGCGCGCCGATCGCGCTGAAGGCGGAGGCGGCGGGCGGCGAAGCGGGCGTTTAGCTTCATCTGGCAGGCTGGAGTCGTGTCCACGCCGAATCTGACGCCGAGCCCGACCGCCTCCGCCGATCCGCTGGACCCGCGCCGTCAGGGGGTCCTCCTCGTCGTCGCGATGATCGTGGTGATGTGGGTCGTCGAGATCATCGACTCGATCAACGGCGTGAACCTGGATCAGTACGGGATCGAGCCCCGGCACGTCGATCACCTCACGGGCATCGTGGCCTCGCCGTTCCTGCACGCGAACTTCAGCCACCTCATCGGCAACACGATCCCGTTCGCGATCCTCGGTGCGACGATCGCGCTCAGCGGGGCGGTTCGCGTGGTGCGCGTGACCCTCATCGTCGCGCTCGTCGGCGGGCTCGGGACATGGCTCATCGGCCCGTCGAACTCGATCCACATCGGTGCCAGCGGGCTCGTCTTCGGCTTTGCCGCGTACCTCATCTCGCGCGGGGTCTTCAGCCGCAGCTGGCTGCACCTCGGCGTCGGGATCGTCGTCGGCTTCCTCTACGGCACGACGCTCGCCGGCGGCCTCATTCCACAGGACGGGATCTCCTGGCAGGGACACCTCTTCGGCGGACTCGGCGGCATCCTTGCCGCCCGCCTGCTCGATGCACGCGAGCCGCGGACGCCCCGTCGCGCCCGGTCCGCCACGGCAGACCCGCTCGCCACCCTCTGACACGGGCGGGTCGGTCCTCGGTCGCCGTCCGGGGCCGATGCCCGGGCCCGGCGCCGGGGTGCCTCGGCGCCGCACTTCGGTCGCGGGAGCCGCGACCCACGTGCGCCACCGGCGTGGCCCGGCACCGCTGCGACCTCGGCGCCGCACCACGGTCGCGGCAGCCGCGACCCACGTGCGCCACCGGCGTGGCCCGGCACCGCTGCGACCTCGGCGCCGCACCACGGTCGCGGGAGCCGCGACGCACGTGCGCCACCGGCGTGGCGGGCCCGATCGCGACCGAAGCGGCGGGACGGCCGCGCAGGCTCGCTAGAACCCGTGGCCCCGCAGCCAGTCACCTACGGTTGACCGGAACCGCGGTGCGGTCCGTCCGAGCGTCACGGCATGACCTGTCGCAGGCAGCGTCACCTGGGTCACGTCCGGGTTGCCGATGAAGAGCCGCTTCTCGTTCTCCCCCGCCGGGGGCGGAAAGAGCGCGTCGTCTGCGCCCGTGACGATGAGGACCGGCGCCTTGATCGTGTTGACCGAGAGGACATCCACGACAACGGCCGGGGGCGCGGAGGCGAAGTCTCCGCACGGGTCGGGGGCGCGCATCGCTGTCACCCCTTCGACGACGGCGGGATCGGCGTTCGCGAAGTGCGCGGCCTGGAAATCGGCGGCCGTCTTGCCGAAGTAGGCGTAGTTGCCTGGCAGCGGCGTCAGGTTGCAGTCCAGCGACGAACGCCCGAACGCCGCGTACGCCGGCACGCCCGGGCCCGTGTTGCCGAAGCTCGCGAGGATGAGCGCGTCGACGTCCTTGTAGGACGCAGCCTCGGACTCGGTCATGAAGCCACCGGCCGAGTGGCCGACGAGCGCGAGCTTGGAGAAGCGCAGCGGCGCGGTGGCGCCCCCCGGGACGGCGTACCTGCCCGAGCGCAGCTGCGTGAGGATCTGGTGCAGGTAGTCGGCCTCGGATCCGTAACAGACCTCGTTGCCGTCGGGGCGGCCGCTGGCCCCGTAGCCGAGGCGATCGATCGTGACGGAGATGAGCCCGGCCTGCGCGGCCTGCGCTGAGGCGTAGTCGTACCCCGGGACGCCCTTGTAGCGCCAGAAGAACTCCCCGTAGCCGAGCCCGTGTACGTAGAGCGCGCCCGCTGCCGGGGCGGTCGAGGCCAGACGGGAGGCCGGACCGACGATGTGTCCATGGACCTCGTAGGCCTTGCCGTCGGCCGGGCACGAGACGTTCGACGTGTTCGTGTTGCGCACGCTGAACACGACCGGGACCTCCCGGACGGTCGGGGCCGGCACGCGACGCTTGGGGCGCGCCATCCGCTGCTTCTTCGCCTTCGCGTGCTTCTTCGTCTTGCCGTGCTTCTTCGCATTCGCGTGATGCGGGTGCGACGCGGCCTGATGCCCGGCGACCGTCGCCCTGCTCGGAGCGGCGGCGAGCGCGGGCGCGCCAACCGGCAGGACAGATGCCGCGAAGGCCCCGAGGACGATCGCGCAGCGGATTCGGATGGTGGTTCCCATAAAGGACGAAGCTAGCCTCGGGAGCCCTCTCCTCGAAGGCCCTTGGACCCAAGCGCAGGGGAAATGTCTGTCCCGATCCCACAGCTACCCAGCGCCAGTGCTACGCTTGCCGCTAAGGCCGGGTCAACGTGACCCGGCACAGCAGTGTCAGCGCACGCAGTCGTCGCCTCAAAGCACCTCCGCGAACGCAGCACGAACAACAGCGGAGGATCGATTTATATGGCTACAGGAACCGTCAAGTGGTTCAGCGACGACAAGGGCTTCGGGTTCATCACGCCCGACGAGTCCGGCAAGGACCTCTTCGTGCATCACAGCGCGATCGTGGCTGACGGCTACCGCTCCCTCGCCGAGGGCGCCCGCGTGTCTTACGACGCGGAGCCCGGCGAGAAGGGCCCCAAGGCCGTCAACGTCCAGAACGTCTAGCTGACGCGGCGGGCACTGCCCGCCACGCAAAGCTTGGTAGGACCTCCGCCCCTCGGCACCTCGTGCCGGGGGGCGTTGTCGTTCTCGGGACGGCAGCGCTTCAAGAGCGCGCCGCCGGGGCCGACCACCGTGGCGTGGCCACCCATCCTGGCGCCGAGCCGTACCTCTTCGACGTCGAGCGTCGCGCCGCATCTCCGGTCGCCCGGCGCCTGGCCGACGCGCGCGTGGACACCCGCGTGGGCCGGACCGGCTGCCGGATCGTCGACCTGCCCCGGATCGCCGACCCACGCGGGAACCTGACCTTCATCGAGGGCGAGCGCCACGTGCCCTTCCCCATCGCCCGCGTCTACTACCTGTACGACGTCCCCGGCGGCGCGTCCCGCGGTGGCCACGCCCACAAGGGACTGCAGCAGCTGATCATCGCGGCGGCCGGATCGTTCGACGTCATCGTCGACGACGGCGAGCACCAGGAGCGCTTCTTCCTCAACCGGTCCTACCACGGCCTGCTCGTCCCGCGTCTGGTGTGGCGGGAGCTCGACAACTTCTCCTCCGGCGGCGTCTGCCTCGTGCTCGCCTCCGAGCACTACGAAGAGGACGACTACTTCCGCGACTACGCGACCTTCGAGCAGGCGGCCGGCGAGGCGCGGGCGCGAGACGCTGCATGACGGACGATCCGGTGCCGTTTCTGGATCTCGGCGCGATCAACGCCCGGCATGACGCGGAGCTCGTGGCCGCCACCACGCGCGTGGTCCGCAGCGGGCGCTACGTCCTGGGCCCGGAGGTGCAGGCCTTCGAGGCCGCCTTCGCGCGGTACACCGGCGCCCGACACTGCGTCGGCGTCGGTTCCGGACTCGATGCTCTGGCGCTGGCGCTGGATGCTGCGGACATCGGCGCCGGCGACGAGGTCATCGTCCCCGCGCACACCTTCGTCGCGACGTGGCTGGCTGTCACGCGCACCGGGGCGACCCCCGTCGGGGCTGACGTCGACCTCGCCACCGGCCTCCTTGATCCTGAGGCCGCCGCGGCCGCCGTCACCCCACGCACGCGGGCGATCGTCCCGGTACACCTGTACGGGCAGACCGCCGATCTCGACGCGTTCGCGGACCTCGCCGAGCAGCACGGGCTGACGATCGTCGACGACGCGGCTCAGGCTCACGGCGCCGAGCATCGCGGGCGTCGCGTCGGGGCCCTCACCGACGCGACCGCCTGGTCCTTCTATCCGGGCAAGAACCTCGGCGCGCTCGGCGACGCGGGGGCGATCACGACCGATGACGATGCGACCGCCGACCGTCTGCGGCTGCTGCGCAACTACGGCTCCCGGCGCAAGTACGTCCACGAGGTGGCGGGCACGAACTCCCGGCTCGACGAGTTGCAGGCCGCCGTCCTGACGGTGAAGCTCGCCCACCTGGACGCAGCGAACGAGGCCCGCAGCACGCTCGCGGCCCGCTACCGCGAGCGCTTGACCCCCGTCGCCCTGGAGCTCACCCCTTGGGGATCGCACGCCTGGCATCTGTTCGTCATCCGGCATCCGCGTCGAGACGCGTTGCAGGCCCACCTCGATGCTCATGGGGTTCAGACGCTCGTGCACTATCCGGTGCCCCCGCACCGTCAGGCTGCCTACGCCGCCGGCAGGTCCTCCGGACCGTTTCCGGCAGCCGACCGACTGGCCGCCGAGGTCCTCTCGCTGCCGATCGGCCCCCACCTGTCCCCTCGTGACGCCGATCGCGTCTGCGACGCTGTGCTCGCGTTCGGATGACCGCGCCTCCGGCGGACAGCGAGCCGCTCGTCAGCATCCTCATCCCCAGCTTCAACGGCGCGGCGCACATCCAGACGGCCGTCCGCTCGGCCCTGGCGCAGACGCACCGTCACCTCGAGGTGCTCGTCGCGGACGACGGGTCCAGCGACGGGACGCCCGAGCTCGCGGAGGCCGCGGGGGGCGGCGACCGGCGTCTGCGCGTCATCCGCCGCAGCCAGAACCTCGGTCCCTTCGAGAACCCGATCGCGCTGCTTCGCGAGTCGCGCGGGACCTTTGTGAAGTACCTCCTGCACGACGACGTCCTGGCGCCCACCTGCGTCAGGCGGCTGCTGGAGCCGATGCTCGCCGACCCGCGGGTCATGCTCGCCACCTCCAAGCGCAGCCTCATCGATCACGTCGGTCGCCGTCTCTCCGATCAACCGTTCAACGCTGCCGTCGTGAGCGAGGACCGATGCCTCGACGGCCTCGCGTTCGGGACCGCGCTCCTTCGGGCGGGCGCCAACGCGATCGGGGAGCTCAGCACCGTCCTCATGCGGCGGTCAGACCTCGACCCGGGCACGTTGTGGACGTTCTGCGGGCGCGAGCTCGTGGCCAACGGCGACTTCGCCCTCTTTCTGACGCTCATCGCGCGCGGCCGCGTCTTCGTCACCCCCGAAGAGCTCTCGTCGTTTCGCATCCACGACGCCCAGCGCTCCCAGGACGAAGGCATCGACACGGGCGGGATCGCCGACTGGGTCGTCCTCGTGCAGGGTGGACAGGCGCTCGGTTTTCTCCCGGATGACGCATCCCGCCGCGACGCCTGGGCCTCGGTGCTGGCCCGCGCCTCGGCCTGGCTCGTCAACCCACTGCGCACCCAGGCGCGGACGACGGTCGAGTCGACCGCGGCCAAGGCGCTCGCCGCGCTCGACGACATCGGTCTTGACGCCGGTCCGATCTTCGACGCTGCCGTCGCCGCCCCCGCGCTGGACGGGCGCTCGGCGCAGGCCACCGCCGACGCTCTGCGCGCGGTCGCACCCCACGCCTCCCGGTTGCTCGTCGCGGTGGATCCCGCCCGTGTCGACGAGGCCATCATGTTGCTCGAGCCTGCGCTCGGCGCCGGCGACGCAGAGCTGGACGTCGACCTCGTGCCGTGCGACGACCCACGCCGCCTGCTGACCCCGGGACGCCTGGCGGTCGTCGCGCCGGGGTGTGCGGACGCTCACCGCCCGTGGTCGGGTGCCGCCGCGGCAGCGCCCCTCGCCGTCGCGACCTGATGCTCAGGCCGCCAGCGGCACGGCACCGGTCGCCCACGCTGCGGCCGCCCGGCCCTGCATGACCTGCTCGTTGAAGGAGTCGACCCCGAAGGCCTCGGACCCCCCGATCGCCCGCGTCCGCAACCCGAGTGCTGCGAATTCTTGTCCCGCCGCGGAGAAGCGCTCCCGGTTGGCGAAGGTGGGGGCGGTGAACGTCGGGCCGCTGAACGTCGCCAGCGACCGGACCGGGGCATCCTCACCGATCAGGCCGATGCGTCTCAGCGCGAGCGCGGCGACGGCGAACGCGTCCTCCTTGGGGACCTCGTGGGCAAGTTCGACGCAGACCGTCACCCCGTCGGCGTCGACGGCTCCGCGACTGACCCGGAAGACAGGGACATCGGCGTCGACGACGTGCACGAAGCTCCGCAGGGCCTCGAGGTCCCGCTCGCCCACCTTCAGCCAGGTCAGGACGGAATGCACGCGATCAGGGTGGTACTGCACCCCCGACGCGGAGAACAGCTCGCCCGGGGTCAGCGCCAGGATGGGTTCCTCGGCGACGACAGGCGGCGCGCCGAGCGGGACGATCAGCACTCGCCCTCCCGATGCCGGACGGACCTCCGCGAAGCCGTCGACCGGCGTCACCGTCACGCGCGCGCACGCGTGCAGGCGCTCCAGCAGCAGCGTGACGAGGCGGCCTGGGCCACCGGGCTCGATGTCGTGGAAGGGCCGATGCGGGCGGAACGAGATCGGGCCGCCACCGGCTGCTTCACGCAGCGTCCGCGGATGGAACATCGCCATCCAGAGCTTGCGTCGCAGATCTGCCGGAACGTCGTCGCCCCCCGTGGGGAGCAGCTTCGCAAGGACGGGCGCGACGACGAGCTCGTGGAAGGTGGAACCGTGGTTGCGCAAGGACGCCTGGACCAGGGACGTCGCCGCCAGCTCCGCTGCCCGCGCAGCGGCCAGCAGGCCTGCCTCCCCGCGCGCCTCCCGCACGATCGCGGCCGCAACCGCCGGTTCGAGGTAGGGCGGCAGCACCGCGAGGTCCGAGCGCAGCAGGAGTTCGTCGCCCAGACGGCCCGCGAGCCACATCTGGGGCGACGGCACCTGCACCACCGCCTCGTCCCCGACGACGGAGCGGACGTAGGCGTCGATGTCCCGCGCGAAGGGGCGATGCCCGGTCCCGCCGGCGTCGTAGGTGTCCAGCGGCGGCGGCGTACCGACGCCTTCGTAGCCGAGCTCCAGCACCCGTAGGCCGCGCTCGAGCGGGCGGCCGTCGAGCACGAGCGGGACGAACCCACCCCCCACGCCTCTGCGCGGCAGCAGCAGCGCGACGTCGCGACCGGCCGCCGCGGCAGCGTCGGCAGCGACGAGGGCGGCGATCCCGCCGCCGGCGACGACGAGCGGAGCGCTCATGCGTCCTCGTCGACGAAGATGAGGTAGTTGATCGCGCCGTGCTGGGGCAGCAGGCGTGCGAGGCGGTCAAACCCCTCGATGACACGGTCGTCGAGGCTCGCCATCTGCGCGTTCGTGAGCGGCTTGACGATCACGCCCTCGCGGTGCACACAGGTCAGTCCCGCCGCAGCGCCGACCTCCTCCAGCCGTTCGTCGTCGAAGATCTCGACGGTCTGAAAACGTTCGCCGCGGTCGGATTTGGCGCCGAGATCGTCGATGAGGCCCATCTCGCGGGCCACGAGACGGTGCAGGGACCGCGGGTTCGTCAGCGACACGTGCAGCAGGCCGCCGGGCGCCAGGTGCTCACGGCAGTGGAGCAGGAACGCGAGCGGATCGGGCAGCTCGTTGACGAGATGCGCGGCGATGACGTGCTCGTACCGGCCCGGAGGTTCCCACCCGAAGATGGACCCGTGGTGGAACTGCGCGTTCGGCAGCGCCCGCGACCACGCCCGCTCCACGTAGGCCGCAGAGCGCTCCAGCGCGTCGATCGTCACCGCGCGCTCAGCGAGGATCGACGTCATGAGTCCGGTCGCGCAGCCGAACTCCAGGACACGGTCGCCTGGGCGAAACCAGCGGCGGATCCGGCGGCCCGTGGCGTGCGTGAAGTGCCGGTCGAAGTCGGTGTCGGGGTCATAGAGTGCGGAGTAGTCGGCGTCAGCGAGCGTCATGGGACGTCCTTGTCGAAGGTCAGCCGGACACCGTCGGTGGCGCCGACGGACCGCTTGAAGTGGATGAGCCCCTCGTTCGGGGTGCCGTCGGGCTCGGACGAGATGCCGAGATCCAGCACGTGGGCGCCGCCTGCCAGCGACCGCTTCACGAGCTCGAAGGCCATCAGGTTCATCGGCGAGCGCCGCAGGGTCCTGGTGTCGCCCCAGGCAGCCAGCAGGTCGACCCCGTCGCTCACGCGGAAGACGACGGCCGCGGCGGCGGCCGAGCCCTCGACGTCGAGCAGGTGGCCGGCGACGCGGCCCGGGAAGGCCGCGCGCAGACGCTCGAGGTATTCCGGCGCCAGCCAAGCAGGACGCCCCTTGGCCCTGCGGGCACCGTCGATGACGTCGTGCACCTGCCCCCAGCGGTCACGGTCGTCGGCGTCTTCGAGCGTCGCCCCGGCGGCGAGGTCCTGACGCAGCGCCCAGCGCCGCTTCTTCGGGAGGTCAGCGAGGTAGGCGTCGGCGTCGGGCCAGCGACGCAGGTCCAGGTGCTGGTTGACCGGGGACTGCACGACGGCAAAGCCGCCCGCGTGCAGCGCCGCCTCGGCGGCAGCGGCCGCGGGCCCGTGTGCCGCCGGGCGCGCCCGCACCTGCACCCGGCTCACACCGCGGTCACGCAGCTGCGACAGCGCGGTGTCGAGCACGGCTGTGGCAACTTCGACCCCCGCTTCGGCGGCGACGAGGTCCAACCCGCCGAACGGCGCTGAGGCGCCGCTGAGGAACGTGCCGTCCTCGTGCAGTCGTCCGCAAAGCGAGCCGGCGACGTTCCCGTCCGGGCCGGCGTGGTCCACGCGCACGTACTGCTCGCCGGGTCCGAGGTTCAGGGCGTGGAACGCCTCGGCGCCGAAGAGGCCGACGTGGGCGTCGCAGCGCTCGCTCAGCAGGACGGTCATCTGGCCCTGTGGTCGGCCGTGCCGACCACAGGTTGAGCGCCGTCCGGGGGGGCGCCTGCGGCCCTCTGCGTTACGGGCGGACCATCACCTTGATGGACTCACGCTCGTCCATCGCCTTGTACCCGCCGGGGACGCCCTCCAGGTCCACGGTCGTGTCGAACACGCGCCCCGGCTCCAAGCGTCCCTCCAGGACATCGGGCAGCAACTCCTCGATGTACGCCCGCGCCGGCGCGATGCCGCCGCTGATCGTGATGTTCCGCAGAAACGAGTCGCGCGACGCCGGCAGGGCCGCGTACTGCGGGACGCCGACCCGGCCGACCGCACCGCCCGGACGGGCGATCTTCACCGCGGTCGTGAACGCATCGTCCATGCCGACGCACTCAAGGACGCTGTGGACGCCGGCGCCGCCGGTGAGCTCGCGGACGCGAGCGACGGCCTCTTTTCCGCGCTCGGCGACGACGTCGGTCGCGCCGAACTCCCTGGCGAGATCCGTGCGGTCCTGGTGGCGGCCGAGGATGATGATCTGGTCAGCGCCCAGGCGCTTGGCGGCCATGACGCCGCAGAGGCCGACCGCGCCGTCCCCGACGACGGCAACCGTCCCACCCGCGGTGACACGGGCGCCACGTGCGGCGTGGTGGCCGGTGGCGAACACGTCCGACAGCGTCAGCAGCGACGGCATCAGCGCGTCGTCCTCCGTGACCGGCAACACGACGAGCGTCCCATCGGCCTGCGGGATGCGAACGGCCTCTCCCTGGCCGCCGTCCACGTTCTCTGACCCCCAGAAGCCCCCGTTCACGCACGACGTCTGCAATCCTTCCGTGCAGAATTCGCACGTGCCGTCGGAGAAGACAAACGGCGCGACGACGACGTCGCCGCGCTTGACTGCGTCGACGCTCGAACCGACCTCCTCGACGACTCCGATGAACTCGTGGCCCATCCGGGACCCCGTCTCCGAAGGGGCCATCGACTTGTACGGCCACAGGTCGCTGCCGCAGATGCACGCCCGCGTGACGCGGACCACCGCATCTGTGGGCTCGAGGATCGTGGCATCGGGGACGTCCTGGACCCGGACGTCGCCGGCCCCGTACATGACTGTGGCGCGCATGACAGCCACGCTAGCGTCCCGCCGCACGCCGCGACGCGCCCGGACGGGCCAGACTGTCGTCGTATGAAGAACCTTGCGCTGATCGAACCCGACCACTCCGAGTACGCCGACCGCTTCTGGAAGATCCTCGAGGACACGGGGCTGGAGGTGCAGGAGTTCGAGGCGCTCGACTACTTCTCGTACCTGCCGTTCTTCGTGCTGGCCGGCGTGTCCGTCGAGACCCACCTGCACAGCCACGGCGACCACTTCCACTTCCAGGGCGTCACGCTGACGATCCCCGAGGAGCTCGAAGAAGCCTTCTACGACCTGCTGCCGCAGATCCTCGAGCAGCTCGTGGCGGGCGAAGCCGAGGGCTGACCGGCCCGTTGCGCCTGCGGCTCCGGTGTCCGACCCGGCCGCACCACCACCCGGCCCCGCCCCGCCCCGCCCGGCCCCGCCCGGCCCCGCCCGGCCCGTGTATCTGCACCTGCCAGGGCAGGACAGGATGCACGGACCGGCCGAGCCCATCACCACCACCACCTGGCCCGTGTATCTGCACCCGCCAGGGCAGGACAGGATGCACGGACCGGCCGAGCCCAGCCACCACCACCACCCGGCCCGGCCCGTGTATCTGCACCCGCCAGGACAGGACAGGATGCACGGACCGGCCGAAGCCGGCCCGCCGGCGCTCAGTTGCGGCTGAAGGGCAGCTTGGGGATGAGCCAGCTGATGAACTCGTTCGGGTTGCGGCTCTGCGTCGTGACCTCACCCGGACCCGTGATGTCGAAGACCATGTCCTCACCGGACTTCAGCGACTGCACGATGCCGCCCTTGGCTGCCTTGCGTGCGCTGACCGAGATGCCCTCCGTATAGGACACGAGGTGACCCGAGTCGACCGTCATCAGCTCGCCCGCGGCGAGCGTGTGGCGGTCGAGGGCGCCGTAGCAGGACCCGACGAGCGTGCCGGTCCCGGTCATGTGGATGAGGAAGCCGCCCTCCCCACCGACGAGCTTGGAGAAGCCGCCCCACTTCGTGTCGAGCTCCAGACCCTCCGTCGCTGCGAGAAACGATCCGCGGGTGAGGATGTACGACCCGCTGACCTCCACCGTGAACACGTCCCCCGGGAGCTTGGGTGCGACCTCGACCCACCCGCCCTGCGAGGGCGCGGTGTACTTCGACATGAAGAGCGACTCACCGCCCATCACGCTGCGCTTGAGCGACTTCATGAGTCCGCCCTCGAGCTTCGCTTCGAGCTCGACGGCAGCCGAGTGGGCCGACATCGCACCGGACTCGACCCGGACGGCCTCCCCACCGGCGAGGTTGAGCCGCGCGAGCGCGAACGAGGGACTGTGCCGGATGTCGACGTCCATCGGATGAGCGTAATCCGAGCGGGCCCCCGACGCCAGGAGGCCGCCCTTCGTGGCGCTGCGTCAACCCCCGTGCGCGTGACGCAGATCGTGGCGGAGCCGGGCACGCAGCTCCCGAAAACGCACGGTCTCGAACAGGACGAGCCCGACGAGCATCCCGGCGAGGATCGCTGTCGCCGCCGTCGCCGACACCGTGTGGGCGACGGGCACCAGCGCGATGAGCGCGAGCGCCACCACGAGCCGATGGGTGCTGAAGCGCCCGACGTTGCGCAGCCTGAAGGCGACGTGCGCCAGCAGGTAGAGCGCTGCCCCGCCGTACAGGGTCGCCGCCGGCACCGTGTCGAGCGGATCCCCGACGTGCTCGAGCGTCTTCTTCAGGCCCAGCGCCAGCAGGACGATGCCCGCGACCATCGGAAAGTGCAGGTAGGAGAAGGAGTCCCGGGCGATCTCGTTGCGCTCGCGGCCCGCAGGGGCGTTCTGCAGGCGTCGTTCGGCGACGAGCGCGACGACGTCGAAGTACATCCACCACAGGGCGGCCGCGACCACCATCCCAAGACACGCGGCAAACACCACGCCGCCGTCGACCACCAGTCCTTCGGCCCCCACCCCGATCGCCACGATCGACTCGCCCAGCGCGATGATGACCATCAGGCCGTGACGCTCGGCGAAGTGCGAGGGCGAGACCTTCCAGCCGTCGGCGCCGAACAGGTAGGGACCGCCTGCGTCCAGGGCGATCGCCGCCGCCCAGAGACCGCCTTGCACGACGCCGTCCGTCGCTGCGGCCACGAGGATCAGGGAGCAGCCGACAGCCGAGCTCACCGCGAGCCCCGTCACGGATGAGCGCAGCTGCGCGTCCTCCCGGCTGGCGACCCTGAAGAGGACGATGTGCATGGCACGGACGAAGACGTAGGCCACGGCGAAGACGAATGCGGTGTCGTCGAACACATCCGGGATGCACAGCCCCATGATGAGCAGCGCCGCCATCGCGGTGAACATCGCCAGGCGGACGACGCCCTCCTCGGGGTCGATGACGCTCGTCAGCCACGCGTAGCCCACCCACGTCCACCAGACCACCGCCAACACGAGGACGCCCTGCAGGACGCCGACCAGCGTGGGCCTGCTCGCCATGAGCGCCGTGCATTGCGTCAGCGCAAGGACGAGGACGAGATCGAAGAACAGCTCCAGCGGCCGCACACCATCGCTCTCCTCGCGCATGACCGCGGCGACATGGGACCGCGGAACGCCGGATGAGGGGCTCATGGCGCCATTGTGCCGCTCCCCGAGCCTTGGTGCTCAGGGGTCTGAAGCGCGGTGGACCGTCCGCCCGCCCGCTGCCCCCGGCGTCCGTCGCGCGACCTCCCGCAGCAGGAGCACCACGGCGACCGGAACGGTCGCTGGAAGCGTGTCGTACCAGGTGAACAGGAGGTCCCACAGCAACGAGGCCACGAGCACCGCCGCGGCGACCGCGAGCTGACGGCGATACCGGGTGGCCTCGGTCGCGACGATGCCCCCGAGGACCCCGGCGGCGAAGAAGTCGCCGTAGCCGATCCCTGCCTGACCGAAGCCGGCGGACTGCAGTTGCGGGAGCCCACCCCCCGGCGTCGCAGCGACGAGCGTGGCGTTCGGTCCTTGCAGCTGGTGGCCGAAGACCAGGACGGCGTCGATGACCGCCATGGCGATGATCCCGGCCTTGAGGAGGTCGGGTGGCGCGCCACCGGCAAGCAGCCGACCGACCGTCACGCAGCTGGCGCTGACGAGCAGCAGCCCCCCGGCCTCGCCCCAACGCGTCTCCGGGGCCTGCCACGCGAGGACGAAGGCGACGACCGCGACGAGCGCCAGCCAAGGCCGGGCGCCGTGCGCAGCCCAGCCCAGCGCGAGCGCGGCCCCGAGCGGCACGCCGAGGAGCGCGACCCAGGTCAGCAGGTCCGCGCCCTGGGGCAGGACGGCGAGGCCCCCGACGACGAGCGCGATCGACAGCGGTGCCACGAGCGCCCAACCGCCGCCGCGCAAGCGCTGCGCCCAAAGGGGGAGCCCGGCCGCCGGCAGCGCGACGCAACCCGCCTGGACGACGACGAGCACGACGTTGTCGCTCGAGTACGGCAGCGGCACCGGGCGCGCCCTACGGGGCCGTCGTACCGGTGGGCGGCGGAATGATCGGTGCGGTGGGAGTCGACGGTGGCGTCGTCGTCGTGTCAGGCGGGGCCGTCGTCGTGTCGGGGGGAGCGGTCGTCGACGTGTCCGGGGGTGTCGTCGTCGTGGTGGGCGCCGGAACGGTCGTCGTGGTGGCCGGCGCCGTCGTCGTCACCGTCTTGCCCGGCTCCGTCCCGGTCGGCGACGGCGCACCGACATCCTGCTTCTTCGACGGACCACCGGAGGAGGATCCACCGAAGAGCGTTGTCGCACGGCCGCTGCCGGTGATCGACTTGCCCGCCACGAGGTCGGGGATCGTGTAGACCGCCACGACGATCGCGAACGCCGCGGCCGCGGTGGCAAGCACGAGCTTCCAACGGACCGGTCGGCGGGCCCGGCGCGGTGGGGCCGCCGCTTCGGCCTCCAGCGCCGCGACGAACCCGGGATCGACGGTCGGCCCATCAGGCGGAAGGGAGTCGGCCGGGTCACGGGGTCGCGGCTCCCCGGGGACGCGGGTCGGAGCATCGTCGCCACCGATGCCTGCGCCCTCGGCGACGCGGGTCGGGGTCTCGGCCCCTGCGGCCGCGACACGCGTCGGGGCGTCCGGGTCGGCCTGCACGCGCACCCGCTCGCGCACCACGGGTACGTACTGGGCGACCGGCACACGCTGAGCGGTCGCGGCGACGGTCTCCACCGGCTTGCGCAGGGACTCGGCGACGAGCGCGACGATGACGGGGGTGGCCGCTGCGCCGATGAGCGTCCCGGGACCCCAGACGCGCGACACGACGTACGACGTGACGGCCGAGGCCACGCTCGCGATGATGAGCGTCTGCAGCGAGATGCCTCCGGCGGTCCGGCGGCGACCGCCGTCGTCCTGATCTACGACCTGCACCCCCTCAGGGTAGCCCGATGCATCCCGGGCAGGCCCTCCGGCCGGGTCTGCCGCCATGCACAGCAGCAGACCCGCGGTCGTTGGCGCTCAAACAGCCGCCGGGCCGGGCATGCTGTCGGGATGTCCATCTCCGGCACCGCACGCTCCGACGAAGCCACCGTCGCCGGCCACTACGACGCGCTGGACCGCTTCTACCGGGAGATCTGGGGACAGCACGTCCATCACGGTCTGTGGACGACGGGGCGGGAGCCGGTCGCCGAAGCGACCCGCGCCATGATCGACCTCGTCGTGCGCTGGACCGCCATCGGCCCCGGCGCGCGGGTCGCCGACGCCGGCTGCGGCTACGGCGGGACCTCGCGTCTGCTGGCAGCCGAACACGGCGCAGACGTCACCGGTTTCACGCTCTCGGCGGCGCAGGCCACGTGGGCTCGCGAGCAAGGCGGCGGGCCGCGGTACGAGGTCCGGTCCTGGCTCCAGAACGGCTTGGGGGACGGCGAGTGCGACGCCGTGGTCGCCATCGAATCGCTCTCGCACATGGTCGACAAGCCACGGGCGTTCGGGGAGGCTGCCCGGGTGCTGCGCCCGGGCGGGCGCCTCGTCCTCGTCGACTGGCTGGCGTGCGATGCGGCGTCCACCCTGCAGACGCGGGCGCTGCTGGGCCCGATCGCCCGGGAGGGTCGGTTGCCCACGCTGCACACCCTCGGCGAGTACGAGGCGTTCGCCCGGGGAGCGGGAATGGACGTCCTGCACACAGAGGACTTCCGTGATCGCCGCCCGGATCGGACGTGGGCGATCGTTGCCCGGCGCCTGGGTCGCCGCCTGGTCACGGACGCCGAGGCCCGGCGCTTTCTCCTGGGTCGCGACAACCCGGACCGCGCCTTCGCGCTGTCGCTCGTCCGCATCCCGATCGCGCTGCGCACCGGCACGTTGCGTCTGGCGATGCTCGTCGCCGAAAAGCCCCTCGCCCCCTGACGTCGGTCAGGCGGGGAACGGCAGGTCGCGCGCGTCCTCTTCGACGACCGTGGCCGGCGCCTCGGACCGGGTCTCGGTCGCCCGCTGGTATTCCGTGTTCGCCGCGTTGATCTCGGCGCCGAACAGCATTGCGACGTTCGTCAGCCAGAGCCAGAACAGCAGGATGATCGGCGCCGCGAACGAGCCGTAGGTCACGTTGATGCCGGAGAAGCGCTGGAGGTAGTAGGAGAAGCCCGTCGACGCCAGCACCCAGACGCCGACACCGACGGCGGCGCCGGGGGTGACGAGCCGGAAGGACCGGTGGTCGACGTCCGGGGTGACGTAGTACATGAACGAGAACACCGTCAAGGCGCAGGCGATCGCCAGCGGCCATCGGAAGACCGGCCAGAAGTTGCCGGCGGGGCCGCCGATGACGTCGGCCACAGCGCCCTGGCCCGCGAACATGAGGATGAGCGTCACGACGACCAGCGCCAGGAGCACGATGATCGAGACGATGTCGGTCGCCTTACGTCGTAGGAAGCTGCGCCCCGTGTGCGAGTCGAAGATGACGTTCAGAGCACGCCTGGCGGCCTCCATGAACCCGGTCGCCCCGATGAACGCGGTGAACGCGCCGACGACGAGGGCGGCGACCGCTGTGCCCGTGTTGCGAAACGCGTTGCGCAAGGCATCGTCGAGGGGGGCCAGCGTCGTCGCCGGGACGACCTTGCGCAGCTCGGTGATGAGGCTGTTGTAGGTCGCCGGATACTCGCCGAGGAGACCGAGGAGGGAGACCGCGAGCAGCATCGTCGGGAAGACCGACATGAGCGCGTAGTACGTCAACGCGGCGGCGTGGTGGGTCCCCTGGTCACGGTAGAAACCGATCAGGGCACGCTTCGTGACCGTGAAGGTTCTCCGCACGGTCGCAACGGTAGCGGTCGCCCAGGCTGCACGGCGCGGTCGCACATCAGCGCGAACCATGAGGCGGGCGCCGTGGTGACCCTGCGCCGGGCGACGGCGCTCGATGTCAGGTGCGCCGCGCGCGGGACGACCCCCACGTAAGCCCTACGACAAAGGAGTCCTCATGCGCCCTGCCGCCACCGTCGCACCCTCACCCCCCGTCCACGTCGGCGACGCGCAGATCAGCGGTCCGCTGACCGTCTTCCCGATCATCGCCCGTGCAGCGCCCGCGCTCGAGTACCGCTCCTTCGCGCAGGCCGTCGCCGAGGGCTTTGTCGTCCGGGAGCTCCCGCAGGGTGCGTCGGTGAACGACCTGCAGGTCATGAACCCGCTCGGCGTCGCCGTCCTGCTCTACGAGGGTGAACAGGTCTCAGGAGCCCAGCAGGACAGGACGCTGGACGTGACCGTCCTCGTTCCGGCGGGGGCGCGGACGACGGTGCCCGTCAGCTGCGTGGAGGCCGGGCGCTGGGACGGATCCCGCAAGGACGAGGCGTTCTCGCCGGGGACACAGGCGGCGTATCCCGCGCTGCGCGCGATGAAGCACCGGCACGCGACGGCTGCCGCGGCTTTCGGCGGCGAGGCTCGTGCCGATCAGGGAGCGGTGTGGAGCGAGGTCGCCGCGATGTCTGATCGAAGTGGCGCCAGGAGCGCTTCGCAGGCGATGAACGACGTCTTCGAGCACCGCCGCGAGGCCATCGACGGTGTTTGCGACGGCGCTCCTCGCCAGGACGGTCAGGTCGGCGCCGTGGCAGTGATCGCCGGCGCGATCCGGGTCGTGGACTTCGTCAGCCGCACCGATGTCTGGGCGGCGCTGCACGGTCCGCTCGTCCAGGGGTACGCGCTGGACGCACTGGATCACGATGCGCTGGCGCCGACGGACCGGACGGTGGACCTGGCTGCGGCCCGGCTCGCCGTCGAGGCGGTCCTGCGTGCCCCGCGGGTCCCGGCGGGGACGACGGTCGGGCTGGGGCGCCGCGGTGCCGTGCGGACAGCCGCACTCGAGGGCGCCGCGCTGGAGCACGACGGCGAGCTCATTCAGCTCAGCGCCTTCCCGACGGGCCCGGGGCGCACCTCGCCGGTCACAAGGGCGCGGATCCGGCGCCCGTCCTCGCGTGGCTGAGCGGCACGAGCGGGGCCGGGTGATCGATCGCACCGCATCACGCGGGCAGATCCATCACTCGGCCGTCGACCCGCGGAGAGCGGCGCATCGCGCCGCCTCACGCGGGCGAATCCATCACTCGTCGGGCATCGACACCCGCACGCCGTCGTCGTCCTGCTCGGGCCCCGAGCCGTTCGGCCCGGGCGCAGCCACGCGCTCACGCGGGCCATGGCCGTTCCCGTTGGCCGGTGGCGTCGCAGGCGCGGTCGCCCCGGGGTCCTCGGAATGCCGGTACGGCCCCGGCTTGGGGCGCGGCTTGCCCCCGGGGAACGCCAGGCGCAGGATCGTCCGCTGCACCGAGCCCAGCTGCTTGAGGAAGGGGCCGCTGTTGTACGGCAGGTCGTAGCGCTCGCAGATCTCCTTGACACGGGGCGCGATCTCGGCGTACCGCGTCGACGGCATGTCCGGGTACAGATGGTGCTCGACCTGGAAGCCGAGGTTGCCGGACGCGACATGGAAGAACGGTGAGCCTTCGATGTTCGCCGAGCCCAGCAGCTGCCGGACGTAGAACCCCCCGCGGGTCTCGTTCTCGGTCTCCTCCTCAGAGAAGGTGTACGTCTGGTCGGGGAAGTGCCCGCAGAAGATGATCGCGTAGGCCCAGACGTTGCGGATGACGTTCGCGGTCGCGTCGGCCTTCAGCGTCGCCCGGAACGGCTCACGGAACGACCGCCGGTCGATGAGCTGCGCGAGCACCCCGTCGTCCTTCGCGTCCCTCATCGGGTTGGCCTTGGCGAGCGTCTTCAGCAGTCGGCCCCTGACGGTCTTGGCC
Source organism: Paraconexibacteraceae bacterium (assembly GCA_963750375.1). Taxonomy (GTDB): domain Bacteria; phylum Actinomycetota; class Thermoleophilia; order Solirubrobacterales; family Solirubrobacteraceae; genus Paraconexibacter. The sequence goes on from CAVVQN010000017.1 coordinate 92,218, forward strand.
TTCCGCTTGGCCGTGACGTTGCGCGAAGCCAGCCCGGCCTCGATCGCGGTCGACACGAGTCCGCTGATCGCGGGGAAGACGATGTAGTCCTTGGTGATCTGGAGGCGGGCCTTGCCGAGCATGCCCTTGACCTCGCGCTGCACGGCCTCCTTGGACTTCTCCCCCTTGCGGATCGCCTCGAAGTCCAGGTCGTGGCTCGCGACGCCCCACTCGAAGAGCGCGGCGAGGACGAGGTTGTAGAACGGCTGGAAGAGATAGACCGGGTTCCACGGCTGGTGCGGGTCGATCCGCATGATCTCGTACCCGAGATCGTGGTCCTTGCCGCGGATGTTCGTGTACGTGTGGTGGACGTAGTTGTGGCTGTGCTTCCACGCCTCGGCGGTCGACGCCGAGTCCCAGTCCCACGTGGACGAGTTGATCTGGGGATCGTTCATCCAGTCCCACTGACCGTGCATGACGTTGTGCCCGATCTCCATGTTCTCGAGGATCTTGGCGGCGCCGAGCATCGTCGTCCCCAGGATCCACATGGGTCGGTAACGGGACGCGACCAGGACGACGCGCGACCCGACGAGCAGCCCGCGATGCAGTGCGATCAGGTTCGTGATGTAGGCGCGGTCGCGGGCGCCCAGGTCGGCGTAGACCTCGTCGTGGATGGCGTCGAACTCGCGGCCGAGCTCGTCGATCTGCTCCTCGGTGAGGCGCGAGAGCGGGCTCTCGATCATCGGGGTGCTCATGTGCATGCTGGCCTCGGAATGGGTCGGTGGTGGTGCTGAAGGGGGGACGTCACAGGGAGATCTCGATGTGGCCTTCGGGGGCGTGGACGCAGGTGCGGATCATCTCACCGCTCTGCCCCCGGACCTCGCCGGTGCGCAGGTCACGCACGCGGCCGGCGTCCAGCCGTCCGACGCAGGTATGGCAGATGCCCATGCGACATCCGTAGGGCAGCGTGGCGCCCGCATCCTCACCCGCGTCGAGGATCGGCTGCGACCCGTCGCTGCGGCCCTCGATGCCGCTCTTGGCGAACGTGATCGTGCCGCCTTCGCCGCGCTCGGCGTCGGCGTCGGCCACGACGGGCTGGAAGCGCTCCATGTGCAGGCGGTCGGGGTCGCCGCCGTTGGCCTCCCAGTGCTCGACGAGCGCGTCGAGCAGCTCCCGGGGGCCCGAGACGAAAGCCTCGCGCTCGCGCCAGTCCGGGCAGAGCGCGTCGAGGTCGGCGGGCGTCATGCGCCCCATGTCGCGGGTGAGCTGCTCGTGCAGGCGCAGACCGGGGTGGCGCCGTGCCATGCCCCGCAGCTCGGCGCCGAAGATGACGTCGTCCGTGTGGCGGGCGGAGTGCAGCACGACGACGTCGTGCATCGCGTCGCGGTGATCGAGCGCGCGGAGCATCGACATGATCGGCGTCACGCCGCTCCCGGCGCTGAGGAAGAGCGCCTTGGCCGGCGGCGGCTCCGGCAGGACGAAGGTCCCCTCCACCCCGCCCAGACGCACGATGGTCCCGGGCTGGACCTCGCGGACGAGGTACGGGGAGACGACGCCCTCGGGCACGAGCTTCGGCGTGATGCTGATCCGGCCGTCGGCGCGCCCGGGGTCGGAGGTCAGGGAGTAGGCACGCCAGTGATGGATGCCGTCCACGACGAGACCGATCCGCAGGTACTGACCGGGCTGATGTCCCTGCCACTTCCACCCCGGCTTGATGACGATCGTCGCGGCGTCCTCGGTCTCCCGGTCCACCCGCTCCACGCGCCCGCGAAGCTCCTGGGTGTGCCAGAGCGGGTTGATCATCTCCAGGTAGTCGTCCGGCAGCAACGGCGTGAACATCGAGCGCACCGCACGCAGCGCACGACGGGGAACTGCAGGGACCTGGGGACGTGCCCCGCGTTCAGCCATAGATCGGTGCTTCCCTCTGAGAACGACTGTCAATCATGTGTTCTTCACGGTAACAGAACCGATAGGCTGCTCTTCGTGGGTTCCCCCGGCACAGCGGCGCTACGCCGCGAACGCGAGCGCGATCTGGTCGCCGCGACGCGGGCGCTGTTCGACGAGCGCGGCATGCTCGACGCTCCCGTGGAGGAGATCGCCAAGGCGGTCGGCATCGCCCGCGGGCTGATCTACCGTCAGTTCTCCTCCAAGGAGGAGTTGTTCGTCCTGACGGTGACGAACTACCTCGACGAGCTGGAGGGTGTGCTCGCTGCGGCAACGCCCCCGGGGGCCACCGCGCCCGAGCTGCTGGCCGGGCGCCTGGAGGCGTTCGCGCGGTTCTGCCACCGCTACCCGGCCTTTCTGGACAACGTCCTCTCGCTCATGCACCGCCCCGCGCAAGAGCTGCACGACATCGTCTCGGAGGCGATCTGGCTCCGGCTGGGCCAGTGCATGGCGGCCTGCATCCAGCCGCTGGTCGAGGTGCTGGAGTCCGGCGTCAGCGACGGGAGCTTCCCCGCCGTCACCGATCCCGCCTACACGGCGAACATCCTCTGGACGCAGACGCTGGGGACCATGCACCTCGCGCGCATCGGGGTCGGGGTCAAGCAGGCGGCCCCCGGGATCCCCGCGCTCTTCGCCGTGGACCCGGAGCACGTCATCGCCACGTCCGTGACAGGCGCGCTGGCCTCGGTCGGTGCCTCGGCGTCCCGCTGACGGGGCCGAGGGTGGATCCACGCCGGCCGGTCCGGCGGCGGTCCACCCTCGATCCCCGGAGCGCTACGCGGCAGCTCCCGCCGGCGCCCGGGCGTCCTCACGGATGAGGTCGGCGGCCTTCTCGGCGATCATGATCACCGGCGCGTTCGTGTTGCCGCGCACGATCGGACGGCATCACCGACGCGTCGACGACCCGCAGACCCTCCACGCCGTGCACCTTCAGCCGCGGGTCGACGACCGGGCCGATCGCGCACGTCGACGTCGGGTGGTAGATCGTCATCGTGTTCGCGCGGATGAAGGCCATGAGCTCCTCGTCCGACGCATCGGGCGACGGGGCGGCGAACGTCGCCCGTGATGACGTCCTTGAGCGCGTCCTGCTGGGCGATCTGCAGCGCGACGCGCACGCCGGCGAGCATCGTCGCGCGGTCCTCCTCGGTGGTCGAGGTAGTTGTGCACGATGCGCGGCTTGGAGTACGGGCTCGGCCGTCGCGCAGCGTGACCGCGCCGCGGCTCGTCGGCTTCACGACGCCGGGGCCGAAGGCCAGGCCGTGCTGCGACGGTCGCGCCCAGACCCTCGTCGTAGAACAGCACGGGCGCGCAGTGGAACTGGCAGTCGGGCGCGTCGAGGCCCGGCCGGGTGCGGATGAACCCGCCGGCCTCGGCGATGTTCGACGACAGCGGACCGCGGCCTTCGGTCTGCAGCAGCTCGACGTTCTCCGGCGTGAGCGCCGTCATCAGCGACTCGTGGTCGGTCGTCCAGTTGATGAGCGTCATGCAGTGGTCCTGCAGGCCCTGTCGCCGACCGGCAGGTCCTGGCGGACCTCGATCTGGAACAGCGGCAGGGTCTCGGCCGGCCCGATGCCCGACAGCATCAGCAGCTGCGGGGACTGGTAGGCGCCCGCGCGAGACGATGACCTCACGCGAGGCATGGACCTCCTCGATCGTCTCCGCCGTGGTCGATCTCGACCCCGGAGGCCCGGTCGCCGTCGAAGAGGATCCGCAGCGCGTGCGCGTCGGTGATGACGGTGAGGTTCTCGCGCTCCATCGCCGGGTGCAGGTAGCGCACCGATGTGCTCGCGCGCATCCCGTTCTCCTGCGTGGTCTGGTAGCGGCCGAAGCCCTCCTGGCGCGCGCCGTTGAAGTCCGGGTTCTTCTCGTGGCCGGCCTGGCGCGGCCGCCTCGACGAACGCGTCGGCGATCGGGTTCATCGACGCGGCTCTCGCGCACGGGCAGCGGACCCCCGGCGCCGTGGTAGGTGTCCTCGCCGCGCTCGTTGTCCTCGCCCTTCTTGAAGTACGGCAGCACGTCGTCGTAGCCCCAGCCCTCGGCGCCGCAGCTCCGCCCACTCGTCGTAGTCGCGCCGGTTTCCGCGGATGTAGACCATCGCGTTCATCGAGCTGCAGCCGCCGAGCATCTTCGCGCGCGGCAGGTAGCAGTGCGCTGCTTGTTCGAGCTGCGGCTCGGGCTCGGTGGACATGTCCCAGTCGCGGCGGCCCTTGAACAGCGCGCCGAAGGCCGCCGGGATGTGGATCTCGTCGTCGGTGTCGGCGCCCCCGGCCTCCAGCAGCGCGACGTTGACGTCCGGGTCCTCGCTCAGGCGTGCGGCGAGCACGCAGCCCGCAGAACCGGCTCCGACGATGACGTAGTCGTACATCTCTCTCCCTCTGGCGGCGCACCCGTGGAGCGCGCCGCCGCGACCGTTTTTGACCTCGAGAACCGAACCTAACCGCGGGGTCGGCCGCGGGTGTTGTCCTGATGCGACAAAGCAGGCGGGGCGGAGCCCCACGGCGTTGGGGTCAGCGGAGGTCGGCCGGTGGCCAGACCGCGCCGCATGGCTTCGGCAGCTAGCGTCCATGGCATGATTTCGGGAGGCCGCATGCGGCTCGTCACGTCGATCTGCCTGCTCGCGCTGGCCTTCACGCCGTCGGTCGCCGGCGCCTCCGCCGGTCAGGAATCGGGCTTTCAGGACGACAACTCGCTCATCTTCAACTCGACGGCGGGGACGACGAAGACGCTGGACACGTTGCGACAGCTCGGCGTGAACAGGATCCGCGTCAGCGTCTTCTGGGCGACCGTCGCGCCCGAGCCCGACTCCCAGACCCGGCCGGCGTTCGACGCGACCAACCCCGCCGCCTACCCGCCCGGCAGCTGGGCTCGGTATGACCAGGTCGTGCGCCTGGCCCGAGCGCGAGGCATCGCGGTCAACTTCAACATCACCTCCCCCGCCCCGCTGTGGGCCACAGGTGATGCCCCGAGGCCGGACATCGCCAAGACCTGGGAGCCCGACGCGCAGGAGTTCGGGCGCTTCGTCCAGGCCGTCGGCACCCGGTACAGCGGCACCTACGGCGCGCCGCCCAGCACGACGGTCCGCAGTGGGCGCGCAGAGCTCCGCGAATCACCGCCGCTCTGCGTCCTGCTGGGCAACTGCCCGGCGACGGAGCCGGGACCGGGCTCCCCGGGAGCCGACGACAAGCCGCTGCCACGCGTCTCGCACTACTCCATCTGGAACGAGCCCAACCAGCCGGGTTGGTTGACCCCGCAATGGACGGCCGGACCGGGCGGGTCCTACGTGGAGGCTGCTCCCCGCCTGTACCGCGATCTCGTCGACGCGGCCTTCGCCGGCCTTCATGCCACCGGGCACGGCCACGACACCTTCCTCGTCGGCGAGACGGCCCCCAAGGGCCTGAACCAGCGCGGCACGACGCGGGCGATCAAGGCGCTGCGGTTCATCCGTGCGCTCTACTGCGTCGACAGCCGGCTGCGTCCGCTGTTGGGCTCGAGCGCCGAGCTTCGCGGCTGTCCGGTCAGCGGCGACCGGACCGCCTTCCCGAAGGCCCACCCCGGGCTCTTCGCCGCGACCGGCTACGCCCACCACCCGTACGAGCTGACGTTCGCGCCCGACCGTCGCCCGCGGGACCGGGACTACGTGACGATCGCAAACCTGCCGGCGTTGAGCACCACCCTGCGGACGATCTACGGGCGCTATGGGCGCCGGACGGCTTCAGGGCCTGCGCTGTACCTCACGGAGTTCGGCTACAACACGAACCCGCCCAACCGCGCCGGAGTGTCGCTGGGCAAGCAGGCCGCCTACCTCAACCAGGCGGAGTTCATCGCCCGCAGCTCCCCGCGCGTGCGGACCCTCACGCAGTTCCTCCTCCTCGACGACGCCCAGCGGCCCGGTCGCGACGGCACCACGGGGACGAGCGCGACGTTCCAGACCGGCCTGGCGTTCATCGACGGGCGGCGCAAGCCGTCCTTCGACGCCTACCGCCTGCCGCTCTGGGTGCCGCAGACGCGGGTACGGCGGGGGACCAAGCTGCGCGTCTGGGGGCTCGTCCGCCCGGCACGGGCCCTCGGCGGCAAGGCTCAGCGCGTGAAGATCTCGTTGACGTCCGGTGGCCGGCGACGGACCCTGAAGACGGTCTCCACGCGCCGCAGCAGCGGGATCCTCGACGTCCGCGTCACGCTGCCGCGCAGCGGCACGCTGCGCCTGTCGTGGGTCGATCCGCGATCGGGGCGTGCGGTCTCGAGCCGCGCCGTGACCGTGGGCGCGCGTTAGGCGGCCGCCCCGGCCGCGGCAAGCACCGCGCCCAGGGCAGCCACGGCCGAGCCGACGACGAGGCCGAGCTGAGCGCGCCGTTCGGATCGGCGGCTGTGGCCGAGCCGGTCGGCAACCGTCCCCTCGCAGACCTGTAGCCCGCACTCACCGTCGGCGATGATGCGGCCGCCAACCATGCGGCCGGAGACGAGCAGTCGCCGCCCCGCCGCAAGCGTCTCGAGCTTCGTCTCGGTGTACTGGTCCCGGCGCCCGCCACCCGTCGACAGCAGGCTGTCGACGATCGCGTCACCGATGCTCTCGCCGACAGCCTGGCGTGAGCGGTGCTTCTCCTCCTGCAGCAGGTCGCCGTCGATGTCGATGCGCTGCAGATCCACCGCGATGCGTCCACCGCCGTCCTCGATGAGGAACGGAACGCCGCTCGTGCGCTGGGAGAGCTCGTTGCTGCGCTCCTCCCAGCGGTGGTCGGGCCGCGCGTCGTCCTTGTCGGCACCGTGGTCGCGGACGCGCTCCTCCCAGTGCTCGGTGACCGTCTCGCGCCACCAGCAGCAGGGCTTGCCGTGGATGGGGTCTGTGAGGACGTCCCCAGCCTCCGTCTGCGGGGCGACCGACTCGCCGGCCACCGCAACGGCCGTGCGGTCCGTCTGCGCGGCCGCGTCGGCGGGGCCGACCTCCATGACGCTCGACCACCATCCGGAGCTCCTCTGACTTGAGCGCTTCCAGAAGAAACAACCGATGGCGGCGGCAAGGCCGAGGACGAGGAGGACGATTCCGGTGGCGAGCACAGCCCCAGTGTCGACGCTCGAGCGGCGGATCGGGCGCGCGCCGGTTCCCGCCGGCCCCTGCGCGCTGTGGTACGTCTGCGTACCGTCTGGGCTACGATCACGCTCATGGCTCGCCCGACGTCCGTCCCGCCCGGCCCGCGCGCCCCGATGCCGTGGCAGACCCTGGGGATGATGACGCGCCAGCGTCCGTACCTCGAGCGACAGCGGCGCCGCCACGGGGCACTCTTCTCGCTGAGCGTCGCGGGCTTCCCGCGGTTCGTCGTCGTGGCGGACCCCACCCTGGCCAAACAGGTCTTCACGACCGGCCCCACGGTGCTGCACGCCGGGTCGCGCTCCCCGCTGCGCAGCGTCCTGGGTGACCATTCGCTGCTCGGGATCGACGAAGACCGCCACCTCGCCCAGCGGCGTCTGCTGCTGCCGCCGTTCAAGGGGCAGCGCATGCAGGCATACGAGGCGACGATCGAGGCGATCGCCGGCGAGGAGCTGGACCGTCTGCCCGAGGGCCGGCCCGTCGCCATCGCCGACTCGATGCAGCGCATCACGTTGCGCGCCATCCTGCGCGCGGTCTTCGGCGCCACGGGACGAGAGTTCGACGAACTCGAACGCCTGCTGCCGCCATGGACGAAGCTCGCGTCGCGTCTGGCACCGATCCCGGCGCTGCGCAAGGACAGGGGCGCGTGGAGCCCGTGGGCCAGGCTGCTGTCGCTACGTGCCCAGGTCGATGCCATCCTCGACACGCTCATCGCGCAGGCCAAAGCCGACCCCGAGCTGACCGAGCGGCCCGACGTCCTGGCCCTGCTCGTCCAGGCCACCCATCAGGACGGCGCGCCGATGACGAACGCCGAGATCCGCGACCAGCTCATCACGATGCTCGCCGCCGGACACGAGACGACCGCCCACCAGCTGTCATGGTGCGTCGAGCGCCTCACCCGGACGCCGGCGGCGCTCGAGCGGCTGGTCGCCGAGGTCGACGCCGGGACGAGCACGGTCTACCGCGACGCGACGATCCGCGAGACGCAGCGCGCGCGGCCGACGATCCCCTTCGCCGGGCGTCACACGCTCGTCGACTACGAGCTCGGAGGCCATCTGCTGCCTGCCGACACCCAGATCGGCCTCTGCGCCGCACTCACGCACTTCGATCCGCGGCTCTTCCCCGAGCCCGACCGGTTCTTCCCCGATCGCTTCGTCGGCTGCCGGCCGGACACCTACAGCTGGCTGCCCTTCGGCGGTGGCATCCGGCGCTGCATCGGAGCCACGTTCGCCCACATGGAGATGGACGTCGTGCTGCGCGTGCTGCTTCAGCGGATGACGCTGATGCCGACAGATGCCCCGGACGAGCGCTGGTCCTTCCGTGGCGTGGCGATGGCCCCGGCCCTCGGAGGCCAAGTGACCGTCCGCCGACGCCGGGTCCGCGACCGTGCCCCCGGGTCAGCCCTCGCGATCGCGGCGTGAACGCCGGCGGCCTGTCGCTGGACGCGGACGGCTCGCACTGCGAGCGGCTCCTGGCCGCGATGGCCGATGCCATCCGCGAGGACGGGTTGCAGGCGAGCACCGTCGCTGACGTCGTGCGTCGCGCGCGCACCTCCCGACGGACCTTCTACCAGCACTTCGACGACCTCACGGGCTGCTATCTCGCGCTGCTGAACGCCTTCGACGAGCATCTGCTCACGTCGATCTTCGACGCCGCGACCGGCGAAGGGCCTTGGTCAGATCGCGTGGACCGGACGCTTGGCACCTACCTCCAGACGCTGGCGGCCGAACCGCAGCTCACCCGGTCCTTCGTGCTGGACGCGGGCGGGCTCGGCGACGCGGGCGAGGCGCATGTGCGAACGGTCATCGACCGCGCCGCCCGACAGCTGTCGCGGATCATCGACGAGGCTGCCGCCCACGACCCGGCGTTGCGACCCCTGCCCTACGACGCGGCCGTCGTCCTCGTCGGCGGGTTGCGCCATCTCGTCATCGCCGCGATCGCCGAGGACCGGTCGCTGACCGATCTGGCGCCGGTCTGCGGGGAGCTCGTGCGCCGGCTGACGGTCGCCGCTGTGACGCCGGAGGAGCGCGGTCAATCGGCGTCCGAGCCCGGCCGCCGGGCCACGTAGGCCAACAGGGCGGGGTCGTCGGAGACGAGGCGGTCGACCGGCTCGCCCAGACATGAGAGCAGCTCGACGACCGCCTCTCCCTCCGCGACACGGCTCACCCGCCAGTGGGCTCCGGCGTCCTCCCAGCGCTCCAGGGTCTGCAGCGGGGTCTCGGGCATCCTGATGATCCTGACGCCCCGCTGGCGGGCGTGGGGCGACCCCGTTCGCCCCGGAACCGCGCACCGGGGCCATCCGGGGCTCGAACACCTAGCGGGCGGAGGACGGCCGCCCTACAGACGCCGGACGGTCTCCGGATCCGGCACCCCGTCGTAGAACCGGGCCAGGACGGCCTGGAAGCCTTCGTACTCCCCCCGGTCTGCGAGGGTCGAGGACGCTTTCGCGAAGAGCGTCATGCTGGAGCGCAGCTTCGTCGCGTCGATGTCGCCGAGGATCTGCTCCGCGGACCGGTCGCGGTGCCCGCTCACCGCGGCGGTGCACTGCAGCAGGCGCGGGCCGAGCACAGGATGACGGAGGTAGGCGACGGCCTCCTCGAGTGAGCGGATCGCGAAGCGGCGTGCCGTGGGGCTCCGCCCGAGCCCCTCGATCTGCGGAAAGACGAACCAGATCCAGTGCGTGACCTTGCGTCCGTCGTGCAGCTCCTGCAGCGCCCGTGCGTACGTCCCGGCGTGCTCCTGTGCCTCGGTGAAGCGTCGCAGGTCAAACGGGTCGCGGTCGTCCATGGACTGACCTTGCCCGACGGAGCGGGTGTCCGACCACGTGTGTCTGCCGGCAACCCCCGGACCTCGCGTCCCGGGCTCAGCGCGCCGATGCCTTGGGGGATCACGTGATGCCCCGTCCCGGCCGTCCCCCAGCCCTGATCCTCATGTGTGTCGCGCTGCTTGCGGCCGCGTTCTTCCGCGGGACCGCGACGACACCGTCGACGGCCTCCCCGCTCACGCTCCCGCATCCGCTGGTCGTCCCCTCGTCCGCACCTGCACCCGTACCCGTCCTGGCGGCGGTGGCGGCCCGCGTCGACGATGTCGTCGCCCGGATGAGGCGTGAGGACCGACGTCGGGCGCGGGCCCGCCGCAGAGCGGAGGCACGGCGGCTCGCCCGCTCCCGGACCCCGGAGGCCGTGGTCCGGCGCGCATGGCTGCTGCACCTCAGCGACCGCGCGACGTACGACCGGTACCGCGGCATCCTGGCCCGGGCGCGGCGGATCGCCCGCGTGCTCCCGGGCGCCCGGGGGCGCGAGCAGCGCGACGCCGTGGCGGCGGCCGATCGCCTCGCGGCGCGGCACGTGCTGACGGCCGACCGGCTCGCGCCGGTGCTCTTGACGCTCTCGCGGAACACGGACTGGTGGATCCGTCGCGGCGCTCCGGCGGTCGGGCGATCGATCGTGCGGGGCGACGGACCGGTGACGTTGCGATACGTCCCCGGCCAGGGCCTCGTCCTCCACCAGCTCGCCAGCTGGAGCCTGGTGGGCTCGCTGGCCGGTTCGTGCCTGCGGGACCGGCAACACTGCCCGCGACGGCGTCTGGCGGCCGCGGTGGACACGATGATGGCCCTCGCGGTGCGCCGCGACGGTGTCGTGCGGGCGGAGTCCTACTTCGCCTTCGGCGCCGCCCGCCCACCGTGGATCAGCGCGATGACCCAGGGCGGCGCGATCCAGGCCCTCATCCGGTCGTCCGTCGTGCTGCACCGCGCCGCGGACCGGCGGCGCGCCCTCGCGGCCCTCGGCGCCTTCGCCCGGCGCGCACCGGAGGGCGTCGCGGTCCCCGCCGAGGGCGGCCGGCACTTCCTCATGTACTCCACGGCGCCCTCGCTGCGGATCCTCAACGGCGATCTGCGGGCACTGTCAGGCCTCCGCGATCTTGCGACCCTCGGAGGTTCCCGGCGGGCGGCAAAGCTCTTTCGCAGCGGAGAACGGGCCGCGCGCGTGCAGCTGCGGCAGGCGGACACCGGCGCGTGGTCACGGTACGCCGACGGTGGCCCCGAGGCGAGCCTGGGCTACCACCGTCTTGTGACCACGTTCCTGCGTGACCTGTGCGACCGCCGGGCCGGACGCCGCTACTGCGGGGCTGCGCGGCGCTTTTCCCGGTACGTCAAGGAGCCCACGCGGGTCTCGGTGCGGGTGCCACAGCCACCCAGGGCGCAGACGAGCAGTACCGCGACCGTGTGGATCTCGAAGGTGTCGGCGGTGCAGTTCGCGGTCATCGATGCCCGTGGGCGCACCGTGCTGCGCCGGGGCGCGCAGCTGGCGCGGGGAACCCACCGTTTCGCCTGGTGGCCGCCGCGGCACGGGACCTACACGGTGACCGCGACCGCCGCGGGACCTGGCTCGCCACCGCTCGGGCGCGGCAGCACGAAGGTCGTCGCCCGCCGGTCGGCGTCGGAGATCAGCCGCCGGAGGGCGGTCCTGCGCGCGAAGGCCCGAGCCGAGGCCAAAGCGCACACCGGCTAGGAGGAGGCGGGCTCGCGCCTCACCCGGTCCTGACGAGGAGCGCTCCTTCGCCCGAGGCGTACGCCTCCTCTCCGTGATGCACGAGGTCCATGCCGAGCGCCTCGTCGCGCTCGGTGCCGCGCAGCGGGGCGAAGAGGGCGATGAGTCGCAGCAGGATGAACGTCGCCGCGAACGCGTAGGCGGGCGTGGCGAGGACGGCGAGCGCCTGGTCCGCGAGCTGGCCGGCATTCCCGTAGAGCAAGCCGTCCGAGACGCCGTTCCACGATTTCTGTGCGAAGAACCCGATGAACAAGATGCCCGTGAGGCCCGCGAGCCCGTGCGCGGCGAGCACGTCGAGCGTCTCGTCGACCCGCGTACGGGGCCGGTAGAGGATGGCGAAGTAGCAGGGGATCGCGGCCAGGGCGCCGAGCCCCAGCGCCCACCCGGGGCTGATGTATCCGCCGGCGGGGGTGATCGCGACGGCGCCGACGATGATCGCCGTCGCCGCGCCGACGGCCGTGATCTGCCGGGCGCGGATCAGATCCAGCGCAAACCACACGACGAGCGTGCCGGCCGGGGCCAGCAGCGTGTTGACGAACGCAAGCACGCCGGCCCGATTGGCGCCGAGGCCGCTGCCGCCGTTGAAGCCCATCCAGCCGAACCACAGCAATCCGGCACCGACGAGGACGTAGACGGCGTTGTGGGGCAGCAGCGCCTGACGTCCATAGTCCTTGCGCGCACGGACGACGATCGCCGCCGCCAGGGCCGAGAACCCGGCGCCCATCTCGACGGGGACGCCACCGGCGAAGTCGAGCATGCCCCGGGCCTGCAGCCACCCGCCGCCGAAGGCCCAGTGGGCGAGGACCGGGTACACGAAGACCGACCACAACGTCGCGAAGGCGAGAAACGGGACGAAGCGCATGCGCTCCACGACCGCGCCCGCCACGAGGGCGACGGTGAGGATGCAGAACGTCCCCTGGAACGCGAAGAACAGCAGGTGCGGGATCGCCTGCCCGTCGCGCGGCGCGAAGTCGACGCCGTGCATGAACGCGTAGTCCAGGCCGCCGACGAAGCCGTTGCCCTCGTCGAAGGCGAGCGAGTAGCCGACCACCGCCCAGCTCACGGTCGCGACCGCAAAGGCAGCCATGCACATCATGAACGTGTTGAGCGTGTTCTTCTCACGCACGAGACCGGCGTAGAAGAGGCCGAGCGCCGGCGTCATGAGCAGCACGAGCGCGGTGGCCATGAGCACCCAGGCGGTGTCGCCGGAGTCGATGCCGGTCATGACGTCACCCCGGGAGTCACGGCGTCGTCGCCGACGTCACCCGTGCGGATGCGGATCACCTGGTCAAGCGGCAGGACGAAGACCTTGCCGTCCCCGACCTCACCGGTGCGCCCGCCGTCGCACAGCGCCTTGACGGTCCGTTCGACGAAGCCGTCGGAGACCGCGACCTCGAACCGCACCTTGTCAGCCAGCCCCATCTTCACGCGCGTGCCGCGATAGGTCTCCACGTGCTCGAGCTCCCCGCCGTGCCCTTGGATGCGCGACAGCGACACGCCGCGCACCTCCGCGTTGTGCAGGGCTTCGAGCACGTCGTTCGTGCGCTCCGGTCGCACGATCCCGATCACGAGTTTCACCTGCAGCATGCTGCGGGAGCGGGGCCCGTCGTCCCTTGTCCGCGTGGACAAGAAATGGCTCGGCGAACCTGTACGGATGGATAGGACCGCCATCCGGGGGTCGCCCGTGGCGCCCTGGCGAGGCAGGTGAGATCCGGGGAGCCGCTCGCTACGAACACCAAGGGGTGGACCCGTCATCCCTCAGCCTCGACAATCTCAACCATCGGCCGCCCGCGGTTGCCTCGCGCATCCTGCGGCGCGTGCTGCCCGGCGTCGGCCAGGTCGCCAGGCAGACCCGCCCGTACGCCGGCTGGTGGCAGGAGCGCAACCTTGCGGCGCTCCGCGCGCTGGGCCCGCTGTGGGTCGTCCTGGGCGACTCGATGTCGCAGGGCATCGGTGCATCTGCCGTCGAGCGCGGGTGGGTCCCGCTGACGCAAGCAGCGCTCCTGGAGCGGGGCCTGCCGGTCCGAGTGGTGAACCTCTCGTTCAGCGGCGCCCGGGTGGCGGACGTGCTCGAGCGTCAGCTCCCGGCGCTGCGGACGTTGGGCGTCACCCCGGCGGTGACGACCCTCATGGTCGGGAGCAACGATCTGCTGCGCCGAGCGCTCCGTCGCGATCTCGTGACGCGATACGACGAGGTGCTCGACCGCGTTCCGCGCGGCACGCTCGTGGCCACGACGCCCGGCAGCGGCCGTCTGGGGCTGGTGGCCGAGCGGGTCGTCCGTCACCCCTGCGTCAGCGCGGTCCCGTTGGCCTTCGCCTCCGGCGAGCTGGCGGCAGACCGCTTCCACCCCGACGACGCCGCCTACGCGCGCCTGGCACGCACGTTCACTCAGCCGATCGCCGAGCTCCTGACCTCGGCGTGACGGGCGGCGCGGGGCGGCATGGCTCAGGCACGAAGCGCCTCGGCCGGCCGGCCCATCCGGACCCGATCAGTACAGGCTGGCGCCCGAGACGCAGGGCGTACGGTTGCTGGCCACGAGCCGGTCGAGCATCACGGTGGAGTCGTACTGGTGGTCACCCTGGTCGAAGATCGACAGGAAGACGCTGTGTCGCCCCGGGCTGATCGGGGTCGACGCACGCAGACGTCGTGTTCCCGCGTCGTACGTCGTACCGGACGCGCGGCTCGGGCGGACGGCGTATTCACCCGCACCGTTGACGCTCACGTTGCGGTTGAACCGGACCTTCGCGAAGTTGCGCGGAGCGCTGATCCTCGGGCCGCCGGTGAGCGCCGTCCAGGTGGAACGGTCGAGCTCGGCGAGGAAGGCGTCGTTGTAGTCGCTTCCGACGAACTCGGGATACTCGTCTGAGAGGAAGCGGAAGTTCAGCGACAGGCAGCGGGCCGTCCTGGGCGCGTCGATGTCGATCCGGAGGATGACCGTGTCCCGGGTCCCCCGGTACGGGTTGCCCTTGTTGTTGTTGCTGAGGCTGTCGGTGTAGTTCGGCAGCGTGATCGCCGACGCGCGTCCCGTGCTCAGCAGGCCGTAGCTCTTGCCGGCGCGGGGGAAGGAGAGCAGCGGCGTCGTGGCCACCGCCGCCGGCCGGCCGCTGGGGGGCAGCTTGTGCCACGTGGCTCCGACGAGCTGCGAGGGGGTGCTGACGATCGCCTTGGCGATGGTCCTCGCCGAGCGCGTCGATCGCACGCTCGCCTGTGAGCTCTGGGCGGACACGACGAACATCGTGAGGATCGCCGTGGTGACGGTGGTGGCGGTCGTAGCGCGCATGGTCTCTCCGGTCTCACCTGACAGGGCGTCGAGGCTGAGGGTGACCTACCCCCGGGCCGCAGCGCCAAATCCCGCCCAGATCGCGGAGCTCGGATTCGACCACGGCGCGCCTCGTGGTGAGGTGGTCAGGCCTGGAGCCGCGGCACGGCTCGCTCGACGCGGCCACGCCGGCCGGATCCGGCAGGCGGTCCGAATGGGCTGCCGCCGCTGAACTCCACGTCGTGCTCGGCATGCATCAGGACGCCTGGGCAGTCTGGACGCCTTTCGGACATCCCGTCCCCGGTCCCCGGACGCCGCGCCGTACTTCTGCACCCGCCAGGGCAGGAACAAAAACACGGACCGACCCGCACCGACCCCGCGCCGTACTTCTGCACCCGCCAGGGCAGGAACAAAAACACGGACCGACCCGCACCGACCCCGCGCCGTACTTCTGCACCCGCCAGAGCAGGAACAGAAACACGGACCGACCCGCACCGACGCCGCGCCGTACTTCTGCACCCGCCAGAGCAGGAACAAAAACACGGACCGACCCGCAGTGCGCCAAACCGAACAGCCCTACGGTCCGTCTGACCGCATCTCGCACCAGGGCGCCTGACGTCGCTCGTCAGCGACCCGCCGAGCGGAGCCATGTCGCTGCAGGGCAGCGACACGGACCGGGCTGGATCGTGCGTCCCGGATGTCTGGATCCCCGGCACCGCTCGCCCGCGGGTCGCGGTCAAAAGGGGCCGGTGGCCCGCGGCTGCGGCGTCTCCCCGGCGGCCGGCGGCCGGCGGCCGGCGGACTGCACGATGAGCCGTGGGCGCCACGCGCTCACCGTCGACGCTGAGGGCGGGGGCCAGCGGGCGCGCGGCGCTCAGGGCTGCGGCTGCGGCGCCCCGCCCTTGTAGTCGAACGCCAGGCACGGACCTGCGCAGACGTCGACGATCCGGCCGTCGTCGCGAAGGAACAGCGACTTCTGGCGGCGACCGTTGACCGCGTTGCGCGGCGCCTCGTGAGGGTCCTCGCCCAGCCGGTTGGGCACGTCGCCGAACGGCGGTGGCGTCACGCCCTTGGTGACCCCGCCTTCCTGCCGGAGGGGCCCGATGTCCCAGAACACGATGCCGGACCCTTCGACCGAGTAGCCCGGAGGACCGAGCGACCCGAGGCCCTCGAACGGCGCCGACGTCGCACCGGCCGGCCGGTCGCGGAACCGCGGGCGACCGGGCTCCAGGACCGGCCGGTGGATGCGGGCGCCGACCGTCCGGGCCTGCACCTCCGCCGTGATGTCCGAGACCTGGTGATCGCCGAACCCGACGTGCATGAGGACCTTGTGGGTCGGCGAGTTGGGGAGCGGGTCGTCGGTCATGTGCTGGGCGTAGCCGTTGGGGTCGCCACGGTCCCACATGAGCTGCAGCAAGCCGAACACGAGCGATCGCGAGGCCTCATCGGGATAGTTGTCGTACAGCCCCCCGAACGGGGAGTCGACCCCACCGAACTCCGCCTTGGCGTACTGGTCGAAGTCGACCGACCGTGGCAGGAGCGTGGAGTAGTTCATGCCGACGACACCCAGGACGGCACGCTCGTAGTCCGGGGCGATCGCCGTCAGCGCCCCGCCGTAGATGCCGCCCTGGCTGTTGCCGTCGTAGAACAGCCGGTGGGTGTCCATGAGGGGGCGACCGTCTCGCCGGAACGCCGGGTCCGACGCGAAGCCGTCGGGGTGCAGGAGCAGCCGGCCCAGGAAGAGCTGGTTGAGGAAGCCCTGCTGGACGTGGTCGATGAGCAGGGGGAACTGCGACAGGTCCTGGAGCGCCACCAAGGCGGTGGGGACATCGGTCGTCGCCATACCCGCCCAGTCGGTTGCGCACGGCAGGAAGCCGTGCTCTTGCGCAAGCGACTTCTGCTGGCCCTGCATGATCTCGCCCTGCGAGCCGAAGAGCCCGTGCCCGTAGAGGTTGGGGCGCAAGGGCTGCTCGGCGGCCGGGCCGTCGAGCGCTTGGCGCGGGATGAGGCAGGTGAACGTCGCGGTGGCGACGTTGCCCGGGGTGCGCGAGGGCTCGAGCTTGTCGGCGCCGTACGCAAAGCGCCCTCCGGGGATGCAGCCGGGCGAGTTCAGGTAACACGGCACCGTGAACGTCCCGTGGATGACGCGCGCGATCTTCGGATCCTGCTTCTCGGTGAAGTTCCGGATTCCGTCGACGTCGGCGACCTCGACGGGGGCGCCGGGGATCTCCGGGGTGTCGTCGGGGAGGTCTGGATTGATGCGAAAGGCCGGGGACCGCCCCTGCACGACGCGGTCGGCGAGGTCCGTATCCCCGAGATCCGCGAAGGCGCGGTCGCGGATCGACAGCATCCGATGCGTGGTCGATCGCGCGCTGGCGACGGTGAAGTCCCAGGCCAGGTAGAGGTCGTCGCGCCCGACACGCGCCTGCGCGAGGTCCTCGAAGATCGCCTCGAGCTGCGGGCGTCGCGATTCCACCCGTGCGTCCGTCGTCCGGATCCGGTCGCGATACACCCGGAAGGCCCGCTGGGCCTCCAAGGTCTTGCCCTCGGCGTCCTTCAGGCGGCGCAGTGCGACGATGTAGTGCCCCCCTTCGCGGTAGTTCATCGCGGGACGCACGAGCAGCACGCGCTTGGCCGGGTCCTTCGTGTTCGTGTCGATCTCCGCCCAGACGAGGTGACGGCGGTGCGTCGCGGTGTCGATGACGACCACGGGAGCCTGCGTTTTCAGTGACGCCTCAGGATCATCGATCGGCGCGGCACCGGTCCGCGTGAGCGCCGACGGCGCGTTGAGTCCGGGGACGCGGGTGATCGCGGCCGACCCGGGGCTGAACCCGTCGCTGACGTTGATGTCGGATGGGTCGATCGGCTTCCCTGCCAGGTTCGTCGGCATGGACTGCGCGCGGAAGGCCAGGCGGCGTCCTGTGGGGGTCTGCGCCTTCTCGGTGAACTGATTGTTGGGGAACGGTTGCAGGCACTGCGAGGCGTCCAGCGGATCGCAGCGATCCGCGTTGCTTGCGTCAAAGCCGGGCGCGGCCGCAGGTGCCTCAGCTCCGCAGGCCCGACCACGGGTGGCGAGCGTGCGACGCACGCGGGAGAGGACGCGTCCGTCGCGGACGAGGACGAGCGTGGCGCGCAACGGAACGCAGCTCCCCAGCAGACGACGGCCCGCGGCGCTGACAGGGAGCGTGAGCGTCCGGGCGCCGCGGGTCCGCAGACGCAACGTCCGGGTGGCGGACGCACCGCCGGTTCCCGCATTCAGGTCGGCCAGTGTGAGCACGCTGCGGACGGTTCCGGCGCGACGCGTCGTCACGCGGATGCGGACGCTGAAGCGCCGGCTCAACGTCACCTGGTTGCGCGTCAGCAGCGCGACCCGGGCCGCCGCGGACGGCGCCGCCGAGGCCGAGGCCGGGCCACCACCGACCGGCAGCGTGGCAGAGGTCACCACCGTCGCCAGGACTGCCGCCGCGATCCCGATCCCCGCATGTCTCACCATGCGGGCAACCTATCCAGAGACCGAACCGCCCGTGCCGGTTCGGGCCCGCAGAGTACCCGCCCCGCGGAGCGTCACGGCGATACCGGCCGGAAACCCCGAGCGAGGCACCACGCATGCGCCAAGGACGGCGACGGCGAGTCCGGCACGCGATGCCCGACGGACACTGGCCTCGTCCCCGCGTGACTCGGCATCGTGCACCAGCCTGCCCGTCGTCATCAGCAGCGGGCCGATGAGCACGAACCAGAACGCTGCGGCGCGGTCGTCACGGGCATGGTCGTGAACGAAGAGCCCATCGCCGACGGTGCCGAACACGCCGTCGGACACGATGGCCGACAGGGCGCGGCGGTGAGCGACAAGCCCCCACGCGGTGTGGCCCGCGCCGAGCGTCATCACCAACTGGCCGTTGGTCGGTCGTGTGCCCATGCGGGACTCCCTATGGGCGATCAGACCTTGTCGTGAAGGTCCACGATCGCCCGTTGGCGGCAGCCCGCTGCGGTGGACCGGCCTCAGCCCCGTCACCCGATCCTGCGGCTGACCGCCAACGGCGTCCAACCGTCCCGGTCCACGAGCACGACGCGGACCCGTGCGGGCGAGCGGATCCGGAAGCGCGCCTGCGAGACGTAGTCCAGCGTCGCGCGTCGGACAGGCCACCACCCGAACCGCTCACGCGACAGCTGTTGGAGCTGCAGGAGCGCATAGGGCGCCGGAGGGGTGACCGTCACGGCAAGGCCGTCGCGGACGACCCGCACCTGGACCCGCCGGTCCACGACGATCAGCTTTCGCGCCTGGCTTGCGCCTGCGTCGCTGATCGCACGGTAGGTCCCCGACGCGGTGGCTGCGACAACGGTGCTCCAGCTGCCGTCCGCCTGCGGCATGACCGTCGCGACGACGACCTCACCGCGGTCGTCGGCGCGTTGGATCCGCACCGCCTCGTCCACGTCGGCGGTGCGTCCGCTCACGCGGATCGGCGTACCCGGGAGCACCGCGGTCCCCGGCAAGGGGTCGAGCGTCACGTGGCGCACGTCCACCTCGCCCACCATGCCCGGGTGGACGGTGCAGTGGTAGGGGTACGTGCCGACGGTGTCGAAGGTCCGTGTGAAGAGGTCCCCTGGCTGCAGGTCACCTGACGCGAAGCTTCCGTCGTCCGCGTCGACGGAGTGGCGTCGTTCGCTGACGTTGCGCCACGTCACCGTCTCGGACGGCAGGATGTCGAGCCCCTGTGGACCGAAGGCGGAGAACCGCACGTCCACCCCCGCTCCCTGCGGGGAGTGGTGCATCTGGGCCGGCGCTGCGACGGCCCCGGCGAGCGCCGCAGCCACCACGGCGCAGCACGTCCCCGCACGCCTCATCGCCGTGTCACCCGGTAGATGCCGATCATCCCGCGCATCATGTGGTCCTCCACGTGGCAGTGGTAGAGCCACGTCCCCGGGTCCTGCTCGCGCCAGCGGATGCGGAAGCTCTCCGCCGGACCCACGGTCTGGGTGTCCCGCGGGCGTCTCCCGGGGGCAAGCCACCGGTGACCGTGCACGTGGAAGGTGTGGAAGTCGGACCCCATGGCCATGACGTCCCACTGCACGAGTTCGCCGACCTTCGCGCGAAAGACGGGCGTGTTGCCGACGAACGCGCGCCCGTTGATCGCCATGAACTTGCCGAAGGGCGAGAACACGACCTGGAACTCCCGGTCTGGTACCGGTTCATGCCGCGGGCGTATGGACAGCATCCCGAACATGCCGCCCTCGATCGACGGGTGCATGGAGGGCGAATGGTCGTGGTAGGGCCAGACGCCGACCGAGTCCTGCCCCGCGGTCAGCCGGTAGGTCCAGCTCCGACCGACCGGCACCTTGGCGTCCGGTCCCGAGAATCCCGGGAGGTAGGACCCGTCCGAGCTCGGGCGATAGTGCACACCGTGAAAGTGCATCGAGTGCGGGTCGCGCCGCAGCGTGTCCATGTTCTTGAAATGGATGCGCAGGCGGTCCCCCACCCGGGCACGCAGCAGCGGGCCGGGGATGGCGACGCTGTCGGTGCCGGTGTGCAGGGCGTTGGGAAGCGGCCGGCGCCAGCGAGCGGTGAAGCGGCGATAGACGACCGTGGGGAAGATGGAGTCCGCCGGGTCGACGTCCATGTTCTCGATCGCGTCCCGGCCGTTGGGCACGCTGTTCCAGCTCGTCGGGACGGCCGCGACCCAGAAGTCCACGGTGCGCCCCTGCGCGACCGGCGTCCAGCCCAGGAACGCGAGGGTCCCGGCCGCGGCCAGGACCCCTGTGCGCCGTGCCGGCATCGGCCTCTACTTGACGAGGAGCTTCGCCTGCATCCAGGGGTGGATGAGACAGACGAAGTAGAGCGTCGAGCCCTTCTTCGCAGTCACCTTCATCGAGATCGCCTCGTTCTTCTTCCCGGGGCCGGTGACCCCGGAGTCCCCGGGACGGTCCACGTTCGGCGGGGTGTTCTGCCCTACGCCGTTCTCGAGGAAGTTGAACGTCGGCGGAGCGTCGCTGTTGTGATCGGCGCCGTGGGCCTTTCCGAGCTTGTCGCAGATCCGGCAGCCGCGGAAGCTCCCGCTCTTGGGAAGGTCGCTCTTCTTGACGATGGTGAGCGTGTGCGGACCTTCGTCCGCGGCGACGTTGACGACACGGACGCTCCCTCCGGATTTGACCTGGTAGACGTCCTTGTTCCAGCGCAGGCCATCCTGGATGTACCGGTTGGGTTTGATGGACACACCCGGGCTGACGGCCTTGACGGTCGCGCGACTCGGAGCCCCGGCGCCGTCGGCGGTGCCGACGATCCCGATGGCGACAACACCGGCGAGGCCGGCGACGAACATACGGTGCATGACACTCCTCCGCGCCGACGATCGACGGCGCCGTTGTGGGGGGGGCCGGAGGTCAGACGAAGGTCAGCTTCCGGCGCCGATCGTGAGACGTGTCGATCTTAGGCCCATCCCCGTCCGTGCGGGGAAAAACTTCGCCCCTGACGACGACCCCGAGGACGTCCGCGCTCGCGCGGGACGGCGGTGCTCAGGCCAGCTGCCCGAGGGCGATCGCGAGCATGAGTCCGATGGCCGTGGCGATCCCGGCGCTGTAGCTCTCCTCCTTGAACGCCTGCGGGAACACCTCCACGGCCAGCGACGCGGTCACGGCACCGCCGGCGAACGCCCGGGTCACGCCCAGCACCTCGTCCGGGACGCCGGCAAGGAGGAGGTTGCCGGCGAGCGCTGCGACGGAGAGCAGCACGGCCGTGGCGGCCCACAGGCCGAGGACCTTGGGCTTTGAGCTGCCGTCGACCATCTGGCGCGCACCACCCGCGGCCTCCGGCAGGTTCGAGAGGAAGATCGATCCCGACAGGGCAGCGACCTGCAGCGGCCCGACTCCGATGAGCGCGACCCCGAGGGCGAGGTTCTCGGGGACGCCGTCCAGGGTGACCGCGGCGAGCAGCCCGCCCCCGCTGTCTGACCCGAACCGGCGCTTGACGAGCTTGTCGAAGCCCGCGAACGCAGCGGCCCCGCCCATCACGCTCGCCGCGACCGCCCACAGCGGCGCGACCTCGGTGGCCGGATCGATGAGCTCAAGGACAGCGGACACGATGAGGGCGCCGCCTGCGAGCGCGACGATGAAGCCCTCGACCTTCGGCGTGAGCTTGCCGTAGGCCCCCCAGGCGGCACCGCCGACGAGCGCGGCCGAAACGACGACGATGACGACGACCGTCAGGAGCACGCACCCACCGGCCCGCTACGCATCAACTCCATCGCAGCAGCTTCGCCCGGGAGCGCGAGGTCGAAACAGAAGTCCGCCCGTGCGCGCTGCGGCCCGCGATCGAGCCGCCCGTCACGTTTTCACCGTGCACCGCGAGGGGATCCCACGGGGTACGCCGCTGACGCGCAGACGAGGAGCTTGACCTTCGACGTACCTCTCGTATACAACTGTGTTGTGGTAGAGTTGTTTCCTCGAATGAGTTCGTCTCGACAGCGCGAGCGCCGCACTGCCCAGACAAGCTCTGTCACCCCCGAACCCTCACCTACGTCCATGACCTCCACCGCCTTCTCCTACGGACCCGTCGGCCGCCTCGGCCGATGGACCGCAAGCCACTTCCGGGTCGTCGCGGTCGTGTGGGTCGTCGTCGCCGTCGGCCTCGGGGTGCTCGCTCCACGCGTGGAGACCGCGCTCTCCGGGGCGGGCTGGGAGGCGACCGGTTCAGAGTCGCTCACCGTTCGCAAGACCCTCGACCGTGACTTCGCCGGGCTGTCCTCCTCGGCGCTGACGGTCGTCGTCCACTCCGAGGACAAGACCGTCGACGACCCCACCTTCAAGGCCGTCGTCGCCCGAGCACAGAGCACGCTGAGCGGTGACGAGCGGGTCACCCGGGTGGTCCCTCCCAGGCTCGGTCAGTCGATCTCCCGCGACGGTCACACGGCTGTCATCCAGGCCGGCGCCGGCGCCGGCTCCAACGACATGGTCCGCGCCGCCGACGACCTCAAGGACCCCTGAGCAAGCTCGAGAAGGGCGACGTACAGGTGTCGCTGACGGGTGCGTCAGGCATGTGGTCGGACTTCAACGAGGCCAACCGCGCGGCGATGATGAAATCCGAGGTCATCTCATGGCCGGTGACGATGATCATCCTGGTCTTCGCCTTCGGATCGCTCGTCGCGGCGGGGCTTCCGCTCATGCTCACCATCCTGGGCCTCGTCGCGTCGGCGGGATCGCTCTACCTCGGCACGCAGCTGCTGGACATCTCGATCTGGGCGATGAACTTCGCGCTGATGTTCGCGCTCGCGCTGGGCATCGACTACGCCCTGTTCATCGTGATGCGCTTCCGCGGGGCCTTCTTCGGTACGGAGCGCTCGGCGGAGGACGCGGTCGCCGAGACGATGGACACCGCCGGGAAGGCGGTCCTCTTCAGCGGCGTGACGGTGCTCATCTCGCTGAGCGCGGTGCTGCTCGTCCCGTCGCCGGCGTTCCGCTCGATGGCGCTGGGGATCATGGTGGCCGTCGCCTTCATCCTGACGGCGACGCTCACCCTGCTGCCGGCCGTGCTCGCCAAGCTCGGAACCCGCGTGAACAGGTTCGCGTTGCCGTGGACACACTCCAGCGAGCCCCGCTCACCGCGGTTCGCCGCCTGGGGCGAGCGCCTCTGGCGCCGGCCGGTGGCGTTCGGCGCGCTCGCCCTCGTCATCCTGATCGCGCTCGCCATCCCCGTCCTCGGGCTGAAGACCGGCATGCCGTCGATCAAGGTCGTGCCCGATGGCGACGGTTCGCGCACCGCGTACACGCAGGTGCAGCAGGCGTTCGGCAAGGGCGCACCCGGTGCGCTGCAGGTCGTCGCGCCCAAGGCCGACGGGCCGCAGGTCGCGATGGTGGCCGGGGCCGACGCCGGCGTCGCCCGGGTCACGCCGCCCATGCCCGGTCGCGCCGGCGACGTCGTCGTGCAGGTCGTCCCCAAGGACGACCCTTCCGACAAGGCCGTCGGAGCCACCGTTGACCGGCTACGGGCAGACCTGCCCGTCGGCGCGCTGGTCGGCGGCTCCGTGGCCGAGAACCACGATCTCGAGAACGCGCTCGCGGCGAAGACGCCGCTCGTCATCGGGGTCGTCCTCGCCCTAGGGTTCCTGCTGCTGCTCGTGGCGCTGCAAGCACCGATCATCGCGGCGGTCGGCGTCATCACGAACCTCCTGGCCGTCGGCGCGGCGTTCGGCGTCGCCCGGCTCATCTTCCAGGAGGGCCACCTGGCCGGCCTGCTCGGCCTGGACCCGCAGGGCTTCCTCGACTCGTGGGCCCCGGTCTTCTTCTTCGCGATGGTGTTCGCGATCTCGATGGACTACACGGTCTTTCTCCTCAGCTCGGCAAAGGAGCACTGGGATCGCACCCAGGACCCGAAAGAGGCGATGGTCAACGGCATCGCGCACTCCGGTCGGGTCGTGTTCGCGGCCGCTGCGGTGATGGTCGCCGTGTTCTTCACCTTCGCGCTCAGCGGTCCGCTGCCGCCGAAGGAGATGGGCGTCATCCTCGGCGTCGCCGTCCTGCTGGACGCCGCGCTCGTCCGGCTGCTGCTCATCCCCGTCGCGCTGAGGCTGCTCGGCAAGTGGGCGTGGTGGCTGCCCGAACCGCTTGACCGTGTGCTGCCCGACGTCCGTTTCGGCCACGCCTGATCAGCCCAGACCTGCACGAACAACAGGAGGAAACATGATTTTCCGCCAGCTCACCCATGACGATCTCGGCTGTGCCAGCTACCTCATCGGCGACGAAGGTGCAGGCGTCGCCGCCGTCGTGGACCCGAAGCTCGACATCGACGAGTACCTGCACCTCGCGCGCTATCTGGGCGTACGCATCGAGCACGTCCTCGAGACCCACAATCACGCCGATCATGTCTCAGGCCACGGCAGGCTCGCGGCCGCGACGGGTGCGACGATCCACATCCATCGCGAGGCCGCACCCGACTACGACTTCGAACCGTTCGACGACGGCTGGGAGCTCGAGCTCGGGACGCTCACGGTGCGTGCGCTCCACACGCCGGGTCACCGGCCCGAGCACACGGCGTTCGCCCTCATCGACACCGCACGCTCCTCAGAGCCATGGGCGGTCCTCACCGGCGACACGCTCTTCGTCGGCGACATCGCGCGGCCGGATCTCGCTGTGGACAAGGACGAAGGCGCGCGCGGGATCTTCGCCTCGCTGAACGACAAGCTGATGACCCTGCCCGACATGGTCGAAGTGTGGCCCGGGCACCTGGGCGGCTCGCTGTGTGGCGGGCCGGGCATGGACCTCAAGGTCGCCACCACGATCGGCTTCGAGCGAGCCAACCAGGAGCTGCTGCAGATCACCGACGAGGACGAGTTCGTCGAAAGGACGACGTCGACCCTCGGCCCGCAGCCGCCGAACTTCGAGAACATCGTGGCACTCAACCGTGGGACGCTGGTGAAGGAGACCGTCGAGGCCCACCCGCTCAGCCCGCGTCAGGTCCAGCAGGCCCAGGGTGACGGCGCGCTCGTCGTCGACGTACGGACCGAGTTGCAGTTCGACGAGGCCCACGTCCCCGGGGCACTCTGCATCACCGCACGGCGCGCCGGGTTCGGCTCCAAGCTCGCCTGGCTGGCCGCGCCGGACCAGCCGCTCGTCCTCGTCGGACGCGACGACGAGGACGCCATCGAGGCCGCCCACCTCGCAGCGGCCGTCGGGCTCCGGAACATCGCCGGGTACCTGGCCGGCGGAATGACGTCCTGGCGCGAAGAGAAGCTCGACGTCGACCGGGTGCAGCGCATGACCGTCCAGGAGGTGCACGACCGCTGGGCCGGCGACACCCAGCGCCCGCAGATCCTCGACGTGCGCGAGCGCGGCGAATGGGACGCCGGCCACATCCCCGGATCCGTCCACGAGCCCTACCACGACATCGACAGCATCCCCGACGGCATCGACGCCTCCCGACCGGTCGCGGTGATGTGCGGCTCCGGGCAGCGTGCGGCCGTCGGCGCAAGCCTGTTGCAGCGCTACGGCGCCGAGCACGTCATCCACGTCGTCGACGGCGGCGTCCCGAAGTGGAAGCGTGAGGGCTGGCCGACGGAGCAGGCCGGAACCGACCGGGGCTGACGTCGTGCTCCTGCTGGCCATCCCGTTCGGACTCGCCATCGGACTGGCCGTCGGCACCCTCGGCGGCGGCGGCTCGGTGCTCGCCGTTCCCGTCCTCGTGTACTTCCTGGATCAGACGGTGCCGGAGGCGACGACGACGTCGCTCGTCGTCGTCGCCGCGGGCGCGGTCGCCGGCGGCCTGCGCCACGCGCGAGCCGGCCGCGTCTGCTGGCGTCACGCCGGGACGTTCACGGCCGCAGCGATACCCGGCATCGCGCTCGGCACGATCGCCGCGGAGGCCGTCAGCGGCACGGCGCTCCTCGGGGGGTTTGCGATCGTGATGCTCGCCGCCGCCTACGCCACGTGGCGCAAGGCCGAAGAGCCCCGGGCGGAGACCGACGACACCTGGGAGAGCGGCAGCGCGTGCCCGCCCTTGCGGCTGCCCCGCGACCTCGTCGCCGGCGCGGCCGTCGGGTTCGTCACCGGGTTCTTCGGGGTCGGCGGCGGCTTCCTGATCGTTCCGACCCTTGCCGTCGCGCTGGCCTTCACGATGCGCACGGCCATCGGGACCTCGCTGGCCATCATCACGGGGACGTCGCTGCTCGGGCTGAGCGCACACTGGCGGCCGGGCGGTCGCTCGACGCGGGCCTGACGGCCACGATGACGGGCGCCTGCGTCGTCGGGGCGATCGCCGGAGCCTCGTTCGCAGGTCGTATCCCGCAACGCCGGCTCGGCCGCGGGTTCGCGCTGCTCGTCGTCGCCGTGGCCGCATACCTGCTCGTCTCCGTGGCGTTCCTCGGCGGCCCGCCGGCCTGAGGCCGACGGGCGCCCGGCGCCCCGCGGCGGGCGGCGGGGTCAGGCCGGTGCCGGTGCCGGTGTCCCGGTCAGGTGGTCCAGGACCGGCTGGAACTGGTGCGTCGGCGAGAAGTCGACGTACTCGCTGTCCTCCAGTGCCTCCGGGGCGTGCCCGGGCGCCCAGTAGAAGGCCTCGCCGGCCGCGAAGTCCTGGTGGCCGTCGGGGGTGTGCATCCGCACGCAGCCTTTGAGCATGTAGCCCCAGTGCGGACACGGGCACAGATCGCCGGGCAGCCCCTTGGTGGCGGCCCGCAGGTCGGCGCCTGCCGGGAGCCGGACGAAGCCGACCATGATGCCGTCCTGGTCAAGGACACGGACTTCGAGTTCGCCGTCGGCGACGACGACGGGCACGTCTTGGCGGGGGATGGAACGCATGGTGACCTCCAAGGTCATCGTGGTTGATGTGGGCGCATCACGAGCGCAACATCAGCTTCACGGTGCCGCGTTCCTCAGACGTTCCCTATGCCATGGCGAGCGTGTCGCAGCGTTGCGCGTCCAGCG
Organism: Paraconexibacteraceae bacterium; assembly: GCA_963750375.1. GTDB lineage: Bacteria > Actinomycetota > Thermoleophilia > Solirubrobacterales > Solirubrobacteraceae > Paraconexibacter. The sequence goes on from CAVVQN010000017.1 coordinate 119,436, forward strand.
GCTGGCTCCAGGTTCGGAACCCGTCGGCCGCGTGACGGAAGTGACCGCCGGCGTCCTGGAGGCGGCCGTCGGCGCGCGCGACCCATCCGTACGCCTCCTCGACGGCTGCGTGCCAGGCCGGCGGCAGCGCGATGACCTCCAGAGCCGTTGCGCAGTCGCCGGCGTAGCGGTGCGCGCGCACCGTGTCCCCCCCGCGCGCGGCGGCGATGGTCGCGGGCACGAGAAACGCGATCCGGCACGTCGGGCACGTCTCGGCCGGTCCCTGGATGGCGGTCTCGGCCTCGAGCAGCACGCGCAGCGCGTCCGGCTCGTCCCGGGCCGCGTCGATCATCGCCCCGTAGACACGGTCGAGGGTGTGGTGGCCCACTTCCGACTCGCGCGCCAGGAGCAGCGCGGTGGCGAGGTACGCCCTGGCGTGCTCAGGCCGGCCACGCTGGGTCGCCACCTGCGCGCGGCCCAGCAGCGACAGGGCCTCCCCGGCGATGGCGCCGACCTGCCCGTGCAGCCGGGCGCCCTCGGCGAAGTCCCGATCGGCATCGTCGAGCTCCCCCGCCAGGATCAGCGCTTCGCCGCGCAGCGTCACCGCGAAGGCGTGTCCCCGAGCTGCCCCGATCCGCTGCGCCTCGCCGGCCAGGCCGTCGGCGAACGCGATGATCTCGTCGTTCGGCAGCCCGCCGTACAGCATGCGCTCGGTGACGCAGAGCTGCCCGTCGAAGACCCGTGTCGCGAGCTCCGGCAGGTCCTGGGTCGCGCGCAGGTACTCGCGTAGGCGGGCCGGGAGCTCGCCCTTGGCGTGTGCCGCGAGCGCCTGGGCCCACGTGGCGTCGAGGATCGCCCCCGGTTCGCCGAGCTCCACCGCGAGCGTGTGGGCCTCCTGCGCCTTCAGCGCGGCGGTGTCGGCGTCGGCGTAGCGGCCGATCGCCGCTGCCGCGCTGAGCGTCAGCGCTTCGGCCAGGCGGCCGATCGTCGTCGTCGGCGTGACGCCCTCCAGGGTTCGCAGCGCGCTGTCGGGGTTGCTGGCTTTCAGCTGGGCGAGCGCCTGGCGCGCCAGGAGTTCCTGGGCCTCGGGGTCCCCCAGCGCCGCGGCGGCGGCCGCGTATGCGTCAGGGGCGCGTCCGTCCCCCAGGGCGTCCAGGATCTCAGCGCGCAGGCAGAGCCCGTCGCGGTGCGCCGGCTCCTCGACCAGCAGGCGCTCGACCTGGCTCAGCCCGTCGGCGAACGCTCCGACCCGGACCGCTCGCCGGGTCGCCGCCAGCAACCACGGAACAGCTTCGTCAGGACGCTCACCCTTGAGCCAATGGTGGGCGATGAGCTCCGCAGCCCCTCCGGCCTCCACGAGCCTGCCGGCGGCGTCGCGGTGAAGTTGCAGCCGGCGATGGGCGGGCAGCTCCTCGGTGAGCGCTCGCCTGACGAGACCGTGCCGGAAGCGGTACCGGGCCCCTGCGATGACGAGGACGCCGGAGTCCAGCGCCGCGTCGAGCAGCGCAAACGCCTCAGGCTCCCCCAGCCCCGTGAGCGCGAGCACGCTGGCGAGATCGAGCTCGTCCTCGGCGACGGCGAGCGTCGTCAGCGCCTCCAGCGTCGTGCTGTCCAGCCCGACGACGCGCTGGGTGATCGCCTGCCGCACGGTCCGCGGGAGCGCGCCCGTCCCTTCGCCGGTCACCCCGCGGGCAAGCTCGAGGGCGAAGAACGGGCTGCCTTCGGCAGCGCGGACGATCTGCTCCACGACCTCAGGCGACGGCGCGACGGGGGCGTTGTGCACGACGAGCTCAGCAAGGTCGTCGTCACCGAGCGGAGCCAGCTGGACGGTCGACGTGCGACCGTTCTTCGCGGCTTCGATGATGCCGTGCGGCAGGCTCGTGCGCATCCACTCGGCGCGACAGGCCAGGACGACGAGCAGCGGTTCCCCGCCGCCGACGCCGTCGCCGCCTCCCCCGGCGATGAGCTGGTGCAGGACTCCGGCGGTCGCCTCGTCCAGCAGGTGGGCGTCCTCCACGGCGAGCACCATCGGTGACCCGGGCCCGGGCAGGGCGAGCGCACGCCGCAGCGCCGCGACGACCTGGTGGCGGGTCAGAGCCCCCTGGAGGGGCGGAGGCGCGGGCTGGGCCAGCGGGCTCAACTCGGCGAGCACGGCGCGGGTGCGCTCGGGCAGCGCGTCGACCGACGCCCGCCCGTGGACGAGCAGCTGCTCGACGGCGGCCCCGATCGGCGCGTAAGGCATCCCCGAGGCCACGGCGGTGACGGTCGTGACCCTCCATCCGTCTCGCTGCGCCCGCTGCACGACCTCACGGCAGAACGCCGACTTCCCGATGCCGGCCGGGCCGCGCACGAGCAGCGCGGCCGTCCCGCCGCCGGCCGCGACCGTCAGTTGGGCGGCGGCGTCCGCGAGTTCGATCTCGCGACCGACGAACGTGCGCACGCTCAGGCGCACGCCGTCGGTGCACTGGTCATAGAGCGCCCTGGTGGCGGCGTCGGGCTGTGCGCCGAGCTCTCGCAGCAGCGCGATGCGCAGCTGCTCGAACCACCGCAGGGCGACATGCCGTTGCCCGGAGTCGATCGCGGCGCGCATGAGCTCGCGGCATGCGGCCTCATCCGTGGGCTCGAGCTCCATGAGCTGTTCCCAGCCGTGACCCTTGCGGAGCAGGTCGGTGCGCAGGGCGTGCACCTGCCGCCGCGGGTCCTGGGTCCACGTCTCGTAGGGCGCGTCCGGCAGCAGGTCGCCCGGGACGCCGGCGGCCAGGGTCAGACAGGCAGCCGGGTCGGCCTCGCGCAGCGCACGCCGCCCTTCGCCGAGAAGCTCCTCCACGTCGGTGTCCACGCGGCGGGCGGGAAGCAGCTGGACCCGGCCTGTCCGCAGGACGATCGTCTCGGGGGCACCCAGCGTGCGCCGCGCGTGATGGGCCGCCTTGCGAAGGTTCGCCGCTCCGGCCTCGGCACCGAGGTGCGGCCACAGATGCTCGATCACCCGGTCGCGCAGCAGCGTACGGCCTTCGCTCAGCGCAAGCAGCGCCACGAGCTCCTGAGCGCGGCGGGACGGCCAGTCCCCCTCGTCGAGCAGACGGCCGCCGATGATGACTCGGAACCTTCCGAGCATCTCGATGCGCACATCGTCGGCTTGTGGTCTCACGCGGACTCATCCTCGCACCTGCCGGGCAGGGCGGGCGAAGACTTCTACGGACCCGGCTCAGGGACGAGCGGACGCGGCCGGTCGCCGGCGGGCTGCCGGACGACCCGGCGTCTTCACGCGCGGCCCGACCGTCTCCTTCGGGACCTTCGGCGCGAAGCCCGCGGGCGCAGCGGGCAGCCCGAGATCACCGGCGGCCGCGACGAGCGCGGCGGCGCAGCGCTCGGCCACCGCGGCGATCGTCAGCGACGGGTTGACCCCGAGCGAGGTCGGGATGAGCGAGGAGCCGAAGCTGTACAGGCCCTCGTAGCCGAAGAGCTCGCCCGTGGGCGAGGTCGCGCCCGTCTGCGCATCGTCGGCCATGCGCAGACCGCCGAGCGGGTGCGCGGCATAGACACCGCGGGTCTCCGCAAGGCGCATGAAACGTCCGAGCCCCCGGGTGCCGGCGATGCGGGCCATCGCGGCGTTCGCGGCCTCACGGACCTGGATCGACTGCGCGGACTGCGCGTAGGTGAAGGCACCGAAGGCGATCGGGCCGGCGTTCGGGGCCGCAGAGCCTCCGGTGGTCGGTGACGGCGCCAGGAACGTGCCGTCGTTGGTGTCCTCCACCATCGCCAGCAGCTCGATCCGGTCGCTCCAGGCACCGATCGCGTCCTTCTTCTGTCGTCCCCACCACGTCGGGTCCGTCCCCGGGGCGCGGCCGTCGTCGTAGAGGAAGTTCGTCAGCGAGCTGAGGAAGATCTCCTGCAGGTTGAAGCGCGTCCCGTCGAAACGGTGCGAACGACGACCGGTCCAGAAGTCGTAGGTCATCGTCGTGATCGGCTTGCCCATCGCGAAGGCGCCGTAGCCGGGAAGGCCGAGGACGTCGCGGACCTTCTTCGGGTCGAACTCGATCGCGGCGACGTGGTCGCCATTGGAGCCGAGGTGGCGCCCGACGTGCTCGCTGAGCGCGGGCAGCTCGCGCTGGGAGCGCATGAGGATCGGCGCGTCGTTCATCGCCCCTGTCGCGAGGATGAGCACCTTGCACTCGATCTCCTCGCGCCCGATCTCGGCCTTGGAGACCGGATCGCGCCGGGTCACCGTCACGACGTAGCGGTAGGGCCGGGCGCTGGACTGACGAACCTGTTCGACCTGCCGCAGCGGCCGGATCCGTACCCCGTGGGCCTCGGCTGCCGCGAGGTAGTTCGTGATGAGCGAGTTCTTGGCGCCGTGGACGCAACCGGTGTGACACCACTTCGCGTCGACGCAGCGATCGGCGCTGATCGCCAGCGGGACGCGATCGCAGGTGTGTCCGGCCTTGTCGAGCGTCGCCGCCCACAGCCCGCCGCTGCGCGAGACCTGAGACCAGGTCGGCCGCTGGACGCGCAGCGCGGCCTCGGCCCGCAGGTAGAACGGGTCGAGCGTCCGGCGGCTGATCGCCGTAGGCCACATCCGGCGCTCGGGGCCGTCACCGGGGCGGCGGTCGCGGCGCTCGAAGGTCTCGGTCGGGGCTCGCAGCGACGCCGCGAGGTAGAGGTTGGAGCCGCCCCCCACCCCGCGGGCCGTGATCATCTGCGCGCCCTGACCCTGGATCAGCTCGTAGACCTTCGACAGGTGCTCGATGTGCATGGACTGCGCAAAATCCGTGTGCGCGAACCGTGGCCCGCGCTCCAGGACGAGGACGCCCTTGGCGTCCTGACCCGCGGCGCGATAGAGCTCGCCGAGGCGGTGGGCGGCGATCGCCCCGCCGAAGCCGGAGCCCGCGATGAGGACGTCGACACGTTCGGTCATCGTGTGCTCACGGGAGGTTGCCGTCCTGGGTGCGCTCGCGGGCGAGCCTGCGGCGGTAGCTGGCGTTCGCGTAGCCGGCCGCACGGGCTCCCGGGAGTCCCATCACGCCGTAGCCGAGGGCCCGTTCGGCCGTCTGCGCCGGCGCGATCGCCGCGGCGCAGAACGCGGCGAACGGCACGGCGGCTGCGGCCTCCCAGACGACCCGGGCCGGGTTGTCGAAGGCGAGTCCCTCGACGCACACAGCTTCGCGACCGTCCCAGTCCAGCGACAGGAAGTCGGCGCCGCGGGCCGCACTGCGAAGTTCCAGCTCGGCCAGGAAGGGGACCGACAGCGCGTCGAAGCCGATCAGCGGGTGGTGGGCCACCGCGAGGGCGTCGGCCTCCACGGCCCCGGGGCGCGTGTCGACGCCGAGGATCGCTCGCGGATGGATGGCGTGGCCGAGCGTCGTCGTACTCGCGGGGCGACCCGGGATCATCGTGTCGAAGAACGCCTGCAGCGTCGCGTCGTCCAGGGACGGGTTCGGCGCCGCTTGCGCCGCTGGGGGAGCCAGCAGCCCTCGGGCTGTCGGCAAGGCTCCGGCGATCAGCGCTACCACGGTGCCGGCGGCGGTGCGGTGCAGCAGCGCCCTACGGGTGAGCGCGTCGACGGTGGGAGTCGTCGTGGAGATCTGCGTCGGGTGCATCGAGGGGAGGTTGGCGCGGTCGGGTCGTCGTTTGACCGAACGCCAGCGTTCAGTGCACCCTACACTCCTCGATATGGGAGAGACGGCAGTACGGGCGCGGTGGCGCGCCCTCGTGGTGACGGGCCTCGTGGGTGCCGCGCTGATGGCGGTCGCCGGCGGGCCGGTCACGAGCTCCCACGCCGACCCCCAGCCTCCGACCGGTTGGGACGGAAGCAACCCGTTTCGCTGCGTCCTGCAGCAGGCGGGGCAGGGGACCGTCGTCCCCGACCCCGGGGCGGACCCGTACTGCGTCGAGTTCGACAAGCGCCGGCAGAACGTCAGCGAGCTCGGCGTCGTGCAGTTTCTGTCGCTCGAGCCCGCGCGGGTCTCCGCAGCGGTGCCCCGCTGCTTCTACTTTCAGTCCGATCACTGGCGCGGGTCGATCGTGCAGGAGGACGGCAGGACGAAGACGTACGAGTTCGACGGGCACTACTTCTTCGACAAGGCCCGCGGCGAGGGCGGCGCCTGGGTCACGAACTTCAACATCAACGGCCGCACCGGCGACCCGTCGAGCATCCCCGGGATCCCGCCGGAGTTCGCGGCACACATGGGATCCGGGACCGGCGGGGTCATCACCCGTGACAGCTTCGACGCGGACCCGGCGTGCGTGGCCCGCGCCGCCGACGCCTCTCGACCGGTGTACGCAGGGCCTCCCGCCGGCAGCCAGTTCGACACGGCCAGGTCGGCGCCTGTCTCGCCGTGCCCCACGGTGAGCGGGGCCGCAACGGGCACCGGGCTCGGGCCCATCCGGCTGAGGGATCCCGACGCCCGGGTTCGAGCGGCGTTCGGCTCGCCCCAGAGCGTCCGTCGCGGGTACCTGCGCTACTGCGCCCCCGGCGGCACCGTGTTCCTCGTCGGACAGCGGGGTGGTCGCAGCGGCTCGTACGGCGCGGATCCGGATGCGCCCACCGCCTTTCTCTACACGACGAGCCCGACCGTCCGGGTGAAGGCGCTGGGGCGGAACCGGAGTCCGGTCGGCCCGGGCACGCGCGCCGCCGCAGCCCAGGGCGCGTTCCCGCATTCGCGCGTACGCACCCGCATGGGCCGCACCGTCGTCTTCGAGACCCACCGCGGCTCACGCGTCCTGTTCGGGGTGCGCGACGGACGCGTGCGCTACGTCGCCGTGCACGACCGCCGGTCCGTCAAGACGCTCATGGGCATCCGGAGCTTCTTGCGCCGCGTACGCTGAAGCGGCGTGGGCGGGCGCGGAGCCCTGCTGATCACGCATTCGCGGCTGAGGTCCCCGATGACGTCGCCGTCCGGACGGCTGAGGGAGCGGCCGGCGAGGATCGCTAGAGAAGCGACCCCGCGGCGAGCCCCGCGAGGTGCTCACGCAGCAGCGCGTTGGCCTGCGCCGGGTCCTCCAGCATCACGGAGTGTCCGACGCGGTCGATGACCTCCAGACGTGCGTGGGGAGCGACGGCCACGATCTGCTCAGATTTCGGCAGCGGATAGGCGTGGTCCTCGGCGCCGGCGATCACGAGAATCGGCACCTTGCAGTCGCCCAGCTCGTCGAGGATCGCGGTGCGCTGCACGACCTGCCAGGCCGCATCGGCGATCTGCGGCCCGAGCTGGGCCAAGCGCTCCCGCGCGGCGGCGGTGAGCTCGGTCCGCTCGGCCATCGTGTGGTCGCCGAGCATGATGTGGGTGACGACGTCGAGCACCGGGCCGACCCCGTGCTCGCCCAGCGCCTCCACGAGCGGCTCGAACTCGGCCTTGGACCCCTCCACGTCGGCGCTCGAGCCCGCCACCACCACCGAGGCGACGAGGTCAGGACGCCGCGCGGCCAGGCGCAGCGCCACGAAACCGCCCATGGAGTTGCCGACGTAGGTGCACGGCGCGAGGTCGAGCGCTTCGATGAGCGCCGCGGCGTCCTCGGTCAGCGTGTCCATGTCAAGCCGCTCTCGCGGCGCGGGGGCGCTGCGCCCCTGTCCGCGATGGTCGTACGTCACCACGCGATGGTCGGTGGACAGTTCGGCCACCTGGCCGGCGAACATGTCGGCGTCGAAGAAGAGGGAATGGCCGAAGACGACCGCCGGCCCGTCGCGCGGGCCGTCGTCGGTGTGGAAGAGCGTCGTGCCGTTGACGTCGATGGTGGGCATGCAGCGAGCCTCGTCGGCTGGCCGTCCGCCGTCAAGGACGCGTGTGCGTCGGCAGCGGCGGAAGCCTGCATGAGACGCAGAGCTCCCGATCCACGCCCTGCGTCTCACGCAACTGGATCCACCGGGCCAAGGCGACAAAAAAAGGCGCAATGCCCTATCGCGCCAGGTTAGGCTCGCGTCGCCGCGGAGGGTCGGAGATCGCGGCGACGGGTCCAGTCATCTCAGTGGAGGAGTCATCCGTATGCGCATCGTCCAAGTCGTGACCGCCTGCGCGGTCACGTGTTCCCTCGTCGCCGGGGCGGGCACGGCCTCCGCGGCCAAGCCTCAGAACCTACGAGCCGGCAAGCAGCACTCGTCGTTGAAGCAGCACAGCAAGAGTCGGCCGACCGCGTCGATCGCCCGCGTCGACAACCGCACCAAGCCGGTGCTGTTCGTCCACGGGCTGGACGCCTTCGGCACCGCCGGCAACGACTGCAGCTCGACGTTCGGCTCGATGATCAACACCCTGCGTAGCTGGGGCTACACCGGGACGCTGGCGACGGTGAAGTACTACCACGGCGACACGAACTGCACGACGTCGCTGGACGGATACGGCAGCCACTCGACCTTCTACCCGCGGACCGACGCCCACCAGAACGGCTCGCACGACATGGACGGCGACATCCGCCACCTCGCCTATCACCTGGCGTGGATGATCTACACGCAGTACTCCTCCAAGGGGATCACCGTCGACCTCGTGGGGCACTCGATGGGCGGCCTCATCATCCGCTCGGCGCTGAAGTACACCCAGGAGGCCAATTCGAGCTTCCCGCCCTACCTCTACGTCGAGGACGTCGTGACGCTGGGCACGCCGCACACCGGCTCGGGCTACGGCGGCTGGTGCGGCTGGGCCTACGAGTGCACGCAGCTGAACACCGGCTCCTCCTACCTCACGGACCTGGCCGCGAACGCCAAGAACCCGCAGGCCAAGAACGGCACGGACTGGACGACGATCGGCTCCTACAGCGACGGCTTCGTCTCCGAGAACTCGGCCACCGGGATGGACGCAAACCACAAGGTCAAGTACCTGAGCTCGATGGGGATCGGCCACTCCGATTACATGAAGGACACGAGCGACGTACGTGACGCGGACGCGGAGTACTACGACCGCGGCACCCCGTGGTACTCGTGGTATGACGGGCCACACGCCGTGCGCTGGTCGGACTCGGCCCTGCTCTACGGCACCTGGTGATCGCGACGACCGGGGTCGCGCGCACAGCGTGACCCCGGTCTTCGGCAAGTTCAGGTCCGTCTTCGACGCAGAAGACCCACGAGCTGCGGGCCCCGGCGTCAGACCGTGGCCCCAACTCACCGCGACGGCTACGCCGACCGGGCCACCCACGGGTGGCCCGGTCTGCGCGGGGCCCGGCCTACGGAACCAACGGGGGCAGCGTCACCGGGCTGTCGAAGAGCGCGGCCCCGGCACCGACCAGGAACGCGAGCCCGACGCAGGCGCCCTGCGCGTTGCAGATGCCGCCCTGCGTGATCATCAGCGGCGCACCGACGAAGCCGATGGACGCGTCACTGATCGTGCCGGTCTCGGTCGGCAGGTACAGGAGCTTCGGGTCGGTGGGCTCGACGCCGGCCGCGGCGGCGTAGACGTGACGACCGCCGGAGTACCGCGACGCCCGCACCTCCCGCACCCCGACGCCGGACGTGCCGACGAGCTTGTCGATCAGCGGCCCGTAGGCCGTCAGGGGAGCCGGCAGGGCCGGCAGCGCCGGCGCCCCCGCCACCGCCGGCACGGTCGTCGTCCCGCTGACCGTGTACGGGCCGGCCGCGGTCCCCGTGTAGCCACCGAGGATGGTGTGGACCACGACGCCCGCCTGCACCGACGGGGCGCCCTGCACCGTCGTGCCGTCTGCCATGCCACTGCTCGCGAGCTGCTCGAGACCCTGGTCGAGTGAGAGGGCCGTCTGCGTCCCGCCGGACACCGAGCTGACCTTCAAGGCGGACACGCGGGCGGCGTCGATGCCGAGGGGCGCCGCTGCCTCGATGAGCTGCTGCTTCAGCGCCAGCACCTGGGCGTCGGCCTCCCCGACCGACTTCAGGACGGCCTGGCTTGCACCGACCTTCACGTAGGCGACGAACGCGCGCGTCTCCAGGTCGAAGAAGCCGAGCACCTGGTCGCTGGCGTCGCTGTGGTTCAGGACGACCAGACGATCGCTGCAGGCAGCAGGTCGCGAAGCGCAGTCCGGCGGGGTGGGCGGCAGGCAGGCAGCGACATCGGCGGCGCAGGCCGCCGGGTCCGCCGGTAGCAGGAGGCCACCGTCCGTCGGCAGCTTCACGACCGTGAACGCCTCGGGGGCGTTCTTGATGACGCTCTGCCGGTTGCCCCGTAACGTCAGTTGGAACTCACGCGAGGACTTCAGGTTGAAGTCGATTCCGCCGGCCGCCTGCAGGGTGTCGCGGAAGCGCTGCTCCCAGGGGCGGTACTCGAAATGCACCGTCGAGACGACGACGTCAGGGTTCGGGGTCGCCGACGTGCTGCTGTTCAGGCGGCACGTGTTGAGCGCGTTGCGCTTGGCCGCCTTCTGGGCGGCGCTGTCCGTCGCCAGCACGGCCGCGTTCGGGTCGCCACGCACGACGTCGCGCTTCGTGCTGACGGCGGTGTACATGCCCGCAGGAGCGCCGGCGGTCAGCCATGTCCCGCCGAAGGGCTGTGCGGAGCTCGGTGCAGGTGTCGCGAGGAAGTCCTGGTTGGATGCGTGCCGCTGGGAGAAGACCACCGCACCGTCGGCGTCGCGCGTGATCACGACAGACGACTGCGTCGCCGTGTCTGCGTCCGTCAGGTCCTTCAGCGGGTTCGTGACGTTGCTGTTGAACAGCCCGTTGCCCTTGACGAGGCAGCCCGTCCTGGACCCGAACAGGAGCCCGCCGGCGGACTGGTCCAGTTTCTGCTGCGTGTCGAGGCTGCTGACCCCCGCGGTGTCGGCCGGCGTCAAAGCGCTGCGCATCCGCCCGCCGGTGTCCTCGTTGAACGGCACGTCCCCGCGGTAGACCCCGCCCGCCTGCGGTGCTGTGAGTGCTGCGTGGGCGTTCGGCGCGCCGAGCAGCCCCATCCCCAGTCCCACGAGCGCAAGCGCCTTCGCCCGTCGTCCGACCGATCCTGCGTGCATCCCCGCCTCCGATGTCGTTGCGATGGGTCGTCGCTGCGGACGGGACACCCCCGGCGCCCCGTCTCCACACATCGGTCTGACCCCGAAAACCGATCCGTGCGGACGCGACCGTAGTCGAGAACAAAGACAAACGGATACCAAGACGCACGAATTTCGAGCTGGTCGGTCCATGCTCGAACCGGCCGTTTTCGCCATAAGCAGTGTTCGCAGTCAGACCGCCTTCTGGTGCAACGGATCGGGCGTTCAACCAGGTGCGGCTAGAGACAGGTCCTGTACGTGCGTAGCAGGGTCACAGAGCGCCGGCTCCCGGCAGTCCGCACGACGATCGTCACGCGCACCCGCCCCTTCGTGGTCTTGTGCAAGTCGACCGTTGCCGTGAGGCGGCCGCCGCGGCGGCGGCGGAGGGAGGCTCTGCCACCTGTCACAGCGACGCGTGCCGTGAGCACCCGCCGGCCGTTCACGCGCCCCGGGATCTGGATCTCGAAGCGCCGCCGGCTCAGACACGCACGTGCCGGCGCCCCTCGACCGACACGGACGCCCGGACCGACGTTGCCGGCTTCGTCGATCGCCCGGATCGTCACACGGTGCCCGGCCAGGCCCGGGACGCTGATGGTCTCCACCGTGCCGGCCTTGCCGCTCGGCGTCACCCGGACGAGCTCGCGACCGCGCGACTGCACGACGTAGGCCTTCGCGGTGCCGGCGAGCCAATCATCCCCAGGCCCGCGGAACGCGATCGAATCACGCTGCACCTTCGCGTCGCGCACCCCCGCAGGAGGGCGGGTATCCGTGCCGTAGTGCCCGGTGTTGCGTTCGTCGTGGCGGAACGACCACCACTCCTCATCACCCGCCGAGCGCCCCTTGGTGTCCCACACGAACAGGTAGCCCTCACGGGTGAGCGCAGCGATCTCGTTGCGTCCGTCTCCATCGAGGTCGCCGACGGCCGGCGCGTACAGCACCCAGCCCGTCGTCCACTTCGGGAAGTCCGCGGCCTGCTTGCCGTCCGCGCCGAAGCCGTGCAGCGCCGAGGAGTCCCCTCCCTCCAGCAGCTCGGCCTTGCCGTCGCCCGTGACGTCGGCGACGAGCGGGGCACCCAGGAAGTCGAGGCCTTGGGCTTCGGCCGGGAAGCCAGGGCGTGCCAGACCCGATGCGGCGTCGAACGCGCGCATCGAGTTGATGATCGGCTGCCCCGAGCCGTTGACGAGCAGCGCAGCCGCCACGGACGCAGCGCCCGATCCGGGTTGCGCGTAGGTCAGCGGGCCGCCGCCGACGTGCCCGAAGGCACCGGAGGTGGTGAAGGACACCTGCGTGTCGTCGGGGGTCTTCCCACCTGCGAGCACCGCCGCCGGGTCGCTGAGGGCCGCCAACGATCCGCCGGGAGAAGGGCCGTACGTGGCCTTGGTCGTCCCGTCGCCGTCGATGAGCGTCGCCGGCGAGAAGATGGCGCTCGTTCCGATTTCGTCGTCGCCGTCCCCGTCGACATCCGCGGTGGCCGGGACGTTGGCGCCCTCGGTGATGAACTCCTGCGCGGAGTTGTAGAAGACGACGACCGCCGGAAGGCGACGCGGGAAGCCCGTGCACCGGTGTGCCGTCGGCGTGGTAGGCGTGCAGGAAGCCGAAGCCCGCGGGATCCAGGTCCGGGGCGACGATGTCGAAGTACTGCGACCGCTGCACGAGCTCGGGCTTGCCGTCGCCGTCCAGATCGGCGACGGTCGGCGCCGCCTCGAGCTTGTGGTCGTCCAGGCGGAGGTATCCGGGGGGAGGCGGCATCGACGCGGGGACGGTCACCTCGACGGGCCAGCCCTTGACGTCCTTGCCGTCGGCATGCCAGGCATGGATACGGCCGTCCCAGCCACCCTGCACGACGTCGAGCTTCCCGTCGGCGTCGAGATCGACGAGGACCGGCGGCGAGAACGCGCCCTGCTGCGGCAACCGCGTGATGTCCAGCCGCGGGCGGGGGATCGCCGGCTGCTTCACCCCGTCTGCAAGCGTCTTCGGCCAGCCGGGGCGACGCTTTCCGTTCGCGTTCCAGACGTAGGTCCGTCCCGTCGTGGAGGTGGCGACGACCGACTGGTCGCCGGTCCCGTCGAGCGAGCCCACGGCGACGTTGTTGAACATCGGCTCGTGCCCCGCGTCGATCCCCCTGTGCGCGACGGTCACCTTCGTGGCGTTGGTGGTCACCGGCCAGCCGGGCAGCTCCGAGCCGGTGCCTGAGTCGACCGCGTGCACGATGCCGTCGGCGTCGCCGAAGATGATCGCCTCACGACCGCGACCCTGCAGGTCGGCAAGCTGCGGCTGCCCGTCACCTCCGTGACCGATGCGCTTGGGGAACCCCGCGCGCCAGCTCGGGTCGTGATGTACCGAGATCGTGCGCCGATCCTCCCCGACGCGGCCCTCGGCATCGGTCACGCGCAGTCGGAGCGTGACGGTGTACTGCTCGCTGGTCTCGAGGGTCTTGGTCTTCGACAGCGTGAACGCCTTGGCCCAGAAGCTCTTCGGGATGCGCTTGAGATCGAATGACCCGAGCTTGCCGTCGAAGTCCCTCACGCCACCGCCGGTGCCTGCTGAGAAGAAGTCGGCCTCCGCGGGTTCGGCGCCCGGTGCGACCTCGAGCCTCCAGGAGTAGCCGGCCGATGCGGCGTGCCGCGACGTGCCCTCTGACCTGCACGGCCTTGTCACGCGTCGGGTCAAAGAGCGCATACCAGTCGGGCGAGCTGATCCAGCCGACGGGCGGGATGTCGCCGCGGCTGATCGCCTGCATCGCACGCAGGACGTGCGGCCGTCCGTACCCGAACTGCAGATCGAAGCCTTTGCGCGAGGGCCAGTTCGAGTTCGGATCGTCGATGTCCGACGCCGTCGCCCTGGCGACCTGCACGACCTCGGCATTGCTCAGTGGAGCGTCGATCTGGTGAGCTTCCGCCGCGTTCTTCCCCTCGCTGATCAGCAGCGCGAAGACGCCCCCCTGGGTCGGGGTGGCACTCGACGTGGCCCCGGTCTGCGTCGAGACGGACAGAAAGTTCTTCGGTCCCCACGAGGTCTCGCCCGAGCGCGAGCGGAAGGTCGTCGTCAGCGCGTTGGCGGCGGGACCGCTGACGCCGTGCGAGTTCGTCACCAGCGCGTTGCCCGGGATGACGTGCGGCCAGAACATCCCGCCCTGGTGGTCGACCGAATCGAAGTCGTTCGACGCCTCGACCATCACGACATTGCGTTTCCACAACGACTCGACCGTCTGGCGCATGAAGCTCGAGTAGCCGAGGTCCGCGGTCACGGAGACGATGACGCTCGCACCAGCGTCAGCCGCGTAGAGCCACGCCTGCGGCGAGATCGTCGGTTCGGTCCAGGGCTTCGGCACCGGCCTTGACCGGGACGATCGTGCAGTCCGGGCAGACGCCCGCGCCGAGCAAACCGTTGTCGCGCCTGGGCTGCGGCCTGGCGCTCCTGGTTGTTGGCGTGCGGGTAGGCGCCGTCGGTGGTCGCCGGGTCGTTCTGGTGGTCGTAGAAGTCCCAGCCGGAGATGTCGTCGACGTAGCCGTTGCGGTCGTCGTCGTTTCCGTCGGAGAAGCGGACGATGATGTCCTCCGGGTCGACGAGACCGTTCCCGTTGGCGTCCTTGGTGTCGGCGTAGTCCCGCGGCGTTCAGACGCCCGTCGTCGACGAGCGTCGTCGGCGGAGGGAGCTCGCCCTTGTTGAGATAGACCTTGTCAGCGAGGTCCTTGGCGTCCGCGGCGATGCCAGTTGATGCCCGCCCTCGACGTAGGCGATCGTCGTGTCGGCCCGCCCCGGGGTGAACTGCTCCAGGCTGCGTCGACGGACATGCCTGCCGCGCCGTCGGCGTCGATGGCGCCGGGCGTGCACGAGGAGAGTTTCGAATAGAGGTAGTGCTGCTCGTCGTTGACCGACTTGGTGGCGCAGTTGCGCTCGGCCGCGGCGTAGTTGGGGTCGTTCGGCGGGTCCTTGGGGAAGGCGGCGAGCGCCGTGCCGCACAAGGCGAGGAACAGCGCAATGACCGTAACCAGGGCTCGCATGAACGGAAACGTACCGTCGTCGGCCGACTCACGCTTCACCTGGCAGCAGCCGGCGGCGTACGGATGAACGCCGCCGGCCGAGGTACTTCTAGCCGGTGATGAAGCCGGTGCCGCCGACGGCCTTGAGGATCGCCTTTTTGGACTTCGGCACATCGAAGGAGCCGTTCGGCGCGACCCTCTGGCCGGTGAGCTGCGCGATGGCACCAGCGTGCCGGGCCTCGATCGTGAGGATCGTGGCGGCGGCGCCGAGGTAGGCCGGGTTCTTGAAGTTCCCAGCCTGGCCGAGGTACGCGGCAACGCCGGTGTTCTCGAGCACGAACGCGGTGTCGGTGAACTTCTTCTGATCGGTCACGGTGTCACGGAAGTCGAACTTCGGTGACTTCACGCGCTTGGAGCCCAGGGCCTTACGCAGGAACGAGACGTGAGCGACCTCGTGCTTGGTGATCGACTTCGCCAGGCTGAGGGTGGCGGGGTCGGTCAAGGCACCGTTGGCGACGGCCTGCTTGTAGAACGCGGCCTCCAGGTACTCGAGCGTCAGCGCGAAGTTGAGGATCGCGATGTCGTTCTTCGCGGACGGCTTGGCCGCCGCGATTGCCGGCATGCCGCCCATCAGGACGCCGCCGGCGACGAGGGACCCGCCGGCGTAGATGCTCTTCTTGAAGAAGTCCGAACGGGTGCTGAACCCTGCGCGCTCGGCGGCTTCTTGCACAGCGCCATCGGAATCGATGGTCTCAAGCGTGATCTTGGAACTCATGGGTGGTGTGTCTCCTGTTTGAAGGGGCATGCCGCCTACCTGACGACGATGCTGGCCTTCATGTTGAAATGAATGGTGCAGACGTACCGGTACGTGCCGGCCTGCGTGAACCGCACCGAATAGGCGCCCGACTGCTTCGTCGATGAGCTGCGGAACTTCGCCGTTCCGCGGCTGGTCACGTTGTGCGGCGTCGAGGCGTCATCGAACGTCCAGCGCACGGTCGTGCCCCGCCCCACCACCAGCCGGTGCGGCGCGAAATCGATGTTCTTGATCCGCACCCGGGCGGTGCCGGCGGCGTCTGCCTGTTCGACGTCGCTCGCCATCTGGCTTGCGCCGCAGGCGACAACGGCTCCGGCAAGGATGATGCCGCCGGTCAAGAGCAGAGCCTTCACAACACCCCCTCACGCAAGCCGCGGCGATCGGATCACCGGGCGGGAGCGGCGAGGTGACAGGTCGCCCGAGGTGGGCGCAGACGGGTGCATACCGCCGGCGGGATCGCTGCGTGCTCCCGTCAGGCCGTGCGCATCGACGCCGGGAGCTTGAGGCAGCGCGGCGCTGGTGCCAAGCGGTCCGGCCGGGTCACGCAGCCAGCGTGACTGCGTCGCGTCGCGACGACGCGCCGAGGGCGGGGATGCCACGGTCGCTGAGCCGCGCCGCGACCGACACGCGCGCGCTCTGGAGCACGGCGCGGGCGTGGACACGCTCCATGACGTTGAGCCCCATGACGTCCAGGTCTGCCCGCGTCGGTTCAAAGATCTCCACCTGGCTCCCCTGGGCCCGCAGCCGCTGGGCTTCGCGTCGCAGCTGCCACGCGGCGGCGCGCCGGACGGGTCCGAAGATCGCCGAGTCGGCGCGCCCCCCGGACACCGTGGTCCCGAACGGCGAGAGACAGAGAACGAGATCGGGCGCGAACGGCGCGACGACATCGGCGTTGGAGAACGAGACGACACCCCCGTCGATGTACCGCTGCTTGCCGATGCGAACGGGGCGGTAGTACCCCGGCACCGCTGCCGAGGCGGTGACAGCGTCGCGGAGCTGGGCCCCGGGCGCGCCGGCGGCGCCGAAGGTCACCCGCCGTGCCGTGCCGGTAATCGGTCGCGTTGATGAGCAGCGTCGTGTGATCGGGCCATCCACCCGCCGCCGCATCGTGGACGAGACCCCGGATCTCGTCACCGGAACGAAAGCCGGCCGGGACGAAGCCCGCCAGCGACGTCAGGCGGCGACGGGCATCGCCGGCGGCCAGTCCGGTCAGGCCGAGCGCCAGCGAACCGGGCCAGGCGAGCGGCACGCGATGACGCACAGGAGCGTCACCGGTGGCCCGCGCGATGGCGCGGTCCAGCTCTGGCTGGTCCTCGGCCATCCGCAGCAGCCGCTCGTGCGGCACCCCTGCCACGGCGACCGCTGCGGCGACGGCGCCGGCGGACGTCCCGCAGATCACGTCGGCAGAGGCCGGGTCCCAGCCGGTGCTCTCCTGGATCGCCTCCAGAGCACCCAAAAGCCACGCCACCCCCGTGATGCCTCCGGCGCCGAGCACCACAGCGATCTGCTTCATGGTCTCTTCTACGGCGCGGACGGCCTGGCGGTTGCACGGCTCCCCCCATCTGGGGGGAGCCGCTCCCCGAGTTCCCGCGGGCAGGCGGTCAGGCTCAGCGCACCGGCTCGCCCCACCGCACCGTCTCGCGCAGCTGCGCCTTCAGCACCTTGCCGGCCGCGTTGCGAGGCAGCGGCTCAGCCCGCACGGCGAGGTACTGGGGGACCTTGAAGTCCGCGAGCTGCTCCCGCGCGTGGGTCAGGACAGCCTGCGGATCGATCTGCGCGTTCGCCAGCGGGACGATCACGGCCCCGACCTTTTCGCCCATCATCTCGTCGGCAACCCCGAGGACCGCCACTTCGGCGACACCCGGGGCGCCGGCCAGGCCGTTCTCGACCTCGACCGAGTAGACGTTCTCGCCACCACGGTTGACCATGTCCTTGACGCGGTCCAGGATCGTGACGAAGCCCTGTTCGTCCACGGCACCGATGTCACCGGTGTGCAGCCAGCCGTCGGTGAACGTCTCGGCCGTCGCCTCGGGGTTGGCCCAGTACCCCGCGCAGACGGTCTGACCGCGCAGCAGGATCTCGCCCTCCCCGACGCTCACGCCGGGTTCACCGACGCAGACGTCGATGACGGGCGCCGCCAGGCCGACGGTCTCCGCACGGGAGGCGGCGTACTCGTGCGGGAGATAGGTCGAGATCGAGGTCGACTCGGTCTGCCCGAAGCCGTTGCCCAGCCGCGCATTCGGCCACGTGCGCTCGAGCTCGTGGACCAGCGTCGGCGTGATCGGCGCGCCCCCGTAGGCGGCCTGGCGCACGCCCGAGACCGCATCGGACGAGAACCCGTCCATATGGACGAGGTAGTGGTAGATCGCGGGCACGCCGACGAAGGCGGATATCCGCTCCTCCTTCAGCGCTCGCAGGGTCTCGGGCCCCGCGAACGCCGTCTGAATGACCGCGGTCCCGCCGAGCCGCAGCGCCACCAGCAGCTGCGAATGCAGCCCGGTGGCGTGAAACAGCGGGACGCAGATGAGCGCGCGATGGCTCGGCCCCTCGTCCTCGGCCGTGATCCCGAGGCAGCGCCTCGCGTTCTCCGCGTTGGCGAGCAGGTTCTCGTGGGTGAGCATCGCGCCCTTCGGGAACCCGGTGGTGCCGCTGGTGTACATGAGCGACACGACGTCGGTCCGGGCGGGGGACGGGATCGGCGGCGCCGGCCCGTCCGGCAGTGGCTCGCCGGCAGAGAAGACGTACCGCGCGCCGGAGTTCTCGATGACGTACGCGACCTCGCTCGGAGCGAAGCGGGTGTTCACCGCCACCGGGAGCGCGCCGGCGAGTACCGCGCCGAACCACGCCAGCACCCACTCCACCCCGTTCGGGAGATGGACGGCGACCCGGTCGCCCGGCTCGATGCCCAGACCGTGCAGGCCGCCGGCCACGCGCAGCGCGGCGTCCCACAGTTCCGCGTAGGTGAGCCGCGGTCCACCGAGGGCCACGATCGCCTCGTCGCCGGGGGCGCGCTCGACGCTCTCGAGGAGCATCATGACGACCGAGTCCTGCAGACCGGTGTAGCGCTTGATCCCGTCGGCACCCCGCTCCACCCCCGTCATGTCGAAGGGGGTCAGCGGAGCGTGGGTGGGGATGGCCATGGGGCATGGTGCCCGCTAGGGGCGCCGCCGCGCAAGCGGGCGGGTAGGCCGGTGACGGACCGGCGTGTCAGCCGGACGCCGCCTTCTGAGCCAGCGGATCCGAGTACGCCTCAGCCGGCCTCGTCGAGCACGACGACCGTCCCCGCGGCCCCGTCCACCCGAACACGGCAACCGTCGGGGATCCGCCGGGTGGCCTGAGGGATCGCGCTGACCGCCGGTAGGCCGTATTCGCGGGCGATGATCGCGCCGTGGGCGAGCATGCCGCCCGTCTCCAGGACGAGGCCGGCCGCTCGTAGGAACAGCGGCGTCCAGCCCGGGTCGGTGTTGCTCGTCACGAGCACCTCGCCCGGCCCGAGGCGATCGGCGGTGGCGAGCGTCGGGATCACCCGCGCGATGCCCTCGACGATGCCCGGTGACACCGCCATCCCTTCGAGCGCGTCGCCGTCGGCCACCTCGCCTCCCGCCGACGACGCGACGGTCCGGTCGCCGTGCAGCCACATCGGCGGCAGGATGAGCTTCGAGCGTTCGTACGACGCCCGGCGCGCGGCGACGAGACCGGCCCAGCCCCCGGGGTGAGGACGCTCATCGCCGGCGAGGACCCGCCGCAGCTCGCGCGGGGTGAGCATGAACGCGGCCTCGCGGTCGCCGAGCCGCCCGTCAGCGACGGCCCGGTCCCCGCACGCCAGCGCCCACTCGCGCAGCGACCCGAAGAGACGGTCGGCGTCGTAACGCTGGTCGTCGCGGTAGGTGAGATAGATGCGCGTGTACTGCAGGACCTTCGCGAACACCCGCCGGCGCACGGGGTCCAGGCGGGCGAGCGCCTCCCGCTCGGCCTGTTCGCGCGTCCGCGCAGAACGCACGAGGACATCGGCGGGATCGATCGTTCCCCTGGTCGAGCGGGCGAGGATCGCGACGCCGGCCGGGTCTTCGCGCCAGCTCGGCTCGGCGGGTTCGCGCGTCGCACGCCGGTGGCCGTGGCGCTCCAGGAACGCGGCGAGCGCTGTGTCGAACGCCGGACCATCCTCCTCCTGCCCGACGAGCCAGAGATCGCGGTTGGCGTCCAGTGTCCGCGTCGGGAGCCCCGCGACGAGCGTCCCGACGAGACCGGCGTCACCCAGCCAGCTTCCGCACAGCCGGGTGAGGACCTCGACGAGCATCGTCGAGTGCACCGACAGGCCCCAACGGACGAAGCGGAAGGACTGCCGCAGCCAGTCCTCCAGCTCGGCCCAGCGCGCGTCGAGATCCTCGACGGAGACCTTCGGCGCCACGGTGAAGGCTGCGGCGCGACGCCGCGAGTCGGCCATGAACTGCTCGAGCAGCGTGTGGTTGCGCTCGATGCGGCCGTCGGGGTCGCGGCGGCGGCCGTTCACCGTCGCCTTGAGCACCTCCCACGGCCGGTAGGGGATCGCGCGCGCCGCCTCGCGCGACTCGGGGGAGAACCACCCGAGCAGGCGGTCGCTGCGGAAGGCCGGCGGGGTGACGCGGAGCGTCTCGAGCATCGCCGACTCCGCCCAGTACGCGCGCCCGCCGTGCAGGCGCAGGTAGGGCCGCGAGCAGTCCAGGCGGTGCAGGCCCTGGAGTCGATCCATGTCCTTCATGTTGTCCTCGTCGATGTGACGACCCATCGCGGCGAAGTAGAAGGGCGAGGTCGCGTCGGCCCAGAACTCGTCGCCGACGGCGCGGGTCCAGCGCTCGTCAGGGCGCGGTGGGACGTCGGCGAGCCATGGCTCGAGGTCCGCCGGGGCGCCGACGACCGTGATCGGGCGCGCCTGGAGGAGCAGGACGCGTCCCGAGCCGTCGATCGCCCACTCGACGTCGACGGCGGCGCCGTCCTCCTCGGCCGCGATCGCGAGGGCCGCGACCTGCGCGGCCTGCGCGTCCCCGAGGACGGGTCGGGCACCGACGGTGACGCGCTCGGCGACCTCACCCTCCCGGCTGAGGACGAAGCGGTCGGGCTGGGCCTGTCCCGAGACGAGCGCCTCTCCGAGGCCCTCCACGGCCTCGACGACGATTCGATCGCGTGCGCCCGTGATCGGGTCTGCGGTGAAGCAGACCCCCGCCGCGCGGGCGTCGACCATCTCCTGCACGACGACGGCCATCAGGCCGGCGTCGACCCCGCGCGTCGCCCTGTAGGCGTCGGAGGCCTCCGAGGCGGTCGAGGCCAGGCAGCGCGCGACGGCGGCCGGAACGTCGGACGGCGCGACCTCGAGCTCGGTGAGGTGCTGGCCGGCGAACGAGGCGGCCCCGCCGTCCTCCGCCGCGGCCGACGAGCGGACAGCCAGCCGCGTGGCATCGAGATCGCTCACGGCACGCACGACCGCGTCTGACCAGGATTCGGGCAGGCGGTCGGCCGGCGAGCCGGCTTGAATCCAGTCCGCGTGCGCCTCGACGGGGATCGCGAAGCCGCCCGGGACCGGATGGCCGGCCCTCAACAGCCGGGCGAGGCCGGCGGCCTTGCCCCCGAAACGCTGCACGTCACCGGCTTCGGCGAGCGGCGCGCACGCCACGGCTGCCGTGGTCATGCGATGAGCGCCGCCGCGGCGGCCAGCCCGGCCGGCGGGTCCTGCAGCTGGTGCAGGTACTCCGCGATCCCGAGGCACTCGCGCCCGTCTGAGGTGGTGAAGCGCGCGAGGCCCTCGTTGACGAGCGTCGCGCGCTCGCCGGAGGACAGCGGGAGCGGCGCGATCTCGAGCACGTCGGCGTGCACCTCCATGCGGCCGGTCCCCTCGACGTCGAACGACAGATCCAGCGCGGTGTGAGCCCGTCCGTCGGGACCGGTCTGCGTCGTCAGCTCGATGTCGCTGACCGCACGCACGGCACCCTCACGCAGCGCCCACCCGCCCCGGACCTCGCGCCCGCCCATGGAGACGATGACGACGTTGACCACGAGGTCGTCGCCGAAGGGCATCGCGAACCAGCGCCACATGTCCGGCGCGGACCAGTCGCGCACACCCCAGCTCTTGTCGCGGTGGCCGCGGCCTGCGAAGGGGCGGCCGTCGATCGTCCCCACGAAGGAGCCGGACTGCTCGAAGTGCCCCGTAGCCACGCGCTCGAACGCTGAGTGGTCGCCCGACAGCACGGCCTCGGCCGGCGGCGTGGACGTCCGCATCTCGAGGTCGAGCGAGAAGTCGATCGTCTCGTGCGGGCCGGGCTCGCCGAGAAGGACGCGTGGCTCAGGCAACCGGGTGAGCGGTCCGTCGTAGCGCACGCGCCAGCGCGTCAGCGGCTCCATGCACTCGTAGGAGGCCCCGGCGACGCGGATGTCGTCGGTGTTCTGTGCCTGAGGTTCCTTGTGGCGGCCGATGGCGATCCCGCCCCCAGGCGGAAAGGCGACGACGAGGACGTCCTTCGTCCCCTCGTTGGGGCGGATCCCGACCCGGGTGATTCCTGAGCCCTCCTCCCCGAACCAGGCGAAGTAGTAGCTCTCTGACCAGGCGGGGTCGGCCCCCACCTCGTGCGGCTGCTCGTCCTGAGGTCCGATCATCGCGCCGCCCTGACGGTTAAAGTTGACACACCCGTCACCTTTCCAGGACGGCGGTTGACGCGCAAGTACGAACCCGGGGCGCTGACAGCTCAGCGACCGCGGGTCGCGATCGCCGCGGCGCCGAGGAGACCGACGAGCAGCCCGCCGAGACCATCGCGAGTCCGTCGTCCTATTCCGACGTGCTCGGGTCGAGCGCGAGGTCGACGCGTCCCGGGGCTCCGACACGGCGATTCCGTGCGCTGGCGCCCGGCGCAGAGGGTGACGCGCAGGTGCCGAGGCATCGCATCCCGGAGCCCGGGGCGAGCAGAAGCCCGCGGCGAGTGGGGCTGCTGCGCAGTGCCGGTCCTGCTTCGGCCGGCGGCGCGCTGCGTCAGCGCCGCGTCCCGACGACGAGCAGGTACTCCTTCTCGAAACGCGCCCGACCGTCGCCCCCGCGGTTCCACTCGTCGCAGAAGCGGTCGAGCGCCTGGTCGAACTCCGCGTCGCGACCGTCGGCCACCGCGTTCTTGCGCGCGGCGATCGTCGGGCCGAATGCGGCCTTGAAGAACTCCCCGTACTCCCGGGCGTGCTCGAACGCCGTGATCTCGAGGTTCTCGCGGCGCAGGGTATGCAGCTCGACCCGCTCGCCGAAGAGCGCGCGCACATGCTCCTCGCTGCCCCAGAGGGGCGGGGGTGTAGCGCCCGGCGGTGGCGGCGGCGCGAACTGACCGATGGTCCGGAACAGCGCGCCGATCTGGCCCTCGGGCGTCCAGTTGAGCATGCCGATGGTCCCGCCGGGCTTGCAGACGCGCACGAGCTCGTCGGCGACGGCCTGATGGTGCGGAGCGAACATCGCCCCGATGCACGACATCACCACGTCGAAGGCCTCGTCCTCGAAGGGCAGCCGCTCGGCGTCGGCCTGGACCCATTCAACCTCGACTCCGGCCGCCTGGGCCCACTGGCGCCCGGGCCCGAAGAACTCGGGCGTCAGGTCGCTGGCGACCACGCTCGCGCCCAGTTGCGCTGCGGGGATCGACGCGTTGCCGGTGCCTGCGGCGACGTCGAGGACGCGCGACCCCTCGCGGATGCCGCACGCCTCGACGAGCCGCGGACCGAGCGGGGTCACGAACGTCTTGACCATCTTCGGGTAGTCACCCGATGCCCACATTGTGCGATGGCGCGCTTTGAGTTGGGAATCCTGATCGGTGGCGCTCATGTCGACCTCCCTCGTAGCCTCCGCGATGGGGGCAAGCTACAACCAGGCTGTGGCGGCTGCAATCGGCACAAACGCTTAGGCGGGGTCCTTCAGTGCTGGGTCAGACAGACCATGCGCTCCATGCGCCGGAAACCGGTACGGTGGCCCAAGATGAGGAGCGTTCGATCGAGAGTGACTCTCGTGGCTGACGCGGTCCACGGCAACCGTGGCACCACGCAATCAGTGCTACCTCTGATGCCAAGCCGCCGTCGCCGATCTAGGTTCTCACCCATGCTCGAGCGCGTCGTCCTGCCCCTGATGCTGGTCACGGCGATCGCCGCGCCGGCCGCTTCCGCCGACCCGGGATCGCGATTCAACGAGCCATTGCTCAGCCGTGGTGGCGCGGTCTCCACCGTCTCGCCGCAGGCCGGGCGGGCGGCGGTTGCGGTGCTCGACGCGGGCGGCAACGCCATGGACGCAGCGGTCACCGCGGTCTTCGCCGTCGGCGTCACCCGCCCGGAGTACTGCGGCATCGGGGGAGGCGGCTTTCTGGTCTACCGGCGCGCCGACGGACGCACGGACACCCTGGATTTCCGTGAACAGGCCCCCGCGCGCTACACCTACGGCTCGGGGGTCTCCCTCGGGCCCGTGTCGGCGTTCGGAACCGGGCACAACGTCATCGGTGTCCCGGGAACTGTGGCCGGCATGGCCGCCGCACTCGAGCGCTACGGAACCATCGGGCTTGATCGGGCCATAGCACCTGGGGAGCGACTCGCTCGCGAGGGCTACGCCGTGACCCCCCAACAGGCCGCGCTGCTCAAGGAACAGCAGGTGCGTCTGCGCCTCTACGCAGAGACGGCGGCGATCTACCTCAAGCAGGGCCTGTTTCCGTACGAAGCAGGAGACCGCCTGGTGCAGCGCGACTACGCCGACAGCCTCGCCGCGATTGCAAAGGACGGTCCGCGCGCCTTCTACGCCGGGCCCATCGCGAAGGCGATCGTTGACAGCATGCACGGTTCACCGCTGCTCGCGGGCGACGCAGGGACGATGACGCTGCAGGACCTGGCCTCGTACCAGGCGATCTGGCGCCCGGCGCTCTCGACGACCTACCGTGGCGCCAAGGTCTATACGGCCCCTCCGCCGACCTCCGGGGGTACGGCGCTCATCGAGATGCTGAATCTGCTCGAAGGCTTCCCCGTGCCTGGAGACCCGTTCTCCGCTGACCGCCTGCACCTGGTCGCCGAGGCGCAGAAGCTTGCCTGGGCGGATCGCGCGAAGTACCTCGGGGACCCGCGTTTCTCTGCCGTCCCGTTCAGGACCCTCGCGAGCAAGCCCTACGCGGCCCGCCGTCGCAGCGAGATCTCGCCGACCGTGGCCCGCAATTACGCTGCGGGGACCCTGGCACCCGAGCGTGCCTCACACACCACGCACGTCTCGGTGATCGACGCCGCCGGCAACGCCGTTGCGGTCACGTGCACAATTGAGCAGCCGGCCGGCAGTGCTGTCGTGGCGCCAGGCACCGGCTTTCTGCTCAACAACGAGCTGACGGACTTCGACGCGCCCGGGCAGGGCAGCCCGGCCAACGCGCCCGCACCCGGCAAGCGCCCGCGATCGTCGATCACCCCCGTGATCGTCTCCCGGCGCGGCCGCCCAGTGCTCGCGGTGGGCGCGGCAGGAGGACCGTCGATCATCACCGGGGTCCTGAACACCGTCGTGAACGTGCTCGACCACCACATGGGCCCGGCAGAGGCGGTGGACGCTCCGCGCGCGGACGCACGCGCCTACTGCGACGGCGACGGCCTGCAGCTGTGCGTCGAGGACACGAGGATCCCCACGCAGGCAATCTCCGAGCTGCGAAGGCGCGGCCACGTCGTCAAGACTCTGGGCGAATACGACGTCTCGCCCGAGGTCGAGCCGGTCGGTGTCGACCCCGCAACGGGCAACCGCATTGCGGTTTCCGACCCCCGCGGCGAGTCGGGCGCGGCAGTGCAGGCCACAGGCCCCTCCCCCCGGCTGCGACTGCGTGTCCACCCCTCCCGGGTCAGACGGGGTAAGCGCGTTCAGATGCGCTTCACGGTGTCCGACGATCGCGGCGTCCTGGTACCAGGGGCGACCGTGACCTTCGCCGGGGCGCGGACAGTCACCGGCCCGACCGGCCGCGCGACGCTCAGGGTGCGGGTCGCGGGGCGCGCGCGCTCGCGACAGGCGACAGCGAGCAAGTCCGGGTGTGTCTCCGGCCGCGCGAAGGTCACTGTCATGCGTTGAGTCGCTCTTGGCCAAATGGGCAAGGAAAAGCACTGGGCTACCCGCGATACAGCCTGTCGGCGTAGCTCGGGCCGTAGTACTGCTCGAGTTGCTCGACCGATTCGTCGACCTCCATCACCGCCTTGGTGATCCTCGCCACCGACGGCAGCCTGTCGGGCGCCCACGTCTGCGCATCCCAGAGCGACGAGCGCATGAACGCCTTGGCGCAGTGGAAGAAGACCTCCCGCACGTTGACGAGCAGGACCAATTCGGGGCGGTGGTCCGCGACGACCATCGCGTCGAAGAACGGTGCGTCGTGCAGTAACTGCGCGGCGCCGTTGATCCTCAGCGTGTCTGACCGGCCCGGAATGAGGAACAGCAGCCCGACCTCCGGGTTCTGTAGCACGTTGCGAAAGCCGTCCACGCGGCGGTTGCCGGGGCGGTCCGGGATCGCGATCGTCCGCTCGTCGAGGACATGGACAAAGCCCGGCGGATCGCCCTTGGGGCTCACGTCGCAGCGTCCGTCCGCTGAGCCTGTCGCGACGAGACAGAACGGCGACGCGGCGAGCCACTGACGATCGACCGTGTGCAGGACGGGACGCACCTTTTCGGCGACACGCTTGATCGGTGTCCCTACGAGCTCTTCGAGCTGCGCCTCGTCGGCTACGACAGACCAACCCCGCTGTTGCGTGTTCATCGGACCGCCCTTTCGGTGTCGTCAGGTGCGGCACACGATGACAGGCGAGTGGCGACGCGGAGCTCCGTACGGGCCACGAGAGCACCGCCGCTGCGACGTTCGACCCCAGCCCTTGACCGCAACGAAAATCCCTTGGGCCTGAGCTAAGTGCCGTTTCACTTGAACGTGAGCGCCCGATCGGCGTGCTTCGGACGAGGAGCGACGCGACCAGGATGCGCTAGTACGTGCGCCGCCTCGTTGATATCTCCGCGGTCCGGTCGCGGCCCTGGACGACGTGGCGGCCGTCGTCATTGCGGTCTAGGTTTCAGTCCGTGGAGCCCACGGCCGTGACCCGATACCTGCAGCGCGATGGTCGCGACCTCGCTTACCAGCTGTCGGGCGAGGGTCCGGGCCGAGCCGTCGTCATACACGAGCTCGCCGCGCACCTCGATCTGCTGTGGACCGACCCAACCTGGCTCGAGCAGTACAGACGGATCGGCGAAGTCGTGCGCGTGGCCGGGTTTCAGATGCGTGGCGTCGGGCTGTCCGAGCCGGTCGAGCGGCGGCCGACGCTCGAGGAGCAGGCCGCGGATCTCGAGGCCGTAATGGACGACGCCGGCATGGACAGCGCCACCATTATGGGCAACCTCACGACGTTCGGTGGGCCGTTGCTGCTCGCGGCGACGAGGCCCGAGCGGGTCGATTCGCTGGTGCTGCTGGACCCCTATGCGGCGTGCCTTGGCCCCGGCGATCCTGCAGCCGTCGGGTGGCCCCCGGGGGGCGCCGAGGCGTTCGTCGCGCGCTGGCAGGGGGTGATTGACGCGTGGGGGTCGGGACGGCTCCTACGCGCTTGGGACAGCAGCTTGGACTCACCGCGAGCGACGCAGCTGTCCGGTCTTCTTGAGCGGACCTCAGCGAGCCGCGCGGGCGCCCAGGCGTACGTGGATGCCGCCAAGCAGTCCGACGTCACGCGGATCCTCCCGGAGGTCCGCGTGCCCGTGCGCGTGTTTCACCTGCCCACCGGTTCGCTCCCCGAGTCGGTGCCCAGGCACGTTGCCGAGCAGCTGCCCAACGCGACGTTCGAGGTGCTGCCCGCCACGCGGCAAGGCATAGCGCCCACCGAGAGCTTCAACCCGTTTTTCGAGCAGCTCGCTAGGGCCGCCTCCGGCGGGTCCGTGCCATCCGCCCGTCAGGTGGTCACGCTCCTGTTTGAGGACGTCGTGGGCTCTACCGCTCTCGTCGCCCGCATCGGGGACGCGGCGTGGCGCGAGCTGGTCGCGCGCCGCGACCAGGTCGTGGAGCGTCAGGTCGAGAAGTACGGCGGGACCGTGATCAAGCGCGCCGGTGACGGCTCGATGGCCACCTTCCCCGGGCCGGCTGCAGCACTCGAGTGTTCTCGCGCGCTGCACGACGCGATGGCCGGCTTTGACCTCCAGCTCCGCGTCGGCGTCCACACCGGTGAGTGCGAGCGCCTGGCAGGGGACTACGCCGGGCTTGCGGTGCACATCGCTGCCCGTGTCGCGTCCGCCGCCGCGCCCGGCGAGACGTTCGTGTCCCGCGTCGTCTCGGATCTCGTCGCGGGCTCTGGAATCCACTTCGCACCGCGCGGGACCCACGAGCTCAAAGGGGTTCCAGGGTCCGCCGAGCTGCTGGCGCTCGTCGATGTCGCCCCGCCGCCCATGGCACCCACGCCCGCGCCGTCCCCGACCGCGCTTGACCGGCTCGTCGTCGGCGCCGCGCGCCGCGCGCCTAGCGCGGTCCGCCGAGTCAACCGCCTGATGGAGTCGCGTGACCGCCGCCGGAACACCAGCGCGGACCGCCGGTGAACGTCAGCCCCGGAGGGGTCCAGAACCCCTGGCGAGAGGGGCTTCCCGTAGGAGCGGGAACCCACTGCGTCACCAACAGTGGCCGAGCTACGGGGTTGGCGCGGACGCCGTGGATCATCCGCGAACGTCCACCGTCCGAAATCCGGTACAAAGGCTGAATGAAGATGCGTGCCGCCGTCCTCGCAGGAGCCGCGCTGTGCTTCGGATTTCATCTGACCGCGGCCGTCGCTGTTGCACAGGGGCCGCCCGACCGCGCCACCGCGGTCGCCGACTGGAACGCCCAGAAGGCCGATGAGGCGATCGGTTCCGGATGGACGGGGTCGGACTCCAGCTGTGTGGTGGGAAGCGAGTCGCAGGAGTCGCTCGACGCCACACTGCGGTCTCTCAACCGTTTCCGCCGCTACGCGGGAGCCGGGCCGGTTCGCTTCGACCCCGACCTCAATCGCAAAGCCCTCGCCGCGGCGTTGATGAGCCAGGCCGCTGGTGTTGGCGACCACGAGCCCACAAGCGACGCGCCGTGCTACTCGCCCGCCGGGCGCGAGGGCGCGGAGAACAGCAACATCTCCGCCGACCAGTCGCCTTCCGGCATCACCGGAGCAAAGGCCATGACCAGCCTCATCGAGGATCCGTACCACGCGAAGCTCGGACTGGACGCCGGACGCACCGTGATGGGGAGTGGTACGGCCACGTCCTTCAACGCCCTATACGTCGGGTTCCCCAGAACGCACTTGGCGCTGCCGGCTCGTCGCGTGAGTGCCTATCCGGGACCAGGATGGATTCCGTGGCCGTGGGCGATCAGCCGCACCTGGTACGTCGCGATCGGAGACGACCCATCGACGGTCGACATCACGCGGGCTTCGGTCGCAATGACCCTCGACGGCGCCCCCCTGCCTGCGCGGCGCCACGCCGGCAACGGCATCGAGCCGTACTACGCCGGGCGCTACCTCGCGTGGAATCCGGGACTTCGCGACGACGCCGGCCGCGAGCACGGAGTCACCGAGGCCGATCGTGTGATCCATGTCGACATCTCCGGGGTGACCGTCGCCGGTCAACCGCTCCCGATCTCGTACACGGTCTGCCCGCTGCAGCGACCGATCGGACTCACCGACCGGTACGTCCCGCCCGGACCGGTCGACCACTGCGGAGAGACGCCGACGGTCGGCATCGGCAACAACGGGGCGGCCGCAGCACCCGGCGGGGCTGCGGGTGGCGCCGGGGGTCCGACGTTCCTCCGTCGACCGGTCCTGCGCCAGCTCCTCCGCACGGGGAGGAAGGCCCCGGTCGGCCCGCGCGTCAAGATGGGGACGCGACTGGCGGTCTCCGCCCCGCTCTCGCAGGGCCGACTCACGGCCTACCGCTGGCGCCGCAACGGCTCTGTCATCGTCGGCCAGACCCGGCCGACGTACCTCGTCCGCTCCTACGACAAGGGCTTTCGCATCGAAGTTCAGGTCACGGCCGTCGGCAGCGACGGCGCGACCCTCGCACGGCGGAGCACCGCCAGCGTCAGCGTGGCCCGGTAATGCCGGGTGCCCCTAGGACAAGACGCAGACGCCGTTCCTACGCTCGCCGCCCACGGCTCGCGGAGATAAGGAAGACACTGTGGCCGCTAGATCGTGGGCAATCCACGGGAGTAATCAACCGGTGGTCTGGTTCCGAACGTAGACTCGCGTGATGCCCAGGATCTTGATCTCCCTGACCGCGCTGCTTGCGCTCAGCGCCACTTGTCCGACGGCCTCGAACGCCGCGACGAACGGGCCGGTGGTGATTGCGTCTGACAGCGTCTTCCTGCAGCCGCTCAGCGGCCCGGAGGTGACACGCACTACGAGTGTCGGGGCCGCCGCGATCTCCGCATCCCGCGACGGATCGCTGCTGGCTTTTTCAAGCGGCCCCTTCGGCGGCATGACGAAGCTGACATTCGGCGCAACGGCAGGCGGTCCGCTCACCACCCACGTCCTCCGGGGCATCTCGATCCACACGATCGACATCTCACCGAACGGGCGGCTCATCGCGCTGACGGCGTTCCGCGACAGCGACAGCCAGGCGGGCCACATCTTCGCGTACCTCGTCCGGCGCGACGGCACGAAGCTGCGTCGACTGCCGACGAAGGCGAAGCTCGCCGCCGATATGCGCTTCGCACCTGACGGCAAATCACTGCTGTACGTTTCGCCGTCCACGACGCCGACCGAGATCTCTGACTGCACCGCATCGATCCGCCGCATCCGCCTGAACGGCACCCACGACGTCTCCCTGTACAAAGGCACTGGCGGCGCCCTCGCGTGCCCTCAGCAGATTTCGGTCTCGCCGGACGGCAGGAGCGTAGCCATGACCGGATTCACCTCCGGTGACGAACCCGCCGGGCCCGGTCCAGCGCCCGGCATCTACCGCCTTTCGCTGACCTCACGGACGGCGAAACCAAAGCTCCTGGTGCAGGGCGGACGCGCCGCAGCATGGTCTCCGGCTGGAGACCAGATCGCTTACTCGGCAGTTCCTGTAGACCCAAGAGACCAGACCTCTGGTCCGACGGGGATCTTCCGCATTCCCCGGAACGGCGGCACCCCTGTGCGCGTCAGCGACCGGGGGTTCTCAAACTCGATCGCTTGGCTACCCGCCATGGGCTGACCGGGCGCCAAGCCCGGGACCCCCGCAAGGAAGACGTCGGGGATCGTGCAGAGACTGGCGCCGCACTCCGATCGTCGCACCGCTCCAGCGCCCGTTCGCGCAGCGCCTGTGCGACGCCATGCTTCCCCGGCTCCTCAGCGATGCGCGCCCGAGCTCGGTGAGGCGGTCGAGTTTCTTCGCGCCCGCCTTCGGTCCAACCGCCGACCACTGCGGGGTCGGGCTAGGGCAGTGTGTAGGTCTTGATCCTGCCGCCCGAGGTCCAGGACGCGATCTTGCCGACGACCTTTGTCGTGCGCGCTACATCAGGCGGCTCGTCGGTGGTCGGGTCGTGAAGGTAGGACACGACGAGCCTGCCCTTGACGTGGAGGAATTTCCGCGCCGGCGAACCGAGGTCGTAATGCTCAGACGGCTCGACGGACAAGGCGATGACGACAGCTATCCGACCGCGGTGCCCGTATGTCGCTCTGCGACAAGGGCACCCGAACGGACCGGCGCGACGCGACGAGTTCGGGGCCCGGACCCTCCGTAGCGTCGTGTCGCGATGATCATGCACGGCGTCGGGCTGAACACCACCGTCATGCGCTTCAGCGGAGTTACGAACCTCGGCATCATCGCCGACCGCGACATCGTCCCCGACGATTGGCCGCTGGCCGCGGCGCTCGCAGCGGCCCAGGCCGAGCTCGTGACCGAGGACGACCAGACCACCCCCGGACCGACAGGAGCACTTTGACCATGCATCGCTACGACATCGTAAAGACCAACGCGGCCGTCGAACGGTTGATCGAGACCACGCAGAACCCGCGCCACCTGTACCTGCTTCATGCCTACAACCGGCATCGGTACCTCGAGATGGCCGGGCGGTACGAGGAGATCTTCGCCCCCGAGATGACCGTGGAGCACCCGATCTACCACTTCAACGTCTTCGGGATGAACATCGTGCTGGACGGAAGGGAGGCCGTCGAGGCCGTGTACCGCGAGTGGAGTGCGACCGGCCAGTGCGTCTTCTACACCGACGACGAACGACTCGCGGTCGGCGACAACAGTATCTGCTCGACGGCGACGATCTATCAGCAGACACCAGGTCAGGTGCTCGTTGCTAGTGGCTATGACGTCGATGCAGACGCCCACTACCTCGTCAAAAACGTCGAGCACATGATCTGGCCGTACGACGACGAGGGCCGCCTGGTCGGCGAGGACGTGTGGGAGGTCGACGAGTCCCAGCGGGAGCTTGTCAGGCTCGAGCCTGAACAGGTGCTGACCCCCGACGAGGCCGCTGTGCTGCTCGAGCCGCTGATCCTGCCGTTGCCGGATCGAGCTGTCCTGCGCTGATCGGCGCTGCTGGACAGCACACGGTCAGAAGGTGCGGCGGCGGCCGCGCTCGGTCTCCGGCACCAGGCCTCGGTCGGCCGGCAGTCGTGAGCGGTCAGCGCAAGCTCGGATCCGGTGCCGCTAAAAGCTGGTGTCCAGAGCGGCCGCGCAGCGGAAGCCGAGGTTGCCGGTTGAGCTGTCGGGCGTGATGCCGGTCCGTGCCGAAACGCGGTACCGGTTGCAGTAGGAGGCGTGGCAGAGGTAGGAGCCGCCACGGATTGCGCGCATAGCTCCCTGCGGCACCGAACGGGTAGCAAACCAGTCGCTGGTCCACTCCCATGCGTTGCCAGACATGTTGTGTAGCCCGAACCCGTTGGGGAGGTAGGCCGTGACCGGCGCTGTCCCCGCGTACCCGTCGGCGGCGTCGTCGCGCTCAGGGAACGAACCCTGCCAAATATTGCACTCCCACCGGCCGCCGGGTGTCAACTCTTCACCCCACGCATACCGATTCTGCTCGAGCCCGCCCCGCGCGGCATACTCCCACTCGCTCTCGGTCGGCAAACGACAGTTGGCCCACTCGCAGTAGGCAAGAGCGTCGGCGTGCGAGACGTGGATGACCGGGTGGTCTGCAATGCCCTTCAGGTCAGATCCGCGGCCGCGCGGCTGGCGCCAGTGCGCGTCGGGGACGGCGCGCCACCACGAAGCTCCCGGCACGCTCTGCAGTCTGGCTGCAAGCTTCCGAGGGAGGAACGCGAAGAAGACAAAAGACCAGCCGTAGCGCTCGGCTTCGGTGGCGTACCCCGTCGCGGTGATGAACTGGGCGAATTGATCGTTCGAGACCGCGGTGGTTGCGATCATGAAGGGCGCCACCGTGATCGGACGGATAGGCGCCTCGCCGTCCTCGCGATTGATGTCAGCGTCTTCGCTGCCCATCAGGAAGCGCCCACCATCGAGCTTGACGAACTCGTTCTCGGGTCCGCTAGGTCGGCCGCCCGCAGCGGCCAGTGGGCCCGGGTGTGCCCGCGGGAGCCGAGTTTCGCCGCGACCAGGTGCACAGCAGCCGCTCATGGGGCTCATCCTAGGTTGGACCGAAGCGGAGTGTCTGTCGGACCGCGACAACCGTTCCTGGCCGACATGGTGCACTGCGCTGAGTGCAGTGGGCGGACCGTGCGTACGGTCTGCGTTATCGGGGGCCCAGGAGGCTCGAGCGTCGGGTAACCGGAGGACAAGGATGCGAGATCTCACGATACGCCGAGGGCTGACTGCGCTGGCGGCAGGACTGCTAGCCGTATTTGAGGCGATGGGGGTCGTGCCGAGCGCGCAGGCTGCACAGTCGCGCCCCAACGTGGTTGTCGTGGTCACCGACGACCAGCGTCTCGACGAGATGACATACATGCCACTTACGCGGCAGCTCATCGCCGGGGGTGGCACGACGTTCACCAATGCGTTTGCGACCTACCCGCTGTGCTGCCCGTCACGGTCGACGATGCTCACCGGCCAGTACATGCACAACCACGAAGTCCGCCATAACTCACCCCCCGAGGGCGGCTTCGACGCCTTCGACTATTCGACCGCGTTGCCCGTCTGGCTGCAGCGCGCCGGGTACCGCACCGCGCACATCGGCAAGCCGCTCAACGGCTACGGGGTGCGCTATGACGTGTCGCCCGGCTTGCTCAACCCCGTTCCGACTCCGCCAGGCTACGACGACTGGTACTCGCTGATCGACCCGTCGACGTACGAAATGTACGGGTACGCCATTCAGGACAACGGCGTAACCCGTCCGGGCTCTGCGACGGCCACGCTGTATCAGACCGACGCAATCGCCGATCGCGCAGTCACCAACATTCGCAAGTGGGCACCGGACGACAAACCGTTCTACATGGAGGTCATGCCGTCCGCGCCCCACAGCGAACTGCACAACGCCGACGGGGGCCCCACGCCTGCTCCAAGGTACGCCGACACGTTCGCCAATCATCCCTTCACACAGAGCGCGAGCTATGACGAAGGAGACGTCTCCGACAAGGGCTCGATCATCAACGCGTTCGGCCGTCTGAGCTCCGACGATGGCGACGTCATCGCCGACCGCGAGCGCAACCGACTCGCAGCGCTGCAGAGCGTCGACGAGATGGTCGGTCGAATCGTCTCGGCTGTCAGTCAGGCCGGTGAGCTCGACAACACGGTGATCATGTTCATGTCCGACAACGGTTGGTTCAATGGCGAGCACCGCTGGTTCTCTGAGAAGGTCGACATCTTCGAAGAGTCGATCCACGTGCCGCTCATGGTCCGCGGCCCCGGGTTCCCGGCCGGAAGAAGCAGGAGCCAGTTGACCGGCAACATCGATATCGCCCCGACGATCGCGCAGCTTGCTGGAGCCAAGCCAATGCGCGAGATGGATGGCGAGTCGTTGCTGCCGTACGCCGCAGACCCCGGCTATCGCCGCAACCGGGCCCTCGGCATCGAAGCGTCGTTTCCGGCGGTCTCCGGGCTTTTGGCGGTCTATGCCAAACGCTACGCCGGCATCAACGTCTACTACGAGGGTGTGCGCACCAGGCGCTACAAGTACGCCGAGTACTACAAGAGCGTCGAGGGCAAGCCCGTCCGCGAAGAGCAACTCTACGACCTGAAAACCGATCCGAATGAGCTGCGTAGCCTGCACGCCGACCCCGCACAGGCGGCGCTGAAGGCTCGGCTGAGGACCCGGCTCGACGCGTTGCGCCGCTGTAAAGGCGAAAAGTGCCGCGCCTCCTACCCCACCCCAGTGGTCAAGCCCAAGCCGGCAAGCAACCGCAGGCCCTCGGGCGCTTGGCGCAGGCCCGTGAGGCGGCCCGCGCCGTAAGTCAGGTCCCGTCAGCCGGCGGTCTTCGTCACACAGCGAGGGCAAAGCCCGCCGGGTATGACCACCAGGTCTGGAGCGCCACGGGCTCGGGGACGGGCTGCGTGGCCGGTCTTACGGCCGACGACAATGGCAGCCGCGCACCCCGGCTCGCGGCCGACGCGGGTGCTGGTCATCGAGAGCGGAACGGCGCGGAGGGACTCTTACGCGCAGACCCCGCGATTCTCGTGTCACACCCTGCCGATACAGCAGCGAAGGGCTCCCGAAGAGCCGGACCGTGGAACCCGGGGTGGCGGAGGGTGTTCGGTGTGGCTGGTCACCCGCGGGTCACCATCACGCGCGCGCATGAACCGCGAGATCGGCCGTCGCGTGGATGTCGTCGGCATCTTCTCCATCGACGCCTCGGCGGTCCGCCTATCGGGCGGGATCCACATCGAGCAGAACGACGAGTCGGTGGTCTGTCGTCGCTACCTCTCGGAGGGCTCGATGGCGCTTATGGCTCCGAGCGAGCCCGCGCTGGCCAGGTGAACTCGCCCGAACTCGTACGCGACGGGGCCTACCCCTCGGACCGCACCACCTGCACGTCGCCGCGGTGATGGGAGACCACCCGCGCCCGCAGCCGGGGCCCGGTCGCGGGCGCCCGGAGCACGAGCCGGTATCGACCCCCAGAGACGCGGCGGACGGTGTGCCGAGCGACAAGCTTGCTGCCTCGGCGGAGTTCGACCGTCAGTCGTGCGCCGGTGGGTGCCCGTCCCGAGACGACGAAGCGCCCGCGAGTGTCGTCGCGGCGCAGGAGAACGGTCAGGCGCGCGGCGCCCCGCCTGCTGGCGGGCGCGGTCTGAACGACGGGCTGCGGCCATGCGGGCTCGATGGCGCCCGCGACGACCTTGGCGGGGACGCCGATCGGCGCGTTGACGACGTAGGTTTTCAATCGAGCCGAAGCGGTTCCGTCGAGGTTGTCGACGCGCAGCCTTCGCAGGAATGGCAGGGTCACGGTCCCCCCGGTGAACGTCACCATCGAGCCTGTCGGCACGTGAGCGTAATTGCTCTCGGCCTGACCGCCGCCGACGAGGACGGCGAGGCGGTGCCCCGCAGGGACGCGCCAGTCCATTGAGGACATCCTGAGCGCCTGGCGGCCGCCGCGGCCGACGAGCTGCGCGCCACGGGAGATCAAGGTCGCATCCCCCTGTTGACTGACGTCGTAGACCGCACCGAACGCGGCGGCTTTCGGGTTGGAACCCGGAGCGAAGCGTAGGTCGGCCCGCGGCTCGCCGGCGAGGTGGGCGGCGTGCTCCAGCGGCGGCGAGAAGGTCCAGGCTCCTTTACCGGCTTGTTGGACGGGCGGCCCGACGTAGAACTGTCCCGACGTGCTGCCGTCGGCGTTGCCCAGCCCGGTCCCGTCGTCGGTGAAGGTGCCGCCGCGCAGCGGGGCGCTCAGCGGCACGACGTCGACCGGCGGCCAGACGGCCTCAGTCCGCCAGCGCCCTTCGGGCCCCGACTGAACGGCAACGGCCGGGTCGTCTTCGACACGGGCCTGCTCGGCCGGGACGCGCTTGACGTACCGGTCAAGCCAGCGCATGGCCTCCTCCGCGAAGCCAGCCCGTCCTGTCCTGGGGCTGCCGTCAGCGTTCTTGTCCGTCCCTCGGATGTGGTCCCACCAGCCGATCCACGCCCGCTTGGGACCGCGCAGCCGCTTGAACAGCTCGTATGGCTGGCTCTGCGGCACGACGTTCTCGTCGAGGTGGCCGGTCGTGATGAACGTGGGGACGGTGCTCGTCGCGGCCGACTCGGTGAAGTTCCGCTCGCGCCAGTACGCGAGCTTCTCGTCGCCTTGGTACTGGTCCTGCAAGCGCTCCTGGCACTGCACGAAGCTCGTGCCCTCGGCGTTCTGCACGTACTGCGGGGAGCTGGCCGTCGTCGGCGCGGAGTCCCCGTACGAGTAGGTCACCAGCGGGAACAGCAGGGCGGCCGCGCGCCGGACCCCCTGCGCGTAGGTCGCGTCGTAGGCGTCGGTCAGACCCTGCATCGCGACGACCGCAGCAAGGCCTTTAGGCTGGTCGGCCACGCCCATGAGCCCGGTGATGGCGTCGTAGGACTTGCCGTACATCCCGACCCTTCCCGTCGACCACGACCGCGTGGCCGCCCACCGGACGGCCGTCCTGACGTCCGTCCGGTCTCCAGGACCGAGGAGGTCGTGGCAGCCCGTCGAGCCGCCGAAGCCGCGAAGGTCGACGTAGACGACCGTGTAGCCCTTCTTCCAGACCTGCTGGCCGACGAAGAAGTCGTCGAAGCGCGAGGGCGGGCTGTCGGCCGTCGGGTCGTATGCCGGAGCACCGCTGACGCCCAGCTGACCGGACCGTCCGGAGTAGGGCCCGACGACCAGCAGAACCGGCGTCTTCTCGTCCTTGCTCAGCCCCTTGGGCCAGAGCACGTCGGCGTGCAGCGTTTCCCCGTCCGGCGTCGGGAAGTACTCCTGCGTCCACGTCACACCCTCAGGGACTGCCGCCGCGGCCGCATCCGGAGCGCAGGCCACCAGTGCGGACACGACGGCCAGCAAACGCAGGACGGCTGAGGCCCGGGCCGGACGGACATCGCTGAGCATGCCGAGACGGTATAGATCCGCCGTAACTCCGCCGCAATTCTGGCGCGTCCCCGTGCACGGTGGAGCTCGACGCGCTGATGTTCCGGTTCGGCCGGGCGATGACGTGCTTGCGGATTGGCTGGAATTCGAGAGCTCCGAGGAGATCGTCCTCGACGTTCGACGCCGTCTCGTCGTCGACGTACAGCGAGCCGCCGGTCAGCGTCAGCCGGCTCCGCGCCTTCGCGTCGTCGACCATGTTCGATTGAACGCATCCGCCCACCGGTGTGCGATCCCGTTAAGCACGAAAACCCCCTGGCGAGAGGGGGTCTTCGTAGTAGCGGGGGCAGGATTCGAACCTGCGACCTTCGGGTTATGAGCCCGACGAGCTACCAGACTGCTCCACCCCGCGGCGGACAAGGACTATAGCGCGTGCGAGGCCGCTGACGCGGTCCGCTGGCGATCAGCCAGCGCGATGTCGCAGCGCCGGTATCGGCTGCGCACCTCGGTCGCGGCAGCCGCGACTCACGTGCGTCACCGGCCCGCGCCGGACCGCCGCCTGCCCGGCGGCGCACCTCGGTCGCGGCCGCCGCGACCCACGTGCGTCACCGGCCCGCGCCGAACCACCCGCCCGCCCGGCGGCGCACCTCGGTCGCGGCTGCCGCGACTCACGTGCGTCACCGCCCGGCGCCGGACCCTGCCGGCACGCCCTCGCACCTCAGTCGCGCTAGCCGCGACTCGTGTGCGCCGCCGCCCACGCTCAGCTCCCGGCCGCGCACACACGGAACGCGCGCCGGTCCAGGGCCGTCCGGGTGCGACCAGCGGCCCGGTAGCGCGCCTGGATGCGCACCCGTACACGCGCGCCGCGCCGGCCGCGAAGCACGAGGTCCACGCGGCGGCCGTGACGCTTGAAGGCGACCCGGCGCCCGTCGACGGTGACGCGTACGGTGAGGATCCGGGCCCGCCGCGGGACGCCGCGCACATGCAGCGCCACGCTCCGCCGACAGCTCCGCGTCGCCGGGCGGGGCGGCCGGGCCGGCCGGGGCGCGCCCGTCACCGGAAGCGAGAGGTAGCTGGCCCCGAGACGCACGGTGTTCGTGGCCGGCGCGTTGAGCTGCACCCGCGCGGCTTCGGGATGATCGCGGTCGAAGACGAACGTCCCCGGGAGATGGGTGGGCAGGTCGCTGGAGGTGACCCGCAGCTGCAGGCGGTGTCCCGGGGCCAGCTCGTACGCCGTCGGCCAGATCTCGATGTCGTACGCGTAGAAGCGGCCGGGCTCGATCGGCGTCGGGTTCACATGCGTGTGGTACGGCCGCTCCGGCGTGCTCTTGACCGGGTCCAGCGCGCGGTGCGAGGCCTTCAGCGCCCCCGCGGTGACGATCGTCTCGCCCCCGTCGGGGGCCACGTCGGCGAGCTTGGCGTACCAGTCGGTGTCGGCGGCGGTCGATGCCGCCTCCAGGTGGAGGGCGATCGGCCCGGCGATCGGCGTCGCCGCAGTCATCGGCGGCGTCCGGAACGTCAGCCCTTGAGGGCCCTCCAGCCGCTGGTCGGTCGGGATGTACGGGGTGCCGGCGACGGTGCCGTACTTGTCGAAGGCCATGCTGAAACCGGCCGTCGGGTCGCTCACGTAGCTCTGGGTCCCGGTCGGCGCGGGCGCCCCTGGGGAACCTGCGGTCAGCGTGCCGGCGACCGAGCGTCAGGCGCTCATACCGGGTACCCGCGGGCGGCCAGCGGTCGGCGTCCACGTAGCGGTTGGCGCCCTGCAGGAAGTACCGCACCCGGGGCGCGGGCGGCGTCGGCGCATCGCGCAGGTACTTGTCGAGGAACGCGAAGCGGACGCCGGCGAGATCGGCCTGGCCGGGCGGGTCGGTCAACGGGGCGAACGGCGCACCGCAGCCCTTGTGGGTGCACGGATCCATGTACAGGCGCGTCTCGACCCCCCGGCGGGAGGCCAGTGCCCCGTACATCTCCGTCTCGCCACGCAGGAGCCCGTCGTTCCACTCGCCGATGTCCAGGACCGGCACCTTGATCTTGGCGGCGTCGTAGATCGGGGAGCGGTCGCGGTAGAACCGATCATCCAAGGGACGGGAGAGGTAGTCGAACGCGATGCTTCCCGGCGGTGACTGCCCGAGCTTCGCCTTCAGCGTCTCGGCCAGCAGCGACGGGTCGGAGTTGGCGCCGGCCGTGCCGGGCGCACCTTGCACGGCGATGTACTGCAGGTCGAAGCTGAGGTTCGTCACGCCGCCGTGGGCGAAGCCGTCGCGGTACAGGTCGCTGATCGCGATCTGCGGGGCGATCGCCGACGAGATGCGGCGGTTGCTGCTCGGCGGTCAGGTACTGCGTGATCCCGACGTACGAGCCACCGGCCATCGCCACCCGCCCGGACGAGTACGGCCGCGTGCCGAAGTACTCGACCAGCGCCGCTCCGTCGCGCGCTTCGCGTGGTGAGAAGAAGTTGTCCTTCAGCGTCCCGCCGCTACCGCCGGTGCCGCGGACGTCGGCCACCACCCCGACGATCCCGCGCACCGCCCACGAGCGCCGGCGGGTCACACCCGCACACACCGGTGCGCCCGTACGGCGTGAGCTCGAGGACGACCGGGAAGCGGCCGGGCGCGGGGACCTTGCCGTCGCGCGAGGGGAGCGCCACCGTCGTGGCGATCTTGACGCCGTCATCCATCGTCACCAGCACTTCAGCGGAGACGCTCTTGAACGTCGGCTGCGGGCAGTTTTGCGGGCGGTGCCTCAGCCGCGCCGGCCATCGACGTCCCAGCCCCCGCGAACACCAGCAGCACGGCGACGACGGCACCGCGGCCCACGGCGGCCGCTTTACGAACACTCATGTTCGTGATCCTACCCCCGCATGCCGACGGTCTGCGCCACCAGCCGGCGCAAGGTCCCGGGCCGCCCCGCGCGGCCCGGGACCCCAGCCCCTACGATCAGGCCGCCGCGAGCGTGAAGCGCCCGACGAGCTCCTCGAGCCCTTCGGCCCGCTTGGCCAGCTCCTGCGCGGAGACCGCGATCTCCTGGGCGGACGCCGTGGACTGTTGCGTGGAGGCGCTGACCTGCTGCGCGCTCGCGCTGGACTCCTCGGCGACCGACGCGACGTCGACCATGTCCGCCTGCATCTGTGTGCTCGCCTGGGCGATCTGCGTGATCGCGCCCGCGATCTGCGCGACGCGTTCGCTCATGTCGTCGACGGACTGCCCGATCGCCAGGAAGCTCTCGCGGGCCTGCTCGACGGTCGCGGCGCCCTCCTCGGTCCGGGAGGAGCCGGCGGCCACGGCATCCATGGCTCGACGCGTCTCGCCCTGGATCTCACCGATGAGCGACGCCGATCGAGCGAGCAGCGTGCTGTGACTCCTCGGCGAGCTTGCGAACCTCTTCGGCCACGACCGCGAACCCGCGGCCCTGCTCCCCGGCGCGCGCCGCCTCGATCGCCGCGTTCAGCGCCAGCAGGTTCGTCTGCTCGGCGATGCCGGTGATCGTCTCGACGATGCCGCCGATCTGCTCGCTCTTCTGCGCGAGGTCGCCCATGACGCCGCTGACAGCGCCCGACGACTCGCGGACACCGACCATCGCCTCGGTCGCCTGCTCGACGGCCTTGGCCCCGGCCGACGCGACGTCGCGTGCCTGGCGTGCGGCGGTCGTCGCCTCTTCAGCGGACGCTGCACCGTCGCGCGTGGCGATGACCATCTCCTCCGTCACGCGCTGGGCCCCTTCGATCGTGCGGACCTGCCGCTCGGCACCGTGGGCCACGTCGCTCACGGCATGCGCGATCTCGCCGATCGCCCGGCCGGTCTCGTCACTGGAGCGCGCCATGTCCTGGCTGGCGGTGTTCAACTGCGACGCCATCACCGCCACCTGCCCGACGAGATCACCGAGGCGAACCGTCATCTCGGCGAACGCGTTGCCCAGCGTGTCGTCCTGACCCTTGGAGCGCACATCGACGCTCAGGTCGCCGGCCGCGACGACCTCGGCGGTGGAGGCGACCGACGCCAGGTCCTCGCGCATGGCGTTGTAGGCCTCAAGCGACGTCTGCGCGCGGCCCAGCATGCCGTTGAAGATCTCT
Source organism: Paraconexibacteraceae bacterium (assembly GCA_963750375.1). Lineage (GTDB taxonomy): Bacteria > Actinomycetota > Thermoleophilia > Solirubrobacterales > Solirubrobacteraceae > Paraconexibacter. The sequence continues at coordinate 161,077 of CAVVQN010000017.1, forward strand.
GCCAGCTCACCTGCGTGCCTGCCCGCTGAGGTCTGCACCGGCGTCGTGACAGGGATCACCTCCTTGGTGAGGTCGCCGTGCTGCGACATCGCCTCAAGCCCCTGCTGCAGGTGCGTCAGGCAGTTGCTGTTGAGCGACCCGAGCCGGTCGACGAGCTGCGACAGACAGGACTCGTCGCCCAGGGCCAGGCGGAACTCCTCGCGTGTGGCGTTGTAGGCCTCCAGCGAGGTCTGTGCACGACCGAGCATCGCGTTGAAGATCTCGGCCAGCTCACCGACCTGCCGGCCTTCCTCGGCGCTCAGCGGCGTGGTCACCGGCTGGACGTCGACGGTCAGATCGCCCTGGGACATCGCGGTCAGGCCGCCCTCGAGGCTCGTCAGGCAGTTGCCGTTGAGCGACGACAGGCGACCGCGCAACTCGTGGAGACACGACTGATCACCGAGTGCGGTGCGTAGGTCCTCGCGCATCGCGTTGTAGGCCAGCAGCGCGGTCTGCGCCCGAGCCAGCATGCCGTTGAACTGGTCGACGAGCCCCTGCGTCTGCGGGTCCTTCGACTCCGCCGTGATCGGCGTCGTCGTCGGCTCGGCGCCCAGGGTCAGATCCCCCTCGGTCATACCGGTGAGGCCGCGCTCGAGCGCCGCCAGGCAGTTGTTGTCGAGCGCTGCAAGCCGGTCGGAGAGCTCGGCGAGCACCGGATCGTGCTTGGGCTTGCGGGTGAAAAGCGCCATGTCTTCCCTTCTCGTGGATTGGACCAGGACGGCCTGCACATGTCTTCGGCTGTCGTCCTCCGGGTTTGAGCGCCGCCGGCAGTCGGCCGTCGCGCGCCGCCCCGTGGACGACCGCATGACCCATCCCGCCGAAGATCCGCTGCCGCACCCGCCCCGCGGCTAGGGTCGCGGGATGCGCGTCGCGTCGTCGACATCGGCTCCAACTCCGCCCGCCTGCTCGTAGCCGACGTCGTCCCGGCCACGCGGGCCGTCCCGAGCTCGAGCGCCGCACGACGGTCACGCGGCTGGCCCAGGGCGTCGAGCGCACCGGAGCGCTCGGCGAGGAGGCGATGGAGCGCGTCTTCGCGACGCTCGACGCGGTACCGCGCGCTGATCGACGACCACCGAGGCGGCAGCGTGCCGTCGCGGTCCTGACCAGCGCCGTCCGCGACGCGGCCAACGGCGCGCAGTTCACCGCCACGTGTCCGGGCGACTCGCCTCGATGCGCGCACGATCACCGGCGACGAGGAGGCGCAGCTCTCCTTCCTCGGGGCCACGCCGCGCGGGCCCCGTCCGCGCCGGAGCCGGTGGTGGTCATCGACATCGGCGGCGGGTCGACGGAGTTCGTCGTCGGCGCCGAGGCGCGCGTGGACTTCCACGTCTCCACCCAGGCCGGCGTCGTGCGCCAGAGCGAGCGCCACATCGACAGCGACCCGCCGCCGGCACGATGAGCTCGGTCGCGCAGGCGCCGAGGACGTGCGCGCGATCTTCACCGCCGCCGTGCCGGCAAGGTACGGCGAGCCGTCAGCGCCGGCGTCGCCGTGGCCGGCACCGCGACCTCACTGCGCTGCGATCGCGCTGCGAGCTGGAGCCGTACGACCCGGCACAGGGTGCACGGCTACCGCCTGGACCGGCGGACGTCGAGGAGCTCCTGGCCCGCCTGGCGCAGCTGACGGGACGAGCAGCGCCGCGAGGTTCCGGGCCTGCACCCCGACCGCGCGCCGACGATCGTCGCCGGCGTGCGTGTTGCTGCTCGTGGCCATGCGGGTGCTGGGGCTCGCCGAGGTCGAGGTCTCAGAGCACGACATCCTGCGCGGTGCGGCGCTCTGCGAGCCGCCGCCTCGCCTGACCGCGCGCCGGCTCGTCCCCACTTTGTTGGCGCCCTGGACAGGTGTCCGATTGTGGCACAGGACCGCTCCGCGCATACTCTGCCTCGTCGGGACGAAGGGTGAGGCCGAAAGGCTCGCGCCGCCGCACCCGGCACTACATAGTCTCGGGCGATAGCCGCATCAAAACGGCGCCTCCCGCCGCTCGAGCCACCCTGACACCGGCCCTACATGGCACGTACCCCTGCCCGTCCTGCAGGGCCAAGTTTGGAAGCCGCCCCTCGGGCGGCTTCCGGCTTTAAGCGCTCGTGCGCTCCGGCGCGATGTCGGATGACCCGACGCCGCCACGAAGCGCCACATCTCGTCCATCAGCCTGTCCTGCGACGGGCGCTGCTTGCGGGTCAGCGCCTCGGCGATCGCGACCCGGAACGCGCCGATCAGCATCGCGCCGAACATGCGCGCGTCGAGGTCCTCGCGGGATCTCGCCGTTCCGCTGCCCGCGCTGCACGCTCGCGCGGCGTCGTCGACGAGTTTCGTGATGCGGCCGACCTCGACGCCGGCGACCTCGGGCTCGCGCGCCAGGAGCGTCAGGACGATCGGCGCAAGGGGCTCGCGGTAGTGGAAGGCGACCGACCGCTCCGTGCGCCGGCGCTCGCGGGCCGCCCAGTCCTCGCCGCGGTCGTCCGCCCTCGCGCGATCTCCGTCATCAACCGGTCGTAGAAGTCGGCGACCACCGCGGCGACCAGCCCGGCCTTGGACCCGAAGTAGCGGTAGAGCAGGCCGACCGACACGTCGGCGCGAGCGGCGACCGAAGCCACCTCGAGCGCCCCGTCACGCTCGACGAGCTCGGCCATGGCTGCCTCCAGCAGGCGGGCTCGCGTCGCTTCGCCGCGGCGGGTCAGGGTCTGGTCGCTCATTCGCGGCCGACGATACCTGAAGCAGATTCAGTTCCGGTGCCCCGCCGGGGGACCGTGGATCAGCTGTCGAGGGCGGCCCGCTCGTCGGCGCCCAGGGTCCGGGCGCCGCGGGCCTCGCGCGTCCCACCCGACGATGACGGTCGACCCGGTGGCCGCGACCGTGCCGTCCGGCAGCAGGACATCGTGCTCGAGCACGAGCTGACGTCCCGACGCGCTCGACCCACCGGACACGTCGACGCTGCCGTGGTCCTTGCGCACCTCGCTGCGGTAATCGAGCTCCACGCGGGCCAGCACGCACGTGTGGTGCGCGCTGGCCCTCCGGCCCGCGAGCTCGCATCAGGCCCGCCCGCGCCTCCTCGAGCAGCTCGTGGTACACGGCCTGATTCAGGTGGCCGAGCATGTCCATGTCCCGCCAGCGCAGCGGGGGGGTCATCCGGAT
>CAVVQN010000018.1:0-16327 GCA_963750375.1 Paraconexibacteraceae bacterium
CGCGTGGGACGACACGTCCCGCCGCCCATCCAGCCTCGGCCCCGCCCCCGGCCCCGCGCCCGGTCAGGCCGCGGAGAACAGGTACACCGAGCAGGACGATCCCCGCGACGACGGCGGCCACGGACACCATGACCAGTCCGATCTGCTCGGCGAACACCGCAGGACGACTTGGAGCCATGGACCGGCGACGCAGACGCTTCCACATGGCGTGGAGCCTACCGTCGCCCCTGCCATCGTGGACACCGTGGAGGCCGCGTTCGGCACCGTGCTGTTCATCGTCGTGATCGTCGGCGCGATCGTCGCCGCAGCGACGCTCGTGACCTCCGGCAAGGCCTACGACCAGATCGGAAAAGGCGGACTGTCCCTCGGTGACGGCACTGATCGGCCGGCCGGGACGCCGACGGACGCCGGCTCGCTCGCGATCCGCGACGACGAGATCCGTCAGATGCTGCACGCGCGCAACGAGCGCCGGATCCGCAAGGGCGAGGAGCCGGGCGACGTCGACGCCGAGCTCGCCGCGCTCACCAGGACCCGGGTGGACCCAGCCCTGCTGGCGGAGGTCCGCGAGCTCGTGGAATCCCGCAACCGGCGGCGCCTGCGCCAGGGGAAGGAGCCGTTGGACGTCGAGGCCGAGGTCGCCAGGCAGCTTGAGGAGTTCGGCTGACCCTCGCGCGACCAACCTGCCGCACGCCCGCGCAGGGCGTCCGCGGCGGTCGGCAGCGCACGAGCTTGCACCGTCGAGCCGAAAGTCGATACAACCGGGGCATGCCCGCCCCGCGCCGCTTTGAGCTTGACGAAGCCGTCAACCGCCCCGGCACCTACTACAACCCGCAGACCGAGATGCTGCTCGTCGTCGACGACGCCACGGCGCTCGACAACGAGCTGTTCGAGGATCAGTCCGACGCCGACGACGAGGCCACCTGGGTCCTCGTCGGCGACGAGGCACCCGTCGACGAGACCGCGCGCGACGTCCTGATCGAGCGATTCGAGGCCTCCCACCACCCCGGCGCGTCCGGAGCCGTGGACGCGTCGGCCGACGACGAGGAGGACGACATCCCCGAGCTCGAGCCCGACGAGGACGCCTTCTAGGCAGAGGTGCGGCGGGCCGCGCGGGCGGCCGGCGTCGCCGCCACGGCGCCACCGGGAGTGGGCGCGTCCGCCCCGCCGTCCCCGGCCTTCGGTCCCGGCTCGGCGAACGGGATGACGACCCTGTCGGCTCCCTCCCCGTAGACGTGCCAGCGCCGGCCGCCGTGGAACTCCATCGTGAAGACCTGACCGTCGCGCTCGTTGCCCGACGTGTTGAGATACCGGCCGTCGCGCTCGCCGCCGACGATCTTCGTCCGGCCGTGGTGCGGGACGGGCTGCAGCCTCTCCGTCGCCGTCGCCAGATCGGTCGCGAAGGTCGACGTCGTACCCGTCCTCCCTGCCTCCGTCGCAGCCGGCGCGGGGGCAGCAGCCACCGCAGCAGGCGCGACCAGTCCACCGGAACTCGTCACGTGTGCCATCTCCCCACGGTCATCGGCCGGCGTGCGGCGTCCTGCAGCGCACCGTCACCCGCAGGCGCCGCCGTCAGTTGACGCCGACGCCCGCGAAGTAGAACGACAACGCGAGCACGACATAGACCGCCAGGAGCTGGACCCCCTCATACCACGTCGACTCACCCTCGTTCGTCACGTTGCCCGCGATGAGCACCGCCAGCAGCAGCCCGCCGAGCTCGAAGCCGTTGAACACGAGCGCCATGGGGTGCGGCCCCAGCACGAACGACATGAGGACGAGGACCGGCGCCACGAAGAGCGCGATCTGGGCGCTGGACCCGATCGCGATGTTCACCGCGAGGTCCATCTGGTCCTTCTTGGCCACGAGGATCGCGACCCAGTGCTCCGCGGCGTTGCCGACGATCGCGACGACGATGACCCCGACGAAGAACTCGCTGAGACCGATGGAGTCCGCGGCCTCGGCGATCGAGCCGACGAGGATCTCGGACATGACCCCGACCGCCACCCCGGCGATCGCCAGCGCCCCGACCGCCTTGCGAACCGACCATCCCCCGGCGTGGCCCTCGTCCTCGGGCGACGATCCGGCGTCGCCGGCGTCGCCGGCGTGGCCCGCTGCCACGGACGTCCCCTCCGCCCCCGACGCGGGGATGACCGACACCGATGCCGGCGCAGCAGCCGGGCCGCCGTGCGGCACGGTCTTGACCTGTGGGTTGAAGAGATCCCGGTGCGTCTTGAGGGAGAAGATCAATCCGGCGACGTACGAGAGGATCAGGACGACCGCGACCGCGACCGACAGGTGCTCCACCGTCGCGTCGTAGTTCACGCGCTGGCCGCCGGGCGACGGAAGCCCCTGACCTTCGACGAGCTCGAAGATCGCGGGCATCATCATCGCCGCGATCGCGAGCAGGAGCATCGAGGACTGCGCGCTGGCCGCGGTCCGATCGAAGAACTGGCGATCGCGGCCGAGCCCCCCGACGAACATCGCGCCGCCGAGCACGAGCAGGATGTTGCCGAGGATCGATCCGATGATCGACGCCTTGACGACCTCGTGGAGCCCGGCGTTGAGCGCGAACAACGCGATGATGAGCTCAGGGGCGTTCCCGAACGTGACGTTCAGCAGCCCGCCGATGCCCGGGCCGCTCCGCGCCGCCAGCTCCTCGGTGGCACGGCCCATGAGCGCCGCGGTCGGGATGACGCCCAGCGCCGAGGTCAGGAACAGCGGCACCGCCCCCGCGTGCGCGAACTCCAACGCGATCGCGATCGGGATGAAGGGGACCAGCAGATACGGCCACCCGTGGGCCGACAAGAAGAAGCGCCGCATAGGCGGGGCAGGCTACCGTCCGCCCTGGAAGGGGGCGGCCCGATCACGAGCGCCGCGGCGCCCGGTCGCTCGCCCGCGCGGTCAGACCTTGGCGGCGAGGTCGAGTTGGGCGTCGACGCCCCAGCGTGCACCCGCCGCGATGAGCTCGGTCTCGAGCGGCCAGCGGTCCGCCATTACGTCGCCGTCGTAATCGGGCGTCGCACCCTTGAGGCCCATGCAGTTGGAGTTGTCGCCGACCGCTCGTATCGCCGCGACCTCGTCCGGATCCAGCACGACGTGGTGCGGGGTGGCGGCCAGCTCGGCACGTTTGGCCTCGACGGGCCGCCCGCCGGGCTCCTGGATGAGGGTCGGGACGACGCACGCCACCGGCACATGCGCCAGGTCCCACTGCGCAGCCAGTTGCAGCGGCGTGAGGCCGTGCTTCTCGGCGATCGGGCGGACCGCTTCGAGCTTCCGGACGCCGGCCTCGATCCAGCCGTCGGGCCGGTGCAGACGGTGGTCCTTCGGGGCAAAGCCGTGTCCGGGACGCACGTCGTCCCAGAAGATCCCGCCGTAGTCCACGACACGCGCCATCACCGCGACCTCCTTGGCGGCGCAGGCGCGCAGCGCCAGCTCACCGGGCCACGGCTCGAACGGGTTGAGGATGAGCATCGCCCAGTCCATGAGGTCACCGAAGCGCTCCAGGCAGGCGATGACGTCCAGGGTGAAGCCGTTCGCCGGCCCCGGGGCGATGCCGATGCCGCGGGTCAAGCCCGCGTCGCGCACCGACGCCATCGCCTCCCACACGACGGGGCTCGTGTACCCCGTCCGGTCAGGGTTGTGGAGCAGGAGGACGTCGAGCTGGTCGACCCCGAGGCGCTCGAGCTGGCGTTCGGTGGCCATGTGCAGATAGGCGGCGTAGTCGTCTGGCCCGCGGAGCGCGGCATCCGTGAAGCGCGGAAAGCCCTTCGGCCCGTTGCGCTCACCTTCGTAGAAGTCGTGCCCGACGGCACCGACGAGGCAGTACCCCTCGCGGTCCAGGCCGTTCAGCGCACGGCCGACGAGCGTGTCGGCGGCCCCCATCCCGTAGGCGTCGGCCGTGAGGACGGTGTGGATTCCGTCGCCGGGGGTCAGGAGCGCCTGCAGCCGCTCCTCGTCCAGCGTCTCTCCGTACTGCAGCCAGCGGCCGCCACTCCACGCGCCGAGGGCGACGTGGCCAACGCCACGCCCGGGTCCAGGTTGCGTGCTCACCGCTCGAGCAGTTTGGCACAGGCGTTGACCTTGGCGATGTCGGCGCCGGCCGCCTGGAGGCACGTCACGTAGGCACTCCGCGTCGCGGCCGACGGGGCCGTCCCCGTCCCGGTGCCGGTGCTCGGCGGTGGGGTGCCCGTCCCCCCGTGGCGTCCGGCGCGGCACCCGTCGCGGCACCGAGCAGCCCCTGGAGCTGGCTCTGCAGCTGCGACAGCGGCTTGGCGGATTTCGGCGCCGTGATCGTCTGGTCCCCGTTCAGGTCGGCGATCGTCAGCGTGATCTGCAGGGTCCCCTTCTGCAGTCCGCCGGCCGCAGCCTGACCCGCCTTGGGCACCGCGAAGGCCACCTTCACGTCGAGCTTGCGCAGGGTGCCGTCGTCCTTGCCCGCCCACACGTCGAACGTCGCCTTCTGCACGGCGTCGGTGATCTGCTTGCGCTGCGCGGTGGTCAGGCCTTTCGGCACCCCGGCCGCGGCCTGTCCGCCGACGGAGCCGGCCTTGCGCAGGAGCGTGTCGACGTCCGCGAGCATGTTCGGCACGTTGACCCTGGCGGTGACGTGGTTCGTCTCGGCCCCGCCGACCTCCACGGTGTCGAGCTTCTGCGGGTCGTCGAGCCAGCGCAGGGGATCCACGCCGAGCTTGCTCAACGAGGTCGACCCCTTCTTGCCTGAGTCCTTCGCGGAGGACTCATAGCCCTTCTTGAACTGGTCGAACGTCGCCTGGGTGAGGGCGTAGGTCGTGCCCTGGAACTTCAAGAACCCGGTCTTGCCGGTCGAGATGACGCCCGCGGTGAACGTGGAACCGCCGGAGGCCAGGCCGAGGTCGAGGTCGAACGTCGGGAGCTTCTTGCCGCCCTGGGACTTGAACGGCCCCTTCACCGACAGCTTCACCGGCCCGTCCAGACCCTGGAGTCCGACGGCGTCCAGGGCGACGTCGATGCCGAGGTTGCCGCTCTTGATGGACTTCCCGGGACCGAACGTGTCCTTGAGGATCTCCTTCGCCGTCTGCGGTCTGTCCGAGCCGCCGCAAGCGGCGAGCAGGGCGCCGGACAGCGCGACGAGCAGGAGGGCGACGAGACGACGGGCGGGGATCACGGGATCGGTGTTCCTCGGAGGAGAGTGGGTTGCTGCAACGGACGCTGCGGGAACGGCGTTCGGAGGACGGTACCATCGCCCGATCCGCTCCACGCTGGTCATCTGCGTCGCGGTGGCGCTCACGTCCCTGCTCTCACCGGCCGTCGGAACGGCGTCTGCCGCCCGTCGGACGGTCCTCGGCGAGGTCGATCGTCTTGCTGCGTCCGGGGCGATCACGCAGGACGCCGCCAAGTCCTACCGGACGATCTACCGCGACGCCCAGAAGAGCGCCAAGCGCCTGTCGGGCGTCCGCCGCACCGAACTTCGCTCCGTCCTGCGGACGGTGCAGCACGTCGCCGCCGCCGGTCATCTACGCAGCGGACGGATGCCCTTGGCGTTTCTGACGCTCCGCCGCAACCGCGAGTGGTGGACGACCGGCTCCCTGCTCTCCTACGGCCAGCGCGTGTCCTTTCGCGGCAGTTCGATGATCTGGCAGTCCTACCCGGGCCAGGGCCTGCAGGTGCAGTGGCTGGCGACCTTCGGCAAGGCCAACTCGCTCATGAGCGGCGGGCGCAAGCGCTATGACCCGCAACTGCGCGCGCTCTTGGCGGAGACGACAGCGCTCGCGGCACCTCGCGCCGGGGGAATCGCCTGGGAGTCGTGGTTCGCGTTCGGCGGGGGCAAGCCCCCGTGGGTCAGCGCCCTGGGTCAGGGCACCGCCCTGCAGGCCTACAGCCGCGCCGCCGTCCACCTGCACCGACCGAGCCTCTTCGACGTCGCGCGCGGCGGGCTGGGCATCTTCCGCAAGGCGCCTCCGACCGGCGTTCGCGTGCGCAGGGATGCGGGCGCCGAGCTGCTCATCTACTCGTTCGCGCCCAAGCTGCGGGTTCTGAACGCCTTCACCCAGGCCGTCAACGGGCTCCATGACTTCGCGGTCCTGTCCAGGGATCCCGAGGGGGGACGGCTGTACCGTGAGGCCGAGGCGCAGCTCCGGGTGTCCGTTCCCCGCTACGACACCGGCGCCTGGTCGCTGTATTCGCTGGCACCGCGAGAGTCCGACCTGGGCTATCACACGCTCCTGCGCGACTTTCTCAAGGGAACGTGCAGCCGCACCACCGCCGATCGCGAGCGTGCCGCGCGGCGTCAGTCGACGGTGGGCGAGGACCCGACCATCGTGGGCGACCCGACCAGCGGCGGCGTGACGGCCGGGTCCCCGCCGTCGCCCCAGGCGCCGGTGGTGGACCCCGCCTCGCTTCCGGATCCTGGCGTCTACTGCGACACCGCTGCCCGTTTCACGCGGTTTCTGAAGACCGCCCCCGTCGTCGACCTCAGCGACCGGCCCGATCCGTCCAGGCCCAGGCCGGGCAAGGGCCTCTCCATGCGGTATTCGCTCTCGAAGGTCTCGACGGTGACGACGCGGGTGACCCGGGCGGGCAAGGTCGTCGCCGGGCGCACCGCCCGCCTGGGCCGAGGCCGCCACAAGCTTGCCTTCACCCCACGCAGATCCGGTCGCCACACCGTCTCGGTGACCGCCGTGGACCTGGCGGGCAACCGCTCCCGCGCGGACACCACGGTGACGGTCCGCCGCCGGAGCTCCGGTCGCCGGTGACCCGCCGGCCCCGGGCCCGGTGCGTAGGCTCACGGTCGGCATGGTCCCGCGGACGATCCTCTACACCGGCAAGGGCGGCGTCGGCAAGACCTCCGTCGCCGCAGCGACCGCGCGGCGCTGTGCCGAGCAGGGCCTACGGACGATCGTGCTGTCAACGGACCCTGCACACTCGCTGGCGGATTCCCTGAGCTGCGAGCTCGGCGCGGAGCCACGTCAGGTCGCGGGCCCGTTGTGGGCACAACAGGTCTCCGCGCAGGACGAAATGGAACGCAACTGGAGCGCGGTGCGGTCGTGGGCCGGTGAGATCCTGCAGGAGCGGGGTGCGGACCGCATCAGCGCGGAGGAGCTCACGGTCCCCCCCGGGATGGACGAGCTCTTCAGCCTGCTGCAGCTCAAGCGCCACCATGAGTCCGGCGAGTTCGAGGTCATCGTCGTGGACTGCGCCCCCACCGGCGAGACGTTGCGCCTCCTGAGCTTTCCCGACGTCGCGCGGTGGTGGCTCTCGAAGGCCTTCCCGCAGGGCTCGCGGTTCATGGACGCCGCCAGACCGCTGGCCCGCGCCCTGCTGGACGTGTCGCTGCCGGGCGAGGCGGTGCTCGGCGAGATCGAAGGCCTGACACGCAACCTCGTCGCGATGAACGAGATCCTCCGCGATCACGAGCACGTGTCGCTGCGTCTGGTCATGAACCCGGACCGCATGGTCATCGACGAGGCCCGGCGCACGTTCACCTACCTGAACCTCTACGGGTTCCTCACGGACGCCGTCGTCGTCAACCGCGTCTTCCCCGAGGAGGTCGGCGACTACTTCGGACCCTGGCGGGCCCGGCAGCAGGAGCACCTCGCCAGCGTCCGCGACGCGTTCTCCCCCGTTCCCGTGCTCTGCGCGCCCTACTTCGCCCGCGAGGTCATCGGCCCCGAGCCGCTGGACGATCTGGCGGATGCGCTCTTCAGCGCCCACGAGCCGGCCGCGGTCCTGCACCGCACGCTCACGCAGGACCTGACGCTCGACGAGGACGGCGCACGTCTGCGTTTGGAGCTGCCGTTTGCGGAGAAAGGAAAACTCGCGCTGAAGAAGATCGGGCTGGAGCTCATCGTCCGCGTCGACGGACACAAGCGGACCCTGCTGCTGCCCCCCGTTCTGGCCGACTATCGTCCGTCCGGCGCGAGGCTCGAGAACGGGTCTCTCCACATCACCTTCGAGCGCCCCGCCCCATGAACCAGACCGACGATCCCCTCGACGAACTGCGCTCCCGCATCCGGGACACGCAAGACGCCGCGCAACGCCTGGCCGGCGAGCACGCGTCGGCCCGCAGCCAGGAGATCCCGCCGGCGGGCTGGGCGTCCCCGGAGGACCATGCCCAGCGCGCGACGGAGGTCCAGGCGCTCGTCGCCCTCATCGAGTCGCTGCGTGAACTCATCCCGGAAGACCTGCGCGAGCAGTTCCGCGAGCTCGCGCGCCAGGTCCTCCTGCTGGCGCGGGCGATCATCGACTGGTGGGTCGAGCGCATGGAGGCCCAGCCCGCGACGCCCTCAGCCCCCGGCGCGCCGGTCGTCGAGGACATCCCGATCGCCTGACGATGTTCAGCACGGTCGCCAACGTCCTTGCGGTCGTCCTCGGGTTCGGTGCCCTGGCCTACCTCATCTGGCTGGCCGCGCATCCTGACCAGGAGCGCTTCGCCGAGGATGACGCCCGCGCGTTCTTCGACAAGCACGGGCGCTGGCCCGACGAGCCCGAGCACGCCGGCCCGCCGGCGACCTGAGCTGCCGGGCGGAGCGTGGTGCGTAGACTGCATCACGGTGCCAGCATGACCCCCGCAGACCCTGCCGATCGCGTCCGGACGTTGCTGCTGCGCGCCGACAACGTGCTGAAGAACACGGTGCCCGGCGGGGATCAGCAGGACCGGGCTCGACGGGCCCGCAAGGCACTGACCGCGGCCCTGGACGTCGCGTCCGACCCGGGCGTCGACCCCCGCGTGCGCGACCTGGTCCAGCGGCGCCTCGACGGGCTCGACGACCTGGAACGGGACGCAGGATGAGCGCCGCCCCGCACCGCTCGCGGGCCGCTGCGCCCGCAGGGACCGCCCGGCGTCTCGGGCGTGCCTGGCGGGGCCTGGAGCGTGAGCAGCGCACGGCCGCCCTCGGGGCCATGGCGCTGTTCGTGACCATGTTCCTGCCCTGGTACTCCAAGACCGCGGTCGGTGTCGTCGGCGGCGCGCCCGTGAAGGTCGACGACAACCTCACCGCCTTTCAGGAGTTCTCGTTCGTCGAGGCGGCGGTCCTGCTCGTCGCCGTCGGCATCCTCTGGATGCTGTTCGCGCGCGGGGAGGGCAAGGCCTTCCACTTGCCGTTCGGCGACGGCAACGTCATCTTCGCCGCCGGGCTGTGGGTCTGCGCGCTCGTGTTCTACCGCCAGTTCGACAAGCCCTCGCCCGGTTCGGTCAAGGGCCTGGCGACGACCGTCGGCGTCTCGTGGGGCATCTTCGTGACGTTCCTCACCGGGCTCTTCATCGCCGTGAGCGGCCAGCGGCTGCGCAGCGCGGGGCTGATCGAACCCGCGCTGCCCGGCGCCGTCGCCCCGTCGGACGAGCGTGCCGGCCGTGCGCGCCGTGGCATCGCTGAGGACCGCCCGCGGCCCCGACGCGACGCTGCGGCGACCGTCGTGGACCGGCGACCCGGCCCGTCGCTCGACGAGACGCTCGTCGCGGACGTCCCCGAATACCCCGCACGCCCGAGCCTGCCCCCCACCGACGTCACCCGTCATGCGCCGCCGGCCGGCGCGCCCGCGGATCCGTCGACCGCCCGGACCCGCGTCACCCGCCCGGACTCAGAGCAGTTGCGCCTGGACGACGAGGCGCACACCCGCGCCGACGGGCAGCTGCGCTTTGACGAGGATCGCTGAGGGACCCTCGGCGGCCGGCCCCCGACGGGGCCGGCTCAGCAGGCGCCGGGAACCTGGTTGCTGCAGGGCCGCGGGTCGTTGCCATCCCCGCCGGTGTACGACACGTAGGCCCCGACGATCATCGCCGCGGTCGCGAGAAAGAGGATCGCGATCCCGATCCCGACCGTCCGGTAGTTCTTGTTGATGTGCCCCATGAGCGTGATGACCAGCGCGAACGTCATCACCCCCAGGACCGGGGCGGCGGGGATGTCGGCAAGGACGAGCAGGGCGTTCGGGACAGCCGCGGACACGGCTTGCGAGCATGCCACAACCGGCAGGCGCACCCTCCCGGTGGGCGGGCCACTACGCTTGCGTGCTCCATGAGCATCGAGCCCTCTTCCATCGACGACGTCGCCGCGGGTCTTCGCGAGACGGGGTACCTCCCCGGCGACTCGACCGCCCTCGTCTCCTTCCTGGCCGCGCGCCTGGGCAAGCCCGTCCTCGTGGAGGGACCGGCCGGCGTCGGCAAGACCGAGCTGGCAAAGGCCCTGGCCAAGTCGCTCGACCGCCGGCTCGTGCGTCTGCAGTGCTACGAGGGGCTCGACGAGGCCAAGGCCCTGTACGAGTGGAACTACCGCAAGCAGCTGCTGCGCATCCAGGCCGAGGCCGACGGTGCCGGGTGGTCTGAGGTGCAGGACGACATCTTCGGCGAGGAGTTCCTCCTCACCCGGCCGCTCATGGACGCGATCTCCTCCTCCGAGCCGGTCGTGCTGCTCATCGACGAGATCGACAAGACCGACCAGGAGTTCGAGGCGATGCTCCTCGAGCTGCTCTCGGACTTCCAGATCTCGATCCCGGAGCTCGGGACGATCGTCGCGAGCTCGCATCCCATCGTGCTGCTCACGTCGAACAACTCACGCGAGCTGACCGAGGCGCTGAAGCGACGTTGCCTGTACCTGTGGCTGGACTACCCGTCGCTCGAGCATGAGCTGGCGATCGTCAAGCTCCATACGCCCGAGCTGCCGGAGACGGTGGCCCGCAAGCTCGTCGAGCTCGTCGCGACGATCCGGGACCTGGACCTGAAGAAGCCGCCGTCCATCGCCGAGTCGATCGACTGGGCCCGGGCGCTGCTGCTGCTCGGCGCCTCGGACATCGACGCCGACGTCTTCAAGTCGACGATGTCGGTCATCGTCAAGCACCGGACCGACCTGGACATCGTCGCCGACCGCGTCGGCGTCAAGCTTCAGCTCGCCGGGAGCGGCGGCGGCGCGAACGGCAAGGGCGCCTAGGTCCCATGACGCCACCCCGCAAGCCCGACGCCCGCGCGGCGGCGCTGTACGGGACCGCGGGACAGGAGGACGTCGGGATCGCGGCACGCCTCGTCGAGTTCGGCGAAGAGCTTCGCGGTGAGGGCCTGGCGATCGGCACGAGCGAGCTCCTGGACGGCTTCGCCGCGCTCGAGCTCGTCCGATGGAGCGACCGGGACCAGTTCCGCGTCGCCCTCAGCGCGACGCTGGCCAAGTCACCCGAGGATCGCAAGATCTTCGACCTCGTGTTCGACCGCTTCTTCTTCCGCGCGGCCGAGATGGCCGCCGTGCGCGAGGGCGTGCGTGAGGAGGGTGGCATCGACGCCGACGAGGCCGCGAACCTCGACATGGAGGCCCTCCGCGAGCTGATCGCGCAGGCGATGCAGGACGCGGACGAGGGTGCGATGCGCGACCTCGCTCGAATGGCGATCGCCGCGTTCGGCCGTCAAGGCCAGGGCTCCGGGGTCATCGGGGTCGACGTGCAGCGCATCCGCCGGGCGCTGGGCCTGAAGTCCGAGCCGCAGCCCGAGCTGCCGCAGGAGGATCCGCGCCGCGACGGCGTCCCGCGCGACCAGCTGCGCGCCTTCGAAGCCATGCTCCGCCGGGAGCTCGAGCGCGGGCAGATCGAGCGCCAGCAGGCGCTGCCCCCGGCTCGCCCGCTGAACGAGATCGATCGAGCGCTACCGTCCGGGCCGCTCCAGGATCTCGCCGCGGTCCACCGGGTCGTCATGCAGCTCAAGCGCCGGCTGAAGACGCAGGGCCAGGAGCAGCGAGGCTCCAAGCGACACGCGCACGTCGACGTCCGCAAGACGATGCGCGCGTCGCTGCAGACGGGCGGTGTCCCGGTCGAGCTGAAGTTCAAGCCCAAGCGGCCGCGCCGTCCCGAGATCTATGTCCTGTGCGACGTGTCGACCAGCGTGACGAGCGCATCGGTCTTCTTCCTCAGCGTGCTGCACGCCCTGCACGACTCGTTTCGCAAGATGCGCTCGTTCGTCTTCATCGAGCGCATCAGCGAGGTGACGGACGTCTTCCACAAGGAGCGCGACTTCCGGAAGGTCAGCGAGGCGATCGGCAAGGACGCGGGCGTCGCGGACATCTCCGGGTACACCGACTACGGGCGGGTGTGGAACGAGTTCCGCACCCTCGTGGAGGACGACCTGCACCCGCGCGCGACGGTCATCGTCCTCGGGGATGCGCGCACGAACGGCCGCGACCCCAAGGCGGAGGTGTTCGCGCAGATCGCCGAGAAGGCCGGGAGGACGTTCTGGCTGAACCCGGAGCCGCAGCTGTACTGGAACTACGGTGACAGCGTGATCAGC
This sequence comes from Paraconexibacteraceae bacterium, assembly GCA_963750375.1. Lineage (GTDB taxonomy): Bacteria > Actinomycetota > Thermoleophilia > Solirubrobacterales > Solirubrobacteraceae > Paraconexibacter. The sequence continues at coordinate 12,233 of CAVVQN010000018.1, forward strand.
GCGTACGCCGCACACTGCGAGGCGTACGAGTGCTGGACGACCCAGCATCTGGAGGACTTCGTCAAGGCGCTGACGAAGCCGGTGAACTCCGGCCGCTGACCGTCCTAGTAGCCTCCGTCGGCAAGAACACAGGGGAGTCGGGGGTCCGTCCGGCTGAGAGTGCGCATCGTCCTGCGCAGACCCTTAGAACCTGTGGGGTAATGCCCGCGAAGGGAGACATGTCGTCACCACCCCGGACGCCGACGGCGCCGGCAGCCACCGCAGCACCCAGCAGCGTCCGCGTCGACGCGGTACGTCGCGTCTTCCGGACCCCGACCGGGGACGTCGAGGCGCTCGACGGCCTGACGCTCGAGGTGGCGGCCGGTGAGGTCGTGGCGATCGTCGGCGTCTCCGGATGCGGAAAATCCACGCTCCTGGATCTCGTCTGCGGCCTGCAGCAGCCCGATGCCGGCAGCGTGAGCGTCCCTGCCGGGGACTCCGTGCTCATGCCGCAGGGCGACACGCTGCTCCCGTGGGCCACCGCGGTCGACAACGCCGCGCTCGCGCTCCGCGTCGCCGGGACGCCACGAGCCCAGGCACGGGAGCGCGCGCTCGCGGAGCTCGAGGCGCTGGGCCTCGCCGACTTCGCCCTGGCACGACCGGCGCAGCTCAGCGGCGGCATGCGCCAGCGGATCGCCGTGGCTCGCACGCTCCTGTCGGGCGCCCCCGTGGTGTGCCTCGACGAGCCGTTCGGGGCGTTGGACGCCATCACGCGCGCCGACGCGCAACGCTGGCTGACGGCGACGCTCGACCGCCGCTCGCGGACCGTGCTCCTCGTCACGCATGACACCGAAGAGGCCGCGCTGCTGGCCGACCGGATCCTCGTCCTGTCCCCCCGGCCGGGACGGGTTCTCGCCGACATCGCGGTGGGCCTGCCGCACGGTCGGATCGCCACGGACCCGGCGGTCGTCGCCGTGCGAGCCCGTGCGCTGGCCGCGCTGGAGACCACTCGCTGATGTGGGCGGCGCTCATCCTCGTGCTCTTTCTCGGAGGTTGGCAGGCGTACACGGCGCTCTCGTCCATCGACGAGTTCCTCCTGCCGGCGCCGACGGACGTCGCCCGCGTGGCGTTCGAGGATCGCGGCCTGCTGTGGGACAACTTCACCGTGACCGCTCGGGAGATGGGCCTGGGCCTGCTGATCGCCGTCGTCCTCGGCGTCGGCGTGGCGCTGCTCCTGCACCGTTGGTGGGCGTTGCGCCGGGGCTTGTACCCGCTCATCATCGCCTCCCAGACGGTTCCGATCGTCCTGATCGCACCGTTGCTGGCCGCGTGGCTCGGCTTCAGCCTGACCCCGAAGCTCGTCATCGTGGCCCTCGTCTGCTTTTTCCCGATCGTCGTGCCGACGCTCGATGCGCTCGGCGGTGTGGACCCGGGACGGCGCAAGCTCATGGCGGGTCTGGGGGCCTCACGCTGGCAGGTCCTGCGCTTCGTCGAGGCCCCCTCCGCCCTGCCCGCCCTCTTCACCGGTTTACGCCTGGCTGTCGCGATCGCCGCGATCGCCGCGGTGCTGGCAGAGACCGCAGGTTCGGAGTCCGGTCTCGGCCATCTCATGACACAGTCCATCCCCCAGCTCGAGACGGCCCGCGCCTTCGCCGCCGTCATCCTGCTCTCCCTCTTCTCCATCGCGCTGTACGCCGCGCTGTCGCTCGCCGAGCGCCGTCTGGCTCCGTGGGCCCACCCCCCGAAAGGACCTGTTCTGTGACCCGCCGTATCTCCACGCTTCTGGCGTGCGTCGTCGCCATCCCCACGCTGGCCGCCTGTGGCTCGAAGGACGACGACACGGGCGCCGTGCCGAAGCTGCAGTCCGTCACGGTGATGCTCGACTACTTCCCGAACGCCGATCACGCCCCGCTGTATGCGGCGATAGCCCGCGGTGACTTCCGCAAAGCCGGGCTGCAGGTGAAGATCGTCACGCCGTCGGATCCATCGGCGCCGCTCAAGCTCGTGTCCGCCGGCAAGGTCGACATCGCCATCTCCTACGAGCCCGAACTGCTCCTGGCGCGCGACAAGGGCGCACAGGTCATCGGGATCGGGGCGCTCGTCCAGCAGCCGCTGACGTCGGTCATCGCGCTGGGCAGCGCGAAGATCAGGACGGTCGCCGACCTGGCCGGCAAGACCGTCGGCACCGCCGGCATCCCCTACCAGTCGGCCTATCTGAAGACGATCCTGGCCAAGGCCGGCATCGCGTCCTCCCGCGTGAAGGAGCTGAACGTCGGCTTCAACCTCGTCCCGGCGATGCTCTCCAAGAAGGTGGACGCGACGCTCGGTGGCTTCTGGAACTACGAGGGGATCCAGCTCGCGCAGGCCAAGAAGAAGCCGACGATCATCAGGATGCCCGACGCCGGCGTGCCGACCTACGACGAGCTCGTCCTCGTCGCCAAGGAGCAGACCGTCCGCGACCGCGGGCCGCTGCTGCGGCGGTTCGTCCAGGCCCTGCAGGCAGGAGCCCTCGCGGTCAAGGCTGACGCGAGCGTCGGCGTGAACCCGTTGCTGGCGGCCAACAAGGACCTGGAGCGGCCGCTGCAGCTTGCGTCCGTCCGGGCGACGATGCGCGCGTTCTTCCCGGCGGACGCAAAGGATCCGTACGGGTGGCAGGACCCGGACGAGTGGCGCGCCTACGGCGAGTGGATGAAGGCGAACGGCCTGCTGGACAACCCGCCGAACTCGGCGGCCTTCACGAACGAGTTCCTCCCCGGCGAAGGGGTGCTCCCCGTCGAGTCCTCGCCGAACGAGGCGCCGACCGGCTGAGTGACCGGGCCGGTCGGGCTCAGGCGGCGCCCGCGCCCAAGGGGGCAGCGGGCGCCGGGCCTGCGGATCGCAGGGCGTGCGCGCCGGCGAGGCCGGCCCATTCCCCGTAGGGGGCGAAGAACGCACGGACCTCGTCCTCGGTGGCCCGCGGCGCCTGCGGGTCACCGTCCGGTGAACGCAACCGTCCGACGAGCTTGACGTAGCTCAGGTCACCCGCGGGCAGGCAATCCATGCGCCCCTGTCCGAGCAGCCCGAGGATGTCCAGGGTCCAGGATCCGACCCCGCGGATCCGGCGCAGGCGGGCCCACCCGGCCTCGCAGTCGGGGTGGTGGAGGTCGACTCGTCCGGCCGCGACCTCGGCGGCAGCACGGATGAGGGTCAGCGACCGCCCCGCCGACAGGTCACAGGAGGCGAGCCACGCCGGCGCCAGACCGGCGAACGTCGCGGCCGCCGGCAGATCCACGAGCGTCGACGTCCCGTCCCACGACGGGACCCGGCGACCGTGGCGCCGGAGGATCGCGCGCTGGATCTCCACGGCCCGGCTGTACTCGATGAGCTGCTCGGTGATCGCCCAGAGCAGGGCCTCCAGCGGCTCCGCCCGCCCCGCGGGGCGCAGCGAGGGACGGCGCCGGACGGACGCCCCGATGAGCGGGTCGTCCTTGAATCGCGCGTAGAACGGGAAGAGGTCGACGTCGATGCCGAGGGCCTTGCGGGCGCGGTCGATCGCGGTCAGCGCCGCGTCGCGGTCGTGCGCGCGGGCGCCGATGACCACGCGGTCGGTCGACGGCTGCGCGATCCGCAGGACGACGGGCTCCTCGCCGACGTGCAGCGCGCGCTCGAGGATGCCCGTGCCGCGGCGGCGGACGACACCGTCCATCGAGGGGCCCGGCAGGCGCAACGGCGAGCGCGGGCAAAGCTCGGCTCGGACCTCGACGCTCCACGTCCGCACCGCGGCCCGGCTGAGGGCGACAGCCACGTGGTCAGTCGCGCGGTGCGAGCACGTGCACGTCGATGAGGAACGAGCGCGTGGCGACCACCTGGGGACCGAGCTCGACGGGACGCCGGCGCGGCCTGACGGTCCGCTTGGACCGGGCGGCACGCACGACCGCGGCGGTGACGGCTCCCGCGGCGAAACCAGTCGCGGCCACGGCCGCCGCCTGGGCGATCACGGGGAGCACCGACCGCGGCGCCACGAGATCGGTCCGCGACGCAGACGACAGGACGGGGACGGCGTCGACCTCCTCCACGCCGTCGATCTAGAGCACCTCGTCGTCGCTCACGTGCACCGGTCGGAGTCTACCCGCGCCC
>CAVVQN010000019.1:0-144254 GCA_963750375.1 Paraconexibacteraceae bacterium
GTTGCTGTTCAACGTGCCATGCCTCTTGCGGCAGGTGCGCCTCTTGGCCAGGGTCGGCGTGGATATCCGTTCCCTGCGCGTAAGCGTGGCCCTCCTGCCCAACGGAGCGATCGTGGACGTCGTCGCTTCGCTCTTCCTTGCGCTGGAGACCGGGGGTGTGGGCGGCGCGGATCCGGTGTAGGCGCGAGCCGCGCGGACGATGGCCGAGGCCCAGCGCTCGACACACTCCCGTCCGACATCTTTTCGAGATCCAACTCGACGTCGACAATCAACTCGTCGATACGAACAGCCTGGCGGGACGTGATTCCAGGCGGCGGGTCGCCTCTTCGACGGCCTGACAGAAATCTCGTCGAGCCGGCGGGATTGATCCTTTTGCGACTTACTACAATTTCACCTGCACCGACTCGATGGCGACGCCGACTATGGGCGTGGTCATCTCAACGATCCGTCCGACCTCCTGCGCCGCCGATTCCAGGGCTGCCATGCCCGACCCACTTCCAGTCCACTGCGCCCCCTGCTGCTGGCCAACATGGGTCAGCTCGTGGGCGAGGAGGCCCATGCCCTTCGGGCTGAGTCGGGTCGTGCCGGCCCGCGCCAAAGAAGACGTTCGGCCAATGGTGAACGCCTCCGCACGAGGACCGCGCCGCCGGGGCGGCGGACGGGCCGGTGTGGATGCGAGCGCCGCCGGGGTCGAAGCCGAGAGACGGGGCCAGGCGAGGCGGGCGTCGCCCGCCAGGGCGGCTCCGGGCCGCCGGTCTTGATGAGGCGTCCGAGGCAGAGGCCAGCGTCCACGCGGCTCGCCGCCGAAACCCTTCCGTGGATCTGAGGTGTTAAAGCGTGACGCCGCAGTTAGGTGCCCTTGGGGGCCATGAGCCGCCGTCGAGCGCGCAGTCGTCCGGGTCAAAGAGCGGGCGAAACTCGGCAGGGCCGGGCATGGGGGAGGGCTTCCGATCGTCGGCCCTTCCCCGCCCAAGAGGCTGCCGATCCCGCGCCGAAGCCCTTGGCCGCCTCGCCGACCGCCGCCTCGTTTGCCCGCCCGCCAAAGGGCGGGCTTTGGCTCCGTCTTCTCGGATGCCCGGCGGTCGGCGATGTAGTCGTGGCCGTCGGGATCGTTCAGGCCGTGCGGCCGATGAAGTTGCCGGCGTGGTCCATAACGCGGGTGTCGCCGGGGCGTCCGAGATCGCAGGCCGGCGAGCTCCGGCGCCCACCTCAGGAGGGGCCGCTGCGGACTGCTGGGCGATCCAGGAGTTGGAGCAGGGAGCTTGCACGGCGTCGGAACGTGGAGCGGTATAATCGGGCCCTGCGGGCACGGTCCAGGCGGCGTTGCCGTAGGTCGTGACGTGGTGGTACGGAAGGTCCCGCCCTGTAGGGCGCGCTGGCGAAGGGCCTCGGTGACGATGACCGAGCCTTGGGAGTGGGCCTCGATCTTAGGCCGCCGTCTTGTTCTTTCGCCGTCGCCGTACTTGCCGATGAGGTAGCCAGCTTCTCGGTGGCCGGTTGTCGGCCCACGCCGTTGAACTTGTCGCCGATCACTTGGGCGACGTCGCGCAGGATTCCCAGCCCACCCAGCTTTCCGCTCTTGACGCCCGTGGCGTTGTAGACGCCGACCACCCTCGCCTTGGTGTCGCGGGCGATTCGAGCAGCGGTCTTGCAGTGGTCCTCGTACGAGGTGTTGATGCCGTTGACGAAAATCGTCGCGCCCTGGCCGATGGCCTTCTCGGCGTCCGCGTTCTGGATCGGATTTCCATCGGGGCCAAAGGGTCCGGTGAGTTCGCCGTCGCGAGGAACCCGCCCGCTTGCGAGCGCGAAGCCCATCACACCCCCGAGCTTGGCGCCGATCCCCATGCCGAGGAGCCCGCCGCCCGCCGCCCCTGCAACGATGCCGCTCAGTCCTCCGATGACGGCACCCCAGACGCCTCCTATCGCGGCTCCGGCGATCATGCCCAGGGGGCCGCCGGTGACGAGCCCGAGAGCCGCTCCGCCTAGCATCCCGCCGAAAGCCCCCGAGACGGCGCCAATGCCGCCCATCACGCCGGCTCCGAGCGTGGCTCCAACCAAGCCGCCGGTGAGCGCACCGAGGCCCGCGCCGACCACGCTTCCACGAGCCGGGTTGAGGAGGTCGGTGCCGACCATTGCGCCCATCCTCAGCGCCTTGCCGCCAAGGTCCTTGGCCGCGTTCCAACCCATCTTAAGGCCCGCGGCGGCATTGCCGAGCGCGCCTTTGATATGGGAGAGCGTGCTCTCGATGCCGGAGACGACGTCGTAGACGCTCTTCGCAGCGTCGAATCCGACCTTGAGGCGCTCCGCCCAAAGCGCAATCTTCGATGCCAGCCCAGCCTTGGCGGCCCATTCGAGAACGCCGTGGCCAATGGCTTCCGTGCGGGCGGCGGCCTTGAGGGCCTTCAGCCCTTTAAGGCCCTTGCCCAGGCTCAGGAGCGTCATTGGGAGCGCAATCCAGTCCAGGTTGGAGTCCTTGGAGCGCTCGATGACATCCTCCTTCTTATAAGGGCCATCTTGAACGCGGCTCGCCTGGTAGGCGAGGCCGTACTTCGAGAAGCCGCCCCATCTCGACGATCTTTGCCCCTGCAGCCGCAGCGCCGATCGCGGTTCCCCAAGCGGCGGCGGGAGCGGCAACGGCGAGGCTGACGCCCCCGGTGGGAACGGAGAGCAGAAGCGACACGCCCGCCACGACGCCGAGGGTGGCGGAGGCGAGGCCGAGGACGTCGGAGGTGAAGCGAGCGGTGTCGGTGAGGCCGACCATGAACTGGCCCCCTGCGTTGTAGAGGAAGCTCTCGCGCGTCTTCTTGTCGGGCGCTTCGCTCACGGAGGCGTCGTAGCGCATGTGCGCGACGATGCTGTTCGCGCGGTAGAAGGCGTTGATCCCGGTCTGCGCAGCCTGGGGGAAGCCAGGTCGGGGCCTTGTCCTTGCCCTTCTCTCTTCCTCCTCCGGTAGAGCGGCGTCCGCGTTCCGGTACTCGTGGAGGAGTTCGGTACTCTTCCTCGCGGCGGATCTGGCGGCGAAGCCCGCAACCGGCCCTGCGAGGGCGGCGGTCGGTGAGAGAGCGAGGAGAAGAGGCGAGACTCCCGGCTCGCCAAGGAGCTTGGGGCCTTTCAGAGGCGTTTGTCCCGCTCGTCCCCGCAAGGTCGCGCTCGGCGTCGTCGGCGCCCTTCAGGCCGTATTCGTGGACGAGGGGGTGGGCGGGGGTGGCCTTCCGGTCTTCGTCAACCTGGACCGACTTCCCGCCGAAGAGGAGCTTGGCGCCCGTGTAGAGGCGGACCCTCATGGGCGAGGGGAGCGGACCAGCTTCCACTCTCGTGGACGGAGAGGCGCGACCAGAGGTAGTGCTCGGCGGCAGCGGCGGGAATTGACTCGCCTCGATGATTGTCCCGGGTAGCGCTTCGCCCAGGACCAGGCATGGTCCAGGTATTCGGCAGTTGGCTTGCGGCGGCTTCCCCCGGAGTTCGTGATGGTGTCTGCGTGGTCGTAGGCTCGACTGAGCAGAAACTCGACCTCCCCTCGATCAAGTCGACCGCGCCGGCGCCGGAGCCTTCTTGGGTCCGGGGTGCCTTTCAGCGATCTTCTGCGCGAGCGTGAGTGGCGGCAAAGTCAGGCTCCGAAGAGGTCAGTCGCCGCCGCTCATGCGCCGGTTGATCTTGCCGATCTCCCGGACCCAGCGGTGGCGCTCCGCGTGCTCCAATTCCATGATGGTCTCAAGCGACCAGTGTAAGTGGTACGCGATGTACGCTACCTCCTCGTAGAGTTCCTTCGAGGGGTAGCTTACGGTCAGTTTCCCTCGGTCTCTTCCTCGCCCTCGCCACCTTCTTCCGGCACCTCGTTGATGCTCTGGTAGAAGTTCTGGAGATAGGCCAGGTCGGCCGAGAACAGGTTTTCGATGACGCCGGTGTCGATGACCTCGACGGTGCCGAGCTTGGTGATCACCCGCGCGAGGAGGATGATGACCAGGTACGCCTGGTTTGCCCGGACGCGCGGGTCGCGCAGGGGCGCGATCTCGTCCATGGCGGTGGCCAGGCGCATCCGGCCCTTCTTGTGCATCTCGCCGTTGTTGTCGACGTAGCCCCGGGGAAGGGTGAAGTCGAACTCCGTTTGGAGTCCGCCCGCCCTTCGCCCCGGCTCTCACTTAAGCGCCTCCATTACTGCTGTCGCTCGAGACCCTCGTGGGCGAGCTCCATCTCCTCGATGGCGAGCTCGTTCTTCGAGGAGTCCAGGGCCGGACCCTTGAACTTGCAGGGCCAGGCGTTCTTGAAGGTGTACTTCGTGACCGCCTTGCCGTCCGGGGCGTAGAGGGTGACCGAGCCGTTCTTGCGGTTCGACTCGATCTGGCCCTTCTCGATCTTGTCGCGCCAGTCGTGCAGCTTCTTGTCGTCGGTGATGCCGCGACGGAGCACGATGTTCGACCACTTGAGGGCGCCGGGGACCTTGTGGACGACAAGGTTGCCGCCCTTGCCCGGTGACCCGGTGCTCGATGACCTCGGTCTCGGAGTCCAGCCCCGTGACCTCTCGGAAAACGCCCTCGGTGATCCCGTCGATCTCGAGGTACCAGCGCAGTGCGCCAACGACTTCTGCCATGTGTAGTTCTTAGTCTCCTTTAGCTCTCGCTCTTCTCGCTGCCGCCGGACCACTGTCCCATGCGGATGATCACGAACTCGGCGGGTTTAACCGGGTTGACGCCGACCTCTACGTACAGACGACCCAGGTCGCGCATCTGTTCGGGGTTAGTCTCCTCGTCGCACTTGACGTAGAAGGCCTCGTCCGGCGTCTGGCCGAAGAGCATGCCTTCCTTCCAGGCGGTCCAGAGGAACGCGGAGACGTTGCGGCGGACGCGGCCCCAGAGGTCGTGGTCGTTCGGCTCGAACACCACCCACTGCATGCCGCGCTCGATGGAGCTCTCCAGGTAGTTGAAGAGGTTGCGGACATTGACGTAGTTCCAGGAGGGGTTGCTCTGCGGTCGCCAGCGTGCGGGCGCCCCAGATGCGGATGCCCGAGGCGGAGAACGTGCGGATGCAGTTCACGCCGATGGGGTTCAGGATCTCCTGCTCGCCCTTGGTGACGTCGTAGGCGAGGCCGACGGCGCCCTTCACGGACTCGTTGGCGGGGGCCTTGTGGACGCCGCGCTCGATGGCGGTGCGGGCCCAGACGCCGGCGACGTGGCCGCAGGGCGGGACCATGATGGTCGCCTTGGCGCGTCGGTTGAGCATGTCGGGGACCTTGATCCAGGGGTAGTAGAGCGCCGCCTGGCCGTGGTCGCAGGAGAAGTTGCCCTCGATCGACTGGGCCACTTCCTGCGGGTTGAGGTCCGGGATCGGGTCGAGGATCGCCATGCGGTCGTTGAGCAGCTCGCAGTAGTCGACGAGCTCCTTCTGGACGGCGAGGATGTTCGCGCGCTTGCGGTCGTCCATCACGCAGACCTCGGGGCCGAGCTCGCCCGCGATGTTCTCGCGCTGGAACACGCCCGCCATGAGGTCGGGGATGGCGATGAAGTTGACGTCCTCGAGGACGGCGAGGCCCTTGGCGCCGCGCCGCTCGGCGGTGTCGCCGACGAAGTCCTCGGTCTTGTCGCGCAGCTTCGCGATGTCGTTGGCGAGGGGGAGCTTGGCGGGGGTGATGTCCACCGCGTCGGCGCCGCCGACGAAGCTGAAGACGTTCGCGGCCGGGCGAGTCTCCGTGGCGACCTCGGTGATCTCCGCGAACTGGCCTTTGAGGCCGGCGGCGGTTTTGGGGGTGAGGAAGTCGCCCGCCTTCTTGGGGAACTCCTCGGTCTTGCCGTCGTGGTTGAACTTCAGGCGGAATTGGTCGGGGTTCTCGCCGTGGGTGACCTCGACGGTGATGCCGTTGCCGGCCTTGCCGTCGGTGAGGCGCCCTCATGGTGATCCCGCCGATGGCGAGGGTCGCCGGGGTGGCCTTCGTCGAGGGCTTGTTGGCCGGGACGTGGTCGAACAGCGCGAGGTCCGCGTCGCGCGGGACGCGAACGACGTAGCAACGACCGCCGCCATTGTCGTAGAAGCCTTTCACGGCGTAGGCAAGGTAGCCGCCCGCCATGTAGGGCTCGCCGCCCAAGGCGATCTGGTACTTGCGGGCGAACTCGGAAAGGTTGTCCGAGAAGTTACCCTTCGGCGTGTTGCTCGCCTTGCGGGCGTCCGCCGCGCGCTTGAGCGCGTCCTCGGCGAACTGCAGGAGAGCCTTCTTGGACTGCCGCTTGGCCTCCAGAAGCTCGGTCGGGGTCCGTCCGAGCTCGTCGCTCAGCGGTCGCAGGATGGCCTCGTCGTCTTCGCCGAACACTCGGCAGAAGTCGCTCCAACTGGAAAGGAAGATCGGTTTGTTGAACTCACCGCTCTTCGCGTAGCCGATGAATGCGGCGGTGCTGACACCGACGCCCTCGATGGGCTTACTGCCGCTGTCGATTTCCTCGACGAATACTCCGGGTGCTAGATATTCAGGCAAGCATGACCTCCATGCGCGCCTAGCAGATGTTCCTTAGGACGGTTTAAGCGTTTCGATGAATTCCCCAAGGCCCATATTCGAGCGCCTTATTCACGAACCAAGTATTACTCCTGTTCACCGTCGCCTAGTACCTGCGACGTGACTTTCCGAGGTCACCTTTTTGGCCTCTGAGGAATAGTCAGCCGTAGATCCGTTCAGCCGGTTCGAGGCAAGCCCGCCGTTATGCAGTCAGCTGCGGATTGTTACGTGCTTGCGTAGGCTTGCCTGCGGCTTTGGCTTGGCCTCGGCTTCCTTTTCGCCCGCCTTCTCGACCGTCTGGTCCTCGGACCTCGATCCGTCCCGTGGCCGGGGATCTCGGCGATCAGGGCGGCGTCGAAGGGGGCTTGGCTGAACGCGTAGACGCCCTGCGAGTCGGTCACCGTCGATTGGTTGCCCAGGAAGACGGGGACGAACGACGCGGGGGACTGGTCGGGGTAGCGCAGGCGGCCCACGACGCTTCGGCGCTCGGAGAGGTCGGTTTGGAGCAGGTGGGAGAACTCGCTTCTCGGGCCTTGGGCGGCGAGGATCGCGGCGTCGTGGTCGAGGGGCTCCATCGCCACGTCCAGCTCTTTCAACTCGTGGACGCGGCCGATCGCGGGGCACCTCGTAGGCGTGGCGCACGGTGGCGTAGCCGCGCTTCTCGAACACCAACTCGTACTTGCCGGGGGGGAGGTTGAGGAGGATGTAGCGGCCCTCCTCGTCGGTCGTGGTGCGCGTGAGGCGGTCGGCGACGGAGACGAGGACGTCGCGCAGCGGGCCGCCGCCCTGCGTGGTGACGACGCCCGCCGCCGAGAGGCTGGTGGCGCGGACGTCGATGGGATGGCCGAGGAAGCCCGGCGTCGAGCCTTGGCCGTAGCCGAAGATCGCCTGGCGGACGAGGGGGACGGTCTCGACGTCGAAGGGGTTGAAGGGGGCGGTGACGCGCAGGGTGACCGACGGCGTGGGGCGGTAGCCCTGGACCAGCGGAAGGGCCTGGGGGCCGTCGTGCTCGGGCTGGGCGATGGCGACGACGAGCTTCTCCGCCTCCTCCTGGCCCTCCGCCTTGGGCATGTCGACCATCGGGTTGCGCAGGAAGGCGCCGAGGGCGAAGGTGAGGAGGGCGTGCTCGGCGCGCGGGTCGTCGGCGTGGCCGCTGACCGCGTAGGTGAGGTCGAACCGCAGGGGGGAGCGGCCCTTCGTGGCGAGCTTGCCGTCCGGCTTGCGGTTGACCAGGAAGGGGTCCTGGCGCAGGGCGGTGTTCTCGCGGATCTCGTAGAGGTACAGCGAGACGGTCGGCCCGGCTTTCTCGGGAACCGCCGTGGGGTGCGCGAAGACGACCTCGGGCATCTCCGCCGGGGCGAAGGCCTTGCCGAACTCCTTCCGCAAGACCTCCGCCAAGAGGTCGTCGACGGGCGTCTCTACCATCGGTTCAGGGCTGCTTGGCGGACTGGGCTTGGGCGAGGATCGCAGCGGCCTCGTCCGCCCGCCCGGTGGCGCGCAGGAGATCGGCGAGGCGGAGGAGGCGAAAACCTGTAGGTGCTGTCTTTTTCGATAGCCGATCGATAGAGCGATTCTGCGAGAATGGATCGGTCGCCAGCGCGGCGTCGCCGGCCTGACGTTGAGCGATGGCGAAGTCGCGCTCGTCGTCTCCTCGCTGCCCAAAGCCGTTCGCGCCCATAGTGTCGAAGGCGTTGCGGATTTGGCTGCGAATCCTTCGCGCGAGCTTGTCCGGCGTCTCGCTCCACATCGTCGCGAACGCGCGATCCGCCGTCACAAGATGTCCCACTCCCATCCGGGCACCGTGAGGACGGTCTCGCCCTTCACGGTGCCGACCGTCAGTTTCATCCACCAGAGCGGGTCCCGGCGGGCGACCGTGCGGAAGCGGTCGGCGATGGCGCTGGCCCGCTGGCTCGGCCTCAGGGCGCGGGTTCCGGGAACCTCGATGATCTGCTTTGAGTTCGCGCCGATGGTCAGGGTAACGTAGCCGACGGCGCGGGTCCTCCTCCAAGCTGCTTTCCACCCGAACGGAAGCTGGCCTTGGAACGTAGCCCGGAGATCGACGCGATGGACGCGGGTGCGGTCCAAGGCGCTCGACGGCGGACGGCGGCTCGCGTCGGGGCGGGGCGGGGCGGGGCGTGCCGCAGAGGGGCAGGCTTGCGCACGGGAGGCTTGGCGACGGGAGGCTTGCCCGTCGGCGTGCCGGTGCCCGCAGGAGCAGGGCCACGCCCAAAGGCGCGCGTATCGAATCCCGCTTTGAGGTCGCTGACGATCGACTCGACGACCTTGCCTTCGGAGGCGGTAAGGCTGTCCGGGTTCTCGTAAAACGTCTTGATGAGCTTACGAAGGAAGGGCGCCTGCGACCGGACGTCCTCTTCATAGGCCGGAAGGGCACGCTCGAAGCGTGTGAGGATGTCTGCGGCCTGTTGCTGAGGCGCTTGGGCGACCACTTGGCAAACAAGGGCGAGCGAGGCGGCGAGGAGCATGGAACGAGTCATTGGAATCACTATCCTTCTGTCTGATACTTCAGCCACTGTACACCGTAGGCAACCGATTTGCCTTCCATAAGGCCCAGCAGGCGCCGAAGGTTCTCGGCGAGCGGCGCGTCGAACGCGCGCTGGTTAGTCCGGGCGGCACATCGCGCCGCCACGCGGGGAGGGGCGGCAGAGCGTCGCGGTAGGCGGGAACGAAGATCGCGCAGAGGCGGAATTGAGCGGTCTTAGGATCTTTTGAAGCCTTGTGCGTCACATGCGCGGGAGCATCATTAGAACCGGCGGCAAGGTAGGGATCGACGTCCACGACATTTGGAAAAGCGAAGCTTGATCTCGCCCGTCGCCTCGTTCCGTTGCAGGACGTAGAGGAAGCCGGGCGCGTCGGGCTCAAGGTGGACCTGGACGCCTACGCGCCGCCGGAGGGCTGTTCGCCGGCAAGACCAACACGCCGGAGAGCGGGTACTACGGCGGGACGGACAACCACCTCTTCGGCCCGACGCACAACCCGTGGAAGGCCGGGTACACGGCCGGTGGCTCCAGCGGTGGTGCCTCGGCGGCCGTCGCCGCGGGGCTCGGACAGCTGGCGGAGGGCTCCGACGGCGCCGGGTCGGTGCGCATCCCGTCGTCGATCTGCGGCGTCGTCGGCCTCAAGCCGTCGCTCGGTCGCATCCCCCAGACGGTGCTCGAAGGCCGCTTCTACAACTGGGCCTATCACGGGCCGATCACGCGCACCGTCGCCGACAACGCGCTGATGCTCGACGTGCTCGCGGGCGCGTCGATGACCGATCCGATGACGATGCCGGACGCGACCACGCCCTTCCGCCACGCCGTCGACGGCGACGTGCGCGGCTGGCGCGTGGCCTACAGCGACGACCTGGGCATCGGTCCGGTCGACGCCGAGGTGGCCGCCATCTGCGCGGACGCCGTCGCGTGCCTTCGAGGAGCTCGGTGCGCACGTCACGCACGCCACCCCGCCGTGGGAGAACCCCGAGGAGGCGATGTGGCACGGCATCTGGGTCTCCGGGCTACGCCTCCGAGTACGACCTGCTGGACTGGGACTCGCTGCGCGGTGACGTCGACGACCGCCTGATCGACCTGATGCACGAGGGCGCGGCGCTGACCGCCGTGGACATCGGCCGCGCGGACGCTTTCCGCGGGCGCATGTGGGATGCGGTACGCGGCGTTCATGGAGGACTACGACCTGCTCGTCTCGCCGACGCTCGCGTCGGCCGCGTTCCCCCACGAGCGCTTCGCGCCGTCGTGGCTGGACGGCGAGTCGCCTGCGGCGTGAGATCCTGGGCTGGCTGCTGACCTACCCGTTCAACATGCTCGGGGTGCCGGCGATCACGATCCCGGCGGGCTTCACGGGCGACGGACGGCCGGTGGGGCTGCAGATCGCCGCCAAGCTCCACGGGGACGCGACCGTCCTGCGCGCCGCCGCCAACGTCGAGGCCGTGCGACCTTGGGCGGACCACAGGCCCGCGCTCTGAGCGGCCGGGCTCGCCGGCGTGGCGGTGGTACGGTCGCCGTGGGAGGGCGTCCGACCCTCCGTCACCATGGACCCTGCGCCGCACGAGCCCGAGCCCGGCCCTGCGTCCGCCCAGCCGCTGGCGGACCTGGTCGCGCTGTGCGATCCCGCCGCCGGGCCCGAGGACCGGGCGGCCGGGCTGCTCGGCGGGCTGGCGGGCATCGCGCCGCACGCAGCGGCTGCCGTGAGCTTCGTGGACCCGCGCACCGGGCGCCATCGCCTGCTGGCCAACCGCGGGTATCCCGAGACGGTGCTCGACTACCTCCTGGGCGGCTTCGTGGCACGCGACCGCGGATGGCGACGGGCGCGCGTCGATCCCGCCGCCGTCCTGAGCTGGCAGGACGTGCCGGGGTACGCGCAGTCCTACGGCGCGCAGGAGGTCTTCGGCACCCAGGGCTACGCCGAGGGCACGTCGGCGTGTCTACTGGATCGACAGGGCCGCCTGGTGGGGGCGGTCCACCTGAGCGTCCGCGAGCCGGAACTGCCCGAGGAGACCCGTGCTGCGGTGCTCACGCTGCGCCGGACGCTTCGCGATGCTGGCCGGCACCAGCGCGGCCCGAGCGGCCACGGCGCTCTCCGCACGCGAGCAGGAGATCGTCCGTCTGCTCGCCGGCGGCCGCACCAACGCCGAGATCGCCGCGGAGCTCGTCGTCGCCCGGCGGACCGTGGCCACCCACGTGGAGCACATCCTCGGCAAGCTCGGAGCCCGCAACCGGGCCGACGCGGCGGTGCGCGCCCTGCGCCTGGGGCTGCTGTAGCGCGTCGCGGCCCTTGGACTTCCCCCAAGCGTCGCGGCGCCGGTGCGGCGGACCACGCCGGTCCGCACCGATCATCGGAGCCATGGACTTCGAGCCGACCGCCCGCACGCAGCGAACTCGCCGCGACCCTGGCGACGTTCGTCAGCGAGCAGGTGATTCCCGCCGAGGACCGCTACGAGCAGGAGCTCCGCGAGGCCGGTGATCCCCACGCCCACCCGCCGGTGATGGAGGAGCTCAAGGGGCAGGCCAAGGCCCTGGGTCTGTGGAACCTCTTCCACCCCGATCCCGCCCACGGCCACGGCCTGACGAACCTCGAGTACGCGCCGCTGGCCGAGCTGACCGGTCGCAGCCACATCGGCCCGGAGGCCGTCAACTGCGCAGCGCCGGACACCGGCAACATGGAGGTGCTGACGCAGTTCGGCACGCCCGAACAGCAGGACCGCTGGCTGCGCCCGCTCCTGGACGGTGAGATCCGCTCGGGCTTTGCGATGACCGAGCCGGACGTCGCCAGCTCCGACGCGCGCAACGTCCAGCTACGGATCGAGCGCGACGGCGACGAGTACGTCCTCAACGGCCGCAAGTGGTGGACGACGGGCGCGATCCGGGAGCGCTGCAAGATCCTCATCGTGATGGGGAAGACCGATCCGGACGGCCCTCCGCACCGGCAGCAGTCGATGATCCTGGTCCCGCGTGACACCCCGGGCCTGACGGTCGTGCGCAACCTGGACGTCTTCGGCTACTCCCACCAGGAGGGGCACGCAGAGTTGCTGCTCGAGGACGTGCGCGTTCCCGCGGACAACCTCCTGGCCCAGGAAGGGGACGGTTTCCTCATCAGCCAGGCGCGCCTGGGTCCGGGCCGCATCCATCACTGCATGCGCACGATCGGTGCGGCCGAGCGGGCGCTGGAGCTGCTGTGCCGGCGGGCGACGGAACGGGTGACCTTCGGCCGGCCCGTGGCCGACCGCGCCAACGTGCAGGACTGGATCGCCGAATCCCGGATCGACCTGGAGATGATCCGCCTGCTGACGTTCAAGACGGCGTGGCTCATGGACACCGTCGGCAACAAGCATGCGCGCACGGAGATCGCGGCGATCAAGATCGCGGCGCCGAACCTGGCGTCGAAGGTCATCGACCGCGCCATCCAGATCCACGGCGGCGGAGGGGTCTGCGACGACTTCCCGCTCGCGCGCATGAGCGCGCACGTCAGAAGCCTGCGTCTGGCCGACGGACCGGACGAGGTCCACAAGATGATCATCGCCCGCCAGGAGCTTGCGCCCTACCGGGCGGCGCTCAGCGAAAGCTCATGAGCGCCCGGTCGTGCTCGAGGTGCGAGTGCTCGTTGTAGCTCAACAGCCGCAGGCCCGTGCGGCCGACCATGACCTTCGTCACCGCCGTGTTGACGGCGACCTTGTTCAGCGCGACGAACACCGGGTCGGAAGCACCGAGCAGCGCCGCGACGACGGCAGCGATCGTGCCGCCGGAGCTGAAGACGATGGCGTTCTCGCCGCGTCCGAGCCCGGCGGCGAGCTCGTCCAGAGCGCCGACGGCACGGGCACGATAGGCGGGCCAGGACTCGGCGCACGGGCTGGCCGGTCCCGCGTCGATCCACGCCAGCAGCGCCTCGTCGAGCATCGCCTGGAACTGCGCGGAGTCCATGCCCGCCGGAACCCCGATGCCGCCGTGCTGGTCACCGCCGGTGGCGGGGTCGACTGCGGCGTGGTGCAGGACGACGTCCGCGGAGTCGTACTCGTCCCACCGGGCGTCCGGCACGACCGGACCGAGAGCCGAGCGGCGGCAGGCGACCGCGGTGTCGCGCTGGCGCCGCAGCGAACCGCAGCGGACGGTCTGCGCGACGGCGCCGCGCCCGGCCAGCGCAGCGTCCAGCGCCGCCGCCTGACGGTGGCCCAGCTCGGAGAGGACGTCGTAGTCGGCCGCGCCGAACGACGCTTGACCATGGCGGACGAGGGAGATGACGGGCATGGACGACGGATCATCGCAGCGCGCTGAGAGCTCACGGCCACTGGCGGGGCGCGTGGCCCTCGTGACCGGGGCAGGCCGGCGCCGCGGCATCGGGCGGGCGATCGCGCTGACCCTCGCGGCGGCGGGCGCCGACGTGGCGGTGCACGGCAGCGGCAGCGGCCGTGACCCCGAAGAGCTTCACGCCGTCGCCGACGACGTGCGCGCACACGGCGGGCGCGTGCTCGCCGTGGAGGGCGATCTCGGCGACCCGGCAGCCGTCGCGGCGATCGCCGGGCAGATCCGTGCCGACCTCGGGACCGTCGACGTGCTCGTCAACAACGCGGGCGTCGCGGGGCCCGCCGGGCAGTACACCCTGCTCGAGCTGCCCGACGAGGCGTGGTACGCGACGGTCGACGCCAACCTGCACGCCGTCTTCCACGTCTGCAAGGCCTTCCTCGGCGGCATGCTGGAGGCCGGCTCGGGCACGGTCGTCAACATCTCGTCCGTCGCCGGGCGCGCCGGGCAGCCACGGATGGGCGCCTACTGCGCCACGAAGTGGGCGGTGATCGGCCTCACCCAACAGCTCGCGCTGGAGGTGGCACCGACCGTGCGCGTCAACTGCGTCTGCCCCGGCTCGACGGACACGGCGATGATGGACGGGACGTTCGCCCGCCGTGACGCTGCCGCGGGAGCGCCGGCGGGTACGGCGAAGGCCGCCCGCATCGCCGGCCTCCCGATGCAGCGCCAGGGACAGCCGCAGGACATCGCCGACGCCGTCCTGTTCCTGGCCTCAGACCAGGCCGCGTGGATCACCGGGCAGACGCTGAACGTCGACGGAGGCCAGCGGATGGACTGAGCGACGGGGACCGGCACCAGGTGCGCAGCGGCGCCGTGCAGCCCGGGCTTGGATCAATCACAGCGCCCCGTCGCGCGGCCCGCGCCAGACGGTCTAGGGGTGGGTACGTTCGTCCTCAAGGTGCGAGGTCTCGTTGAACGACAGCAGTGTCCAGCGGCCCTCCGGCATGCGGGCCAGACGCGTGACCGACCCGTTGGCGGACCCCAGGAAGGCGAACGGCTCGCTGCCGGTCACCTGACGGCACATCTCGCTGATGACGCCCGCGTGGGTCACGACCACGACGAGCGGGGCCCCGCCCTCCACGACGGTGTCCAGGGCACGGCGGACCCGCTGCGCGAAGGCGTCGGCAGACTCGGCGCCGGGGATCACGTCCCAGCGCTGGCCACGCATCATCTCGACGAACTCCGGGGTACCGGCCGCGCCACGGGTGGCGATGCCGTACCCCTCCCACTCACCGAGGTAGACCTCGGTCAGCGCGCTGAGCACGGTCGCCGCCTGCGCGAGAGCGGCGACCGTCTGCGTCGTCCGGCGCAGCGGCGACGTGAAGAGGGGCGCGTCCGCCGGAGCACGAGCGGCAAGCAGCCGGCAGACGGCCTGGGCGTGACTCGCGGCCACGCTCGTTGAGCGGCGGGTCGCTGCGCCCGTCGATGAGGTCGTCGGGCCGGGCGGGCGGATCGACGGACCCGTGACGCACGAGCAGCAGCTCCGTGGCGCCGGCAGGCAGGGCGAACGGACGTTGGAAATCGACTTTCACAGCTGCACTATCGCGGGCGCCTTCGGTGCCTGCCTTATCCGGAGGCCGGCCGTATGGAAATGAATCAAGAGACCGTCAAGGCACTGCTGGACGCCTTTGACCACAGCGACTGGCAAGAGATGGTGTTGACCATCGGAGGCGACCGTCTGCATGTCTCCCGTGACCCCCTGCCGGCGGGGATGGGCGCACCGGTTCCCGAACCCGCGGCGCCGTCGGCGCCTCCGACCGCGGCCCCAGCGTCGCCGCCGCCTGCCGCTGTCCCGCCGCCGGTCGCCGCGGAGGTGCCCGGGCCACCGCCACCCGCCGAGAACCCCGCCGCAGGTGCGGCGGGCACCCCGATCCCCTCGCCGTCGGTCGGGATCTTCTGGCGTGGACCGGCGCCCGGAGCGCCGCCGTTCGTCGAGGTCGGGGCTCACGTCACGGCAGGGGACACCATCGGCATCGTCGAGGTCATGAAGCTCATGAACCACGTCGGCTCGCCGACGGACGGTGTCGTGACCGCGGTCGCGGTCGGCAACGGCGACACGGTCGAGTTCGGGCAGACGCTCGTCGTCGTCGATCCGGAGGCCTAGGCGAGCCGATGGCCTTGCGTCGCGTCCTGATCGCCAACCGCGGGGAGATCGCCGTGCGCATCCTGCGCGCGTGCGTCGACGAGGAGCTGGAGACCGTCCTCGTCGTGTCGGACGCCGACCGCGAGAGCCTCGGCGCGCAACTGGCCGACCGCGTGATCTGCATCGGGCCTGCCACCCCGTCGCAGAGCTACCTGGACGTCGACCGCCTCGTCGCGGCTGCGACGCTCACGGGCTGCGACGCACTACATCCGGGGTACGGTTTCGTCTCCGAGCGGCCTGAGTTGTCCGCCGCCTGTGCAGAGGCCGGCATCGCGTTCGTCGGCCCGTCGGAGGAGGCGATGCGGCGCGGCGGCGACAAGGCGACCGCACGCGCACTGGCGCGAGAGCTCGGCATTCCGGTCGGCGACGGATCGGACATCGTCGGCACGGCCGAGGAGGCCGCCCGGGTCGCCGAGGAGATCGGCTACCCCGTCCTCATCAAGGCGGCCGGAGGCGGTGGCGGCCGCGGCATGCGCCTCGTCGAGGATCCCGGAGCACATCACCGGTGCGTGGGCGTCGGCGTCCGGCGAAGCCGAGCAGGCCTTCAACGACGGCCGCGTGTTCGTCGAGCGGTACGTCCGGCGCGCTCGGCACGTCGAGGTGCAGGTCCTGGCGGACGCGACCGGCCGCGTCATCCACCTCGGCCACCGTGACTGCACGCTGCAGCGTCGCTACCAGAAGCTCATCGAAGAGGCTCCCGCGGCCGGGCTCTCCGCCGCGCTCGACGCGCAGATCCTGGCGGCTGCGACGACGCTCATCGGTGCGCTCGACTACCACGGCGCGGCGACCTGCGAGTTCCTCGTCGACGTCGAGCGCGAGACCTTCGCGTTTCTCGAGATCAACGCGCGCCTACAGGTCGAGCACCCCGTCTCCGAGCTCGTCACCGGTGTGGACGTCGTGCGTGAGCAGCTGCGCATCGCCGGCGGGCAGGGGCTGTCGGTGACGCAGGACGACATCCGGGTCCACGGGCACGCCGTCGAGGCGCGTCTGAACGCGGAGTCCCCCGAGCACGACTTCATGCCGACGCCCGGACGGCTGGAGCGCTGGGCCGCCCCGCTCGGCACCCACATCCGCGTGGACACCGCCTGCTATCCGGGCTGGACCATCACGCCGTACTACGACTCGCTGCTGGCCAAGGTCATCGCGTACGGCGACGACCGTCCGCAGGCGCTCGCGCGCCTGCACCACGCGCTGCATCAGCTCGAGGTCGCCGGCGTCTCCACGACGGCCCTCTTCATCGCCGACGTGATCGCCCATCCCGACGTCGTCTCCGGCCAGGTGCACACGCGCTGGCTGGAGGAGCAGTTCCTACCCCAATGGACGCCCACCCGTCCGAGGAGGCCCCCTGATGGCCCGCATCGAGTTCATCGACCAATCGCTCCGCGACGGCCAGCAGAGCCTGTGGGGCATGCGCATGCACGCCGGCCACATCCTGCCGGTGGCCGACGCCATCGACCGAGCGCGGCTACCGCACGGTCGACCTCACCGGGTCTTCGCCGTTCGAGGTGCTCGTGCGCCACCTGCAGCTGGATCCGTGGAAGAACCTGGACGCGATCCACGCCGCGATGCCGAACACGACGCTGCGCGCCGGGACACGCTCCAACGGCGTCGTCGGCATGGGCATCACCCCGGACTCGATCGTCGAGCTGTGGGTCCAGCACGCTCGCCAAGCACGGGATCGGCAGCCTCTGGATCTTCGACTGCCTGCACAACGTCGAGCAGATGCTCCACGTCGCGAAGATCGCCCAGGACGCGGGGATGACCGCGTCCCCGCAGCTGAACTTCAGCCTGTCACCGGTCCACACCGACGAGCACTACGTCGGGCTCATGCAGCGCATGGCACGGGCCGGCGTGGCCGACACGATCATCCTCGGCGACGAGGCGGGCGTGCTGCGCGCCCGACCGCGCGCGCCGCTGGATCGGGCTGATGCACGAGCACGCCGACGGCATCCCGCTGGAGCTGCACTTCCACGACAAGACCGCGATGGGCGCGCTGAACCACCAGATCGGCGTCGAAGCTCGGCTGCACGATCCTGCACACCGCGGTGCCGCTCGCTGGCCAACGGCCACTCGCTCCCGTCCACGGACGTCGCGTGGACAACATGCGTCGCCTCGGGCACGAGGTCGCGCTGGACACGAGCCGCCTGGACGAGGTCTGCGCGCACTTCGCCGCCTGCGCCGCGCAGGAGGGCTACGAGACGGGCGCCCCCGTCGAGTACAGCCTGGCCACCGTCCAGCAGCAGTTCCCCGGGCGGCATGATGGGAACGCTGCGCAACCAGTTGAAGCAGGTCGGGATAGCGCGACCGCCTGCCCGAGGTGCTGGAGGAGGCCGTCCAGGTGCGCGCCGAGCTCGGCTACCCGCTCATGGCGACGCCGTTCTCCCAGCTCGTCGGCATCCAGGCGCTGCTCAACGTCCTGCAGGGCGAGCGGTACGCGACGATCCCGGACGAGAACCTCATGTACGTCGCCGGCTGGTACGGCACCCCGCCCGGCGAGGTCGAACGGGGAGCTGCGCGACCGCGCGCTGGCGACGCAGCGCGGCCGCACGATCCTGGCCGGCGAGCCGGCGCAGCCGTCGCTGAAGGAGATCCGTGCCCAGTACGGCGAGAACCTCAGCGACGAGGAGCTGCTGCTGCGCTATCTCATGCCCGAGCCCGACGTCGACGCGATGCAGGCGGCGGCGACGCCGATCACGCCGGTCCACCCGATCAGCGGCGCCAGCGGCTTGGGCTGGATCGGCGACGTGCTGGCCAGCCCGCTCCGGGCGGTCGATCTCGACCACCCGCGGCGACGTCAGCGTCACGCTGCGCCGCTGAGCGGGCGGGAGGCCGGGTCGTCAGAAGTCCAGGTCCACCGGCTCGATGCCGATCGCCGCGCAGAGGTCCTCGTAGGTCTTCGGTGAAGCTCAGGCAGTCGTCGAAGCCGGCGACGTTGTCGTCGTCGTCGACGTAGATGAGCGCGCCCTCCAGCGTGAAGTGCGTGATCGTCCCCTCGTCGCCCGTCATGAGCGTGTGCACGTCCCCGGGCGGCTCCCAGATGACCATGCCCTTGCGGGCCACCCAGTCACGCCCGACGTAGTACCAGCTGCCCTCCAGCACGAAGCCGGTCACAGGGCCGACGTGGTAGTGCCGGTTGAGCTTGCCGCCGCCCTCGACCTTGGTGAGGTTCGACCAGACGCCCGTGCGCCGGTTCATGCGCAGCGGCTTCACCGAGACGCCCTCCGCGTAGGGGACCCACGGGATCGCTTCGTGGTCGATGACGCGCTCGGTCGCGGGTCAGCCCGATGAGGGGCCGCAGGCCCGAGCTCGTCCTGCGCGCGCCGGCGTCGGTGTCGGTCATGGCTCGGACCCCGACGGCGTGGCCGGAGAGCGCCGTCAGCTCCGGGACGTAGTCGTGGATGACCCGCCGTGGTGGAGGTCGAAGTCGAAGACGCCGAACCACCCCTGGAGCGACCTTCTTCGGCGCGAGCAGGTGCCACGGGTCGACCGCGGAGACGGCGTCCATCGTCAGACGACGCGCGGCCCGTCCACAGCATCGGGGTGCCGTCGGCGCTCGTGTGCAGCGGCGCCTCGACGTCGAGCCGCACGAGCTCGGCGACCGACGGCGGCGATCCCGCGTCGGCGCCCGGGATCAGGCGCATGGAGAGCACGGGCGTGTCCTCGAGCTCCGACGGGTCCTGGATCGCGTCGCAGGCGATCGACATGGTCATGATGCGCTGGCCCTTCGGGCGCTCGACGGTGAAGAGCATCTGCTCGCCGTAGGGGCAGCGCCCGCGCCGCCGGAGGTCCGCTCCATGACCGCGAGCTTCTTGGCGAAGCCCCACAGCTCGCGGCCGGCCACGAGCGGGATCTCGTTGTCGGTGAAGATGAACGGCTGGTAGAGGAACATCGTGTCCTCGAACCGCGCGCGGATCATGACGTACGCCTCGTGGTAGGGCCCGAACGTGGAGAACGGGATCCAGCGGCCCCAGGCGATGCACATCGGGTACCTCGTCCGCGGCCTCGAGACCGGGGGGCAGCAGGGCCTCCACGCCGGCCGGGTCGGCGTTCGTAGGCGATGAAGATGTCCTCCACGCCGCGGTAGAGGTACGGCGGCGGCGGGGTATGCGACACCGGGGCCGATCGGTTGCGAGAACGACGCGCTCAGGGCTTCCAGGTCCATGTTCTTCTCCTCCGTGCTGGTGCGGTCGGCCGAGCCTTCGCGCGCCCATGGGACTGGCCGACGGGAGGGGCCACGGGTGCGGCTGGTCGTTTCTCCAAGCGGCGGGCCGATACCCCGCCCGCCGCTCCAGGCCGCTGCCTTAGCCTTGCGCCGCCAGATGGTTCGCAAATCTCAAGGAGGAAGCACATGATGGACGATCGCGCCGGAATCCCGGCCGGGCGGGTGAGGCGCCGACGAGGCTGCTCGCCGACTGCGCTGGTCCTATGCGCTGTTCCGCTGTGCGCTCGCTGCCTGCGGCGGCAGCGACGACAGCTCGCTCGAGCAGTTCCGCACGACCGCCGCTGCGACGGCACGCCGGCGGCCATGCTGTCGCCGCGCCCACCGGCGACGCCGATCAAGGCCATGACGATCACGTCGCTGGACTCCCAGGGGCCGGTCTACCCGAACATCGCCGATCACCGCGAAGGCGTACGAGAAGTTCATCAACGCCAACGGCGGCATCGCCGGCCGGCCGCTGCAGGTCGAGGTCTGCGACGAGCACGGCAAGCCGACCGACGCGTCGGCCTGCGCCCGCAAGGCGGTCGACGACAAGGTCGTGACGCCGTCGTCGGCTCGTTCTCGTTCCTCGGGACGAACATCATGCCCGCGCTCGTCAAGGCGAAGATCGCCGATCTTCGGCGAGTGCTGCCCGATCACGCCGCCGCAGTGGAGCTCCGACATCTCGTTCCCGATGGGCACGCAGCCGCTGTACGCGGTCGGGCTCGTCAAGCGGGCGGTCGAGGACGGCTGCAAGAAGATCAACGCGGTCATCATCGACGGCGCCCAGGGCTTCGTGCCGCCGATGAAGCGGCGATGAAGGCCTACGGCATGAAGTTCGGCAAGACGGTCATCCTGCCGCCGACGGCCAAGGACTACAGCCCGCAGGTGGCCGAGGCGACCGGCGGCGGAGCCGACTGCGTCGTGATGGTCGTCTCCGAGACGCCGTACATCGCCTGGAACCAGGCGTGCGTGCAGTCCGGCACGACGGCCCGCATGTACGGCCCGCAGGGCAACCTGGACGCGGTCTCGATCAAGGGCCTGGGCGACAAGCTCGACGGCTCCGTCATCGCCGGCATGTACCCGGACCTGGCGACCGATCCGTGGGCCGACTACCGCCAGGCGCTGAAGGACGCCAACGCCGATCCCGGCCAGGACTACAACTCGCTCGGCGGGATGGGCACGTGGGCGGCGTACACCGGGCTTCAAGATCGTCGCCGAGGAGAGCCCGGGAGGCGGCGAGAACATCGACGCCGCGTCGTTCCTCGCGCAGGTCGGCCAAGACGACGGCGCTCGACACCAACGGCATGGTCCCGGTGCTCGACTTCACGAAGGCGTGGACGGAGAACCCGGACGTTCAAGCGCCTGTTCAACCGGACCGTCGTGTTCAGCACGATCAAGGACGGCAAGGTCGTCCCGCTGACGACCGAGTTCGAGGACGTCGGCGACCTCGCCCTCGGCAAGAAGCCGTAGTGATCGTGACGCAGTACGCCGGCCCCGGGGCACCTGCCCCGGGGCCGACGGTCGTTCAACGTCCAGTACCCGCGACAGAGGAGTACGACGTGGAAGAAGTCATCCGGTTCGCGTTCCTGGGCTTCGGCATCGGGGCGCTGTACGCCCTGGCCTCGCAGGGCCTGATCGTCATCTACCGCGGCTCCGGCGTCCTGAACTTCGCCCTGGGCGCGATCGGCATGGCCGGCGCCTTCCTGCAGTGGGACCTGCACGAGCCAGCAGGGCTGGGGCTTCTGGCCCTCGCTCGTGGTCGGCGTCGCTCTTCTCGGCGCTCATCGGCGCCTGACGCACCTGCTGATCATGCGGCCGCTGCGCCGCTCCTCGCCGCTGGTGCGCGTGATCGCCACCCTCGGCGTGCTGGTCACGCTGCAGTCCATCGCCGTGCTGCGCTACGGCTCCACGCCGCGGTTCGTGCTCAGCCGAGCTGCCGACGGACATCGTCAAGCATCCACAACACGATCGTCATCTCGGCCGACCGGCTCATCCTCCTCGGGATCGCCGACCGTCCTGACCCTCGGCGCTGTGGGCGCTCTACCGCTTCACCACCTTCGGCCTGGCGACCGCCGCGGTCGCCGAGAACGAGCGTGCGGCCGCGGCCATCGGCTGGTCGCCGGACCGCATCGCGACGCTCAACTGGGCGCTCGGCTCCGCGCTCGCCGGCCTGGCCGCGATCCTCATCGCGCCGATCGTCACCCTGCAGGTGTCGGTCATGACGAACCTCGTCCTCGCCGCGATCGCGGCGGCGCTGGTGGCGCAGTTCCGCTCCTTCCCGATCGCGCTGGCCGCCGGCCTGGCGATCGGCATCGGGCAGACCGAGCTGAACCGCTACGTCCACCAGCCGGGCTTCGGCGACTCGGTGCCGTTCATCGTCATCGTGCTGGTGCTGGTCCTCACGGGCCAGGCGCTGCCGCTGCGCGACTACTTCCTGCAGCGGCTGCCGTCGATCGGCACCGGCCGGATCAACTGGTCGTGGCGCGCGTGACCAGCCGTCGTCGCTCGCGCGTCCTCCTCATGGCGACGCTGTCGACCGCAGTGGACGGACGCGATCACCACGACGCTCTGCGTCGCCTTCGTCCTGCTGTCGATCGTCGTCGTCACCGGCTACGCCGGCCAGCTCTCGCTCGCGCAGTTCGCGCTGGCCGGGTTCGGCGCCTGGGTCGCCGGGCGGCTGGTGGACGCCCAGGGCACCCCGTTCTGGCTCGGCGCTGCTCGCCGGCACCGCCGCCGACGGTCCCGCTCGGGCGTGCTCTTCGCGCTCCCGGCCGTGCGCACCCGCGGCATCAACCTCGCCATCGTCACGCTCGGCCTGGGCACCGCGATCGAGCTGATGCTGTTCAGCAACCCGGCTTACACCGGCGGCATCCAGGGCACGCAGGTCGGCGACGCCCACGCTGTTCGGCTGGGACATCAACGCGATCGCCCACCCGACGCGCTACGGCCTGCTTCGTCCTCGGCCTCTTCGTCGCTCGTGCTCGCTCGCGGTCGCGAACCTGCGCCGCGGGCGCAGCGGCCGGCGGCTGATCGCGGTGCGCACGAACGAGCGCGCCGCCGCGGCGCTCGGCATCAGCGTGCCCGGCGCCAAGCTCTACGCCTTCGCGCTGTCGGCCGGCGATCGCCGCGCTCGGCGGCATCCTGCTCGCCTTCCGGCTGCCACGTCGACTACACGCAGTTCACGAGCTTCACCTCGATCACCGACGTCGGCCTCGGCGCTGCTCGGCGGCATCGGCTACCTGTCGGGCCGGTCATCGGCGCGACGCTGGCCGGCGGCGCCTTCGACCAGCAGCTCCTGACGTCGATCTTCTCCGAGCGGCGTCGGCAAGTACATCGACCTCATCGGCGGCATCTCGCTCATCGTGCTCGTGCTGCTGAACCAGGACGGCATCGCCGCGCGAGCAGATCCGCCAGATCACCGGCCTGCGGACGAAGCTCGGCGCGGACGCTTCCCGCGGCTGAAGCCGCGCGCGGAGCCCGCGGTCCGCGAGCTGCCCGAGCGCGCGGTCGAAGCCGGTGCCGCCACGGACGCTCGAGGTCCGCGACCTCACCGTGCGCTACGGCGCGTCACCGTCGCCGTCGACAGCGTCTCGCTGACGGTCGTCCCCGGCCGCATCACCGGGCCTGATCGGGCCCAACGGCGCCGGCAAGACGTCGGTCATCGACGCCGTCACCGGCTTCACCGAAGGTCTCAGGCGGCGCCCTGCACCTCGACGGCGCAGGACATCACCGGCTGGTCGGCGACCAAGCGCGCCCGCGCCGGGCTGGGCCGGTCGTTCCAGTCGCTGGAGCTGTTCGAGGACTCGACCGTGCTGGACAACCTGCGCGTCGCCTCCGACCCGCGCGACGGCTGGCTCCTACCTCCGCGACCTCGTCTGGCCGGTCAACCCGCCGCTGCCCGGCGAGGTCATCGCGGCGATCCGCGAGTTCGAGCTCGAGGACGACCTCGACCGCAGCGTCGAGGACCTCTCCTACGGCAAGCGCCGCCTGCTGGCGATCGCCCGCGCCGTCGCCACCCAGCCGAGCGTGCTGCTGCTCGACGAGCCGGCCGCCGGCCTCGGCGACGCCGAGACCGCCGAGCTGGCCCAGCCTCGTGCGGCGCCTGGCCGACGACTGGGGCATGGCCGATGCTGCTGGTCGAGCACGACATGAACTTCGTGATGACCGTCTGCGACGAGATCGTCGTCCTCGACTTCGGCAAGCAGATCGCGGCCGGACACCCCGAGGTGGTCCGCCGCGACCCCGCGTCGTGTCGGCCTACCTCGGCGAGGACGACGCGGAGAGGCAGGCGGAAGGCGGCGCCGGCACATCGGCGACGCAGACCACGGCGCAGACCGAGGAGGTACAGCGATGACCGTCGTGGTGGAGGCGCGCGGGCTGGACGCCGGCTACGCCGGGCAGCCCGTCGTCCACGACCTCGACCTCGAGGTCCGCCCCGGCGAGGTCGTCTGCCTGCTCGGGCCCAACGGCGCCGGCAAGACCACGACGCTGCTGACGCTCGGCGGCGAGCTGCCGCTGATCTGCCGGGAGGTCCTGATTCGACGGCGAGGTGACCAAGGCGCCGCTGTACCGGCGGGCCCGCGCCGGGCTTGTCCTACGTCACCGAGGAGCGGTCGGTCTTCAAGGGCGATGACGGCGCGCGACAACCTGCGCTGCGGCGGCGTGGACCCGAGTCAGGCGCTCGCGCTGTTCCCCGAGCTCGAGAAGCGCATGGGCACGCGCGGCGGCCTGCTGTCGGGCGGCGAGCAGCAGATGCTCACCCTGGCCCGGGCGCTGGGCCGCAACCCGCGGGTGCTGCTGGCCGACGAGCTGTCGCTGGGCCTGGCGCCGCTCGTCGTCGACCGCCTGCTGGAGGCGGTGCCGCCGCGGCGACCGAGCCGGGCACCGGCGTGCTGATCGTCGAGCAGCACGCGCGCAAGGCGCTGCGGTACGCCGACCGCGCGTACGTCATGCGCCGCGGTCACATCGTGATGGCGCTGACCGCGGACGAGGCGCGCGACACGCCTGGGCGAGATCGAGGCCGCCTACCTCAGCGGGGCCACGCGTAGGAGGCACCGTCGACCGTGGGGCCGGGCAGGATGCCGGGCCGGCGGTCTCCGGTGGACCACCGACGACGTGGCCGCGCCGCCGACACGCCGGGACCGTCGTCACCGTCCGCCTCAGCGGCGCAGGCCAACGGCAACGGCCTGAGCTGAGCCCGGCGCACGGGCGCGCGCGAGGCACGGGGTCAGGTGACGCGCGACACCCGGTACTCGACGACGGGTCCCGGGTGCAGGCGACCCTTCGCCGACGAAGAGCGTCCGGTTGACCCACGCGTACCGGGGGTCGCCGGACTCCAGCCGCGGCGCGGTCCGGAAGTAGTGATCGGCGTAGTCGCTGGAGCGCGTCCCGGCGTTCGCCGCGTTGGACGCGTCGTTGTACTCGACGACGCCGAAGTACTGGACGTAGATGTGCGCGCCGTCCTCGGTGTCGATCGTCAGGCGCACGTCGAGGGAGCCCCAACCATCGGGGCCGACGAGGATCCAGTCCCCGCCCCCGCTGCCCACCGTGCCGCTTGATGCGCTCGCCGACGACATCGCCGCCGAGGACATGGCGGATCCGCCGGGTGCCGAAGAGTCCGGGCCCGACGGGCACCGACGGCGCCAGGCGCGCGGTGAACGAGAACTCGTGGACGAGGTTCATGAGGTAGCCGCCGCGTCGGCCTCGAGCTGGTGCGGCCCGAGCCGTCTCAGCCCGCGACGGCGGCGAGGACGAGCGACTCGGTGTCCAGCGCGCTCCAGTCGTCGTGACGGCCGTGGTGGTAGGGCGCGAAGACCGCGGCGGGTGTCGTGGCGACGGCCTCGCACGTCCCGATGAGGTCGACCTCGATGAACGAGGCACGGACGATCGAGCGGATCGGCAGCTCGTCGAGCGGGTCGTGGACGGTGCCACGCAGGGTGACGCTCCCGGTGCCCTCGCGGCCGGCGCAGACGCGGGTCTCGAAGTGCGCCCGCGTGAGGATCGCGTCCTCCTGCAGGCCGATGCCGTCCGCGGCGGGGCGCGCCTTGAAGTTGAAGTTGTAGCTCTCGGTGTCGAACGCTCCAAGGTCGGTCGGCAGCTGCGCGTTGAGCTCGATGATCCGCACGCCGCCGCGGTCCACGTGCCCGGTGAAGACGTCCCCGTGGCGGTTGCAGCGCGCTGTCGGCGAGCTTCTTGGGCTCGCCGAAGAGGTCGCGCCCGTAGATCGTCGGGCACGTCGTTGTCCATGTACATCGCCAGGACGTACGTCGCCGTCGACACCCTCGTGCCGCGCGGAGACATAGATCGCGCCGCCGAAGAAGTCGCCGACGCAGTTCGACTGCCAGCGGCCGACCATCGCCGAGACGAGCGGGCTGTCGCCCGGCTCCAGCGGCGGCGGCAGCAGCTGCGCGACGACGTCGGCGTCGGTGAGGAAATCCACCGACAACATCTCGCCGTTGACGAATCGCGGGTGGCTCAGCGCATGCTCGATGCGCGAGATCTCTTCTGGTGTCTTGACGAATCCCATGGCCTGACGCTACGGACGCCGCACCCCGGCCGTGCCCCGCCCGCTGCGCGGTGTTGGGGCAATCACAACGGTGTCAGCCGGGGTCGCCGGGCACGCCGGCGGCGCGGCCGCGGACCCACGCCCGGCGCGCGTCGTGCGCGGTCGCGACGTAGTCGTCCATCGCCGTGACGGCGTCGTCGCTGAGCATCGTCGCGAGGAAGGCGTCGGCCTCCACCCGCAACCCCTCGGAGAGCGGCAGGTTCGCCCCGCGCAGCACCGAGCGCTTGGCCTGCGCCAGCGCGATCGGCGAGTGCCGCACGAGCTCGCGGGCGAGCTCTTCGGCGCGTGCCCGTGCGTCGTCGGCCACCTCGCTGACGATCCCGAGGGCCAGCGCCTGGTCGGGTGAGACGATGCGGCTGCGGAGGATGAAGTCCAGGGCCGGGCCGCTCCCGATGATGCGTGGGAGTCGCTGGGTCCCGCCGCCACCGGGGAGGATCCCGAGCGACACCTCGGGGAAGCCGATGGAGAAGTCCCCGCGCTGGGCGATGCGGATGTCGCAGCCGAGCGACAGCTCCAGGCCCCCGCCCATCGTGTCGCCGCTCATCGCGGCGATGACGGGTTTCTCCAGATCGCTCAGGTCCTGAACGAGCGCGTGATAGCCGTCGTTGAGGTCGGTGCCGACGGCCGCCATCTGCGCGCGGTCGCCGGCGAGGGCCGTCAGCTCCTCCACGCTGTAGTGGGTGAGGTACCGGTCGGGCACGCCCCCCGTGAGGATGACGACGCGGACCGCCGGGTCGCGCCAGGTGGGGATCAGCGCCCCGAGTTCGGCGGCGCCGTCGCCGACGAAGTAGTTCATCGGCGCGTTGGTGTACGCGGCGACGACGATGCCGTCCCGCTGCTCGACGTCCCAGTAGGTCATCGCCTGACCGTACGGGACGGGCGCCCCCCCGGCCGGTGCCTGCTTGGAACTCCTACAGGCTCCCGACGGCTCCGGCAGCGGCCGGCAGCGGTGTGTCGGCGAGACCGGCGACCCCCATGTGGAAGTCGAGGCCCGCCTTCTCCCAGGCCACGCGGAAGTCGTTGACGTGGCGGCGCATGACCGCGCTCGCCGTGTCGGGGTCACGATGCTCCATCTCCACGACGATGCGGTGGTGATAGCGCGTGGCGTGCTCGGTCATCGACCGGGTGCGCATGAAGCTGTGCAGCGTCGGCAGCAGCAGCTTGGTGATCGGCGCGCGGGCGATGATGAGCGCCGGGTTGGCGGTGATCTCGGCGATCGTCAGGTGGAACTCCTCGTCGAGGCGGCTCCACTCGTTGAAGTGGTCCAGATGACGATCCTGGGCGTCCAGCGACTCGCGCAGCACCCGCAGGTCGTGAGCGTCGGCGCGCTCCGTCGCCAGGCGCACGAGCTCGGGCTCGAGGACGAGCAGGGCCTCGTGCAGGTGATGGAACGTCACGTTCTGACGGCGCAGGGCGTGCATCAGCTCGCGGTAGGCCGGGTCGTCGGTGCGGCGGCGGACGACCATCACCCGTGGGCTGGAGCGCTCGATCAAGCCGGCCTCCTGCAGGGTGCGGAACGCCTCGCGCACCGTGGAGCGGCTGACCCCGGCCTGCGCCGCCAGGTCGGTCTCGGACGGCAGGCGCTCGCCCTCACGCAGGTCGCCGGACATGATGCGCTCGCGCAGCAGGTCGGCGAGCTGCTCGTAGGCGCGCGCCACCTTCAGACGGGGGGTGACGACCTGGGCCACCGGTTGGGGCGGAAGAGGTCTCACGGCGATCTCCGTTGCAGCACGGGCGGCATGTTAGCCCTCGGCCAGGAGCCGATCCGCCGCTTGAGAGATCGCCGTCGCCGCGGGGAGCAGCGTCCGCTCCAGATCCGGGCTGAACGGCATCGGCACCGACGGCGTCCCGAGGCGACGCACCGGGACGCGCAGCACGTCGAAGAGCTCGTCCGCGACACGGGCGGCGATCTCAGCGCCGGCGCCGAAGTCCTGCACCGCCTCGTGGACGACGAGGAGCCGACCGGTGCGTTGGACGGACGCGATGACGGTGTCCATGTCCAGCGGCACGAGCGAGCGCAGGTCGATGACCTCCAGCGAGGCCTCGCCGATGTCGGCGGCCTTCAGGCACTCTCGCAGCGACTGGCCCCAGGTCACGACGGTGACGTCCTCGCCGGAGCGGGCCACCCGGGCCTTGCCGAGCGGGAGCGGATCCTCGTCCAGGCGTCCCTTCATCGCGTACAGCCGCCGGTTCTCGACGAAGACGACCGGGTTCGGGTCGCGGACGGAGGCGACGAGCAGGTCGTGGGCATCGGTGACGGTCGCGGGCATGACGACCTTCAGCCCGGGGACGTGGGCGAACCACGCCTCCAGGCACTGGGAGTGCTGGGCGCCCGGCGGACCGGCCGGCGCCGGTCTGGGTGCGGAACACGATCGGGATCTCCAGCGCTCCGGCCGTCATGTACCGCAGCTTCGCCGCCTGGTTGAGGATCGGGTCGAGGCAGACGCCGACGAAGTCCATGAACATGATCTCGACGATCGGGCGCAGCCCGGTCATCGCGGCGCCGACGCGCCGCGCCGACGTAGCCCATCTCGCTGATCGGGGTGTCGATGACGCGGTCGTCGCCGAACGCGCTCGTGCAGGCCCTTGGTGACGGTGAAGATCCCGCCGCCGGCGCCGACGTCGATGCCGAGCAGCACGACGCGCTCGTCCTCCTCCATGGCGGTGCGCCATGCCGGCGGCGAGCGCGTCCATGTACCGCGTGGTGGCCACCGGGGCCTCAGTCGCCGAAGACATGCTGCGAACGCCTCCTCGATCTGTCGGGACGGCGGCGTCGCGTGGCGCGCTGGACCGCGGCGTCGACGCGGGCGGCCGCATCCGTCCGGACCGCGTCGAGCTCGTCGCCCGTGCGACGGCGTCCGCCAGGAGCCGGTCGCCGCAGACGCTCAGCGGGTCGCGCTCCCGCCAGGCGGTGATCTCGTCCTCGGGCTTGTAGGGCTGGGAGTCGCCCTCGTAGTGTCCGTGCCAGCGGTAGGTCTCGGCCTCGAGCAGGACGGGTCCGCGGCCGTCGCGGCACGTGGCGGCGGCCTCCTCGGTGGCCGCGTGGACCGCGTCGGCGTCGTTGCCGTCGACGGTGTGGGCCTCGATCCCGTACGCGGCGGCGCGGTCGGCGACGCAGGGCACACGCGTCATCCGGCGGCTGTCGCTGAACTCGGCGTAGATGTTGTTCTCGCAGACGAAGATGACGGGCAGGTTCCAGATCGCGGCGAGGTTCACGGACTCGTGGAAGGAGCCCTGGTTGACCGCGCCTTCGCCGAAGAAGGCGACGGCGACGCGTTCCTGGCGCAGCAACTTGCTCGAGAGGCCCGCGCCGATCGCGAGCGGGAGGCTGGCGCCGACGATCGCGTTCGCGCCGATGACCCCGTGGGCGGGGTCCGCCACGTGCATCGAGCCGCCCTTGCCGCGGCAGAGGCCATCGGCGCGGGCGAAGAGCTCGGCCATCATCCCGTAGACGTCGACGCCCTTCGCCAGGCAGTGGCCGTGGCCACGGTGGGTGGTCGCCAGGTAGTCGCCGTCGCGCAGTGCGACACCGACGCCTGCGGCGACCCCCTCCTGGCCCAGGGAGGTGTGGACGAAGCCGGGGATGTCACCGTCCCGATAGAGCTCGGAGACCCGGGTCTCGAAGGCGCGGATCAAGGCCATGACCGCGAACAGCTCGCAGCGCAGCTCGGCACTGGGTGGGGGTTTCGGCGGGGAACTCACAGCGGGCATATCGTCGACTCCAATGTCTGTGTGTCAGACATTGTGCGCAGAACTCGGCGCGTTTGACAAGTGCCCAGGGGGAGGTTAGGGTCGTTTGTCAGACACTACGGTTGCGAACGGAGAGAGGGTCGACGTCGGTGGTCTCCCAGGTGCTCATGCCCCAGATGGGTCTCGAGGTGACAGAGGGAACGGTCATGACCGTCCTGGTGTCGCTCGGCGACCGCGTGGCCGCCGGCGATGCCGTGGTGGAGGTCGAGACGGACAAGGCGCTGACCGACATCGTCGCCCCCCGCGACGGGGTCGTCGTCGGGATCCAGACGCAGGTCGGCGACACGGTCCCGATCGGCGCGACGCTCCTCCTCCTGGGCGACGAGGCCGGCGAGACGGCCGAACCGGGCGGCGAGCCGGCTGAGCCGGCTGAGCCGGGCGGCGAGCCAGATGCCGGGAGCGATGACGTCACGGACGAGCGTGAGCTTACGAGCGTCGGCGCCGCTGCGCCCGCCGGCGCGAACGGCAGCGTCGCGGACACCGGCCGGGGCGCCCACCGCCTGCGCGTCGCGCCGGTCGCCCGCCGCGCGGCAGCCCATCACGGCCTCACGCTGACATCCCTCACCGGGACCGGACCGCACGGCCGGATCACCCTTCGCGACGTCGAGCATGCCGTCGCCGGCCGCGGCTCGGCCCAAGCCCCGGCGCCCGTCCAGGCCGCCGCCACGCCTGCTCTCCCGTCCGCCGCCGCCTCCGATGGCGCCACGATCGAGCCCCTGACCCCGACGCGCCGCGCCATCGCCCGGCGCATGAGCCAGAGCGCGCAGATCCCGCAGTTCACGCTGCACCGGGACATCGAACTGGACTGGCTGACGCAGGAGAAGGCGCGCCTGACCGCATCCGGCCCCGCCAAGCTCAGCGTGAACGACCTCCTGGTGCAGGCCCTCGCCGAGACGGTCGGCCGCCACGACGTGCTCGCCGCCGCGTACGTCGAAGCGGGACCGGACGGCACCCCCCACCTGCAACGGTCGCCTGGTGTCCACGTCGGGCTCGCGGTCGCGGGGGACCGGGGCCTGCTCGTGCCCGTCCTGCGCGACGCCCACTCGCGCACGCTTCCCGAGCTCGCGCTCGAACGATCACGCCTCGTCGGCCTGGCGCGCAGCGGACGGTTGGACCGCACCGAGATGACAGGGGCCACGATCTCGCTCTCGAGCCTCGCCGCCTTCGGCGTGGACCGCTTCAACGCCCTGCTGAACCCGGGGGAGACCGCGATCCTCGCGGTCGGTCGCACCCGTGAGGCGCTCGTGCCGCGCGACGGCGGCATCGCCCTCGTCCACCTTGCGACCTTCACGTTGACGCTGGACCACCGCGTCGCCGACGGTGCGACAGGGGCCGCGGCCCTCGCCGACCTCACCGACCTGCTGGAAGGGGCGATGACATGGCGGACCTGAGCGACGGAGCAGCACGCCGCACGCGTGCGTCAGGCGTCGCCGTGATCGTCGGCGGGGGATCGGGGATCGGGCAGGCGTGCACGGTCGCGCTGGACGAGGCCGGCTGGACCACGGTGGTCGCCGACCTGAAGCCCGGGAGGGACGGCATCGCCGTCGACGTGCGCGACCACGACGGACTGGCCGACGCGATGGGGCGCGTCGCCGACGAGCACGGCGCGATCGGCGCCGTCGTCTACGCGGCCGGCATGGCGCGCGTCACCCCGGTCATGGAGATCGCCCCTCGCGAATGGGAGCTCGTGCTCGGCGTCAACCTCACCGGCGGCTTCAACACGCTGCAGGCGTGCGTCCCGCACATGGACCCCGGCGCGGCGCTCGTGTTCGTCTCGTCGGTGGATTCGCAGGCACCGGTCCCCGGGCTGGCGCACTACTCGGCGGCGAAGGCCGGCATCGAGGCGCTGGTGCGGTCGGCGGCACTGGAGCTCGGCGAGCTCGGCCTCCGTGTCAACGCGATCCTCCCGGGCGTCGTCCGTACCCCCTTGATGGCGCCGATGCTCGCCCGGCCGGAGGTCGCCGAGGCGTTCATCGCCCAGACGCCCCTCGGCCGCATCGCCGAGGGCGACGACATCGCCGCGGCCGTCTCCTTTCTGCTCTCCCCCGCAGCACGCTGGATCACCGGTGTCGCCCTGCCGGTCGACGGCGGCATGAGCCTCCGCGAACACCCGCAGCTTCTTCCTGCCTGACCCACCAGACCCAAAAGGACAATTCCCCATGGCCACCGAACCCCGCACCCGGATCGACTCAGACGTGATCACCGACGAACGCTGCGAGCAGCTGCTGCGTGAGATCGTCTCGATTCCCAGCGTCAACAAGCGGGAGACGACAGCCCATCTCTGGGTCTCGGCGCGCCTGCGCGAGCTCGGGATGACGGTCGAGCAGTACGCGGTCGAGGGGCTCAAGACCCCCCTCGTCCTGGGAACCCTCGAGGGGGACGGCGACGGTCCCGGGGTCCTGTTCGACGCGCACTACGACACGGTCGACGCGCGCCCGTCGGACTGGACGCGGGATCCGTGGGGCGCCCAGGTCGAGGACGGGGTCCTCTACGGCCGCGGAGCGGTCGACTCCAAGGGCTCGCACGTCGCGATGCTCGTCGCGTGCGAGGCGATCGTCGCCTCCGGCCAGCACCGCAGCGGCCCGATGTACTTCATGAGCGACGTCGACGGCGAGGACGGCTTCCGCGGCCCGACGCTCATGACCGACCTCGGGGTCCGCGAACGCCTGGGCACCGTCTTCTCCGCCGAGGCCACGAGCAACGAGGGCGTCGAGATCGCCTACCCCGGCATCTCGACCTGGAAGATCACCGCGATCGGCAAGACCGCACACCCGACCGAACCCGAGCGCGGGATCAACGCGATCACGAAGATGGCGCTGCTCGTGCAGGCCGTCGACGACGGCCGGCTCGACGTTCCCCACCGGTCGCTCCCAGTGGTTCGAGCCCCGGGTCACCACGAACGCGATCCGCACGCAGCCCGGCGGCGGCTGGGCGATCCCGGAGCGCTGCGACGCGGTCCTCTCGGTGCTGTCGCCTCCCGGGACCGAGCTGCACGAGGTCACCGACGGCATCGACGCCTTCCTGCGGACGCTCGAGAAGGAGGACGGCGAGGTCCGGTTCGAGCGCAAGCTCCTGCCGATGGGTGCCGGCCGGCTGTGGCTGCGCCCGGGCGAGGTCGATCCGGAGCACCCGGGCGTGCACGCGCTCGTCGACGCGGTAGGCACGGTGACCGGGACGCCCGGCGTCGTGCGTGAGTTCACCGGTGGATGGGTCGACGCGGTGGAGCTCATGCGCACCGGGCCCGACGGCTTCGGCACCCCGGCGGCCATCACCTTCGGCCCGGGCGACTTCGAGCTGGCGCACCAGGTGGACGAGCACATCGCGATCGCCGACGTCACCCAGGCGGCGGAGATCTACGCGACGGCGGCGCTGTCGTTGTTCGCGGACAACGGCGGCCGGTAGGACGACGGCAGCCGGTAGGACCACTCGGATCAACCCACATGATCGATGAGGCCGTGATGAAGAGCACGATCGAACAGGGCCCCCACGACGTCCCGGCCGTTCGCCGGGCGTTGAGCGCCTTCGCCCAGGTGGCGGCGGCGGCAGAGGGCACGACACAGCTGGACGACGTCCTGCAGGTCGTCGCCGCCCAGATCTGCAAGCTGGTCGGGGTCAGCCGCTGCAGCATCCATCTGCGCGACGATCGCGTCGGGTTGTTCGTCGGGACGGTGTGCGAGGACAACGGCCCGAAGGCCATGGCCGACATCAAGCGGTCACGGGCGGGGTGTCCGGCCGACGGCATCACCCGCGAGCTGCTGCGCACGCGGCGCCCGGTCATCGTCGAGAACGCCGAGGAGGATCCCGCGGGCGGTCAAGTCGACCGTCCGCTTCTGGCGGATCCGGTCGATCATGGCGGTGCCGATGATCTTCGGCGACGAGGTGATCGGCGTGATCTTCCTCGACGACGAAGCGGCGACCCACGCCTTCTCGGAGGCGGACGCGGAGATCGCCCTGACCTTCGGTGAGCTTGGCGGCGGTGGCCGTCATGCACGCCCAGGCCCGGGCGGAGCTGCGCGCCGAGATCGAAGCCGAGCCACCGGCAGATCCGTGCGCTGCGCCGGGCGACCGCCGTCGACGAGCGTCTCAGCGACCTCGTCCTCGAGGGGCGACCGCTGCGCGACCTGCTGGTCACGCTCGCCGAGCTGCTCGGCAAGCCGTGCGCGGTCTTCGGCAGTCGACGGGACCCGCGTGGCCGCAGCCACCCCGCCGGGGGTCGGATCCGCACGTCGTCCCCCGGCTGCTGGAGGCGCCGTTCGCGACCCACCCCGACGTGCTCGCCGCGATGGCGGCCCACGACGAGAGCCGCGCGTTCATCGTCGGGGCCCTGCCGCGGGCGGGCATCGCCCACCGCCACGTCGTGGCGCCGATCGTCCTGGACAGGTCGGACCTGGGGCCATCTCGTCGTCATGGAGTACACGACGCGATTCGTCGGTGGCGACATGCTGACGCTGCGCCGGGCGGCGACGCTCGTCGCGCTGCGGGTCAGCGTGGACCGGCGCGCCGTCGAGGCTGACTGGGACGCCGGGGCGTCGCTGGCCGCGCGCTGCTGACCGGTGACACGGAGCACGCGATCGTCCAACGGCGCGCCGACCACCTGGGTGTTCCGCCTGGACCGTCCGCGCGTCGTCGCCGTGTTCGGTGTCCGCACGGGATCCCGCAGGGGCGGCTCCGACGGTCCGCGCGTCGCGGGCGCGTGCGCCGAGCTTGAAGCGCCCGAGCTGCCGGTCCAGGCGACGCCGGTGACCGGGGGCGTCGCCATCCTCGTCGGGACCGAGGCTGTCGAGGACGCGGTGCTCCGCGTCCGGGAGCTCGCCGAGCGCGTCTGCACCCGCCTCGTCACCTGGCGGCGAGATCGTCGCCGGCGTCTCGGCGGGTGCACGCGACCCGCGTGGCTACCGCGCCGGCTGCGAGGAGGCGCGGCGCGCGCTGGACTGCGTGCTGCGCTTCGGCGCTCCCGGCGGCCCGGTCGCCGTCACCGCCGCGCAGCTCGGGGGCGGTCTGGTCTTCCTGGCCACGAGCGACCGCGATGTCGTCGCCGCCTTCGCCGAGACGACGCTGGGCTGGCTCGTGGACGACCCGGCGATGGGGGACCTGCTGACGACGCTCGTCGTGTTCTTCGACAACGTCGCGAGCATCCGCCGCTGCGCCGCCTGCCTGGACGTGCACGAGAACACGATCCGCTATCGCCTCGGGCGGATCGAGGAGCTCAGCGGCCTGGCCGTGGCGCACGATCCGGACGCCCAGCTGCAGGCGCGGCTTGGCGCTGCTCGTCCTGCAGCTGGAGGGCCGCGCCCCCAGCGCGCCCGCCGTCGTCCGCGAGCAGGCGACGCGGCGCTGCGGACGTTGAAGGCTGTGGGCGCCCTCGCCCCCTGAACGGGCAGCGCGCTGCTTGGACATCGCACAAGCGCCGGTCGACCGTAAGCGTCGGCGGCCGGTCCGAGCAGTCCGCCTAGTCTCGCGCCCGTCAAAGGCCGAACGAAGGGGGTGGGTCATGCGCGAGGTGTTCCTCGTCGGCGTCGGAGCCACGTCCTTCGTGCCCTCTCCGCGGCCCGGCGGCGTGCTCGCCGACGAGGCGGCCGGGGCAGCGCTCGAAGGATGCGGGCTGCGTCCGAAGGACGTCGCCGGCGCGAGCCTTCGCGGTCGGAACGCCCCGGACGGCGAACTTGCCGCGCTCTTCGCCGGGCGCACGGCGAACGGCCGCGATCGACCCTGGGCCGGCCGCAGCCTCCAGCGGGCATGGCAGGCGGTGGCGGCGGGCAGCAGCGACCTCGTGCTCTGTGTCGGGGCCGACGACGGGGGCGCCGCAGGCGTCGTCCTGCGCGAGCGGGCCGACGCGGCGCGGCGCTACATGGTGCGTACCGGTGCGACCGCCGAGCACCTGGGGCGCATCACCGTCAAGAACCGGGCGTTCGGCGCGGCCAATCCCCGTGTGGAGGACCAGGCCGGCGTGCGACTGCGCGACGTCCTGGGCAGCGAGGTCGTTGCGTGGCCGCTGCGGCAGCTGATGGTCGCCCGTCCCGCATCCGGGGCTGCGGCGGTCGTCCTCGCCTCACGGGAAGGGCTGCGCCGCACCTCGAGCTACGAGGTGCGCGTCCGTGCCTCGGTCCTGCTGGCCGGGCCGGGGTCAGAGGCTCGCGGCGACCCGCGCTGGGCGCTTGGCCTATCAGGCCGCCGGCATGGGCCCCGAGGACGTGGACCTCGCAGAGCTCGACGACCGCACCGCGGCCGGCGAGCTCGCCGCGTACGAGGCGGTGCAGTTCGTCCCCTCCGGCCAGGGCCCCGAGCTCGTCGACAGCGGCTTCACGACCGCCGGCGGCGTGGTGCCGGTGAACACCAGCGGCGGGCTGCTCTCCCAGGGAGAGACGCCTGCGCGGCACCGCTGGCCCAGCTCTGCGAGCTCACCTGGCAGCTGCGCGGGGAGCGCCGGGGTGCGACAGGTGCCAGGAGGGCCGAACGGGCCTGGCGCTCTCGTGTCCGGAGGCCACCGCGGAGGGGGCGGCCTTCGCATCGATCCTGATCCTCGCGTCCGCCTGAGCCTCGCGCGGCAGCGGGCGCGGCCCTGTGAGCCTCACAACGCGTATCCGCCGTCGCCTGCACGTCGTCGCCGCGGGCCTGCGAGGGTCGGACCATGACCGGCGTGCTGCGTACCGACATCCAGACGCTTCCTGCGTTGCTCCAGGCACGCGGGGCGGAGCTCGCGGACGAGCGCTTCGTGCGCGACGCGCGGATCACCTGGAGCTACGGTGAGTTCGCCCACCGGGTGCGCGAGGTCGCCGGCGGCCTGCGGGAGCGCGGCGTCGGTCCGGGGGACGTGGTGGGTGTCGTCCTGCCCAACGGCCCGGAGTACCTGGAGGTCTGGTGGGCGATCCTCTGGCTCGGCGCGGTGTTCAACCCGGTCAACCCCGCGCTCACGACCCGCGAGGCGACGGACATCCTCGAGGACTCCGGCGCACGCACCGTCGTCTGTGCACGTCGGCCGAGGTCGGCGCGCTCACCGAAGCGTCGCTGCCAGCGGTGCAGGACGTCATCGGCGTGGACCGTGCGGCCGACGACCCGCTCGCCGCGCTGCGCGGCCACGGCAGCGTCGACGATCCCGCCGCGGTCCGCGGCGACGATCTGATGTCCCTGGTCTACACCTCGGGGACGACGGGTCGCCCCAAGGGGGCGATGCTCTCGCACGCGAACTTCCTGTCGGACACGCGGATGCTCGCCGAGCTGCTCCCGGCCGTGCAGGGGGACACGCTCGGGAT
Organism: Paraconexibacteraceae bacterium; assembly: GCA_963750375.1. Lineage (GTDB taxonomy): Bacteria > Actinomycetota > Thermoleophilia > Solirubrobacterales > Solirubrobacteraceae > Paraconexibacter. The sequence goes on from CAVVQN010000019.1 coordinate 37,200, forward strand.
GGTGCTGCCGCTCTTCCACGTCAACGCGCAGCTCGTCACCACGGTCATGCCGATGCTGATGGGCGCGAACATCGCGATGTGGGAGCGCTTCTCGGCCTCGAACTTCTGGGCCACCGTCGCCCACTTCGAACCCGTGACCTTCTCGGCGGTGCCGACGATGCTCGCCGCCCTGCTGCACGCCCCGGGCGCCGAAGAGGCTCGGCTCTCGAACACCGTGCGCTACGTCATCTGCGGCGCCGCGCCGCTGGCGCCGGCCGACTGTTCCGGCGGTTCGAGGAGCAGTTCGGCATCGCGATCCTCGAGGGCTACGGGCTCACCGAGGGCGCGTGCTGCTCGACGCTCAACCCGTTCTACGGGCCGCGGAAGATCGGCTCGATCGGGCTGCCGATCCGCGGTCAGGACGTGGAGATCCGCGACGAGGCCGGTCGTGCGGTGCCGACGGGCGAGGCCGGCGAGGTCTGCCTCCGCGGGCCGAACATCATGCACGGCTACCTCAACCGGCCCGAGGCGACGGCCGAGGCGCTGCGCGACGGCTGGCTGCACACCGGCGACGTCGGCTTCCAGGACGAGGACGGCTTCGTGTTCCTCGTGGATCGCAAGAAGGACATGATCATCCGCGGCGGGGAGAACATCTACCCGCGCGAGATCGAGGACGCGCTGCTCGAGTTCCCCGGCGTGCAGCAGGCCGCCGTGGTCGGGCGCCCGCACGACGTCCGCGGCGAGGAGGTCCACGCCGTCGTCGTGCTCGCCGACGACGCCGACCTCGAGGCGCTGCAGGCCTTCGCCGCGACCCGCCTGGCCGCCTTCAAGGTCCCGACGACCTGGGACGTCATCGACGACCTCCCGAAGACGTCGACCGGCAAGATCGACAAGAAGCCGTTGCGCGAGCGCCTGAGCGGCGCCCACGCAGACCTGACGAAAGAGAGCGACACCGTGGGCATCCTGGACGACAAGGTCGTGCTGATCACCGGCGCCGCGAGCGGCATCGGCGAGGCGACCGCGCTGGCGGCGGCCGCACGAGGGGGCGCGCGGCTCCTGCTCTCCGACGTCGACGAGGACGCGGGGCGGGCGCTCGCCGAACGCATCGGCGACGGCGGCGCTCTTCGCGGCGTGCGACGTCACCGACGAGGCGCAGGTCGACGCGCTCGTCGCCAAGGGCGAGACGGAGCTCGGCGGGCTGGACGGCGCCTTCAACTGCGCCGGGCATCCTCGGCACCGTCGGCGATGATCGCCGACACGAGCTACGCGGACTGGAAGCGCATCATCGACGTCGACCTGCACGGCGTCTTCCTCTGCCTGCAAGCGCGAGCTCCGCGGCATGGCTCCGCGCAGCCGCGGATCGATCCTCAACATGTCCTCGGCGGCAGGGCTCATCGGCTGGCCGGGCGCGTCGGGCTACGTCGCGGCCAAGCACGGCGTCGTCGGCCTGACCAAGGCGCGCGGCGCGTCGAGTACGCCGCGGGCGGGGTCCGCGTCAACGCGATCTGCCCCTCCTACACCGAGACCCCGATGGTCGCCGACCTCTTCGAGAACATCCTCGGCGGCGACGAGGCGCAGGTCGACGCGGCCCGCGCCAACCACCCGATCGGCCGCTTCGCCCAGCCCTCGGAGATCGCCGCCGCCTGCGTCTGGCTGCTCTCCGACAAGGCCTCGTTCGTCACCGGGACGGCGATGAGCGTCGACGGCGGCTACACCGCGCCGTAGCCCGGAGCGAGCGGGCCTGCGCGCTTGGCGGTTCCTCCAACGCCCGCCTGGGGCCCAGCGTCGCGGCGACGCCGGGCGCGTCGGGCAGGATCGGCCCATGGAGGAACCCGGGATGAAGGCCGCCGTCTTCAAGGGCATCCGCAGCATCGCGGTGGAGGACGTCGCCGAGCCGCGAGGCCGGCCCCGCCGACCTCATCGTGAGCGTCGCGGTCTGCGGGATCTGCGGGTCGGACCTGCACACCTACCAGCACGGCTCGTTCGTCGAGCCCGGGCAGATCATGGGCCACGAGTTCACGGGCACGGTCGTCGAGGCCGGCGCCGACGTGCAGGGACCTGGCCGTCGGGGACCGCGTCACGGCGTCTCCGATCGTGCCGTGCGGCGAGTGCCCTCGCTGTCAGGAGGGGCGCTACAACCTCTGCGCGCAGGCGTGGACGACCGGCATCGCCTACGGGCGCCCCGGCGCCTTCGCCGAGCGGCTGCGCATCCCGAACGCGGTGGCCGGCGAGAACGTCTTCAAGCTCCCCGACCACGTCAGCGACGAGACCGGCGCGACGGCCGAGCCGCTCGCCGTCGCCGTGCACGCGGCGCGGCTCGTGCCGGAGCTGCAGGGCAAGGTCGCGCTCGTCCTCGGGCTCGGCACGATCGGGCAGCAGGTCGTCCAGGTCCTCAAGGCCTACGGCGCGGGCCGCGTCCTCGGGCGTCGACCTCTCCGACCTGCGTCTGGACGCGGCGACGCAGTTCGGCGCCGAGGCGGTGCGCGGGCGTCGACGAGCGTCGCCGCGCGCGCTGGGCGGCGGCGGAGGTCGACGTCGTCTTCGAGTGCTCCGGGGTCCCAGCGCTGGCCACGCCGCGCTCGGCCTCGTCAAGGGCGGCGGCACGATCGTCGTGCTGGCGCTCTACGACGACGCGATCTCCTTCAACCCCACCGCGCTCGTGCAGTCGGAGATCAAGCTCCAGGGCTCGATCGCCTACACGGCCTCGGACTTCGCCGAGGCCGTCCGCCTGCTCGCCGACGGCGAGGCCACAGGCCGGGCCGCTCATCACGCAGCGCGAGCAGCTGCGACGACGTCACCGAGCGCCTTCGCGGTGCAGCTCGACAAGGACCAGTCGCTGAAGGTCATGGTCCTTCCGAACGGCGATCGGATGAGCGAGCGCGACGGTTTCGAGCAGCGGCCGTTCGAGCTGCCCCCGGGCGCCACCGAGGTCATCCTCGTGCGTCACGGCGCCTCCGCGCCGCGCGGTCGCGGGCGTGAGCTTCCCGCTCTTCGAGGGCCACGGCAACCCCCCGCTGGACGAGGCAGGGCACGCGCAGGCGCAGGCGGTCGCCGAGCGCCTGCGTCACGAGCCGATCGCCCGGGCCTTCGTGTCGCCCCTGCAGCGCACCCACGAGACAGCGGCGCCGTACCTGGCCGCGACCGGGCTGCAGTCATCGATCGTGCCGGAGCTCGTCGAGGTCCATCTGGGCGACTGGGAGGGCGGCGAGTACCGCATCAGGGTCGGCCGGGGCGACCCCATCATCGCGCGGATGCACGAGCGCGAGGACTGGGGCGAGGTACCCGGCGCCGAGTCGATGCGAGTCGCTGGCGGCGCGAACGTACGTCGGCATCCAGCACATCGTCGAGCAGACGGGTCCGGACGCCACGGCCGTCGCGTTCCTGCACGGTGCCGTGATCGGTGAGCTGTGCCGGCGCGCCGCCGACAGCCGGCCGTTCGCCTTCGTGCACGCCGACAACGGTTCGATCTCCCGCCTCGTCGTCCACGACGTCCGGCAAGTGGCTGCTGCGGTGCTTCAACGACACCGCCCATCTCAGCGTGCTCGCCCGCGTCCCCTGATCCAGAAGGCCCGCCGATGCCCGCGCTCCTCGTCCACGGCAACCCCGACACCGCCCACCTGTGGGATCGCGTGCTCGCCGCGCTCGGCGGCGACCCCGAGGACCGCGTCGCCGTGGACCTCCCCGGCTTCGCGGCGCCGAGGCCGGACGGCTTCGCCGCGACGAAGGAGTCCTACGTCGACTGGATCGTCGCGCGCCTGGAAGAGCTGCACGGGCGGCGGCGGACCGGTCGACCTCGTCGGCCACGACTGGGGCTCCCTGCTCGTCCAGCGGGTGGCCTCGGTACGGCCGGACCTGCTGCGCTCGCTGGCCTGCGGTGGTGCGGCCGTCGACCCTGACTATCCGTGGCACCCGTTGGCCCAGGTCTGGCAGACGCCGGGCGAAGGTGAGCGCTACATGGCGCGAGGAGCTCACGCGCGAGGCCGGCATCGCAGCACCTCCTGGAGAACGGCGTGCCGCCGGAGGACGCCGAGCGCAACGCGTGGCTGACCGACAGGCGGCAAGGACGTCATCCTCGAGCTCTACCGCTCGGCGGTGGACATCGGCAGCGAGTGGGGACCGCAGGTCGACGCCATCCGGGTTCCCGCGCATGGTCCTCTGGGGCCGCACCGACCCGTACGTGCCGCTGGCCTTCGGCGAGCGCCTGGCCGAGCGGATGCAGGCCGAGCTCGTCGTGCTCGAGTGCGGGCACTGGTGGCCGTACGAGCGCCCGGCCGAGACGGCCGCGGCACTCGCCCGCCTCTGGGGCTGATCGGCGTTTTGGACAAACCCAAAACCGGGGCGCGGCACACCCGCCGGGGCCTCGGTGGCCCTGCCAGGATCGCACCGTGAGCGAGATCGAGTTGTTAGCCCTGCACGGTTTGGCGGTCAAGAAGGCCGGCGGTCCTGCGGCCGTCGCGGCCATCGTGGCCGGGGACGAGGCAGAGATCGAAGCGGCCCTGGACAAGGCGGTGCAGGCGGGCCACGCCGCCGGCGCCAGGGGCACCTTCATGGTCACGCCCACGGGGCGCGCCTGGCTGCTGGAGCAGTATCCGACCGCCTTCGCGGACTTCCGCGCCGACCCCGCCGCCGACGACGCCTACGGTCGCTTCGAGCGCATCAACCGCCGGCTGCTGGCGCTCTTCACCGACTGGCAGATGGTGCCCGCCACCGGCGGGCGCGTCACGAACGACCACAGCGACGCCGACTATGACCGGGGGATCATCGACCGCCTCGGTGACCAGCACGAGCGGGCCGCTCGCGTCCTGGAGGACTTCGCCGCGCTCGAGCCCCGCCTCGGGGCCTACAACCGTCGCCTCGACGAGGCCTACGACAAGGTCCTCGCCGGTGAGTCCGACTACGTCAGCGGTGTGCGGATCGACAGCTACCACACCGTCTGGTTCGAGCTGCACGAGGACCTGCTGCGCATGTTGGGCCGCGAGCGCGAAGAGGCTCCGTGACCACGGTCTCCGAGCACGTGATCGTCCTGGACGCCGCCACCGTCGCCGACCGCGAGGCGATCGGCAACAAGGGCGCGTCCATCGCCCGGATGCTCGGGCTCGGCCTTCCGGTGCCGCCGGCGTTCGTGCTGCCGATCGACGAGTGCCGCCGTTTTCACGCTGCCGGTCGGCGTGCTGGAGCCTGCCGTCTGGGACGCCGTCCTGCGCGGCATCGCCGGCCTGGAGGAGCAGACGGGCCGCCGGCTCGGTGATCCGCAGGCCCCGCTGCTGGTCTCGGTGCGGTCCGGCGCTGCCGTCTCGATGCCGGGCATGATGGACACGATCCTGAACCTCGGGATGACCGACGCGGTCGCAGGACGGCCTCGCGACGCTCTCCGAGGACGCGGAGTTCGCTCGCTCCACCCACGTGCGCTTCGTCCACGAGTACGGGCACACCGTGCTCGGCGCCGACCTGGACCCCCCGGCCGCGACCGCGACCGCGGCCGACGTGCGGGCGGCGGTGGCGGACGACACCGGCGGCCGAGGTCCCGACGGAGCCGCTGGACCAGCTTCGCGGCGCCATCCACGCGGTCTTCGACTCCTGGTCCTCACGGCGCGCCGTCGCCTACCGCCGCCACTGGGACATCCCGCAGGACGGCGGGACCGCGGTCATCGTGCAGGCGATGGTCTTCGGCAACCTCGGGGAGCGCTCGGGCACCGGCGTCCTCTTCACGCGGGACCCGATGACCGGCGCGCCCGAGCCCTACGGCGAGTGGCTGCCCGGGGGCCAGGGCGAGGACGTCGTCAGCGGAACCCACGACTGCCAGGCGCTGTCCGAGCTGCACGCCGCTCTGCCGGAGCTCCACGACGAGCTGCTGGGCGTCGGAGCCCGCCTGGAGAGCACCGGCGGCGACGTGCAGGACATCGAGTTCACGGTCGAGCACGGCAAGCTCTACCTCCTGCAGACGCGTGCGGCCAAGCGCGCCCCGGCCGCGGCGGTGCGAACCGCCGTCGACCTCTGCGTCGAGGGTGCGATCGATCGCGTCACCGCCCTGCGCCGCGTGAGCGCCGAGCAGCTCGTCGGGGTGCTGGCCCCGCGGCTGTCCCCCGAGGTCGCCGCCGCCGCCACGAAGATCGCCGAGGGAACAGCAGCCTGCCCGGGCGTGGCCTCCGGCCGCGTCGTCTGCGACGCCGACGAGGCCGAGAGCGCCGAGGACGGTTGCGTCCTCGTCCGACCCACGACGAGCCCCGAGGACGTCTCGGGCATGATCGCCGCCTGCGCCGTGGTCACCGAGAAGGGCGGCGCGACCTCCCACGCCGCAGTCGTCACCCGCGCGCTCGGGCGGCCCAGCGTCGTCGGCGTCGGCGAGGGCGTCACCTCCGCCTGGGCCGGCCGGAAGATCACGGTCGACGGCTCGACCGGCGCCATCTACGACGGGGTCCTGGGCACCGAAGCCGCTGCCGTGGCCGACGTCCCCGGTCTGGAGCACCTGCTCGAGTGGGCGGCCGTTGTGAGCCCCGTGACGGTCGTCGACGCGGGCGACAGCCCGACCGGCCTCGTCGATCTGGATGCAGCGGGTGTCGGGCCTTGACCCCGACGCGGCGCCGGACGCCGCCGCCCTGGACGCCGCGCTGAACGGTGCGGACGCCGCTTGCGGCGTCGTCCTCGCCACCGAGGCCGGCGCCCAGGCCGCCGTGCGCGCCGGCGTCACCACCGTCGTTCCCATCTCTGGACAGCACCCGGCAATCCTGCTGCTGCGCCTCGCGCAGGCCGGCAGCCCCCTACAGGAGGACGCATGACGCAGACCGCAACGTTCCGCGACGCATGGCCGAAGGAATCGGCCACGCCGGTCGTCGAGGCGTACCACACCGCGATCCGCAAGCTCGTGGCCGAGCGCCTGGAAGCGAGCGGCAAGACGTGGGCGGAAGCAGTCCACGACCCGTCCATGCAGTTGACGACGGCCGATTTCGAGCAGATCGAGGCCGACCTGCTGGCCACCGGCTACCGCTTCGAGATGTCGGCGATCGTGTCGCTCAACGAGGCCCCGGACAAGTACAAGCCCGTCGCCGAGCGCACCGATTCGGGCTCGCAGGAGTCCGACGAGCAGGGTCGCAAGATCGTCGGCACCGGCGACAACGTCTTCAAGGCGCCGGGCGACGTCGAGGGCATCGCTCGCTTCGTCTCGGACGTCGACACCGTCATGGGCCTGCTCGTCGAGGGCGTCCCGGAGAACACGATCGCGATCATCGACGACTCCGGCGGAACGTTGACGGCCCCGATCCTCGGGGACTTCAAGGCCGTCATCTGCATGGGCGGAACGGTCCGTTCGCACCTCGGGATCCTCACGCGTGAGTACAACGTGCCGTGCCTGATGAACGCGACGATCGACGGTCTCAACGAGGGCGACACGATCTCCGTCGAGTACGCCAAGCCCGCTGCCGACGCCTACGCCGAGGGCGACGCCGCCGTCGCCCAGCGCGCCCGGATCATCAAGGTCTCCTAGGAGGAACCGACCATGCCCTCACGGCACACCTACCCGACGATCCTCGACACGAACGCGTACCTGCGCAAGGCGAGCGAGTCGTTCTTCTTCCAGTGCACCACCCGCACGGTGCAGGAGTCCAAGCTCTTCCCGGTCAACCCGTACATCGCGCTCTCCTACTACAACGCGTGGTACCGCTGGCCGGAGCTCCTGCGCAAGATCGACGCGGCGATGCCGGCGGAGGAGATCGGCGACCGTGCTCGTCAGGTCGGCTCCTACGTGAACACGATCACGATGGACCTCATCCCGCAGTTCTACCTCGGCGCCCGCCAGTTCATGATGGACATGGGGATGCTCCGGGCGACCGACGCGCTGGACGACGTCATGGACGTGCTGGACTTCGGGCGGCGCGTGAACCAGTCGCTGCACCGCTCGCACGCCCACATCTTCCCCAGCGACGCGGGGCACCGGGCGCAGATCCACACCGCTCGCCAGACCGCTCACTTCGACGACCTCGCGCTCGGCGTCGTCCCGGGCGACCGGCTGCACACGGCGTTCAACAAGTTCATGGCGACGGTCTCCGCCTACGGGTTCCTCAGCCACTGCGAGTGCCGCCTGTCCTTCAGCAACCACGGCCCGTACAAGCTCGGGGACAACGAGATGCTCGTGCGCGACATCCTGGACCTCGCCGAGTGCGACTACCCGTGGATGGACGGGGTCGCCGCACCGATCGAGCACAACAACATCACCGTGACGGTCACGATGAAGGACACGCACTTCAGCATGGTCGACGACTGGGGGTCGTTCGAGGCGGTGCCGTCCTACGACACGGCGAACATCGTCGCGGTCGGCGTCTACACCTCAGACCACCTCTCCGACGGCTACATCCCCGTCCACATGGAGAACGCGGACGACCTCGCCGACTACCTCGAGGCGCTGAACGAGACGTTGTCGACGACGACCGCCGGCATGTGGAAGATGATGGCGGGCTGGAACCGCACCCAGATGATCGAGGCCGGCCTGCTCGTCTACTCGGGCGTCACCAAGGACCTGGCGCACTTCGCCGGCGTCTACGAGCAGTCCGACTGGTTCGAGGTCGACGACCGCTGCCGGCGGCTGTATCCGCTGATGAACGACGAGTACGGTGGCGGCGCCATCGCGGAGCTCGTCGGGCTGCTGTCGCTCACGACGCAGAACAACTCCCCGCACCATATGGAGAAGTACACGAACGGGCGGGGCGAGATGTGGACGCCGATCCCGTACTCGGTGCTCTCCGACGACGAATGGACCCCGACGGTCGGCCCGATCGGTCCCGGCGGCTCCGAGCTGCCGCGCAAGACGGCGCTGTACACGACGACGCGCGGAAAGCTCACGCAGGAGGAGAACAACCAGGCGGCGCGGGATTTCCGCCCCGGCGGCTGGGAGCTTCGCCACTACGACGACGACACGCACGTGAAGTTCAGCCCCGACGACCCGCGCAGCAGCGCGATGGGCGGGGCCGCCCCGGCTGCCCCGGCCGGCGCTTAGCGCGCACGGGCGCACCGTGCCCTCGGCAAACCGACGCGCCGGCCTGCTCTCAGGGCCGGCGCCTCGGGCTCAGGAGCTGCGCCGATGACGATCGCGCAGCTGCCCCTCACCGGCGAAGAGCTGCTGACCACGACCCGCTCGGTGCGCCGCCGACTGGACTACGACCGGCCGGTCGAAAAGGCGGTCCTACGACGCTGCGTCGAGCTCGCCCTCCAGGCGCCGTCGGGTTCCAATCGCAACCCGATCCAGTTCGTCATCGTCACCGACCCTGACGTGCGTCGGCAACTCGGCGAGGACTACCGGCGGTGCTTCGCCGAGTATCAGGCCTCTCCCGGTTACATCGGAAAGCTCGACAAGGGCAACCCCGAAGCCAACGCCCAGCAGCAGCGGACGGCGCGGTCGGCCGAAGCGCTCGCGGCGGGCCTGCACCGGGCCCCTGCGATCGTCGTCGCGTGCAGCCTGGTCGGACGTCACCGGCGAACCGGAGCACCGCATCGTCGCGACCGCCGGCTCCCTGCACCCCGGTACGTGGTCGTTCATGCTCGCCGCCCGCCTCCACGGCCTGGGCACCTGCTGGACGGCCGTCTCGCTCGGGCCCCGAGCCCAGACCCGCAAGCTGCTGCGCATCCCCGACGAGATCACCGTCGGCTGCCTGACGCCGGTCGCGTACACGCAGGGGACGTCGTTCAGACCTGCGCTGCGCCCCGAACCCGAATCCGTCATCCACTGGGAGAGCTGGTAAATGCACACCGCCACCGTCAATCACGCCCATCGACTCCGCCGTCGCCCCGTGGGGGGCCTCGCCGACGGAGATCTCGAATGGGTCGAGGAGCCGATCCCCGAGCTCGAGGACGGCCAGGCGCTCGTCAAGACCCTGATGCTGTCGCTGGACCCGACGAACCGCCTGTGGATGAGCGACATCCGCGGCTACATGCCGCCAGTCCCGCTGGACGACGTCATGCGCGGGCTCGGGCGTCGGTCAGGTCGTCGCGTCACGTCGAGATGATCTGCCGGTCGGCGCCATGGTCAGCGGCTGGACCGGCTGGCAGGAGTACGTCGTCGCGGACGACGCCAAGCTCGACGCGCCGTTCACCGTGCTGCCCGATCCGCTGCCCGCCCCGGTCGCCGCCTTCCTCGGAGCGCTCGGTCACACCGGTGTGACCGCCTACATCGGGATCGAGCTCGGCAAGGTCGACGAGGGCGACACCATCGTCATCTCGGCGGCCGCAGGAGCGGTGGGGTCGATCGCCGGGCAGCTGGCGAAAGCCAAGGGCGCACGTGTCGTCGGGATCGCCGGCGGGCCGGAGAAGTGTCGTCACGTCGTCGAGACGCTCGGCTTCGATGCCTGCGTCGACCACCGCGCCGACGACTGGCGCGAGCAGCTGGACGCCGCCACTCCCGACGGCATCGACGTCGACTTCGAGAACGTCGGCGGCGCGATCATGGACCACATCCTGATGCGCATCAACATCGGGGCGCGCATCGTGCTCTGCGGCATGATCTCCCAGTACGACGCCTCCGGTGGACAGTCCGAGTGGGCCGGACAGGTGAACATCGGCCAGCTCATCATGCAGCGGGCGACGATCGAGGGGTTTCTCGTGCTCGACTTCGCCGACCGGTTCGAGGAGGCCATCGGCGTTCTCGCCGGGATGCTCGCGGAGGGCAAGCTGCACTACGACGAGACCGTGCTCGACGGCCTGGAGCATGCACCGGAGGCCCTCACGCAGATGTTCGGCGGGGCCAACACCGGCAAGCTCGTCCTGCGGGTGGCCGAGCCCGCCTGACGCGTGGGGGGCGCCTGCCCGGGGTGCGAGCGCGTGTGCGAGCGCGCGAGCACCCCGGCCAGGCGTTTGCGCCAGGCGGGATGCTTGCGGCCCCCAGAGCCCTCAGGCCGAGAAGTGCTCGGTGAGCCACGGCACGAGGATCGCGTTGACCTCGTCCGGACGCTCCTGCTGGAGCCAGTGCCCGGCGTCCGGGATCACGTGCTTGACGACCTGGGGCAGCAGCTCCTCCATGCCGTCGGTCGCGCCGCGGGGGAAGAACCAGTCGTCCCCCGCCGAGACCATCAGGGCAGGCTTGTCGACGACGAAGTCGTGGCCGAGCCCTTCCTCCCAGTCCTTGTGCAGTGCGCGGTACCAGTTCAGGCCGCCGCGGAACCCCGTGCGCGTGTACGTGTCGACATAGACGGCGAGCTCCTCGTCGGTGAGCAGCTCCGGGCCGAAGAGCTGTGGGTCACCGACGAAGACGCCCGCGGGTACCTCCTGCACTTCGGGGGGTGCGGCCTCGAACTCGTCCATGGTGTAGCCACGCCCGCGGAGCAGCGCTCGGAAGGTGGCTTCCACGTCACGTTCGAGCAGCGCTTCGCCGACACCCGGCTCCTGGAATGTGCGCATGTAGTGCTTCACCCCGCGCAGTTCGTCGTAGGCCTCCAGGAGGTCGGTCTCGCCAGGGATGAAGTACGGCGTGCACAACGACGCCATGCCACGCACCCGTGAGGGCGCGTAGACCCCGGAGTACCACGCCGGCATCGAGCCCCAGTCGTGCCCGACCCAGACGGCCTGGTCGATGTCGAGGGCGTCCAGGACGCCGACCGCGTCAGCCACCAGCGACTTCACGCTGTAGCTCTGCGAGTCCTCCGGTGCCTCGCTGCCGCCGTAGCCGCGCTGGTCGGGCGCGATGACGCGAAAGCCAGCCTCCACGATGGCCGGGATCTGGTGGCGCCAGGAGTAGGCCAGCTCCGGAAAGCCGTGCAACAGCAGGACAGCAGGCCCGGTGCCCACGTCGTGTACAGCCAGCTGGATGCCGTTGGTGGTGACGCTGCGCGCTGCGGGGAACGCCATCAGCCTGCGAACGATCGGGCGGTGCAGCCGCCGTCGACGACGAGCGTTGCACCGTTGACGTAGCTCGCGTCGTCGGAGGCCAGGAAGAGGATCGCGGTGGCGATCTCCTGCGGCTGCGCGGGCCGGGCGATCGGCGTCAGCGTGGCGGCGACGGCCGCATCGTCGAAGGCCCCGACCACCGGGGCGATCATCGGCGTGTCGACGAAGCCGGGGCAGACGGTGTTGGTCCGTACGCCCTCCTTGATGTAGGTGATGGCCATGGAGCGCCCGAGGTTGACGATCGCGCCCTTGGCCGCCGTGTAGGCGTGGGCGTCGTAGAGGCCGGTGACGCCCGCCATGCTGGAGACGTTGACGATCGAGCCGCTGCCCTGCGCGGTCAGGTGCGGCAGGACCGCGTGGATCATCGCGTAGTAGCCCTCGAGGTCCACGCCGCCGATGACCGCGCGCCAGTTGTCCAGCGACGCTTCGTGGATCCCCGCCATCGTGCCGGGGTTGTCCAGGCCGAACTGCCAGCCGACGCCGGCGTTGTTGACGAGGATGTCGATGCGGCCGTAGGCCGCCAGCGCGCCGTCGACGATCGTCTGCGCTGCGCTGTCCTCTTCGAGGTCGGCGATGACCGAGGTGGCGGTGCCGCCGGCGCCGGTGATCGCGTCGATGACCTCCTGAAGTCGCTCCGCGCTGCGCCCGGTGACCACGACCTTGGCTCCCTCACGGCCGAAGAGCTCTGCGGTCTGACGGCCGATGCCGCTGCTGGCGCCGGTGATGACGGCGACCTTGTCCTGGAGTCGATCCATGGCACTTCCTCTCGTGTGGGCGTTCTAGGGCACGAGCGTACGTCGCACGTGCGGGTGACCAGAGGAGCGTTTCGTCCCTCGCTTTGGAGAAGCGACAGCGCGCCGAGCACTGCGCGGGCGCACGCGGCACGGCGGACGGGCGACGGAGCGTGCGCCGAGGGGGGAACTCCAATCCAGCCCGCCGCCTGGCGCACGGAGGGGCGGCCGGCGTCCCTAACGTCGCAGTCCATGCGCATCGCCGATCCGTGGATGACCGTTGACCTGGCCGGGCGGCTGCACGGCCGCCGGAGGGCGTCGTGAGCGCCGCCGTCCCCGGGCCGCTCGCTTCGTCCCTGGTCGCGCGCAGGGACCTCGCGTTTCTGCTTCACGAGTGGCTCCAGATCGAGCGCCTCGCCGAGCGGCCGGCGTTCGCCGGACAGTCCCGCGACCTGTACGACGACGTGCTCGCGCTGGCCGAGAGGATCGCCACCGAGAAGTTCGCGCCGCACAACCGCGAGGCCGACGAGCACGAGCCGTTCGTCGGCGGGGAGGGCAGCGTCCAGCTCGTCGCCCCGGTCGGGGAGGCCCTGCGCGCGTTCAGCGACGCCGGGCTGGGCGGGGCGAGCATGCCTGAGGCGGTCGGCGGCATGGGCCTGCCCGTCGTGCTCTCGACTGCCGCGTTCTCGTTCTTCCAGGCCGCCAACACCGGGACCGCGGGGTACGCGATGCTGACCATGGCCGCCGCGAACCTCCTGCTGGCCAACGGGTCCCCGGAGCAGATCGAGCGCTACGTGCCACCGCTGATCGAGGGTCGGTTCTTCGGCACGATGTGCCTCAGCGAGACGCAGGCCGGCTCGTCGCTCACCGACATCACCACCCGGGCCGAGAAGCAGGACGACGGGACCTTCCGACTGTTCGGGACGAAGATGTGGATCTCCGGGGGCGAGCACGAGCTCGGCGAGAACATCATCCACCTCGTGCTGGCGAAGATCACCGGGAGCCCGGCCGGCGTCAAGGGCATCAGCCTGTTCCTCGTTCCACGTCGCCTGGTCGAAGCGGACGGGTCGCTCGGTGAGGCCAACGACGTCGTCCTCGCGGGCCTGAACCACAAGATGGGCTATCGCGGGACCGTCAACACCGTCCTCGGCTTCGGCGAGGGCAAGCACCACCCGGGCGGTGCGGCGGGAGCCGTCGGGTACCTCGTCGGCGAGGAGCACACCGGGCTGGCGGCGATGTTCCACATGATGAACGAGGCCCGCGTCGGCGTCGGCCTCGGCGCGACGGCACTGGGCTACACGGGGTACCTGAAGTCCCTGCGCTACGCGCGGGAGCGCCCGCAGGGCCGGCCGGTGACGGCCAAGGATCCGGGGGCGCCCCAGATCCCGATCATCCAGCACGCCGACGTGAGGCGGATGCTCCTGGCGCAGAAGAGCTACGTGGAGGGGGCGCTCGCGCTCATGCTCTACTGCGCCAAGCTCGTCGACGACGAGCGCACGCTCGTGGACGCCGATGCGCGTGGACGCGCGCACCTGCTCCTGGAGCTGCTGACGCCGATCGCCAAGTCCTGGCCGTCGCAGTGGTGCCTGGAGGCCAACTCCCTGGCGATCCAGGTGCACGGCGGGTACGGGTATGCGCGTGAATACGAGGTCGAGCAGCATTACCGCGACAATCGCCTGAACCCGATCCACGAGGGCACGCACGCCGTCCAGGCGCTGGATCTCCTGGGCCGGAAGGTGACGATGGAGGACGGCGCGGCGCTCGGGCAGCTCACGGCGGCCATCACCGACACCATCGAGCGGGCCCGGGCGGCCGGCGGGGATGCCGGAGCGTTCGCCGAGCCGTTGCGCGCAGGGTTGAGGCGGCTGCAGGAGGTGACGCGCGGGCTGTGGGCCGACGGAGCCCGCGGGGCGGAGGTGGCCCTGGCCAACGCGACGACGTACCTCGAAGCTGCCGGGCACGTCGTGGTGGCGTGGATGTGGCTGGAGCAGCTCGTCGCCGTGGGCGACGCCGTGGGCCCGTTCTACGACGGCAAACGCCAGGCCGCCCGGTTCTTCTTCGGCTACGAGCTCCCGAAGACCGGGGCGCAGTTCGACCTGCTGGCGACCGGGGACCGCACGGCGCTCGACATGCGCGACGAGTGGTTCGGGGCTTGACCGGCGCGCGCGCCGAAGGTCGTTACAGGCCGTGGGGGTGGCCGCTGGTGGTGAGGGGTTGGTCTGTGGGGGTGGGCCAGCGGTTTTTGGCGCCGTCGGGGCGGGGTGGGATGGTCTTTTCGCGTTTGGCGAAGCGCAGTTGTGAGGCGGGGTCCCAGAGGTTGATCTGGAGGCCGGCGGCTTCGGCTTGGTCGCGGGTGTCCAGGTAGGTCTGGGTGACGTCGGGGGTCTGGCCCTGGAGGTGGCCGGAGCGGTTGTCAGGGCGGGGGTTTGTGCCGTTGTCGTCTTGGCGGGCGATGTTCAGGCCCAGGTCCTGGAACATGTCGCGGTCCTGCTGGGGGGTGTTGCCCAAGGTGGTGAGGAAGTTGCCCATCATCACGCCGTTGAGGCCGGCTTTGACGGCCAGGGGTTGGAGGTCGCCGATGTTCTCCACGCGGCCGCCGCAGAGGCGGAAGAGGGCTTCGGGGATGACCAGGCGGAAGATCGCGATCCATTTGACTGCTTCCCAGGGGTCCAGGTAGTCGCGGTCACCGAACTTGGTGCCCGGTCGTGGGTTCAGCAGGTTGATCGGGACGGATGTGGGGTTGATGGAGGCCAGTTCAAAGGCCATCTCCACGCGCTGCTGGTCGGACTCGCCGAGGTTCAGGATGCCACCGACGCACGTTTCCAGGCCGGCTTCGCGGACGGCGTCGATGGTGCGCAGGCGTCCTTCGTAGCGGACGGTGGTGGAGACCTCGGGGTAGTAGGACTCGGCGGTCTCCACGTTGTGATGCACGCGTTGGATGCCGGCGTCCTTGAGCTGGATGGCACGGTCGACGGACATGTGGCCGACCGACGCGCAGCGCTTGAGGTTGGTGTGCTCGGCGACCAGGCGCGCCCCGTCCAGGATCTTCTGAAAGTCGCGTTTGGTCAGGCCCTGGCCCTGGGTGACCATGCAAAAGCGGTGAGCGCCGGCGGCCTCGGCGGCCTTGGCGTGCTCGAGGATCTGCTCGGGCTCCATCATCGCGTGCATCGGTGTCTCTGACTCGGCAAAGCGCGACTGCGCACAAAAGCCGCAGTCCTGGGCACAGCCGCCGGACTTGGCGTTCACCAACGAGCACAGATCCGTCGCATCGCCGAACGTCGCCACCCGCGCCTCCCACGCGCGCTGCACCAACGCCTCGATGTCCTTGGGATCGGTCAACGCGCCCAAGGCCAGCGCTTCTTCACGAGAGATCAACGACGGCATACACGCAAGAGTAGTTCCGGCCTGCGCTGCGGTGTGCGGCCTTCGTCCTGGCGGGCAGAGGAAGTCCAAGCGGGACGCAGCGGCATCGGATCCACCGCCTTCGATCCCGGAGAACCGGACCCTCGAGCGGCCACGTCAAAAAGGGTGTCAGCGGAGGCCCGTTCGGTCTATGGTCGGTGAACAGACATCACGGAAGGACGAGCCGTGCTTCAGTCCCGCCCGAGCCTCACCCCGTCAGCGCGACGCCGTCTCCGCGGCGCCGGGCGCACGGGCACGGCCTTCGCGATCGTTCTCGGCCTCGCCGGAGCTGCCCTCGGAGGGGCCGGGCCGGCGGCGGCGTTCGACTCCGAGCCGCACGGGGACATCACCGTCGATGCCCTGCAGGCCGAGGGCTTCGGGCTGCCGGCCGCGAAGGTCGCCTGGGTCGCCAACTACTTCGTCGACTTCTACTCACAGGCGTCGAACAACCCGTACTCAGGGCACGCCACGAAGAAGGTCGCCGCCGCAGCGCAGCCGATCGATCCGTTCGAGTACGAGAACTGGTCCCCGGCGGTCATGCACGCCGCAGCGTTCTCGCACTTCGACGGAACCGACCGGCCCGGCGGCTTTCCGGACACCGCGGCCGTCACCGCCGAATGGGACCGCCTGCGCCGCGCGACGTTCAACCTCGTACGGGCCGCCAAGGCCAACAGGAGCGAGCTGGACCTGCTCGAGACGATCGGCATGAGCCTGCACCAGCTGCAGGACTTCTACGCCCACGGCAACTGGGTCGAGCGCCCGGGCGACCGCGGGTCCGAGCCCGGCTGGGATCCGGTGGTCGAGGGCAGCGTCCCGACCTGGTTCGACGTCCCCCCCGAGCGTCGTGGCGACGCCTACACCTCCGCGTCGACCGGCCATCGCAACCACGGGACCTGGCAGCAGGACGGCAACCTCAACCTCCTCAACGGCCTCAACAAGGACTGGCCCGGGCGCCCGCGCTACACCGAGGCGTACATGACGAGCTACTTCGCCACCCGTCAATGGGTGCAGGCCATCCGATCGTGGCTCTCGGACCCCGTCCTCTGGAACAAGGCAAAGGCCTTCGCCAAGGAGCAGCGGCAGGTGCAGCAGGACATCGACGGCAACGTCATCGCGGTCTCGCAGACCACCGGGCACTGGTCCGGGGAGGGCGGACCGTGTCAGCCCGACGTGAGCTTCGACAGCGGCCCGTCGTGCGGTCAGGGCGAAGGGAAGGGCGGGACGCTGCTCGGTGCCCGATCGGCGATCAAGGACTATCACGGCGACCACGACCGACGGTGTTCCGCAAAGCGTTCGAGCGGCTCGTCCCCGGCCTCATCCTGGACCCGCGGACGTCACCGAGGCGGTGGTCCCCGTACCCTCACCTCACCGGCCGCTGCAGGCGGCGACGCGCTTCGTCCGGCTGCGCTTCATGCGCGTGAAGGGCGTCGAGCGGTCTGGGGACCCGTTGCCGACCGATGGCGCGGACCTCTACGCGAAGGCACGGATCGGCGGGCAGGACTTCCTGTCCGGCTGTCATCGACGACGAGGACGACTTCAGCTTCCCGCGGCCGTACGCGCCGTTCACGTTCATGCGAGCGGTCGCGCGGGACGCGCGGTTCCCGACGCCGATCTCGCGGATCACGGTGAAGATCCACACGGGCGACGTGCGCTACGCCGGAACGGACGACGACGTCTACCTGCGGCTCGGGTCCGCACCTCCGCTTTCCGCTCGACAAGGCGGCCTACGACGACTTCGAGCGGGGCGACACCGACACGTACAGCGTCCCGATCGACGCGGCGGCGCGCGGGACCTCAAGGTCGGGTGACATCTCAGCGAGGTCAGGATCGAGAAGTCCCGCGACGGGTCGCGGCGGCTGGCGCCTGGGCGGAGTGAAGGTCGTCGTCGACGGCAAGACGCTCGTCGACGACACCGGCATCGACCGCTGGCTCGAGGACGACCATCGCACCTGGCGGGCGTCCATCGTGCGTGACCACCGCAGCGGGCCGACGGGTCCCGGTGTGGATGGACCTCTACGACGAGGACTCCTTCGTCTATGGCGGCGACGACACCGGCGACATCAACCCCGACGACAACCGTGATGCGGTCGTCCGTGCCTATCTGCCGGGATCCGTCATCTCCGCCTCCACGACCGGAGGTCACGCGTTCGGCGGACGGATCGGCAAGGGCGGCGACACGGCGATGGTGCGCTACATCATCGACACCCTCACGCCGACGCTCGGGACCGGCAGGCCGTTCGGTCCGTTGCCCGGTGCCGGGCCGGGGGTCGTGGCTCCCACCCCCGACCCGCCCGCGCCGCCGCCACCGCCGCCGCCACCACCGCCACCGCCACCGCCACCCGCCCCCAAGCCAGACCTCGTCCTCACCGCACTGACGCCGTTCGAGGTCACCGTGAAGAACCAGGGGGCGGCTGACGCCGGGGCGTTCAGCATCGCGGTCGTGGGCTTCCAGGCGGTCTCCCTGAAGGGCCTGGCCGCCGGCGCGTCACAGACGATCCGCTACAACAGCCGCGAGTGCAGGGCCCGGAACACCGCGACGGCCGACTCCTCCCAGCAGGTCGACGAGAGCGACGAGGAGAACAACACCCTGACCGTCGACTCCGGGTGCTGAGCCGGCGGGGCGGCGCCCGGAACCGGTCTGGCCTCCGGACCGCTACGCGCGGCGCGACGTGCAGGGGTGGTAGGTCCGCGTCGTCGAGACGGTCCTGCCGTCCGTGAGCCTCGCCCGGATGACGAGCTTCACCGTGCTGCGGACCCGGCCGATGAGCCGGACCCGGACGACGGCCCTGCGCCCCACCCGCTTGACCGCCAGCCGTGTTCCGCCGAGCGTCGCGGTGACCGCCGCGATGCGCCGCCCCTTCGGGATCACGAGGGACGCGTCGAAGCTCCGCCTGGACGTGCACGTCCTGCCTCGGGTCGTGGTCGGGGCGGCCGGCCAGAGCGCGCTCCTCAGCCGCAGGACGTTGAAGCCCGTGGCGCCGTCGGTGTACCAGATCTCATGGCGCTCGGGCACGAAAGCCGGCTGGGACATCGCGTAGTTGCTGCCGTCGTAGCCGTTCTCCGTGGTCGGCGTGATCGGGTGGACGTAGTACCCGATCTCCTTGGGCTGCGTGAGCCTGGAGATGTCGAACACCCGCAGCCCCGACGTGATGAACGAGCAGGCGACGATCGTCGGGTCGACCTGGGTGGGGATGTTGCAGTAGTGCGCCGCGTAGCCCTGGACGGGGTTGCGCATCCCCGGGTCCCCCTTGGCCGCAGCATGGTCGGCGGGCTGGTTGACCTGCAGTCGCAGGTTTGCGATGACCTTCGGCTGCGTCTCGTCGGCGATGTCGATGATGCGCCCGGCGCCGACGTCGTCGGCCCCGTCGCCTCCGGTGGTCCCGTCGGTGTACTCGTCGAACTCGAGCAGGTACGGGTGCTTGCCGTGGGTGAAGCGGATCGCGTTCTGCGGGATCGACGCGGCCTTCCACGTCAGGCGCGAGATCTCGCGGACCTGCGGGTCGGGCTTGCGGGCCTGCACCTCGGAGGTGTCGACGATCGCCAGCTGGCCGCCGGTGGCGTCGGCGAGGTAGGCGCGTGTGCCGTCGTCCGACAGCGTCATGCCGTGCGAGAGCACGTTGCCCTGCCACACGACGAACGGGACCTTCGGGTTCGTCACGTCGATCGCGGTGATCGACGAGTACGCGGTCGCGGTGGCGTAGAAGGTCTTTCCGTCGGGGGAGAAGCCGCTTTCGTGGCCTGACCGCGCGTACGCGCCGGTGGACTGCAGGACGGGGTGCCGGCAGTCCTTGCTCGCGTCGTAGATCGTCACGAGCCCCGGCGCGGTGGCGGGGTTGCCGAGCACCGCGGCCAGCAGCCCGCGCTTGGGGTTGAGCGTCAGCGACTCGTGCGGGGACAGAAACGGCGCGTCCAGGAGCGTGGCGGTCTCGACCGGGTGGGCCGGGTCCTTCATGTCCAGGACCTTCACCCCGAGGGACGTGCCGCCGAAGTTCGTCGCGTTCGTCGGAAAGAGGAGGGCGGTGTCGTAGAAGGCGCACTCGTGGCCGGCCTCGTCGATGTACCGCAGGACCTTGAAGCCGCCGGATACCCCGGAGTGCGAGACGAGCTCGAGGTTGCAGGCGAAGCCGTCCTTGGCGGATCCGGCCGGGACGCGGCCCTGGATGCCCGGCTCGGTGCGGCTTCCGGCCTCGCAGACCGCGCGCGGGGTGGCCACCAGCGGTGGCTCCTCCCGCGTCATCGTCGGCACCTTCGCGGGGGTCTGACCCGAGCCTTCCCCGAGCGCGAAGAGGTCATTGTTCGGGGGGCCGATCGGCAGCTGGGCCTGGGCGGCGGCGGGCAGCGCGAGCACGGCGCCGGCAAGGAGGGCCGCGGTCAAGCTGCGGTGGCGTCGGACAGGGTGGCTGCTACGCGGTGCACGCATGGGCGCGACGCTACCAAGCGCCGGGTGCTGCCTCGCCGGTCGCACAGGGCGCGACCGGCCGTCACGCCGGGGGAGGCGGCGGGTGCAGGGTCGCGTCGACCGGGCCCAGCGCGGCGGCGAGATCCCGGATGACCGGTCGTATCCGGGCGTAGACACGGCCGGCAGCAGGGTCGGGGGCCAGCGTCCGGGCGGCGTCGTCGGCCTTGACCTGAGGGAAGCCGAGTGCCTGGAGCCCCACCAGCGCGGCGCCCCGGGCTGACCCTTCGCCCTCGGCGGGGACGACGACCGGGAGGGCGAGCGTGTCGGCGAGGATCTGCGGCCACAGGGCGCCCGCCGTGAAACCGCCGGTGGCATGGACCTCATGCACGTCGTGGCCTGCGGCGCGGATCGCGTCAAGCACGAGCGCCAGCTGCTGGCAGACGCCTTCCAGGGCAGCGCGGACGAGGTGTCCTCGCCCGTGGTGGCGCCGCAGGCCGACGTAGGCGCCGGACGTCACGCCGCCCGGGCCGGGCGTCCGCTCACCCAGGAGGTTCGGGAGCATGAGCAGCCCGTCGCTGCCCGGAGCGACCGCGGCGGCAAGCTCCAGCAGCGTGCGCTCGCGATCGTGCGTGAGCTCTGGCGCGAGCGCGTCGGCCGCCCACTCGAGCACGACCCCACCGTTGTTCACGGCGCCGCCGACGGCCCAGCGTCCCGGGGTCAGCGCGTAACAGAAGAGGTGCCCGGCGGGGTCGACACCCGGTCGGTCGACGAGCAGCCGCAGCGCTCCGCTCGTGCCGATGGAGCAGGCGGCCACGCCGGGCGCCACCGCGCCGGCCCCGAGGTTCGCCAGCGGTCCGTCACCCGCACCGAGGATCACCGGCGTGTCGCGCGCAAGCCCGGTCTGGCCGGCAGCCGGCCCCGTGAGGCCCGGCAGCACGTCGAGCGCGGAGCCGATCGCTGCCAACTGGCCGACGGTCACCCCGGCGATCTCGAGGGCCTCGGGGTCATAGTGCTCGGTGAACAGGTTCATCAGGCCCGTTCCGGAGGCGATCGAGCGGTCCGTGGCCCAGACGCCCGTGAGCCGGTGCACCACGAGCTCCTTCACGCCGACCCACCTTGTGGTGCGCGTGAAGACCTCCGGGTCGTGCTCCCGCAGGTGGACGAGCTTGACGAACGGGGACATCGGGTGCAGCGGGGTCCCCGTCCGGCCGTGCAGGCCGGGGTGCTCCGCGCGAAGGCGCTCCGCAGCACGACCGGCTCGGCTGTCCGCCCACGTGAGCAGCGGTGTCGTCGGGACGCCGTCGCGATCCAGGCCGACGAGGCTGTGCATCGCCGCCGACAACGCCACGCCTCGTACGCGTTGGCCCTGACCGGACACGAGGGCGGTCGCCTCGCGGATCCCGTCGATCACGGCCTGGACGACGACGCCCGGGTCCTGCACGACGTGACCGCCCGGGTGCTCCAGCAACGGGTAGGCACGCGACGGTGCGCGGACGACGGTCCGTCCGTCGGTGCAGAGGGCGAGCACCTTCGTGCTCGTGGTGCCGATGTCGACGCCGAGCACGACGTCTGCGGCCACGTGCGGGTCGGGCGATCTCAGACGGGACACGAAGATAGTCTGCCCGCCGCCGCGGGTAGACACCCGGCATGCTGCTGCAAGGGAAGACCGTGATCGTCACCGGTGGCAACAGCGGCATCGGCGCGGGGATCGTGCGTGCTGCGGCGAAGGAGGGGGCGAACGTCGTCATCGATTACGTCGAGGACCCGGACGAGGCTCGCGATCTGGTCGCCGAGGCCCGGCAACTCGGGGGTCAGGCGGTGGGGGTGCGCGCGGATGTCAGCTGCGTGGCAGACCTCCACGAGTTGGTGCGTGCGGCGGTGAGCACCTACGGACGGCTGGACGTGCTCGTGAACAACGCGGGGATCGAGTCGCGCTCCTCGCTGCTGGACACGACCGAGGACGAGTACGAGCGCGTCATGGCCGTCAACCTCAAGAGCGCGTTCTTCGGCACGCAGTTGGCGGCGCGGCAGTTTCTCGAGCAGGGCGGCGGTGGCGTCGTCATCAACGTCTCCTCGGTGCATGAGGATTGGCCGATGCCGGGCAACGTCGCCTACTGCGTCTCCAAGGGCGGGATGCGCATGCTCACCCGTACCGCCGGCGTGGAGCTCGCAGAGCACGGGATCCGCGTCGTGAACGTCTGTCCCGGCGCGGTGTCCACCCCCATCAACCAGGGGACGGTCGACGATCCCGGCAAGCTTGCACGCCTGCAGGATGCGATCCCGATCGGGCGGCTTGCCGATTCGGCCGACATCGCTGACGTCGTCGTGTTCCTGGCCTCGGACCGCAACCGTTACATGACCGCCACATCGGTCGTCGTCGACGGCGGGATCATGCAGGGCAGCGTCGGGCTCTGAGCGACCGCCGGGACTTCGTCGCCGTCGCCCGGTCCTCCACGCCCATGCGTCGTGTCGTCCGGTGCGGGAGACTAGGCCGATGAAGGCCATCCACATCGCGCAGCTGACCGGCCCGGACGACCTGGAGGTCGTCGACATCCCCGAGCCGGAGGCGTCGCACTTCCTGAGCCCGGGCGAGGGGGTGCTCATCGACGTGCACGCCGCCGGGGTTGCCTTCCCCGAGCTGCTGCAGTCGCGCGGTGAGTACCAGATGAAGCCCCCGCTGCCGTTCGTCCCGGGGGCCGAGGTCGGAGGAGTCGTGCGCAGCGCGCCGGCCGATTCGGACCTGCAGCCGGGCGACCGCGTCGCGGCGCTGTGCCTGCTCGGGGGCTTTGCCGAGGTCGCCGTGGCCCCGGCGTGGGGCACGTTCCGCGTCCCCGACGGCTTCACGTTCGCGCAGGCCGCGTCGCTCGTCTTCAACTACCACACCGCCTACTTCTCGCTCGTCACCCGCGGGCGCCTGACGGAGGGGGAGACGGTCGCCGTCCACGGCGCCGCCGGCGGCGTGGGCACGGCGGCGTTGCAGGTCGCCTCCGGCCTGGGCGCCCGGACGATCGCGATCGTCTCGTCCGACGAGAAGGCGCAGGTCGCGCGCGACGCGGGCGCGGACGAGGTCGTACGCAGCGACGGGGCGTGGAAGGACGAGCTGCTCGCGCTCGGCGGGGTGGACCTCGTCCTGGATCCCGTCGGCGGCGATCGCTTCACCGATTCCCTGCGCTCGCTGCGCGAGGGCGGCCGGATCGTCGTCGTCGGCTTCACGGGCGGGTCGATCCCCGAGGTGAAGGTCAACCGGCTGCTGCTGAACAACGTCGAGGTCATCGGGGCCGGCTGGGGCGCCTACGTCCTCAGCAAGCCCGACGTCACGCGGCAGATCGGAGCGGCCCTCGACGAGCTGATCGCGGCCGGCCATGTGGCGCCGATCGTCGGCGCGAGCTTCCCGCTGGAGCAGGCGAGCGACGCGCTGAAGCTCCTCGACACCCGCGGCGCGACGGGCAAGGTCGTGCTCGAGGTCCGCGCCTGAGCGATCGGTGCCCGTGCCGCGGCGCGACCTGGGTGCTGTCGGCGCGGTCCGACGGGCGCCCGGTC
Organism: Paraconexibacteraceae bacterium; assembly: GCA_963750375.1. GTDB lineage: Bacteria > Actinomycetota > Thermoleophilia > Solirubrobacterales > Solirubrobacteraceae > Paraconexibacter. The sequence goes on from CAVVQN010000019.1 coordinate 61,116, forward strand.
AGCGCGAGCCCGCGGAGATGGTCCGCACCGTCCGGCCACGGCCCATCGTCCTCGTGAGCCCGGTGACCTCGACGGTGACGCGCTCGTCGGCCCGGACCCCGGCAAAGCGCGCGCTGCGCGCCTTCGCGCCGACGAGGACCAGCAGCCGCGTGCCCCTGACGCCGGTCACCCGGACGAGCTGGCGGGCCGCCCCGGCGGACGCCCGCCGCCACGACGCCGTCAGCGTCGTGCCGCGCCGCAGGACGCGCAGCCCGGTGACCGCCGCCGGCCCCGGCGGCCTGGGCGCGACGTACCGCGCCACGACCTTGCGGTCGGTCACGACCCCGTCCTTCACGGTCTCGGCGGTGATCGTCCGCCGTCCGCCGGGCAGCCCTGAGGCAGGGAGCGGGAGCGTGCCCGCCGCGCGCGTCGCGGTGCCGAGCGTGCGGCTCCCGTAGCTGCCGCTCTCGATGAACGTGACGGACTGCCCGCTCCCCAGGTCCTTGATGCGGTAGCCGAGGGACCGTCGGCGGCCCGCCGTGCGCACGGTCGCGGTGGGCGCGGCGGCGCGGTAGCCGTCGGCCTGTCGGATCTCCGCGATCGCGGGCGAGCCCTCCCGCGGGACGACCGTCCACGTCCCGGCGGCGGGCTTGTCGAGGACGAAGGCCACGGCGTGCGCATCCGGCAGCGGCAGCGCGACGCCGCCGGGCTGCCGCAGCCCGCCCTGGCCGGCGGTCGGTCCGGTCATGCGCGTGTCACCGTTGACGAGATCGACCGACGGCATCCCCTCGTCGCTGCGGACGTAGACCGTCTTCGTCGGCAGGCCGCCTGACACGTCGACGGCCCGGCCGGCCGCCCCGCCGGCGGCCCGTGGGCGCGGGGGCGGCACGCTGAGCGCCTCGGCGTGGCAGGGCAGGCGCAGGTGGTCCGCGACGATCGCCGCACCGACGATCGGGGCCGCGAGGCCCGCCGCGGCGATCGTCGCCGACGCGTTGCGCAGGCTCTCCAGCGGCGTGAACACGACGCCGGCGCTCACGCTGTCGCCCTTCGTGGCGTCCGGCGGCAGGACGGGCCTCCCCGTCAGCGGATCCTTCGGCACAGCGCTGCCGAAGTCGCCGACGGACGCACCGCCGCAGATGGCCAGGCCGCGTTTGGAGACCGACCCCGAAAGCGACGCGCCCGCGATGCACGGGAAGCCGAACGACAGGCACACCGACCCGTTGAAGCGGGCTGCCGCGTCGCCGGCAGCGGCATCGACGAAGCCGTCGAAGTGCCCGTTCAGGTCCAGGACCGCGAAATCCTGGTGCACGTCCACGGCGAAGTCCGCGTAGCCGTCGGTCTGGTAGCGCAGGCGCCCCTCGGCGATGTCGAACCCGAGGAGCGACACGTCGCCGAGGATGGCGAACTGCCCCGGTCTGCCCTGCGGGAAGTCGGCGGTCGCCTTGCCGTTGACGATGACCGGGGACTTGCCGTCGACGGCCGCGCCCCCGCCGATCCGGGCGCCGATCTCGATGTGCAGCGGATCCACGCGGAACCCGCCGTCGGCGCGCAGGAGGTAGACGAAGGGCCCGATCGTGACCGGAGGGTTCGGGGAGAACGCGATCGTCGCCTCGTCGAAGGCGCCGCGCTTGAAGGCCGCGGTGGCCTCGATGCCCCCGAAGCCGGCGACGGTGACCGCCCCCTTGCCGCGCCACGACTCGATCCCGGGCTCGTAGAGCAGGTCGAACTCGTCCAGCGACGCCGCCCCGAGCGGGACCGGCCCGAGGTGCAGGTGCAGCGACGTGAGCTTCAGCCCGTCCTCCCGGTCGGCGACGAACTCCGTCGACGCCGACGCACCGAAGAACGCGGGCGGCAGCTTGAGGGACATCGGGATGTGGACGCCGTCCTTCTGCAGGACGACCTTGATGTTCGCGGCAGGGGAGAAGCCCAGGATGTTCGCCGCGTAGTCGCCCACCGGGAAGTCGAAGAGCACGGAGCCGGGGCGGGCCGCCTTCAGGTCGACGTCGAGCTTTCCGTGCCACAGCGTGACGTCACCGACGACGGGCGCGCGGACGAGGACCCGGACCTGCCCGACGACGTGCAGCTGCAGGGCGGCCGGGTCGATGATGAGCGTCGAGCCGACATCCGGGATGATCTTCAACCCGAAGAGGTCGACCTCACCGCTCGTGGAGACCTTGCGTGAGTCGGCGCCGAGGCCGTTGTAGAAGCACCCGCGGGCGCGGACGTCGAAGCTCCCGAAGTCGACGGTGTCGCAGCGCTTGCCCGTGGCCGCGGTGCCGGGGAGCCGGCCGAGGCCGAGCTTCTTCGTCGCATCCGGCGTCCCGAAGCCGGTGGCCACGATCTGACCGGGCTGGTTGATGCCGCCGGTGTGGTTCAGGACGGCGAAGCCCCCGCCGTCCTCGGCCGCCGCCAGGGCGATCTGGCCGTTGTCGCTCCCGGCGATGAGCCGGCGGGCGGGACCGAGGATCCCGGCCGGGGAAAGGTCGTCCCCGGCCGCCCGGGTGGCCCTCGGGGGCGCGGGTGCGCCTGTGGGCGCCCGCTCGCCCGCGCGCAGCCGGACGCCTGGGGAGGGCCCGTCGCGCTGCTCCCAGGCGGCGAGCAGGTTGCCGGTCGCGTCCTGCGCCAAGCGGCCGAACTTGTTGTCCTGCGTCGTGCTGATCGTGGTCGGCGCCCCCGGGGTCAGTGTGTCCCCTTCGCGCGCCACCGGACGGACGACGAGCGGTTGGCGACCGGTGCCGGCCGGTGCCGCGCGGTGCATGAGCCACAGGCCACCGGGACCGCCGGCCAGCGAGGGCTCGTCGCCCGGCAGGGGCGGGGACTGCGTCCACGTGCCCGGGTCCACGAGGGATCCGTTGCCCGTCCAGCGGCGCAGGGTGATCTGATGGAGGAGGTTCCCCCAAGCGCCCGTCGGCAGGCCGTCGGTGACCGCCAGCGTCGCATCGTACGCCTGGTCGGGGCCGGTCGCGAGGTTGGCGGCGGCCCCGGAGTACTCGCCCGACCGGAACTCCTCGACGCACATGCCCGGGCAGAGAGGGTCCTGCGCGAGGTTGACGATCCGCTGCTTGTCGCCCGCGCCGACGACGCCCATCTGCCCCAGCGCCCAGCGTCCGACGATGGAGGCGTCGCTCCACGTCGTGCCGCCGTCCGTGCTGGACCAGGCCACGACGGTCTGCGAGCTGGTGCCGGAGCCGTCGGGCTTCTCGCTGCCCGTCGGGTAGCGGTGGCTGAAGACCACGAGCTGGTCACCGATCCGGACGATCTTCGGACCCTCGTTGTCGATGTTGAACGCCGGCGAGTCCCCGGGCCCGTAGGTCTTGTTCCACAGCAGCGGGATCGGCGGGCCGTCGCACGCGGGCGCGCCGCGCTTGAGGCGGCAGTAGACCGCGGCATCGGCGTCGTCGCCGCGGCCGTCGTTCCAGACGATGTGCGCCGTCCCGGCGGCGTCGACCAGGGCGTCCGGGAACGTGCCGCTCGTCGCCAGCGCGATCGCAGGCGGGAGGGGCAGCGGTGCCTTGGCGGGAGCCTTGCGCACCACCTCGACGTCCGCCGGGAACCGGTAGGACGGGACCTTCGCGGCCTGCGCCGCTGCCGGCACGAGAGCCGCCGTCACCAGCGCGATCGCACCCGCGCGCAGACCGCGCGTTGCCGGAGAGCGTCCCATGGGCCGACACTACTCCGGGTTCGGGAGCCCGCCAAGGCCTCTGCGGCGGCCTGGACGGGGGCCGGCGGCGGTATGAGAGGCTGGCGCCATGGACACCGCCACCACCACGGCCCGCCTGTTCAACCCCGCCGGCTTCGACGGTGGTGACTTCGACCCTGCGACGCGGCGGCTGCTGCGGGCCACGATCGACTGGTTCGAGGCCAAGGGCAAGGCGCAGATCACGGCAGAGATCCACACGGACGAGTGGTACGCGGACTTCATCGCCTTTCTCGCGCGCGAGAAGGCGTTCGCGACGCTCCTGACGCCGGCGCGCGACGCCGACGGTGATCCGGACAAGCGCTGGGACACCTCGCGCAACGCGATGTTCAACGAGATCCTCGGCTTCTACGGCCTGTCGTACTGGTACGCGTGGCAGGTGACGATCCTCGGCCTCGGACCGATCTTCCAGAGTGACAACGAGGCGGCACGCAAGCGGGCGGCTGCCCTCCTCGGCGAGGGCGCGATCTTCGCGTTCGGTCTCTCCGAACGCGAGCATGGGGCCGACATCTACTCGACCGACATGGTCCTGACCCCGCAGGCCGACGGCAGCTTCCTGGCCGACGGCGGCAAGTACTACATCGGCAACGGCAACGTGGCCGGCATGGTGTCGGTCTTCGGGCGCCGCAGCGACGTCGAAGGCCCGGATGGCTACGTCTTCTTCGCCGCCGACAGCACGCATCCGGCCTATCGCCTCGTGAAGAACGTCGTGCACGGGCAGATGTACGTCAGCGCCTTCGACCTGGAGGCCTACCCGGTGGCCCCTGCGGACGTGCTGCATACCGGACCGGCGGCGTTCGACGCGGCGCTGAACACGATCAACATCGGCAAGTTCAACCTGGGCTTCTGTTCGATCGGCATGGCCGAGCACTGCTTCTACGAGACGCTCACGCAGGCGGAGGACCGGGTGCTCTTCGGCCACCGGGTCACGGAGTTCGGTCAGGTGCGGCGGATCCTCAGCGAGGCCTACGCGCGGCTGCTCGGTGCCAAGCTCTACGGCGCCCGGGCGGTCGACTACGTGCGCAGCGCCAGCCGCGAGGACAGGCGCTACCTGCTCTACACGCCGATCAACAAGATGCAGGTCACGATGGAGGGTGAGCGGATCGTCAGCCTGCTCGGCGAGGTCATCTCGGCCAAGGGCTTCGAGCGCGGCACGTTCTTCGAGAGCGCGAAGAACATCATCGGCGGCCTGCCCAAGCTCGAAGGGACCGTGCACGTCAACCGTGCCCTGACGCTGAAGTTCCTGCCCGGCTACCTCTTCGGGTCAGCGCCGCTGGAGCCTGCTCCCGTCTGCCGCGACGCCGCCGACGACGCCTTCCTCTTCGCTCAGGGCCCGACCCGCGGCCTCGGGAAGATCGCCTTCCCGGACTGGCGCCCGGTCTTCGACGCGTTCGCCGAGGTGCCGAACGTCGCGCGCCTGCGTGAACAGGCCGATGCGCTGGTGGAGATGTTCCAGACCGCGCCCCCGACACCCGAGCAGGCGGCCGGCGACCTGGACTTCCAGCAGTCGCTCGCGCAGATCTTCACGCTCGTGCCGTACGCGCAACTCATCCTCGAGCAGGCACAGATCGACGGAACCCCGGCTGACGTGGTCGACCTCGTCTTCGAGACGCTCGTCCGCGACTTCACCACCTGCGCCATCGACCTGCACGGCAAGGCGTCCTCGACCCCGGAGCAGCAGGGATGGGCCCTGTCGAGCGTGCGCAAGCCCGTCGTCGACGAAGCTCGCAGCGAGCGGATCTACACCGAGGTCCGAGCGCTGGCCGGTGCCTACGTCATGCCCGAGTGAGCGGTCCCGCGTCGGATCTCGGACCGCGGGTTGATCTGTCCTTCAGCCTGTCGCCGTATCGTCATGTACATGGAACGCCTGCTTGTCCTGTTCCCGATCGCCGCCAGCGCCCTTCAGGCCGGCGATGTCGTCGCGGACCGGTCAGGACGCGGGGCGGTCATCCAGGACGTGCGTCTGCGGTGGCTCGGCTGGCTCGGCCTGTCGCCTCGGACGCTCATCCGCGGGGACTGGACGACCGTCCAGGTGACCGGCTGGCCGGCTCGCGTCGCGATCGGCCGCTGACCGGGGTCAACCTGGCGAGGCGTTGCGCTCGGCGGCAGCGCGCACGAGCGACACGAACGCGTCGGGGTCCACGGTCTCGCCTTGGACGATGTCGATCGCCCGCCGCTTGTTCCCGTCCAGGCTGCTGTTGAACAGTCCGGCCGGATCCGACACCGACGCGCCCTGCGCGAAGGTGAGCTTGACCTTTGCCCGGTAGCTCTCACCGGTGCAGATGATCCCGTCCGAGCTCCAGGTCGGGACGCCGAGTGGGCTTGACGGCTTGCGCCACTTGATCTCCTCCACGACGTCCGGGACGGCGTCCTTGATGAGGCCGCGCAGTCGGACGAGGAGGTCGGCGCGCCAATCGCCGCCGAGCTGTTCGATGATCGCGGCGAAGGTCGACTCGAAGTCGTCGCGGTTCGTGGGATCGGCCATCCTCGGATGCTCCCAGACCGACCGGGGACGATGCGCGAGCCGTCCGTCTGCGGCATCCCACCGCCGTCGTCGTCCATCATCCCCGTATGCGCGTCATCACCGACGACGAGCGCCGGGCGCGCCTGGCGGTCCGGCACGCGCTGGCACCGGCCGGCCGCGTGGCGACGGTCCCCGAGGCCGTCGCGTCGACGGTCTGCCTGCACGCCACCGAGCCGGCGAACGTGTACCTGTCGGCCTACGCCCGCAGCGGGGCGACGCGCGCGCAGATCGACGACGCCCTCCACGGGGAACGGTCCGTCGTCCGCCAGCTCGCGATGCGACGTACGCTCTTCGTCGTCCCGCGCGAGCTCTTCCCCGCCGTCCGCGACAGTGCGGCCGCACGCGTCGCCGGACAGCTTTCGGCCCGCCTGGCGAAGGAGGTCCGGGCCAGCGGCTTGACGGACGACGGCGAGAGCTGGGTCCGACACACCTGCGAGGACGTGCTGGCCCGCGTACGCGAGGCACCTGCGACGACCGCGCAGCTGCGCGCCGAGCTGCCGGCGCTCGACCTCCGGCTGCAGGTGGCACCGGGCAAGGCCTACGGCGGGGAGTTCCCCGTCGCATCCAGGGTGCTGTCGACGCTCGCGGCCCGCGGGACCATCGTGCGTGGCGTCAACGACGGGGGATGGATGCTGTCGCGCCCGGTCTGGACAGCGGTCGAGAGCTGGCTCGGCACCGAGCCGCCGCGGACAGGGGCGCAGGCGGGCTACGCCGAGCTCGTGGAGCGCTGGCTGTGGGCGTTCGGCCCGGGGACCGAGGACGACCTCGTCTGGTGGCTGGGGGCCACGAAGGGCGCAGTCCGCCAAGCCCTCCAGGACGTCGCAGCTCAGCCCGTCGCGCTCCAGGACGGGCGACCCGCCTGGCTTCACCGTCACGACTCAGATCCGGTCGTGGCGCCCGCGCCGTGGGCCGCGCTCCTGCCGGCGCTGGACCCGACGACCATGGGCTGGAAGCACCGCAGCTTCTACCTCGGCGACCACGCCGAGCTCATCTTCGATCGCAACGGCAACGGCGGACCCACGGCGTGGTGGGACGGGCGGATCGTCGGCGGCTGGACGCAGAGGCCGGACGGGAGCGTCGTGATCGTGCCTGCCGGCGCCTTGCCCGCCGCGGCGGTCACGCCGTTGGATGAGGCAGCCGAGGCCCTCGGCACCTGGCTTTCCGGCGACGTCGTCCGGTCGATCTACCAGTCGCCGCTCGTGCGCTCGGCCGCCGCCTGACGCTCATGTCGGCGGTGCCGTCCGGCCCGCCGTCCGGAGGATGAGCAGGGCGGCCAGCACCTCGGTGGCCCGCGGGCCGGTGACGGCCGTCGGGCCGCCGCGCTCACCGATGGTCCGCAGGCGCTTGGCGACCGTGTTCTCGTGGACGCCCAGGCGCCGGCCGGCCCGCCGCGGACTGCCCTGTTCCTCCAGGACGACGAGGAGCGTCCGGGCCAGGCGCCGGGAGGCGTCGTCGCCCGCCGCCAGTGGCCCCAGCGTGCGTGCGACGAACGCGTCGGCCTGCTCGGCATCCTGGGTGAGCAGCGCCGGCAGCGCCACGTCCTCGTAGCGGACCGTCGCGCCGACACCATCCCCCAGTTGAGCCACGCGGCGGGCCTCCATCGCCTCGCGATGGCTGCGGGCGAAACCGGCCACGCCCTGCGCCGGGATGCCGAGGGCCACGCTGGTCAGGCCGGCGCCGGCGCCGTCGTCGATGGCCGACGGTGGCGCCCATCCGGCCACGACGCCGACCCCGAACGGCAGCAGCAGCGCACGTCCGCCACCGACCGCCGCCGCGGTCGTCTCAGGCGTGGCCGCGACCCCGTCGCCCCAGACGACGAACGCCTGGTGCTCCTGACGCAGCTCGTAGCCGAGCTGGCGTCCGGCGACCGTCGCGTCGACCCGGCCGCCGGCCAGGATCGCGCGCACGGTGTCAGCCCGGACCGCCTCGGCGCTGCGCAGCCAGTGCTCGCGCTCCTGCGCGTAGCGCTCCATCATGGCCGTGCTGAACGTGTCGCCCGTGGCGAATGCGGCATCGCTGAGGGACTCGATCGCCCTCGCGACCGTCCCGGGGTCCGCCACGCGGACGTGCACCTCCGCCACGGCCCACCGCCACAACGCGTGTTGAGCCAGGCGGTAGGCCCGGCCGAGCTCGGTCACCGCGACGTTGCGGCGGGCCAGCTCCCGGGCGAACGCGACGGCCTGCGGCGGCGGCTGGAAGTCGTCCATCGACAGGGAACCGCGGACGATCTCGACGACGAGCGCGACGTTCGCCGCGGACGAGCTGCGGGCGGCGTCCATGAGCTGTGGGTCGTCGCGCAGGACCGCCAGCTCCTGCTGCAGGACGGCCGACACGATGTCCGTGAGCCCGGCGAAGCCGAGTTCGGATCCCGCTTCGAGGATCGCCTCCTGCCACGTCGTCGTGCGCTTCACCTGCCGAGCATAAGAGGTGTCGTCCCGCCACCCTTGTCGCGGTCTGCAGTGGTCCGGCGCACCTGCCGCCCGGTTGCCCTGAACGCGGGTCCGTCGCGGCGCGCTTGTACGCTCGGGACGATGGGTGTCCGCCGGGTCATCGCGCACCTCGACGCGGACGCGTTCTACGCGACATGCCATGAGCTCGCCGACCCGTCCCTCAGGGGCCGGCCGGTCGTCGTCGGGGGCTCTGGACCCCGGTCGATCGTCACGACCGCCTCCTACCCCGCGCGGAAGTTCGGCGTCGGATCGGCGATGCCGATGAGCCGGGCCCTGCGGTTGTGCCCGGGTGCGGTCGTCATCGCGCCGGACCGGGAGCTGTACACGCGGACCTCGCGGGAGGTCTGGTCGCTCGTCGGCGGGGCGCTCGTCGAAGCCGGCGCCGTGTTCGCCTCCGAGGACGGGCCGATCGCGCACCTGGAGCAGGCGGGGATCGACGAGGCGTACGCCGAGCTCGTGCAGATCGAGAAGCCGTTGGCGTTCCTGCGTGCGCTCATCGCCGATGTACGCGAGCGGACGGGGATCCAGTTGTCGGCGGGGGTGTCGCCGTCGCGTCTCATCTCGAAGATCAGCTCGGACCTGGAGAAGCCCGCGGCCTTCGTCGTGCTGTCGCGCGAGCAGGCGTTGGCGCGCCTGGCCGACCGGCCGTTGTCGATCGTTCCGGGCATCGGTCCGAAGGCGGCTCAGGCGCTGGCAGATCGGGGCTTCCGCACGCTGTCGGACCTGGCGCGCGCGGATCCGGGGATGCTGCTGCAGACGTTCGGCGAGAGCCGGGGAGCGTGGCTGGCCCAGGTCGCCGACCTCAGCGTGGATGCTCCGCTGCAGCCCGTCCGCCAGCGTAAGTCGATCTCGAGCGAGCACACCTTCGAGGAGGACGTCGAGCCCGACCCCGCCGACGGGATGGGTGCACCGATGCCACTGCGCGAGCAGATCGAGAAGATGGCGATCGAGGTCGCCGCCTACGCCCGCAAGCGGTCCTTCCGCGGGCGCAACGTCGCCGTGAAGATCCGCACGGGGGACTGGCGGACCTACACCCGGGCGACGACGCTGCCCGCCTACACCGACGATCCCGCCCGCATCGTCGCCGAGGCGCTGCGGTTGTGGGAACAGCACCGTCCGCCCGAACCGGTCCGGCTGCTCGGCGTGCGCCTGGGCTCCTTCGAGCACGTCGAGCAGCGCGAGCGGGCAGCCGCAGGCGTGCAGGCGGCGGGAGCCTCCCCGCAGCTGCAGTTCGGCCTCGACGTCCCTTGAGGCCCGGAGCGCCGCGAGCTCGCCGTCGGCCGCACCCGCCCAGCAGCGGCGTCAGCCGCCCGCGGCCTGCAGGGCGCCGAGCCCGCCGCGGAGGAAGCCCAACGCCTCGTCGACCCGGCTCAGCGCGGCGGTCGCGTCCAGCGGACCGCCGTCGGGGGCCTGCACGGACTCCAGCACGGCGAGCGCGGCTGCGGCGACGAGCCGCGGACGCAGTGCGTCCGGTGGATCCCCGAGGTCGGTGGCGACGGAGGTGCGCAGGACCTGCTCGAAGCGGGCGCGCACCTGTTGCGCGTGGGCGGCCAGGGCCGGGGTCGCTTCGATCAGGCGCCGGCGCGCGAGCTCCCGCGGAGCGGTCGGACTGGCCATGTGCTCGCCGTCGATGAGCAGGACGATCCAGCGCCGCAGGGCATCGAGCGTCGGTTCGCCGGCGGGGCGCTCGGAGAGGTGGGTCTCCAGATCCTCGAGCCGGCTGTCGTCGGCGCAGAACGCGACGTGCTCCTTGGACGCGTGGTGCGCGAAGAAGGTGCGCGGCGACACGTCGGCGCGCTCGGCGATGTCGGCGATCGTCGTGGCCTCGTATCCACGCTCGAGAAAGAGGTCGAGGGCCGCGTCGGCGAGCGCCGCACGCGTCCGCTCCCGTTTGCGTTCCCGAAGCCCCATCGTCCCCAGACCATAACAGAGATTGCATCGGACGCAAGATTGCATCTGATGCAAGATTGCGTAGACTGCTGGACATGCGCTCCCTCGCCGCCTGGTGCCACGACCGTCATCGCCTCGTCATCGGCCTCTGGATCGGGCTCGTCGTCCTCGCGGGCGCCGCCGCGGCCGGATCGGGCGGGGGGTACGTCGACAACTTCTCGCTCAAGGGCAGCGAATCCCAGCAGGCCGTCGACCTCCTGAAGGACCGGTTCCCCCAGCAGGCCGGCGACTCCAGCCAGGTCGTCTTCAAGGCCGACTCGGGCACGCTCGCGGACCCCGCCACCCGGCAGCGCATCGACAAGCTGCTGGAGGAGCTCAGGACGCTGCCCAGCGTCGCGAGCGTCGCGAATCCCTTCGCCGCCGGTGGGCGGGGCACCGTCAGCCGCGACGGCCGGATCGCCTTCGCCACGCTGAACTTCGACAAGCAGGCCAGCCAGCTCGACAAGGACGACGTCAAGCGGGTCATCGAGACCGCCGAGGGCGCCGCGGGCGACGGGCTGCAGGTCAACCTCGGCGGCTTCGCCATCAAGTTCGCCAGCCAAGCCGAGCAGTCGGCGACGGAGCTCGTCGGCGTGGGCGGTCGCGATCGTCGTCCTCGTCCTGGTCCTCGGCTCGCTCAGCGCGATGGCGATGCCGCTCATCGTCGCGTTCGCGGCGATCGCGGTCGCGATGAGCCTCGTCTTCGCCTCCTCGGCGATCTTCGACATCGCGAGCTTCGCGCCGTCGCTGGCGGTGATGATCTCGCTCGGCGTCGGAATCGACTACGCGCTGCTGGTCATCAACCGGTTCCGCGGCGAACGCACGCGGGGGGCCGAGATCCGCGGGGCGACGATCACCGCGATGGACAGCGCAGGCCGGACCGTGCTCTTCGCGGGAACGACGGTCGTCATCGCCCTCATGGGCATGCTCCTGCTGAGCCTGTCGTTCCTCAACGGTCCTGCGGTGGCAGCCGCGCTCGCCGTCGGCCTCACGATGATCGGGTCGCTCACGCTGCTGCCGGCACTGCTCGGAAGCCGCATGGGTCGCCGGGTGAAGCTCGGCACGACGCTCGACGCCGAGGATCCCCGGCGGCCGTTCGGCCGGTGGGCACGGACGATCCAGCGCCATCCGCGCGCCGTCGCCGTCGGGACGATCGTGCTGCTGCTCCTGGTCGCCTCGCCGACGCTCGGCCTGCACCTGGGCAACAGCGACTCCGGCAGCGACGCTCGCGGACTCCACGACGCGCAAGGCCTACGACCAGCTCGCCGAGGGCTTCGGGCCGGGCTTCAACGGGCCGCTGCTGCTCGTCGCCCAGCTCCGAGCAGGCCGGGGACGGTGCCGCGCTGGCGAAGCTCTCGGCAGCCGTCGCGCAGACCGAGGGCGTCGTGGCCGTCGGCCCGCCGACCTTCAACAGCGCCAGGGACACCGCGACCCTCGTCGCGATCCCCGCCGGCCAAGCCGCAGGACACCTCGACGACCGACCTGCTGAACACGTTGCGCGACGACGTCGTCCCGGGGGTGGAGCGGGACACCGGCCTGCAGGTCAGCATCGGGGGGTCGACGGCGACGAACGCCGACTTCAGCGACGCGATCGCCGCAAAGCTCCCGCTCTTCATCGCGGTCGTCGTGGGCCTCTCGCTGCTGCTGCTCACGGTCGTGTTCCGGTCCCTCGTCATCCCGGCGAAGGCGGCGGTCATGAACCTGCTGAGCGTCGGCGCCTCCCTGGGCGTCATCACGTTCGTCTTCCAGGAGGGACACCTGGCGTCCCTCATCGGCGTCGACAGCACCGGGCCGATCGAATCGTTCTTCCCCGTCTTCCTCTTCTCGATCGTCTTCGGCCTGTCGATGGACTACGAGGTCTTTCTCGTCAGCCGCATGCACGAGGAGTGGGAGAAGCACGGGGACGCCACCGCTGCCGTGCGTCGCGGGCTGGCGCTCACCGGCAAGGTCATCATGGCGGCGGCGATCATCATGATCAGCGTCTTCGCCTCGTTCATGCTCGGCGGCGACCGGACGATCAAGCTCTTCGGCCTGGGCCTGGCCTCTGCGATCCTCTTCGACGCGTTCGTCATCCGTCTGGCCCTCGTCCCGGCCCTGATGTTCCTCTTCGGCGCGCGCAGCTGGTGGATCCCGGAGTCGCTCGGGCGTCGCCTGCCGCGCCTGTCGATCGAAGGGCCGTCCGAGGACCAGGACGGCGCACCGGCCGACGCCGCCGGACGACCGGTCTAGGTCAGGCCCGGTCGTTGCGCCGCTTGTTCAGGGTGCGCAGGGGCTGCGTGAGCTTCCAGGACCAGGTGTCGGTCACCTGTGCGAGCTCACGCTCGAGCTCCAGCAGCTGCGCGTCCCGGTGCAGCGCGTAGCCGTAGGCGATCGCCCGCTCGGCTTCGCGTTCGGCCTCCGCGCGTCGAGCACGCCCGCGCCAGGCATCACCGTCCGGAGCGTCGGCCCCGCCGAGCAGGTCCGGCCACTTGTGCGCCAGGCGGACATGGGCCTGCACCCACAGCTCGAGCTTCTCGACGAGCTCGACGCCGCGGTGCTCGACGAGGCACAGGTCGGCGACGACGACCTTCCGCCCGGCGGCCTTCACCTGCAGGCAGAAGTCCAGGTCGTAGCCGTGGCCGTGGCTGAGGGACTCGTCGAAGCGGACGTGACGCACCGCCCACGGCGACAGGACCATGAGGTAGCCGTCGACGGTGTCGACCTCGCCCGGGGGTGCGGGCTCTCGCCCGGTCCAGCCCATGCTCGGCTCCTCGCCCCCGCCGAACTGCGTGAAGCGGTGCGTGACGTCGCCGGCGACGAGCTCGCCCTGCCACCAGGCCAGGCCCCGGACGTTCCGTGCACCGATCGCGCCGACGACGGCGACGTCGGGGTCGGCAAGCGCGGTTCGGACCTTCGCCATGAAGCCGGGATCGGTGATCTCGGCGTGCGGGTGCAGCAGGACGAGCGCTTCCAGGTCGTCCCGGGTGGCAGCGGCGTCGAGGATCACGTTGAGGCTCTGGAAGACGGAGCCGACCGCGGCGAACGGATAGATCGCGGAGTCCGGTTCCTTCACGCGATCGATCCCGACCTGCGCGTAGGACCGGTAGGCGTCGGGTTCGGAGATCGGGCAGCCGAACGCGATCATGTGACGGGACGCCGGTGCGCGTCGCGGCCGCGGCGGCGAAGGGCGCCGGGGAGCCGCAGGGGTGCGGTCAGCCGCCAACCGACGCTGCTGCGTGCGCTTGCGATCGCGTGCTCGAGCTCATGCAGCCGGGCCGCGGTCTCGACGATGTTCGCGTGCCCGAGGACCCGTGCGGCCTCGCGCTCTGCCTCCGCGCGCAGCGCCCGCTCACGCCACGTCCCCGCGGCGTAGCCCATGCCCGGGATCTTCCCGGCCCACTTCTCGGCGACCATGACGTGAGCGGCGATCCAGCCCTCGGGGTCGTTCACGAGCGTCAACGAGTGGTTGTGGATCGCGCGGACGTCCGCGGTCACGACCTTCTTGCCACCGGCGCGGACCTGCAGGCAGAAATCCAGGTCGTACCCGTGCAGCTGACCGAGGGACTCGTCGAAGCGGACGTGCTGGACGGCCCAGGGGGAGAGGACCAGGAGAAAGCCGTCGAGCGTGTCGACCTCACCGAGGCGCGCGTACGGCGGGGCGGTCGTCCAATCCCAGGTGAACGCGGGCAGGTCTCCGCCGCCGTGCTCGGCGTAACGGTGGATGAAGGACGCCTGCGTGACCGAGCCCTTCCCACCAGGCGATGCTCCGGACCCCGACCGCGCCGACGCAGCCGATGAGTCCGACGTCGGGGTCCTCCTGCAGCGTCCGGCGGATCTGCGCGCAGAAGTCGTCCCCGACGATCTCGGCGTCCTGATGGACGAGGACGAGCGCCTCGAGCCCGTCGATCGCCGCAGCCGCGTCGATCGTCGCGTTGTAGCTGGCCTGCAGGGAGCCGATCGACGGGCACGCCAGGACCACGGAGTCATGCTCACGCGAGCGCTCGATACCCGGGGCGGCGCAGCTCTCGTAGACGGTCGGCTTCGTGATCGCCGACCCGAACGCGATCATGCGTGCCGTCTCCGGGCACTCGGCGCAGCATGCATAGGTCCGAGAGCATAGATTGCGGCCACGTGAAGGAGACGGTCACACCGGGCACCCCCGGCACAGTCCGGGTCGGCTCCGGGAGCGGTCCCGTCGTCGTCGAGGTTCGGAACGTCTCCAAGACGTTCCGCGATCCCCGACCAGCGGGTCGACTCGTTCAAGGAGCGCGTCGCGCACCCGCTGCGCAAGGTCGAGCACCGCCGGCTCGACGCGGTCAGGGACGTCAGCTTCGACGTGCACCAAGGCGAGTTCTTCGGCATCGTCGGGCGCAACGGCTCGGGCAAGAGCACGCTGCTGAAGATCCTTTCGAGCATCTACCGCGCCGACTCGGGGCGCGTCCGCATGGCCGGGCGCGTGGCGCCCTTCATCGAGCTCGGCGTCGGCTTCAACCCCGACCTGACCTCCAGGGAGAACTGCACGCTCAACGGGGTGCTCATGGGCCTGACGCGCCGTGAGGCGCAGTCGCGGCTGGACGCGGTGCTCGACTTCGCCGAGCTGCGCGACTTCGCCGACCTGAAGCTCAAGAACTACTCCTCGGGGATGACGGTCCGGCTGGCCTTCGCGATCATGGTCCAGGCCGACGCCGACATCATGCTCATCGACGAGGTGCTCGCCGTCGGGGACGCCGCCTTCGGGCAGAAGTGCATGGACGTCTTCTACGAAAAGCGCCGTGCGGGCAAGACGATCGTGCTCGTGACCCACGACATGGCCACGGTCCAGTCGCTCTGCCACCGGGCGATCGTGCTGCACGACGGCGAGCTCGAGTTCGCCGGGGACCCCGAGGACGCGGCGCTGCACTACTACCGCCTGAACTTCGCCGGCAGCACCGGTGGAGCGGTCGACGAGACGCTGGCGCAGACGCCTGGGGTCTACGACCTGAACGCGCGGTGGTGTCGGCCGGGCTGCGTGACCCGGACGGCAAGCCGGCCGACAACGTCGAGCAGGGCGTCCCGATCGCGCTGGACGTCGTCATCGAGGCTGCGCGCGAGCTCAAGCGGCCCGGCCTCGTCTTCTACGTCCTGAACAAGGACGGCACCGTCGTCGGCGGCATCGACCGGACGCTCGAGGGGACGCTGCAGGCGGGCGACCGCGTGCAGGTCAGCGGGGCGATCCAGAACACGCTCGTCCCCGGGCGCTACTCGCTGGACTGTGGATCCGCCGCGAGGGCGAGGGCGGCGACATGGCGATGCAGCCCATCCGCGTCATGTACTTCGTCGTCTACGGCACGGCCCCGCCGCACGGCATCGTCTCGCTCCAGAACGACGTCTCCGTCTCTGCGATCGAGGGGGACGCGTGAGCACGCGGCCGCCGATCGGGCCGGGTACCGGCGCGTCGGCACCGGCACCGCCGGCCGCGCCCGCGCCGGAGCTGCGGGACGTCCCCGGACCGTCAGCGCTCGGCGGGGACCGCCGCCGGATGCTCGAGCTGCTCTACATCCTGGCGGTGAACGATTTCAAGCGGACGTACTTCGGCACGGTCTTCGGGTACCTGTGGACGCTCGCGCGGCCGCTCATGCTGTTCGGCGTGCTGCTGACGGTCTTCACGCAGGTCTTCCGCCTGGGTCCGAGGTCCCGAACTACCCCGTGCTGCTGCTCATGAACATCGTGCTCTTCGGCTTCTTCACCGAGGCCACCGGGACAGCCGTGTTCGCGGTCGTGGGGCAGGAGAGCCTCGTCCGCAAGACGCAGTTCCCGCGGATCGTCATCCCGCTGTCGGTCGTGCTGACCAGCCTCTTCAACCTCGTCCTGAACCTCGTCGTCGTCCTGGTCTTCCTCCTCGCGTTCGGGATCACGCCGATGTGGACGTGGCTGCTCTTCCCCGTCGTGCTCCTGGCGCTGATGATCATCACGACCGCGGTGTCGACGATCGTCTCCTCGCTGTACCCGCGCTTCCGCGACATGGCGATCATCTGGACGCTCGTCTCGACCGTCCTGTTCTACGCGACGCCGATCCTGTACCCGATCGACAAGGTGCCGGCGCGCTTTCAGGAGTTCGTCCTCCTGAACCCGTTCGCGGCGCTGTTCGAGGCCTCGCGCAAGTGGTTCATCGACCCGACGGCGCCGGGGCCGGTGGCGGTCGCCGGGGGCTGGTCGCACATGATCGTCCCCGCGGTCATCTTCGTCGGGACGTGCGTGCTGGCGGTGCGTGTCCTGGACCGGGAGGCCCCGCGCATCGCCGAGGAGCTGTAGGCGTGCGGGCGGCTGCCCCGGCGTCCCGGTCCGCCGCGGGGGTCACGATCGCGGCGGCCGCGTTGCTCGTAGGTCCTGTCGCCCTGTCGTTCTGGTCCGGCGGCTACTTCGAGGGGCCGCGGCTGGTCGCGCTGGCCTCCATCGCAGGGATCCTCCTGGTGCTCGCGCTGGTGGTCCCGGGCCGGGCGCTCGTGCCGCGGACCGGCGGGGGCGCGGCAGCGTTGGCCGGGTTGCTGCTCCTGGCCGGCTGGGTGGCGCTCAGCCGCGGGCGCTCGACCCTGCCGGACGTCGCCGGCCAGGACGCCGAACGGGTCCTGCTCTACGCGGCGGTGCTCGTCGCGGGGTCGGTGACGTGGCGCTCGCGGCGTCTGGCGCGGACCGTCGAGCCGGCCGTCGTCCTCGGGATCCTCGCCGTCGTCGGGTTCGGCCTGCTCGGTCGCTGGCTGCCGGGCATCGTGGAGCTGACGGCCACCGACAGCGCCGGCGGACGCCTCGAACAGCCGCTGACCTACTGGAACGCGATGGGGCTGATCGCCGCGGTCGGCATCGTCCTGGCGCTGCGGATGGCCACCGACTTCAGCCGGGCTGCGGACGTGCGAGCGGCTGCGGCTGCGGCGGTCGTCCCGCTGGCCTGCGGCCTGTACCTCAGCTTCTCCCGTGGGGCGCTGGCGGCCCTGGTGGCGGGGCTCATCGTGCTCGCGGTCTGCTCGCCGTCGCGAGCCCAGCTGCAGATCGCCCTGGGCGTCGTCGTCGCGGCGGTGATCGCGGTGGCCGTCAGCGGGGCACTGCCCGGGGTCCGGGCCCTGGAGGGGGCAGCCGGCTCGCGCGAGCGCGAGGGCCTGGTGGCGCTGGCGGTGTCGCTGCTGTGCGCCGGCGCTGCCGCGGTGTGGGCTGACCGCGTCGCGCGCCGGCGAGCGGACCGCGGGGGTCCAGGGCGGGTGCTGCCACGGGGGATCCGGTGGGTCGCGGCGTCGCTCGTCGTCCTGACCGTGCTGGTGCCGGTGCTCGCGGCCCGCGGCAGCGGTGCCGGACGTCCGGTCGGCGCAGCCCAGCCGAGCTTCGGCGCCAGCAACAGCCGTCTGTCCTCGCTTGACTCCAACCGCTACGCCTACTGGCGGGTGGCGGTCGCGAGCTTCCGGGCGCACCCGGTGGACGGCGTGGGCTCCGGCTCGTTCAAGTCCGAATGGCTGCGCGAGCGACGGATCGACGATCCCGCCAAGGACGCCCACTCCATCGTGCTCGAGACGCTCGCAGAGCTCGGGCTCGTCGGGTTCGCCCTTCTGCTCGCGGCGATCGGAGGCGTCGCGACGTGCGCCGCCCGGGTCCAGCGACAGGACCCCGCCCTGGCGGCGGGGTCCTGCGCGGCGCTGACGGTCTGGCTCGTGCACGCCTCGCTGGACTGGGATTGGGAGATGCCCGGCGTGACGCTCCCAGCGCTGACGCTGGCGGGCATGCTCGTCGCCCGGGCCGGAGCCGGCGACCCCGGTGCAGAGGTGCGGGGATGACCGTCCTGGCCCGAGCGCTGCTGGCCGCGCTCGCGGTCGTGTGCGCCACGGTCGCGTTCACGGCCCATCGCAGCGACACCCGCTGCTCCCGGACGGTGGCGGAGGCCAGGCAGGTCGACCGCAGCACGGTCGCCGCCGAGGGCAGAGGCCTGGCGCGCGCCGTGCTGGCGCGCTGTGAGGGCGCGCGCGAGGCGGTGGTCGTGGCTCTGCTGCTCAACGGCAACGGCGGCCGGACGGATGCGCTCGTCGTGGCGCGGGCCCTCGTGCGTCGCGAGCCCGGCGATGGTCTGGGCTGGTTTCTCCTGGGTGGCCTTGAACGCGGCCGCGCCGCCGAGGTCGCGCTGGCGCGCGCCAAGGCGCTGAACCCGACCGTCGGGCAGCAGCGCTCGCCCTAGAGGGCCGAGGCCTTCGGTCTCGGTCGCGGCCGCGAGCCGCCGGGCGGTGGGTAGGCTGCCGACCGACATGGGGCGACCGACTCGAAGGCCGACGACGATGCTCGTCGCGCTTGCAGCGGCAACGGCGGGAACGTGGGGCGCGGGACCGGCGTCGGCAACGGCCGCCGACGAGCGCTGCCTCAGCGCCCCCGTGCCGCCGCTGACGCAGCCGACCAAGCCGCTGCGCTTCGGCATAACGCCGCTGCTGGCCGGAAGCGCGGGCGGTGTCCAGGGCCCCGTCCTGCCCGAGGACCCGGTCCGGACCGCGGCGGCGCTCGACGAGCTGCAGCCCCCGGGGCGACGCCTGGTCATGCGCATCAACCGCGTCTTCGAGTCCGACGGGCAGGCGGGCCTGGAGCGGGCCGTCCGCCTGGCCGACGCCTACGCGCGTCAGGGCTTTGACGTGGAGTCGCAGGTCCGCTACCACCCGACGGCCTCCCAGGATGGCGACATGGCCGCGTGGGAGGCCTTCGTCCGCGCCGCCGCACGCGCCCTGGCGCCCAATGCCGGGGTGGTCGCGCTGACGATCACGAACGAGGTCAACCTGCCGGTCTCGCCGAACACCTCCGACGGGGCGTTCAAGGATCCGCTCGATGCGATCGTGCGCGGCACCGTCGCTGCGCGGCAGGAGCTCGACCGCCTCGGGCGGCGCGACGTCCAGCTCGGCTTCTCGTACGCCTACCGCTACCTGCCGGACCGTGACGTCGCGTTCTGGAAGGGCATCGGCACGCGTGCGACCCCGGCCTTCCGCGCGGCGACCGACTACGTCGGCATCCAGCTGTATCCGGACCTCTTCTTCCCTCCGGTCCTGGCGCCCGGCCAGACGGCGGGGGACGCGACGCTCGACGCGCTCGCGCTCATCCGGGGGTGCTACATGCCGCTCGCGGGCCTGGGCGGGCCGGTCGACCTCTGGATCAGCGAGAACGGCTACCCGACGAACCTCGGGCGCAACGAGGTCACGCAGGAGCGCAACCTGCGCTCGACGCTCGCTGCGGTCCACGCCGCATCCGGAACGCTCGGGGTCACCGACTATCGCTACTTCAACCTCCGTGACAACCGGCCCAACGGCACCGACCTCTTCGACGACGTCGGGCTGCTGCGGGTGGACGGGACCACCAAACCGGCGTTCGCCGCCTTCCGCTCGCTTGTCGCGACCTACGGCGTGCCGGCCGGCCCGACGTCCTGCCGCGTGGTCCTGCGCCTTCCGCGACGTCCGTCCGGGGTCCGTTACCGCCGCGTCCGCGGGACCGTCGACGGGACCGCCGTCCTGCCACGGCTGCGAAGCCGTCGCGGCACCCGTCCGACCGTCGTGCTCACGGTCCCGCGCGGGCGCCACGCCGTGCGCCTTGTGCTCACGCGCACGGGCGGCAGGACCGACGTCGTCGTCCGGCGGACGGTCCGCTGCGGCTGACCGCGCGTTCACGGGCTGACCTTGTCCCCTCGTGCCCGCCATGCGGGCACGAAGACCCAACCCCGGCAGGGCCGGCGGCGTACCCTGAGCACATGCCCCAGCGCCGCCCGCCGAAAGAGCCCTCGGAGTCCGCCCTCGAGGTCGACGCTCCGCAGGACCACGCCGTCGGGCCCGCCGCGGTGATCTCCTCGATGCGCTTCGGCCTGCGCGAGATGGGCGCCGTGCGCACCGCGAGGACGCTTGCGCGGGTCAATCAGCGTGACGGGTTCGACTGCATGGGCTGCGCCTGGCCGGACCCAGCCCAGCGCCACCACGCCGAGTTCTGTGAGAACGGCGCCAAGGCCGTGGCCGAGGAGGCGACGCTGCTGCGGGCCGGCCCCGAGCTCTTCGCGCAGTATTCGGTCGCCGAGCTCGCAGCGCACTCGGACTTCTGGCTCGGCAAGCGCGGTCGCCTGACGCACCCGATGGTCCTGCGCCCGGGCGCCACGCACTACACGCCGATCCCCTGGGACGAGGCCTTCGACCTCATCGCACGGGAACTGCGCGCGCTGGACTCGCCGGACGAAGCCTCCTTCTACACGAGCGGGCGCACCTCGAACGAGGCGGCGTTCGTCCTACAGGCCTTCGTCCGCGCGTTCGGGACGAACAACCTGCCGGACTGCTCGAACATGTGCCACGAGGCCACGTCGGTGGCGCTGGACCAGGCCATCGGCATCGGCAAGGGGAGCATCAGCCTCGAGGACCTCGAAGCGGCCGACCTCATCCTCGTCGTCGGCCAGAACCCGGGAACCAACCACCCCCGGATGCTCTCGGCGCTGGAGACCGCCAAGGAGCGTGGAGCGCGGATCGTCTCGGTCAACCCGCTGCGCGAGGCCGGGCTCACGCGCTTCGACAACCCGCAGAAGCTCCGCGGCATGCTTCTTCACGGCGTCCACCTCGCGGACCTGCACCTGCCGATTCGCGTCAACGGCGATCTTGCCCTCTTCTCCGCGGTCAACCACCTGCTGCTGGAGGCGGACGCGTTGGACCACGCGTTTCTCGGAGGATCACTGCGACGGCCTCGACGCCCTGCGTGCCCACCACGCCGAGCTGGACTGGAGCGAAGTCCTGGGCGCGACGGGCCTGACGCGCGCGCAGGTCGAAGAGCTGACGCGCCTCGTCGTGGGCTCGAAGCGGACGGTGATCTGCTGGGCGATGGGCATCACCCAGCACCGCAACTCCGTCGCGACGATCCGCGAGATCCTGAACCTCGCTGCTGCTGCGCGGCATGATCGGCAAGCCCGGCGCGGGCCTGTGCCCGGTCCGCGGGCACTCCAACGTCCAGGGAGACCGGACGATGGGCATCCACGAGCGCCCGGCGCCCGACGTCCTCGACGGCATGGAGGCCGCGCTCGGCTTCCCGATGCCGCGCGAGGCACGGCGTCGACGTCGTCGGCACGGTCGAGGCGATGCGTGACGGCGCCGTCAAGGTCTTCTTCGCGATGGGCGGCAACTTCCTGTCGGCGGCGCCCGACACCGCGGCGACCGCCGCGGCGCTCAGCTCCGCCCGCCTGACCGTCCACGTCGCGACAAAGCCCAACCGCTCGCACCTGACGCCGGGGCGACGGCGCTCTGATCCTGCCGACGCTGGGGCGGACCGAGCGTGACGTGCAGGCGTCCGGCGAGCAGGTCGTCACCGTCGAGGACTCGATGAGCGTCGTGCACACGTCGCGAGGGCGCCTGGAACCCGCGTCGCCGCACCTGCGCAGCGAGGTGGCGATCGTCTGCGGGCTCGCACAGCGCACCGTCGGGGACGTCGGTGCCCTGCGGTGGAACGAGCTGGCCGCAGACTACGACCGCGTCCGTGACCTCATCGCCGATGCCGTCCCGGGCTTCGAGAACTTCAACGCCCGCAAGGATGAGGGCTTCGTCCTGCCGCACCCGCCGCGCGACAGCCGTACCTTCCAGACCCCGAGCGGTCGTGCGCAGCTGACGGTCAGCCCGCTGGACACGGTGCGTGTCCCCGACGGGTGCCTGCTGTTGCAGACGCTGCGCTCGCACGATCAGTACAACACGACGATCTACGGCCTGAACGACCGGTACCGCGGCATCAAGGCCGGCCGACGCGTCGTCCTGGTCAACGCAGCGGACCTGGCCGAGCAGGGCCTGCGCGCCGGCGATGTGGTCGATCTCGTCGGCGTGGCGGACGACGGCGTGGAGCGCCTCGCCGAGGCGTTTCGCACCGTCGCCTACGACACGCCTCGCGGATGCGCGGCGGCCTACTACCCCGAGACGAACGCGCTCGTGCCGCTCGGCAGCATCGCCCCGGGCTCCAGGACGCCCGCGTCCAAGTCCGTCGTCGTCCGCCTGGTGCCGGCGGGCGCCACGCGGACGCCGTCGTCGTCCGGAGCCGCGTAGGGGTCAGGCGCCAGGGAAGAGCGTCCGGGTCCAGATCGTCGCCACGGTGTCCAGGACCCGTTCGGGATCCGTCGTGCCTTCGCGGCCCAGCGCGTCGACGAGGTAGCTGTTGAGCATCCACACGAGCGCGCGCGCCATCTGCGGCGCGTCCAGCGGCTGAAGCTCCCCGGCGTCGACGCGGGCCTCGATCGCCAGCGTCGTCGTGGTGATGAAGTTGTCGACCATGCCCGCGTAGGCGGCCTGCAGGGTCGCGTCGTGGTGGCTTGCCTCGACGACCGCGCGGATGAGCGGACCGTGGCGGACGTAGAAGGCGACAAAGCCCGCCAGGCGGGTTCGCGCCTCCTCGGGCCCGACGTGCATCGTCTGCGACCACTGCTCGGCGATCGTGACGAGCTCGCCGCCGATCTCCTGGATGAGGACGAGGATGAGCGCGGGGACATCGTCGAAGTGCCGGTAGAAGACCGTTCGCGTGTGTCCGGTCCGCGCCATGAGCGCGTCGACTCCGAGCTCGCGGAACGAGCTCTCGCGCAGCAGCGACTGGGCCGCGTCGAGGATCTGGCGGCGGGTCTCGTCGGGGTGCTGACGACGGCGGGTGCGGGTGACCGCGGCGGGCATCGGGGGCAGACTAGCGCCTGCGGGCGCCGGACCCCGTAGCTTGTTGACACGCCGTCATCAGAGGATCTACAGTAATGACTGGTTGTCACTAGTGCCGCGGGCGCGGCACGCAAGGGGGCGGGGGAGCGGTGGAGTCGATCACGGCAGAGGTCAACGGGCGCATGGCGACGCGGACGCGGCGGCAGGTCGTCGGCGGTGCGGCGGTGGGCGTGGGTGGAGTCCTGCTCGCGCCGCTGCTGCGCGCGGGACAGGCCGAGGGTGCTGCCCCGGTCAAGCCGTGCGCTCCCGAACCGGTCGGCATCCCCGCCGGGCCGATCGTCGCAGGCCCCGACGGCCGCCGCGTCTGGACGACCGACGTGCGGAGCACCACGATCACGCCGCACTCGACGCGCACCCTGCGCCGTGGCCGGCCCATCGACGTCGACGGAGTCCCCGCCGGCATCGCCGTCAGCTCCGACGGAACGACCGCGCTCGTGACCGCGGCGGCCATCGACCGCCCGGGCCTGCGGATCGTCGACCTGCGCACGGGGGTGGTCGATCGGGTGGATGTCGGGGAGGACCCCGGCGCCGTCGCGTTCGGGCCCGGCGACCGCGCCTGGGTGCTCGGGCGCGGCGCTCGTGGCACGCTCACCGCGGTCGACGTCGAGGACGGTGACGTGCACGACGAGCTCGTCGTCGGGGAACACCCCCGCGGGCTGGCCGTGAGCCGGCGCGCGGACCTCGCGGTCGTCGCGCTGAACGGGGCCGCGGCCGTCGCCGTCGTCGACCTTCGTCGCCGCCGGGTGACCCACCGGATCCCGACCGCGCCGTTCCCCGCGCAGCTCGCGCTGTCGCCGGACGGCCGGCGGGCGCTCGTCACGCACAACGGCTTCGGCGCACGCGCCGTCACGCTCATCGACCTGACGCGTCATCGCGTGCTGCGCCGCACGCGTGTCGGCACGGACCCCGCCGGCGTGGCGTTCAGCCGCACGGGCGCCACCGCCCTGGTCACCTCGGCGTCGACCGGCACGGTCACGATGCTGGACGGGCGCACAGGGCGACGTCGACGGACGTTCGCCCCGGGAGGCGCCCCGAGGGCCGTGGTCGTGTGCGGTACGCGCGCCATCGTCGCCGACGGGCGGACGGGCGCCCTGCAGGCCCTGCGTCTGGGGGCGGGAGCATGACCTCCTCGACGAGCACCCGCCGACAGCTGCTGCGCACCGGGGCCACCGGGGCCGCCGCTGCGCTCGGCGCTGCCGCGCTGACCGACGCCGCCGTAGCCGACGCCGGCGCGGCACCCGCCCGCAAGCCGAACATCCTCATCGTCATGTGCGATCAGGAGCGCGCCCCGCAGTGGACGCCCGACCTTCCGCTCCCCGCCCGCGACTTCCTCGACCAGCGGGGCGTGAACTTCGACCGCTCCCACCACAGCGCCGTGCAGTGCTCGTCGGCCCGTGCGTGCATGTGGACCGGGATGTACACGCCGCAGAACGGCATCTTCGGCAACTTCCTGCAGAGCTGGCAGTTCTCGCTGGACCCGCGCATCCCCACGATCGCCGATCTCCTGCGCGACCAGGGCTACAAGACCGCGTTCTTCGGCAAGTGGCACCTGAGCATGGTCGGGACGTCGGCTCCCGAGGGCGTCGTCGACAACGTCAAGAGCAACTACCTCGGCCCCTACGGCTTCGACTACTCCACCGTCTCCACCTCGCTGGAGCCCGCCGGCTACAACGACGGCGTCTACAACGATCCGGTCTGGACGAAGCAGGGGGTCGACTGGCTGCACGAGCACGGTGGATCGGAGCAGCCGTGGTTTCTCGTCGTCTCGCTCCTGAACCCGCACGACATCGCCTACTTCCCGCGTGGGTTCGCGGCTGACGTCACCCGCCCGGACTGGGAGGTGAAGCTGCCGCTGAACTTCGAGGACGACGTCACGAAGAAGCCGACCGTCCACCGGCAGTACGCCAACGGCGCGGCGCTCATCCGCGGCGGCATCGATCCCGGCGACACGGCGACCTACCGGCGCCTCATGAACACCTACTGCGACCTCCTCGTCAACACGGACGAGAACATCGCCGCCGTCGTCAAGGCGCTGCACACCTCGGGCGCCATGGACGACACCGTGATCATCCGGACGGCCGACCACGGCGAGATGGGCGGCTCGCACCGTGCCGTGGGCAAGGGCCCGATGATCTACGACGAGCAGCTGCGCGTGCCGCTGTCGATCTCCTGGCCCGGGCGCTTCGCGGCCGGCGTCCGGACCCCGGCGCTCGCCGAGGCCGTGGACCTCGTCCCGACGTGCCTGCAACTGGCCGGGGTCCCTGACCCCGTCTCGCGCTACCCGTGGCTGCGCGGGCGCTCGCTCGTCCCCGCCCTCGAGCACCCGGCGACCGAGCGCGGGAAGGACTTCACGCTGACGACCTGCGACGAGGTGTGGTCCCCGGCCGACTTCGCCGGTCAGGGCCTGCCGTGGAAGCGCCACGTCCGTGCCGCGGTCTCCGGGCACTTCAAGATCGCCCGCTACGTCGCGATGGCCGGCAAGCCCCAGCGCGAGAAGACCGACGACCAGGAGTACGAGCTCTACGACCTCAGCGAGGACCCGTACGAGCTGCGCAACCTTGCGCGTGACCCGGCCTATCGCCCGCTGCTGGACGACATGCTCGCCCGGCTCCGCGAACTGGAGAAGGAGCGTCTGTCCCCCGTGCAGGTCCCCGCCTACGGCAACGCCTCGCTCGTCGAGCCGATCCGTCCTGATCCGCTCGGGCGCCCGGACTCCGACAAGCCGTCGTCGAGCTCGCCGATCGAGGGCGTGCCCGGCGCGTACGTCCAGGTGCCGGTCGGCGACCCGCACCTGCTGGACCAGGCGGTCTACGACGGAACGGGCGGGACGCGGCTGCCGCTGACCGCCGACGGATCGCGACAGGCGTCCGAGGCCAGGGCGCGGATGCGCGCCAGCATGCTCTGCGAGCTCGGGCCCGCCCCGGCGCCCCAGCGCCGTTGGACCGGAGGCGGACGATGAGCGCCGTCACCCGTCGCTCGCTGCTGGGCGGTGCGGCCGCCGGCCTCGCCGTGCCGGCGCTCACCCGCGCCGCGGCGATCGCGGGGGCGGCCGAGCTCCCGGCCTCCACCCCGCACGCCAAACGCACCGTCGTTCGGCGAGGCCGCGCGATCGCCGTGTCCCCGCGCGGAGACCGACTGGTCGTCGCGCACGACGCACGCCGCACGATCGGGATCGTCACCCGCGGAGCATCCGGGCGCGTGGTCGACGTCGGTGGTCAGCCCGTGGAGGTCGTCATCGCGCCGTCCGGACGTCTGGCCGCCGTCACGACCGCCGCGTGGGACGAGCCCGGCGTCGCGTTCGTGGACCTGCGGACCGGCAGCGTCCGTCGCCTGTCCGTCGGCCCTGCTCCCAGCCGTGCCGCGTTCACGCCCGACGGGCGCCGGCTGCTGGTCAGCGGGGGCGAGCAGGAGGGCACCGTCCACGTCGTCGACGTCCGGCGCCTCAAGGTGCTCGCCGTGTCGCGGATCGGCATCGCGCCCCGGTCGATCGTCACCGGCGCCCGCGCCGGCGATCGAGCCTGGGTGGCGCTGAACGGCGAGTCCCGTGTCGTCGGGATCGACAGCCTGACAGGACGCGAGCGCCGGTCGCTGCGCGTCCTGGCGCAGCCCGACCGCTTGGCCCTGGCACCGGACGGGCGGCGGCTGCTCGTCACCCACGGTGGCCGGCGCGCCGATCGGATCAGCGAGCTGCACACCGGAACCGGTGCGCTCGTGCGCCGCAAGGCGGGCGCGCTGCCCAGCGCCGTGGGCTGGACACGTGACGGCCGCCGGCTCGTGGCGCTCGGCGGCGACGCAGCCGTCGTCCTGTTGGCACCCGGCCGCAGACCCCGGCGCCTGCCCGTCTCCGGAGCCCCCCGCGGGCTGGCGGTGGCCGGCAACCGGGCCTGGACCGTCGACGGTCTGACCGGCGACATCGATCTCGTGAGGCTCTGACATGACGCACACCGACCGCCGCACCTTCCTGGCGGGCGCCGGCGCGCTCGCTGCCGCCGGCTCGCTCACCGCGCTCGGGGGCCCGCGGGCCTCGGACGCGCGCGGCGAAGGCCCGGGGCCGCGCCGTCCCAACGTCCTCATCCTCATGACCGATCAGGAGCGCCATCAGGATCGCCTCCCGGAGGACCTGCCGACGCCCTTCCGCTGCTGGATGGACGCCAACGGGACCCGCATCGACCGCTTCCATTCCTCGTCCATGGCCTGCTCGCCGTCGCGCGCCGCCTTCTGGACAGGGATGCACGCGCCGCAGCAGGGCATCTACGGCACCTTCGTCCTCGGCACGCAGTTCACGCTGGACCCGTCGATCCCGACGATCGGCGACCTCTTCAAGGAGTTGGGCTACCAGACCGCCTTCTTCGGCAAATGGCACCTCTCGTTCGCCGGGGACCCGCCGACGAACCTCGAGGCGGCGCTCGACACCGCCCAGGCGAACCCGTTGAAGGGCTACGGCTTCGACCACTCGGCGATCTCGCCGCCCGCGGATGTCGGCGGCTACAACGACGGGTACACGAACGACCCGATCTGGACCGGGCAGGCGACGTCGTGGCTGAAGTCCCACGCAAAGGACACGCAGCCGTGGATGTGCGTGGTCAGCCTCCTGAACCCCCACGACATCCAGTTCTACCCCCGCGGATTCCGCGCCGATTTCAAACGCCCGGACTACGGGGCCGAGCCGGAGCCGTCGTTCGCCGCCGAGCCGTCGCTCGCCGACAAGCCGAGTGCGCAGACGCGCTTCAGGGACGTGGCGTCGACGATCGCCGGGACGCCGAAGGCGCTGTTCGACTCGCCCGAGTACTGGCGTGGGCAGCTCAACACGTACTACGACCTGATCGTCGGGACCGACGAGATGCTCGCTGCGGTCGTCCACGAGGTCATCGAGCAGGGGGTGCTGGAGAACACGGTGGTCGTGCGCACCTCAGACCACGGTGAGCTCGGCAGCGCGCATCGGTTGCAGAACAAGGGCATCACGATGTACGACGAGCAGAACCGCGTCCCGTTCACGGTCGTGTACCCGGGCCACATTCCCCGGGGACGGCGCTCGGCGGCGCTCGGCGAGGCCGTCGACCTCGTGCCGACCCTGCTCGAGCTGGCCGGGCAGGCAGACCCCGTCGCGCGGTGGCCGTGGCTGCGCGGTGAGAGCCTGGCCGGGGCCCTCGCGGACCCCGACGCCCGGGGACCCCGCGAGAGCGTGCTCTACCGGACCGACGAGTTCCCGGTCTACAACACCGGCCTCGCCGTCCCGACGCCTTCGCACATCCGCGCCGTCTTCGACGGCCGCTACAAGTTCGCCCGGTACATCGCGGTCCAGGACCAGCACTTCGCCGGTCGCGAGCTGCCCGAGACCGAGGAGTACGAGATGTACGACACCTGGGAGGACCCGTACGAGATCCGCAACCTCGCCAACGATCCCGGGTACCAGAGCCTCGCCGCCGACATGCACGCCTTTCTGCTCGAGCGCGAGGCGGTGAAGTACCGCCCCGTCGTCGCTGCCCGCCTACGGCCCCAGGGCACCGCTGACGGCGCTGCCGGAGGTGCCGAGCGCGCAGGTCCAGAACAACGGCATCCCGAACCCCTGGGTCGGCTCCCAGCCGGGTGCGTACCTCGTCGTCCCCTTCCCCCAGCCGACCCCGGGCCGCTACCTCTACGAGGGCAGCCTGCCGAAGTCCAAGGGCGGGCCGGCCGGAAGCCCCGGGGGCGCCGACGTGGCGGCCTACTTCTGCGATCTGACCGCGCGTTGAGCGCAGGACCTGTCATGCCTCGACGCACCCGCACCACCGCCCTGCTCCCCGCGACCGTCGCTGTCGCCCTCGCTGCCGCCGGAAGCCTCGGCCCGGTGAGTCCCGCGGCCGCAGCACCTCAGGCCGCCGTGCCGATCCCTGGGCCCCTCGACGGACCCCTGCCGCGGTACACCGGTGCGCCGGCGACCGCACATCCGCTCCCCGGCCCGTACCGCCCGGCGAACCCGGCCCTCGCCGCCGACGGCCGCAGTGGCACCGGGCTGGCGCCGGGCAACGGCGCGGCCTCGCCGTTCCCCGGGCCGCTCGGCGTCGGGACGACGCGCGCCAGCACGGTGGCCGGCTCCTGCGGCGGACTGGGCTTCGACGCCCGCGACCGTCTCCTGAGCGTCTGCAACGGCCCGGCCGGGCCGGTCCTGCGCATCCTCGATCCCAAGAACCTGGCGACGATCGCGTCGCTCACGCTCCCGCCCAGGTCCGGTCCGGACCGCACCGACGTCGGGGGTGGCACGCACTTCATCGTCCGCGCCGACGGATCGCTCAGCGTCCCGACGAACCGCTCGGCGCTGCTGCACCTGGCCGTCGACCCGTCGGGCTTCCGTGCCCTCGGGAGCACCGACCTGACCGGCGTGCTGGCCTCCGGTGAGCGGCCCTTCGCCCTCGGCGGAGGCTACGACGGGCGCGACTGGGTCGTGGGCGCCCAGGGGACCGTCGTGACGGTCCCGCGGGACGGCGGGCGCCCGCGCGCTCTCGCCCTCAAGGAACCTGTCGCCGAGGATCTGGCCACGGACCCGACGGGGACGTTCGTCGTCACCCGGGCTGCGCTGTACCGCCTCGTCGCGACGGCCGACGGCACGCCGCGGATCGTGTGGCGCGTGCCGCTGGGTCCCGGCGCCACCGACAACGCCGCCGGCCGCATCCATCCGGGCCCGGGGACGCCGCCGGCGATGGTCGCGGGCGGCTACGTCGCCGTCGCGGACGGACTGAACCCGCCGAACGTCGTCGTCCTCAGGGTGGCCGGACGCGACAGCCGCCGGCTGGCGTGCAGCGTGCCGGTCTTCGATCCCGGCCCCGGGAGCGTCGAGGCCCACCTCGTGGTCGCCGGACGATCGATCGTCGTCGCCAACGCGTACGGGTACACAGGGCCCGCCACGACCGAGGGCGGCGGCACGACGACCGGTGGCATCACGCGGGTGATCGTCGGTCGCCGCGGCTGCCGGGTGGCGTGGCGCAGCAAGGTCATCTCACCGTCGGCCTCGGCCGTGGTGTCGCGGTCGACAGGCCTGCTGTACACGGTCGTCAAACCGAGGAGCTTCCCCGACGCGTGGAACCTCGCCGCGCTGGACTGGCGGACCGGCACGCAGCGCTTCACGGTCCTGGCCGGGGAGGGGCTGGGCTACAACAGCGAAGGCGCGCCGGTCGTCCTGGGCCCGGACGGGGCGGCCTACGCGGGGTCCTTCGGTGGTGTCACGCGGTTCGCGGACGCGGCAGCACCGGCACCGGGGGCGGCGCCGTCCCGTGCCGGCGGCTGAACGCGCGGAGGCCGCTCGGTCAGGCGCAGCGGCGCAGGGCGGTGACGAGCGTGCGCGTGCGCCCGTCCTTCAGCGTCACCTTCGCAGCGACGGCGTTGGCCCCGCGCCGCAACCGCGAGCGCCCGATCCCGACCGTGAACGGCGCCTTCGTGTCGCGGGCGATGACGATCGAGCGCAGGAGGAAGTCGACCCTGCGGGTCACGCGCACGTCCGTCCCGGTCACGCGGACGGCCACACGGCGCCCGACACAGCGGCGCCCGCCGCTGCGGCCGGGGACGAGTGCCAGCGCGACGCGAGGCCGCAGATACGCGGCGCTCTGAGCGGCCACGACGTCCTGCAGGTTGCCCAGCGCGCCGTTGACGTCGACGAGGTGCAGGCCCCAGGTGTCGTCGGGAAAGGCGTTCAGGTGGCGTGCGGAACCGACCTGCTCGACCTTCAGGACGTGGGCGCCGTTGATGCGTTCACAGCGGCCGGTGTACCGGTCGGCCGGCTGGACCCACGGGGTCGCTGCGCTCGGGGGCACCCCGCCGTAGACGGCGAGGATGCCCAACGCGATACCGCCCGGGGCGAACATCTCGCTCGGCAGATACGTCTTGGCCGGCGCCATCGCGTTGGCCTTGAGCGAGGCCGGGTTCGTGCACGCGACCTCGACGTCCGCGCGCGGCGGCAGGCCGGTGAGGCGGTCGGTCTGCGTCGGGGGCTTGCCGAACCGCGTGTCCTGGGGCGGGTCGTCGAGAAAGGTCGAGAAGGCCACGACGCACCGCAGCTGGCCCGCGGCCCGGCACAGGGGGATGTGCTTGAAGTCGCCCCCGCGGTCTGACCCCTTCCGCACGGTGACGTTGCCGCCCAGCAGCAGCGCGGACACGAGCCGCTGACGGGCTGCCGGATCCGGGTCGATCTGCTCCCGGATGAGCTTGCGCAGCATCCCGGTGCCCTGCGAGTGACCGATGAGGACGACGCCACGCCCGTGGTTGTCGTGCGCGAGATAGTCCTTCCAGGCGCCGAGCACATCGCCATAGGCGATGCCCCGCGTCGTGTCGTTGAAGCCGCCCGTGAAGATGCTGACGAGCGTGTTCTGGCGGTAGACCGGCGCGAAGACGCGACACTGCTGCGAAAAGCGCGCGGCTTGGTAGGTCGCGATCGACTTGACCTCGGGGTCCGCCGTCTTCGTCGCGTTGGGCGTGGTCTGGTTGCTGACCGTCGGGTAGACGTAGAAACAGTCGATGCCCGGGTTGGCCGGGACCGGAGCCGGCTCCACCCGGGAGCTGCCGTCGGCCTGCTGGACCGTCGCCGTCAGGTCCCCGTCGCACGGGTCGTCCTGCATCGCCGGATGGCAGAGCCAGACCGTGTCGGCGTCGGAGGCGGCGGATGCTCCGGCGGGCGCCGACAGGGCGGCGGTCAGGAGGCAGACGAGCAGGATCGGGGCGAGGAGCAGGGCGGGAAGCGCCCGGAGGCGGCGTGTCGCGGTCATGGGCCGAAGCTACCGGTCGGGCAGGGGGGTTCGGCGTCAGCTTCGCCAGGCGCACGCCCGGGGGTCAGACAGGGCGCCGAGCATCGCGTCGACGATCCTGGCGTCGAACTGCGTGCCGGCGTGTCGGCGCAACTCGGCTCCGGCGGCTTCGAACGTCACCGCCGGGCGGTAGACGCGGCCGGCGGTCATCGCCTCGAAGGCGTCGGCGACCGCGAGGATCCGCGACTCCACGGGGATCGCGTCGCCGCGCAGACCGGCCGGGTAGCCCCTGCCGTCCGGGCGCTCATGATGGGAGAGGACCCACGCGCTGAGGTCGCGCAGGTTTGCGCCCTCCAGGATGCGGGCGCCGACCTCCGAGTGTCGCTTGACCTGCTCGTACTCCTCGTCCGTCAAGCGTCCTGGCTTGTCCAGCACGACATCCGGGACGGCGATCTTCCCTACATCGTGCAGGATCCCGGCCAGGCGGATACGCGCGACGTCCGGCTCTGAGAAGCCGAGCCGCGTGGCGGTGATCGCCGCCAGGTCCCCGACCATCTGCGAGTGGCGTGCGGTGTCATGGTGGCGCAGGTCGAGTGTCTCCGCCAGGACCAGCACGGCCTGAAGGTGCTCGCGGTCATCGCTGGCGTTCGTGTGCTCCAGCGTGAGTTCGTCGGCCAGTTGGGCGCTGAAGACGACGGTCCGGTCCCGACCGAGCGTCTTGGCGGCAGCGACGGCGACGGTCGCACAGTCCAGCAGCGTGTCGGCGCTCAGTGCATCCGCGGGGGAGGACGCGACGCCGAAGCTGGCGGTCGCCGGCGTGCCGCTGAGGATCAGGTGCCGGGTCAGCTCACGACGCAGGCGCTCGGCGACGAGCAGCGCGTCGTGCGCTCCGGTGTCGGCGAGAACCAGCGCGAAGGCATCCCCGCCGGTGCGTGCCAGGAGGTCTCGCTCGCCCATGGCGTCGCGCAGCAGCGCTGCCAGCTTCACGATGACGTCGTCCCCGGTCTCGTGACCGAAGGTGTCGTTCAGGGCCTTGAAGCGGTCGATGTCGGCCAGGACGACCGCGACCTGGCGCCCGCCGCTGATGGCGTCAGCGATCAGACGACCCGTCATCCGTCGGAAGCCCCGGCGGTTGAGCAGCCCGGTGAGGGGGTCGGTGGCCGCGGCGTCGGCAAGATCGGCCATGAGCCCGTCACTGCGCAGGCGCAGCACCCATGCCATGCCGCCCAGCACGAGCATCGAGCCGGTCATCGTCACCCAGTGGGCGGCCGCCTCCTCGGCCGGGACTCCGTGCCCGATCAGCAGACAGCCATACGCGAGGGCGGTGGCCGCCCCGAGCCACAGCGCGGAGCGCGAGGGGAGCAGCAGGGCGCTCTCGACGCCGACCCAGACGAAGAGGCTCGGGAAGAGGATGTAGAGCGGGTCGGCCATCGCGGCCGCCATCGTGATCATCGCGACCCCGAGGGTGAGCCCGGCGGACACGGCCGGGCCGTCGGGCAGCGGTCGGCGCAGGACCGTCAGCCCGACGAGGAGCGCCGCGAGAGCGAGGGCGCCGGTGAACCGCCCTCCGGCGCGGTCGGACAGCATGACCGAGGCCAGCGTGAGGAGGCCGGCCAGCACGAAAAGCCAGCCGAGCAGGTGCCAGCCGACCGTGCGATCGTCCGCAGCGAGCACGTTGCGTGACCTCGGGCGGACGGTCGGCAGGGGCTGCAGGGAGGGCTCGGGGTGGCGTCGCTCTGCCGCGTCGCTGAGGTCGTAGATGAGGCCGCGATCGGAGATGCGTAGTGTGTCGACGCTGAGCCGGACGACCTTGAGAGGGGCCTGTGCCTATGCCAACGTGCCAAGTTCGCCGGCCGCCGGTGCTCTCCTGCTGGGCGCGACTCAGCGAATCGTCGCCGTCGCGGCGGGCAGGATCTCGGCCTCGCCCCGGCGCAGGACGCGGAGGACGAGCGCGAGCGTCGACAGCATGGCGCTCGTCGCCAGCGTGATCTGGACGCTGACGATCCCTTCCTCGGTCCAGTAGACGTCGTCGAGCTTCAGCAGCAGCGCGGACTCGTCGAGCGTCATCGCGACCCCGGCGCCGAAGGGCACCGCGAGCCACCGGTCCAAGGACGGGCTGCGGGCGACGATCGAGACGCCCCCCGCCAGGAACGCGATGGCGATGCCCGGGACGAAGTGATGGATGTGGTGCTTGCCGACGACGAGGTCGCGGAAGGGGCCGAAGCGCCCGCGCCGCCGGATGATGAGCGTCGAGGTACGGACCACGGCGAACGTCGTCGTGAACGCGAGGAGGAGGTTCAGCAGCGCGTTCTCGCGGGTGGAGCCGCCCTTGTAGCCGGCCAGCGCGACCTCCACGGCCTGCTCGATCGCCTGCTCGGCCGCCAGGACGACGTCGTCGGTCTCCGCGGGCAGCGGAGCGTCGCCACGGCGCCAGACGCGTGCGACCTCGGCGGCGGCGACCGCTCCACCGGTTGCCACCGCGACCGTGGCCAGGGCAAGCGTCCGCCGGTCCGACAGCCGGGGCCCCACGGCGCGCTGCCGGCCGCGAACCGGGACGGGGACAGGGAGGCGCGGCACGGTCCTATCCGTCCTGCGGGGGCGCTGATCGGACCATGCGTCCAGCCTATTGCCCCTCCGGG
Source organism: Paraconexibacteraceae bacterium (assembly GCA_963750375.1). GTDB lineage: Bacteria > Actinomycetota > Thermoleophilia > Solirubrobacterales > Solirubrobacteraceae > Paraconexibacter. The sequence goes on from CAVVQN010000019.1 coordinate 95,716, forward strand.
ATCGGCAGTGCTGACCGGGGCGGCAGCTCAGTCCGGGTAGTCGTAGAAGCCGCGGCCGCTCTTGCGCCCGTGCGCGCCCGAGACGACCATCCGCTTCAGCAGGGGCGGCGGCGCGTACTCGGCGGACTTGAACTCCTCGCAGAGCGACTCGCCGATGGCGTACAGGACGTCGAGGCCGATGAAGTCCGCGAGCGTGAGCGGGCCCATCGGGTGCCCGCACCCGCGCTTCATGGCCTCGTCGATGTCCTCCCGCGTGGCAAAGCCGTCCTGGAACATCCGGATGGCGGACATGAGGTAGGGGACGAGGAGGAAGTTCACGATGAAGCCCGATCGGTCCTTCGTGATCACCGGGTGCTTGCCGAGGGTCCGGCTGAACGTCTCGGCGAGCGACACGAGCTCGGGTCGCGTGTCGAAGCCGACGACGATCTCGGTGAGCGACATGACCGGGACGGGGGAGAAGAAGTGGACGCCCAGGACGCGGTCTGGTCGCGTGGTCCACGACGCGATCTCCGCGATGGGGATGGAGGACGTGTTCGTCGCCAGAAAGCGGGCGTCGGGCAGAAGTTCGTCGAGGCGGGCGAAGAGGCGTCCCTTGACCTGGACGTCCTCGATGACGGCTTCGATGACGATGTCCGAGCCCCTGAGCGCACTCAGGTCGTCGCTCCAGGTGATGCGGTCCAGGATTGCGGCGGCCTCCTCGTCGCTGACCTTGCCGCGGGCGGCGGCCTTTCCGACCGATTCGCGGATGCGGGCCTCGGAGCGCTCGAGCTGCTGCGCCTGCGGCTCCTCCACGACGACGCGAAATCCGGCGCGCGCGCACGACTCGGCGATCCCCGATCCCATGAAGCCCGCTCCGACGATCCCCACCTGTTCGATCTCGTTCATGGGTCAGGAATAGTCGACCGCCACAGGCCGTGCCTGTGGGTTTCCGACAACCGACCACCCCAGGCCGGTGCCCCTGGCCCGCCCCGTACTTCTGGTCCTGCCAGGGCGGGTGCAGAAGTACGGACCGGCGTCGGGCAGCGGGCGCCCCGTACTTCTGGTCCTGCCAGGGCGGGTGCAGAAGTACGGACCGGCGTCGGGCAGCGGGCGCCCCGTACTTCTGGTCCTGCTGGGGCGGGTGCAGAAGTACGGACCGGCGTCGGGCAGCGGGCGCCCCGTACTTCTGGTCCTGCCAGGGCGGGTGCAGAAGTACGGACCGGCGTCGGCAGCGGGCGCCCCGTACTTCTGGTCCTGCCAGGGCGGGTGCAGAAGTACGGACCGGCGTCGGCAGCGGGCGCCCCGTACTTCTGGTCCTGCCAGGGCGGGTGCAGAAGTACGGACCGGCGCATGGCGGTTCGACGGCGGGCCGCGCTGACGACGCCGGCTGCGTGCGGAATCAGGCGGTCGTCCTGGTCGGCGGCGCCGCGATGACGGCATCACCGGTGCGGGGCAGGTGCTTCCAGCCGGACCGGACGCCCTGGAGCGCGCTGACGGTCGATTCGATGATCACGAGGTACATGAGCTGGCGGTAGACGAACTGCTGCAGCGGCAACGCCCAGAGCGGCCTCAACGACTCCTTGTCGAGCCGGAAGCCATAGACCGCGATGAGCAGCTGAACCAGGTTGAACGCCAGCCACGCCAGGACGACCCGCCCCGCGTCGGTGAACACGACGCCATACAGGGCATACAGGTCGATGAGCGGGGCGATGATCGGCAGGACGATCTGAAAGAGGAGCATGTACGGCAGCGCCCGCCGCCCGATGCGGCGGTCCTTCGGGTCGCGGGAGAGCACCGCACCGCGGTGCTTCCAGACGGCCTGCATCGTCCCGAACGACCAGCGGTACCGCTGGCGCCACAGCGCCGAGAGCGTCGACGGTGCTTCTGTCCAGGCACGCGCATCTTCGGCGTAGACCACGCGGCTTCCCGTCCGGCCGATCGCCAGCGTCAGGTCGGTGTCCTCCGCGAGCGTGTCGGACGGCACCCCGCCCACGGTCTCCAGGACATCGCGGCGGAAGGCGCCGATCGCGCCCGGGACGGTCGGGGTGCACTGCAGCACCTCGTACATGCGCCGGTCCAGGTTGAAGCCCATGACGTACTCGATGTGCTGCCAGCGCCCGAGCATGCCCCCGCGGTTGCCGACCTTCGTGTTGCCGGAGACCGCGCCGACCGCCGGGTCCGCCAGCGGTGCGACGAGGCGGCGGATCGTGTCCGGCTCAAAGAGCGTGTCGCCGTCGACCATGACGAGGATCTCGGCATCGGTGACGGCGATGCCGGTGTTCAGCGCCGCTGACTTGCCGCCGTTGTCCTGACGGACGAGCCGGACGTTCGGCAGGTCCAGGCCCGCGACGATCTCCGCGGTGGCATCGTCCGAGCCGTCGTCGACGACGACGACCTGCAGCTCCGGGTAGTCCCCGCCGGCCAGGGAGCGGACGGCGCGCTCGATGCCGACCTCCTCGTTGTAGGCCGGGACGATCACGGCCACCACCGGCAGATGCTCCGGCGCATCTCTGCCGGCCTTCCGGGTCGAGCGGGTGTGATGGGTGGCGAGCGTCAACAGCAGGACGGCGCGTGCCACCACGAGCACCCCGATCGACAGCATGAGCACGGCGAAGACGCCGATGAAGAGGAAGGCCAGACGGACGCTCGTCTTGAAGACCTGGCCGCGGCGGTGCTCGCCGGGGGAGGCCTTGGGGGCCGTGACCGCCGGCGTCAGCCCGGCGATCTCGGTCGTCGTCGTGAAGCGGAAGCCGCGGGCGTGCAGGCGCGGGATGAGCTCACGGACGGCCTCGACGGTCTGCGAGCGCTCCCCGCCGCCGTCGTGGAACATGACGATGCCGCCCGTCGTACCCGGAGGCGAGGCGTCGCGGACGGTCGCCGCGACCCCGCGGCGCTGCCAGTCGTTCGAGTCGAAATCCGTGAGGACGATGTAGTAGCGCGAGCCCGCGACGGCGGCGAGCTCCCGCTCCTGGGCGACGTCGACAGCGTCGGCGGTGGCGGAGTAGGGGGGACGCACGAACCGCGCGTAGCGGCCGGTGATCCCGGCGAGCGCCGCCTCGGTCAGCTCGAGCTGTCGGCGCCGCTGCCACGTCGGTCCGGTCGAGAGCGCTGCGTGCGTGAAGGTGTGGTTGCCCAGGTCGTGGCCTTCGCGCACGATCCGCCGGATGAGTCCCGGGTGCCGAGCGGCCTGGCTGCCGACGACGAAGAACGTCGCCTTGACGTGCGCATCGCGTAGGACGTCGAGGATCCGCGGCGTCCACTTCGGGTCCGGACCGTCGTCGAACGTCAGCGCGACGCGCCGACCCGGTGCAGGGGCGACGGAGCGCAGCCGCCCGCTCCTGACGGCAAAGACCGGACGCTGGCCGACGAGCGGTGTGGCACCCGTGTCGAGCTCCTTCGGTTCGGCGGTGACGCCGATCGTGTGCGTGGCGATGCCCTGGAACGTGAGGATGACCGCGACGATCAGGCCGCAGAACGTGAGCAGGCGCCAATGGCCCGGCGGCGATCGCATCCACGACGGGACGCGCGCCCTAGGGCGTGGTGGGGGTACGGCCATTGCCCTTCCCGTTCCCCGGGGGCGACGAGCTGTGACCGGGCGCGCTCCCTGACGAGCCCGGGCTCGTCGTGGCGGCAGGGGCGCTCGACGGAGGCGTCGAGCCGGACCCCTTCGGCTTCGTCCTTCCGGGCGACGTCGCCGGCTTGCCCTTGGCCTTTGCCGGCGGCGCGGACGTGCCGGGCGCGGTCTTCGCAGCAGGCGGGCCGGGGGTGGTCGCCGGGCGGCCGTTGCCGTTCCCCGTGTTCTTGCCGTTGCCGACCCCGGCGGTCACGCCCGCGGCCGGCTTGGGCACCCGTCGTGCAGGGGGCGTCGCCTTGCCCGGGCCCTTGGCCGCGGACGGACGGGGCTTGATCGTCGCAGGACGGCTCTGGCCACCGGTCAGGGAGGGACGGGTGGCGAGTGAGCCCGAGCCTGTCGCGCCTGCGGTGCGATCGGTGGCCAGCGCGACAGCAGGCGTCAGATCAGCGCGGGAGGCAGGACGGGCCACCGGGAGGCGGGTCAGGGTCGGGGGTGCGGTGGCCGGGGCGACGACCGAGCCGAGCGGCAGCCCGCCGGGGGGAAGCAGTCCCAGGCCGGCAAGGACGAGGCCGCAGAACCACAGGAAGAACAGCGCGCCGGCCACGCGGCCCGTCGCGCGCAGGCGCCGGGCGCGCCGCCCGGACACGTCCAGCAGGACGGGCGAGCTCGCCGCGTGGACGCGGACCCCGCGCAGGTCCTGCACCTCGACGGTCGACGAACGGTGGGTGGCAGGGGTGACGGGGGACATGCGGGAGAGGGCAGCGATGCGACGGTACTGGTCTAGGTATACAGCGCGACCGGCCCGGGGACCGTCGCTCAGGTACCGGCCGTCCACGTCGGGGCGGCGCCCGCGGGCGTGAGGCTCAGGCACAACACGTGCTGGCCGAAGCGGTAGGCGCCGACCGCCTCGTCGCGGCAACCGGCGAGATACTCGCCCAGGACCGGCGCCGCGAGCATCTGCTCGAGCGTCAGGGTGTCGTCGAACAGGCAGCGCTGGAGGTAGCCCTCCAGGAGGGTGGGCTCGGAGAACGGGACGCGATGCTCGTACTCCAGGTGCCGGCGGTCAGCGACGAGTCCGCGCGCGCGGGCGGCTCGCTCCAGCGCGTCGGCGACCTCTTCGCCAGAGAGGTACGGCGTGCCGGCACGCACCCCGTCCAGGAACGCGCGATAGACCGTGAGGTAGTGCCCGTCGTGGGCGCCCTGGGCCATGAAGCCCAGCCCACCGGGTCCGATTGCGGCAGCGAAGCGATCGGCGGCGGCATCCAGGTGGTCCGGTCGCAGGGCGTAGAGCGCGTGCGTGGCCCAGACGACGTCCCACGGGCCGGCGGCCGGGGCCAGCGTCTCGAGCGCCGTCTCGTAGGGGACGCCCTCGTGCAGCGGGGGTCGTAGGACCCGGGCGGCCTCGGCGATCGAGAAGGCACTGGGGTCCAGCAGGTCGTAGCGGACGCCCGCGGCGGGCAGGCGCTGCAGCAGCCCTGCGTGCAGCAGCGCCGCGGGGAACTTCCCCGACCCGCAGGCCACGTCGAGCAGCGTGAGCGGCTCCCGGGGCCGGCGCCGGCGCCGGCCCCGGCCCTGGCGCGGGTGCGCTCTGCGGCGCCCGCGAGCGCCTGATCCCAGTCAAGGACGCCCGCGAGGACCTCGTAGTCGAGCCGGGCGAAGGCGTAGAAGGCGTCCATCTCGGCGCGGCCCTCCTCGCTCCAGTGCGCGAGGCTGCGGGCGGCGGTGTCGGTGGAGGGGGAGGTGGGGTCAGCGCGGGTCAGGGCCGTGACGATAGGCCGTCGGCCCGCGGCCGGCCGCGCGCGGAGCCTCCCGGAGCTGCTCGCGCACGCTCTGGCCGACGGCCACCACGCGGTGTCCTTCTGCTGTCGGGACGGACCAAACGACGCCTGGGCCCGCCCGCGACGATGCGGCCATGACCGACACACTGACCCTGCCTCTGGCGTCCGGCCGGCTGTACGTCGAACGCAGCGGTCCCGCCGACGCCGCCGACACCGCGATCTGCGTCCACGGCCTCACGGCGAACATCCGGGCCTTCGACGACCTGCGCGACGACCTCGTCGCGGCCGGGGTCCAGGTCATCGCCATGGACCTTCGCGGGCGTGGCCGCAGCGAGGACTCCGGACCGGGCTCGTACGGTCTGCCGGCCCACGCGAAGGACATCGTGGCGATCGCCGAGCACTTCGGCCTGGAGCGCTGGCACCACGTCGGCTGGTCGATGGGGGCGCTCACCGGACTTGAGCTCGCGGCACTCGCCGGGGACCGCCTGCAGACCGTGACGCTGCTCGACGCCGCCGGGGGAATGGACCCTGCGGTGCTGGACGCCGTCCGGGAGGCGACCGCCCGACTGGACGCCGTGGTCCCGGACACCGCGACGTACTTCCGGGCGATCCAGGCGTCCGGGATCTTCGAGCCATGGGGCCCGTACTGGGAGCGGTACTTCGGATGGGAGCTCGCGCCGGTCGACGGTGGCGGGGGTCTCTCGGCGACGACCAGCCGCGCGGCCTGCCTGGAAGACCTCGAGGCCGCGACGCGGGACTTCACCGAGTTGTGGTCTGCGCTCACGATGCCGACGCTGCTCGTCTGGGCCTCGGTGCCGATGAACGGCGGCCTCCTGCTGCCGCCGGAGGTCCGGGATGCCTTCCTCGCGCAGGTCCCCGGGTCCCGCGTGCACGCCGTGGAGCGCAACCACTATTCGCTCATGACCGATCAGCCCGTCCGCGACGCGATCGTCGAACATGTCACGCGCACCGCTGAGGGGGCGGATGCGGTCCCCGGCGCCCGGACGCCATAGTTCGACCGTCGGTGGCGCCGAGCCCACGCCATCGTCCCCACCCCATCCGTCAGGAGCACGACCATGACCAGCGACCCCTCCACCTCGACCGTCCTCATCTCCGGGGGCGCCTCCGGCCTCGGCGAGGCCACGGCCCGGCGCTTCAGCGCCGACGGCTGGCATGTCGCCATCCTCGACCGCGACGGCGAGCGCGCCCAGGCGCTGGCCGCCGAGCTCGGTGACGCCGCGGCCGTCCAGCTGGACGTCACGGACTCCGACGCGATCGAGGAGGCCGTCCAGGGGCTCGTCGCCGACGGTCGCACCCTGCGGGTGGCCGTCTCCTGTGCCGGCATCGGCACGCCGCAGCGACTGCTCTCCAAGCGCGGGCCACACGTGGTGGCCGACTGGGCCCAGATCGTGCACGTGAACCTCTTCGGCACGTTCAACGTGCTGCGTGCGGCAGCGATCGCGATGGCCGAGAACGACGTCGACGAGGCCGGCCAGCGCGGGCTCATCGTCAACACCGCGTCGATCGCCGCGTACGACGGCCAGATCGGACAGGTCGCCTACGCCGCATCCAAGGGCGGGATCGTCGGCATGACCCTCCCGGCCGCCCGCGACCTCGCCGACCGCTTCATCCGGGTCTGCACGATCGCCCCGGGGCTCTTCGCGACGCCGTTGCTGGCCTCGCTGCCGCAGGCGGCGCAGGACGCGCTCGGAGCCTCCGTCCCGAACCCGGCGCGCCTGGGTGACCCGGCCGAGTACGCGGCGCTCGTCGCCCACATCCGCGACAACACCATGCTCAACGGCGAGACGATCCGGCTGGACGGCGCCCTGCGGATGGCTCCGCGCTGATGGCCGCCGACGAGCAACCGGTCCTCCTCGACGTCGCGGACGCGGTCGCGACCCTGACGCTGAACCGGCCTGGGGCCGGCAACGCGATGAACATGGCGCTCGTGACAGCGCTGCGCACACACGCCGAGTCGCTGACGGGCCGTGCCGATGTCCGTGTCGTGGTGCTCCGCGCGGCGGGGAAGATGTTCTGCGTCGGCGGAGACGTGGGCTGGATGTCGGAGCAGGACGACCGGGAGGCTGCGCTGCGCGCCCTGGCGGACGAGCTGCACGCCGCGCTCCTGATCCTGCGTGCGCTGGACGCCCCCGTCCTTGCCGTCGTGCACGGCACGGCGGCCGGCGCGGGCTTCAGCCTCGCCATGGGGGCAGATCTCTGCGTGGCCGGGGAGCAGGCGGCGTTCGTCATGGCCTACACGAAGATCGGCCTGCAGCCCCGACGGTGGCAGCACCTGGCTGCTCCCGCGCCTCGTCGGGACCAGACGGGCGACCGAGCTCATGCTGCTGAACCCGCAGCTGACCGCGACAGAGGCGGCCGAGGCCGGGATCATCACCCGCGCCGTCCCCGACGACGAGCTCCCCGCGACCGCCGCCACGCTCACGGCGAAGCTGGCCGCCGGGTCGCTGGCTGCACACGGCTCCGTCAAACGCCTGCTGGACTCCTCTGCGACGGCGGCGTTCGAGGAACAGCTGGCGCGCGAGTCCGTGTCGCTCGCGGCGATGGCTGACGGTCCTGAAGGCCGCGAAGGCGTGGCGGCCTTCCTCGAGCGGCGCAAGCCGGACTTCCCGAACGCCGGCTGAACGGCGTCTGCTGCAACTGCGGCGATGGTCATCGCGGTCATCTCCGACACGCACATGCCCCGGGGAGCACGGCGCCTGCCCGGGCGCTGCGTGGAGCTCATCCGCGACGCCGACCTGCTGCTGCACGCCGGCGACGTCATCGACGTCGGCACCCTCCAGGCGCTGCGGGCGATCGGCCCGCCGCTGCTCGCCGTGCACGGCAACGTCGACAGTGCGGGGGTCCGCGACATCCTGCCCGCCGAACGGGTCGTCGAGGCCGCAGGCGCGCGCATCGGGATGCTCCACGACAGCGGGCCGGCTGCGGGCCGGGCGGCGCGCATGCGCCGGCGCTTCCCGGACGCCGACGCCGTCGTCTTCGGGCACTCCCACCTTCCGCTGCACGAGCAGCACGAAGGATTTCAGCTCCTCAATCCAGGGAGCCCGACGGAGCGCCGTCGAGCACCTCGGCACACCATGGGCCTGATGACCGTCGTGGACGGCGTGATCACCGCCCGGATCGTCGAGCTGGACTGACGGGTCCTAGGCCGCGTCGTCCTGCACACGCAGGACACGCTCCAGACGCAGCGCGACCTGCAGCTCCGTCCGCGGCGGGCGCAGCGGGACGTCGAGCAACCGCTCGGCCTGCCGGATGCGGTTGCGCACCGTGTTCTCGTGGACGCCGAGGATGACGGCGGCCGCCGTGTGCGAGCCGGTCGTCAGCCACGTCAGCAGGGTCTCGCGCAGGCGCACGGCAGCGGGGTCCGCGGCGCCGAGGCGCCCGAGCTCGGCGGCGACGAAGTTCCGTGCGCGCGACTCGTCGGCGAGCATCATCGTCTCCAGGCGCACCTCGGAGGTGAAGAGGCAGCGGTGGCCCGCGGTCCCGAGCGCACGCTGGACCCGCGCCGCGCCCAGCACCTGGTCGCGTGTCACGCGGAGCCCGTCGATCCCCGGATGCGGGTCGCTGACGGTCACGAGCAGCCGGCCTGTCGTCAGCTCCCGCCGCAGCGCCGTCAGGTGCCGTGCGGTGAACGGCACCGGTCGCCCGAGCCAGACGAGCCAGGTCCGTGGACCGTGCTGGAAGAGGAGCGACGCCCGGGCGTCGGCCGTGCTGCGCAGCCCGGCCACGATCTCGTCGAGCGCGACGGCGTCCGGGACCGTCAGGAGGAGCGCGACGTGGGTGTCGGCGACGAAGTAGTCCAGGCTCTGGTCCAGCGCCTTGCCGCCCTCGACCGTGGTGCCGTCCAGGATGTGCGTCAGCGCCATCCGCCGTACGTGCGCGCGCGTCGCGTGCAACTCGGCCCGGATCTCGTCGTGCCGGGCGACGACGGGGGCCAGGACGTGGTCGACGTAGCCGAGGATGGCGAGCGTGGGACCCTCGAGCAGATCCTCCAGCGGCGTGCCCGTCGCCTCGGATTCCTGCAGCGCCGCCGCAAACCAGCGTGACCACAGCGACTGCACGCCGGTGCGGTAGCAGCGCTCGACCTCCGCGGCGGGCACGCCGAGCTGCGCGGTCATCTCGGCGAACGCCAGGGCGCCGGTGGGGACGGCGGCCCCGACATCCGTCCGGCCGGTGATGACGTCGAAGATCGCGTCGACGTTCCCGGTGACGCTACGCAGCACGGTGGCGCGGAAGTCGGGGTCATCCAGCTCCGACCAGACGCCGTCCAGGATCTCGTCCGTCATCGCCTGTGCGATCGCCGGGACGTCCAGGCTGTCCGCCAAGGCGCGCGAGGCTGCCGTGACGGGCACCGTGCACCTGGCCTGGCGGGTGCGCAGCTCGCCGGCCGCTCCCTGCGCGTCTCGCGTCACGGTGCCTGACATGCACCGACTCTACGGTCGTCTGCGGGTGCAGGATTGTGGGCCGACGACAATCCGGGCGGCTGCGACGGGTGGGGTTCCGAAGACCTCCGTGGGGGAACCCCGATCTCCATGAGCCCGAATCGCAAGGCCCAGGACACAAGCACGCTTGTGAGCTACGCCGGCTTGGCCGGCCTGCATCTTGCTGCCTTCGGGTGGGCCCTCGATGCGCTCGTGAGGTCCGGGCGCCGGCTGCCCGAGCGCGTGGACGCTGCGGACCTCGTCGTCCAGGGGATCGCGACCTACCAGGTCAGCCGGGTGCTTTCACGCGGCAAGATCACGCGCTTTGCCCGCGCGCCGGTGACACAGGTCCAAGAGGATCAGGCCGCGCCGCCGGGCGAGATCGCCGAGTCGGCAACGGCTGCCGAAGGACCGCGGCGCGCGATCGGCGAGCTCATGACATGCACGGTGTGCCTGGACCAGTGGGTCGCGGCGGGGTTCGCGCTCGCCCACGCCAGGGCACCGGGGCCCACGCGTGTCGTCGCCAGCGCCTTCACGGTCAAGTCGGTGGCGGACGTCCTGCATCTCGTCTACGCCCACAACGCCACGCCCGACACCGCATGAAGGCCGTGACGCGGTCAGTCGGCGAAGCAGAACGAGTCCGACAGGCCGCAGACGTCGAACACGCGTTGCATGCGCTCGGATCCGCGCAGCAGCCGAAAGCGCCTGCCTGCGGCCTGGGTGCTGCGGTTGGCCAGGACGAGCAGGCGCAGCCCCGTCGAGTCGATGAACTGCAGGTGTGAGAGGTCGACGACGGTCTCCTCGGCCTCGCTGCGGGCGGCGTCGACGAGCGCGTGCTCGAGCTTCACGGCGCTCGCGAGGTCCAGATCACCCGAGAGCGTGATGAGGAAGGTGCTGCGGTCCTGCGCGGTCCGCACCGTGAGCAGGTCCGCTCCGCTCACGGGCGGCGGATCGTCGGCGGGCGGGGGTGCCGCAGCGGGCTCAGGGGTCATCGCGCGGGAGCTCCGGGGCGGCCCCTGGGCTTCGAGGGTTCGATCGGTTGCCCCGTGCAGGAGGTATCGATCATCCGTCGAGACTAGCGCCCACGCGCCAGGGAGATCAACGGTGTCACGGAGGGGGTGGGGCCGGGACGCGCCGCGGGCCGTCCGGCCACGAACCGCCGGGGGGATCATCCTCCCCGGCCCGGGTAAGCCACCTTCACCCCCACCCCGCCCGACCGGCTCGAACAAGCAGGAACCATCGCCATGACCGACCTTCGTCCCCCCTCCCGCAGCCCCCGCATGGACATCGTCCGCTCCATGCTCGCCGAACGTGACAACCGCTCTGGGCGCTCAGGTCACGCCTCCGACCGGGGGCGGCCCTCCGCCGAGGACCGTCGGCGGCTCTGGCAGAAGCGCCTGGCCGAATACGTGCGCGAGCCCGTGCGCCACTGACGCACCGTGCGGTAGGGGACCCGGCGTCCGCCCTCGCGGGCTACCCTGTGGCGACGTGGTCTGTCTCCGCATCCCCGATCGCCGCGCGCGCTCCCGGCGCGCCGCGCCCAGCCCCGCCTGCTGATGGCCACCTCGCAGGCGGCTGCGCCTGCGGCGGGTGTCGAGCAGGCGACCGTCGCCGCCGCAGCCCGCCGCCGCACGTTCGCGATCATCTCGCACCCGGATGCGGGCAAGACGACGCTCACCGAGAAGCTGCTGCTCTACGCCGGGGCGGTCCGCGAAGCGGGCGCCGTGCAAGGCAAGCAGGGTCGTGGCGGCGCGACCTCGGACTGGACGGAGCTGGAACGCCGGCGCGGGATCTCCGTCACCTCGACGGCCCTGCACTTCGAGGTCGGGGACGTGACGTTCAACCTCCTGGACACCCCGGGGCACAAGGACTTCTCCGAGGACACGTTGCGCGTCCTTGCGGCCGCGGACTGCGCCGTGATGATCCTCGACGTCGCCAAGGGCGTCGAGCCGCAGACGCTACGCCTCTTCCAGGTCGCCCGCGCGCGGAACATGCCGCTGCTCACGTTCATCAACAAGTGCGACCGTCCGGGCCTGGAGCCGCTGGAGCTCATCGACCACATCGAGCGGACGCTCGACATCACGGCGACCCCGGTGACGTGGCCCGTGGGGGAGCCGGGCAGCTTCCAGGGCGTCATCGATCGCCGCACCGGCGACTTCCACCGCTTCGAGCGCGTGGCCGGCGGCAGCAAGATGGTCCCCAAGGTGGTGCTCTCCGGCGCCGCCGCCGAAGCGCACGGCGGTGCGGCGCTTGCCGCCGCCCAAGAAGAGGTGCAGCTGCTGGACGCCGTCGGCGCCGATCACGACCACGCTGCCTTTCTCGAGGGCATGCTCGACCCCGGTCTTCTTCGGCAGCGCCGTCTCGAACTTCGGCGTCGAGCTGCTGCTCGATGCCCTCGTCGGCCTCGCGCCGGCTCCCGGGCCCCGGGAGGACGTCGACCACGAGCCGCGTCCGCTCGGCGCACCGTTCTCGGGGTTCGTCTTCAAGATCCAGGCCAACAGCGACAAGAACCACCGCGACCGCGTCGCCTTCGTCCGCATCTGCTCCGGGCGGTTCGAGCGCGGGATGAAGGTCACGAACGCCCGCACCGGCAAGCCGTTCGTCATGTCGCACGCGCACGAGGTCTTCGCCCAGGAGCGTCAGGCGCTGGAGGAGGCGTGGCCGGGTGACGTCATCGGCGTCGTCAACGCGCTGGACCTCAGCATCGGCGACACGCTCTACGCGGCGCAGCCCGTTCGCTTCCCGCCCATCCCGAGCCTCGCGCCCGAGCACTTCGCGCACGTACGCAACCGCGACGCCACGCGCTCCAAACAGTTCCGCCGCGGGCTGCAGCAGCTCGACGAGGAGGGGGTCGTCCATCTGCTCACGCGCACGAACGGCGATCCCGCGCCGATCGTCGGCGGCGTCGGGCAGCTGCAGTTCGAGGTCGCGACGGAGCGCATGAAGAACGAGTTCGGCGTCGAGGTCGCGCTCGAGCCGACGAACTACACCGTCGCGCGGCGTACGGATGCGTCCGGGGTCAAGGCTGTCGCGCGCAACTCGCAGGCCGAGATCCTCGAGCGGACGGACGGGACGCTGCTGGCGGTGTTCACGAGCGAGTTCGTCCTCGCCCGCCTGAAGACCGCGCACCCCGATGCGTTGATGGACGAGCTGCTCGTGCGCTGATGAGCTCTGCGGCGGCCGAAGCGACGACGCCGGTCCCCGCCGGCCTCTCGGCGGTCCGTGTGGCCGTCGACATCGACGGGCGTCGCATCCTGCAGCCGATGTCGCTCGAGGTCAGCGTCGGTGAGCTCGTCGGCATGATCGGGCCCAGCGGCTCGGGCAAGTCGACGCTGATGCGCGTGCTCGCCGGGATCCGCGAGCCGGACGAGGGCGGCGTCGTCATCGGCGAGCACTGGGTTCAGTCGCGGTCGACCGAGGTGGGCTACGTCCCCTTCGGCACCCTCCTGCACGAGCAGCTCACCGTCCGTGAGGCGCTGACCTACGCCGCACGGCTGCGGCTGGGACGGGTGGGCCGCGAGGAGGTCGACGCCCGCGTCCAGGAGGTCATCGCGGATCTGCACATGCTCGGCAGCGCCGACACCCGGATCGGGGCGCTCTCGGACGGGCAGAAACGGCGTGCTGCCTGCGGAGCGGAGCTCGTCGGGCGCCCACCGGTGCTCCTGCTCGACGAGCCGACCACCGGGCTCGACGTCGCCCTGGAGCGCCGGATGATGCGCACGCTGCGGCGGCTGGCCGACGAGGGCCGCGGTGTCCTGGTGACGACGCACACCACCGCGAGCCTGGACCTCTGCGACCGGGTCGCCGTGATGGCCGGCGGCGGGACGCTGCGCTTCGTCGGGACCCCCGACGACTGCCGGGCGCACTTCGGCGTCAGCGAGATCGCCGACGTCTACGACGTCCTGGGCGCGGGCGAGGACGACGCCTCCGCCGAGCCCGGACCCGCCCCCGCGAAGCGGGACACGACGCCCGTGGACGGCCGCTGGGCCGCGCTGCCGCCGCTGCCGGCGCTGGGCACGCAGACCGCGGCGCTCGCCTCGCGCTACGCCCAGACGCTGCTGCGCGAGCAACGCTCGCTGGCGCTGTTGCTGGGGCAGGCCCCGGTCATCGGCGTGGCGATCGGCATCGTCCTCCCGGACCGAGCGCTCTCGGCCCCGGGGTTGGGCATCTACTACACGATGCTCCTGAGCTTTCTGCTGCTGACGGCGACGATCTGGCTCGGCCTCATCTCCGGTTGCCGTGAGATCGTCAAGGAACGGGCGATCATCGAGCGTGAGTTCGCCGTCGGCGTGCGCGTGGACGCCTACATCCTGGCCAAGTGCGCCGTGCTGTTCCCGCTCGCGGTCTTCCAGGTCCTCCTCCTCGTGCTGCCGGCGCTCACGTTGCAGCCGCTGCCCAGCGACGGCCTGGCCGTGGTACGCGTGCTCGGCATCCTGACGATCTGCGCCTGGGCGGCCGTGGGCATCGGCCTCTGGGTCTCGGCGGCGGTCAAGCACGCCGATCATGCGACGGGCTCGGTCCCGCTGTTGCTCATCCCGCAGTTGCTGCTGGCCGGCGCGTTCATCCCGTTCCCGACGCTCGTCCTGCCGATGCAGGTCATCGGTGACCTCATGATCTCGCGATGGGCGCTGTCGGCCGTGGGGTCGGTGCTCGGCCTCGGGGCTGCAGCGGCCGGTGAAGCGGGCACGCTCGTCGGGTCCGGCCCGTCGTTCTACCGCGACGGCGCCGGGGTGGGCGTCTCCGCGATGCTCATCCTGCTGCTCTTCACCCTCATCGGGGCGGGCGTGACGCTCGCGCGCCGCGTCACCCGCTGACCGGGGCAGGCCTCAGCGCGAATTCGAGGTCCACGCGACAGCCAGCGGGTCGCTCGGGCTGTGTCGTGATCGTGATGGCGGCGGCCAGGCGGCTCATCACCACGAGGCCCATGCCGAGGCCCGGGCTGTCGACGCGCGCCACCATGCCCCGGCCCTCGTCCTCCACGGACACCACGAGGTCCGAGTCGCGCTTGAACACCGTCACGTCCAGGGGGCCCGGCCCGCCGGCGGCGGGCCGGTCGACGTAGGCGTGCAGGACGACGTTCGTACACGCCTCGCTGACGGCCAGGCAGATGTCGTGACGATGCTCGGAGTCCGCCCCGGCGGCGCCGACGTACGCGTCGACCGCCCGGCGGACCGTCGGGACGCTCTGGGGCAGGGCGCGGAGGTGCAGCGCCAGCGGCGCCAGGTCGTCCGCGGGCTCCCCCGGCGGAATGACCGGGGCATCGGCGTCCAAGCCGAAGGCGCGGGCCGCACGGTCGGGGTCTGACCCGACGATCCCGTGCACGACGAGGCCGTCGCGGATGCGCCAGACGTAGGTGACGGCTGCTTCGACCGGGCCCCCGGCCGCCGTGCCGGTGACGTACGCGAGCACGACGACGACGTCCTCGTCCTCCTGCACGGCCCGGACGTCGATCTTCACGTCGAGCATGACCGCGCGCGAATCCCGGAGGTACTGCATGAAGCCCGCGTGTCCGCGGTAGGGCTCGCGCCGCGCGCCCGTGGCGACGAGCATGGGGACGAACTCGATGTCCGGGTGCAGCGCTGCGAGCACGGCTGTCTCGTCGCCCCGGGAGTAGGCGTCGAGCAGGGCGAGGACGAGCGCACCGGAAGCCCGTGCACCCTCGTGTCTGGCTGGATCCGTCGAAGCGGGCGGGCGCTCCATCACGAGGGGACCATACCGGCCCCGGCGACGCCCGGATCGGCGTCTGGTGAACCGGATTCATGTCTGAACGCACAGCGCTCGCCGTCCGACTAGAGTCGCGCGCTGTGGCGACGCTCCGCTCCACCTTCGACGCCGGCTCAGCCTCCGCCGACGCCAACCGTGCCGCCATGGCCGACCGGTTGGACGAGCTCGAGCGACTGCTGGCGCAGTTCAACGGCGGGGGCGGTCCCAAATACGTCGAGCGCCACCGCGAACGCGGGAAGCTGCTGCCGCGCGAGCGCATCGCGCTGCTGCTGGACCGCGACAGCCCGTTCTTGGAGCTCCAGCCGTTCATGGCGCACCACACCGACTTCGCGACCGGGGCGTCGCTCGTGGCCGGCATCGGCGTCATCAACGGCGTGCTCTGCTTCGTGAGCGCGAACGATCCGACGATCCGTGGCGGCGCGAGCAACCCGTACACGCTGCGCAAGGCGCTGCGCGGCCACGAGATCTGCGTCGCCAACCGCCTGCCGCTCGTGAGCCTCGTCGAATCCGGCGGTGCAGACCTTCCGACGCAGGCCGACGCGTTCGTCCCCGGTGGCGCGACGTTCCGGAACCTCACGCGGCTGTCCTCGCTCGGCATCCCGACGATCTCCCTGGTCTTCGGCAACTCGACGGCCGGCGGCGCCTACGTCCCGGGGATGTCGGACTACACCGTCTTCGTCGAGGGACGCGCGAAGGTCTTCCTCGGCGGGCCGCCGCTCGTGAAGATGGCCACCGGGGAGGACGCCGACGACGAGGAGCTCGGCGGCGCGCAGATGCACGCGAAGGTCAGCGGTCTGGCCGACTACCTGGCCGCCGACGAGCAGGACGCCATGCGCATCGGCCGCGAGATCGTCGGCTCCTTGAACTGGCGCCGGCACGGGCCGGGAGCGACGCTGCCCGCCGACGCACCGCTCTACGACGTGGAGGACCTCGTCGCCCTGCCGTCAGCGGACCCGAAGGTCCCGTTCGACACCCGCGAAGTGCTCGCCCGGCTGCTGGACGGCTCGCGCTATGACGAGTTCAAGCCGCTGTACGGGACGTCGCTGTCGACGGGCTGGGGCTCGATCCACGGGCATCCGGTCGGCGTCCTGGCGAACATCCAGGGCATCCTCTTCAGCGAGGAGGCGCAGAAGGCCGCGCAGTTCATCCAGCTCGCCAACCAGAAGGACGTCCCGCTCGTCTTCTTGCACAACACCACCGGCTTCATGGTCGGCAAGGACTACGAGCAGGGCGGGATCATCAAGGACGGAGCCAAGATGATCAACGCGGTGTCCAACTCCAAGGTCCCGCACCTGGGCGTCATCATCGGTGGTTCCTACGGGGCGGCGAACTACGCCATGTCCGGCCGTGGCTATGACCCGCGGTTTCTCTTCTCGTGGCCGAACGCCCAGTCGTCGGTCATGGGCCCGGCGCAGCTGGCGGGGGTGTTGTCGATCGTCGCCCGCGGCGCCGCCGAGGCGCGCGGGCAGGAGTACGACGAGGAGTTCGACAAGAACATGCGCGGCATGGTCGAAGCCCAGATCGAGGGCGAGCAGACGGCACTGGCCAACTCCTCACGCGGGTACGACGACGGCATCATCGATCCGCGGGACACCCGGACGGTCCTCGGCTTCGCACTCTCCGTCGTCCACAACGCCGACGTGAAGGGCGCCGAAGGTTTCGGCGTCTTCCGGATGTAGGGGAACGGGATCCCGCTGACCGTCCTGACCGCTGTCCGTCGGCCGCCGCTGCAGCGGGCTCCCACCTCCGCGGGAGTTCGCCCGTCCGGCGCCGCCGGTCTCCCCTCATCCGATTCCGGCAGAACCTCGGAGGTCCGTCAGCCGTGACCATCGACCGCCTGCTCGTCGCCAACCGCGGGGAGATCGCCCGCCGCGTCTTTGCGTCCTGCCGCCGTCTCGGCGTCCAGACCGTCGCCGTGTACTCCGATCCGGACGCGGACGCGCTCTTCGTCCAAGAGGCCGATCTCGCGGTCGCCCTCGGCGGGTCCACGCCCGCCGAGTCCTACCTGCGTGCCGACGCCGTGATCGCCGCGGCGCTCGCGACCGGGGCCGACGCGATCCATCCCGGATACGGCTTCCTCAGCGAGAACGCCGGCTTCGCGCAGGCCGTCGTCGACGCGGGCCTGCGGTGGGTCGGTCCGTCGCCTGAGGCGATCACCGCGATGGGCTCGAAGATCGGCGCACGCGAGCGGATGCAGGCCGCCGGTGTCCCGGTGCTCCCCGGCGCCCACCTGACGGACGGCGAGTCGCTCGACGACGCGGCCGCACGGGTCGGCTTCCCGCTGCTCGTCAAGGCCAGCGCCGGCGGCGGCGGCAAGGGCATGCGCGTCGTCCACGAGGCCGCCGCGCTGGCGGGGGCCGTCGAGGCCGCCCGACGCGAGGCCGGGTCGGCCTTCGGCGACACGACCGTCTTCCTGGAGCGCTACGCGCCGCGCGCCCGCCACGTCGAGGTCCAGCTCATGGGCGACGCGCACGGCACCGTCGTGGCGCTCCACGAGCGCGACTGCTCCGTCCAGCGCCGCCATCAGAAGGTCATCGAGGAGGCGCCGTCCCCAGCGGTCGGACCCGAGCTTCGCGCTGCGCTGGCGGATGCAGCGGTGAAGGCGGGCCAGGCGCTGCAGTACACCGGCGCGGGAACCGTCGAGTTCCTGCTCGTCGATGCCGACGCCGCGGCCCCCGAGTTCTTCTTCCTCGAGGTGAACACCCGCCTGCAGGTCGAGCATCCGGTGACCGAGCTCGTCACCGGGCTTGACCTCGTCGAGCTGCAGCTGCTCGTCGCCGAGGGTCGGCCGTTGCCGCCTGAGGCGCTGGACCCGCCGTTGCGCGGGTGGGCGATGGAGGCGCGCCTCTACGCCGAGGATCCGGCCAACGACTTCCTGCCCGTGACGGGGACGCTCGCGCGCTTCGCGGTCCCCGAGGGCGTCCGTGTGGACACCGGCGTGCGCAGCGGCGACGAGATCTCACCGTTCTATGACCCGATGATCGCGAAGGTCATCGCCCACGGGGCGACCCGGGAGGAGGCGGCCCGGCGTCTGGCCGACGCCCTGGCCCGCGCCCAGGTGCAAGGGACGGTGACCAACCGGGACTTCCTCGTGCGGGTGCTGCGCCACCCGGCGTTTCTCGCCGGGGAGGCGGACACGGCGTTCCTCGACCGGGCGGACCTCGACGAGCTGAGCGCCCCGCTGCTGGACGCCGACGCCACGCGCCTGGCTGCGCTCGCCGCGGCGCTGGCCGGCGCCGCCGCGCGTCGGGAGTCGGCGGTCGTCCTGGGGACGCTGCCGTCAGGGTGGCGCAACAACCCGGCGGTCCCCCAGACGGTGAGCTACGCGACCGCGCACGACGACGAGCTCGTCGTGACCTACCGCATGGACCGCACCGGCAGGCAGCTCGCCGAGCCCGAGGGCGTCGTCCTGCACCACGTCGGGCCCGAGCGAGGTGCAGCTCACGGCGGACGGCGTGCGCCGCACGTTCCGCGTCGGGTCACATGCCGTGGGCACGGTCGACGGTGAGGCCCCGCTCCGTGAGCTCCCGCGCTTCACCGACCCGGCCGCCGCGTTGACGGCCGGCTCGCTGACCTCCCCGATGCCGGGCACCGTGCTGCGCGTCCTGGCCGAGGCCGGCACCGCGGTCGTGGCCGGTCAGGTGCTGCTCGTGCTCGAGGCGATGAAGATGGAGCACGAGATCGTCGCGCCCGGCCCGGGCACCCTCGCGGAGCTCGGCGTGGCCGCCGGCGACCAGGTGCAGGCCGGCGCCATCCTCGCCGTCATCAGCGAGGAGTAGGCCGCTTGCCCGCCGGCCGGGCCGGGGCGGCCTACGCTCACGGCCCATGCTGACCGTCCGCGAGAGCCACCCGTCGGATCCCGTTGCGGAGATGGCCTACAGCGCGATGCTCCTGCGGGCGGTGGCAGCGGGCGAGCGCCCGGCGTGCGCGCGCGTGTTCCGGCCGGGGCCGACGCTGGCCTTCGGGCGCCGCGATGCGCTTGCTCCCGGGTTCGCTGCGGCGCAGGCGGCGGCGCGCGCGCACGGCTATGTGCCGGTCGTGCGGCTCGGCGGCGGCCACGCGGCCGGGTACGACGAGGGCGCCGTCATCGTCGAGCTCGTCACCGTCCAGGCCCGGGTGGGCACCGGCATCGAGGCGCGCTTCGCCGCGGTGGCGCAGCTGTTGGGGGACGCCCTGCGGGGCCTGGGCGTCGTGCCGGTCGTCGGCGAACTGCCCGGGGAGTACTGCCCGGGGCGCTGGTCGTTGCACGCCGAGGGATCGACGGTGAAGCTCGCGGGGATCGCGCAGCGGTCGATCCGCGGCGCCGCGCTGACGACGGCGGTCGTCGTGGTCGAGGGCGGCGCACGCCTGCGTGACGTGCTCGTCGATGTCTACGCAGCGCTCGATCTGGGTTGGGATCCCGCCACGGCGGGGGCGCTGGAGGACGTGCGGCCCGGGGTGCGGGCCGCCGACCTTGAGTCTGCGGTACTCCGGGCGCTCGCCTAACCGGTGGCGACCACCGTCTGGCGCAGCACCGAGGCGCCGGCCAGCGTGTCCGGCGCCCCGTCGGCGACCGCGGTGACGAGCGCCTCGGGGCTGAGGACGGCGCTGTCGTAGACCACGACGATCGACTCGTCACCCGCACGGAGGAACGTGCCGGCGCCGAACTGCGTGTAGCGCGTGGCGCCGATCCCGATGAGCACGGTGTCCGGGTGCCCTGCTGCGCGCAGAAGCGCCCCCACGTCCTCGAGGGGCGTGCCGTCCGCACCGCGCTGCTCGTTCAGTCGGTCGACGGTCCACTCCAGCAGCTCGGTCCCGTAGAAGCTGTAGCCCGCGAGCGGGCTGTCGACGCCGTAGGCGTGCGCTTCACCGTCACGGCGGAGAAAGCTCGCCAGGCGGAAGCCCGCCGTCGCCCCCTCCGGGTCCAGGTCGGTGATCGAAAAGCACGTCTGCGCCATGCCCTTGGCGTCAGGGCCCCAGTTCTTCTTGTGGCTGATCTTCGCCGCGCCCGGACGGCGGATCGAGCAGTCGTTGAAGGCGCCGATCGCGGTCGGGTGCAGGGCGGACACGGTCCCGTCGGGGCCATACAGGACGGTGCACAGGACGCCGGCTTCGGGCTCGATCTGGAGGTTCACCGGGCCGTCGGTCTCCGGCGGCTCGGCGAGGCGGTCGTGCGAGAGGGGGAAGACGCCGAGGAAGCCGTCGAGGCCCGGGACATACCAGGGGAAGATGCCCTTCGGAGCCTGCGCAGACGCTGCCGTGACGCTCCGGAAGTCGTCGGCCTCGCCAGCTTGTTCCAGGTGACCGGCGAAGTTGCCGGCCACGCCGAAGCCGAAGGTGCGACGGAGGTCGTCGAGTGAGAGCTGCATGCCGTTGAGCCTACGGCGAGGCGAGGGGCCGACGTCCAGGTGAATCTGATTCACTGCGCCGGATGAGCGACGACGCGGAGGTGACGCCGGCAGGACCCCTGCATGGCGTCAAGGTGCTCGAGGTCGGGGGGATCGGGCCCAACCCGTTCGCCGCGATGCTGCTGGCGGACATGGGGGCCGACGTGCTGCGGATCGATCGGCTCGGGGAGCCGGCGATGTTCGCGCCGAAGTTCGACCCCACGAAACGGGGGCGGGCCGCGGTCGCCGTCGACCTGCGCAACGACGGGGGCAAGGCGCTCGTGCTGGACCTCGCCGCGGAAGCCGATGCGCTCATCGAGGGCTTTCGTCCCGGCGTGATGGAACGGTTGGGGCTCGGGCCCGCCGAGGTCCACGCGCGCAACCCCCGCCTCGTCTACGGCCGCATGACCGGGTACGGCCAGGAGGGCCCGCTCTCCCAGGTGGCAGGGCACGACGTGAACTACATCTCGGTCGCCGGCGCGCTGGGCGCGATGCAGCGCGCCGGTGAGCGCCCGCTGTTCCCGCTGAACCTCGTCGGCGACTACGGCGGCGGGGCGATGTTCCTCGCGTTCGGCGTGGTCTGCGGGGTGCTGGAGGCCCGCGGCTCCGGGCGCGGGCAGGTCGTCGACGCGGCGATGGTCGACGGCGCGGCGCTCCTGACGTCGCTCATGCACGGCATGGTCGCGATGGGCGCGTGGGACGTCGGGGCGCCGGGGACGAACCTCCTTGACTCCGGTGCGCACTTCTACGAGACGTACGCGACGAGCGACGGCGGGTACGTCGCGGTAGGGGCGATCGAGCCGCAGTTCTACGCGCGGCTGCTCGAGCTGCTCGAGCTCTCCGCCGAGGAGGTCCCGCAGTTCGACAAGGCCCGCTGGCCTGAGCTGAAGGAGCGCTTCGCGCAGGTCTTCGCCACGAAGACCCGGGACGAATGGGCGGCGATCCTCGAGCACGAGGAGGCCTGCGCGACCGCGATCCTCACGCTCGGTGAGGCTGCGAAGCATCCGCACATGCAGGCGCGTGGCACCTTCGTCGAGATCGACGGCGTGGTCCAACCGGCGGCCGCGCCGCGCTTTGACCGCACCCCCGGGGCGGCGCGACCGCGGCGCGACGACGCGGACGCGGTCCTGGAGGCATGGGGCGTGGGGGCCGGGGCCCAGGACGCCCTGCGCGCCGCCGGCGCCCTGGGGTAGCCGGAGCCCGGCAGGGGGGAGGGGCGGATCATCCGCCCCGGCGCCTAGACGTGGTGCGGCCGTCCGGTCGCGTCAACGCCCAAGGAGGCACCTCCATGTCCGTCAACATCAACAGCGTCGTCCTCATCGGACGGCTCACCCGTGATCCGGAGGCCGGCGGGCGCCGCTGCATGCTGCGCCTGGCGGTCAACGACCGGCGCAGGGTCGCCGGCACAGAGGACCGGTGGGTCGACCGCCCGAACTTCTTCGACGTGGTCACGTGGGGCCCGCTCGCGCAGACGTGCGCCGCGCACCTCGTGAAGGGGCGCCTGGTCGCCGTGAGCGGCGCGCTCGCCTACCACGAGTGGGACGCCGGGGAGGGCAAGCCGCGAGGACGCCGGGTCGAGATCGTGGCCGACACCGTCTCGTTTCTCGACGCGCCACCGGCCCGCACCGACGCGCCGACCGTCCTGCACGAGGAACCCACGCCGGTTCCGGAGGTGCCGCTTGACCGGCCGCTGGGGTCGCCCGACCGACCCGTGCCGGTGAACGCCGCCTGAGACCGGCCGGTGATCGTGGCGCCCGCGGGTACGCTGGCGCCATGACGTACAGCACCGCGGTGGCCCGACAGGAGATGCTCGACGAGATCGCGGTCGTCGCCGACCGCATCGCCGTCGCACTGGCGGCGCTCGGGGACGCCTACGAGATCGTCGACGACCAGACCGGCGACCGGCTGGAAGGGGAGCTCTTCCGGCCGGTGCAGCTGGCCTACGGGCGGGTGAAGCGGACCCACAGCGAGTTCGCCGAACGGGTCGCCCTGCCGACGCGGACCTTCACACCCGCGCCGCCCGGTCACCCGTCCCAGGGTGTCAAGGGCTTCGTCGAGGCGGCCGTCGCGGCGATGGGCGGGGCGGACGCCCGGCTGGCGACGCTGCAGGACTCGATGATGACGATCGAGGTCGGCGACGCGCAGCTGCGCGAGGGGCTGGCCGAGGTGCGTCGGATCGCGAACGAGATCCCGGGACGCGCGCGGCTCTTCGTGCGCACCCTCGGCCGCTGAGCCCCGGAGACCGGGCCAACCGCAGTGCCGCTCACCGACTCCCGCAAGCGCCTCATCCTCGTGGCGGCGATCCTCGGGTCGGCCGTCGCGGCCCTTGACGCCACGGTGGTCAACGTCGCGTTGCCGGCCATCCAGGACGACCTCGGCGGCGGCTTGGCCGGGCAGCAATGGGTGTCCAACGCCTATCTGCTGACGCTCGGCTCGCTCATCCTCGTCGGCGGCTCCCTCGGCGACATCTTCGGCGAGCGACGCATCTTCGCCCTCGGCGTCGCCGGCTTCGGCGTCGCCTCGCTCGTGTGCGCCGCCGCCCCGACGATCGAGCTGCTCGTCCTCGCCCGCGGCCTCCAGGGCGTCTTCGGAGCGCTGCTGGCACCGAGCGCGCTGGCGGTCATCGTCTTCGCCTTCCCACCGTCCGAACGCGGCGCCGCGATCGGCACGTGGACCGCGTGGGGCGGGATCGCCACCGTGATCGGCCCGTTTCTCGGCGGGTGGCTCATCGACGTCGCCTCGTGGCGCTGGATCTTCGCGATCAACGTCCCGCTCGTCATCGCGACCCTCGTGCTCGTACGGGCGGTCATCCCGGACCTCCAGCCGCGCTCGCAGGCGCGCCCCCCGGTCGACTGGATCGGTGCCGGCCTCTGCGCGGCCGGCCTCGCCGGCCCGGTGTACGCGCTCGTCCGCCAGCCGCAGGAGGGGTGGTCGTCGCCCCAGGTCCTCGTCCCGATCATCGGTGGCGTGGCGGTGTTCGTCGCCTTTCTCGTCCGCGAGGCGCGCACCGTCCACCCGATGTTGCCGCTCGGCCTCTTCCGGCGGCGCAACTTCGCGGTGGGGAACCTGCAGACGCTGTCGATGTACGGGGGGCTGTCGATCACCTTCTTCTTCCTCGTGCTCTTCCTCCAGCAGGTCGCCGGATACGAGGCGCTGCAGGCGGGGGTCGCCACCCTGCCGACGACCGTCGTCATGTTCGCGTTGTCCAAGCGCTTCGGCGCGCTCGCCGACCGGATCGGGCCCAGGCTGTTCATGGGTACCGGTCCGCTCGTCGCCGCGCTCGGGCTGGCGTGGTTCACGCGGATGCCCGCCGACATGCACTACGTCACGGACCTGCTGCCAGGGCTCCTGGTCTTCTCGCTCGGGCTCGCCATGACCGTCGCGCCGCTGACGGCCACGGTCCTGGCCGACGCCGACGAGCGCAACGCAGGCATCGCCTCGGGCGTCAACAACGCGGTGGCCCGTGTCGCAGGCCTCCTGGCGGTGGCGTCGCTGGGCGCCATCGTCGCCGCGTCCTTCGGCTCGTCGATCGACAGCGGGTTGCGTGGCCGGTCGCTTTCGCCGGCGGCACAGGACGTCGTCGCGAGCGCGCGGGCGCAGGCGCTTGCCCGGGCGGACACGAGCGCCCTGAGACCGGCGGAGGCCCAGGCCGTCGCGAGCGCCGTGGAGGCCGCATCGGTCGGCGCCTTCCACACCGGCATGAGGATCGCCGCGCTCCTCGTGGCGCTCGGCGGGGTCCTGGGTCTCGTCGGCATCGTCAACCCGCGGCGGCGCGTGGCCGCCGAGGGCTGCGGGGGCGGACAGCTCGTCGGAGCTCCCGGGGCGATCAGCGAGGCAGGCGTCGCCACCGGGGCCGGGACGGCTGCGGCCTGACCCCGTGCCGGCCCGTCAGCGCGACGGGGACCGGCTGCCGTCGTCCCCCGGCACGCCGAAGGCCGCGACCTTGCGCGTCAGATACGGGCCCAGCGTCGTGGCGAACGTCTGCGTCAGGTGGTCGATGTCACGGTGCACGAGCGCGCCCCCGACGACGGGAAGGCAGAGCCGCTTGCTGCACATGTATGGGCTCAGGTCCAAGAGCCTGAGTCGGTCGGACGGGTGTCGGCGCACCGCGATCGCCGCCGGGTCCGGGCGCAGGACCCGGCCACGCGGGAGAGCGCACGCCGTCCCTGGCGGCCTGCGGGCGGCGACGGCTGCCTCGACGCAGTCCGCCGTTCCGCTGGAGTCGCGCGGAGTGTCGCGGATGACGAAGATCCGCGTCACCGTGGCCGGCAGCGCCGCCCACGCCTTCAGGTAGCCCCGGACCTGCGTCTCCTGTGCGCCGGTGCCCGGCTGCGTGACGACCTTTCCGCCCCGGTGTTCGGAGACGAAGGCCGTGTGCACCTCGGGGTGCTCGTCGAACCAGGTCAGCACGGCGTCGTTCCAGACCCGGCAACGCCGCGTCTCTGCGCCCTCGAGCACGGCGACCGCGCGCGAGAAGGGACAGCTGGAACGCGTGATCGAGATGCCGCGCCACCCCCGCTCCTGCGCGGTGACCTCGACGGCGGCGCGCCAGTGGGCGGCGTGGCTGTCTCCGACGAGCGCGATGACGCCTTCCGCCTTGTCCTTCGGTACACCGAAGGCGCACGGCAGCAGGACCTTCGTCTGGTCGACCGGCGTGCAGCGGGCGTTGGGCTGCAGGATGGCGTCCTCGGGCTTCGGGAAGACCCGGAGCCGCAGCTTCGGGTCGCGGCACGGGGCCCTGGGGTCGCGAGAGGCCGCGCCGAAGCAGGCCGACCGAGGGGTCCCGGCGGCCGCGTCACCCGACTCCGCGGTCGCGGGCGTCCCGGGGCTCGAGGCGGCGACGGCCGCCATGGTGGCCGATGCGGCGAGCAGGACGCAGGTGCGCCGGCGCAAGGAGCGAGCAGGTTCCATCAGCGGTCGCAACGTACCGAGCGCGAGAAGGTGACGACGTGCGCGGTCCGAGGTGGCGTGCGGGCGTTCAGCCCGGCGGCGTCGTGAGGAACGCCACCGTCCGGTCGAACACGTCCGGGGTGTCGAGCATGCACCAGTGGCCGCCCGGGACGATGCAGGTCTCGACGGGCCCCCCGAGGCGACCGCGCAGCACCTCCATCTCGTGCACGCCGACGTAGGGGTCCGCGTCGCCCCAGATGAGCAGCGCGGGGCACCGAAGGTCGCCGAGGCGTTCGCCGTGGCGACCGAGAACGTCGGGATCTGCCGAGCGGTACAGGCGCAGGATCGCGTCCTTCATCCCCGGGTCCAGGTCGCGGCCGACACGGTCAAGCCAGCCGGCATCCAGGGGCTTGAACCGGGGGCGCTGCAGCCGCGTGAGCGTCTTGACCGTGAAGCGGTTGAAGAGCTTCATCGTGACCTCGCCGACGACGGGCGGACGCCACATGAACGTCGAGATCCAATGCCACCGGTACTGCGCCGAGAGCGGCACGACATCGATGGCGACAAGGCGCTCCACCCGCTCGGGATGCCGCGAGGCCGCCGACAGCGCCAGGCCGCCCCAGTCGTGCACGACGAGCCGGTAGCGGTCGACCTCCAGAGCGTCCAGGAGCGCGTCGAACCAGCGTACGTGCGCGTCGATCGTCCCGTCGAAGACCTGGCGGTCCGGACGCTCTGACCGGCCCCACCCCGGCAGGTCCGGCGCGATCACGCGGCCCAGTTCACCGGTGCGCGCCAGCAGGTCGGCCCACTGGTCGGCGGAATCGGGGTTGCCGTGCAGGCAGATGACCGGCACGTCTCCCGTGCCGGAGTCGTACACATGGGTGTCGACGCCGGCGACGCTGATGCGGCGCGAGCCGGCTCGGGTCGTGGTGGAGATCGTCATCACTCCCCGGCGTAGAGGGCGAGTTCGACGTTGAGCATCGTCTCCACGACAGCCGCGTCGAAGAACGGCAGCACCTGGGTCAGGACGGCCGCGCTCAGGTCGCTGGCCGGGTCGATCCAGAAGTAGCAGTTGAAGAGCCCGGCCCAGTCGGCGCTGCCGGCGGCGCGCATGCCCGGGATGCGTTCATGCCTGAGGTGCAGACCCAGGCCCCAGCCCTGGCTGATCGGCAGCGACGGCACGTCGTTGCATAGCTCCGGCACGGCGGACTGCAGCAGCTCGGGCTGGACGATCCCGTCGAGGTGGTCGGTGAAGAGCAGCCGGACCGTCTCCTCCCGGAGGATCCGCGCGCCGTCGAGCTCGCCGCCCCGCAGCAGGGCACGAAGAAAGCGGCCGTGGTCGCGGGCGGTGGCGTAGGCACCGCTGCCGCCGGCCATGAACTCCGGGTCCTGCGGAAGGTCCAGGGGGGACCTGGTCAGCGACCCGTCGCCCTGCCGGGAATGGATCGGCATCGTGCGCGCCCGCTGCTCGTCGGTCGGGCGGAACGTCGAGTCGACCATCCCGAGCGGCTCGAACACGCGCTCGTGCAACGCCTCGTCCAGCGGCTTGCCTCCCACCTCGTCGACGACGAGCCCCAGCCAGTCGGTGCCGATCCCGTACTCCCACACGGTGCCGGGATCGTGGACGAGCGGGACCATGAGCCCGGCGCGTTGGCCCGTGAGCACCGACGGGGTGCCGGTCAGCTCGTGCCAGCGCAGGAGGTCGGGGTTCGTGAAGAAGTACCCGAGCCCCGACGTGTGGGTCATGAGGTCGGTGATCGTCGGCGGGCGCGACGGCGCCCGCAGGCGCGGCTCGTCGCCGTCGAAGCCCTCGAGCACCTGCAGCTGGGCGAAGTCGGGGAGGATGTCCTGAACCGCCGTGTCGAGGGCGAGCCGCCCGTCGTCCACGAGCTGGAGCGCCGCGACGCTCGCCATGGCCTTCGTCATCGAGGCCAGGCGGAACACCGTCTCCGGCCCGACGGCAGGCGAGTCCGGATCTGCCGCGTCCAGCCGCCCGGCCGCGCCCTCGTAGGCCACGCCCTCCCGGGTGGAGACGACGCAGGCCACCCCCGGCACGGCCCCGTCGTCCACCGCCTTGGACAGCACGGAATCAAGGGTGAGAGCGTCGATCGTCGGCATGGCGGCGAGCCTATCCCGGGTGCGTGGGGGCGAATCGGGTGCCGATCCCCAAACCCAGGTCTTGACGTGTGGGGTCAGGCCACAGGCCGCCGCGTCCGGGCCCGCGCGGACGCAGGTTCGCGGGATCCGCCTGCGGACGTCGGCGGTGGCTCAGGCCGTCAGGCGCAGATAGGCCAGGACGGCGAGGACGCGACGATGGTCGTCCGGCTGGGCCGGGAGCTCGAGCTTCGCGAAGATCGAGGTGATGTGCTTCTCAACCGCCCCGGGGGTCACGACGAGGGCCTCCGCGATCGCCGCGTTCGAGCGGCCTTCGGCGATGAGCTCGAGTACCTCTCGTTCGCGGCCCGTCAGGCCGCCCAGGCCGTCGGCGGCGCCGCCGCCACGGGCCATGAGCTCGGCGACGACCTGACGATCCAGGACCGTCCCGCCGTCGGCCACCCGGCGGACCGCGGCCAGAAACGCGCGTACATCCCCGACGCGCTCCTTGAGCAGGTAGCCGATCCCGGCGCCGCGGCCACCGTCGACGAGCTCCCCCGCGTACGCGGTCTCCACGTACTGCGAGAGCACGAGGACCGCGAGGCCCGGTTGCCTTCTGCGCGCTTCGACGGCCGCACGCACGCCTTCATCGCTGAACGTCGGAGGAAGGCGCACGTCGACGATCGCGAGGTCCGGGCGGTGCTCGGCAACCACCCGCAGCAGCCCGGCGCCGTCCTGCGCCTGGCCCACGACGTCGATCCCGTGCTCGCGCAGCAGCGCGACGATCCCTTCGCGTAGGAGGGCCAGGTCCTCCGCGATCACGACCCGCACGGCAACCGGACCTCCACGATCGTGCCGCCGTCGGCCGGGCTGCGGAGCTGCATGGTGCCGTCCAGCGCCTCCACCCGCGCCCGCAGACCGCGCAGGCCCGAACCGTCGGCATCCGCTCCGCCCCGGCCGTCGTCGCCGACCTCGACGACGAGCATGCGCCCGTCACCGCCGCCGCGGAGCGTCACCCAGCCGACCCTGGCGTCGGCGTGCTTGGCCGTGTTCGTCATCGCCTCCGCGACGACGAAGTAGGCGGCGCTCTCGATCGCCGGAGGCAGGAGCGGCAGCGCGTCTGCGGTGACCGTCGCGTTCGCCGAGGACCGCGCCGCCAGCGACCTCACGGCTTCGACGAGGCCACGGTCCGCCAGCAGCGGCGGAACGATGCCGCGCGCGAGGTCGCGAAGTTCGGCGATCGCAAGCTGCGCCTCGCGCTGGGCGTCGTGGACCAGGCGCTGGATCTCCGGTTGCCCGTCCAGGCGCAGCTCGGCCCGCCCGAGCTGCAGCGTCAGCGCGACGAGGCGGGCCTGCGCACCGTCGTGCAGGTCGCGTTCGATGCGCCGCAGCTCGGAGGCCTGGGCGTCGATCGCCTGCCGGCGGGTATGGGTCAGCAGGTCCACCCGCGCTCGCAGCGTCCGTCGTCCGAGCGCCCAGAGCACACGGTCGTGGAGGGTGAGGAGGGTGTACGCCGTCCCGGCGGTGACCAGGCCGAAGAGCGGCCACTTCAGCCAGAACGCCTCCACCCCGGCGACGCTGCTGGTCAGCAGCCAGGTCGCGGTCAGCGTGACGGTCGCGGTGACGATGAGGCCCCAGACGAGCGCCACCCTTTGCGAGGCGGGCGTGTCGAAGCGCTGGGGGAGGCGGACAGCCGGATCGAGCATGAGCGGCACGCCGAGACCGAGCCAGGCCCAGCCCGGCCAGAACGTCCCACCGCCGGTCATCGCCCAGATCACCGGCAGCAGGACGGACGCCAGCACGGCGAGGCGCAGCGCGATGAGACGGGCGAACTGCGGGCGCGTCAAGCCGTCGGTCTGCGCGGCGACCCACCGCCGCAGGGGGACGGCGGCGTCGACGACGGGGGACGGCACGGAACGCCACGGGTGGTCGCTCATCGCCGCCCATGGTCGCAGAGCGCCTCGGGCGACGGCTAGCCTCATGCGTCATGGACGCCGACGAGCCCGACTTCCGCCGGTGGGCCCGCGAGTGGGTCCAGAGCAGGCTCTCCGACGGCCCCGACGACCGTCTCGTGGCCGTCATGGTCACCTCCGTCGACGCCCGGGCGGCGCTCGCCGGCAAGAGCGGAGGCTTGAGCTCCGAGCCCGACAAGGCGCTGCTGAAAGCCTGGCGCGCGGCTGCCGGTGCAGTCCTCGTCGGCGCCCGGACGCTGGAGACCGAGCGCTACGGCTCGCTCATCCCGGAGGGCGACCGGGACGCACGGCTGGCTGCGGGGCAGACACCGTGGCCACGGCTGCTGACGATCTCCCGCCGCCTGGACCTCGACCTCGACGCGGTCCTGAGCACGGATCCGTCGCTGCCGCTCACGATCTACACGCAGGCGCAGCCGCCGGACCGTCTGCCCGGGGAGGACGTGCAGGTCGTCCGCCTGGCGGACGTCTCCCCCCGCGCGGTCGTGGCGGACGCCCGCGCGCGCTACGGCGTCGACCTCGTCGGGTGTGAGGGAGGCCCGCACCTGCTCGCCGTCGCCATGGCGCAGCGCGTCCTGACCGACCTGAGCCTCACGATCTCCCCGGTCGTCGTGGGGACAGGGCCGCCGTTGCTGCCAGGGGATGACCTGCCGGAGCCGGTGGCGCTGCGACTGGCGTGCGCCGAAGCACACGCAGGGAGCGTCTTCGCGCACTACCGCCTGGACTGACGTGCAGGTCGCCGCTGCGCGACCGCGGACAACACCGGTACGGTCGCGCCCACATGCCCGAGCACCTGACGCCCGCCGAGGCCGCCGCGCGCGTGCACCGCACCGACACCATGGGGCTGCCGCTGGGGCCGGGCCAGCCGCCGGCCTTCCTCAAGGCGCTCGGCGAGCGTGACGACTGGGAGGACCTGCGCATCAGCGGCGCGCTGCTGCTCGTCGGGACCGACCTCTTCACCCGCCCGGGCGTGCACTACCTGTCGGGCTTCTTCGGACCGATCGAGCGCTACCTGCGCGACGCGGACGCGAACATCTCCTTCGCCCCGGCGGACTTCCGCCGCTTCGCCCCGCTGCTGGAGCGCGCCCGCCAGCGGGTCATGACGACGGTCGCCGCACCGCCGGACGCCGACGGCTGGTGCAGCCTGTCGCTGCACAGCGGCGGCACCGTGGTGGACCTCGAGCGCGCCGGGGCCGATCCGGACCGGCTCCTCGTCGTCGAGGTCTCCGAGCGCTACCCGCGGACCTTCGGCGTGGGGGACTATCGCCACGCGTTGCACGTGGACGAGATCGACATCCTCGTGCAGAGCGACGGTGCCCCCCTGGCGTTGCCCGAGGTCCCGCCGAGCGAGGTGGACGAGGCGATCGCCCGCCACGCCCGCCGGTTCATCACGGACGGCACGACCCTCCAGACGGGCATCGGGACGATCCCGTCGGCGATCGTCGCCCGTCTGGCCACGGACGAGGGCGGCGATTACGGCGTCCACTCGGAGATGTTCACCGATGGGCTCATGCACCTGCACCAGTCCGGCAAGGTCTCGAACCGCAGCAAGGGCGTCTACGACGGCGTCTCCATCGCGACGTTCGCCGCCGGGTCAGAGGCGTTGTACACATGGCTGCACGACAACGCCGAGGTCGGGTTCCTGCCGGTCGAGACCGTCAACGCGCCGGAGGTCATCGCTGCGAACGCCGGCATGGTCACGATCAACGGCGCGCTGGCCGTCGACATCCACGGCCAGGTCGTCGCCGACACGATCAACGGCAACCAGTATTCGGGGATCGGCGGTGCCGAGGATTTCGCTGCCGCACCGGGCGTGCGGTTGGACCAGCGTGCGTTGCTGTGCCTGCCGTCGACCGCGACGGTCGACGGCGAGGTCCGCTCGAGGATCCTGCCGTGGTTTCCGGCAGGGAGCGTCATCACGACGCCGCGCCATCAGGTCGATGTCGTCATCACCGAGTTCGGCGCCGCGGAGCTGGAGGGGCTGACCGTGCGCCAGCGCGGAGAAGCGCTCGCGGCGATCGCCCACCCCGACTTCCGCGAGGGCCTGTTGGAGGCGGCGCTGCGAGCGTCGAAGGGCCGCTCGACGCTGCCAGACTCCGCAGGATGAAGGAGCCGCAGCGTAGGGCGTCAGACCGAGGCCCGGCCCCAGCTGACGCCGGCGAGCCGGCAGGAGGCCACCGGCGCCGTGCGTCGGACGTGATCGAGGCGGTCACGCACGAACGCCGGCGGATGGCCGACATCCTGCACGACGACGCGCTGCAGCACGTCATCGTCGCCCGCCAGGACGTCATCGAGGCGCAGGACGGGGACCTTGAGGCACTTGACGGGGCCGCCGCTGCGCTTGACGCCGCGATCGCCGCCATCCGTCAGGTGACCGGGGCACGGCGCGCCAGGACGACGGTCGCGATGCCGCTGGCCGATGCCGTGGCCCGCCTGGTCGCCGAGGTGCAGCGTCGCGGGCCCCTCCGGATCGAGTCCACCGTGGACCCCGAGGTCGCCGGGCTGCACGACGAGCTGCTCGTCCACATCGTCCGAGAGCTCGTCGTCAACGTCGTCAAACATGCGCAGGCCGCCACGGCGCACGTGACGATCACGCGGGACGAGGACCTCGTGCAGCTCACGGTGGAGGACGACGGTCGCGGGATGGCAGAAGGCGCACTGGACGACGCCGCCGCCCGCGGCCATGTCGGTCACGCGCGCCTGCAGGAGCAGGTCGACGTGCTCGGCGGACGGCTCACCGTCCGCTCGGCGCCTGGTGCCGGGACCACCGTGACGCTCGCGCTGCCGGTGGCCGCCCTGGAGGACCAGCGCCGCAGCGGCGGACTCGTCCAGTACGAGGGTGAATGGTCGGCTGCGCTCTTGGCGTCCCTGCAGGACGGGCTGATCGTCTTCCGTGATCGTCGCGTCGTGCAGGTCAACGACCGCTTCTGCGAGCATGACCGGCTTCACGCGCGCCGAACTCGTCGGGCGCTTCGCCCGACGCCCTGCCGTTCTGGCCCGCGGCCTCGCAGCCCGCCGCTCAGGCGATCGCCGAGGCGATGCGCGGCGGTGCCGACGGCCTGGAGGCCGAGGTCGAGCTGGAGCGGCGTGACGGCTCGCGCTTTCCCGCGCTCGCCGCAGCGCGCGCCGTCCGGGACGACTCCGGGCGTGCCGTCGGTGCGCTCGTCACCGTCAAGGACATCACGGCCCGGACCCTGGCGGAGCAGCAGCGCGGCCTGGAGCAGGAGCTCGCCGGCGCCCGGCGCTCGGTGCGCGCACTCGGCGGCATCCTCGAGGGCGCTCGGGCGGTCCGCAGCCCCGAGGAGCTGCAGACCCTGCTGGACACGATCGCGCGTGTCGTCCACGAGGAGCTCGGATGGGCGGTCGTCGTGAGCATCTTCCGACCTGCGTGGGGCGACGTCGCCGTCCGAGCCACGCACGGCCTCGGGGTGGACGCCGAGCACGGCCTTGCCGGCGCGTCGTACCCGACATGGGCGTGGGAGGACGTCCTCACCGAGCGCTTCGAACGGCGGGGCGCGTACTTCGTCCCCGCCGGGGCGGCCGACGACGCAGTGCGCGGCGGCCCGCAGCGACGTCCCGGACCTTCCGGCCAGCGACGATCCCGTGGCTTGGCAGCCGCGAGGACATGCTGCTCGTTCCCGTCACCGCCGCCGACGGCATGCGCCTGGGTCTGCTGTCGCTGGACCTGCCGCGCCACGGGCTGCGCCCGGACGACGACGAGCTGGACGTCCTCGTCGCGATCGGTGCCCACATCGGCGTCGCGCTGGAGCAGGTGCAGCTGAGCGAGGCCGTCGAGCGCCGCGAGCGCGTGCAGGACGCCCTCACGGACCTCGTCGCCGACATGGTCAGCGACCGATCCGGCCGCGATGCTCCCCGAGGTGCTGGCCGGGCATCCACCTCGACGCTCGGCTACGAGCGTGTCGTCCTGGATCTCGTGGACCCGGTTCCGGCACGCTGCGCGTGCACACCGCGATCGGGGTGCCCGGACGAGGCGCGCGCGCTGCTCCTGCCCACCGGCTCCGCGCTGCTGGATGCCGTCGTCGACGAGTCGGCGCGCGGTTCGGCTTCCGGATCCTCGACGTCGCCGAGAGCGACGCGATGCTCGGGCCCGAGCGGGCAGTCCTCGGGCGGTCGCAGACCAACGGCGTCGGCGAGCAGGCGTGGCGGGACCATCTGCTCGCCCTGCCGGTCCACGGCCGTGGCGAGGGCGCACCCGGTGGTCCGGGCGGCGGCGTGGTCGGGTGTCATCTGGGTGCAGGATCCGACAGACCGCCTGTTGCCGAGCGCGGGACGGCTGCGGGCGCTGCGGGCGTACGCCGGTCTGGCCGGCCTCGCGCTCGCCGGGCGTTGAGAAGCGCTCCCGACCGGCCCGGAGCCGCACCTGGGTTGCGGATGCGCGACCGAGGTGCGACGCCGTCGTGCAGCCCGGCGCTCGCCCTGCCGGCGGCGCACGTGGGTCGCGGCAGCCGCGGCCGAGGTGCGGCGCCGTCGTTCTCGGTCGTGTGGTCCGCCGGCCGGAGGAACCAGGCTGGCCCGTCGCCTGGCCGGCGACAGAGAGGAGCGCCGGCCGCCGGTAAGGGGGAGGCGGCGGCCGGCGCTTGTTCCTCTTCTTCAGACCGGGCGATGGTCGCGCACAAGATCAAGCTCGCTCGCAACGTGGGGGGCAGGGGGTCTCACCCGGTCTTGTACAAGTCTGACGCGCGGCCGCGAGCGGTGTCATCACCCTGGCGTGCAGTCGCATAGGTGATCTTCCTCACCGATCGGACGATGGCCGGCCTCCGATCGGCGCCGGTCTTCGCAGCCGGGACACCGAAGCGGCCGGTACGGTGGCGGCTGATGAGCCCGTTCGACGACCCGGCCACCCTCGAGCGCTTCGCCGACCTCGTCGTCGGCTTCGCGGCCAACCTGCAGAAAGGTCAGATCCTCGCGATCGGGTCGGAGATCGGCAAGGAGGACTTCACGCGGGCGCTGGCGGCCAGCGCGCTATCGCCGCGGTGCCAAGTTCGTCGACGTCAGCTACTTCGACCTGCACATCAAGCGCGCCCGGATCCAGTTCGCCGATGAGGACACGATCCCCTTCGTCCCGTCCTGGCTCGGCGACCGGGCGCTCGAGCTCGGAGCGCCAGCGCTGCGCGCGGATCGGCCTCACCGGGCCGGCGTTCCCGGGGCTGCTCGACGACCTGGACCCGCGCCGCCTCAGCCGCGACCAGCTGCCCGCGCTGAAGGAGGGTGGTCAGGTCGTCAACGAGCGCACGACGAACTGGACGGCGGTGCCGTGTCCGACGCGAGCGTGGGCCCAGATCGTGCACCCCGACCTGGATCCGGAAGCGGCATGGACGCGTCTGGGCGAGCAGCTGCTGCACGTCTGCCGTCTGGACGAGGCGGACCCGGTCGCCGCTTGGCAGGAGCGCCAGGCGACGCTCATCGCCGCCGCGGCCGCGCTGGACGAGCGGCGCCTGGACGCACTGCACTTCCGTGGCGAGGGCACGGACCTGCGCGTCGGCCTCCTGCCGACGTCGCGCTGGATCACCGCGACGATCGAGACCTGCGACGGCATCGGCCACATGCCGAACCTTCCGTCGGAGGAGGTCTTCACCGCTCCGGACCCGGAGCGGGTGGACGGCGTCGTGCGGTCGACGAAGCCGCTGGTGCTCGGGGGATCGATCGTCCGGGGGCTGGAGGTGGAGTTCCGTGGCGGCCGCGTCGTCCGGGTCGACGCCGACGAGAACGCCGACGTCGTCCGCGGGTACGTCGAGCGCGATGCCGGGGCCGCGCGCCTCGGCGAGGTCGCCCTCGTGGACGGCGACGGCCGCATCGGCGCGCTGGACACCGTCTTCTTCGACACGCTCCTGGACGAGAACGCCGCAAGCCACATCGCCCTCGGCGAGGCCTACACCTTCTGTGCCGGAGAGGCCGACCAGTCGCGCCTGAACCGCTCCGCCATCCACGTCGACTTCATGATCGGCGGGCCCGGCGTCGACGTCGACGGCGTCACGTCCGACGGCGATGTCGTCCCGGTCCTCCACGACGGCGTCTGGCGGCGCTGATCGGTACCCTGACGGTCCCCGTGCCGTCGCGCGGGTCCAGGAGAGGTGCCAGAGCGGTTGAATGGGCACGACTGGAAATCGTGTGTGCGTTAACGCGTACCGAGGGTTCGAATCCCTCTCTCTCCGCTGCGGAATCCCTGTCCCTGAGGGTGTTCCGGGGTCGCGGGCGTCCGGCATTGCGGTTCGCCTGGCAGGCGGATCGCCAACGCCCTCCCGTCGCTCTCGGGACGTATGTCGTGAGGTCAGGCATCTGGCCCTCCGCTGCCGCGCGGGTGGCACCGCGAGCCGGGCAACTCGGCGGATAAGGTGCGGGCATGCTCGCGCAGGGGTGCTCTGGCCGGTCCTCCACGTCCCGACTCGCCGCGCTGTCCGCGGTGCTGCTCGGTCTGATCGGGGTGCTGTCAGGAGGTCCCGCCGCCGTCGCGGCAGCCAAACCGATCAGCCGCGCGCCCGGTGCCAGGGGTCCTGCGCTCACGGTTCCCGCCGCGAAGCTCGCGGGCGCGCTGCGGTGCCCGGCCGGGAGGTCGCACCGCCGAGGACCGGTCGTGCTGCTCGTCCACGGCACGGGCACCACCGGGGAGGACTCCTGGCCCGACGGCCTTGGCCTGGTCCTGGACCGAGCCCACATGGACTGGTGCATGGTGACGATCCCGGGGCGCGAGGTCGGCGACATCCAGATGACGAGCGAGTTCGTCGTCGCTGCGGTTCGCAGGCTGCACCGGCGCGGTCGCGACGTGTCGCTCGTGGGGCACTCCCAGGGCGCAGACCTCATCCGCTGGCCTGTGCGCTGGTGGCCGGATGTCCGCGCCGCTGTCGACGACGTCATCACGATCGAGGGCGCCAACCAGGGCGTGCCCGCCGCGTCGGTCGTGTGCGCTCGCGGGGCCTGCGCTCCGGCGGTCTGGCAGTACCGCATCGGCTCGAAGTTCTTGGAGGCACTCAATCGGGTCCCGGTGCCGGCAGGTCCGAGCGTCACCGCGATCGGCAGCATGACCGACGAGCTGCTGCAGCCGGGACTGCCGAGGCCGTCCTTCACGGCCCGGGTCCCGGGGGACGCAGCCGTCAACGTTCTCGTCCAGGATCTCTGCCCTGGGCGGATCGTCACCCACGTCCAGGCCATCTTCGACGCCGCGGAGCTCGCGATCGTCCTGGACGCCTTGCGCAACCCCGGCGGCGCGGACCTCGCACGAGTCGGGCGCGCGGCCTGCGCCCAGGTGTACGCCCCGGGCATCGACCCGGTGACCGCGACAGGCGCGATCCAGGCGGTCTACGCCGGTGCGGCGGGCCCCACGCTGGCCGGTCCTGCCACCTCGGCGACGCGCGAACCACCTCTTCGCGCCTACGCCACCCGCGGCTGACCGCACGAAGGACGATCGCCTGGGCGGAGCGACCTCGTCGGCCGGCGCTCCCTGCTCGCGACCGGGATAGGGTGCGCCCGTGAAGCCGCTCGCCCTCGTCCGGACCGCCTTCGCGGTCGCCGTGACCACCGCGCTCCTCTGCGTCCCGGGGGCGCAGGCTGCCTCGCCCGCCGTCTGCGGACCCGGTGATCGTCCGGAAACCGGGTTGCAGGGCCAGATCCCGCAGGCCGACAGGGCCAGCGGGCGCGCCGCGGACGGCTACACGTGCAACCTGCGTGAGGTCGGCTCGTACGCCAGCACGTCGTTCGCGAACTTCGACACGTACAGGAACTGCGGCTACTACAGCGACACGACAGGGCTCTACGGCGCGGAGGGCGGCACCGTCGTCCTGGACGTTTCGGACCCCCGCCACCCGGTGCGCACGGCCTATCTCACCGCGCGCTCGGCACGGAACGCCGGCGAGTCGCTGCGGGTGAACATCAAGCGCGGGCTGCTCGTCGCCGACCGCTACAACGTCGACGGCTTCGGCAAGGAGACCGATCCGGACACCAAGCGCTCGCTGGCGGTCTACGACATCAAGGGTGACTGCCGTCACCCGCGTCTGCTGGCGGACACGACGATGCCGACGCAGCTCGGCCACGAGGGCTGCTTCGCCCCGGACGGAATGGTCTATTACATGGCCGACACGTCGACGATCACGCCGATCGACCTGTCGGATCCCTCCAAGCCGCGCGAGCTCTCGGCCCCGTGGGCGCGCGAGATCCACGGCTGCTCGATCAGCGACGACGGCAAGCGCGGCTACTTCGGTGACATCGGCGACAAACGCCTGCTCATCGCGGACACCTCACAGGTACAGGCACGGGTCCCCAACCCGCAGATGAAGGATGTCGGCGAGCTTCGCACCCCCGGCAACGGCGGGCCAGCAGTCGACGATCCCGGTGACCTACGCGGGCCATCCGTTCGTCATCGACTGGTCTGAGTACGTGAAGCTCGGCGAGCAGTGCGTCCCGGGTGACGGCTCGGAGACGAACTTCGGGTACCCGATCATCGTCGACGTCGCCGACGAGGCGCACCCCAAGGAGGTCTCGCGCCTGCAGACGGAGGTCATGCTGCCGAAGAACTGCGCGGCGATCCTCAGCGACAGCGCGTTCGTCACGACGCAGGGCCTGCAGGCCGGGGACGTCTTCCCGCTGATCGGCTCGCGCGTGTTCCTCTACGACTCGCACTACTGCTCCACCGATCGCCTGCACGACCCGACGATCCTCGCCTGCTCGAGCTTCGGCTCTGGCGTCCGCGTCTACGACATCCGCGACCCGCGCAAGCCGCGCGAGATCGCCTACTACAACCCGGGGTCGGTCAAGAGCCCCGACGGCAGCGCGTTCATCGCGAACGCCACCGTCGCGAGGCCGGTCATCCGCACGGACCTGGGACAGATCTGGTTTCCGGACATCGCCAAGGGCTTTCACGTCGGTGCAGTTCCGTGACGGGGTGTGGCCGTTCGCCGGTCAGGACCCGTGTCCCCACGAGGACTACTACCTGGCCCAGTACGACCTGACCTACGCGGACTGCCGCGCCCGGCGCAAGGCGACGATCGCGATGCCGAGCACGAAGACGTGCCGCAGCCGGCGGGACTTCACGATCCGTTTGAAGCCAGCCGGCGCGCGGACGGATCAAGACGGTGCGGATCTTCGTCAACGGCCGTCTCCGCCACGTCCTGCGCGGCACGCGCCGGCGCGCGCGGATCGATCTGCGCGGCATGCCCCGCAGCTCGTACACGGTGCGCGTCGTCGTCCTCACCACGCGCGGCGAGCAGATCACGCTGCAGCGTCGCTACCGCACCTGCGTCGCGCCGGCGGCCAAGCCCGCAGCCGGCGCATCCCGCGCGACGGGGTCCGTCAGCCGCGGCGTCCCGCCCGTTCTCGTGTGTCACCTCGTCACGCCGCCCCGCACCTGATGGTCCGAGCCTGACATCCGGACGGGAGCCGGCGCATGAACGCCAACGTTCATGCAGACTCCCCCGGATGAAGCTGAGGAGCAGGTGGATCGTGCTGGTCGTCGCGTGTCTGGCGACGCCCGCAGGGGCGGCCGCGGCGGGGTTCGACAACCCGACGTCGCACGACACGTCGCAGCAGTTCGGCACCGGCGCGGCGAACGTCCAGCGCCAGGACACCCCGAACGATCCTGGCTATGACTCCTCGGAGCCGGCCCCGACCGACGATCCGACCGCGGTCCCGACGACGACGAACCTCTACGACGAGCAGTTCGACTTCTTCGGCTTCCCTTCGGCCCTGACGACGCTCACCGCGAGGTACCTGGATCCCGCCGGATCCGAACTTCGGCAAGCCCCAGGTCTCGGGCTTCAACGCCGCCGGCGCGTGGAAGGCCTCCCGCGGCCTGGGCTCCGTGAACGTCGCGATCCTCGACACCGGCATCAAGTGGGACAACGCCCCAGGGCTGCGGACGAAGGTCGCGCTGAACGCGGCGCGAGCTCAAGCGCCCGAAGGTCGTCGCCGCCGGCGCTCCGGTGTCGGCCTGGGACAAGAACAACAGCGGGGCGCTCGACGTCGACGACTACAAGGGGGACACCCGGATTCCGGCGGCACGTCGCAACGCCCCGACCGGCGAGGACCTCATCAAGGCGTTCTCCGACGGCACCGACGCCGACGGCAACGGCTACGTCGACGACATCGCGGGCTGGGACTTCTTCGACGACGACAACAACCCGCTCGACAAGTCGAGCTACTTCGCCGCGAGCAACCACGGGACCGGCCGCTCGAACGAGGTCGCCGAGCAGGGCAACGACGGCGCCGGCGGGCTCGGCGTCTGCCCGAAGTGCACGTTCACCCCGCTGCGGATCTGGGACACGTTCGTGTCGGACCAGAACTCGTTCGCGATGGCCGTGACCTACGCAGCCGACAACGGCGTGGAGGTCATCGAGGGCGCCGACGGCGGCCTCTACCACTCCGCGTTCGCCGAGGCGGCCTCCCAGTACGCCTACGGCAAGGGCGTCGCGCAGCTCTACTCCGGCGACGACCTGAACACCGGCAACCACAACTTCCCCGCCGCCTACGACCACGTCCAGCTCGTGCAGGGCGTCGTGGCCGACAGCGAGGGCCTCGGGACGGATCTCCCCTCCCAGGACGGGGATCCAGGCATCCGCAGCTGGTCTCATCGCGCTCCTGCGCGAGCTGAACGTCGGGACGAACGTCCCGACCGCGACGTACTTCCGCGGGGCGAACACGACCCAGTTCGGCGGCAAGTCGTCGATCTCCATGCAGGGCCCGACGGGCTCGACGAACACGGGCAAGGCGGCCGGGGCGGCGGCGCTGCTCATCTCAGCCGCCCGCCAGAGGGGCATCACGCTGACGCCCGACGAGACGCGCGAGCTGCTCGAGCAGACCGCCGAGGACGTGCGCGCGGGGAACACCGGGGGCGTCGGGACCCCGGACCCCGCCCAGCCCGGCTTCGACACCCACTTCGGATACGGCCGGGTGAACCTCGGCGACGCGGTCGGCGCAGCGATCGTCGACGCCGTCGAAGATCCCGCCGATCGCGACGCTCAGCGCTCAGGGGACGGCCGAGAGCGGGCCGGCCTCGCCGAACTGGTACGCGCCGGTGACCGGCGCCACGGTGGCGATGCACGGCCTCGCGGCCGACCCCAGGCACTCCGGCGCCGTTCACCTGGAGGCTCGAGTACGGCGTCGGTCTGGCGCCGACGTCGTTCACGAAGGTCCGCGAGGGAACGTCGTCGACCCCCGTCACCGACTTCGGGACGCTCGACCTCGCCGCCGTCCGCGCGGCGCTGGCCGCACGCAGCACGCATCCTGACCGCGACGACCCGGCCGGCCCGGTCCTGGACCCGACGGGCACGGACCCGTACACGGGGCAGTTCACCGTCCGCCTCGTCGTGACGTCCGGGACCTCTGGCGCTGCTCGTCGGGCATGGACCGCAAGGTGCTCACCGCGCTGGACGACCCGACCCTGCGCAGTGCTCCGAAGGACCTGGGATCCGGCGGCGAGGCGCCCCTGCGCTACGCGGACCTCGACGGTGACGGCCAGCAGGAGCTCGTGCTGCCCACCGAGGACGGCGTGATCCACGCCACCCGCCGGGACGGCTCCGCGCTGCCGGGCTGGCCCGTGCGCACGCAGACGCAGTTCGTCGCCCGTGCCCACCTGACGGCGCCGCGCCGCGGGCGTGCTGAGCGCCCCGCGGGAGGCGCCGCGGGCTCCGGCGATCGGCGATCTGGACGGCGACGGGCGCCCGGAGATCGTCACCACCGCCGGCGAGCGCATCTACGCCTGGCACGCCGACGGCACGCGCCGTCGCCGGCTTCCCCGTCAACCCGGACCCCACGCGCGCCAACTGCGCCCCGGATCAGCAGGCCCAGCCGCTCAAGCACCCCAAGTGCGGGTTCCTCGCCTCGCCGGCGCTCGCCCGTCTGGACGGGCCACCGCGCCGCTGTCGATCGTCGTCCCGGGGCTGGACGGCCGCCTGCGCGCGTACCGTGCCGACGGCACCGTGCAGCCGGGCTTCCCCGTGCAGCTCATCGATCGCTCGATGCCGGCGGACGAGCAGGTCACCGCGGAGGCCATCAACGCCCCCGCCATCGGCGACCTCAACGGGGACGGCCGCGACGACATCATCGCGCCGACGAACGAGGTCTACGGCGGCTCCTCCGGGAGCAACGACGTGTCGTTCGGGAGCGCCGTCTCCGCCTCGGGCGCCGGCGGATCCTCCCGCGTCTACGCCGTGGACGCCAAGGGCACGGGCGCCGGCAGCAACGGGTTCCTCCCCGGATGGCCGATCAAGCTGCCGGGCATCATCCAGGACGTCCTGCCCCTCATCGGCCCCGGCCACGACGCGTCGCTCGTCCAGGTCGGCGGTGTCCAGCAGGTCGTCGTCTCCACGACGGGCGGCAGCCTCTCGCTCTACGCCGCGGACGGGACGAAGACCCGCGACATCCAGCAGAACGGGGCCCCGGCGAGGGCGCGCTGAACCTCTTCGAGTCAGCAGCGGTCGGCGACATCGACGGCGGTGGAAAGCCGGACATCGTCAAGTACCAGGTGGATCTCGGGCAGGCGGCGAACCTCCTGCTCGTCGGGCAGAACGTGCCCTACAGCCACCGCATCGGCGCGTTCGACGCGGGGACCGGCCTGACGCGGCCCGGCTTCCCGGTCATCACTGACGACTACCAGTTCCTCTCCAGCTCGACGGTCGCAAAGGTCGCTCCGGGCAGCTCGAACCAGGTCGTGGCGGGTACGGGCCTCGGGCTCCTGCACGCCTACGACGGCACGACAGGCCGGGACGTGGCGGGCTTCCCGAAGGTCACCGGCGGTTGGCTCTTCGCCCCGCGGCGATCAGCGACGACGGGCGGATGGCGGCCATCACGCGCGAGGGGTTCCTCTACGAGTGGAACGTCCCTGGCGCTGCGGCCTGTCAGCCCGAGTGGCCGTCGTTCCGCCACGATCAGCAGGGGACGGGCAACTACGACGCGGACGGCACGCCTCCGTCCGCGCCGACCGGCCTGGCGGTCACCCGTGGGGCCGACGGCAAGACGACGGTGACGTTCAGATCGCCGGGCGACGACGGACGGTGCGGCACCGCCACGCGCTACGTCGCGGACGTCGACGGGACGGCCGTGGACCTCGGGGCGCCCGTGGCG
The DNA here is from genome assembly GCA_963750375.1 of Paraconexibacteraceae bacterium. GTDB lineage: Bacteria > Actinomycetota > Thermoleophilia > Solirubrobacterales > Solirubrobacteraceae > Paraconexibacter. The sequence goes on from CAVVQN010000019.1 coordinate 138,598, forward strand.
GGAGGTGCGGCGTACTCGCGGGAGGTCGCCTTGCCGTCGGGCAAGACGCTCACCGTCCGCGCCGCCGACGGCGAGGCGGGCAAGCGTTCAAACCTCGGCCCGCCGGCCTCTGCGGCCGTGCCGCAGCCGGCGGGCGCAGGCTCGGGGAGTGGCAGCGGCTCCGGCGGGACGGGCTCCGGCGGGACGGGTGGCTCCGGCGGGACGGCGGGCGGCGGGACGGGTTGCGCCGGCGGGACCGGCGGCGGCGGGCCCGGCGGCGGTGGAACCGGCAGCGGCGGGACCGGCAGCGGCGGAACCGGCAGCGGCGGAACCGGCGGCGGCACGAGCTCCGGCGGGACCGGCCGGCGGCACGGGCTCCGGCGGGCCCGGCGGTGGCACCGGCTCCGGCGGGCACCGGCTCCGGTGGCACGGGCCCCGGCGGGACCGGCGGCACCGGGGGAGCCGGCGGCACAGGTTCGTCGGCCCCCTCGGGCGTCTGCGCGTCGCGGCGGACCGTGACGCTCACGATCCCGCAGGTCATCCGGCGCCACGGGGTCCGCTCGGTCACGTTCCGGGTGACCGGCGTCAGGACGCGCTTGCTGCGCGGGACGCGATCCCGCGTCGCGGTGTCGCTGCGTGGGCTCCCGCGTGGGACGTGTCCGCGTGTCGCTCGCCGTCCGCGGTCGCGACGGGCGCCTGCGCTTCGTCAAGCGGTACTACCGCACCTGCTACGCCGGGGTGAGCACGGCGTGGGCCGGTGGTCCCGGCGCAACGACGCAGGGTCCCTGCGTGACAATCGGCCGATGACATCTGCGATCCGCATGCTGTCCGTCGCGATCGCCGTCAGTCTGGCGGCGATCGCGACGGGGTGCGCCTCCCACGATGGGTCGCATGGGGCAGCCTCCGCCCGCAGATCGACGGGATCGGCGGTCGACCGTGCGTTCATCGCCGCGATGATCCCTCATCACGAGTCGGCGATCGAGATGGCGCAGATCGCCACCGACCGTGGGACCAGCGCGTTCGTCAAGGGCCTGGCCGCCGCCATCGAGCGCACCCAGGCCCAGGAGATCGCCCGGATGAAGAACATCGACACGCGGCTCGCGGACGCCGGGGCAACGGTCGGCGCCCTCGGAATCCCCGACCACGCCATGGGCATGGACATGGACGTTGATGCACTGAAGGGCGCAGACCCGTTCGACGCGGCCTTCCTGAACCAGATGCTGCCCCACCACGAGGGCGCCCTGACGATGGCGAAGGTCGAGCTGGACGAAGGCGCGGATCCGGACCTCAAGCGCCTGGCCCGGTCGATCATCACCGCCCAGCAACGGGAGATCACCGCCATGAAGGCGCACGGCGCCGGCGCGTCGGCGGAGTCGATGGACCACGGCAGCGGCGCTCACGGCTGACGCCCGCGGACCCCCGCGGGGGCCGGTGTCAGCGGAGCCCGAGCAGTGACCGCAGCGGCCCCGGGACCTTGTCCAGCAGCTTCTTCCGGGCCTGAGCGACGGCCGCGTCCGTGATCGTCTTGCGCAGCTTCGTCTCCAGGGCGCGCGGGTCGTCGATCTGCCCGAGCAGGTCCTCGACGTCGATGCGTCCGATGGCGGTGCGCAGGACGTCGCCGGTCGGCAGCAACCCGTCGACGATGCCGTCCGGGATGCGTCGGATGAGTGCTTCGGCGACGCCCGGGAGACCGAGCCGGCCGACGTAGGAGTCCAGCAGCTGAGAGGCCGGAGGCAGACGCCGCTCACGATCCAGGCGGCCGATGGCGTCGCCGAGGCCCTTGCGCAGCGCGCGGACGAGGTCGGCCTCGTCGAGGCCCTGCCGCTGCGCCAGAGCGCGGCGATCGGCCGCCGACGGCAGCGCCAGGACGAGTTCCTCCCGTGTGACCCCGAGGTCGCAGGCTGCGTTCTGCACGCCGACGACGACGAGCTGCTCGGCGACCGCGTCGATCCCGGGCGCGCGGGCGCCGAGCGGACGCGGCTTGCACGGGTCCGCCGCGACCGTCGGCCCGTAATCGGCACCCCCGGCGGCGATGTAGCCCCCGATGAGCGCGCCGGACGCAAGAACCGCCAGCAACGGCAGCATGAAGGAGCGGCGGATCATCCGGTCGCCTCGCGCCGGCGGGCGGCGTTCGTCGCCGGGGTGTGCAGCGCGACAGCCGGAAGGATGGCCAGCAGCGCGAGGGCGCCCGCGACGAGGAAGGCGTCCCGGAAGGCGCGCGTGGCGGCCCGCTCCAGCTGATCGTCCAGCGCGACGGCAAGGGCCTGCGCCCGCGGGCGGTCGGCCGCGGACAGCTTCACCCGCCGGAACGCAGGGGCGAGATCCGGGACCCTGCCCGCCTCGGCCCGCAGCTGACGATCCAGCCCGTCGGCGAGGTCGAGCTTTGCCGAAGCCGGCAGCGGCGCGTCGATGATGAGGGCGGCGATCGCCTGCTCGGCCGGCGCCCGGGCATCGCGCAGATCAGCGGTGAAGATCGGGGTGAGGAGCGCCAGGCCGGCCACGACGCCGGCGTGTCGGGCGGCGATCGTCCAGCCGCCGTGCAGGGCGCGAGGGACACGGTCGGCGAGCGCGATCGCGGTCAGTGAGTCGACGGTCAGCCCGAGCCCGAGCCCGATGAGCGCCTGCGGCGCGAGCGTCCAGAGGGGGTTGGCGTCAGGGAGCACCGCCAGCGCAAAGAGCCCGCCCGCCAGCAGGATCGCCCCCGCGATCGCCTCCGGTCGCGTGCCGGCCCGTGCCGCGCGCGCGACCATTCCCGCCCCGATCGCCGCGACGGGGATGACGCTCACCGTCACCGCCGCGAGCGCGGGCGAGCGTCGCCAACCCTCCACGAGCAGAAGGACGAGCAGGAAGAGCGCGGCGGTGAGCGCAGCCGAGAGCAGGCCGAGGGCGACGTTCGCCGCCAGGTGAGGCCGGTCTGTCGGCGGGGTCAGGGCGTTCACGTGGTCTGGCGCCGCGCGCGCCCTGGCCCGCAGCGACCGGGCGGCGGGGATCGCGAGCAGGACGAGCGGGACCTGCACGACGAAGATCGCCCTCCACGAGACGGCCTGGGTCAGGAGCCCACCGACGACGGGACCGACGGCGGCCCCCGCCACCCCGGCCGCGGCCCACCGTGCAGCCCCGCGCCGCTCGTCGCCAGACGCGAGGACGAGCAGCTCCAGACACGCGCTGATGACGAGCGCCCCGCCGACCGCCTGCGCCACCCGTGCGACGACGAGCAGCGTCAGCGAGTCCGCCGCCGCGCAGGCCGCGGACGCGACGGCGAACAGGACGAGCCCGGCCACGCCCGCTGAGGGTGCTCGGCGCGTGCGCACCGAGACGTGGGCGGCGGGGACAGCAGCGAGCGCGAGGACGAGGTTGTAGGCGATGAGGACCCAGACGACCTGACCGACCTCCGCGTCGAGGTCGCGCAGGATCTGCGGGAGGGCCAGCGTGACGATCGCCGAATCGGCGAGGACGATGCCGACGGCGAGCGCGAGGACGACGACCACCGCTCCACCGTAACCGTTGGACATCCGCCCGGCTCCAAGTTGCGGCCGCGCTGCGCGGCCGCCCGGCACCGGCAGGAGCAGGTGGACGTCCGGGAGCGTCCCTAGCTTCTGGTGCATGAGCTGGCACGCGCGTCGCCTCGCGGCGTTCGACATCGAGACCACGGGGGTCGACTGCGACACGGACCGGATCGTCACCGCGGCGGTCAGCGTCGTCGGCGGCGGGGAGCCGTCCGAGCACCGCCTGTGGCGGGTGGACCCTGGCGTCGAGATCCCGGCGGAGGCGACCGCGGTGCACGGGATCTCCACGGAGCAGGCGCGTCGAGAGGGCAGCGACCCGCGAGGCGCCGTGGACGAGATCTGCGGACTGCTCGCCCTGCAGCTGCGCCGCGGGGTCCCCGTCATCGCGTTCAACGCGCGCTTTGACCTGACGTTGCTGGATCGCGAGGCGCGTCGGCACGGTGTGACGCCGCTCGTGGACCGCGTCGGCGGCGCCGAGCACCTGCTCGTCGTCGACCCCTACGTCCTCGACAAGCGCCTTGACCGTCATCGCGCGGGCAAGCGGACGCTCGGTGCGGTCTGCGCCCACTACCGCGTCTCGCTCCTGGACGCGCACGCCGCGGGCGCCGATGCGCTTGCCGCCGCGCGTGTTGCGTGGAGGATGGGACAGGCGTTCGGCGAGCTGCGCGAGCTCGAACTCGCGGCGTTGCACGCGCACCAGGTGCAGTGGGCGGCCGAGCAGGCCACGTCCCTGCGCGAGCATCTGCTCGCCGAAGGCCGCGACGAGCGCGTCGAGGGCGCGTGGCCGCTCGTCCCGCTCGCCGTCGGCGCCGACCGCAGCGAAGGTCGCGCTCCGGGTCGCAGCCTGAAAGCGGCGTCAGGCCTGGTCGGGGGCGACAGGGAGGGTGAAGGCGATGACCGTCCCGCCGTCGGGGGCGGCGTCGGCTTCGATCGTCCCCCCGTGACGGTCGACGATCCGCTGGCAGACCGAAAGACCCAGACCGCTGCCGGGCGTGCGATCGGCGGCTCCGGCGCCGCGCTCGAACGGTTCGAAGATCCGCCGGCGTGCGGCCGGGTCGATGCCGATCCCGTTGTCCTGGACGAGAAACGCCACATGTCCCCGTCCCGGGTCGCCTCGACGCGGACCCGCGGCGGGTCGTCGCCGGCGAACTTCACGGCGTTCGTCAGGAGGTTCTGAAAGAGCTGGACGAGCAGGCTGCGGTGGCCGGTGACGCGCGGCAGGTCGTGGACCTCGACCGTGGTCCGGCCGCTTCGGCGATGAGCGGATCCAAGGTCTGCAGGACCTCGTCGACGACCTCGCTCGTGTCGACGCTCTGGCTCCCCTCGGTGGGGTCGGCGCTCACGCGGGCGTGCAGCAGCAGGTCCTCGGTGAGGCGCTGCATCCGCTGCGCAGTGGCGGCCGTGCGCTCGAAGAGCTCGCCGGCCTGCTGGTCCGGGCTCCCGGCGTGGCGGCGGCGCAGCAGCTCGACGAGGCCCGTCATGAGCCGCAGGGGCGCCTGCAGGTCATGGGCCGCGACGACCGCGAAGCGCTCCAGGTCGGCGTTCGACCGCTCGAGCTCCGCGATACGGGCCTCCAGCGCGGCCACGCGGCCCGGGGACTCGCGGGGCGCGCGTTCGTCGTCCGCCCGTGCGTTGCCACCCGGTCTCTGACACGCGTCGAGTCTCGCACGCCACACCGCATGAGACCAGCGACGAACCGGCCCCGCTCCGGGTGCGGCCTGCGGCGGCGCGGGCCGTTAGGCTCGCGGCATGCCCGACATCCCTGGACTCAGCCAACTCGCGTCCATCGCAGCAAAGCCCTTCGGCGTCTTCAGCGAGATGGCCAGCCGTCCGACCGTCCTGCGGCCCCTCGATCTCCTCCGGGGTACGGGCTCGCTCGAGGACGCGGTCAGCGGCAAGGTCATCGTCATCACCGGCGCCTCGTCGGGAATCGGTGAGGAGGCCGCCAAGCAGATCGGCGCCGCCGGTGGCACGGTCATCCTGATCGCCCGCGGCAAGGAGAAGCTCGACGCCGTCGCCGAGACGATCCGCGGCCTCGGTGGTGTCGCCGACCCACGACCGTGCGATCTGTCGGACTTCGACGCCATCGACCGCGTGGCCAAGGAGATCCTGGCCGAGCACGGCCACGTCGACGTCCTCATCAACAACGCGGGACGCTCGATCCGCCGGTCC
>CAVVQN010000020.1:0-45186 GCA_963750375.1 Paraconexibacteraceae bacterium
TGGACATCGGGTCTCCCTTGATCGGTGGGTGCGGGTTGGGGTTCGCGACCCCTACACGCACCGGCCCACTCCGAACCCAGACCCCCTGGACGTCTGTTCGAGACCTCGACCCCGCCCCGCTCAGCGAGCGCGACGAGACCCGACGGCCAAGCTCACGGTCCGCCCCGTCGCGCCCGGCGCCACGACGCGCAGCCGCAACGCCCCGGCACGCGGCACCCGGACGCGGAGGACGGCGTTGCCGCCGCGGTTCGTCTTCGCCGTCACCCGCCCGATGGTCACCGTCGCCCCCGCCACGGGCCGCCCCGACCGTTCGGTCACCCGCACCGAGACAGGGCCCGAGCGCCCCGGCACGAGCCGTCCGTGCCGGATCCGCAGCCCCAGTCGACGCGGGGCCACACGGCACGTCGCCGTCGTCGTCCGGTCCTCGGCGCTCACGGTCACCCGCACCGTCGAGGCCCCCGGGCAGGCGACGACGCGCAGGACGCCGGCGCCCGGGGACGACGCCACAGCGCCGCCGTCCACGTGCGCGCCGTACCCGTGCGGGAACTGCCGTCGCGGCATCGCGATCTCCGTGCGGCGCGTGCCGGTGACACCGTCCGCCACCGTCCACGCGACCTTGAACGTCGTCCCGTCCCACGTCCATGCCGTCGGTGTCCCGGCGACCGCCCGCGGGTGCGGCCGCGAGAGGATCTTCAGCTTCGACGCCTTGATGTTCGCGCCCGTCGGCGTCTTGCGAGGGTCGAAGACGATGCTGGCCCCCTCGCCGCCGGTGTCCGTCGGTGCGTCGCAGCGGCAGTAGCTCCAGTACTGCCAGCCGACGCGATTGCGGTCGGCGCGCTCGACGTTGTCCTGAAGGACGTCGGGCGCGTCGATCGAGCCCCATTCGGTCATGAGCAGCGCGTCGCCGGTGTCCTTTGAGCGCTGCTCGGCGTTCTGGAAGACGAGGTCGTCGAACGGCGCGCACCCGTCGTCGCTGCTGGTGTTCGTCGCCGTGAGGCAGTAGTCGTGGAAGGCGAAGACGAGGTGCGGGTCGTCGATCTTTCCCATCACCGTCTTGACGCCGTTGTTGAAGAGCGGCTGGGGTTCGTACATGACGAGGACATCGGGGTCCACGGTGCGGATCGCCGACGTCACCCGCTGCACGAACCGCGTGAGCTTGCCCTCGAAGACCGGGCAACCGGTCACCGGGTTCGTGCACAGCGCCCACGTCGTCCCGGGCCACGGCTCGTTGAAGAGTTCGTGCCCGAGCACGCCGGGGGTGCCCTTGAAGAACGCGGCGGTGTGCCGCCAAGCGGCCGCGAAGCGGTCCTGTATCCCGACGCCGCCGGGGCCCGGGTCGTTGTCCCAGAAGTGGTCGAAGGCCCGCTGCGTGGCGAGCTGACCGAGGTAGTTGCCGGGGAAGCCGAGCTTCGGCTCCGCCGGCAGGCCGTCGTCGAGCACCGCCCAGTCCGGGGCACCCTCACCCTGGAAGCGCTCGTTGTAGAGGTCCTGATGGAAGTCGATGACGGAGAGGATCCCGTGGCGGGCGAGCGTGTCGACCGTCCCCTTGATCGCGGTCAGGTACGCGTCGTCGTAGACGCCCGGGGACGGCTCGACGGCCTTCCAGATGACCCCCACGCGGACCGTGTCGTAGCCCTCGTGCGCGAGGAAGACGGCGTCCTCCTCGTCGAACCCCGCGGCCGCCGGGGTGTACGGCGGGCGCTTGGGGACCATGTTCACGCCGTGGAGGATGAGGACGCGGCCCTGGGCGTCCGTCAGCCACCGGCCCTTGTGGTCAAAGGGTGAGACGGGGGCGGCGACGGAGGTCGTCGCCATTGCGGCGAGCAGCGCGACGGTGGCGCTGAGAAGGACGGCAAGGCGGCGGGACATTGCGGCGAGCCTGCCACGTCCGCAACCCTCATGCAGTCAGTTCCGCCCTGCGGAACCTGCTGCATGAGCGTTCGCGCGCCGCCGACGGATAGGTTCTGCGACCGTGAGCCAGATCTTCCGGGAAGGGCTGTTGGACGGCCAGGTCGTCATCGTCACGGGCGGCGGTTCGGGCATCGGAAGGGTCACCGCGCTGGAGCTTGCGTCGCTCGGCGCGCAGGTCGTCGTCTTCGGTCGGCGGCACGAGCCGCTGGAGGAGACCGCGGCGCTCGCGGCGGCCGCCTCGCCGACCGCGCCACCGCTGGACACCGTCGTCTGCGACATCCGTGAGGAGGACCAGGTCGATCCCGCGGTCGACGGCGTCCTGCAACGGCACGGCCGGATCGACACGCTCGTCAACAACGCCGGCGGGCAGTACATGAGCCCGGCGGAGGCGATCACGCCCAAGGGCTTTCGCACGGTCATGCGCCTGAACGTCGAGGGCACCTGGCTCATGACCCATGCGGTCGCCACGAAGGCGATGATCGGAACCGGCGCAGGGAAGATCGTGTCCGTCACGCTCAGCCCCCACCACGGCCTGCCGGGGATGGCGCACTCGTCCGCCGCCCGCGCCGCGGTGGAGAACCTCATGCGCGTCCTGTCGATCGAATGGGCGCGCTTCGGCATCCGCCTGAACGCCGTCGCCCCCGGCTTCGTCGCCACCGACACGTTCATGACGAAGTACCCGAAGTCCGTCGTGGATGCCGCGGGGGCCACCGTCCCGCTGCAGCGGCTGGCCCGGCCCGAGGAGATCGCCTGGACGGTCGCCCACCTCGCTTCGCCGGCGGGGGACTACACGTCGGGCACCGTCCTGACCGTCGACGGCGCGCGCGACAACTACATGGGCGCCTGGCCGGCGGCGTCGGAGACCGCCGCCGACGGTGCGCCGGTCCGCGAGGCACGCCGGCCCGGCTGACGCCGGCCGATCGATCGCTCGTACGCTGGCAAGCATGGACTTCGCCCTCCCGCCCGAGCACGCCGACCTCAAGCAGCGCACCCGCCGCTTCGTCGACGAGGTCGTCATCCCGATGGAGGAGCGCGACCGCGCGCCCACCGGCGGCGGGCACGGCCCGGACGACGCGCTGCGCCAGGACCTGCAGGACGCCGCCAAGGCAGCCGGGCTCTTCGCCCCGCACCTGCCGGCGGAGCTCGGCGGCCTGGGCCTGGACATGCGCGGGCAGGCCGTCGTCTTCGAGGAGGCCGGCCGCTCGCTGCTGGGCCCGTTGGCGCTCAACTGCGCCGCCCCCGACGAGGGCAACATGGCGATGCTCGAGAAGATCGCCGACGACGCGCAGCGCGACCGCTTCCTCGCCCCGCTGGCGGCCGGCGACGTCCGGTCGGCGTTCGCGATGACCGAGCAGGCTCCCGGCGCGGGCTCCGATCCGTCGATGCTGAAGACCACCGCGGTCCGGGTGGACGGCGGCTGGAAGCTCGACGGCGAGAAGTGGTTCATCACCGGCGGCGTCGGTGCGGCCTTCTGCGATCGTCATGGCGATGACCGACGCCGGGGCTACGATGTTCCTCGTCGACTGCGACACCCCCGGCTACACCGTGGAGGAGGCGATCGACACGATCGACCGCATCTCGCCGGGCGGCCACGCGCGCATCACGCTGAAGGACTGCTTCGTCCCCGACGATCAGATCCTCGGCGCCGCAGGACAGGGGTTCAAGTACGCCCAGGTCCGCCTGGCGCCCGCCCGCCTGACGCACTGCATGCGCTGGCTGGGCCTGGCCTGCCGCTCGCTGGACATCGCCCTGGACCGGACGAACGGGCGCGAGCTCTTCGGCTCCCGCCTGGCCGACCTCGGCATGGCGCAGCGGCTGATCGCCGACGCCGTCATCGACATCGAGACGTCGCGCACGCTCATCATGAAGACGGCGTGGATCCTGGACTGCGGTGAGGACGGCGGCCTGGCCTCGTCGATCTGCAAGGTCCACGTCTCAGAGGCGACGTTCCGCATCATCGACTCGGCGATCCAGCTCTGCGGCAGCGACGGCATCACCGCTGCGCCCCTGGGACGCTACCTCGCCGAGGTGCGGCCCTTCCGGATCTACGACGGCTCGAACGAGACGCACCGCTGGTCCATCTCGCGGCGCACGGCCAGGGCGCGCGAGCGTGCCCGCGGCGACGCCTGAGGTCGCGACGGACGGTCAGCATGGGCACCGCCGGGGCCCGGACGGGCTGCGGGCGCCCAACCCGTCACATCCGCGGCGTTGCAACCTGGGCGCCGCTCCGGGAGCATTGCCGCGTGCCGTCGTACGTCCATGCCGCCCTCCTCGTGGTCGTCGCCTGCTTCATCGTGGCCGCGGTGATGCCGGCGCCGCGCATGCCCGCAGCCCGCGCCGGGCTCCTCTGCTTCTGGCTCATGATGGGGGGCATGGTCATCTTCGCCGTCGCGGTGTCGATGATCGCGCTGGCGATCGTCACCACGGTCCCGGCGTACCTCGTCGTCTCACCCGCCGTGGCGGTGCTTGCCATCGCGCTCGCCGTGTGGCTGGCGATGTTCTGGCTGGCCAACGCGCCCGTGCCGCACGTCGAGGCAGAGGCGGGAGCGGAGGAGGACGATGGCGAGGACGGCGGCGGAGGAGGCGGGGGTGGCCTCGGGCCTGAGTCCGATCCGCCGCGCGACCCGGGTCCGCCAGAGGGCATCCCGTGGGACGTCTTCGACCGCGAGCGCGAAGCGTGGGAGTTCGCGCGCGGGCCGGTCCGCGAGCCTGAGCCCGAGCCCGCGGGCGTCTGACCGACGGATCGCGGCGCTCACCGCGCCGGACCGAGCCGGCGGCGCAGCTCGAGCGCGAGCGCGACGGCGAGGCGGCGTTCGCCCGGGGGATGGCCGAGCAGTTCGGTCGCCCGTGCGACCCGCTGGAGGACGGTGTTGCGGTGCGTGTGCAGCCGCGCCGCGGTGCGGGGGCCATGATCGGCCTCCTCGAGGAAGACACGCAACGTCTCGCGCAGCCGCGTGGCGGTCGGCGAATCGGCCGCCAACGGACCGAGCGTCGCCTGGACGAACTCGCGGGCCCGCCCCTCGTCCTGGGCAGCCAACGCGATGACCTCGAGCTCGGCGTAGGTCGCGACGAGGCCGGCCTCGGGGTTGCCTGCCATCAGGCGGTGCATGCTCAGTGCGGCCTCGTGGCTTGAGCGGAACCCGCCGACGCCGCGGCGCGTGGGCCCGATCGCCAGGCGCACCCCGGGCACCGCGGACGCGGCCCCGGCCAGGTCGACGGGCCCGTCGGAGCCCACCCAGGCCCAGAGCACCGAGGAGGTCGGGGAGAGCATGAGCGGCAGACGCACGCCGACGGCCCGCGCGACCGTCGCCGCCGCGGCTTCCAGCGCGGCCGACGTCACCTCCTTGTCCCCCCAGAGGACCAGCGCGGTGTGGTCGCGGCGCAGGTCGTATCCGAGCCGGGCGCCGGCGGTGCCGGCATCGATCGGCGCGCCGTCGAGCACGAGCCGGATCGCCTCGGCACGACGGGCGAGGGCGCCGCCGAGCACCCGCTCGCGCTCACGCTGCATCTCCGCGATCGTCCGTCCGAGGACCGAGTCGACGTACGTGAACAGCAGGTCGAGGGAGGGGTTCAGGACGGCGGCGAGGTCCGCGCCGGTGGCGATCGTCTCCGCGGTCTCCATCCACCGCCGCCAGAGCACCTGCTGACCGTGACGATAGGCCTGGTACATGACGTCGGTCTCGATGCCGCGCCGGACGAACGAGCGTGCGACGTCCAGCGCCTCCAGCGGGGCGTCCGCCGGCGTGATGCCGTCGGCCCGCCGTGCCACGACGAGGTACCGGCGCACGTTGGCCAGGCTGCTGGCGCGAACCTCGGCCACGAGCGCCGGGTCGGCGCCCAGCGTCGGCTCGGCGACGAGGATCGCGTCGACCATGTCGGCGACGGTGACGTCGATCTCGGCCTCCAAGCGGTCGGCCACTGCGACCATCAGCGCCGCGGTGCTCATGGGCTGAGTGTGCCACGGCCTACGGAAGGTGCGCAACTCGGTGCAGCAGACCATTGCGCGGCCGTTCCCGCGCCCGGTACCGTCTCATCGAGGCCGTCCACCACGAGGAGAGCAACACGCCATGCAGACCGACTACGACGTCCTGATCGTCGGAGCAGGGATCTCCGGCATCGGCGCTGCGTGCCACCTGGCGATGCGGCGCCCGGGCACGAGCTACGCCATCCTGGAGGCCCGCGACGGCCTCGGTGGAACCTGGCATCTCTTCCGATACCCCGGCATCCGCTCGGACTCGGACCTGCACACCTTCGGCTTCGTCTTCAAGCCGTGGCTGAGCAAGAACATGATCGCCGAGGCGCACGAGATCCGCGCCTACCTGCAGGAGGCCGCGGACGAGCACGGGGTGACCGAGAAGATCCGTTACGGGCACAAGGTGGTCGGCGCCGAATGGTCTTCGGCCGACGGCCACTGGACCGTCGACTGCCTGCAGGACGGCGAGGTCGTGCAGCTGACCGCCCGCTGGCTCTTCGGCGGGACGGGGTACTACAACCACGAGCAGGGCTTCCGTCCCCGCTTCGCGGGAGAGGAGGAGTTCGCCGGCCGGATCCTCCATCCCCAGCAGTGGCCCGAGGATCTGGACTACGGCGGCAAGCGCGTCGTCGTCATCGGCAGCGGCGCGACGGCGGTGACGATGGTCCCGGTGATGGCCGAGCACGCCGCGCACGTGACGATGCTGCAGCGCTCGCCGAGTTACATCATGAGCGTGCCGCGCAAGAACCACGCGGCGAACGCCCTGCGCAGGGTGCTGCCGGACAAGGTCAGCTACGGGCTGACCCGGCGGGCGAACATCTGGGTCTGGCGGACCATGTGGAACCAGTCCAAGCGCCGGCCCGACACGGTCCGCAAGCTCATCCGGACCCTGACGAAGGCGCAGCTGCCCAAGGGCCATCCCATCGACGTCGACTTCAAGCCCAGCTACAACCCGTGGGACCAGCGCCTCTGCGCGATCCCCGACGGAGATCTCTTCAAGGCGATCACCTCCGGCAGGGCGTCCGTCGTCACCGAGCGCATCGAGCGCTTCACCCCGCGCGGCATCCTGCTCACGTCCGGCCAGGAGCTCGAGGCGGACATCGTCGTCGCGGCCACCGGGCTGGACATGCAGCCGCTCGGCGGGCTGTCGCTCGCCGTGGACGGTGAGCCCGTCACGTACGCCGACACCGTCACCTTCCGCGGGACGATGCTCAGCGGCGTCCCGAACTTCGCGTTCGCCATCGGGTACACGAACATCTCATGGACGCTCCGGGTCGACCTCATCTGCGAGCACTTCTGCCGCCTGCTGGACCACATGGACGCGCTCGGGTACGAGACCGTCGTCCCGCAGCTCGACGACCCGTCGATCGAACGCACCCCGATGTTCGACGACTTCCAGTCCAACTACATGCAGCGCTCGATCGCCGACTGGCCGAGCCAGGCGACCGCCGAGCCGTGGCGGGCGCCCATGGACTACGCCTATGACCGCAAGCGCTTTCTCGAAGGGTCCGTGCAGGACCCGGCGCTCCGCTTCGGCCGTGTTCGCGACGCGGTTCCGGTCGGCACCTGATCGACGGCTGACCGCTACGGGCCGAGCCGCACGCCGCGGCCGGCCAGCTGCTCACGGAGGCGCAGCAGCGCCAGATCCTTGCCCTTGGCCTCGAGCATGATGTCCAGGTCGATCCCGGCCGCCGTGGTCGCCAGAAACTGCTCGAAGGCCAGCGGGTCCACGAGGTCGGCGTGCGCGCGCTGCGGCGGCGCGACGAGCGACCGTTCGATCCGTCGCCCGACCTGCTTCTTGCGCTCCTCCAGGTCAGAGCGCGAGGTGGAGAAGTGCATCTTCGGCAGCACGCCGTCCGGCCAGGTGCAGAGCGCGAGCTCCAGAGCCTCGCGGTCCGGGATCCCCACCGGATCGTGGCAGTGGTGGTGCAGGACGTCCCAGACGACGGGCCGCCCGATCCGCCGCGCGAGCGCCACCGCATCAGCGGTCCCGAACGTCCGGTCGTCGTTTTCGATGACCAGGCGCGCCCGGGCCGCATCCGACAGCAGCGCGAAGCCACGCTCGAAGCGGTCGAACGCCGCCGCCTTCCCTCCCGCTCCCCCGCCGACATGCAGGACGACGACGGACTCCGGGCCCAGGCCCATCCCGTCCATGAGCTCGGCCTGGACCTCCAGCTCGACGGCGGCCAGCCGCTGGACCCGCTCGTCCTCGGAGTTCAGGACGGTGTACTGCCCGGGGTGCGTCGTGAGGCGGATCCCGAGCTCGCGCGCTCGGGCCCCGACCTGGGCCAGGTGATCGGCGAACCGGGCGGGGGCATCACGGAACTGCGGCAGATCCGGATGCGACGCGTAGGGCGCCAGGCCGGTGGCCATGCGGTAGAAGCGGATGTCCTGACCGTCGAGGTACTCGAGGATCGCCGCGAGGCGGTCGAGCGAGGTGCCGAGGTCCGGGCCGGACTGCCAGCGCCGGGTGTCATGGGACGGCAGATCCGGAGCGCCCAGGACCTTCACCGCGAAGCCGAGACGCATGAGCTGTCCCTGCCCGCGGGGGGAGGTCGCAAACCACTCCCGGGCACGTCTCGGCGTCCTCACAGCAACCTCACACATGCGTGCCCGATCTTGAACGTCAGGCGCCGGGCAGCACCGTCCGGCGACATCAGATCAAAGGAGCACGACCATGTCCCGCATCCGTTCGGCCACCGCCGCCGTCGCCGCCTTCGCAGTTCTGGGGGCCGGTGGCCTGGGCGTCGCGAACGCCGCGACGTCCTCGTCCGGCGACCCGTCCACCAGCTCGACCTCCGCGGCCACCCGCGGCCACGAGGGCCGCCACGGTCCGCGCGCCATGCCGGCATCCCAGCTTGCCGCCCTCGCCAAGTCGATCGGCGTCTCCAGCGCCGACCTGAAGGCCGCGATGGAGGCCAACCGCCCCGCCACGGGCGACGGAGACGGGAAGCGTGACCGGCGTGCCGGCATGGCCGCGGACCTCGCGAGCGCCCTGGGCGTCAAGACGAGCGAGGTGCAGGCCATCCTCGAGGCCAACCGCCCGGCCGGGCCCGCCGATGGGACGCGGCCTGCACGCGGCGCCAGGCCCGATGAGTCCAAGCTCACCGCAGCCCTCGCGTCCGGGTTGAACGTCTCCGAGGAGTCGGTCACGGCGGCGCTGGCGAAGCTGCGCACCGCCCGTGAGGACGACCACGCCGCCCGCGACACCGCAAGGTACGCGGCGCTCGCCAAGACGCTGGGTGTCGACGCCGCCAAGGTGAAGGCCGCCTTCGAGGCCAACCGCCCTGCGCCGCCGTCCGGCGCTCCGGCCGGGACGAAGTAGCGCCGGCTCCGGGCGCGCCGACCGCGCGCCCACCCCGACGCCTCACGCCGAGACGGCCGACCTCTGCACGGGGGTCGGCCGTCCGCGCGCTTCGAGGTCGGCGCAGCGGCGCACCACGCCGCTGAGCTTGAAGAGCGTGCGATCCCCGACCGGCGAGGTCACCGTCCCGATGTCGTTCGTGACGTAGCCGAAGGAGAGTCCGCTCTCCGGGTCGGCCCACCCGCCTGAGCCGCCGTAGCCGTAGTGCCCGAAGGCCTGGCGTGCGGGGGCGCCGGCCATGAACGCGTGGTGGTAGCCCATCCGCCAGTGCATCCCCATGCCGAGGACGCGGTCGCGCTGCCGCGACTGGACCTTGCCGAGCGCCCTGACCGTCGCCGCGCGCATGATGCGTCGATCGCCGACCGCTCCGCCGTTGGCCAGCGCGGCGTACATGCCCGACAGGCCACGGGCGGTGAAGGCGCCGTTGACCGCCGGCATCTCGGCGTCCCAGATCGGGGGCGTCCTTGCCGTAGACGATGTCGCCGAGGCTCGGGAGCACGAGCGCGCGCACGGTCTCCTTCGTGAACGGCACGTTGCCCCAGACGGGCGTGAGCAGCCGCTCGGCCGGGCCGTACAGACGCAGGGCGCTGCCGACGGTCTCGGCCGGCGCCGGCGAGGAGGACGGCGGGCGCCCGATGTCGAGCCCCTGCAAGCCCAGCGGCTCGGCGACGAGCGCGCGTACGGCGTCCGCCACCGACAGGCCCGTGACACGTCTGATGATGCCGCCCGCCAGCCAGCCGAAGGTGTAGGCGTGATAGCCCGGCGCGCCGTCCCCTTGCGACGCCGGCGCCGCCGCCAGACGCTCCTCCATGAGCTCGGCGTCGAGGATGTCGCCGGTCCGGCGCGTGATCCCCCGGACGTCGTGCAGACCGGCGCGGTGCGTCAGGACGTCGCGCAGCGTGATGCGCTCCTTGCCCGCGGCGGCGAACTGCGGCCACCACGTCGCGACCGGCTCGTCGTATTCGAGGATCCCGCGATCGACCAGCACGTGGACGGCAGTGGCCGTGACCCCCTTCGTCGTCGAGAACGACAGCGCCGGGGTGTCCGGCGTCCACTCGCGCCGGCGCTGACCGTCGGCGAAGCCCCCCCACACGTCCACGAGCGTCTGCGTCCCCCGGCGGACGGTCAGGGACCCGCCGCGACCGCGTCCCTCGAGCGTCTGGGCGAAGGCGGCCGCCACGGCCTCGTAGCCGGGGGCAGTGGTCCCCTCGACGACGGGCCGCGCGGGGACCGAAGGCGTCGGCGGGCCTGGGGTCTCGATGAGCCCGACGAGCTGTAGGGGGCATCGGGCCAGCGAGAGCGGCACGGCGACGAGGTTCATGATCCGGACCGTATTCCCAAAGAGAGTGCTTCTTCACGCCGCATTTCGTGTGCGACGCCGCACACGGGCAGCCGTGCGCACAAGTGAACCAGATTCAGCCGGAAGGCCGAGGAGGCGGCGATGCCGGTACGATCCGAGGTGCTGCGGGCTTCAGACGCCGGCGGCCGGCGGCTGTCCTCCAAGCGGGCACCGCTCGATGAGAGCCTCTCGAGCACAGGAGTCTGATCATGAGCAGCACCGAAGCGCTGGTCTTCGACGCCATCCGCACACCTCGCGGCAAGGGCAAGTCCAACGGGTCCCTCCACGGGACGAAGCCGGTCGACCTCGTCGTCGGCCTGATCCACGAGACCCTGTCCCGCCAGGACAAGCTCGATCCCGCCCTCGTCGACGACGTCGTCCTCGGCTGCGTCTCGCCGGTCGGCGACCAGGGCGCCGACATCGCCAAGACCGCGGCGATCAAGGCCGGCCTGCCGGACACCGTCGCCGGCGTGCAGCTGAACCGCTTCTGTGCCTCGGGTCTTGAGGCCGTCAACATCGCCGCGCAGAAGGTCGCCTCCGGGTGGGAGGACCTCGTCATCGCCGGCGGCGTCGAGTCGATGTCCCGCGTCCCGATGGGCTCCGACGGTGGCGCCTGGGCGATGGACCCCGAGACGAACTTCAACACCGGCTTCGTGCCCCAGGGCATCGGCGCCGACCTCATCGCCACGATCGAGGGGTTCTCGCGCGAGGACGTGGACGCGTTCGCCGCCGAGTCCCAGCGCCGTGCCGCCCACGCCCAGCGCGAGGGGTACTTCAAGAACTCCGTCATCCCGGTGAAGGACCTCAACGACCAGGTCGTCCTGGACAACGACGAGTTCATCCGCGAGGGCACGACGGTCGAGTCGCTGGCCAAGCTCAAGCCCTCGTTCGCGGCGATGGGTGAGATGGGCGGCTTCGACGCCGTGGCCCTGCAGAAGTACCACTGGGTCGAGAAGATCAACCACGTCCACCACGCGGGCAACTCGTCGGGCATCGTCGACGGCGCGTCGCTCGTCCTCATCGGATCCGAGCAGGCCGGCGAGCGCGCCGGCATGAAGCCGCGGGCCCGCATCCTTGCGACCGCGGTCTCGGGCTCGGACCCGACGATCATGCTGACCGGCCCGGCGCCGGCGTCCCTCAAGGCCCTCGAGAAGGCCGGTCTGAAGGCATCGGACATGGACCTCATCGAGATCAACGAGGCGTTCGCGGCCGTCGCCCTGCGGCTCATCCGCGACCTGGACATCGATCCGGAGATCACGAACGTCAACGGTGGCGCGATCGCCATGGGTCACCCGCTCGGCGCGACCGGCGGCATGATCCTCGGCACGATCATCGACGAGCTCGAGCGGCGCAACAAGCGCTACGGCCTGTGCACCCTGTGCGTCGGTGGCGGCATGGGCATCGCGACCGTCGTGGAGCGCATCTGATGAGCGAGTCCACGACGATCAAGTACGAGAAGGGCGACGACAACGTCGTCACGCTGACCCTCGACGATCCCAACCAGTCGGCGAACACCATGAACGCGGCGTTCATGGCGTCGCTGCAGGCGACGGTCGATCGCCTCGAGGCCGAGAAGGACGACATCGCAGGCGTCGTCATCGTCTCGGCGAAGAAGACCTTCTTCGCCGGCGGCAACCTCAACGACCTCAAGCAGGTCACGAAGGAGAACGCCGAGGAGTTCGCCGCCGGGGTGGAGGCCCTGAAGGCGAACCTGCGTCGCCTGGAGAAGCTCGGCCGGCCGGTCGTGTCCTGCGTCAACGGCGCTGCGCTCGGCGGCGGTCTGGAGCTGTGCCTGGCCACGCATCACCGCGTGGTCGTCGACAGCCCGAAGGTCCAGCTCGGTCAGCCCGAGGTCCAGCTCGGGCTGCTCCCGGGCGCGGGCGGGATCGTCCGCTCGGTGCGGATGCTCGGCATCGTGACCGCGCTGATGGGGCTGCTCGTGCAGGGCAAGCCGCTCAAGCCGGCCAAGGCGCTGGAGATGGGGCTCATCGACGAGCTCGTCGTCCTCGCCGGAGGAGCTCGTCCCGGCCGCGAAGAAGTGGATCGCGGAGAACCCCGAGGCGGTCCAGCGCTGGGACGTCAAGGGCTACAAGATCCCCGGCGGCACGCCGTCGCACCCCGGCGCTGGCGCAGAACCTGCCGGCGTTCCCGTCCAACCTGCGCAAGCAGCTGAAGGGCGCCAACTACCCGGCGCCGATCGCGATCATGAGCGCCGCCGTCGAGGGTGCGCAGGTCGACTTCGACACGGCCCTGGAGATCGAGGGGCGCTACTTCGTGTCGCTCGCCACCGGCCAGGTCGCGAAGAACATGATCCAGGCGTTCTTCTTCGACCTGCAGACGGTCAACGGCAAGCGTGGCCGTCCCGACGACGTCGAGACGTTCCAGTCCAAGAAGGTCGTCGTCCTGGGCGCCGGCATGATGGGCGCGGCGATCGCGTACGTGTCCGCCAAGGCCGGCATCGAGGTCGTGCTCAAGGACGTCTCGCAGGAGGCTGCCGACCGTGGCAAGGGCTACTCCAAGGCGCTGTGCGACAAGGCCGTCGCCAAGGGTCGTACGACGCAGGAGAAGGCCGACGCGCTGCTGGCCCTGATCCACCCGACCGCGGACGCGGCGGACGCCGACGGCGCCGACCTCGTCATCGAGGCGGTCTTCGAGGACCCGGCCGTCAAGGCGCAGGTCTTCGCGGAGATCGAGCCGCACCTGGCCGAGGGCGCCCTGCTGGGGTCCAACACCTCGACGCTGCCGATCACCGGTCTGGCCGAGGGCGTGTCCCGTCCGAACGACTTCATCGGGCTGCACTTCTTCTCCCCCGTGGACAAGATGCCGCTGCTGGAGATCATCAAGGGCGAGAAGACCAGCGACGAGACGCTGTACCGCGCGCTGGACTTCTCCAAGCAGATCAAGAAGACGCCGATCGTCGTCAACGACTCGCGTGGGTTCTTCACCTCGCGCGTCATCGGCACGTTCATCAACGAGGGCATCGCGATGCTCACCGAGGGCGTCCCGGCGAACACGATCGAGCAGGCCTCCTCGCAGGCCGGCTACCCGGCGCCGGTCCTGCAGCTGAGCGATGAGCTCAACCTGCAGCTCATGGCGAAGATCCGCAAGGCGTCCAAGGAGGCCATCGAGGTCGACGGCGGCGTCTGGCAGGACCACCCGGCGTTCGCGGTCATCGACAAGATGATCTCCGAGGAGCGTGCCGGCCGCTTGGCCGGCGCCGGCTTCTACGACTACGAGGACGGCAAGCGCACGGGCCTGTGGAAGGGCCTGCGCGACCTGTACCCCGTGAACGGCGACCCGTCGTCGATCTCGCTGAAGGACCTCGAGGAGCGCATGATGTTCGCCGAGGCCCTGGAGACGGTCAAGTGCGTCGACGAGGGCGTCATCCCGTCGGTGGCGGACGCGAACATCGGGTCGATCATGGGTATCGGCTTCCCGGCCTGGACGGGTGGCGTGCTGCAGTACATCAACGGTTACGAGGGTGGCGTCGCCGGCTTCGTGGCGCGTTCGCGGGAGCTCGCAGCCCAGTACGGCGAGCGCTTCGAGCCGCCGGCGTCGCTGGTCGCCAAGGCCGAGGCGGGCGAGCAGTACTCCGACGAGCAGGAGCTCGCCGCGGTGTAGGACCGCTGTCGGGTAGGTCGCCGGACCGCTGTGCCGAGGGCCCCGCTGGGGCCCTCGGTCGTTCCGGGGCTGTGCAATGGTGCGGGCGCGGGTGCGGGCGCGGGTGACGGGTTCGGGCGCGGGTGAAGGGTGCGGGTGCCGGTGCGGGCGCGGGTGCGGGTGCGGGTGCCAGTGCCGGTGCGGGTGCGGGGGACGTCGGCCCGTACTTCTACCCCTGCCATGGCAGGTGCAGATGCACGGACCGCCGGCTGGTGGCGTCGGCCCGTACTTTTGCACCCGCCATGGCAGGTGCAGATGCACGGACCGGGGGCTGGTGGCGTCGGCCCGTACTTTTGCACCCGCCCTGACCGGTGCAGATGCACGGACCGCCGGAAAAGTGGGGGGCGGGAAGCCCGTGCGCGGGCCTATCAGGGGCATGATCCACTCTGATTTGAAGGCGTTGGCCGCGGCCAACGACGACGTCGTCGCGGTCTGGCAGCTCATGGAGCGGGGCTGGACGGCGTCGGCCGTCGAGCACCGGACCCGCGGGCTTCGGCGCCTGCACGACGGGGTGATGCTCCTCGGTCACGCTGAACCGACGACGCGGCAACGGATGCGGGCGGCGACCCTTACAGCGCCGAACACCTGGATCGGCCACGAGAGCGCGGGCACGACGTACGAGATGGGGACCGCACCGCTGCACGGTCGTACGTCAGTCGTCCGGCGTGGCGACGGAGGCCCGCGACTGTACGACGGGCTTCTCGTGCGACACTCGGTCGTCCTCCATCGCCACACCACCTGGCTCGACGGCATTCCCACCCTTCGCGCCGAGCGGGTCCTCGTCGACCTCGCGCCCAAGCTGAGCGACCGGGCACTCCGCAAGGCATTCCGGGAGGCCGTCCGCGGCCGCCACACGACGGCGCAACGGGTCCGCCGGCTCACGTTGGACCATCCGCATCGCCGGGGCAGCCGTCGAGTGGGCGAACTTGCCGAGGTCTACGTGCGTCTGCCGATCGGTCGCTGCCGAAGCGATGCCGAGGCCCGAGCGCTCGAGATCCTCGACCGGGCCGGCGTCGCCATCCCGGAGGTCAACCGCCGGATCGCCGGCGAGGAGGCCGACCTCTGCTGGCCGGGCCTGCGTCTGATCATCGAGATCGACGGTCCGCAGTATCACCGCTTCAAGGACGAGGATGCTCGCAAGACGGCGGTCTGGCGTTCGGCCGGATACACGGTGCTACGGATTTCGAGCGACGCCGTCTTCGACAACCCTGAACTCCTGTTGCAGATCGCGCCGCGCACGGTCGCCTGAGATGTTGACGCGGTCCGTATTTTTGTTCCTGCCACAGCAGGTGTAGAAGGACGGGCCGGCGGGGTTGGCGACCGGTCCGTACTTTTGTCCCGGCTATAGCGGGTGCAGAAGTACGGACCGGCCCGGAGCTTGCGGGCCGGGGGAGCTTGCGGGCCGGGCGTCCGGCCCAGCTCAGGCGGGCGTCCCGCCCCCGCCCGGACCGCCCAGCGTGTTCAGGTCCAGCGCACCCGCGGGAGCCTGGATCGGCTTGATGGCGTTGAAGCGGCTGAGGACCGACTCGGACTCCGTCGTGGTGTCGTCGTCGTCCTGGCAGCGTGGGTCGGCCTGTCCGCCGCCACGGCGGCTGCGCCGGCCGGTCTGCCGCACGCGCAGCGGCAGCGCCGGCCCGGTGGCCGGGACCGTGAGCTCGCCCGGCGAGGTCCCGGCCTTGTCGCCCTTGTCGCGGATGACGACGACCTTCCGGCCGTTCGCCGTCCGTCCGCCGAGGTTCTCAAGCGTCCCCAGGCCCTTGCCGACGCAGTAGGCCAGCTCCTTGGGCAGCAGCTGACGCACGTCCTTGCGCAGCGACGCGGAGGTGGAGGCGGGCATCTGGACCCAGCGCCCCGCCAGGACCCGGGCCAACGCGTCGCCCCGGCCGCCATGGCCCTTCAGCCAGAAGGCGCGTCCCGCCTTCAGGAACGTCTTGCCGTCCACGGCGATGACGGTGAAGCGCCCCGCCTTGCCCGCGACCGTGAAGCGCAGCGCCCCTGCCGCGGTGATGTCGCCCGAGATGCGGTTGCGTCCGTCGGCGTCGACCGACGTCCCGGTGACGTGATAGCTGCGCACGCCCTCCAGGGCGTCCGCGGCGGCACGGACGACGTCCGCGGGGGGCTGCTCGGCGCGCGGCCGATCGGCTGCCGCGGACGAGCCGCCGCAGCCGGCGAGGACCACGACGAGCACCAGGACGAGCAGCGCCACGAGGATGCCGACGAAGCCGAGCTGCGCCGGTCGCGTCCGCCACCAGAACGCCGGCTTGGCCTGATCACGGGTGTGATGGCCCTCGGGAGGGACCCCGTCGACCCATTCGTCGTCGTCGTAACCGGACATGGCCGTCAACCTACCCGGACCGACCGAGCCCTACGCGACGGCCGCCGCTCCCGGAGCCGTCCCGGAAGGCGCCGCCGCCCGGCGCCCCTGCAGCACGACCCGGGCGCCACGATCCGGGCTGACGGTGATGTGACGGCGCAGGCGTCGCTCGTCGCGTCCTCCACGGTCGTCGGTGATCGCGAGGTCCGCCGTCCCCACGAGCGCGGCGAGCACGACCCGCATCTCGAGCATCGCGAACGCCTGCCCAAGGCACCGCCGGCGCCCGCCGCCGAAGGGCAGCCAGGTGTACGTGCCCGGGCCCGAGTCCAGAAAGCGCTCCGGCCGGAACGCGTAAGGGTCCGGGTAGATCGCCGGGTCGTGGTGCACGAGGTGGACGTTGGCCGTCAGGGCGCAGCCGGTGGGGTAGTCGAAGCCGTTGATGGTGATGGGCTTCGTCACATGCCGCGGCTGGACGAACAGCAGCACCGGGCGACAGCGCAGCGACTCCTGGATCGTCGCCACCAGGTAGGCGTCGTCCCCGGTGTCGACCGCGGCCTGCAAGGAGGCCACGGCAGCCGGCGTGCGGACAAGACGCTCCACCGTCCACGCCAGCTGCGAGGCCGTCGTCTCGTGCCCGGCGACGAGCAACGTCATGAGCTCGTCGCGGATGTCCAGGTCGGCCATCGGCGTCCCGTCCTCCTCGGTCGCCTCCAGGAGCATCGCCAGCACGTCGCCGTGGTCCTCGTCGTGGGCGGCGCGACGGCGCGTGATCTCCGCATCCACGAGCTGCCAGGCCTTGGCACGGATCCGGACGAAGCGTCCCCACGGTGAGCGCGGCCCGAGGTCACGCTGGAGCACCGGAAGCATGTTGTGCGGCTTGGACGCCTCCTCCAGGTACTCGGTCAGGACGGTACGCAGCGCGTCCAGGCGCGCCCCGGGCTCAAGGCCGAACACCGCGCGCAGGATGATCTCGAGGGTCAGACCCTGCAGCCGGGTGTGCAGCTCGATCGGCCTGTCGCGCGGCCAGGCCGCGACCTCCCGGGCGGTGACCTCCTCCACGACACCCGTCAGCGTCGCCATCCGTTCGCCGTGGAAGGCCGGCAGCATGAGCCGCCGCTGGCGCAGGTGGTCGTCCCCGTCCAGGACGAGGACCGAGCGGCGGCCCATGACCGGCTCCAGGATGGCCCCACCCAGCCCCGGCTCCAGGACATCCGCGGGCGCGGCGAACATCGCCTTGATCTCCGCGGGATCGGTGAGGTTGACGATCGGGCCGCCGAAGAGCAGGCGCAGCGTGAAGCGCGCGCCGTACCGCTCACGGCAGCTCTCGAAGAGCGCGACGGGATCCCGGATCCAGCGGGACGTCTGCAGCGCCGCGGGGGCCCTGGGTCCGGGCGGCAGGACGGCAGCAGCAGGCGGGCTCACCCGGGTGATGGTAACCCGCGCCCGCGCTACGGGTCGACGATGGCCGCGGTGTCGTCGTGCTTGCGGACGACGAGGTAGTGCTCGTATGCCTCCACCACGTCCTCCACGTCGCTGCGCTCGTGCCCGGGGACGACGAAGAAGCGCATCTTGTTCGTACGGACCCCGCGGTACTCGTCCATGGTGAGGTCGACGATCCGACGGCAGTCTGCGGCTGCGCACTCGCAGACGTAGCCCGCCGGGTTGCGGGCATCGTCCGGCATCACTTCGGCGAGGTTCTCGTTCAGACGCCGGAAGGCCGCCTCGTTGCGGGCGGCGCGCTGAACGGGAGCGGGGACGTCATCCATGAGCGACGACATCCTAGACCCCGCCCGCCCCACAGGAGGCGTTCACCCCTGCTCAGGGCGCGCAGCGCAGGACGAGCAGCGCCAGGTCGTCGCGCAGCGGGCCGCCGGAGAGGACGATCGTGTGGTGCTCGACCGCCTCGGCGATCTCGGTCGCGGACGCACCGATGCGGGCGAGCTCGGCGGCCAGCTTCCGCAGCTCGAGCTCCCCGTCGACCTCGCGTTGGCGGGGGAACTCGATCGCGCCGTCGGTGTAGAGCAGCAGCGAGTCGCCAGGATCAAGGCGCACGCGGGCGACGTCCCAAGCCGTATCCAGTCGGGAGCCGATGACGCCGCCCTCAGGCGCCACCACGTCGACGCCACCCTCCCGGCGCAGGACGAGCGCCGCGGGATGGCCGGCGCGGACGAGGTCGATGACGACATGGTCATCAGCCCGATGTAGCTGGCCGTAGATCGCGGTGCAGAACTTCTCCGGCTGGGCGACGTCGAAGAACGCCTCGTTGGCCAGCGAGACGGCCTGCATCGGATCGTCCCCGTGGAAGAAGGCAGCACGGAGCGTGTGACGCACCACGCTCGTGAGCGTCGCCGCCGCCGGCCCCTTGCCGGCGACGTCCCCGACGACGAAGGCACGATCACGCCGCCGGGCCCCCGCGAAGACGTCGTAGAAGTCCCCGCCGACCTGGACGTTGGCGGCGGCAGGTCGGAAGCGCACGGCGACCTCGACGCCCGGGGTGTCCGGCAAGGTGCCGGGCAGCAGCGCCTGCTGCAGGACATGGGCGACCTCCGCCAGCTCGTCGTACAGCCCCGCGTTGTCCAGGGCGACCGCCGCCTGCCCGGCCAGGCCGGCGATCGTCGAGACGGCGTCGGGCTCGTCGTCGGGGTCCACGCCGACGGTCAGCGCGCCGATCGTGTGCCCGCGTGCGCGCAGGGGGAGCGACACGACGTGCGGTGCACCGAGCGCACCGACCACATCGTCGTCCCCAGGGATGACGAACCGCTGCGCGCTGTCGAAGCGCATGACGGGCGTGGCCATCCGCCTCTGCAGCCACGGCACGCCCGGGACGTCCAGGGCCCAGACCTCCTCGTCACGCGCGGGATCGCGGTGGCCTGCCGCGACGAGGACCGGTGCCGTACCGCGGCGCTGCAGGTGGACTGCGCACCAGATCCCGATGTCCGGGACGGTCGCCCCGACCACTGCGCGCAGGACCGACTCGGCCCCGTTGCGTTCGCTGAGCGCGACGCCGGCGGCGATGAGCGCCTCGGCGCGGACCAGGGCGCGACGCTCGCGGGCAAGCGCACGAGCGGTCTCCTCGCGGGCAGCACGCTCTTCCGCCAGCGCGTCGATGAGGGCGACCTCGGCGGCGGCCGCGTCGGTGAGCATCGCGAGGACGTCGACCTCCCGGGCCGTCCAGACCCGTGGGAGGACGTCGATGACGCAGAAGGCGCCCAGCGCACATCCGCTGGGACCGAGCAAGGGGAACCCCGCCAGCGCGGCGACCCCACCGCCGCTGACGAGCGGCTCGCCGCGCATGCGCTCGTCCTGGCTCGTGTCGGCGACGATCAACGGGGCAGCGACCTCGAGCAGGAGGCGGCAGAGCCGGTCGCGGACCTCCTGCTCCGGCTGCACCGCCGCCGACGTCGGTGCTGCGAGGACGTGGCCTTGGGTGCGGTGCTCGGGAAGCACCGTGATGAACGCCGTCGGCGCCTGCAGCAGGCTCGCGGCCAGGCCGGCCAGCCGGTCGAACGCCGCCGCCGTCCCGCCCTCGGTCGGGCCCGCCCGACCGGGCGACCTGAGCTGGTCGAGCCGGCCGGTCGCCGCTGGGAGGGGAGGGAGCTCGGGGCCGGGCATCGTGGAGCGCTGATGCTAGGGCCTGCGCGACGGCCTTGACGCGGGCTAGGTTGGGACGATGAACGGCGCACGTCTGTCCCTGGTCGAGTTCCCGGCCGACGATCCGGAGCGCGCGCGGGCGTTCTGGGAGGGCCTGCTCGGCGTGACGCTCCACGAGCGGACCGCCGGCCAGGGCAGCGGGCGTCAGAGCTCTGCCAGCGGCGGCCCCGTCGTCGGCGTCCACGAACGCGGGCGCGGCCCGGGCGACACACAGTCGCTGCCGTACTTCGAGGTCGACGACATGGACGCCGCGTTGGCCCGGGTGCGGGAGCTGGGCGGCACGCACGTGCACCCCGGGACGGCGTGGTCGATCTGCCGGGACTCGGAAGGCACCCCCTTCGCGCTGGCGGCAAGCAGCGCCTGACGGTCAGCGGCTGGGGATGTGGAACATCCCCGTGAGCTGTGCGGCGAAGCCGAGGTCCCCGCGGACGGTGATCCGCCGGCGCATGAACATCATCGCCGGGTTCGCGTTGCCGGTGACAAGGCGCATGAAGTCCGCCGCCGCGACCTGGATGCTGACGCGCGGTTCGACGCTCCCGGTCTCGACGAGCCGGACGCTGCCGCGGTCGATGAGCGTCACGAAATGATCGGTGCCTTTGTCCTCGCGGCCGGTGATGCGCCACGCGATCGCGGCCTCGACGTTCGCGGTCCGGTCTGGGCGCAGGTGGGCGGCGAAGCGAGCGAAGATCTCGCCGAGGATGACGTCGCGCACCCCGCCGCTCATGCGGTCGCGGAGCTCCTGGTCGGACAGGCCCTTCACGACGAGGGCGACGGCGTCCGCGTCGATGCCGAGCGGGTCAAGCTCGGGGACGTCGGTCACCTCGACCCGGTTGCCGTCGGGCATGGGGACGCTGAAGCAACCTGCAGCGGCGATCGCCAGGCGCGGGTCGCCGGTCAGGCGCAGCCCGCCGCGCAGGAACAGCAGGGCGGCATGCTCTTGGCCGGTGACGAGCAGGAGGAGGTCCAGCGCGTCGGCCTCGATCTCCACGTCAGGGCGCCGTCCCACCTGCTCGCGGCTCGCGGTCGCCTGCGTGCCGTCCAGGTCCAGCGTGACGACGTCCTCCCCGCCGTCGGCCCGCCCCGTCAGCCGCAGGGCCATCCGGACCGGATCGCCGTCCCAGCGGCTCGCGTCCACGAAAGCCGGCAGTCGGTCCAGCACGATGCCGATCGTCAGGTCCCGCAGTTCCCCGCGGGCTGCGCTGCGCAGCACGTCCGGCGCGGTGGCGCGGACGGCGGCGGCCAGGTCGACCGGCGTGACCGAGGTCGGATCGCGGCGAGCCTGGGCGGCGAGGTCTTCCAGCGTGGCGGACGGCATCGGTGGCCCTTTCGTGAGGCTCGGTGCGGAGACGGCATGGCCTGTCCCCAGCGAAGTTACGCACCCGTATCATCTCCGGCGACCGTGGCGCATGTCAAGCTTGACGGCGATGTCGGCTCCTTCCTCCCGCCGCCCGTACGCTCCGCGCGTCCCACCGGGCGAACGGCGCGAGCAGCTGCTCGACGCGGCCCTGTCCCTCATCGGCCGCCATGGCTACAGCGGCGCGACGATGGAGGCGATCGCCCGCGACGCGGCCGTCGCCAAACCCGTCGTCTACCGGACCTTCGGCACCCGCGAGGCGCTGCTCATGGCGCTGCTCGAGCGCGAGCGCGAGCGGGCCATCGGAACGCTCGAGTCGGCGCTCCCGACCGACCTTGCCGGGGCGACGCCGGAGCTCCTGCTGCGCGACGGCGCCCGCGCGCTGCTGGCCGCGGTGCAGACACGCCCGGAGGCCTGGCGGCTGATCCTCCTGCCCGCCGGGGAGATGCCGGCCCTCGTCCGCGAGGAGATCGAGGCCGGTCGCGCGCTCGTGCGCCGGCAGCTCACCGAGCTCGTCCGCTGGGCGACCGAGAGCCGCCCGGCGCTGTCCGGCGTCGATCCCGACCTCGGCGCCCGGATGCTCATCGCGGCCGGCGAGGAGGCGATGCGCCTCGTCCTCGCGGACCCGGCGACCTACACGCCCGACGCGTTCGCGACGTTCGCCGCACGGCTGCTGCGCGCCGTCGGATAGCGGATCGTGAAGCGCGCGCCCCCCAGGGTGGGGGACGCGTCGACGGTCACGGTCGCGCCGTGATGCCCGGCCTGCTGGGCGACGAGGGCCAGACCGAGCCCGGACCCGGGACGGTCGGTCCGTGCGGCTCGGGCGAACGGCGAGAAGATCCGCTCGCGGTCGCCTTCGGCCACGCCCGCGCCGTCATCTTCGACGGTGAGCGTCGCACCCGTGCCGTCGTCGGTCAGCGTCACGCGCACGGTGCCGTCGCGCTCGCGGCCGTGGCGTGCGGCGTTCTCCAACAGGTTGTCGGCGGTGACCCGCAGCCCCGGCTCCCAGCCCGCGACGATCGGACCGGTCCCATCGGACGGCAGCGACGCCTGCCACGTCGTCGCCGGGTGCCGGGAGCGCGCGGCCTCCAGCGCCGCGGCGACGACGTCCGTCAGGTCGACGTCCGCGTGCTCCACCGGGTTGGCGTCCCCCCGCGCCAGCGCCTGCAGGCCGTCGAGGAGGTGCACGAGCCGACGCTGCTCGGACATGGCGTCCTCGGCGAGCTGCGTGCGCTGGTCGGGGTCCATGTCGGGGTGACGCGCGATGATCGAGAGCGAGGCCTGGACGCTCGTCAGCGGCGTGCGCAGCTCGTGTCCGGCGTCCGCCGCGAAGCGTCGGGTGGCCTGCAGCGCCGTGTTGCGCTCGTCGGCGGCGCGCCCCAGGCGGACGAGCATCCCGTTGAACGATCCGGCCAGCGCCTCGAGCTCCAACGGACCCTCGACGGGTACGCGTCGCTGCAGGTCGGCGTCACCGGCGATGCCGGCCGCCGCGCGGCGCAGCCGCCCGAGCGGGCGCAGCAGGCGTCCCGTCGCCAGCAGGACGCCGAGGCCGGCGACCGTCAGCATGATCGCCCCGATGAGGAGCATCCGCTCGCGGCGGGCGCGCTGGCGGGACTCGAGCTGGCGCAGGGAGCTCGAGACCTCCAGCCGGGCGATCCCCGCAAGGCTCTTGTCGCGCAGCCGCGTCGCGTAGATACGCGTCGGACGCCCGAGGATCGTCCGCGTCGACAGGCCGAGGGGCACGCGCAGCGATTCCGGCAGCCGAACGCCGGACTCGACCGGGTAGGTGTCGCCGACCTTCAGCCGCAACGAGCTGCCGGTCGCGCGCAGGACGTCGTCGAGCTGGCGGTTCGTCGCCTCCGGGAGCCCTTCGTTGACGATGTTCACCGCGGTGACGCCCGTGAGCTCGGCCGTCCGCTGCAGGCGGTCGTCGATCGCGCGACGCTCGGAACGCTCCACGTCCCGGGCGACGAGGACGCCGCCGAGCCCCACGACCAGCGCCATGACGACGAGCAGGCCGAGCGTGAGCTGCGTGCGGAGGTGACGCACGTCAGGGCCGCAGGATGAAGCCGACGCCGCGCACGGTGTGCAGCACGCGGGTGCCGCCGTGCGCCTCGAGCTTGCGACGCAGGTACCCGACGAAGACGTCGGCGATGTTCGTCCCCGGGTCGAAGGTGTAGCCCCAGACCTCCTCGTGCAGCCGCGCGCGATCCAGGACCTCGCCAGGGTGGCGCAGGAAGAGCTGCAGCAGCGCGAACTCGCGCTGGGTCAGCTCGAGCGACCGGTCCGCTCGGCTCGCGCTGAAGGTGGCGGCGTCCAGTTCGATGTCGCCGACGACGAGTCGCTGCTGATCGACAGCAGGGCGCCGGCGCAGCAGGGCGTGCAGTCGGGCGACGACCTCCTCCAGCGCGAACGGCTTGACGACGTAGTCGTCGGCTCCGGCCTGTAGGCCGGTCACCCGGTCGTCCACGTCGTCGCGGGCGGAGAGCACGCAGATCGGGACGTCGTGACCATCGTCGCGCAGGCGTCGCAGCACCTCCAACCCGTCCAGGTCGGGCATCGTCAGATCCAGCAGCATGGCGTCCGGCTTGACGGTGAGCACGGCTTCCAAGGCGGCGCGGCCGCCGGACGCCGGGACGACGGAGAAGCCTTCGAGATCCAGTCCGACCGTGAGCGTCCGGCGGATGCTCGCGTCGTCGTCGACGAGCAGGACGACGGGTCGCCCTGCCTCCGGCTTAGCCACGGCTCACGCGCTCGCACCCGCCGCGCACGGAATCGATGCGGTCGGCCTTCACGACGTCCCGGCCGGAACCGCAGGTGATCGTGTCGACCTCGCCGTCCCGGGCCATGATCGTGTCGTTGCCCGCGCCGCCGACGATCGTGTCGCGCCCGGGGCCGCCGACCAGCCGATCGTTGCCCGAGCCGCCGAGCAGCGTGTCGTCACCGGGGCCACCGGAGAGCGAGTCCGAGCCGGCGTCCCCGAGCAGCGTGTCGTTGCCCGTCGAGCCGTAGAGCTTGTCGTTGCCGCCCTTGCCGTAGAGCTTGTCGTCCCCGCCCCGCCCGTTGATGACGTCCTTGCCGTTCGTCCCGCTGATCATGTCGGCGCCGCGCGTGCCGGTCAGCTTGGCCGCCAGCGCCAGCTCGGCGGGCGTGAGCGCGAGGATCGCGGCGATGGTGAGGGCGAGGATGCGCGGCATGTCGGACACGATGGTCGGTGGGGGTGATCCTGACAGGCGGAGCAACCGTTCTCTCACAAACCTCTCACGATGCGTGAGGACGGTGTGAGAACCCCGGTCACGGCGGCCGACGAGGCGCGATAACCCTTCCAGGTAATCGACCAGGAGGACACGTCAATGAGCATTCTCTCGCATCGCAGGGCTGCGGTCACCGCCGCCGCCACCCTCGCCCTCATCCCGGCCACGGCCTTCGCGGCCAACATCAACGGCGGACCGGGCAACGAGCGTCTGCGTGGCACGAGCGCCGCCGACGTCATCAACGGCAACGGCGGCAAGGACCGGATCTTCGGGTACGCCGGCGACGACAAGCTCAACGGCGGCAGCGGCAACGACCGCATCTTCGGCGGCAGCGGCAACGACACGATCGAGGGCGTCCAGGGCAACGACTTCATCAACGGTGGATCCGGCAACGACACCATCAGCGGTGACGCCAACGGCACGGGCGACCGGACCTCCTACGACCGCCTCTTCGGTGGCAGCGGCAACGACACGATCAGCGGCGGCGACTCACGCGACAAGATCGCCGGCGGATCGGGCGACGACACGACGTTCGGTGAGAACGGCAACGACGTGATGGCCGGCGGCACGGGCGACGACGTCCAGCACGGTGGGGCGGGGAACGACACGATCTACGCCAACCGCGGCGCGGACACCTCCTACGGCGGCGACGGCAACGACACGCTGTGGGCGCTGGCGCGCAGCGACGTGAAGCCCGGCCCGGGCGGCGAGGTCGACACGATCGGCGACACGCTGGACGGCGGCAACGGCAACGACCGCTTCCGCACCCGCGACGGCGAGGTCGACCGCATCACCTGTGGCCCCGGCAAGGACCGCGCCATCCTCGACACCGTCGACGTGATCACCGACGCCACGACCGAGAACCCCAACGGCTCGTGCGAGTACGTCCAGCGCAAGGCCCCCAAGGCCAAGAGCTCGGACTCGAAGACCGAGGACAAGCAGCAGTCCCCGGCCGAGGAGAAGGTCACCTCGTAACAGGACCCACCCCGGGACTCCCGCCCGTCGCCCGGACCCCAGCGGTCCGGCGGCGGGCGGTTCTCGTTCGTGGCGGTGCAGCCTGCGGCGCCGTCAGGCCGGTGTCGCGCCCGCCGCGACGGTGATGTGCAGCGCGATGTCCCAAGGATCACGGACGATGAAGTCCGCGTTCTCGCCTTCTGTGGGGACCCCGGCGGAGTCCAGGCGCTCGCGGACGGCGGCCACGTCGCGCGCGGCGGGCAGCTCGATCGTCCAGTGACGGAGCCCCACGGTGTGCGCCGGGGCCGGTCTGACACCCTCGCCCCGCCAGACGTTGAACGCCAGGTGGTGGTGGTAGCCGCCGGCGCTGACGAACGCCGCGGTGGGCAGGCGGCCCCACAGCTGAAGACCCAGGAGGTCGCGGTAGAACGACAAGCCCGTGGCAACGGAGCCGACGTGCAGGTGCAGGTGGCCGACGCGCAGTCCGGGGGCGACGAACGCGGGCGCGACCTGGGCCCCGGCGGTGGCCAGGAGGGCGGTCACGTCCAGCGGCCGCGGGCCGCTGCCGGAGAACTCCTCCTCCGGTGTGGGCCAGGCCCCGCGCGGGCGGTCGGCAGCGAGCTCCAGACCGATGCCGTCCGGGTCCTCGAGGTAGAGCGCTTCGTGGGTGCCGTGGTCTGAGGCGCCCTGGACCGGGATGCCGTTCTGGGCCAGACGCAGGGCGGCGCGGGCGAGCTCCTCGCGCGACGGGTACAGCAGCGCGACGTGGAAGAGACCGGCGACGCGGCCGGGGCCCCCGGCCTGCGGATCCTCACGGAGCACGAGCGACGTGATCGAGCCGTCGCCGAGCTCGGCCTCCGCGACGTCATGGCGGTGGACCCGGAGGCCGAGCTTCGTCGTGTACCACGCGACCGACCGGTCGAGGTGGGTCACCGTCAGGTGGACGGGGCCGAGCGTCAGCGAGTCCGGGAGCGTGGGCATCGGCGTCTCAGCTGACCGGGGAGGTCTCGCGGGCCAGGTCGGTTGCGACCTCCGCCAGGAGGTCGTCGAGGATGGCGCCGAGCTCGAGCGCGGCGTCCTCGTCGACGAGGGTGTCGTCGTCGGTGAACGCCTCGGCGGCGTTCGGGATCGGCAGCTCGCGATCGACGACACGGGCACCGGAGGCGGCAAGCGTCTTGCGCAGCTCACCCTGGGCCCACACGGCCCCGAACATGCCGGTGCTCGTGCCGGCCACGGCGACGGGCTTGCCACGCAGTGCGGCGGCCGCCCCGCCGCGGGACGCCCAGTCCACCGCGTTCTTCAGCTGGCCGGGAATCGACGAGTTGTACTCCGGCGTGGCGAAGAAGACCGCGTCGGCGTTCGCGAGCGCCGCGCGCCACGTTCCCACCGCAGCGCCCGGGGTGGCCTCGTCGTCCTCGTCGAACGGGGGCAGGCCCTTGAGTGCGTCGAACTCGACGAGCTCGACGCCGGGCGGCAGCAGCTGCGCTGCCGCCCGGAGCAGGCGGGTGTTGTGCGACCCGCTGCGCAGCGATCCTGAGACGCCGAGCACGCGCATGGGACTAGGCCTGCGTCTGGACGAGCTCGAGCTCGACCGTCAGCTTGACGTCGTTCGCCAGGGCGAAGCCGCCCTTGGGCAGCGGTGCGTTCCAGTTCAGTCCGAACGTCGTGCGATCGATGACGGTCTCGAGCGTGAGGCCGATCGACGGGCCGGCGAACGCCTCGTGCGGATCGGTGATCGTGCCGCGGCCCTGCACCGGGTGCGAGTGACCCTTGATCGTCAGGACGCCGTCGACCACGAGCTCGTCGCCGTCGCGGCGCAAGCCGGACGCCTCGTACCGGATCTCGGGGAAGCGCTCGGTGTCGAAGAAATCCGGGGCGCCGAGGTGGGTCTTCAGCGTCTCGTCCTTGACGACGATCGAATCGGCCTTCACGGTGCCGATGAGATCGGCCGCGCCGTCGTCGCTGACGGTGAGCGTCGCGTCGAGGTCCTCGAAGCGCCCGCGGAAGGTCGCGACGACCATGTGCTTGACCGCGAAGGTCGCGGACGAGTGCGTCGGATCGGACGACCAGGTGCCGACGGGGAGGTTGGTGGTGGGGGCGGTGGCGGCGGTGGACATGTGGTTCGTCTCCTGTTCGGTGGTGGTGGATAAGCGGACTGTGGTTCGCTTAGAACGGAGCGTAGCACAAGCGGACCGTGGTCCGGTAACGGCTTCTCGTGGTACCGTGCACCCATGGGCCGTGGTCCGATCCAGATCGCCACCCCCGCGGCTGACACCGACGGGCTCGTCGGCCTGCCCGTGCTCCAAGAGCTCCCGGCCGCGGTCAGGCCCGAGCGCGCAGACGCCGCCCGCAACCGCCAGGCCATCCTCTGCGCGGCGGCGCGCCTGATCGCCGAGCGCGGGATCGACGGCGTGACGATGGACGACGTGTCCTGCGCCGCCGGCGTGGGCAAGGGAACGCTCTTCCGGCGGTTCGGCGACCGTCCGACCCTGCTGCGAGCGCTCCTGGACGATCGCGAGCGCGCCTTCCAGGACGCCTTCATCCGAGGCGAGGCGCCGCTCGGACCGGGCGCTCCGCCACAGGAACGCCTTGTCGCCTTCGGGCACGGACTGCTCGAGCTCGTCGAGGTCCAGGGCGATCTGTTGGCCGCCGCCGAAGCCGGCTCGCCCGGCCTGCGACTGCGCCACCGCGTGTACGCGACCTACCGCGCGCACGTCCGATCCCTCCTGCGTCAGGCGGCGGCAGCCGGCAGCGAGGCCGACGTCGACTACCTCGTCGACGTCCTGCTGGCGACGCTCGCGGTCGACGTCGTCCTGTACCAACGGCGCGACCAGGGCCTCTCGCTCGAGCGCATCCAGAGCGGCTGGGCCGCGCTCTGCCGGGCCGTCGTGCCCTGAGCCGTCAGCTCGTGGCGGTGACCGGCGAGCCGGTCAGCAGGCCGTCGTAGACCGCTCGGGTCTGCGCTGCGACGTCGACCCAGTCGAAGCGCAGCACGTGTTCGCGGGCCTGCACGACGAGACGGTCACGCAGCGCATCGTCGGTCAGCAGGCGCTCGATCATGGTCCCCAGGTGCTCGGCGTCGCCGCCGTTGAAGCGCAGCCCGACGCGCTCGCCGGGCGGGACGACCTCGCGCAGGCCACCGGTGTCGGCGACGATGCACGGACATCCTGAGGCCATCGCCTCCAGCGCGACGAGCCCGAACGGCTCGTAGAGCGACGGGACGACCGTGAGGTCGGCGATCCGATAGAGCGAATGCAGCGCGTCGTCGCCGATCCAGCCGAGGAACGTGCCGTGATCATCGAGGCCCAGGCGGGTGGCCTGCGCACGGAGGTCGGCGTCGGCGGTGCCCGAGCCGGCGACGAGAAAGCGCAGGTCGCCGACGTGCTCGATCACGCCGTCCGGGCCGCCGAGCGCATCGAGCGCGACCTGGAAGCCCTTCTCGTAGACGAGGCGGCCGACGAGGAGCACGAGGCGCTCGTGCGGCTGTGCGAACCGCGCGCGGAGGGCGGCGAGATCCTCGACGTGCGTCAGGTCGTCCGGGTCGATCCCGTTCGGGATGACGGCGATGCGCGACTCCTCGATGTCGAAGATGTCGGCGACGTGCCCGCGCATGTAGTGCGAGCAGACGATGACCTGGTCGGCGCCGTGGACCATCCAGCGCTCCGTGCGATGGATGTCGGACTGCGGAGCGACGTGGACCCAGCCCTGGTGGCGGCCGAATTCGGTGGCGTGGACGGTCGTGACGAGCGGGCGCCGCATCGCGTCGGCCAGGCGTTTGGAGGCGACGGCGACGAGCCAGTCGTGCCCGTGGACGAGGTCGAAATCCAGGGTGTGGGCCAGCGTGCGCCCGAGAGCCATCAGATCCTCGTTGAGCTGCCGGACCCAGCTGATGAAGTCGGTGAGGTCGGGCGGGTAGCCCGGCTCGCGGACACGGTGCACCGTCACGCCGCCGCGCTCCTCGCGAGCGGGGCTGTCGGGTCCGCCACGCGTGAGGACGTGGACGTCCAGACCGTCGGCGGCGAGCTGCTCGGCGAGCTTGCGGGCGTGCCGGGCCAGCCCGCCCTCCACGATCGGCGGGTACTCCCAGGTGACGATCAGGACGCGCGACGCCAAGGCGCGCAGTCTATTGGACGCTCTCGTTCAGCCGCCCCGGGGATCCGGTGGCCGGCCCCGGGGGCCCGGTGTGGATGCCTGGCGCGCGTCCGCCCTCGCCGCGCGTCGCGGCTGCCGCACGTCAGCTGCTGCGGCGCAGCAGCGCCCGCCCGTCCGGGCCGAGGACCGCGGTCAGGGATGCATGGTCGGGGAGCTCGTGCTCGGCGCCGGTGAGGACGTCCTGCCAGGACCCGGCGGCCGCCGGGGGCAGCGCCCAGCCCGTCCGCGCCCGTCGTGCTGTCGCGCAACGCGACGGCCACGAGCACCGAATCCCCGCGCAAGAACGCGCACACGCCCTCACCGGCGTCGATCGGCGTGTAGCGCCCCGCGAACGCCTCTGGCTGCGAGCGTCGCAGCTCCAGCGCCCGCCAGACCAGGTGGAGCTTGGCCGCATCACGCGTCGGTGCTCCTCCGTCCTGCAGCGCCGACAGCATCGAGGCCCGCTCGTCCCAGTCCACGCGACGTCGGTTGTCGGGATCGACGAGCGCGAGGAACCAGGTCTCGTCGCCCTGGTAGATGTCCGGGACCCCGGGTGCGGTGAGCTTCAGCAGGGTCTGGCCGAGCGCTGCGCGTGCCCCCGCATCCGCGACGCGTGCCGCCCAGCCGTCGAAGCCGTAGCGGAACGGACCGTGGTCCAGGAGCCGGCGGGTGAACTCCAGCACGGCGGCCTCGTGCCGCTCGTCCGGGTCGACCCACGACGTTCCCTGCTTGGCCTCGCGCAGGGCCTTGATCAGGTACGGCTCCAGACGGTCCATGTCGATCGGCCAGGCGCAGATGAGCGTCTGGTAGACGAGCAGCTCCTCGGCCGGCGTCGGGACCCCGAGCGCCGGGTCCCGCAGCTCCGCGTTGTCGGCACGCCAGCGGCGGACGGCGCCCGCCCACTCGCCCCCGAGGCCGGCGAGAACACCCAGTCGCGCCCGGGCGTCGCCCGAGCGCTTCGTGTCATGCGTGCTCGTCGCCAGCAGGTTGTCCGGGTGACGGCGCGCACGCTCGGCGTTGGCGGCGTGGAACCCGGCGACCGGCAGGCTGAAGCGACCCGGGTCCCCGCCGACCTCGTTGAGCGCCAGCAGCCGCAGGTAGCGGTAGAAGGCGGTGTCCTCGACGCCCTTGGCCATGATCGGCGAGGAGGTCTGCTGATACGCGGACGACCCACTCGGCCGGGACGGCCGGATCCTCGAGCAGGAGCGCGCGCCGGACCGCCTCGGGCAGCGCCGCGACCGCCGCACGATCCTCGTCCCCGACGACGCCGCCCTCGGGCTCCACGTACGTGCGGTAGATGTGCAGCTGCGACAGCGACTCCAGCGTCCCCTCGACGTCGGCCACCTGCCGCAGGCGATCGACCTCGCGCGCGAACGTCGTGCGCGCCTGCTCGTCCTTGGCCTGCGCCGCCCAGTCCTCGAACGGC
The DNA here is from genome assembly GCA_963750375.1 of Paraconexibacteraceae bacterium. Taxonomy (GTDB): domain Bacteria; phylum Actinomycetota; class Thermoleophilia; order Solirubrobacterales; family Solirubrobacteraceae; genus Paraconexibacter. The sequence goes on from CAVVQN010000020.1 coordinate 31,332, forward strand.
CGCGCATCCCCCGACAGCTCGGTCCACAGCTCCGTCAGCGGCGCCTCGCCCGCCGGATCCACGAAGAGCGCCTGCAGGTCGACGCAGAACTCATAGCCCGTCGTCCCGTCGGTCGGCCAGTCCCGCAGGACCTCGCCGTCCTCGGTGGAGAGGATCTTCTCGACCCACACGTGCTGCACCCCGGCCGCGCGCAGGTCGCGCAGGTACTTCGCCGGGTTGGCCATCCCGTCCGGATGGTCCACGCGGATGCCGTCCGCCACCCCGTCGCGCACGAGCTCGATGACCTTGGCGTGGGTCGCCGCGAAGACCTCGGGATCCTCCTGGCGCACGCCGGCCAGCTCGTCGATGTCGAAGAAGCGGCGGTGGTGGCCCGTCTGCCGGTCCAGGTCGAAGAACTGTCGCCGCAGCTCCGGGTCAGTCCAGAAGCGGTTGGCGTCGTCCGTCGCCATGTGGTTCGGGACGACGTCCAGGATGAGTCCCATGTCCCGGGCGTCGGCGGCCGCCGCCAGCGCGCGCAGGCCGTCCTCGCCGCCGAGCGCATCCGAGACGCGCGCGGGGTCCACGACGTCGTAGCCGTGCGTGGACCCGGCCCGGGCCTGCCATACCGGCGAGAGGTACAGATGCGAGACCCCGAGCGCGTCGAGGTAGGGCAGCAGGCGCTCCGCCTCGGTGAAACCGAGTCCAGGCCCGAGCTGCAGGCGGTATGTGGCGCGCAGCGGGTGCCTCATGCGCGGCGCAGGACCGTCATCGAGCGGGAGCTGACGAACAGCGGCTGGCGGGCGCGGAAGTTCCGCGACCCGGTCTCCGCGTCGGGATCACCGGTCGCGAGCGCGAGCGTCCAGCGGGCGCCGAAGCGCGGAGCGGGGAGGTCGAACTCGATGTCGTGCTCGCTGGCGTTGATGAGCAGGAGGAACGAGGAGCCGGTGATCGGCCGGCCCTGCCGGTCGTGCATCCCCGTGTACTCGCCGTTGAGGAAGACGCCGAGCCAGCGCAGCTCCGGGTCCTCCCAGTTGCGTCGGGTCATCCGGCGCCCGTCACGGCGGAACCACCACACGTCCGGAAGCCCCGTCCCGTCCGCGTCCCCGGCGAGGAACTGCTCACGCCGGAAGACCGGCTCGTTGGCCCGCAGCTCGAGCAGGCGGTGGGTGAACTCCTGCAGCTGACGCGCATCGTCGTCCAGGTCCCAGTCGAGCCATGAGACCTCGTTGTCCTGACACCAGGCGTTGTTGTTCCCGCCCTGCGTTCGGGCCATCTCGTCGCCGCCGAGGAGCATCGGCACGCCCTGGGAGAGCATCAGCGTCGTGAGGAAGTTGCGCCGCTGGCGCCACCGCAGCTCGAGGATCGCCGGGTCGTCCGTGTCGCCCTCGGCCCCACAGTTCCACGAGCGGTTGTCGTCGGTCCCGTCGTTGTTGTCCTCCAGGTTCTCCGCGTTGTGCTTGTCGTTGAACGCGGTGAGGTCGGCGAGGGTGAAGCCGTCGTGGGCAGTGACGAAGTTGATCGAGGCGAACGGGCGGCGGCCATCGGACTCGTACAGGTCGCTGGAGCCGGTGAAGCGGGAGGCGAACTCGTTCAGGGGCGCCTCGCCCCGCCAGAAGTCCCGGATGACGTCGCGGTAGACGCCGTTCCATTCGGACCACAGCACCGGGAAGTTGCCCACCTGATAGCCGCCGGGACCGACGTCCCAGGGCTCGGCGATGAGCTTGACCTGCGAGAGCACCGGGTCCTGATGGATCGTGTCGAAGAACGCGCTGAGGCGATCCACGTCGTAGAGGCCGCGGGCCAGCGCCGAGGCCAGGTCGAAGCGGAAGCCGTCGACGTGGCAGTCGATGACGAAGTACCGCAGGGAGTCCATGATGAGCCGCAGCACCTCGGGCTCCACCGCGTTGAGCGTGTTGCCCGTGCCGGTGTAGTCCATGTAGTGATGCGGATCGTCGGGCACGAGGCGGTAGTAGGACGCGTTGTCCACGCCCTTGAAGGAGAGCATCGGCCCGAGATGGTTGCCCTCGGCGGTGTGGTTGTAGACGACGTCGAGGATGACCTCGATGCCGGCGCGGTGCAGCGCCTTGACCATGCCCTTGAACTCGCGGACCTGCTCGCCCCGGCGCCCGGTCGCCGCGTACTGCGCGTGCGGCGCCAGATACCCGATCGAGGAGTAGCCCCAGTAGTTCGTGAGGCCGCGGTCGTGCAGAAACGACTCGTCGATGATGTGGTGCACCGGGAGCAGCTCGACGGCGGTGACGCCGAGGGACGTCAGATGCGCGATCGCCTCGTCGCTGGCCAGCCCGGCGTACGTCCCCCGCAGCTCCGGGGGCAGGGCCTCCATCCGCTTCGTGAAGCCCTTGACGTGCGCCTCGTAGATGACGGTCTCCGTCCACGGCAGCCGCAGCGGGCGGTCGCCCTCCCAGTCGAAGCTCGGATCGATGACCACGCACTTGGGCATCGCGGGGGCGCTGTCCTCGTCGTCGGGCTCGAGGTCGGCGTCGTCGGGGGCATCAGGGTCCGGGACGTAGGGCAGGACGCTGGCGGCGGCGAAGTCCACGCCGCCCTCGATCGCCTTGGCGTACGGGTCGATGAGCAGCTTGCACGGGTTGAAGCGGTGGCCGCTCCCGGGGTCGTAGGGGCCGTGCACCCGGTAGGCGTACCGCTGGCCCGGCCCGACGCCGGGCACGTAGCAGTGCCACGTATGGGCGGTGACCTCGGTGACCTCGAGCTGCTCCTCGGTGTCGTCGTCGTCGAAGAGGCACAGCACGACGCGCTCGGCGTGCGCGGAGAAGATCGAGAAGTTCGTCCCCTCGCCGTCCCAGACAGGACCGAGCGGGAACGGCTGACCGGGCCAGACCTCGCGGGCGGACGGGGCGCCGCTCATCGCAGCGCCGCCCCGCTGTACGCGGGCAGGTGGAGGAGCCCACCGGCGGGCGCCGGTGTCTCGGTGGTGGCAAGGACGACGTCGGCGTGGTCCACGGGGACCTCCTGGGGGTGATCGGCGAAGGACATGACGAGCTCGAACGGGCCGCGGCGGACGCGCAACCACCGCTCGCGTTCGCTCTGGGCGAGGACCTCGGCGGGACGGGGGGCCACCGCGGTGATCTCCCGGCGCAGGGTCAGCAGGTCCCGGTACAGCGCGGCGAGGGTGTCGTCGCCGCGACGGGCGAGCTTGGAGCGACGGAACGTCGCGGGGTCCTGGGGATCGGGGACCTCCTCCCCCGAGAACGCCGCGAACGCGGCGAACTCCCGGCGCCGGCCATCCTGGGTGGCCTTGGCGATCCGCTTGTCGATGTGGTCGCTGAAGAACTGAAACGGCGCGTCCTCCCCGTACTCCTCGCCCATGAACAGCATCGGCGTGAACGGCGACAGCAGCGTGCAGAACGCCGCCAGCGGCCGCAGCGACCCCGGCAGGCGGTCGCCCATGGCGCGGTTGCCGACCTGGTCGTGGTTGGCCGAGAAGACGACAAAGCGCTCGGGCGGCACGTCGGGGGCGGGCGCGCCGAAGCGGCGCCGGCGGAAGGTCGAGAAGTTGCCGTCGTGCACGTGCGGCACCCGCCAGGCCTTGGCCAGGTCGGCGACCGTGCCGAACTCCTCGTAGTAGCCGTCCTGCTCGCCGGTGAGCAGCGTGCGCAGCGCGTGGTGGAAGTCGTCGGCCCACGCCGCGTCGTGGCCGAGGCCGCCGAGGGCGCGCGGGCGTACGACCTGCGGGTCGTTGCGCCCGGACTCGGCGATCACGAGCGCGTGCGGGTCCAGCGCGTGGACGCGGTCGGCGAGCTCGGCGAGGACCGGCTGCGCCGAGCCGTCGAAGATGGCGTGGATGGCGTCCAGGCGCAGGCCGTCGACGTGCAGGTCCCGGATCCACATCTCCGCGCCCTGCAGGACCCACTCGCGGACCCCGGTCGACTCCTCGCCGTCGTAGTTCAGGGCCTCGCCCCAGAAGGTCGAGTAGCGGTCGGTGAAGAACGGGCCGAACATGCGCAGGGCGCGCTCGCCCGACGCGCCGACGTGGTTGGGGACGACGTCGAGGATCACCGCGATGCCCGCGGCGTGGGCGGCATCGACGAGACGCGCGAGGGCCTGCGGGTCCGCCGTAGGCGTGGTGGGCGGCCCACGGGTAGACGCCGTCGTAGCCCCAGCCGTGCTCGCCGGGGAACTCGGCGACGGGCATGAGCTCGATCGCGTTGACGCCGAGCTGCGCCAGACCGGCGAGGTGCTCGATCGCCGCGTCGAACGTCCCGGCCTCGGTGAACGTCCCGACGTGCAGCTCGTAGATCACCGCGTCGCGCAGGGCCACACCGTCCCAGGCGTCGTCGGTCCACGTCCATGGCCGCGGGATCGACGATGCGCGACGGGCCGCGCAAGCCCTTCGGCTGCCAGCGGGTGCACGGATCGGGCGCGCGCCTGCCGTCCAGGACGAACCAGTAGTCCTGACCGGCCGCGCGCGTCGACCTCCGCCTCCCAGACGCCGCATCCGACGTTCGTCAGCGGATGGTCGCCGGAGGGCAGGCGTACCGCGACTGCCTCGGGCCTGGGCGCCCAGACGCGGAAGCGGACGCGTCCGTCGGTCAGCACCGTCGTGCCGAGGGGGAGCTCGGGCGGGAGGAGGGGGGCGTGGAGGTGGGTCAAGATCGCTCGGGGGTGAGCCAGACGACGCCGAGCGGCGGCAGCGTGAGGGCGCAGGAGGTCGGCTGGTCGTGCCAGGGCTGTCCGTCGGCCTCCACCGTGCCGTTGAGGGCCCCGGTCCCCCCGTACTGCGGGGCGTCGGTGTTGAGGACCTCGAGCCAGCGACCCGGGAGCGGGAAGCCGACGCGGTAGTCCTCGCGGCGGACCGGGGAGAGGTTGCACACGCAGACGATCGGGTCGGTGCCCTCGGCGCCGTGGCGCAGAAAGCAGACGACGTTCGCGTCGGCGTCGTTGGCCTCCAGCCAGCGGAAGGCCGACGCGTCGTCGTCGCGCTCCCACAACGCCGGGGTGTCGCGGTAGACGTGGTTGAGGTCGCGGACGAGCGCCTGGACGCCCGCGTGGCCGGCGTCCTGCACGCAGGTGCCAGTCCAGCGACCGCTCGTGCGACCACTCGCGCTCCTGGGCGAACTCGTTGCCCATGAAGAGGAGCTTCTTGCCGGGGTGGGCCCACATGTACGCGTAGAGCGCCCGGACGTTGGCCAGCTGCTGCCACCGGTCGCCGGGCATCTTCTCGAGGATCGAGCGCTTGCCGTGCACGACCTCGTCGTGGCTCAGCGGCAGGACGAAGTTCTCGCTGAAGGCGTACATGAGGCTGAACGTCAGCTGAATGATGGTGGTAGCGCCGGTGGATCGGGTCCTGCTGGAAGTAGTCCAGCGTGTCGTGCATCCAGCCCATGTTCCACTTGAAGCCGAACCCGAGCCCGCCGACGTGCGTCGGGCGCGAGACGCCCGGCCACGCCGTGGACTCCTCGGCGATCGACAGGACGCCTGGCTCGCGCGGCGTGGATGACCTCGTTGAACTCCCGCAGAAAGGCGACCGCGTCGAGGTTCTCCCGCCCGCCGTGCTCGTTCGCGAGCCACTCGCCCTCCTTGCGCGAATAGTCCAGGTAGAGCATCGAGGCGACGGCGTCGACGCGCAGGCCGTCGGCGTGCATCTCCCGCAGCCAGTACAGCGCGTTGGCGAGCAGGAAGTTCTTCACCTCGTTGCGCCCGACGTTGAAGATGAGCGTGCCCCAGTCCGGGTGCTCCCCTCGACGCGGGTCCTCGTGCTCGTAGAGCGCGGTGCCGTCAAAGCGGCGCAGGGCCCAGTCGTCCTTGGGGAAGTGCGCCGGGACCCAGTCGAGGATGACGCCGACGCCCGCCTCGTGGAGCGTGTCGACGAACTCCCGGAAGTCGTCGGGCGTGCCGTGCCGCGCGTCGGGCGCGAAGTAGCCGGTCACCTGGTAGCCCCAGGAGCCCGGGAAGGGATGCGCCATGACGGGCAGCAGCTCGACGTGCGTGAAGCCCATGTCGGTCGCGTAGTCGGCGAGCTCCCGGGCCAGCTGGGTGAACGACAGCGGGGTGTCGGGGGCGTCGGGGTCCCGGCGCCAGGAGCCCAGGTGGACCTCGTAGACCGACATCGCCTCCCGGTGGGGCGTGCCCTGCGCACGCCGCCGCATCCAGTCGGCGTCGCGCCACTCATGCTGCGGGTCGTGGACGACGGAGTCGGTGCCCGGGGCCTGCTGCGACTGCTGGGCGTACGGATCGGCCTTCAGGCGAAGATCGCCGTCGCGGGTGCGGATCGCGTACTTGTAGGCCTGCCCGGGCTGTGCACCGGGGACGAAGGCCGCCCAGATGCCGCTCTCGCCGAGGGCGTCCAGCGGCGTGCTGTCGTGGTCCCACGCGTTGAACTCGCCGATGACGGTGACCGACGTGGCATCCGGCGCCCACACGGCGAACGCGACGCCCGCCTCGCCTTCCCGGGTCAGGGGGTGGGCGCCGAGGCGCTCGTACAGGCGCTCGTGCCGGCCTTGGCCGGCGAGGTGCAGGTCGAGCTCCCCGAAGATCGGCGTGCTCCCGTCGGCGTCGGTCTTCGTCATCCGTGGTCCTCCTCCCCGTCGAGCTCGAGCATCCGGGCGATGCCGGCGACCGGGATCGATACCCAATCGGGGCGGTGGTCGATCTCGTACCGCAGCTCGTAGACCGCCTTCTCGAGCTCGAAGACGTTGAGCAGGCGGTCGATGCCCTGGCGGCCGGGTGGCAGCAGCGTCATGTCCGCAGCGTCCAGGTAGCCCTCCAGGAACGCGTCGCGGACTGCGGCCTCCCAGTGCGCCGGCGCCGCGACGCCGTTGAGGATCCGGGAGGCGGACGCGGCGTAGGCGAAGGAGCGCAGCATGCCGGCGACGTCCCGCAGCGGCGACCGTTTGGCGCGGCGCTCGGACAGGGTCCGCGCCGGCTCGCCTTCGAAGTCCAGGACGACCCAGTGCCCGTGGGCGTCACGGAGCACCTGCCCGAGGTGGTAGTCGCCGTGGTGGCGGATGATGCGCCCCGCCGAGCCGACGGCCAGCGCGCCGAGACGCTCACGCACCTCCTGCCCGCGGCCGGCGATCGGGGCCAGGACCTCGGCCTCCTGCGGGAGGTCGCGGAAGATGCGCTCGATCTGCTCGTCGACCGTCGCCGTCAGCAGCCCGAGGGCCTCGGTGGACGTGTCAGCCGGGGCGAACGCCTCGTCCTGCGGATCTGAGGCCAGCACGGCGTGCATGCGGCCGGTGACCTCGCCGAGCGCTCGTGCGTCGGCGGTGAAGGCGAGCGGATCGCCCGAACCCAGGGCCTCCAGCGCGAGGGCCCAGCCGTCGGTCGAACCGACGACGAAGTCCTGCACGACGCCGAGCGTCGCATCGATGAGCTTGCCCGTGTGTGCGTACCAGCCCCGCAGCGGCGCGATGTTCTCAAAGCCGTGGTCGTCGAGGAACCGCAGCATCTCGAGCTCGGGGTTCGTCCCGGCCCCCAAGCGGCGGAACGCCTTCAGGACGAGGGTCTCGTCCAGGACGACGGACGAGTTGGACTGCTCGGCGCCGAGCGGCCGCACCGCGTCGGGGACGGGCACGGGCCGCCCGTCGGGGCTGCGGAACTCCGCGACCCCGGCCTCCGTCTCAAGGTCGGTGCCCGCGGCCATGAGCCGCATGACCTCGCAGACGAACGCCGGGTCGGTGATCGCGTCGTAGAGCACGTGATCCCCGGTGCGGCAGATGACTCCGTCCTCCCAGCCGTCGCTCGCCTCACGGCAGCCGATCGGCAGCTGGTACAGCTCGTGGGTGCCGGGGTGGAAGCGGACCTCGACGATCGCGAGCGTCAGCTCCGGGTCCTCGTCCCGGATCGTCAGCGCCTCGATGATCGAGATGCCGGCGACCTCCTTGGACTTTGAGCCGAACCAGCGCTGGGACATGACGAAGTCGGCGAGCGTCTCCTCGCTGATGAGCGTCTCGATGGCGGTCATGCGGACTCCTTCTGCGTCGTCGCGGCGACCTGCTGGAGGACGCGTGCGGCCTGCTCCTCTTCGCTCTCGGCGTCCGTGAGCAGAAACCAGTAGAAGCCCCGCGGCGCCAGCGTCAGCAGGTAGGGCAGCTCTCCGATCCGGGGAAAGCGGGTGCGCCCGAACATCTCCACGGGGTGGAAGCCCTCGTAGGCCGACAGGTCCAGCTCGACGGCCTGGGCCGACCGCGCGACGTTGTGGACGCAGAGGATCACGTCGTCGGCGTGGGTGCGGATGTGGGCGAAGATCCGCGGGTTGGAGACCTGCTGGGGCTCGTAGGTCCCCAGACCGAAGACGGGGTGCTCCTTGCGGAGTGAGATGAAGCGCCGCAGCCAGCGCAGGAGGGACGTCGGCGTGCGCAGCTGCGCCTCGACGTTCACCGCCTGGAAGCCGTAGACGGGGTCCATCAGCGGCGGGGCGTAGAGCTGGGCGAAGTCCGCACGGGAGAAACCGCCGTTGCGGTCCCCGGTCCACTGCATCGGGGTGCGGACGCCGTCACGGTCGCCGAGGTAGAAGTTGTCGCCCATCGCGATCTCGTCGCCGTAGTAGAGCACGGGCGACCCGGGCAGCGAGAAGAGGATCGCGGTCATGAGCTCGATCTCGTCCCGGCCGTTGTCCAGCAGCGGCGCGAGCCGGCGGCGGATGCCGAGGTTGAGCTTCATCCGCGGATCCTTGGCGTACTCCGCGTACATGTAGTCGCGCTCCTCGTCCGTGACCATCTCGAGCGTCAGCTCGTCGTGGTTGCGCAGGAAGAGGCCCCACTGACAGTTGTCCGGGATCGCGGGCGTGCGGTCGAGGATCTCGATGATCGGCGTGGCGTCCTCCCGTCGCAGCGCCATGAACATGCGCGGCATGAGCGGGAAGTGGAAGGCCATGTGGCATTCGTCGCCGTCGCCGAAGTACTCCACGACGTCCTCGGGCCACTGGTTGGCCTCCGCGAGCAGCACCTTGTCCGGGTACTCCTCGTCCACCGTCTCCCGCAGGCGCTTGAGGTACTGGTGGGTCTCCGGGAGGTTCTCGCAGTTCGTGCCGTCCCGGGCGTAGAGGTACGGGACGGCGTCCAGGCGGAAGCCGTCGAGCCCGAGGTCGAGCCAGAAGCGCAGGGCGTCGAGCATCGCCTCCTGGACCTCGGGGTTGTCGTAGTTGAGGTCCGGCTGGTGGCTGAAGAAGCGGTGCCAGTAGTACTGGCCGGCGACCGGGTCCCAGGTCCAGTTGGACGGCTCGGTGTCCGTGAAGATGATCCGTGCGTCGGTGTAGAGCTGGTCGGTGTCCGACCACATGTACCAGTCGCGCTTGGGGTTGTCGGGCGAGGAGCGTGACTCCTGAAACCACGGGTGGTCGGAGGAGGTGTGGTTGACGACGAGGTCGGCGATGACGCGCATCCCGCGCTGGTGGGCCGCCGCGACGAACTTGCGGAAGTCGTCGACGGTGCCGTAGTCCGGATGGATCTCCTCGTAGTCGGCGATGTCGTACCCGCCGTCACGCAGGGGCGAGGCGTACATCGGCAGCAGCCAGATGCAGTCGACCCCGAGCCAGGCGAGGTAGTCGAGCTTCTGCGTCAGGCCGACGAAGTCGCCCGATCCGTCGTCGTTGCCGTCGAAGAAGCCGCGCAGGTGGATCTCGTAGAAGACGGCACGCTTGTACCAGAGCGGATCGCTCTCGAACCAGCGCTGGGGATCGGCCTGGGTGTCGTCGGCGTCGTGGCCGCGGACCTCGATGGTCATGACACCACCTCCAGGACGTGCGCCTGACGCTCACCGGGGCTCAGGCGGACGTAGTTGCCGCCCAGGCGCCAGTGGTACTCGTCGCCGCTGAGGACGTCGCGGACGGTGAAGGCCGGCGGGAGGCCGAGCGCGGCGGGCACGTTGACCAGTCCTTCCTGCGTGTGGTGGGGATCGAGGTTGACGACGGTCAGGACGGTGTCCGTCCCCAGACGGCGGGCGTGGGCGAGCAGGCTGTCGTTCGCCGTGTCCATGAAGGTGAGGCCACGCAGGTGCTGCAGCGCCGGGTGCGCGCGGCGGGCGTGGTTCAGCGCGGCGATCATCGGCAGCAGGGGGCCATCGAGGGTCCGCTGCTTGACCTGGTACTTCTCGGAGTCCAGGTACTCCTCCGATCCCGCGCGGACCGGCACGTTCTCGCACGCTTCGAAGCCCGAGTAGATGCCGTACGTCGGCGACAGCGTGGCGGCAAGGACGAGGCGGGCCTCGAAGGCCGGCCGGCCGCCGTGCTGCAGGGACTCGTGGAGGATGTCCGGCGTGTTGGCGAAGAAGTTCGGGCGGTAGAAGTCGACGGACTCCGTCGTGAGCTCCGTGAGGTACTCCGTCAGCTCGTGCCGCGAGGTCTTCCACGTGAAGTACGTGTAGGACTGGTTGAAGCCGGCCTTGGCCAGCGCGCGCATCATCGCCTGGCGGGTGAAGGCCTCCGCGAGGAAGATCGTCTCGGGGTGCCGCGCACGGACCTCGCCGATCATCCACTCCCAGAAGGCCAGCGGCTTGGTGTGGGGGTTGTCGACGCGAAAGACGGTGACGCCGCGCTCGACCCACGTGAGCGTGACCTGCAGCAGTGCCTGCCACAGCCTCCGCCAGCCCTCGCCGCCGAAGTCGAAGTTGTAGATGTCCTGGTACTTCTTGGGCGGGTTCTCGGCGTACTTCAGCGTCCCGTCGGGGCGGCGGTTGAACCACTCGGGGTGCTCGGTGAGCCACGGGTGGTCGGCCGAGCACTGGAACGCGAGGTCCAGGGCGAGCCTCGATGCCGTGCTGCTGCGCACGTCGGCGACGAGCGCGTCGAAGTCGTCGAGCGTGCCCAGCTCGGGGTGCAGCGCCTCGTGGCCGCCCTCCGCCGCCGCCGATCGCCCACGGGCTGCCCGGGTCGTCGGGGCCGGCGACGAGCGCGTTGTTGGGGCCCTTGCGGTTCGTCACGCCCGATGGGGTGGACCGGCGGCAGGTAGAGGACGTCGAAGCCGAGCGCGGCGAGCTCGGGGCACGACCTGCGGCGGTCCCGGCCAGCCCGCCCCAGGAGCGGGGGAAGAGCTCGTACCAGCTGCCGAAGCGGGCAAGCGGCGGGTCGACGTCGAGCGCGCACCGGCGGGTCGAGCGTCGCCGCCGCGGTGCGGTCGGGGTGGCGCTCGGCCGCCGCGATGACCTGGCCCGTCCAGGGCGGCGGCGACCCGGGCGTCCTGCGGGGCGTCGTCGTCGCGCGACGCGTCCGTGCGGCGGCGGTCGAGGATCCGGGCGTCGGCGCCCTTGGCACGCTGCGCGGCGGCGGCGAGCAGCAGCGCGCCCTCGGTCAGCTCGCTCGGAGAGGTCCTCCTGGCCGCCGTCGAGCTTGCGGTGCAGCTCGTGGCGCCACGAGGCGAGCGCGTCGACCCAGGCCTCGATCGTCCAGGTCCAGCGGCCGAGCAGCGTCGATCGGGACGTCGCCCTCCCAGTTGTCGCCCGTCGATGTGCGCGTCGATGTGCCGCATCGGCGCCTCGCGCCAAGCGCGCTCGACCGGGCGCGCGCCAGCGGACGGCCGCACGCGATGACGTCGTGGCCGTCGGCGAAGATCTCCGCGCGGACCGTCAGCGTCTCGCCGACGGTGCGTTTGGCGGCGTACCGACCGCCGTCCAGGACGGGCTGCGGCGTCGCGGATGACGATCGCGGCTGGGGGCGGTGTCGCCGGGAGGTGTGGGCGTGCGGGATGCGGGCATGCTATCCCTGTTCACCTATCCCAAAGACGGCGCATCCTCAACCTCGGTACCTTCGGTTGTTCACCAGATCCAGCGGCATCCAACTGCACATCACCTCATTGCCCGGCGGGCGTCTGGGACCGGAGGCCCACACGTGGGTGGACTGGTCGTCGAAGGCGGGCCAGTCGTGGTGGCAGGTCCTTCCGGTCGGCCCGCCGGATCGGTACGGCTCGCCCGTACAAGTCGTCCTCGGCGTTCGCGGCCTGGAAGGGGCTGCTGGCAGACCCCGAGGCGCCGGTCTCGGAGGAGGAGACCGCCGACGTTCGCGCGCCGCGAACCCCTGGGTGCGGGACTGGGCGCAGGCCGGCGGGGGACGACGGGCGATCGCCGACCAGGTCCGCTTCGCCCGCGAGTGGGCCGCCCTGCGTGCCATGCGTCCGACCGGGGGGTGCGGCTCATCGGCGACGTCCCGATCTACGTCGCGCCGGGCAGCGCCGACCATCGCGCGCACCCGGAGCTCTTCAAGGACGGGCTCGTCGCGGGCGCGCCCCCGGATGCCTACAGCGACACGGGCCAGCTCTGGGGCAACCCGTTCTACGACTGGCCGGCGAACCGCCGCAGTGACTTCGCCTGGTGGATCGGGCGCCTGGAGCGGACGCTCGCGCTCTTCGACGTGGCGCGCGTCGATCACTTCCGCGGTTTTGTCGCGGGTTGGGCGGTGCCGGAGGGGGCGCGCGACGCCCGCGACGGACGCTGGCGCCGCGGGCCCGGTCGGGCGCTCTTCGAGGCTGCGCAGGCCGCGCTGGGGGACGGCGGGGAGGCCCCGCTCCCGTTCATCGCCGAGGACCTCGGGATCATCACCCCGCCGGTGGAGCGGTTGCGCCGGGAGCTCGGGCTCCCCGGGATGGTCGTCGCGCAGTTCGCCTTCGACCCCGATGACGCCGACGGGCCGCACGTCCTGGACAACCACACCGAGGACCGCGTCGCCTACACCGGAACCCACGACTCCGACACGCTGGCGGGGTGGCTCGCGACGCTGGCGCCGGAGGGCCGGACGCTGGTGCGCGACCGCCTGCGCGAGGCCGGCGTCCTTTGTGACGATCCCGTCTGGGGGCTCACCCGGTGGTGGATGGGCTCTGTCGCGCCGCTCGTGATGCTGCAGGCGCAGGACATCCTCGAGCTCGGGTCCGAGGCGCGCATGAACACCCCGGGCCGCGCGACGGGCAACTGGCGCTGGCAGCTCCAGCCTGGTCAGTTGACCTGCGCCCACGCCGAGCGGCTGCGCGCGGCGACGGCCGAGGCTGGGCGGCTGGCGTCGTGATGGATGCCGACGCCGTACCGGCGGCCCAGCCCGGGGTGGTCGCGGTCGGCGACTCGATCACCCGCGGCACCGGCACCGCGAGCCTCGGGGTGCACTGCCAGTCCTGGGCGTTGTGGCTGGCGCAGACGATGCAGCTGCCGTGCCGGAACCTCGCACAGGATGGGGCGGTGGTCCCCGACGTCGTGGCGGCCCAGTTGCCGCTCGTGCGCCATGCGTACGCGGTCGGGGCCGTCCATGTCGGCGCGAACGACGTGCGCTCACCGTCCTTTCGGCCGGACGAGTACGCCGCCGGGCTGGACGCGATCGTCGCCCACGTGACCGCGCACGCCGCGCGGAGCGTCGTGTGCACGTTGCCGCTGGATCTGGGACGTCCGAGAGCCGGCGAGAAGGTTCGTGGCGCGAACGCGATCATCCGCACGGTCGCCGCACGTCACGGGGCGGTCGTCGCCGAACTGGCCGATCTCGCAGGGCCGACGCGCATCCAGCCCGATGCGGTGCACCCGACCGCCGCCGGCCAGGTGGAGATCGCCGATCGTGCCGCCGAGGCCCTCGGGCTCAGCGTGCTGCCGTCGTCGTCCGCTCCTGCGCGTGGTGACGGGCGGGAGCTTGCGCGCTTCCTCATCACGAGCCATGGCCCCGCGGTCCTCCGTGATCTAGGCCGCCGCGTGAGCGAGCACGTCGCGCGGCGTCGCGCCGGGTAGCCTGCCCGGCGTGTCCGGGACCGCCGACCCCGCTGCGCCGCTGCCGGGCGTCACCCCGCCGACCGGACGGCCCCCGTCCGGGCTGCTCGCAAGGGCACGCACCCGCCTGGCGGTGCTGCGCGGGCGTGGCCGGGTCGTCGCCGGGGCGGGTGTCGCGCAGGGCCGGGGTGTCCGCTTCGAGGTCGCCCGGGGCGGGCGGGTGGTC
>CAVVQN010000021.1:0-162539 GCA_963750375.1 Paraconexibacteraceae bacterium
CCAGCGTGCCCTTGGCGGTGTGGCGCAGTGCGTCCATGAGGAACAGGCGCTCCTGGGCGGTGGCGTACCCCGCACCGAACATCACGTCGGCGCGCGTCGTCCCGTAGACCCGGGCCACCCCGAAGTCTTTGTCGCGGTAGATGTCCACTCCCGCGCGCGGCGAGGCGTGCGAGCCGATCCCGCCCGGCATCGATCCGAACGAGCTGTCCTTGTAGAAGCGCCCGAGGTTCTGGGCGGTCAGCGTCGAGGCCACCGGCATCACGCCGGCGTACAGCGGCTGCTGGCTGACGAAGCTCGACGGGGGCGCCCCGGTCAGGAGGTTCGCCGCCAGGTCGGTGGCGTTGACCGTCTGGCCCTCACCCTGGGCCAGGACGGAGAGGAACGTGCCGAACGTCGGCGCGCTGATCGGTGGAGCCTGCGCGCCGGCCGGCGCGGACGGGGCGAGGGCCGCAGCGAGAAGGACAGCGGGGACGAGGCGACGCAGGTGCATGCGCGCACTCTGCCAAAAACCGGTGGGGCGTGGGTCAGGTGGGGCGACGGGCCTTGGCCTTGGCCTTCGCCCTTGCCCTGGCCTTCGCCTTCGTCTCGGCCTTGGCCTTCGCCTTCTCCCTGGCCTTCGCCCGTGCCTTCGCCTTCGCCTTGGTCTTTGCCTCAGCGGTCGGCCTCGCCTTCGGCTTGGGCTGCTGCCGGCGCGGCCGAGGCGCGGGCCGACGCTTGGCGGTCGTGGATTTGGTGGCGGCCCGGGTCCGCGGGACGCACGCGTCCTTGCCGGGGTCGGCGGCCGTCGGCCACGGATGGTTCAGCCGGCAGCGCACGTCATCGTAGGTGCTGGTGGCCGCCCCACGCACGCGCTTGGCGACGAACAGCCCTTCGGCATCCTGCTCGGACTGGTCGAAGAGGGTGGCGTGCTGCGCCAGCGTGATCCACCCGTAAGCATCGGCGACGCCCCAGACCGTGACGCCGGTGCAGTTCGGTGACTCACGGCAGGCCTGCGCCACGTCGTTGTAGGTCGCCCGCTGCCGGGCCCCCGGGACCGGCTCGAACACCGGCCGCAGCACGTCCAGTTCGGTGACTGCCACGCGGAGCTTCAGGGCCGCGAAGTCGGCCATGACCTCCTTGATCTGCGTGACGGTCGGGTAGACCCCGTAGGCACCGACGTGCATCTGCAGGCCGATGCCGTCGATCGGCACACCGCGCTCGACGAAGTCCCGTGCCAGCGCGAGGACGGCGTCGTGGCGGGGTCCCGGGGTGTCCGCGTTGAACTCGTTGAGCATGAGGACGGCGTTCGGATCCTGCGCGTGCGCGGTGCGGAAGGCCTGCTCGATCCAGTCGGGGCCGATGGTCCGCTGGTAGACGTTCCCGTCGCGCGCGCCGTTGCCGACGAAGGGTTCGTTGACGACGTCCCACTCGTCGATCGTCCCCGGCGCCACGCTTTGGAAGTGGCCCATCACCGAGCGGATGTGCTTCTGCATCGCCGCGAGCAGGGTCTCCCGTGACCATGGGACCAACGGTTCGCGCATCCAGCCCGGATCGGATTGGGCGTAGACGAGCGAGTGTCCACGGACGTGCACGCCGCGTGCTTTTGCGAGCCCGACGATCTTGTCGGCGACCTTGAAGTCGAAGCGACCTTCTTCGGGCTCCGTCCACACGCCCTTGAGCTCGTTCTCCGGAGTCAGCCGGTCATAGAACCGTTCCCACGTGCGACGGTAGGACGAGGTGAGCGACGGACCCGGCGGCCGGTAGGGACAGGCGAGGCCTCTCGGACCGGAGTACGCGTCGTCGGTACAGGCGTACCAGACCGCCGCGCCGAGCTCGATCCGCTGCCGGGCGGGGATCGGCTTCGGCGCCACCCGTGCCGGTGCGGGCGGCGGCGCTGATTCGAGCCCGCTGACGTTGAGGCCACCGGCTGATGCCGGCGGCGCGGCCGCGCACGCAAGCGCGGCGAGCCCCCCAAGCACGACCACCCCCAGGCGGCCCTTCACGGCCGTCTGACCCCCACGTGACCCCTCACGGGCGACACCGTAGCGATTGGTTCACTTGTGTACAAGCTCGAATACCGACCTAGTTCGCCTGGGCACGGTTGCGAAACACGGGCGCGCGTTTTGATTCCGTCGAGGGTTCACGGCGGGGCCGGAGGCGCGACCGATGGTTCGCGCCGCGTCACGCGGGCGGATGCATCACTCGCGACGGGCGTGCCGCCGAGTGACGGATCGACCCGCCTCACACGGGCGAATGCATCGCTCGAGACCGACGGCCTACGGCAGGGGAGATGCGAGCGGAGGGAGAGATCGCCGACCTGGCAAGGTCAGCCTGCGTCCAGGGCGCGGCGGAGCGCTCCGTAGGCCGGCTTCTCGTCGTACCGATAGTCCAGCAGCAGCGGGCGGTTGACGCTCTGGCGCCAGGACTCCTTGTCGCTGATGCCCCAGACGGTGATGCGGTCGCACTCAGGGACCGACTGGCACACCCGCCCGGTCATCGCGTAGGCGTCGGCCTGACGCTCCAACGCGTCGGGTGCATGGTCGATCGTGATGTCCAGCTCGGTCAGCTCGACGCGCAGCCCAAGCGAGGCGAAGCGCAGCATCGACTGGCGGAGGACCTGCGCCGGCGGCACGGTCTCGTGGGACCAGTGCGTCTGGATGCCGACGCCGTCCAGCGGCGCGCCGGCGTCCTTCAGCTGCTTGGCGAGGGTGTAGACGGCGTCCTGCTTGGGACCCGGGACATCGATGCCGTAGTCGTTGATGAACAGCCGCGCGCCCGGGTCGGCGCGGCGCGCGAGGGTCAGCGCGGCGGCGGCCAGGTCCGGGCCGAGGCTGTCGTACCAAGGACTCGGGCGCCAGGTTCCGTCGCCGAGAAAGAGCTCGTTGAGGACGTCCCAGTCCGTGACCCTGCCGCGGTAGCGCCCGACGATCGCGCCGATCCACTCGCGCATGATCGCCATCATGTCGTCGCGCGACCACCGCTTCTCGGTGAGCCACGGCGGCAGCTGGACGTTCCAGATGAGGGGGTGCCCGCGGACCGTGCGACGCTGCTGTCCGGCGAAGTCCATGAGCGCGTCGACCTGATCCCAGGTGAACCTGCCGCGCTGGGGCTCCACGAAGGTCATCTTCATCGCGTTCTCGGGCGTCAGACCTTGAAAGTGACCGAGGAAGGCGCGGTCGCGCGCGAGGTCCAGCCGGGTGGCCACCTCCCACGACACCGATGCCCCCAGCGGGATGAAGCGACGCGGCCCCAAGGGGATGGGAGCTTCCGGTGGCGCTCCGGATGCGCCGCGGGCCGGGACGTACGGGGCGATGAGCCGCACGTCACCGACGCTCGCGCGGCGACACGTCCGCGCCGCGGTGGCACGCACCGCCAGCCGGTGCGCTCCCGGATCGACCGTCTGCGCCAGGCGTAGCCGGCGCCACTGCCCGCTGCCCAGGACGAACGTCCCGAGCGTCCGTCCGTCCACCACCACACGCAGGCGTACCGGGGTCCGCGCGGCACAGCGCGTCGCGCGCGCGTAGAACGTGATCGCCGTAACCCCCGTCGGCGCCACGAACCGTGTGCGCAGCGGCATGGACGGCGTGATCGCGCGTGCCCGCGCGATCACGGGCGAGGCGGCGGTCGCCGTCGCCACGGTCACCGTGGTGGTGGCCAGGAGCGCGACCAGCGTCGCGATCCCGAGAACCCTGACGCTCCCCCGCTGGCCGCTCCCCGAACGCACTGGCAGGATCATGTCGGAAGACCGTCCCCTCGTGCGCCGGTCGGAGGTCGGCGAAGATCAGGGCGGAACGGCGGTTCCGAGCTGAAGCGGAGAGACAGGGATTCGAACCCTGGGTACGGCTTACACCGCACAACGGTTTTCGAGACCGCCCCATTCAACCGCTCTGGCATCTCTCCGGGGCCGCCATCTCAGGCGAGCGACAGAGGGTAGCGGGCGTCCGCCGCGCACGCGTCCACGGCGCCCGTCATCGTTGCGGGCGATGTCGCCGTCATCCGACCCGCTCGTCGCGCACTTCCTCACGCTGGGGCTCATCGACGAGGGGGACGTCGAACTCGTCCAGGACCTGCTGGACGAGGCCCGCGGCGTCGGGGGGCTGCCGTTCGACGAGAGCGACCTCGTCGGGATGTCGCAGGCCCTGGGTCGCGCCGCCGAGCGGCTTGCCGCAGCGAGCGCCGACATCGTCGTCCGGCACCTCGCCGACCTCCCCGAGGACGATCACGATGCCGCCCTGGACCGCTGGCTGCGTGCGGTGCTCCGCAGCTCGACGAAGGCCTTCGGCGTGCTCTTCGCCCACCGCCTGAAGCAGATCGCCGGGCGGCGCCTGGCGACCGCGCCGGCGCACCACGGCGCGGCGCTCCCGCCGGTCGCGGTCGCCTTTGTCGACCTGCGGGGTTCCACCGCGTACATGCTGGACCGCTCGCGCACGGACGTCGAGGCACTCATCGACGAGCTCTACGCCGTCGGCCAAGCGGTCGCCAACCGCAACGAGGTGGCCGCGGGCAAGTTCCTCGGCGACGGGGTCCTGCTCGTCTCCGGGGACCCGGACCGCCTGCTGCACGCGGCCGCCGAGACCGTCGTCCAGCTCGGCCGCCGCACGGCTCTGCGTGCCGGTGGCGGAATCGCACGCGGCCAGGTGATCCGGCGTGCCGGTGACTGGCACGGCACCCCGGTGAACCTGGCGTCCCGCCTGGCCGAGCTCGCCGGCCCGGACGAGCTCCTGCTGGACGCCCAGGCCACCGATCCGCACACCGCGATCGACGGGTGGCGCGAGGTGGCCCCAAGGGGTCTTCCGGCCGGGCGCCGGGTGGCGGTCGTCCTGCCCGGCTGACGCCCCCTCCGGGGCGCCCGCGGGTAGGATCCCCACGCCCACTCGATGCTCCGTTTTCTGTCCCGTACCTCTCACCGCCGCAGCTCCGGGCCGGCCGCGCGGCCCGGACCCCTGGCCGCCGCTCTGCTCGCGGCGCTTCTGCTCGGGTCGCCCGCCACCGCCAGCGCCACCGCCGAGCGCGCCGTACGGCTCAAGACCTCCCTGCAGGGCCAGCACGCCACAGCCGTCCTCACGGTCCCCGCGGATTGGCGGGGCGCAGCACGTGGGGACCATGTCGAGCTCGTCGCGCCGTCCAGTCGCAAGGGGTGCGATCACCTGCTGCGCCTGCGCCTGAACCTCCTCTACGTCGCAAGCAGCGTCACCGCGCCGGAGTGGGTGGCCGAGCGCCTCTCCGACCAGGGTCCGGTCCTGGCCCAGGGCGGAACGGACTACGCCTGGGGCGTCGCCGCGCGCGCCGGCCGCCGCACCTCGGCCGGGGAGGGCGCCCTCGTCGCCGGCACCGGCCGCTTCGGCCGCATCATGGCCGAGGTCCGCGCCACGACCGCGCTGACCCGGTCGTGCACGACCGCCCAGTCGCGCCTGGCGGCAAAGCGGCTGGTCCGGGTGTTGCAGAACGCCGCGGTGCAGTCCGCCAGGCGTGGACGCGCACGCTGACGCTGCCCCGGACGCAGCCGTCACACGCCGGCGACGGCGGCGCGCCGATGCTCGACGCCCCAGTTCAGCAGCGCCAGCGCGCTGAACACCGCCCCCAGCGCGCAGACCGCGTGCCACCGACCCAGCGAGAAGGCCAGCGCACCCGCGGCTGATCCCGCGGCGCCGAAGAGGAAGTTGCTGCCCATGTACGCGGTGGTCACGCGCGAGCGCGCGTCCGGGGCGGCGGCGTAGATCATCGACTGGTTGAGGATGTGCTGGCCCTGCACCCCGAGGTCCAGGAGGACGATGCCGACGATGATCGCGACGACGGACGTCGTGCCGAGCGCCAGCGCGCCCCAGCCCGCGAGCACCAGCACCCAGAAGATGCCGGTCGCCGCGTGCTCGCGGCCGCCGTCGGCGAGTCGACCGGCAAAGCGCGCAGAGCCCGCGCCGACGAGCCCGGCAAACCCGAAGAGCCCGATGACCGCGTCGCCGTAGCCGAAGGGCTCGCGCACGAGATGGAAGGTCAGCGTCGTCCAGAGCGCCGAGAAGCTCGCCATCCCCATGGCGCCGTAGACCATGCGCCGCCGCAGCGTCGCGTTGCGAAGGACGAGCTGCGGGACGGACTCAAGCAGCCGCCGGTAGGGCAGCGTGGACGGCGGCGCCGTGTCCGGCAACGCCCGCCAGAGCGCCACGGTCAGACCGAGCATCAGCACCGCGCCGACCGCGTAGACCGAGCGCCAGCCACCGACCTCGGCGATGAGCCCGGAGACCGTCCGCGCCAGGAGGATCCCGATCAGCAGCCCGCTCATGACCACGCCGACGACCCGCCCGCGATCCTCCTCGGGCGCCAGCTCGCTGGCCAGGGGCACGAGGACCTGCGCGACGACCGAGGTGGTCCCGACCGCGCAGATCCCGATCGCGAGGACCGCGAAGCTCGGGGCGACCGCCGTCAGCGCCAGCCCGACGGTCGTGAGCAGCAGCAGGCGGCAGACGAGCTTGCGCCGGTGCACGAGGTCACCGAGGGGGACGACGAACACCAGACCGATCGCGTAACCGATCTGCGAGGCGGTGACGATGAGCCCAGCCGTGCCGGACGACACGTCGAAGGCGCGCGCGATCGTGTCCAGCAGCGGCTGGGCGTAGTACAGGTTCGCGACGGTTGCGCCGCAGGCGATCGCCAGCAGGCGCACGAGCGCCGGCGACAGCGGGGCGGGGGCGGGGGTGGACGCGAGGCCGGTACGCGCTGCGGTCGATGACGCCACCGGCTCAGGCTAGTGGTGTCGCCGCTGCCTGCTCCGTGACACCGTGGTCACCAGATGCCCGCGCGGGTTGTGGGAGAGTCCACGACACCGATGGTCACCGGTCAGACCCGCCGACTCCCACCCGAGCAGCGCCGCGAGCAGCTGCTCGACGTCCTGACGCAGATCGTGCTGGATGAGGGCTTCGGTGCGGTGAGCATCGACCGGGTGGCGCGGGACGCCGACATCGCGCGCACCGTCGTCTACTCGCAGTTCGGCAACCTCGAAGGGATGCTCAACGCGCTGATGGACCGGGCGTCGATGCGGGCGGTCGGACAGGTGTCGGCCGTCATCCCCGAGCTGCCGGTGACGCGGGACCCCGACGACCTGCTCGTGGACGCGATCCGGTCCTTCACGACGCTCGTGCGCGACCATCCGCGCCTGTGGCGCCTGGTCCTCTTCCCCGTCGAGGGCGCGCCGCCCATCGTCCGCGAGCGCATCGCCCAGGGCCGCGCCGCCGTCTTCGCGTTGCTCGAGCCGATCGTCGAATGGGGGGTGCGGGCCCGCGGCGGTCCCGGGGACATGGACACCGAGCTGCTGGCCCGCGGGCTGCTGACGATGGGTGAGGACGCCGCGCGGATCGTCGTCGCGGACCCGGAGAACTTCACGCCCGAACGGATCGCCGACTTCACGGCGACGCTCCTGCGGGCGTTGGCGCGCCCTGACCTTCATCGCAGCGCAGGCGCGGACGTCTAGGGTCTGTCCATGCCAGCCGACATCGCCGCCCACGAAGCCGTGATCGATCGCTTCTATGCGGCGCTCGGCGCAGGGGACGGGGCCGCCATGGGCGCCTGCTACACCGAGGACGCGACGTTCGAGGATCCGGCCTTCGGACGTCTGGAGAACGGGCGTGCAGCCGCGATGTGGCGCATGCTCACCGCGCGCGGCGGCGACATCGACGTCACCCTCGTGGACCGCGAGGCCAGCCCCGGCGGGCAGGCCACGGCGCACTGGCTGGCGGACTACACGTTCACGGAGACCGGTCGCAAGGTCCACAACGACGTCCACGCGAGCTTCATCTTCCGCGACGGGCTGATCGCCGCGCACCGCGACCGCTTCGACCTGCGGTCCTGGGGCGCACAGGCGCTCGGGCCGATCCCGGGCCTGCTGGGCTACACCCCGCTGCTCGGCCTGATCGTCCGACACAGGACCGGCGGCACCCTGGCCGCGTTCATGGCCGGGGAGCAGACGCCGGCGTGACGCGGCGCGCGCGGAAGAACGCGCGCAACTGCTCGGCGCATTCGGCCTGGAGCACCCCGCCGAGGACCTGCGGGCGGTGGTTGAGCTGCGGGACGTCGAGGAGGTCCATCACGCTGCCGGCGGCTCCCGCCTTGGGATCGGCCGTGCCGAAGACGACCCGTGGCACGCGGCTGAGGACGATCGCGCCGGCACACATCGCGCACGGCTCGAGGGTCACGACGAGCGTCGCGTCCAGCACCCGCCAGGACCCGACGGCCGCCGCAGCCCGGCGCAGGGCGAGGATCTCGGCGTGCGCGGTGGGGTCCTGCGTCAGCTCGCGCTCGTTGTGGCCGGCTCCCAGGACCGTTCCCTGCGCATCCACGACGACGGCACCGACGGGGACGTCCCCGTGCGCCTGGGCGAGCGCCGCCTGCTCGATGGCCAGGCGCATCGCGACGATGTCGGCCGGGTCTGCCTGGGGGGCGGCGTCGGGGGGCACGCGACGCATTGTCGCCGACACCGCGCCATTCGCCCGGTTGCGCGTGTTCATGGCCGTGCCACACTGAACGGCGCGTCCTGCGCACGTGCGGGCTCGTGCGCACGGACCGATTGCCTTGAACGTCTCTCTCCCCCTTCCCCCACGGTGCCCGCGCCTTTCCGCGCGCCTGACAGCAGCGACCGTCGCCGCGCTGCTCGGGTGCGGCGGGTCTGCGGTGGCCGCGGTGCCGACCGCGACGCCCAGTGCCGCGCCACAGGTCGTGGTCCGCTTCAAGTCGACGACCTCCGCCGCCCAGCGGGCCGCCGCCTTGCGTCAGGTCGGCATCACGGAGACCACGACGGGCGCGGGCGGCTCGGTCGTCGGGACGCTCACCCCGTCCGGTGGGGCTCCCGCTGCGCGCGCCGCGGCCGCGCGCGCGACGCTTGCCCGACAGCGCGCCGTCGCCTGGACCGGGCCCGTCCTGCGCGCACGGGCCGCGGGCTTCTCGCCCAACGACCCCGGCTCGACCGCGCGGGCGTCGGCGGCCGCCGGGGGCTGGGCCGCGCGCCAGTGGGACCTCACCGGCCCCTTCGGCATCAGGGCCCCCGAGGCCTGGGATGGTCGCACGTGCCGGCAAGGGCGCAGGCGGGCGCGGGCATCGTCGTCGCCGTCCTCGACACCGGCGTCGCCTACGCCGACCGCGGTCCCTACCGCCGCTCCCCGGATCTGCCGGCGGCCCGGATGATCCGCGGGCGTGACTTCGTCGCCGGCGACGACTTCCCCAATGACGCCAACGGACACGGGACCTTCGTCGCCGGGATCATCGCGGCGGCCGCGAACAACCGGTACGGGATGGTCGGCGTGGCGTACGCGTCGAAGATCCTCGCGGTGCGCGTCCTGGACGAGTACGGCGAGGGCAGCTCCTACCGCGTGGCCCGAGGCATCCGCTACGCCGTGGATCGCGGCGCGCGGGTGCTCAACGTCTCGATCGAGCTGTCGGACGGGATCCGGCCCGTCTCGCTGACGAGCGCGCCCGACGTCCGGGCCGCGCTGCAGTACGCCCGGAGCAAGCGGGTCGTCGTCGTGGCCGCGGCCGGCAACTCGTCCGCGACGAACGTCCCGGCCCGGCGGTTCGGCGCGCTCTCGATCCAGGTCGGCGGGACGACCGAGCACGGCTGCGCCGCGGACTATTCGAACTCCGGGCCCGGCCTGGACCTCGTGGCGCCCGGCGGCGGGGCGGACTCCGTCCTGTACGACGATCCGTCGTGCCGCCCCGAGGATGCTCCGGGACGCGACGATCCGTCAGGTGACCTTCCGCAAGAACCGCCCCGGGCGGTTTCTCGTGCCGAACGACTTCGAGGGCACGTCGATGGCGGCCCCGCACGTCACCGGGACCGTCGCGCTCATGCTCGCCTCCGGAACGCTCGGGCCGTGCGCCATCCCCTACGGCGGTCGAGCGGCGCCTGCGCGACACCGCGACCGACCTCGGGCCCCCCGGACGCGACAAGTTCACCGGTGCGGGGCTTCTGGACGCAGCGGCGGCGCTCGGTCTGCCGCGCCGCGTGGCACCCGCGGCCCGCTGACCCGCGAGCGGGCGGCTCAGAGGATCGGCTGCCCTCAGACGGTCCGGACGATCAGCACGCTGCAGGGAGCGTGATGGCTCACCTTGTTCGGCACGGACCCCAGGAGAAAGCGCTTGGCACCCGTCATCCCCTTGTTGCCGACGATGACGAGGTCAGCGCCCTGCTCCTCGGCCACGTCGAGGATCGCGTCCGCCGGGTCGCCCTGGCGTGCATGGACGGCGACCTCGGCGACGCCGCCCTCCCGCGCTCCGGCGGCGGCGACGCGCAGCGCCTCGTCCACGTCCTCCCGCGGGTTGACGATCCACTGCAGGTCACCGGGGATCTGGTCGCGCTCGACCCGCAGCCTGTCGGCGGCGACCGGCTCGTAGGCGCTGACGATGTGCAACGCGGCACCGATGGAGCTGGCCAGGCCGACGGCCTCGTCCACCGCGGTCTGCGCCGTGTCGGACCCATCCGTGCCCACCACGATCGCTCGGAACATGCGGCCATCCTACCCCGCGACCGGGGCGTCTTCCGCGGGCCCGCCACCCGGTGGGCCCCGCCGGACAGAGGCGGCGGTGCGCCCTTGCGTACGCTGAGGTGACGTGATCGACCTGCACTGCCACATCCTCCCGGGCATCGACGACGGGCCGGCCACCATGGAGGACACGCTCGCCCTCGCGCGCGCGGCGGTCGCCGCCGGCACCATGACGATCGTCGCCACGCCACACGTCTCGTGGGACTGGCCGCAGAACACCGCGCAGACCATCGCCGAGCACGTCGTCGCGGTGAACGCCGCACTGCTGGAGCAGGGGCTGGACCTCGAGGTGCGGCCCGGCGGCGAGGTGGCGCTCACCCGCGCGCTGGACCTCCCCGACGAGGAGCTCGACGCGCTCGGGCTCGGCGGCGGTCCGTGGCTGCTGGTGGAGTGCCCGCTCTCCCCCGTCGCCGCCGGCGTGGAACAAGGGATCCAGGCGCTGCGCCGCCGGGGGCATGACCGGATCGTCCTCGCGCACCCCGAGCGCGTGCCGGCCTTTCAACGCGACCCGGAGCTGCTCGGGCGCCTCGTCGCCGGCGGGCTGCGCACCTCTGTCACCGCCGGTGCCTTCGCCGGCCGCTTCGGAAAGGACGTCGAGCGGTTTGCGCGGCGCCTCCTGGCCGACGGTCTCGTCCACGACGTCGCCTCCGACGCCCACTCGACCGTCCGCCGGCCTCCGGAGATCGGTCCGGTCCTCCTCCGCGCCGGGCTGGACGCCGCGCAGGTCGACCACGTCGCGCGCGCCGTGCCGCTCGCGATCCTCGACGGCACGCCGTTGCCGGACGGACCGGCCATGCCCGCGGCGCCCAGGCGTCGTGCGCTCAGCCGCTTCTTCAGCCGCTGACGCACCCGGGGCGCACCTGGGGCGCGGCGGTCACACGAGCTTCGTGATCGCGATGACCATCCCCGCGAGGATGAACACGACGAGGACGGCCTGCATCCAGATCCACGTGGGTGACATGGCTCCATGATGGCCGACGCGACGGCCGCGGCGCGTCGCGGGAGCAGGCGGTCGCTCAGGGGACGCGGAGCCGGGCGGTGCGCCCGGACCAGGGCTGCGTGACCTTGACGACCATCCCCCGGCGGACGGCGGTCGGCAACGTCAGGCGGTAGCGACCGTTGCGGTCCAGCCGGAAGATGACCTTGTAGCGCAGGGCCGCACCGCGGAGCGCGTCGAGCTCGAGGACGTCACCGGCCGGCGCCGATCCGGAAGCCACGAGCCGTCCGCGGCTGCGGGAGAGCCGCAGGCGGACCGGTCGCAGGGTGCGCCGGATGGTGAACGCCTGGCGCAGCGCCGCGAACGCCGGCTTGCGTCGCCCGGCTCGATCAAGGACACCGAAGCTGTACTGCTGCGTGTCCTGCAGCGTGTAGACGACGGCAGCCTTGACGTAGGTCGTCCGTGCCAGCGCCCGCACCACGTCCGTGACGTTCGCTCCTTGCCGCGTACGGCTGACGCAGTTGTGCCCGCCTTGCGTGCGCGCGGGCAGGCAGCTCGTCCATCCGTACTCGGCCAACCACAACGGCTTGGCGTCCCCGTTGCTCCGCTGGACCGCGCGGATGGCCCGGATCGACGCGAGCACGAGATCGTAATAGTGGACCGACAGCGCGTCGTAGGAGCCCTTGATCCCGGCTCTGTACAGCGCTTTGAGGAAGACGCCGTTTGCCCCGACGAGCGAGCCGCCGAGGACCTTGACCGCGGGCGCAGCCTGCTTGACCGCGGGGTAGGCCGCCTTCAGCAGCGCGGCGTAGCGGCGAGGCTTGTCGGGGCCGGCGAACGACGTCTCGTCGGCGTGGTCGGGCTCGTTCCAGACCTCGAACGCCGCCAGCGAGTCGCGGTAGCGCCCCGCCAGGAACGCGGCCACGTCGGCGAAGGCGGCCGGATCGGACGGAGCGTAGATCGCGGCCTTCGCACGCGCGGCGGCCGAGCTGCAGCTTCCCTGGGGGCCGCCGGGGGCGGTCGAGGCCCAGCACGGCGTTCCGGCGACGACGAGCAGGACCTTCGTGCCCGTCTGACGCGCTCTGTCCATGACGGCGTCGGCCTCGGCGAGGAAGGCGGGATCGCGGACACCGGCGGCGTCGGGCTCAAGCAGGTTCCAGCGGATCTCCGTGCGGATGACCCTGGCCCCGAGGGACCTGGCGACCGCCACGTCGCCGACCGGGTTGCCCTCGCCGATCTTGGCGATCTGGATGCCGTTCAGCGCAGCCGCGCCGGCAGGCTCGGCGATCGCGCCCCCGGTCGCCGCCGCGGCCACGAGGATCGCGAGCGCAGAGCGGCCGGCGGTGCGAAGACGGAGGCGTCGGAGGAAGTTCATCGGCAAAGGCGTCGGGCAGCGGACGGCTGCCCGTCGAAAGAGAAAGGACCACCGTAGAGCGGCATCGATGCGGTCGCGGTCCCCCGATCGCACAGGACGCGGACGAGGCCGGACCGTCCGACCGGCGCCTGCAGGCGGCTCAGGCGCGGGCGCCGGGGAC
This sequence comes from Paraconexibacteraceae bacterium, assembly GCA_963750375.1. Lineage (GTDB taxonomy): Bacteria > Actinomycetota > Thermoleophilia > Solirubrobacterales > Solirubrobacteraceae > Paraconexibacter. The sequence continues at coordinate 12,975 of CAVVQN010000021.1, forward strand.
CGGCCGGGACGGCTCGGGGCCGCCGTAGGCGTCGTATTCGTCGCTCACCTCGCGGGTCCCGTTCACGACCAGCCCGACGTTGCGCAGCCGGTGGCGGTCGAGCACCGCACGGGTGCGGCGGACCTCGTCGCGGGTCGTGACGTACGCCCGGCCGACGACCAGACAGGCGTCGACGTCCGGGTTCTCCAGAAGCACCTGCGTGTCGGCGACCGGGAGCAGCGGCGGGGCGTCCAGGACGAGGAACTCGGCCTCGCCCCGGAGCTCCTGCAGCACCCGGCTCATCTCGGCGCTGCGCAGCAGCTCGGCCGAGTTCGGCGGGATCGGGCCGCTCGGCAGGACCCGGAGCGTCCGCAGGCCGGGCAGCACGGGGCGCAGCACCTCGGCGACCGGGACCCCGCCGACGAGCGCGCTCGTCAGACCGCGGTGATCGCCGCCCAGGTCGAACTGCTCGTGGAAGGTCGGGCGGCGCAGGTCGACCTCGACGAGGACGACCGACTGGCCGGCCAGCGCGATCGCGCGGGCGAGCCCGGCGGCGACCGTCGACTTGCCCTCGCCGGCGACCGCGCTCGTCACCAGCACGACGCGGACGTCCCGGTCGACCGCGAGGAAGTTCAGGCCGTTTCGCAGGATGCGGAACGGCTCGAGCGCCGCCTGACGGTCGCGCTGGGACTGCGGATCACGGGCGCGGAAAGGGAATCGTCGTGAGCGCCCGGGCCCGGTAGCGCGTCTCGAAGTCGTCGATGTCCTTCACGCGGCGATCGAAGAGATCGACGAGGAACGCGACCGCCATGCCCAGGGCCAGCCCGAGGACGAGGCCTTCGATCGCGGCGCGCTTGGGTAGCGGCGACGCGGCGGTGGTCGGAACCCTCGCCCGGTCCACCACCTCTGCGTCGCCCGTCGTGACGGCCTTCAGGGCATTGACCTTCTGCAGCGCCTGCTCGAGCTCGACGCGCTCGTTGCTCGGGCCCGGCGGGAGCGCCGCGATCTGCTGGCGCAGCAGCTCGGCGCCGCCGTCGGCCCGGCTGCGGTCACCGTCCCGGCGGAAGGCGACGAACTGGTCGGCGAACGCGTTCGCGATCCGGGCGGCCTGCGCGGGGTCCGGATCGGTCGCGGTGATGTTGATGAGGTCGGCGTCCGGCTCCGCCGTCGGGTCGATCTTGCCGAGCAGGTCGTCCGCCGTCGTCGTGCCGCCGAGCTGACGCCGCACGCGTTCGGCGACCGCCGTGGAGCCCACGAGCAGGAGGTTCGTCGCAGCCTCCCGGGCCGGATCGGCGTTCTGCCCGGCGGACGGATCGATGAGCGACGCAAGGCCTGAGGAGCGGATGAGCAGGCTCGAGGTGGCCTCGTACTGCTTCGTCCCGCTCAGCGCGAGCGCCGCAAGCGCGAACGTCACGAGGACCGTCGACAGCGCGATGATCCACCAGCGTTCGCGGATCACCCGCAACCCGTTCAGCAGCGGCGAGGTCTCCGTGGCGCCGTCGGGTCCCATACCGCTCACAGCGCTGCATCCTAGCCCGGACGCCACATGGCAGACTCCGCCGGGATGACCGAGATCCAGGAGGGACTCGTGACCGGCGATCCTGCGGGCCCGGACGGCCAGGCGATGAGCACCGCTGCAGCAGGGAACGCATCCGCCGGCCGGACGACGACGCACACCATCGGCGACCCCGCTGCGCTGGGCCCGTTGCGCGAGGCGTGGGACGCCTTGGCAGACCTCCGCTCCAAGCCCTACTGCACCTCCGACTGGTTGCTGGCGTGGTGGCGGCACGCCCGCCCGGCGAGCGCGTGGCTCGCCGTGGTCGTCGTCCTGGACCGGGACGACGGGACGCTCGTCGGGCTGGCCCCGTTCTTCTGCGACCGCGGGCCGGCCGGCGCGGTCCGCTGGCGTCCGCTCGGGACCCAGACCTGTCAGCACGTCGAGCCGCTCGCGCTGCCGGGCCGGGAGGCCGAGGTCGCGCGGCAGGTCGCCCTCGCGCTGCACCGCCTGGCGCCCCGGCCGTCGATCCTGAACTTCGAAGGGATCGCCGCGACGTCCCCCTGGCCGCGGCTGCTGGCGGACGCGTGGCCGGCCCGGCGCCGACTGCGACCCCGGATCGTGCAGACCGGTGCCGGGGAGGGACTGGCCATCGACCTGGCCGGCCGCGACGTCGAGTCGTGGCTCGGCGAGCGGTCCTCGAACTTCCGCCGGCAGCTGCGCAAGAGCCGCAAGACCGTCCTGGGGCGAGGCGGCGGCGAGCGTCTGTCGGATGCGACGAGCGCCGGTGCGGACATCGAGGCGTTCGTCCGCCTGCACAACGGTCGCTGGGAGGACCGCGGCGGCTCGGCGGCCATGTCGCCGGCGGTGGCGCGGATGCTGCACGAGGCGGCCCCGGCGATGATCGCCTCCGGCCGCATGCGCCTCTGGTCGGTGGACCTCGACGGCGACACGATCGCGTCGATCATCGTCGTGCGGGCCGGGAGCACGCACTCCTTCTGGCTCAGTGGCTTCGACGAGCGCCATGCCCGACTGAAGCCCTCCTACCTGTCGCTGCTGCAGGCGATCGAAGACGCCGTGGACCTCGGCGCCGAGCGCTTTGACCTCGGCGAAGGCATCTTCGCCTACAAGCTGCGCTTCACGGACGACGTGCGCGAGGCGATCGTGCGCGTCGCCGTCGTCCCGGTGTCGCCACGGCTCGGACATGCCGCCATGGCCCTCGCCCCGTCCGTGGGGCGTCGGTTCGCGGCCTCGCACCTGACGGGAAGGCAGCGCCGCCGCGCCCGGTCACTCCTCCGGCGGGTCGCCGACCTGCGCGTGGCCCGTCCAGGTCGCCGACCGGGACAGGCCGCGACGAGCGCGCGCGCGGCCGCCGGGGCGGTCACGGCCGCCGGCGCGCTCGTCGGCGAAGTCGTCACCGACCCCGCGGCGCTGACGGGATGCCTGGCCGCGTGGGACTCCCTCGTCGCCGTGACCTCCCAGCCCTACTGCTCGGCGGCGTGGCTGCTCGGCTGGTGGCGGCACGCCGCCCCGGCGGGCGCGCAGCTCGGGGTCGTCGTCGTCCGCGAGGGCTCGCCGGTGACAGGACCGATCGTCGGCATCGCCCCCGGGTTCTTCGACCGAACGCGGCTCGGCCTTCGGCGCTGGCGCCCGCTCGGTGCCCACGCCTGCCAACGGGTGCAGCCGATGGCTCACCCCGGACGGGAGGCGGACGTCGCGGTCGCGATCCGACGGGCGCTGGCGAGCCACCCCTGCCGCCCCGACGTCCTGACCTTCGAAGGCGTCCCGGCGAGCTCCCCGTGGCCGGCGCTGCTGGCGCGCAGGGACGACGCCCCCGTGCCCGACGGCGAGCCCGGAAGAGCCCGGGTGATGCGGATCGGCGCCACGATCGCCCCCGGTATGCGCCTCGCGCCGGCGACCTTCGACGACTGGCTTGCCAGAAAGAGCGCGCACTTCCGCCAGCGCCTGCGCAGGGACCGGCGCACCGTCGCCAAGCAGGGGTACGTCCTGCGACGCGCCACCGAAGCGCAGGCCCCCGCTGCGGTGGAGACCTTCCTCGCCCAGCACACCGCCCGCTGGAAGGCCGACGGCGGCTCCTCCGCGATCACCCCCGGGGTCGCGGCCCTGCTGCGTGACGCAGGCCCTGAGCTCGTACGCACCGGGACGCTGCAGCTGTGGGTGCTGGAGGTCGAGGGCAGGACGATCGCCACGCGGCTGCTCTTCGCGGCCGGGGACGAGGTCGGGGCATGGCTGAGCTCCTACGACCCGGAGCACGCCAAGCTGCGGCCGTCGATGGTCACGATGCTCGGGGCGGTCGAGGCCGTCTTCGAGCAGGGCGCGGCGCGCTTTGATCTCGGGGAAGGGGTCTTCGACTACAAGCTGCGCTTCAGCGATCACGAGCAGACGCTGCTGCGCCTGCTCGTCGTCCTTCCGACCGACAGCGCGCCGGCCCGTGCCCGCGTCGCGTTGGGCCTGGCGCCGGTGCGCGCGCACCGCGTCGTGTCCGAGCATCTCCCCGACGCGCGCAAGGCCCAGCTGCGCAGCCTGATCGGCGGCAGGCGATGAGCGACGGAACGCCGCTGCGCGGCAGGGACATCGTGTGCGTCGGCTTCTCGGACTGGGGCAAGGACCTGCTGACGAACGAGCAGCACCTGCTCGTCCGTCTCGCGGCCGACAACCGGATGCTCTTCGTCGAGTCGCTCGGCCTGCGCCGCCCGCAGGTCGCCGGCCGGGACCTCAAGCGGATCGCCCGGCGTCTCGTGCGCGGGGTCATGCCACCGCGATCGGTGGACGGCCTCCACGTCATCTCACCCCTCGTCCTGCCGATCCACGACAAGCCCTGGGCGCAGCGCTTCAACGCGTTCGTCCTGCCGCGGCTCGTCGCACGGGCCACGCGGAGGCTCGGCTTTCGCGACACCGTGCTCTGGTCGTTCGTCCCGCAGGCCGAGGTGCTCCTCGAGCAGCTCGAGCCCGGGACCGTCATGTACTACGTCGACGACGACCACGGCGCGAAGAAGGGCATCGACGAGGCGAGCTTCCGCGCTGCGGAAGAGCGCTTCGCACGGCGCGCGGACGTCGTGCTGGCCAGCGCACCGGAGCTCGCCGAGCGGATGCGGACGCTCAACGACAACGTCCACGAGGCCTTCAACGTCGCCGACACCGCCGCGTTCGCCCGGGCGCTCGAGGACGGTCCGGTCGACCCGGCCGTCGACGCCCTGCCCGAGCCGCGGATCGTCTTCGTCGGGGCGATCATCGCGTCGAAGATCGACATCCCGCTCGTGCGCGAGCTCGCCCGCCTGCGACCGGACTGGACGTTCCCCTTCGTCGGGCCGATCGGCCCGGGCGACCCGACGACGAACGTCGACGGCCTGAAGGACCTGCCGAACGTCCACCTGCTCGGTCATCGCCCGTACGAGCGGCTGCCCGACGTGCTGCGCGGCGGGACGGTCGCGATCATGCCCTACCACGTCGACGGCGAGATGCGCAGCGTCTTCCCGATGAAGACCTACGAGTACCTCGCCGCCGGTCTGCCCGTGGTGTCGACGGCGCTGCCGGCGCTGGCGGACGTCGACGACGTCGTCAAGGTGCCGGCCGGCGACGCAGCGGCGATGGTCGCCGCCATCGAGGCGGCGATGGCGGCCGACAGCCCGCGAGGCCCGCCGGGAGCGGTCGGCCGCGGTGCAGGGCTTCTCCTGGGAGTCGCGGCTCGTGCTGCTCGGGGACGTGCTGGGCTCGAAGGACCACCGTGGCTGAGCCCCCGGTCACCGCGGATCCCGACGCGCCCGGCGCCGTCGCTCGGTGGGGTGCGACCCTCTCGCGCGTGCTGGACGCCGCCCGCGGACGGCGGGCGCCGTTCGCGCTCTGCTACCACGGCATCGGCGAGCTGCCGGCCGAGCAGGACCCCCACGGACTGCTGGTCACCGAGGCGCAGTTCACCGAGCACCTCGAGGCCCTGCTGGAGCGCGGGTACCGGCTGGTCTGCGCCGAGGAGCTGTGGCGGCGATCCGCGACGGCGGGCTGCGCGGCGCGGAAGGGCTCGGCGCGATCACCTTCGACGACGGCCTGGCCGACACGATGCACACCGCCGCGCGCGTGCTGCGCCTCCCGGGGGGCGACCGCGACCGCGTTCCTCGCCCCGGCGCTGTTCGGCGCCGACCACCCGGACCTGCCGCCGGGCTTCCGCATCCTGCGCTCGGACGAGGTCGCGGCGCTGGAGGCCTCGGGGTCGCGATCGGCGCGCACTCGATGGGCCACGCGGACCTGCCGTCGCTCGCCCGCAGGACGCACAGGAGGGAGCTCCGCCAGAGCCGGGCGGCGCTCGAGGGGCTGCTCGGGCATCCGGTGACGACGATGGCCTATCCCTACGGCCGCCACGACGCGCAACGCCGTCAGGACGCCGCCGACGCGGGGTTCACCGTCGCCTGCGCCTGCTCGACGGCGCGGGGCCGTGGGAGGCGCTCGCCCTGCCCCGGGAGCCCGTCTTCCCGTCGACGAGCGCAGCCCGGATCCGGGTCAAGGCGGCGGGCCTCTACGGACCGCTGCAGTCCATGGGTGCCGTCGCCGCACGGCGCCGACGGCGAGGTCCAGCGGCGTGACCGGGCCCGAGCGCCACACGATCAGCGCCTGCCTGATCGTGCAGGACGAGGAGGCAACCTGCCGACGGCGCTCTGGCGAGCGTCGCCTTCTGCGACGAGGTCGTCGTCGTGGACTCCGGCTCCGACCGACGGGACGCAGGCGATCGCGCGCGCGCGCGGGCGCCCGCGTGGTCGAGCACCCGTGGCCGGGCTTCGGCGCCCAGCGCAACGTCGCCGCCGACCACGCGACGGGCGACTGGATCCTGGAGGTCGACGCCGACGAGACGATCACCCCGGAGCTCGCGGAGGAGATCCTGGCGTTCCTCGCGACACCCGGTCCGCGCGACGGCGTGGACCTCCTCGCGCTGCCGATGCGCCACCGCTTTCTCGGCAGGCCGCTCGGGGCCCTCGGCGCAGTACCCGAACTACCGCACGCGGATGTTCCGCCGCGGGCGCCTACCGTCACGACGAGCGCCGCACGGTCCACGAGGGGCTCAAGCCGACGGACGCGGCGCTCGCCCTGCACGGCGACATGACCCACGAGCTCGCGGCGCCTGGCGCGAGGCGCTCGGCGACGTCTGGCGCTACACGCGCCTGGAGGCCTCGCAGTTCCATCCCGCCGTCACGCGTGCGGCGGCCGTCGTCGGCGCGGTGGCGCGTCCCGCGGCCAAGGCGCTCTACCGCCTGGTCGTCGACGGGGGCTGGCGCGACGGCTGGCGCGGGCTCGTGAAGGTCGCGCTCGACGCCGGTCGGACGCCGTCGTGTGGCTGCGCGTGCTGGCGCGCGGCAGTCGTGACGGCCGGGCCGGGACGGGCGGCGCCCACTTCGGCGAGACGATGCCGGTCAGCGGGGCGCTGCGCCTCGTCGCCGTGGCCACGACCGCCGCCGGGGAGCGCCGTGCCGCGGCGTGGCTGACCGAGGCGGTGGCGGCGGGCGCCGGCGGCCGACAGCGAGCTGCTGGCGCCGCAGCCGCGGTGCAGGCCGCGTTCATGGTCCGGCCGACCGGAGGACCGCGGGCCGCTCGCGCTCGCCCGGGCGCTGGGCGCCGGCATCCAGGTCCGCCACATCGACGCGCTCGCTGCTGGCCGACGCGGGCGCGCGCCGCGCCCACCGCCTGCTCTCCCCGGCGCTGCGCGGGGCAGGGGCACCGCTGCACCCGGCCGAGCCGCCGGCGCCGCCGTCGCACGCCTCACGACGCAGCTGCGTCACGATGGGCCCCGCCGACATGACCGACCTGCTCGTGACCGCCCACACCCCGACGCTCGGCGTCGGCCGCGCGCTGCGGACCTACGCGCTGGCTCGCGCGCTCGCCGTCCACGCGCCGATCGACCTCGTCTACGTCGTGTTCGGCGCCGAGGACCCGGCGCCGGAGATCCTCGCCCACCCCGAGATCCGCCTGCACCCCGTCCATCCGTCCCGGGGACTCCGGCGGGCCCAGCGCTACGCCGGTGCGCGCCTGCGCGGCGTTCCGGACGCGCTCGCCGCGGGGTGAACGCCGAGATCGCCGCGAGGGTGGCCGACCTCGCCACGCCCGGAGGCCGCATCGTCGCCGACGGCATGACGATGTGGGCGTCGCTGGCACCGATCCACCGCGCGCGGCCGGTGATCTTCAACGGGCACAACCTGGAGTCGAGCTTCCAGCACGAGCTCGGCGATGCCGGCTACGGCAGCCAAGCGAAGCTCGCAGCGCGTCGAGCGTCGCATCTTCTCGCGCCGCCGAAGAGGTCTGGATGGTCAGCCCCGCCGACGTCGCCGGGGCGCGGGCGCTCGCCCCCGGCGCGACGGTGCGCCTCGTGCCGAACGTCGTGGACGTGGACGCGATCGTCCCGTCCCGGCGCCCGCCCGCGACGGGACGATCCTGCTCGTCGCCGACTTCCGCTGGGCCCCGAACGCCCAGGCCGCCGGGCTTCCTGCTCGACGAGGTCATGCCGCGGGTCTGGGCCCGGCGCCCGGAGGCGCGGCTGTCGCTGGCGGGCCGCGGCCTGCAGGTCGACGGGCCCGTGGACCCGCGCGTCGAGGTCCTCGGCTTCGTCGACGACCTGCGTGGCGCAGTACGCGCGGGCGTCGTGCGCCGTCGTCCCGCTGCTCACCGGGGGCGGGTCCCCCCTGAAGTTCGTCGAGGCGCTCGCGCACGCCGTGCCGGTCGTGGCCACCCCGGTCGCGGCACAGGGCCTTGACCTGACGCCAGGGGAGCACTACCTCCGCGGGGACGGCGCCGACGCGTTCGCCGACGCCATCGTGAGCGTCCTGACCGCCGGGGCCGACGACGTCGCGCGCGCAGGCCGTACCGCGGCGCAGGAGCGCTACTCGATCCAGGCGCTGGCGGCCCTCGTCGCGCCCGGCGCCCCGGTGGCACCGTGATCGAGGCGGTCGTGCTGGCCTACGGGCCCGAGCACTACGGCGCCGTCGTGGCGGCGCTGGTCGCCCAGGGCCTGCCGGCCACGTCGATCACCGTGGTCCAGAACCCGAAGGTCGCAGGCGAGCAGCCCCTGCCGGAGGACCCTCCCGGCATCCGCGTGCTGACGATGCCGACCAACGGCGGGTATGCGGCGGCGATGAACGCGGCGCTCGCCGCGCCGCGCGCGGCACACACCGTGTGGACCCTGCTGCTCACGCACGACGTGGAGCTCGCCCCCGGGGCGATCGCCGCGCTCGGCGAGGCCGCCCGACGCGCCGACGGCTTCGCGGTCCTGGCGCCGACGTTGCGCTGGACCGGCGAGCACGCCATCTACGAGCAGACCTTCGGCGTCCGCTGGGACGCCGACGGATCCGTCGTCCACCTCGAGCAGCCGCAGGCGCAGGTCATCCCCGGCGTCGCCGCGTGCGACTGCGCAGACGGGTCCGTCCTGCTCCTGCGCCTTGCGGCGGTGCGAGCGGTCGGCTTCATCGACGAGCGCTTCTTCCTCTACTACGAGGAGACGGACCTGTGCCGGCGCCTGGCCGCCGCGGGCTGGCGGGCCGGCTGCGTCCTGGACGCGCACTGCGCGCAGGCGGCCGGCGTACAGAAGCGCCCGGGCGCCTACGCCTACCTGCACACGCGGAACGCGATCGAGTTCTCGCGCCTCATGAACGGTCCGGCGGCGGCGGCCCGCGCCACGCGCGACGCGACGCTGCGCCTTCCCCTGCGGCGACTGCTGACCCCGTCCTCCTCGCGGCCGGTGCGGGTGGCTGCTGCGCAGGCGACCGTCGGCGGCCTGGCCGGCATCGCGGCGTTCGCCCTGCGGCGCTTCGGGCCACCACCCCGCCGGCTCCCCGGAATGGGCGACGTGCGCGTGTCCCGCGTGCGGCGTCGCGGACGGTGACGCGTGCTCCGGGTGGACTGCTGCGGGCCGCGTGCCGCTCTCGGGTAGCGTGACCGGCTCCAGCGCATGACCCGTGACGAGATCCGCACGGCCGGCCTGCTCTTCGGCGAAGAGCTGGCGCTCGGCCTCATCGACCCTGAGGCGCTCCGTGGCGCGGAGGTCCAGCGGGGCGTCCGGGTCCAGACGGTGCCCTCGGCGCTCAGCCGCAGGTACCAACGCCGGCAGATGCGCCGTGGGCGCCTGACGAACGCCGGCCACGTCCTGCAGCCGCAGATGCAAGTCCGCCGGACCGTCCTCGGCGACGCCGCGCTGGGACGCCCGAAGCTCCTGCTGCGGATCGATGCCTTTCCGGCGATGGACGCCTGGGACGACACCACCGGCGACGGCATCCGGCGGCTGCAGACCCTCCACGGGTTGCTGCATCAGGCCGCTGTCCCCTACCTGCTGTCGGTCCTTCCCCGTGTACCACGCCGCCCGCTCGACCCAGGTGGGGACGAGTGGCGACCGCACACGGACGCCGAGCGCAGCGAGCTGGCCGAGCTCCGCCACGACGGCGCGAGCTTTGCCGTCCACGGCCTGGACCACCGCACCCGCGTGCGCAAGGCCGCACGTCGTTCGGAGTTCGCGGGGATGAAGCGCAAGGCGGTCGAGGCCCGCTTGGACACCGCCGTGCAGACGCTTCGCGACGAGGCGCTGCACGCCGACGTCGTCGTCCCGCCGTACGATCGGTTCGACGCAGCCTGCTGGCCGGCGCTGGCGGCGCGGTTCGACGTCGTGTGCGGCGGCCCGCGCAGCGTCGACACGATGGGCTTTCACCGGGCTCCCAGCTGGCGCGGTGACGCGGTCTGGTTGCCGGCGTACGCCCCCCTGCACGGCCCGGCGGCCGACGTCCTCCCGGAGGTCGAGCGGCTGGTGGCAGAGGAGACGGCGCTCTGGATCCCGCTTGCGCTGGACCTTGCGACCGAGGCGCAGGACGGCTTCCGCTCCCTCGCCCGTCTCGCCGTGCTGCTCGGCGACGGCCAGCTCGCGCGGCCCTGGGACGACTTCCTGCTCGCCGTCCGGGCCAGCCGCCGGCTCACCGCCACGCTCGAGCGCTGAGACGACACCCTCCATCCGGTGCGCTCGGTGCGGCCGCTCCACGGCTGGGGCGCACCGTGCTGCTCACCCTCCTCACGCTCACCTGCGCGCTCTCGCTCGGCTGTGCCGGCGCGGACGGACGCCGGACCCCCGCACACCTCCTCGTCCCGGGCCCGTCCGCCTGCAAGGGCGCATCGGCGCCGCGTTTCCCGGCGGTCTCCGACGACGGGCTGGCCGTAGGACTGCACGCGTCGCTGCGCTATTTCTCGGGCTCCACCCTCTGCCGTCTGGCGCGCCTCTCCGCCCGGCTGGGGGCGCGCACGCTGCGGGAGGACATCCGCTGGCCGGCGGTACAGCGGACGCCCGGCGCCTTCGCGTGGACCGTCACGGACAGGACGGTCGCTGCGGCCGCGCGTCAGGGCCTCGTCGTGCTGCCGGTGCTGGGCAACGGCACCCCGGCGTGGGCACGTGGCGAGCCGGCGGCGGCGTACGCCCGCTTTGTCCGCGCGGTCGTGCTGCGCTACGGCCCGGGGGGCACGTTCTGGCGCGCCCACCGCAGCCTGCCGGCCGCGGCGGCCCCGGTCTGGTATGAGCTGTGGAACGAGCCGTATGAGCCGGCGAACCCCACGCGTCTGAGCGTCCGGACATACGCGGACCTCATCGCGCGCGCGGTGCCCGCGGGCCACGGCGCCAACCCGCGGGCGCGGTTCCTGGTCGCCCTCGAGGGCCGTCCCGGGCCTGCGGACTGGACCTCCCGCCTGCTGACACGGTCCCCGCTGCTGGCGGACGCGGACGGCGTCGCCGTCCACGCCTACGGCGCCGTTCCGTCGCCCGGGTCCACCGGCGGGGCGGGCGGCGACACGGCCGTCACACGGGTCGAACGGGTGCGCCGGCAGCTCGTCGCAGCCGGCCTGACGGCGCTGCCCGTGTGGATCACGGAGGCGGGGTCCTCCACGTGTCGCGGCGGCCCGGAGTGCGTGAGCGCCGTGACGCAGGCCCGCCGCCTGAGCCGTCTGTTCACCTACGCCCGCACGCGCTGGCGACGGTACGTGCGCGCGCTCATCGTCTACGCGCTGCAAGACCTCCCGAACGCGCGTCTGACCGACAAGGAGAGCTCGTTCGGGATCCTGCGCGCAGACGGCACGGCCAAACCGGCCCGTGCGGTCTTCGTCCGGCGCGCGCGGGGCTGACCGCCTTCGGTCCGTCTGACCCTCGGGTACCCTGACGGCGATGACGGAAGCCTCGGCCCGCGCACGGGAGATCCTCGACGCCATCGAGCGTGACGCCGAGAACCGGCGGGCGGCCCTCGACGCGCCCCCATCCGTGTCGAGCGTGACCGGGACCCCGTCCGGGCTGCCGCCGATGCCCGCGGTGACGTCGCCCCTCGCCCCTGCGTCGTCGGGGCTCCGGACCCCCGAGCACGAGCTGCCTGCCGCGTTGCGCGCGCACGTCGTGTCCCCCGCTGTCGCTGCAGCGGTCACCTCGCCCCCGGCGGAACACGCGACGCCCGAGCCGCACCCGGACCCGGTGGCGCTGGAGGCCGGACGGTTGCTCGCCCTCGTGGACGAGGTGGTCGAGCAGACGAAGCACGCGCAGCAGCGCCTGTACGCGCTGGACGCCGCCGTCACCGCCCTGAGCCACCGGCTCGGCCTCGAGGAGGAGGTCGATCGAGGTGCTGCGGCCGGCCACGCCGACGACGGGGCCCAGGCGCTCCGCTCGCCGGCAGTCGGCGACCGACCACGCGATCTCGACGCCGACCCGCACGCGCGCGCGGCGCCCTTGACCGACCCCTCTGCGGGTCAGGCGCCCGCGCCACCGGCCTCGCCGAGGACCGACGGGGCGCGGCTTGTCGCGATCGAGATGGCCGTCGGCGGCTTCAGCCGCGGCGAGGTGCAGGATCGTCTGGCTCGCGAGTACGGCCTGCGTGACTCCGGGACGATCCTGGACGACGTCTTCGGCGCCGGCAGCGATGCCGGCAGCCGCATGCCGTGGGGCATCGTCTGACCCAAGCACGACGGCTGCGCACCCCGGTCGCGGCCTCCGCGACCCCCGTGCGACGCCGCACGGGACGCCGAGCGGCTCCGCACCATGGTCGCGCCCTCCGCGACCCGGGTGCGACGCCGGCCACCCGGCGACCCGCCCGGCGGCCCCTCAGAAGTCGCGTGCGAGGATCGCCCGCAGCTCGGGCACCGTCCACGCGCGCAGGGCGAACACGAGGGCGACATAGACCGCGGCCGCCGCGAGCACCGCCGGGCCGAGGGCGAGCCCGAGGGCGTCCGCGCCGCCCGCGGTCAGGCCGGCCGCCGACGACGCGCCCACGAGCCGCGCCAGCCGGCCGAGCGCCGGTCGCATCTGCAGACGCGAGAGCGACATCCGCAGAGACCAGCCCACGACGACGACATCGGTCACGATCGTCACGACCGCAGCCGCCTCGAAGCCGTACCGCGGGAGCAGCAGGACGTTCAGGCCGACGTTCACCACAAGCCCCACGAGCGCGATGACGATGAACCGCCGCTGCAGCCCGAGGAGGAGCACGAGGTAGCCGGACAGGTACCCGAAGCCGCTGATCGCGAACAGCCCCATGAGGATCGCGAAGGCCGTCGAGGCGTCGCTGAACTCGTCCCCGAAGAGCAGCTGGATCGTCGGCGTGGCCAGAAACGCCATCACCGGCAGAACGGGGAACGTCAGGCTCGCGATGACCTCGGCGCCGAGCTGCACGAGCCTCCGGACCCGCGCGGTGTCCGTCACGTAGGCGGCGGCCATGAGCGGGAAGATCGTCGCGACGACCGTTCCGGGGAGCAGCATGGCGCGATCCAGGATCCGGTAGGCCGCGCCGTACAGGCCCGCGTCACGGTCACCGGTGTAGTGGAACACGAGGACCTGATCGATCCGTCCGTAGCTCAGGATGAGCAGCGACCCGACGGCCACCGGGACGCCCACGCGGATGAACTCACGGACCTGCGCGCGGTCGAGCGACGGGCGCAGCGGCAGCAGGCGGTGCGCGACGACAGCCTGCGCGACGGTCGTCACCAGGGCGGCTGCGAGGAACGCCCCGGCCAGCGCCACCATCCCGCCGCCGGCGACCGCCACGACGATGACGGCCGCACCCCAGACGAGCCCGTTGGCCAGCTCGAACGCCGCGGTCATGCTGTTGCGCACGTGCAGCTGGAAGATCGTCCGGTAGGCCGCCAGCGAGCCGACGAGCACGGTCCCGGACAGGATGATCCCGGTCGTCCGCATCGTCGCGTCCTCGGCGAGCAGGGCGGTCGCCAGCAGCGTGACCAGCGTCACCGGGACGCCCACGGCGAGGCGGAAGGTGAGGAGGCTGCTGAGCCACTGCGACCGCCGCTCGTCGTCCTCGGCGGCTCGCCGCACGGCGATCTGCTCCAGCCCGAGGTCGCCGAAGTACCCGACGATCTGGACGATGGCAAGGATCGTCGACCACTGTCCGAAGCGGGCATCCCCCAGCACCCGGACGACGAGGATCGTGACGGCGATGCCGAGGGCGATGTTGCCCCCGCGGGTCACGAGCTGGCCGGCGATGTCCAGGACGACCCGTCGCGAAGACACCTCCCGCAGGGTCCCCGAGGGCCCCGGCTCGCGAGCCGGGACCGTGCCGTCGGCAGGACCGAGGTCAGGTTCCGGCATGCAGGAGGACGTCGCCGAGTTCCGCGGCGAAGCGCTCGGGACCGAACGTGCGCGCCCGGTCCCGGATGTCGGCTTCCGCGAGCGCGAGGCCCTCGAACCGCTCGATCGCCGCGCACAGGCCGTCGACCGACGGGTCGTCGTAGAGCACTCCCGAGACGCCGTCGGTGACGGTGTCCCGCAGCCCGCCGACTCCGTACCCGACGACCGGCAGCCCCGCCGCCTGCGCCTCGACCGGGACGATGCCGAAGTCCTCCTGCCCCGGGAACAGGAGCGCGCGCGACGAGGCCAGCAGCTGCGTGAGCTCCGCGTCATCGACCCGACCGGCAAAGGTGGTGTGCTGCCCGGCCAGCGCCTTGACACGCTCCAGGTCCCGCCCGGTTCCCGCCACCACGAGCGGACGTCCCAGGCGCTCGCAGGCCGCCACCGCGACGTCGACGCTCTTGTATGGGACGACGCGGCCGAAGACGAGGAAGGGCGCGTCGTCCTCCAGCGGGACCATGCGCGCAGAGGCAAGGTGGCGGTCGACGTCGACGGGGGGGAAGACGACGGTGCTGTCGCGCCCGTAGTGCTCACGGATACGCGCGGCGACGATCGTCGAGTTGGCGACGAAGTGGTCGACCTGCGCCGCGCCACGCAGATCGGTCCTCAGCAGCCGCGGCCGGAAGGCCCGGAAGGCGGCCATGCCCACCGCGCCGAGATCCTCGCCCTCCAGAAACGACGGGTCCCAGGCGTAGCGCATCGGCGTGTGGCAATAGCAGACGTGCACGGGGCGCACGCCACGGACGTCATGGGTGCGGACGTTCTTCGCGCAGGCGTGGTTGCTGGAGAGCACGAGGTCGAATCCGCTGACGTCCAGCCGCCGGAACGCAAGGTCCATCAGCGGCAGGAGCTTGGGGTAGTGCCGGTGGGCGCCGGGGATCCGGTCCAGGAACGAGAGGTGCTTGGGTCGATCGGCGATCTCGGCCGGCAGCCCACCGTCGGGGTCGAACATCGTCGCGAGGATCTCGGCGTGCGGGAGCAGGTCGAGCATCTGCACGACGACGTTCTCCGAGCCGCCGGGGACGGTGAGCCATTCGTGGCTGATCGCCGCGGACGGGTACCTGGCCGCGAGCGCGGCCCGCAGATCGGGGCTCACCCGACGAACCTGACCACGGCTGCGAGGCCGAATCCGGGCGCCACGCTCTGGGCCGCGGCCACGACGAACGGTCGGTGGCGACCCATTCAGATCCAGCGTCGGGCGCTGTGCGGGACCAGGGCGACGCTGACGGCGGCGCAGACGGCGAACACGCAGAGCGCGCCCAGGACGCCGAGGACCTGTCCGCGGGTGAGCGGCAACGGCCCGGCGGACGTCCTGGCGGCCGTGAGAGACGGTGCCCGGGCGGTGTCCGTGGCAGGCTCGGTGAGCGTGTCGCTCGGGGTGGGGACCGGCGCGGTGCCCGGCAACGGGGCCGCTGCCGTTGGGTCGCGCTGCGCCGGTCGTGTCTTGGCGCTGGAGGGTGCGGAGGACTCGCCCGTGGCGGGGGCACCGGCGGCCGGGTCGGCGGAGCGCCGGTCGGTCCCGCCGGAACCGGCGCCGCCTGCCGCGCTCCCGGAGGGCGCAGGGGCGGGAACGGGGACGCGGGGCGCGGACGGGGCAGCCGGCCGACCGGCAACGCCCGCGCGGCGCGACGGACCACCCGGCGGGCGCTTGCGCGCCGGGGCGCGGAGCGAACCGTTGCCCTTCTCGGCAGGGACGAACGTGGCGCCGAGGATGGCCTGCTCGCCGCCTCCCGGTCCGGCGTAGCCGCTCAGCAACGGATCGGACGCCTGGGCCGGGCCCGAGCCGAACGCCAGCGTGAGCAGGAGGACGGCGGGGACGGTGGCGGCGGCGTGGCGGGGCATGGGAGGAACGTGCCCCCTGTCGGGCTCTCAGGAGGGGCGAGGAGAACGTACCAAGCCCTCCGAGCCCCGCCCATCGTCCGGTCGGCCCGGATCGGCTCATCCGATCGACGACCGATGCGGGTGCCGGCCGAGCCTCCGGACGAGGCCCGCATCAACCGATGTCGGAGGCACGCAGCAGGATCGCCCGGTTGAGGTTCCGCACGTCGATCCGCCCACCGGACCGTGCGATCTGCAGCGCCTCGACGGCGACGGGGTCGCGCGGGGCCAGGGCGACAGCCCGACGGAGCAGGACGAGCGCGTCGTCGCGGCGTCCGTCCGCCGACGCGATCGCCCCACGTTCGAGCGTGGCGTAGGCGTCGTCGGGGACACGCCCCAGTGCCTGCCGGAAGTACCGATCCGCGCGCTGTGGTTCGTCGAACCGCAACGCGATCGATCCGGCGACCGACGGGGGCTGCGCGCTGAACGGGTTGAGCACGGCAGCGCGGTCGAGGCGGTGAAGGGCCTCGGCCGGACGGGTGGCGAAGATCTGGCCCGCGGTCGCGATCTCGCCGTCGGCCATCCACAGGCTGACCGGTCCGGCGGCCGCCACCACCAGGAGGCCGACCAGGCCCACGACAGCCGGCCGGCGCAGGCGAAGGGAACGGCCCCGTGGCGCTTGGGCCCGAGGGGCCAGCGCGCACGCCAGGCCGAGGAACGCGAACGCTGCCGCGCCGAGCCCGGCGTACTCGAAGAACCAGTCGGCGCTGCCGTGGATGAGCCAGGGGACGGTGACGCTCGCCGCGGCGGCGGTGACCGTCCGGTGCAGCTCACCCGAGGCAGACCCCCGCCCCGGCGCCCGCATCCCGCGCCAGGCCGCCGCGAACGCCGCCCCCAGCGCGCCGAGGAGCAGGACCGCGCCGACGAGCCCGGTCTGGGCCAGCGTCCGCAGCTCCAGGCTGTGCGGGTAGCGCGGCGTCTCGTCCGACGCACCGCGCAGGAGGTAGGCCTGGCGGAAGTTGTCGGCGCCGATCCCGGCGACCGGATGGTCGCGGAACTCGCGCAGCGCGACGCGGTAGAAGTCGTAGCGGTTTGAGCCCAGGCCACCGACGAGGCGGCTGCCGCTGTCGTCCGTGGACTCGTAGCCCCCCTTGAACGACCCGTACGCCGAGCTCACGCGGTCCACCGGGTTGCCCGCAGCGAGCACGCCGCCCGCCACGAGCGTGAGCGCCGCGACCCCTGCCGTGATCTGTGCTGCCCGTCGCACCCGGCGCCCCGTCTTCTCCGACGGCGCACTCCGCGACTCCCAGCGGGTGAGGATCCCGGCCAGCGTGCCCGCCGCGACGGCGGCAAGGAGGATGAGCTGCACCGCACGGGTCACCGCACCTGACGGGTTGCCGGCGGCGTTCAGCGCGTCCCCGACGTCCAGTGTCGCCGGTGCCGCCGCCGCTGCACCGGCGAGGACGATCGCGAGGGTCGCCGCGACACGCAGGCGGCCCGGGGCGAGCGCCAGCACGACGGCAGCGGTCAGCCCGGACGCCAGCAGTCCCCCGCGGGACTGCGCCATGAGCGCGACGTCCGCGAGCGCGACCGCACCGCCGGCGAGCACCGCGCGCAGCGGCCATGCGACGGACCGCCCCGCCGCGAGCAGGACGGCAGGCCAGAAGGCCATGAGCGCGAGCGCCGCGGTGGCGTTCGGGTACCCCGCCGGGTCCACGAGCCGATCGTCCCCGAAGAAGGAGCGCGGGTTCCCGGCGGCGGCCATCCGGAGAAGGAGGACGAGCGTCACCGCCTGCACGACGAGCACCCAGCCCGCGAGGAGCATCGCCGCGGTGCGACCCCGCTGGGGCCACAGCGCGAAGAGCGCGAAGAGCGCCAGGTAGAGCAACGTGCGCTGGCTGCCCTCCCAGGCTGCGCCGCGATCGCCCGCCCACAGCATGGACAGAAAGCTCCACGCGGTGAACGCTGCGAGCGCGCCGGTGGCGATCCGGACCGGTCGCGGCACCCCCGCCCAGTCGTTCGGGATGACGACGAGCGCGATGCCGAGGAGCACGAGGACCGCGGCAGCGCCAGGAGCCCAGCGCGAGATGCTGTACCCGCCCTCGTCGGCCGCCCACCAGCCGAGCAACGCGGCCGCCGCGAGGCAGGGGACCGTGATCGGGGCAGGGCGCAAGGTCCGGCGCAGCGTCCTCCTCATCCTGGACCCGACCCTACCGGAGGATCGGAGGGTCGCCACACTGTGTCCAGATGTGCGCGCTCCTGCCCGACGGCGAAGGTGTCCCGGCCTCCGGCGTCCTCCCGGACGGCGTGCGGGTCGATGCTGCCGCCCGACCGTTCGGGCTCTACCTCCACGTTCCCTTCTGCGCGACGCGGTGCGGCTACTGCGACTTCAACACGTACACGGCGACCGAGCTGAAGGGTGGCGTGACGCGGGCCTCGTGGGCGGCGTCGATCGTCGCCGAACTGCGGCTCGCGCGACAGGTGCTCGGCGAGGCGGCGGTGCCGGTCCGCACGGTCTTCGTCGGCGGGGGCACCCCCACGCTGCTGGATCCGGAGGACCTGGCGGCCGTCCTGAGGGCCGTGGACGACGAGTTCGGCCTGGCCCACGGTGCGGAGGTGACGACGGAGGCCAACCCCGAGTCCGTCGACCCGCGCTCGCTGGCGGTGCTGCGGGAGGCCGGCTTCACGCGGGTGTCGATCGGCATGCAGAGCGCCGTGCCGCATGTCCTGGCGACGCTGGACCGCGTGCACACGCCCGGGCGGGCCGGGGAGGCCGTCGCCGAGGCACGCGCCGCGGGCTTCGAGCATGTCTCGCTGGACCTCATCTACGGGACCCCGGGCGAGAGCGAAGCCGACTGGGACGTGACGCTCGACAGCGCCCTGGCAGCGTCGCCGGACCACGTCAGCGCCTACGGGCTCATCGTCGAGCCAGGGACGCGGATGGCCGCGCAGGTCCGGCGCGGCGACCTGCCCGCCCCGGACGACGACACCATGGCAGCACGGTACGCCCGGGCCGACGAGCGCCTGACCGCTGCGGGCCTGCGCTGGTACGAGGTCTGCAACTGGGCGCGACCCGGGGGTGACGACGGGGACGACGAGCCGGGGCCGTCGGCCTGCCGTCACAACCTCGGCTACTGGGACGGCGGGGACTGGTGGGGGCTCGGGCCCGGCGCGCACTCCCACGTGGACGGCGTGCGCTGGTGGAACGTCCTGCACCCTTCGGCGTACGCCGCCCGCCTGGTCGCCGGGCGCTCCCCGGCTGCCGGCCGGGAGATCCTCACCGACGACGAGCGTCGGTTCGAGGCGCTCATGCTCCGCTCGCGGCTCCGGGAAGGCGTGACGACGTCGCTGCTCTCGGCCGCGGGGGCGGCGTCGGCCGTCCGGCTCGCAGACGACGGGCTGCTCGACGGCGGCGCGCTGGACGAGGGGCGGGTCGTGCTGACGCTGGAAGGGCGCCAGAAAGCCGACCTCGTCGTCCGCGAGATCACCGACTGACCCCTGTCGCGTCCGGGCCGCCGCCTCGGGCTGCGTACCCGTCAGCCGAGCACGAGCTCGGCGGCGGTCCGGACCATCGCGGCGTCGCCGCCGACGAGGATCGTCGTGACCTGCGACTCGCGCCAGGCCTCGAGGTCGTGGCGGATCTTGGCCTGTGGCCCGATGAGCGCGAGCTGCTCGACGAGCGCGGTCGGCACGGCCGCTGCCGCCTCGTCCTTGCGGCCGGCGAGAAAGTGCTCGGCGATCGTGTCGACCTGCTCCTCGAAGCCCATGCGGATCGCGACGTTCGCGTGGAAGTTCGTCCCCTTCGCGCCCATCCCTCCGAAGTAGAGCGCGTACATCGGGCGCAGCAGGTCCGCGGCAGCCTCCACGTCGTCCATGACGATGAGCGGGACGGTCGCGGCGATCTCGAAGCTGTCGGCCGTCTGGCGAGCCCCGTCGCGCGCGAAGCCCTCCGCCAGCGCGTCGCGGTAGAACCCCTCGTGGCGCGGTGAGTAGAAGAGCGGCAGCCAGCCGTCGCAGAGTTCGGCTGCGAGCGCGATGTTCTTCGGTCCTTCGGCACCGAGGAGGATCGGGATGTCCGAGCGCAGCGGGTGGATCGAGCTCTTCAGCGCCTTGCCCAGGCCCGTCGGTTCTGGCAGTCCTGCTGCGCCGGCGTAGGGCAGCGGGAGCTGCGGCCCGGGAGCGGTGACCGGCCCCTGCCGCGCCCAGATGTCGCGCATGATCGCGACGTACTCCCGTGTGCGTGCCAGCGGCTTGCCGAACGGCTGGCCGTACCAGCCTTCGACGACCTGCGGACCGGAGACGCCGATGCCACAGAGGAAGCGGCCGCCGCTGAGATGGTCGAGCGTCATCGCGGCCATCGCGGTCGCCGCGGGGGTGCGGGCGCTCATCTGCAGCAGGGCCGTCCCGAGCTGCACGTTCGTCGTCCTCGCCCCCCACCACGCCAGCGGCGTGAGCGCGTCCGAACCGTATGCCTCCGCCGTCCAGACCGAGTGGAGCCCGAGCCGGTCGGCCTCGGCGATGGCCTCGGTCACCCCGTGCGGTGGCCCTCCGCCCCAGTAGCCGGTGTTCAACCCGAGCTGCAGGTCACCCATCGTGGCTGCCTGTCATGCCGGCGATCGCGGCGACGAAGGCGTCGACCTCATCCTCGGTCGTGTCCCACGAGCACATCCAGCGCACCTCGCCGGTGGCCTCGTCCCAGACGTAGAACGGCCAGGCCTCCATGAGCGACTCGGCTGTGGCCGGGCGGGAGGATCGCGAAGACGGCGTTCGCCTGCACGGCCTGCGTGACGGTGACGCCGGGCAGGCTCGCCACGCCCGCCGCCAGGCGTGTGGCCATCGTGTTCGCGTGGGTGGCGGTCCGTCGCCAGAGGTCACCCTCCAGCAGGGCGACGATCTGCGCGGCGAAGAAGCGGCCCTTGGAGGCCAGCTGCATCGACTGCTTGCGCAGGTAGAGGAAGCCGTCGTCCAGCCCCGGGGTCAGAAAGACGACGGCTTCGGCGCCGAGCGCGCCGTTCTTCGTGGCGCCGAAGGTCACGACGTCCACCCCCGCGTCCGTCGTGAAGTCCCGGAAGGCGGAGCGCCGAGCGAGGCAGCGGCGTTCGCCAGGCGGGCGCCGTCGACGTGCAGCACGAGGTTGCGGGCGTGCGCGGCGTCGGCCAACGCACGCAGCTCGTCGACGGCGTAGACCGTCCCGAGCTCGGTCGACTGCGTGACCGTCACGACGCGGGCCTGGACGGCATGCTCGTCGCCGACGCGCACCGTCTTGCGGGCGATGTCGTCCGGCGTGAGCTTGCCGTCGACGGTCGGCGTCGTGAGGAGCTTCAGGCCGCCCATGCGCTCCGGCGCACCGCCCTCGTCGACGTGGACGTGGGCGGTGTCGGCACAGATGACGCCCTCCCAGGGGCGGCAGCAGGCGCGCATCGCGGTGACGTTCGCGCCCGTCCCGTTGAACATGAGGTAGCCGCGGGCATGCTCCCCGAAGTGCTCCGGAAGAGCTCCTGCGCCTTGTCCGTCCACGGGTCGGCACCGTAGGCGCGGGCATGCGTGCCGTCGTTCGCGGCTGAGATCGCAGCAAGGACCTCGGGGTGGATCCCCGCGTAGTTGTCGGACGCGAAACCCTTCACGCTCAGCGCCCGTGGAGCGGGATGCGCTGACCGTTGACCTTGCCGCCGGCGTCGCTGCACAACCAGACGAGCGTGTCCGCGATGTCCTCGGCGTCCGTGAACGTCTTGAACGCCTTGTCGGGCTCCTTCGTGCGCTGTTCGGGGGTGACGAGCGCGTTGATCGCCACGACGTTGGCGGTGCCGCCCTGGTCGGCGTCCTTGAACGCGTCGGCCAGCGCGAACGTCCACGCTTCGGCGGCAGCCTTGGCGGCGGAGTACGCAGCGTTCTTGTGACCGGGCTCCACCGCCGCCTTGGCGCCGATCATCGCGAAGCGACCGCAGCCCGAGTCGTTCAGGGCCTCATAGAAGGCCCGCGTCGTGTTCTGCACGGTGCGGATGAGCAGCTCGTGCATGACGTCCCAGTCCTCCATCGGGGCCTCGGCCAGCGTCTGTCCGCCACGCCAGCCACCGACGAGGTGCAGCAGGCCGTCCACCCCGCCGAAGCGGCTGCGGACCGACTGCGCCCACGCGCGCGTGGCGGCCTCGTCCATGAGGTCGACGACCTGGCAGTCGACGCGCTCGGCGGGGACGCCGAGCTCGGCAGCCAGGATCTCCAGGGCCGGCAGGTCCCGGTCCGCCAGGGCGACGGTCGCGCCGGCGGCGGCGACCGCGCGTGCCACGTACGGGCCCAGCGAGCCGTTGGCCCCAGCGATGGCGATCGTGCGCCCCGCGAGCGCCCTGGAGTCGAGTGTCATGCCGCGACGGTAGCGGCCTGGCGGCGTTCCTCGCCGTCTGCGGCCAGGCGGCTCTGCAGGGCGACGTAGAAAAGAGACAGCGGGAACTCGTCCTCGAGCACCTCGTCGATGTACGGGCGCAGGTCGGCGGCCTCTACGAACGTCCGCGTGGCATGCGCCCAGCGTGAGCCGCTCGCAGGCGGGACGTAGGCCGCGACGAGGTCGTGGGCGGCCGCCCAGTGCGCGAGCTTGGACCGGTCGATCCCGGTCCGGTAGAGCTCCTCGACGAGGCTGCGCAGCTCCAGCACGCCGTCCGCCACGGCGTCCCAGTCGACCGTCAGCTGGTTGTCGGTCCAGTGGATCCGACCGGTCTTGTGCAGGAACGCGAAGAGCAGCTGGCCGCCGAGCCCGTCGTAGTTGCGAACCCGTGGTCCGGTCACGGGGAAGCGGAAGAGGCGATCGAAGAGGATGGCCGTCTGCACGTGCCGTGCCAGCGCGAAGCCCTCCTGCTCGAGCGTGACGGCCTCGGTGAAGGCGGTCAGGTCGCAGCGCAGCTCCTCCAGCGCGTACATCCAGTACGGCGCACGCTGGCGGATCATGAACGGGTCGAAGGGCAGATCTCCGTGCGAATGCGCGCGGTCGTGGACGAGGTCCCACAGCTCGAACGCGTCGTGCGAGAGCGCCTCGCTGCGGAGCAGGGCGTCGGCGTCCGGCGGGAGGTTCACCCCCAGGACGCGTGCCGCGGCGCCCACCTCTTCGCGGAAGCGGCGCGCCTCCCGGTCGCAGAAGATGCCGCCGAAGTGGTTGGCGGGCTTGCCGCTGACGGTGACGGTCTCGGGGAAGAGGACGGCGCAGTCACCGTCGTATCCGGCGGTGTGGTCGCGCAGCTGCACGGGCACGAACTTCGCGTTGTCGTAGCGCGTGGCCTCCAGGTCCGCGAGCCACGCCGGCCACGGGACGCGGACGACGAGCGCCTCGAAGACCTTGTCGCGTGACCCGTTCTGCTTGTACATGGGAAAGAGCACGAGGTGCTCGATGCCGTCGACGCGGTGCTGATCGGGCCGGAAGGCGTCCAGCGCCCCGGTGAAGTCCGGCACGCCGAAGCCGCCGTCACGCCAGGCGGCCAGGTCGGCCTGGGCAGCGGTGAGGTACTCCTGCTGGTGGGCGACGTGGACCCCGAGCTCGGTGACGGCGCGGAGCATCGTGTCGACGAGGTCGCTCGCCGCGGCGCGATCGGCGTCCGGGCGCAGCGCGCCGTCAGGCTGCTGCAGCAGGCGCAGCGCGTCGGTGGCGGCCTTCAGCTGCGCCCACTGCGGATCCTCGAGGATCGCGGAGCCGACGCCGGGTGCGGGCTGGTCAAAGCGCGCGCCCGCCGCCCACGTGACGAGGTTCAGCCACAGGTGCGCATGGTCGTGGTCGCCGAGGCAGTCGTCGCCGAAGAGGTCTGAGTCGGCCAGGACGACGACGCGCCCGGCCCCGTGGCGGGTCGCGGCGACGAGGGGCGCGCCGGGGGCCGAGGACGTGGGGCCTGCGGTGGCCAGGACGCGAACACCGTCGCCGGCGTGCAGCGTGCCGGCCCGGTAGAAGCAGGCGACGTCCACGCGTGCGAGGAGGTCGACGTCGGAGCGGCGCCCGCCGGCGTGCAGCTCGCCGAGGATCCAGTGCGGGGTGCCGGCGTGGTTGTGGGTGTAGTCGCTGACCGTGTCGTTGGCGATCGTGATGCCGAAGCGCTGCGTCAGGTCGTTGAGGTTCGTGCCGTACTTGTCCTGCTCGGTCTCGCCGAGGACGACGAGGCCGCCGCCGGACCGGACGAAGGCGGTGATCGCGTCCAGCTCGTCGCCGGTGAAATGCGGCGAGCCGGCCGGGACGGTGCGCTCCCAGCGCGGGTCCGACGGGTGGGCGATCACGAGGACGTCCGCGGCCGGCAGCGTCTGCACCAGCGGGCCGTCCTCCGGCGCGTGCGAGGTCACGCGGAAGTCGTGTCGTCGCAGGGCGTCGGCCGCGTCGGCGTACGAGGAATCGGCGGGGTGCGAAGGCTGCATGGCCTGCGCGACGTCCGCCCGGATGGTCCACGCCTCTCCGTGGGACTCGTCGAAGACGACGTGGGCGATCGGCTCGCGGGATGGCATCGACCGAGGGTACGCCGGCCCTGATGCATTGTCGATGGGCATCCGAACCGGATCTGCGTCAGAATCCATCGGATGGATGCCGTCGATCGTCAGATTCTCACGCTCCTGGTGCGCGACGGTCGTCGCACCTACGACGACATCGCCGGGCGGGTGGCGTTGTCGCCTCCGTCGGTCAAGCGCCGCGTGGACCGGTTGATCGCCGACGGGGCGCTGCGCGGGTTCACCGCGATCCTCGACCACAGCGCCCTGGGCTGGACGACCGAGGCACTCGTCGAGCTCTTCTTCGCGCCCGGCATCCAGCTCGAGGAGGTCGCGGTGACGCTGGCGGGCCACCCCGAGGTCGTCGAGGCCTGGAGCGTGACCGGCGAGGCCGACGCGATCGCGCGCGTGCGCTGTCTGTCCAACGCCGACCTCGAGCGCCTCATCCGAGATCTGCAGCGGGACGGGAGCGTCGTGCGGACGCGGTCGCAGGTCGTCCTGAGCGCGCTCGTGGTCCGGCCGTCGAGCGCCTAGGCAGGTGACCGAGGGATCCGGCCGCGCTGCCAGGCCGGATCCTCCATCGACCGCCGGCGGCACGTCCCGACGCCCCCCCTTGCCAACTGGTCCAACCAGTTGGTAGGGTTCCGTCGCGATGGCCGCCCTGGACACCCGCGCCCCCGTCTCCGTCACGGTCTACGACGCCCTGCGCGCCGACATCCTCGGCGGGCGCCTGGTCCCTGGGGACGCGATCCCCTCCGAGCGCGTCCTGAGCGAGCGCTTCTCCGTCAACCGCCACGCCGTCCGGGAGGCCGTCAAGCGCCTGCAGCAGGCGGGCCTCGTCCAGGTCTCCCAGGGCGGCGCCACCCGCGTCCTGGACTGGAGCCGCACCGGTGGGCTCGAGCTGCTCACCGACCTGCCTGCGGCCGGGGACCTGCACGCCGCCCGCGCCGGCTACGAGCTGCGCGCCTGCCTCGCCGTCGAGATCGCGGTGCGCGGCGCCCAGCGCGCCACGGACGCCGACCGCGACCGGCTGCGAGATCGCGCGCGCACGCTCACGGAAGCCCGCACCCGCCATGACGAGCACGCCGTCCTGGACGCCTACCGCGAGCTGTGGGACGTCCTGGTCGACGCCTCGCAGAACATCGCCTATCGCCTTGCCTACAACTCGCTGCTTGCCGGCGAGGCCGGGATGCCGCAGCTCACGCTCGGCCTGCTCCGTGACGAACTGCGCGACGCGACCGCCGCCGACGCGCTGATCGCGTGCGTCCTGGACGGCGACGACGCGGCGGCCGGCCAGGCTGCCGCGTCGCTGACCGGCCGCACCCTGACCGCCCTCACGGGCACGACCGAGGTCCCCCTTCCATGATCGAGCTCGTCGCCTACGCCGCCCCGTTCTACATCCTCCTGATGTGGGTCGAGATCCTCGCGTTCCGCCGCGAGGCCAAGGAGCACGCCGACGAGCCGCGCGACCTCGTCGGCTACGGATCGCGTGACACCCGCACGTCGCTGACCATGGGGGCGGGCTCCGTCGTCATCAACGCGTTCTGGCACGTCGTCCTCATCGCTGTCTGGGCGGTCGCGTTCGAGCTCTCGCCGCTGGAGATGCACGCCGGCGACTGGTGGATCTGGCCGCTGCTCTTCCTGCTGGACGACCTTGCCTTCTACCTCTACCACCGCGTGGGACACGAGGTGCGGGTCTTCTGGGCCAGCCACGTCGTCCACCACTCCAGCGAGCACTACAACCTGTCGACGGCGCTGCGTCAGCCGTGGGTCCCCATGACGCTGCCGTTCTGGCTTCCGCTTGCGCTCCTGGGCTACAAGCCGTGGATGATCCTGCTGGCTCAGTCGTGGTCCCTCATCTACCAGTTCGGCCTGCACACCGAGCGCATCGGCAACGCTCCCGCGACCGATCGAGTTCCTCTTCAACACGCCGTCACACCACCGCGTGCACCACGGTGCCAACGACATCTATCTGGACCGCAACTACGGCGGCGTGCTCATCGTCTGGGACCGGCTCTTCAAGACCTTCCAGGGTGAGACCGAACGAGTGCGCTACGGCCTGACGACGAACATCGGCACGTACAACCCGCTGAAGGTCGTCAGCCATGAATATGCGGCCCTGTGGAGCGACCTCAAGACCGCGCCGGACTGGCGTGCACGGGCGGGGTACGTGCTCCACGGTCCGGGCTGGGCACCCGACGTGGAGGATCCGGCCCAGCGGCCGTCAGCAGGTCTTGACGCCGCCGGTGAGCGTGAGCGTCGTGCGGTCCAGCCGGCGGGTGCCCACGCGCAACGTGAACGTGTAGCGCCCTTGGGGGAAAGCCTCGTCCCGCAGACCCTCGCTGCGCGGGGTCAGCTCGACGGTCGCCCGGCCGGCCCCTGACCTGCGCAGCTTCACCGTCCGGGTGCGGGTGGCGTGCCCAGGGGCCCGCACGTCGAGCGCGAGCGACCGTCCCGCCCGAGCACCCGTCCATCGGACGAAGACCCGCTGCGCGGTGAACGGGATCGCCTGACACAGAGGGCGGGACCCCCCGCGCGGCACCCGTGTCGTCGTCTGGTTGACCTTCAGCAGCTCGAAGACGTGGACGCGCGCCTTCAACGCGGCGGAGGCCTGCGCGCGGATCGGGGTCGGCGGAACGTCGGACAGCACCACCCGCATCATGCCCGAAGTCGAGTTCGCGCACGCCGCACCGGGTCAGTGGCAGACTGCAACGTATGAGCTCCTCTTCCTCCCTTGCAGGCCGCACCATGTTCATCTCCGGTGCCAGTCGTGGCATCGGCCTGGCCATCGCGCTACGCGTCGCCCAGGACGGCGGCAACGTCTGCCTCATGGCCAAGACCGACAAGCCCGACCCGCGCCTTGAAGGCACGGTCCACACCGCCGCTGCCGAGATCGAGGCCGCCGGCGGACAGGCGCTGGGGATCGTGGGCGACATCCGGGACGAGGAGTCCGTCGACGCTGCGGTCGCCGCCTGCGTCGAGCGCTTCGGCGGCATCGACATCTGCGTGAACAACGCCAGCGCGATCGCGCTGATGGGCACGCTCGACCTGCCGATGAAGCGCTACGACCTCATGCAGGACATCAACACGCGCGGAACCTACGTGGTCTCGCGTGCCTGCCTTCCGCATCTGGTCAAGGGCACGAACCCGCACATCCTCACGCTCTCACCGCCGCTGAGCTGGGATCCGAAGTGGTTCGGCAACCACGTCGCCTACACCATCGCGAAGTTCGGGATGAGCATGTGCGCGCTGGGGTTCTCGGAGGAGTTCCGCGAGCAGGGTGTCGCGTCCAACGCGCTGTGGCCGCGGACGATGATCGCCACGGCCGCCGTGCAGAACCTCCTCGGCGGCGACGAGTCGATGGCCCGTTCGCGCAGCCCCAAGATCATGGCCGACGCGGCGCACGCGATCTTCACGAGCGATTCGCGGGAGTTGACCGGCCAGTTCCTCATCGACGACGAGGTGCTGCGTGAGCGCGGCGGGGTCACCGACTTCTCCGTGTACCTCGGCGAGGGCGCCGACGAGAAGGACCTCATCACCGACCTCTTCGTCGAGGGGTAGCGGCGGACCGGGCGTCGCCGGACGGGCGTCCGCCCCGGGCGGGCGGACGCTTGCAGCGGTCGCGACGGGGCAGGGACGCCCGTACCGTGGGCTGTCCTCCACCGGGTCCCGGTGGCCCTCTGCATGCCCGCCGCCCGCCCGCTCATCCTCAGGTTGCTCCTCGTCGTCGCGCTGGCCCTGGCGGTGCTCGTCGTGCTGGCGCTGCTGCCCATCGGTGACGAGGGCGCGGGCCGCACCGCGCGAGCTGCGGACACCGGCGCGCTGCGGTCGACGATCGACACCGCCAAGCGCCGCGAGGCCCAGCTCGGCACGGCCGCCGCGCGCCTCGGACGGCTGGAGAGCCAGACGGCCCGCGCGATCTCCATCCTGGAGGGCCGTCTTGAGGAGGCACAGTCGGAGCTCGGCCGCGCGCAGGCGCGCCTGGCCGACACGGAGCTACGCCTGCGCCGGGCGCGCGCCCGGCACGGTCGCCTGCGGCAGCGGCTTTCCGAGGTCCGGGGGAAGCTCGCGGATGTCCTGCGTGCCCGCTACGTCACGGGGCGTCCGGACTGGACCGATGTCGTGCTGCAGGCACAGAGCTTCGGGGCGCTCATGGAGCGCTTTGAATTCCTCCATCGGGTGCAGGAGCGCGACAGCGCCCTCTTCGGCGAAGTCCGCGCCGCGAAGTCCGAGGCCGTCGGCCAGCAGCGCAGCTACGCGAAGCTCGTCCCGGGCCGGCGCGCCGCTGCGGAGGCGGTCCTCGCGCGACGCGACAGCCTGGCTCAGATCCGCGCCGGCCTGGATGCTCGCCGCACCGCGTTCGCACAGGCCCGCAGCGCGCGTCTTGCCGCACTGTCGGCGACACGGTCCAACCGTCGCGGGGCGCAGCGGCGGTTGAAGAAGGTCTTGGCCGAGCAGGAGGCTGCTGCGGCGCGCGCCACGGTCTCCAAGGCCGGTCCTGGCGGCCCGTGGGCCATTCCGTGGGCCATCGTGCAGTGCGAGTCCGGCGGGCGCAACGTCGGACCGAACTCCGCCGGCGCGTCGGGCTACTACCAGTTCATCGTCTCGACGTGGAAGGGCCTCGGCGGCTCCACGCCGCAGGCCTACATGGCCTCCAAAGCCGAGCAGGACCGCCTCGCCGCCAGGCTGTGGGACGGCGGGCGCGGCGCGAGCAACTGGGACTGCGCCGCAATCGTCGGGCTTGGGTAGGCGTCGCTCGTCGCCGGCTCGTGCGGTGCGCGGCGCCGTACCCCGCCTACGCGCGTGCCCGCGGTAGGGTGCGCCGATGCCCGGATTTCTCATCACCAAGCAGATCAACGCTCCCGTCCAGACGGTCTTCGACGTGCTGGCCGACCACGAGGGCTACGGTGCCTTCAGCCCCGGCCCCGTCCGCGTGGAGCTCGAGCGCCCGGGCACGACGGAGCCCAACGGCGTCGGTGCCATCCGCAAGATCCTCGGCGCCGGCCCTGCCGTGCGCGAGGAGATCTACCGCTACGACGAGCCGACCCACTTCTCGTACGGGATCATCTCCGGCGCGCCGGTCAAGGACCACCGTGGCGATGTCGTCCTGGAGGAGCGAGCGGGCGGCACGTTCATGACCTACCGCATCACGTTCGGCGCGGCCCTGCCGCTGCGGCCCGTGATGCTCGGGGTCATGCGCCTGGTCGTCGGCGGACTCGTCTCGGGCATCGTGAAGACGGCTGAGGCCAGGGCGGGTTCCAAGACCGCCGCCTGATCGGTCGGGATGGCGCTGCGTGCCGGTCCTGGCGCGGCCCCGGCGCCGCACCTGGGTCGCGCCCTCCGCGACCTGCGTGCGCCACCGAGACCGTCGCGCGGCAGCGCGGCAGCGCCGCACCTGGGTCGCGCCCTCCGCGACTGGCGTGCGCCACCGGACCGTCACGCGGCAGCGCGGCAGCGCCGCACCTGGGTCGCGGCCTCCGCCGGCGCCCCGCCACCGAGACCGTCGCGCGAGCGCAGGCCCCGGCGCCGCACCTGGGTCGCGCCCTCCGCGACCTGCGTGCGCCACCGGGACCGCGGCCGCCGCGCCAGATGTGCGCCCCACCGGGCGGTCGCGTGGACGGACGGACGATGGACGCCGGGCCAGGCATCCTGTATCTCTGTCTTGGTGTTCCCCCGCGGGCCTGTGACCCCCTGCCTGCGAGCCGCTCTTGCGGCGGTCGCGGTGCTTCTCACCGTAGGCGCGGGGGCCGGCGCGGGCGACGCTGCCGCCGCTGCACCGAAGTCGGGGTCCACGACCTCGGCGAGGGTGCTCGCAAAGGACCTTTCGCCCAAGGCGGATTACGCGGGGATCCAGCACCTGCATTACACCTTCGGGCCCGTACACCTCAAGCCGGGGCAGAACCTCATCGACCTCGGCGGCATCGGGGCTGACTCCAAGCCGAAGGTCCCCGGTTTCATCACCGCGTTCCGTCCGAACCTCACCTACCTCGACGGCAAAGTCCCGCCCGTCGACGTCGTCCACCTGCACCACGGCGTATGGCTCGTCGACGGCGAGACCCGGTGGGCTGCCGGCGAGGAGAAGACGAACGCGAACCTGCCCAAGGGCTTCGGCTGGCGCTTTGACCCACAGCAGCAGTGGCTCATGAACCACATGATCCACAACCTCTTCCCGAACGAGGCGGATGTGCTCGTCACGTGGGACATCGATTTCGTGCCGGACGGCTCGCCTGAGGCGGCCGGCATCAAGCCCGTCACGACGCAGTGGATGGATGTCTCCGGGCCGTCGGCCTACCCGATCTTCGACGCCAAACGCGCCAAGGGGCGCAAGATCTTCACCTTCCCGACGAACGCCGCCGCAGGTGCTCGCGGCCGCGGCTCCCAGCAGTCGTGGACCGTGCCGCGCGACCAGACGCTCATCGCCACCGCGGGCCACTTGCACCCCGGCGGCATCTACAGCGACCTGACCGTCACCCGCGGCGACCGGACCGTCCGGCTCTTCCGCTCGCAGGCGAAGTACTGGGAGCCGGCCGGCCCCGTCTCCTGGGACGTCGCGATGACCGCGACCCCAAGCGACTGGCGAGTCCAGGTGAAGGCGGGTGACGTCGTGAAGATCACCGGCACGTACGACGTCTCGAAGGCCTCGTGGTACGAGTCGATGGCGATCATGCCGATCGCGCGCTATCTCGGGACGGACGCCGGCGGCGTGGATCCCTTCGCGACGCTCCCACCGCAGACGGGCAAGATCACGCACGGTCATCTCGCCGAGAACAACAACCACGGTGGCAGACGCGGCACTCTTGCCCGACGCTCGGGACATGCTCTCCGGCCGCCCGGCGCTCTCGTCGATCGCCATCACCGACTTCCTCTCCGCCAGGGGCGACCTCAACCGCTTCGGCAAGGTCATCCCGACCGTCAGGCGCGGCAAGCGCCTGACGTTCGTCAACAAGGACGCCGCCGCCGCGATCTACCACACGATCACGTCGTGCAGGGTGCCGTGCAACCGAGACGCAGGGGTCGCCTACCCGCTGGCCGACGGCAGGGTCGACTTCGATTCGGGCGAGCTCGGCTACGGCCAGCCCGGTTTCACCGCCGCGGAGAACACCGACCGTTGGAAGACCCCGGCGAACCTGCCGGTCGGCACCTACACGTACTTCTGCCGGGTGCATCCGTTCATGCGCGGCGGCTTCCGGGTGGTCCGCTAGCCCGACGCAGGCTCGGCCCATTCCGCCGCCAGGTGCACGATCGTGGCGGCCGCCGCCGCCATGTCCTGCAGCGAGGCCCATTCGCGAACGGAGTGGTAGGCATGGCCGCCTGTGAAGAGGTTCGGCGTCGGCAGCCCCATCGCGCTCAGACGCGAACCGTCCGTCCCGCCACGGATCGGCTCCCGCAGGGGCTCGAGCCCTTCCCGCCGTAGCGCCGCGACCGCGTGCTCGACGACCTCGGGAAAGGGTTCCAGATGGGCGCGCATGTTCGGGTACTGCTCGACGACGTCCATCGCGAACGTGGCGCCAGGGGTCTCCTCGACGATCCGCTGGGCCGTCGCACGCAGCAGGTCCGCATGTCCTGCGAGCTTGTCGTCGTCGAAGTCCCGCAGGATCGCGCGGACGGTCGCCGTGCCGGCGTCGCCCTGGAGCTCGAAGACGTGGATGAAGCCCTCGCGGCCCGAGGTCGTCTCCGGCGTCAGGTCGTCCTGCGGCAGCGCCGTGACGATACGTGCAGCGACGCGCGCCGCGTTGACGAGGATGCCGGTCGCAAAGCCAGGGTGCACGTCGATACCGGTGACCCGGATCGTCGCCTCCAGTGCCGAGAAGGTCTCGTCTTGCAGCTCCCCGAGGGACGAGCCGTCGATCGTGTACGCGCACCGCGCACCGAAGGCCTCGATGTCGAAGAGCGTCGCGCCTTCACCGATCTCCTCGTCCGGGGTGAAACAGATGCGGAGCGTCGGGCGGGGCAGATCGGGGTGGGCCTGCAGGTGCGCGATCGCCGTCATGATCTCCGCGACGCCCGCCTTGTCGTCGGCGCCCAGAAGGGTGTCGCCTGAGGCGGTCACGATGTCGTGACCGGCCTTGGACGACAGGTGCGGCTCGGTGGCCGGGTCAAGTGTCGTCCCGCCGTGCGGCAGCCGAATCGTCCCGCCGTCGTAGGCGTGGTGGACGAGCGGGACGACGTTCGCGCCCGGGGCGTCGGGGCTCGTGTCGACGTGGGCGATCAGGCCGATCACGGTGCCGCCGTCGCCTCCGCCGGCGGCCTCGAGCGTGGCGGTGACGTACCCGTTGGCGTCGACCGCGGCGTCTGCCAGCCCGATCTCCTGCAGCTCCTCCGCGAGCATCCGGGCCAGCTGCAGCTGTCCCGGGGTGCTCGGGCACTGCGCGCGGTTGCGCTGGGCCTGGGTGTCGACACGGACATACCGCTCGAAGCGCTCCAGAAGTCCCGGGGCAAGGGACGCGGCGAGGTCGGACGTGAAAGGCGACGGCATCGAGGGAACGCTAGCCGGACGCCGGACGCCACGGCTGGGCCCGCGGCATGCCACGCGCCTCGGCAGCGCACGTCGGTCGCGGAGGGCGCGACCCAGGTGCGACGTCGCCCACCGCGCTTCATATGCGACGCGCGAGCAGCGACGAAACTGCGCAGGCTCCGTCGCGCTTGTGGCACAGAAGCGCGGTGGTATCCGCTTCCCCCGGCGGGCGAGGGTGTGGCATGACTTCCGTTCCGGAACCTCACGTTGTTCCACCGAAGCGCCACCCGGGGTCATGGCACGCCGCCCGCGAGGTCGCCGGGACGCAGGAGAGCGTCATCTCCCTCCACCAGCTCAACGCCTGCGGCCTGACGAAGCACGCTGTGGGGCGTGCGGTGCGCGCCGGCCACCTGCTCGCCGACGGCGGCGGGGTGTACTGCATGAGTGCGGCGCCGCCCACACCCCGCGGGCGATGCTGGGCGGCGGTGCTGCGAGCGGGATCCGGCGCCGCCCTCAGCCACCGAACCGCGGCCGTCCTGTGGGCGCTCATGAAGGATTGGGGGGCGCGAGTCCATGTGACGACCCGGAGGCACCGTCGTCACGGGTATGGGACCGTCGTCCATCAGAGCGCGCTGAGAGCAGCGGACGTCACTCGACGAGGTGGCTTGCCGGTCACCTCGCTGGGCCGGACGCTTCTGGATCTCGCTGCCACCGAATCCGAGGCGGTTCTCCTCGTCGCCGTGCGCCAGGCACTGACCCTGCACGGGTCGCTGAAGCGCTCGATCTTCGCGACCCTGCGGACAGCGGGCGGACACCCCGGTCGTGGGCCACTGAGGCGGGCGCTCGCCGAGCTGGCGACGGACCCGGGCTCCGGCGAAGCGCGCAGCCCGCTGGAGGATGCGTTCTGGCTCGCCTTGCTGCCGGTCCGCGAGCAGCTCCCGGCCTACCGGCGCAACGTGACGATCCGGCTCGGAGCGGACGACATCTACACCGGCGACGTCGTCTTTCCCGGGCCGCGCGTCGTCGTCGAGCTGGACTCGCGCGCGTTCCACGACAACGACCCCTCCTTCGACAGCGACCGACGACGCGACCGACGGCTGGCGGCAGCCGGATGGGTCGTCATCCGCATCACCCACCGGCAGCTACGCGACGACGCTGCCGGAGTCATCGCCGACCTACTCGCCCTCCTGGCCGCTCGCGCTTAGGGCTACGCACGCCAGTCGCGGAAGGCGCGACCCAGGCGCGGAGCCGAGGCCCGCCCCCGCGCACCGCCCCCAGGGACGCACGCCAGTCGCGGAAGGCGCGACCCAGGCGCGGAGCCGAGGCCCGCCACCGCGCACCGCCCCCAGGCGACGCACGCCAGTCGCGGAAGGCGCGACCCAGGCGCGACGCCGAGGCCCCGAAGCCGACACCGCGCCCCGCCCGGCGCGCGCCCCAGATGATCCGCGCGTCCCCAGAACACGAAACACCCTTCCATGAGCGCTCTCCGCTACCGCCTGCTCGACGCCGCCCTGGGCCGGGCCATCGTCCCCGACGCTGCGCTACGGATCGGCTCGAAGTACGGCGCGCACTGGCGCGAGCGCCACGAGTCGCGCGGCGGAGTCGAAGCTCAGGAAGAGCGGCTGAAGGCGCTGCTGGAGCGGATGACGACCGGCCCGATCGCCGAGGTCCCCGAGAAGGCAAACGAGCAGCACTACGAACTGCCGGCGGAGTTCCTCGGCATCGTCCTCGGCCCGCGGCGCAAGTACTCGGGCTGCCTCTGGGAGGCGGGCACGACGACGCTGGCCCAGGCCGAGGAGGCGATGCTCGCGCTCACCTGCCGACGCGCGCCAGGTCGAGGACGGCATGCGCATCCTCGACCTCGGCTGCGGCTGGGGCTCGCTCTCGCTCTGGCTCGCCGAGCAGTACCCGGCCGCCGCAGATCGCCGGCGTCTCCAACTCACACGGCCAACGCGAGTGGATCGAGGCAGCGGGCCCGCGAGCGCGGCTTCACGAACCTCGACGATCGTCACCGCCGACGTCAACGAGTTCGCAGCCGCAGGCGGGCGAGTTCGACCGCGTCATGTCGATCGAGATGTTCGAGCACATGCGCAACTGGCAGGAGCTCATCCGCCGCGTGTCCACCTGGCTCGAGGACGACGGCAAGCTCTTCGTCCACGTCTTCAGCCACCGGACCCTCCCCTACCTCTTCGAGTCCACATGGGCGGCCGAGCGCTTCTTCACCGCCGGCCTGATGCCGTCCCACGATCTCATGACGCGCTTCCAGCGCGACCTGCAGCTCGAGGACCGCTGGGTCGTCGACGGCACGCACTACGCCAAGACGCTCGTTGCGTGGCTTGAGCAGCTCGACGCCCGCAAGGACGAGGCGATCGCGCTCCTGGAATCGCAGGGCCGCACCCATCGTCAGGCAGAGGTCCTCTTCGGCGGCTGGCGCCTCTTCCTCCTGTCGACGGACGAGATCTGGCGCCACCGCAAGGGTCAGTCCTGGCTCGTCAGCCACTACCTGCTCTCCAAGCGCCCCTGACCCGCCATCGACTGACATGTCAGTGCAAGGGCTCAGACCGACCGTCCAGCGCCGGCTCAGACGGGCGCGGCGGCCTCGACGAGGCTCAGCGTCTGCTCGACCAGGCGCCCGAGCGTGAGCCAGTTCTCGCGCGAGGCGCTGGCGGCGCCGGCCGCGTCGCCGTCGGCGGCACGCTCGATGATCGCGTCGTGCTGTGCAACCGACCGCTGACCTGGCAACGCGCCTGAGCGCAGCACCTCCAGGCGGTGCAGCCGGGCCCCCATCCGGTCGAGCACGTGGGCGACGTCGGGGTTCTCGCATCGCCTGACGAAGACCCCGTGGAACCGGTCGTCCGCAGCGTACGTCGCCACCGCCGCCCCCGACTGGAGCGCTGCCGTGAAGGCCGCGTTCGCCAGTCGCAGCTCGACGAGATCGTCCGGCTGCAGGCGTGGGACCGCGAGCTCCACGGCAAGCCCGTGGAGGGCGGCCAGAACCGGAAAGCTGTCGCGCGCGTCCTGTGCCCGCAGCGGGCGCACACGCGTGAACCGCTGGGGCTCGGTCTCCACCAGACCCTCGTCCTCCAGGCGCGTCAGCGCATCGCGCACCGGCGTCCGGCTGAGGTGCAGCCAAGCGCAGATCTCGCCGTCGTGCAGGTGCTCACCCGGCGCGAGCGTGCCCGCCACGATCGCGTCACGGATCGCCACATAGGCGGTGTCGCGCAGCAGATGGCGTTCGGTCGCCTTGCGCTCGAACGGGACTGGCATCTCACATACCAGTAGACCACAGCTCGTCAAGCCCACCCGACCGTTGGGATGCCACGACTGACATCTCACATGTCAGTCCGAACCCGTGCCGCTGCCGTTGCCCGCCGCCGCGACACGGTGGTAAGAGACGACGTACCCCCTCAGTCCACGACGGCAGGAGAGCCGCGCTGTGTGCCTGGCCATTCCCGGACGGGTCATGGAGTTCGTCGACGAGTCGCAACCGCCTCGCCACGGTCGATGTCGCCGGCGTCCAGCGGACCGTCAACGTCGGCCTCGCTCGACGCCGACGGACGTCCCGCCCAGGTCGGCGACTGGGTCCTGATCCACGTCGGCTTCGCGCTCTCCAAGGTCGACGAGGAGGAGGCCGACGGCGACGCTCGCGCTGCTGCAGGGCGATGGGCGCCGACTACGAGGCCGAGCTCGAGGAGCTGCAAGGCGAGCGTCATCGAATGACGGCTGCGACGATCCGCACCACTGCATCACCTGCTCCGACGAGGGCGTCGCGATGACGGTCGTGCGCGGTCGACGACGAGCGCGGCGCTCGCGCTGTGCGACGCCGACGACGGCGCGCGCAGCTCGGTCGAGATCGCGCTCGTCGACGACGTCGGCCGCGGCGACACGCTGCTCGTCCACGCCGGCACCGCGCTCATGAAGGTGGCGGCGGCATGAGGTTCGTCGACGAGTTCCGCGACGCCGAGCTCGGCCGCGTGCTGGCCGGCGAGATCCTCGCCGCCGTCGAGCCGGGCCGCCACTACAAGATCATGGAGGTCTGCGGCGGCCACACGCACTCGATCTACAAGTACGGCGTCGACGACCTGCTGCCGGCGAACGTCGAGCTCGTCCACGGCCCCGGCTGCCCGGTCTGCGTGATCCCGATGGGCCGCGTCGACGACGCGATCGCCATGGCCCACGAGCCCGGCGTGATCTTCACGTGCTTCGGCGACATGATGCGCGTGCCCGGCTCGCACGGCACGCTCCCCGACGCCAAGGCGCGAGGGCGCCGACGTGCGGATGGTCTACTCGCCGCTGGACGCGCTGCGGATCGCGCAAGCGCGAACCCGGACCGCCAGACGTCGTGTTCTTCGCGATCGGCTTCGAGACGACCGCGCCGTCGACCGCGCTGACGCTCAAGCGCGCGAAGGCCGAGGGCGTCGCGAACTTCATCGTGCTTCTGCAACCACGTGACGATCGTGCCGCCGCTGCGGGCGCTGCTGGAGTCGCCCGACCTGCGCCTGGACGGCTTCATCGGCCCGGGCCACGTCTCGACCGTCGTCGGCGCCCGCCCGCTGGAGTTCATCCCGGCCGACTACGGCAAGCCCGTCGTCGTCTCGGGCTTCGAGCCCGTCGACATCCTGCAGTCGGTCCTCATGATCCTGCGCCAGCTCCGGGAGGGCCGCTGCGAGGTCGAGAACCAGTACAAGCGGGTCGTCCCCTACGAGGGCAACCTCAAGGCGCTGCAGGTCATGGGCGAGGTCTTCGCGCTGCGCCCGCACTTCGAGTGGCGCGGGCTGGGCTTCATCTCCCACAGCGGGCTGCGGCTGTCGCGACGCCTACGCCGACCTCGACGCCGAGCTGCGCTTCAGCGTCCCCGGCGTGCGCATCGCCGACCCGAAGGCGTGCCAGTGCGGCGAGGTGCTCAAGGGCGTCATCAAGCCGTTCGAGTGCAAGGTCTTCGGCACCGCCTGCACGCCCGGAGCGACCGATCGGGACCTGCATGGTGTCTTCCGAGGGCGCCTGCGCCGCCTACTACAACTACGGGCGCTTCGCCCGCGAGCGGGAGCTGGTCTAGATGAGCAACTCCAGCGTCGAGGTGGTCGGGGCACGGGAGGAGCGCATCCTCGGGATCATCGAGACGGCGCGCGCCAAGCGGCCGAAGTTCCGCGACGAGCGGATCACGATGGCCCACGGCGCCGGCGGCAAGGCCACCGCGTCGCTCATCGAGGGCCTGCTGCGTCCCCGCCTTCGCCTCCCCGGCGCTCGACGTGCTCGCCGACGCGGGGACGGTGACGATCGACGGGACCGGCCTCGCGATGACGACCGACAGCTTCGTCGTCAAGCCGATGCGCTTCCCCGGCGGCTCGATCGGCGAGCTGGCCGTCAACGGCACCGTCAACGACCTCGCGATGGCCGGCGCGCGACCCGTCGCGCTGACGCTCTCGCTCATCCTCGAGGAGGGGCTCGGACGCCGACGTCCTGCGCGCCGAGGTCGAGGCGATCGCGCCGACGGCCCGAGCGGCGGGCGTGGCGATCGTCTCCGGCGACACGAAGGTCGTCGAGCGCGGGGCCATGCCGACCAGATGTACATCTGCACGACGGGCATCGGGGCCGATCGACCCCCGCGCCGTCGCTCTCCCCCGCGGCGCTGCGCCCGGGCGACCGCATCCTGCTGTCCGGCCGTATCGGCGAGCACGGCACCGCGATCATGCTCGCCCGCGGCGAGTTCGAGCTCGGCGCCGCACGTCGAGTCCGACACGCGCTGCCTGTGGCCGGCGGTCGACGCGCTGCTCGGGAGCGCCGGCCCGCACCTGCGCTGCCTGCGCGACGCGACGCGCGGCGGCGTGGCCTCCGTGCTGAACGAGCTGGCCACGCGCGTCGGGCGTCGCGATGCTCGTGCGCGAGGCCGACGTGCCGGTGCCGCCGGCGGTCGCCGGCGCGGCCGAGCTGCTCGGCATCGACCCGATGCACGTCGCCAACGAGGGCGTCTTCGTGGCGATCGTCGCGCCGGAAGGCGCACGCGGCCGCCCTGGCGGCGATGCGCAGCGTGGACGGTGGCGGCGACGCCGTGGAGATCGGCGAAGTGAAGACGTCGCCCCCGGGGATGGTGCTCGTGGAGACGGCCTTCGGCGGCAAGGCGCGTCATGGACCAGCTCGTGGGCGACCCGCTGCCGCGGATCTGCTGAGCGAAAGGGAGACGCCGATGGCAGCAGATGGAGTTCGCACCCAACCAGGCCACGACGGAGGCGATCACGGCCCACGTCCTGTGGATGACCGTCGGGCTGTCCTGCGAGGGCGACTTCGGTCGCGATGACCTCGGCGACGAACCCGAGCCTCGAGGACATCATCACCGGGGCGATCCCCGGGATGCCGAAGGTGTCGTCCACAACCAGGTCCTCGCCTACGAGGCCGGCGAGGAGTACATGCCAGGCCTGGTACGACGCCGAGGAGGGCAAGCTCGACCCGTTCGTCCTCGTCATCGAGGGCTCGCTCGGCAACGAGAAGATCAACGGCGACGGCTACTGGACCGGCTTCGGCGTACGACCAGGCGACCGGCCAGCCGATCACGCTCAACGAGTGGGTCGACCGCCTGGCCCCCAAGGCCGCGGCGGTCGTCGCGGTCGGGACGTGCGCCACCTACGGCGGCATCCCGGCGATGAAGAACAACCCGACCGGCGCGATGGGCGTCCGCGACTACCTCGGCTGGAACTGGAAGTCCAAGGCGGGCATCCCGATCGTGAACATCCCGGGCTGCCCCGCGCAGCCGGACAACATGACCGAGATGCTCATGTACCTCGTCTTCGCGCTGGCGGGGATGGGGCCGGTGCCCGAGCTCGACGACGCAGGCCGGCCGGTGTCGCTCTTCGGGCGCACGGCGCACGAGAGCTGCAACCGCGCCGCGTTCTACGAGCAGGGCGACTTCGCCACCGAGTACGGCTACGACCACCGCTGCCTGGTCAAGCTCGGCTGCAAGGGGCCGGTCGTCAAGTGCAACGTGCCGCTGCGCGGCTGGCAGAGCGGCATCGGCGGCTGCCCGAACGTGGGCGGCATCTGCATGGCCTGCACGATGCCGGGCTTCCCCGACAAGTACATGCCGTTCATGGACGAGGACCCCAACGCGAGGCTGTCCTCGAACCTCGCGAAGTTCACCTACGGGCCGCTGCTGCGGTGGGGCCGCAAGCAGTCCATCAAGCGCAAGTACGACAAGGAGCCCGAGTGGCGGCACAACCGCGCCGAGCTCACCACCGGCTACCAGAAGCGCTGGTAGAGGAGAACGACATGGCACCGCCGAGAGCACCCGGCCGCGACCAGAAGGTCGTCGTCAAGGAGATGTCGTGGGATCCGATCACCCGGATCGTCGGGTCGCTGGGCATCCACACGGAGATCGACTTCACCAACCAGCAGGTGCTCAAGTGCTACTCGACGTCGATGATCTTCCGCGGCTTCGACATCTTCATGAAGGGCATCGACCCGCGCGACGCGCACTTCATCACGAGCCGCATCTGCGGCATCTGCGGTGACAACCACTGCACCTGCTCGTGCCTGAACCAGAACATGGCCTACGGGGTCAAGCCGCCGAAGCTCGGCGACTACGCGTTCAACCTGGCCGAGTCCGCCGACTTCATGTTCGACCACGCGATCTACAACGACTGCATGGCCAACGTCGACTACTGCGAGCAGATGGTCAAGGAGACCAACCCGGCGGTCCTGGCGAAGGCCGAGAACACGCCGGCGCCGCACTGCGACATCCACGGCTACAAGACGATCGCCGACATCATGCGCGCGCTCAACGCGTTCACCGGCGACTTCTACCTCGAGACGCTCCAGGTCGCGCGCTACACGCGCGAGATGTACTGCCTGTTCGGCG
Organism: Paraconexibacteraceae bacterium; assembly: GCA_963750375.1. Lineage (GTDB taxonomy): Bacteria > Actinomycetota > Thermoleophilia > Solirubrobacterales > Solirubrobacteraceae > Paraconexibacter. The sequence continues at coordinate 53,656 of CAVVQN010000021.1, forward strand.
GCCGCCACACGCACCCGTCGACGATCCTGCCCGGCGGCTGCAGCGCGGACATCACGCAGCAGACGTGCACGGAGTACTACGTGCGGCTCATGCGCTACATCGACTACTGCAAGCGCACCGTGCCCGATGCACGACGACCTCTACGACTTCTTCTACGAGGCGCTGCCGGGCTACGAGCAGGGTCGGCTTCCGCGAGACCGACCTCGTCTGCTGGGGCTGCTTCGACGACCCCGACCACGTCGACTACAACTACAGGAACATGACCGACTGGGGCCGGCAGCGGTTCGTCACGCCGGGCCTCGTCTTCAAGGGCGAGCTCATCACCACCGACCTCGTCGAGATCAACCTGGCGATCCGCATCCTGCTCGGCTCGTCGTACTTCGACGACTGGGCCGGAACGAGGAGACGTTCGTCACGCAGGACCCGCTCGGCAACCCCGTCGACAAGCGCCACCCGTGGAACAAGGTGACGCTGCCCAAGCCGCAGGCGCGCGACTTCGCCGACAAGTACTCGTGGGTCGCGTCGCCGCGCATGTACGACAAGCGCAACGGCACGCTTCGTCGCCAACGACACCGGCGGCGGCCCGTTCGCGCGCCAGTGGGTGACGGCGAAGGCCGGCCTCGTCGACCTCGGCTACCTCAAGGCCACCGGCGAGCGCATCCAGATGGTGCTGCCCAAGACGGGCTTCATGCCCGAGATGGAGCTCGAGTGGAAGATCCCGCCGTGGTCCAACGCGATCGAGCGCCAGCGGGCGCGGACCTACCACCAGGCCTACTCGGCGCTCGTCGGCCTGCACAACCTCGAGCAGGCGCTCGTCGGAGGTCCGCGCCGGCCGCACGAAGAGCTGGAACGACTTCACGGTGCCGGACGAGGCCGTGAGCGTCGGCTTCCACGAGGCGGCGCGCGGCGTGCTCTCGCACCACATGGTCATCCGCGACGGCAAGATCGCCAACTACCAGCCGTACCCGCCGACGCCGTGGAACGCGCAACCCGCGCGACACCTACGGGACGCCCGGGCCCCTACGAGGACGCGGTGCAGAACACGCCGATCTTCGAGGAGAACGGGCCCGACGACTTCAAGGGCGTCGACATCATGCGGGCCGTCCACTCGCTTCGACCCGTGCCTGCCCTGCGGCGTGCACATGTACGGCAAGGGCAAGGTCCGCAAGGTGGTGCACACGCCGACGGGGATGTGCTGATGCCATGGCGATGACGGACGTCGCCACCGCGCCGGAAGAAGGCCTGGTCGAGCGCGTCCAGGAGCTGACCGCGCGCTGGAGGAGCTGGACGACCTCCAGGCGCGCGATGGTGGCCGACGAGCTGGCGGCCGCGATCGTCCAGCTCTACGGCGAGGGCCTGAGCGGATCTTCGCGGCGCTCGACGAGGAGGCGAAGCCGTGGCCCGCGTGCAGCGCCTGGCCGAGGACGGGGTCGTGGCGAGCCTGATGCTCATCCACGGCCTCTACCCCGTGTCGCCTGGGGAGCGCGTGCGCGAGGCGCTGGACGAGCGTCCGGCCGTACCTGGAGTCCCACGGCGGCGACGTCGAGCTGCTCGGCATCGACGACGGCGTCGCGCGGCTGCGGCTCGAGCGGCTCGTGCAGCGGCTGCGCGGCGTCGCAGCGCCACGCTCGAGCACGGCGATCGAGGACGCGCTCGCAGGGCCACGCGCCCGACCTGGCCGGCATCGACGTCGAGGGGCGTCGCGGCGCCGCGACCCGACCCGCGGCTCCGAGCGGCGGCGCTCGAGCGGACTGGGTCGCCCTGGAGGGCGCGGACGCGATCGCCCGCGCGGCATGGTCGTCGACCGCCGTCCCGGGCCTGCTCGTCGCGAACGTCGCGGGGACGCTGCTGGCCTACCGCGACCGCTGCGCGGCGTGCGGCTCGACGCTGCCGCCGAGCGGGATGCTGCTCGGGGGGACGCTGACCTGCGCCGCGTGCGCGCAGCCGTTCGACCTGCCGCGCGCCGGGCGCTGCCGCGACGACGTGAGCCTGCAGCTCGAGCCCCGTGCCGCTGCTGCGCGGGGCCGGGGCATCCGGGTCGCGGTCGCGACATGACGGATGACGCCGGCTGCGCCGCAGACGCTTCGGCTCATGGCGGCTGGGCGGCGGCGGCGCCCCGGCCGCCGAGCCACCTGCCGCCGGGCGAGCTTCGACCGCGGCGCGCGACCCTGCGAGCTGTGCCCGATCGGGCTCGGCGAGGACCACCGCCACCTGCTGCACCTCGACGAGCGGCGCATCGTCTGCGTCTGCGAGACGTGCTGGTCGATGCGCTCGGGCGATGCGGAGTACCGCCCGACCGGCGCGCGCACGCTGTGGCTCGAGGACTTCGTGCTGCGCCGACGACGTGTGGGCCGCGTTCGCAGATCCCGATCGGGCTGGCGTTCCTGATGCGCTCGGCGGTCGACGGGCGGATCGTCGCGCTGTACCCGAGCCCGGCCGGCGCGACCGAGTGCGAGCTCGACCTCGACGCGTGGGACGCGCTCGTGCGCGGCCAACCCGGTCCTCGAGCGCCTGGAGCCCGACGCCGAGGCGCTCATCGTCAACCGCGACGGCGTCCGCCACCGCAGGTACGCGATCGTGCCGATCGACCAGGCGCTACAAGCTCGTCGGGCTCGATCAAGGCGCGCTGGGAGGGCATCTCCGGCGGCAGCGGCGACCGAGGACGCCGTCGCGGAGTTCTTCGACGGGCCTGCGCGAGCGCACCGGCGGCAGCCTGGCTCCCCGCGCGAGCCAGGCACCGTCAACTGGACGTGTGGCCTCGAGCGGCCGTGCACATCATCCGCCGGCTCCGCTCCGGCGCCAGGGGCGTCGCGACGCCGCCACGACGTCCGAGGACCCGGATTCACGTCCTCGGCGTCGCTGCGTGCGCCACGCGACGCCCGACGCTGCGCTTCGACCTGCACGTCGACGACCCGCCGGGCGCGAGGTCCACACGATCGCGCTGTCGGCGCAGATCCAGATCGACCCGGCGCGCGCGACGTACGACGCCGAGACCCGGGCGCGCCTCGTCGAGCTGTTCGGCGCCGCCCGAGCGCTGGGGCGCGACGACCCAGGCCTTCCAGCTGGGCGCGCGATCGAGGTGCTCGTCCCGGCTTCACCGGCGCGACGTCGTTCGCCGTCGAGGTGCCGTGCACGCTACGACCTCGAGGTCGCCGCGAGCAAGTACTTCTACTCGCTGCCCGACGGCGAGGTGCCGCTGACCTTCCACTTCAGCGGCATGGTGCTCTACAGCGGCGACGAGGCGACCGGCTGCAGGTCGCGCAGGTGCCGTGGAGCTGCACCGCGCGCTGGCGCATGCCGGTCGACGCGTGGAAGCGCGCGATGGCCGCGCTACTACCCCGGCGGCGGCTGGGTGCGGCTGCGGACGCGAGACGCTCGACGCCTCTGCCGCGCGCAAGGCCGCGCGCGGCCACCACAGCTTCGACGCCTGCGTCGACGACCTGCTCCGCGCGAGGCTGCTGCGATGACCGACCTCGACGAGCTCGCTCGACAGACGCTGCTGTGGGAGGGCTACGCGCTCTACCCCTACACGCCCGGGCGCGACGAAGAACGCGACGCCGACGCCGTTCGGGATCGTCTACCCGCCGGCCTACGCCGACGGGCAGCCCGCACCGTTCGACCAGCTGCGGCTGCAGCGCTCGTCGAGGGCCGCGGACGCGACGCTGCGGGCGACCGTGCGCTTCCTCGAGCCCGTCGGCGCGCGCCACGAGGGCGTCGAGCGCCGCGTCGAGCTGCCGGCACGACGCTCGACCGCGCTGCCGACGCGCCGGTCACCGAGCCGTTCGCCTTCGAGCGGCGTCCGCGGCCGCGTGCGCTGGCGGCCGAGGACTCGGCGGGCCTCGTACCGCGTCACGCGTGCGGTGCACAACCTCACCGCGGTGGCGCCCGGGCCTGGACCGCGCCGCGCGCTGCGCGCCTCGCTGCTGTCGACCCACGTCGTCGGCGACGTGCGCCGGCGGGCGCTTCGTCTCGCCGATCTCGCCGCCGGAGGACGCCGCGACCGCCGTCATGACGTGCGCGAACGTCAACACGTTCCCGGTGCTCGCCACCCCCGAGGACGACGCGGTGCTCGGCGCGGCGATCATGCTGCCCGACCACCCGCAGATCGCGCCGGAGAGCCGGGCAGCCTGTTCGACTCCACCGAGATCGAGGAGGCGCTGCTGCTGCACGTCCTCGCGCTCAGCGACGACGAGCGCGGAGTCGATCGCCGAGCAGGACCCGGCCGTGCGCGAGATGATCGAGCGGGCGGTCCAGACGACGCCCGAGGACTTCAGCAGCTGCGCGGGCGGGTCACCGTGCAGGAGCCGGGGACCGACTTCGATCCGTTGGTCCGTGGCTTGCTCGCCTGGGGGTTCGGAACGTCGCGCGCCAGGAGGCTGCCGCCCTCGTGCGCTTCGACGTGGACGGCAACGAGCTGCCGCTCGAGGTCCCGACGGTCGGCGACGAGCTCCGCGGCGAGCGGGAGATCGTGGTCGACGGCGTCGTTCCGCCGCGGCGACCACGTCGCCTGCGGCCCGAGCGCCGGCCGCAACGCCCAGGACCACCTGCTCGACGGCCGCACGCGCGACGATCGAGCGCATCTACATCGACTACGACGACCGCGTCCACCTGTGCGTGACCGTCGACGACGACCCCGGCCAGGACGATCATGCGCGACATCGGCCGGTACCTGTACTTCAAGCCCGACGAGGTGGAGGTCGATCTGACCGAGCCCGAAGAGCCCGAGAAGCAGATCCTCGTCGCCGGCGTGGGCAACGCCTGGCTGCAGGACGACGCGTTCGGCGGCGAGTGCGCCCGCCGCCTGGAGGCCGAGGGCGTGCCGTCCGGGCGTGACGCGTCATGGACTTCGGCACCAGCGGGCTGGACCTCGCCTACGAGGTCATGCGCGGCTACGACGCGCTGGTCCTGCTCGACGCCACCCGCCAGGGCGGCGAGCCCGGGACGCTCTACGTCATGGAGCCCGAGCAGTCGGAGTTCGCGGGCGTCGATCGAGGACGGCGAGGCGCATCGACCCGCACGACATGGACCCGCAGACCGTGCTGCGCTTCGTCAACGCCATCGGCGGCTGGCCGGGCAAGGTCGTGGTCATCGGCTGCGAGCCCGGCGAGGTCGACGACGTCGGGCTCGGCCTGACGCCGCCCGTCGCCGCCGCGGTCGACCGGCGCGCATCGACGCTGGTGCGCGAGACGATCGCCGAGCTGCGCGACCGACGCCGCGCCTACGCGAGCGGTGCGCTGATGCACGAGCTGTCCGATCGCGCTCCGCCGTCGTCGACACCGCCGTCCGGCACGCCGCGGGCCGGCGCGTCACCGTCGTCAGCGTGCGGCTCGGGCGCCTGCGCCAGGTCGTGCCCGACTCGCTGGAGTTCTCCTTCGGCATCGTCGCGCGCGACACCGTCTGCGAGGGCGCGCGGCTGGAGCAGGAGCTCGTGCCCGCGCGCGCTGCGCTGCGGCGCCGTGCGAGCACGAGTGGGAGATCGACGCTGCCGGCGTTCCGCTGCCCGACCTGCGCGACGGCGCGGACGTCGACGTCGCTCAGCGGCGAGGAGCTCGAGGTGGAATCCATCGAGGTCGACGAGGAGGACGCCGCATGCATCGCGTGAAGGTCCGGGTCGTCGAGGACGCGCTGGACGCCAACAACACGATCGCGCGGGCCAACCGCGACGACTTCGACCGCCACGGCGTGACGGTCGTGAACCTCATGAGCGCGCCCGGCGCGGGCAAGACGACGCTGCTGGAGCGCGTGCTGCGCGACGGCGTCGGCGACCTGCGCGTCGGCGTGCTGGAGGGCGACGTGCAGGGCACGCTGGACGCCGACCGCCTCGCGCACCTGCACATGCCCGTCACCCAGCTGAACACCGGCAGCGGCTTCGGCGGCGAGTGCCACCTCGACGCGAACATGGTCCGCTCCGCGCTGCCGACGCTGCCGCTGGACGACATCGACCTGCTCATCGTCGAGAACGTCGGCAACCTCGTCTGCCCGGCCGAGTTCCGCATCGGCGAGGACGCGCGCATCATGGTCTCCTCGGTCGCCGAGGGCGACGACAAGCCGGGCAAGTACCCGCTCATGTTCCGGGCCTGCGAGCTCGTCGTCGTGAACAAGATCGACCTGCTGCCGCACGTCGACTTCGACGTGGAGCGCTTCTGCCACTTCCTGGACGCCGTGCACCCCGGGGTCCGGGTCATGCAGACGAGCGCGCGGACGGGCGAGGGCATCGACGAGCTGCGGGCGTGGTTCGCGGCGCTGCCGGAGCGGTCCCGGGCGACGGCATGAAGGTCGCGGCGCAACCAGGCACGGACCGCCTGGAGGCGCTGCTGGACGCGCGGGCCGGTGCCGCAGACCGCCACTTCGCCGAGCAGGCCCCGCGGATCGCCCGGCTCTGCCACGCGATGGCCGAGCGCTTCGCGCGCGGCGGACGGCTGCTGGCGTTCGGCGCGTCCGCCGCCGACCGCTCCGACGTGCGCCACGTCGCGGTCGAGTTCGTCCACCCGGTGATCGTCGGCAAGCGCGCGCTGCCGGCGCTCGGGTTGGATCCGGCGGCCGTTGGGCTCTTCGCCCGGCCCGACGACATCGCGATGGCGTTCGGGACGGGGTCGGCGATCGAGGCCGCGGTCGCGGCGGCGGGCAAGGCCGGCGCCCTGACGGTCGCGTTCGCCCCGGTGGGCGCTGCGGTCCAGTTCCCGCCGCCGACCGACGACCCGTTCGTCGCCCAGGAGCTGGACGAGACGCTGTACCACGTGCTGTGGGAGCTCGTCCACGTGTTCTTCGAGCACCGCGGGCTGCTCGACGGGCGCACCGCCCGGCCGCAGCACGACAGCGGGGCGTCGAGCTTCCTCTACCCGTTCCTCGGCGAGCAGGAGACGGGCCTGGACGAGGTCCTCGCCGACGTCCAGGCGTCCGTGCTCGCCAAGGCGGCGGAGACGACCGCGCTGCGGGAGCGCACGCTCACAGAACACCGCGAGACGATCGTCGCCGCCGCCGCGACGCTCGGGCGGTGCTTCGCCGCCGGGGGCACGGTGCTGGCCTGCGGCAACGGCGGCTCGTCGACCGACGCGATGGACTTCGTCGCCGACCTGCGGGTGCCGCCACCGCGCACCGGACTGCCCGCGCGTCGCGCGCTGGACCTCAGCGAGGACCCGGCGATCCTCACGGCCATCGCCAACGACGTGGGCCACGCGAGCGTCTTCGCGCGCCAGGTCATCGCCCACGCCGCTCCCGGCGACGTGCTGCTGGCGATCTCGACCAGCGGCGGCTCGGAGAACGTTCTCATGGCGCTCGAGCAGGCGCGGCGGCGCGGGGTCGCCACGGTCGCCCTCGTCGGCTACGACGGCGGGCGCATCCGCCGCGAGGGCCTCGCCGATCACGTCATCGTCACGCCGAGCCAGCACATCCCTCGCATCCAGGAGGCCCAGGCCACCGTCCTTCACGCCCTCGTCGCGCTTTCGTCGTGAGCCTCGCGACCGTCACCGCCAGCGCCAACGCCAACGCTCCGTTGATCCGGGTCCGGGTCCGCGTCTGCGGGGTGGTGCAAGGCGTCGGCTACCGGCCCTTCGTCGTGCGGCGCGCGCGCGAACTGGCCCTCAGCGGCTTCGTCCGCAACGACACCCGCGGCGTGCTCGTCGACATCCAGGGCCCGCCCGCGGCGGTCGACCGGCTTGTCGCCGACCTCACCGCGCTGGCGCCGCCGTTGGCCGTCGTGGACGCGGTCACGCCCAGCGAGCTGCCGGTCGATCCGTCCGCTCCACGTGGCTTCTCGATCCTCGCGTCCGATCCGGAGGGCGAGCCGCTCGCGCTCGTCGCGGCCGACGGTGCGACCTGCGACGCGTGCCTGGCCGAGCTGCGGGATCCAGCCGACCGCCGTCACCGCTACCCGTTCCTCAACTGCACCGACTGCGGCCCGCGCTTCACGATCGTGCGCGGCGTCCCCTACGACCGCCCGCTGACGACGATGGCCGCCTTCACGATGTGCCGGTGCCTGTCAAGCGGAGTACGACGACCCTGGTGACCGCCGCTTCCACGCCCAACCGAACGCCTGCCCGGCCTGCGGTCCGCAGGTGCGCCTCGAGCAAGCCGCCGGCGTCCCGGACGTCGACGGCGTCGACGACGTCGCCCGCGCGGCCGCCCTCCTGCGTTGCGGCGCGATCCTGGCGATCAAGGGCCTGGGTGGCTACCACCTGGCGTGCCGCGCCGACCACGTCGACGCCGTGGCTCGCCTGCGATCGCGGAAGCATCGGGAGGACAAGCCGTTCGCCCTCATGGTCGGCGACGTGGCCGCAGCGCGCGCGCTCGTCTCGCTCGACCCCGACGAGCAGGCGCTGCTCGGCACCACCGCGCGGCCGATCGTCCTGGCGCGCCGCCGGCTGGGCGCAGCAGTCGCCCCGGCTGTGGCTCCAAGTGCCGCAGAGCTCGGCGTCATGTTGGCGTACACCCCGCTGCATCACCTGCTGCTCGCCGACGCCGGCGGCCCGCTCGTCATGACCAGCGGCAACAGGTCCGACGAGCCGATCGCCTACCGCGACGCTGACGCAGGCCGGCGGCTCGGCGGGATTGCCGACGCCATCCTGCTTCACGACCGCCCGATCCACGTGCGCACGGACGACTCGGTGACCCGGGTCGTGGCCGGGCGAAGGACCGTGCTGCGGCGCGCTCGCGGGCTGGTCCCCGGGCGCCTGGCGCTGCCGATCGACGCGTCCCTCCCGATCCTCGCGTGCGGCGCCCAACTGAAGAGCACGTTCTGCGTGGCCAAAGGCCCGAGCGCGTGGGTGTCTCACCACATCGGCGACCTCGACGACCCCGGGACGCGCGAGTCCTTCACCGAGGGCATCGAACATTTCCAGCGGCTCTTCGCCGTGGCGCCCGAGGTCGTCGCGCACGACCAGCACCCTGGCTACGCCTCCACGGCCTACGCGCGAGAGCGAGACGGGGTGCAGCTGATCGCCGTCCAGCACCACCACGCCCACCTGGCCGCCGTCCTCGCCGAACACGGCCATACGGGCGCGGCGGTCGGCGCGATCTACGACGGGGCCGGATACGGCAGCGACGGGACGGTCTGGGGCGGCGAGCTGCTGGTCGGGGACCTGCGGACGTTCGCGCGCGCAGGGCATCTGTGGCCGGTGACGCTCCCCGGCGGGGATCGCGCCGCGCAGCAGCCGTGGCGGATGGCCGCCGCCTGGCTCGTGGCGGCCCACGCGGGTGGAGGCGCGGCTCCGCCTCTTCCGGACGCCCTGCGCGCCGCCGTTCGCGATGCCGACTGGCACATCGTCTGCGAGATGGCACGCCGCGGGTTCCACGCGCCGGTCACGTCGAGCATGGGGCGGCTCTTCGACGCGGTGGCGGCGCTCTGCGGCGTCAGGGCTGCCTGCACCTACGAGGGTCAGGCGGCGATCGAACTGGAGGCGCTGGCGCGCCGCGGGAGCGTCGCGGGCTACGAGCTACCGTTCACGGGTGACGGCAGGCTGGATGCCCGCCCGCTCGTACGCGCCGTCGCCGGCGACCTGGACGACGGCGTGTCCGTGGCGGACATCTCCGCGCGGTTTCACGCGACGATCGCGGAGGCGACCACCATCGCGCTCACGCAGCTGGCGGACACCCACGGCACGCGCACGGTGGTCCTCGCCGGCGGCGTCTTCCACAACCGCCTGCTGCTGGAGTCGACGATCAAGCTCCTCGAGCGCCACGACCTGGACGTCCTCATCCCGGAGCGCCTGCCGGCGGGGGATGGCGCGATCAGCTTCGGACAGACGGCGGTGGCAGCGGCCCGCTTGGCCGCCGGCTGAACGTTCACCCCTGCGTGCTCAATGCGTGTGGGGGTGAGCGCGGCGTTGCCCGGGGCCCTCATCCGGCCGCGACGCGGGACCACCCGCACACGCCGCGCAGAGCCCGACGAGCGGGAAGTGCGTGAACGAAGCCTCGAAGGCGAACTGCTCGCGCACGAACGCCCGCACCGGATCCAGCTGCGCCGGGTCCAGTGCGGTGACGCTGTCGCAGCCGTCGCACACGAGGTACTCACGCCCGCCGTCGCGCGTGAGGCCGTAGAGCCCTGGGCCGTGCCCGAGGTGCACGTGGCGGACGACGCCGAGCTCCTCCAGCCGCTCGAGGATCCGGTAGACCGTCGTGGCGTCCAGCCGGGCGGCACCCTCCCCGGTCGCCGCGGCGATGCGCTCTGCGCTGATCGGGGCATCGGCGGCGAACAGCGCTTCCAGGACGATGCGGCGCGTCGCCGAAAAGCGCCCGCCGGCCTCGCGCAGGGCCTCGGCCACCTCGTCGATGTCACGGAACTGCAGCGGCGGGGTGTTCGCAGACCTCGTCATCTGACCGTGATGATCGTCCTTCGCGCGGACGTACGCGCCGCTGGGGACGGTGTCCTCACCCGACCTCGGCGACCTGGAGATGCCGCGTCCAGCGCTCCTCGATCCGGCCGAAGCGCCAGATCGTCAGGGCGAGGACCCAGGTGACGACGAAGAGGCCGACGATGAAGAAGCCGATGAGGTTGAAGTCCACACCGTTGATCCGGTCCCAGAAGCCGCCGGTCAGCTCGGCGCGGTCGGAGAGCACCTGCAGTGCCTCGATGGAGCCGATGAGCAGCGCGACCGCCACCGACAGGGCGGTGATCGTGATGTTGTAGAAGACCTTGCGCACCGGCTGCGAGAAGGCCCACCCGTAGGCGAAGTTCATGAACGCGCCGTCGATCGTGTCAAGCAGCGACATCCCGGCCGCGAACAGGATCGGCAGGCAGAGGATCGCGTAGAACGGCAGCCCACCCGTGGCGGCCGCGCCGGCGGTCGCCAGCAGCGCGATCTCGGTGGCGGTGTCGAATCCGAGCCCGAAGAGCAGGCCGAGCGGGTACATGTGCCACGGCTTCTTCACCGCTCGTGTCGCCCGACCGAGGAAGCGGTTCATCAAGCCGCGGCTGTTGAGCTGCTCCTCCAGTTGCGCCTCGTCGAACTCGCCGTGGCGCATGCGACGGAACACCCCGACGATGCCGACGCAGCACGACGAGGTTGATGATCCCGATGAGGAGCAGGAAGCCGCCGGACACGGCGGGTCCGATCACGGCGGTGGCCTGGTTGAGGCCAGAGCCTCCGTCCGCCACGTCCCCGCTCAGGCCCTTGACGCCGACGGCGAACGCGGCCGCCAGGAGGAAGACGATCGTCGAGTGTCCGAGCGAGAAGAAGAAGCCGACGCTCAGCGGGCGCTGCCCGTCGGACATGAGCTTCCGCGTCGTGTTGTCGATCGCCCCGATGTGGTCGGCGTCGAACGCATGTCGCAGCCCGAGCGTGTACGCCGTGATGCCGATGCCCACCCCGAACACGCCGGTGCCGGCGCGCCCTGGTGCAGGTGGCCCGGGACCACGAGCCAGAACAGCAGCCCGAAACCGAGGACGTGCAGGCCGACGATGACGCCCGCCAGGCCCGCCACGCGGCGCCATTCCGCCGCGGTGAGCGACCCGCGCAGCCGGTCCCAGCGTCCCGCGATGTGCGGTGCTGCGACCGTGCTCATGGTCTGCTCCCCTCGCCGGACGTGGTGGCGGACGGCTCCGTCACGCTGAGGTTCGAACCTAACGCAACTCACTGTCAACTGCAATGCCCTGTTGGTCGCCCAGGCGCTCGTCGCTCGGCGTAGTGTCTGTGCAGGCCACCGACCAGGGGAGCACCGCATGTCCACCACCCAGCACGACAGCCCGACCGACACCGAGGACGCCGCCGCCGTCGAGGAGCTCCACGCGATCGTCGCGCGTCAGCGCGCGGCGTTTCTGGCTGACCCGTATCCGTCACTGGAGGAGCGGCGCGAGCTCCTGGGCGCGCTTGCCGGGATGGTCATGTCCCATCGCACGCAGATCCAGGAGGCGATGAGCGCGGACTTCGGCGTGCACCCCACGCTGGCGACCGACCTCATCGAGGTGCTGGGGGTGGCCGGGCGCGCCGCCTTCGTCGCCGAGCAGTCGGAGGCCTGGATGGCCCCCGAGCCCCGCTTCGCCGATCCCGCCCTGTTCGGCACCGGCCGTGCGTTCATCCAGCCCCAGCCCAAGGGCGTGGTCGGGAACATCAGCCCCTGGAACTTCCCCTTCGACCTGTCGGTCGGCCCGCTCGTCGAGATGCTCGCGGCCGGCAACCGCGTCGTCCTGAAGCCGTCCGAGTACGCGCCCGCCTGCTCGCAGCTGCTGCAGGACATGATCCGGGCGACCTTCGACAGCGACCGCGTGGACGTCGTGGTCGGCGGCCTGGAGCTCGCGCAGGCGTTCACCCGCGTGCGCTGGGACCACCTGCTCTACACGGGCAGCCCCGAGGTCGGGCAGCGCATCGCGATGGCCGCAGCCGAGCACCTCGTGCCGGTCACGCTGGAGCTCGGCGGCAAGTGTCCGGCGATCCTCACGGAGGACTCCGTCGACGCCGAATCGGTGAAGCAGGTCCTCGGGACCAAGGCCCTGAAGAACGGGCAGATGTGCATCTCGGTCGACTACTGCCTCGTGCCGCGCGCGCGGCTGGAGGACTTCGCCCGCCTCGCCGCCGAGCACGTCCGGGAGAACGATGCCCGGCTCACGCGACCTCGGCCGACAACACGGGCATCATCACGACGCGTCACCTCGAGCGGATCGAGGGGCTCTGGAGGACGCGCGCGCGCGCGGCTGCGACGTGCGGACCCTCGGGGAGGCCGGCACCGTGGATCCGGAGCGCCGCCAGCTGCCATTGACCCTCGTCATCGATCCGCCGGACGACCTGCAGCTCATGCAGGAGGAGATCTTCGGCCCGATCCTCCCTGTGGTGGCCTACGACACGCTCGACGAAGCGCTCGCCCAGGTCAACGCCGGCGAGCGTCCGCTGGCGCTCTACGTCTTCGCCCAGGACGAGGACGGTCCGACGACGTGCTGCGGCGCACGACCTCCGGCGGCGCCTGCGTGAACGCCGCCGCCGTCCACGGCGCGCTGCCCTCGCTGCCGTTCGGCGGCACGGGCCAGAGCGGCTCGGGTCGCCACCACGGCGTCGAGGGCTTCCGCGAGTTCTCCAACCCGCGCGGGGTGTTCGTCCGCGGCGAGGACGACCTGATCGAGGCGTTCGTCCCGCCGTACGGCGCGGTCGCCCAGGCGGTGGTCGGCGCCGCGTTCGAGCAGGCCGGCGGTTAGGTAGCAGGGGGCGGGCACGCCGCCCTGCCCGTCACGACGCGCGGGCCACGGTCCGTTGGATGCCGTCGAGCACCGTGGGCCATGTCCACCGGGCGAGGTCGTGTCCCATGTCCGGGATCTCGAGCAGCTCGGCGGTCGGGATCGCCGCGGCCGTGGCGCGCCCGCCTGACGGCAGGACGACACGGTCGTGCAGGCCGTGGATGACGAGCGCCGGCATCCCCAGCGCGCCCAGGTCGGCCGTCCGATCGCGCTCGGCGAGGATCGCCGCGAGCTGGCGGCCCGAGCCGCTGCCGTCGCCGGCCTCCCGCGCCAGGGACCGCCGCATCGCGACCCGGACGTCTTCGTCGTCCTCGGCGGTCCGTCCGCGTGAGCCGATGCGATGGAAGGTCTTGACGAGGTGCTCCGTCGCGCCCGCCGGATCGCTCGGCCCCGAGCGCAGGAACTCCGGGATCATCCGCGCGCGACACCTTGCCGGTGCGGCCGTCGCCCGGCCGGCCCATGATCGACACGAGCGACCGGGTCCGGGCCGGGTGGCGGATCGCCACCTCCTGCGCGATCAGCGAGCCGAGCGAGACGCCGACGACGTGCGCGCCGCGTCCGGGTCGACAGGTGTGCGATGAGCGCCGCCGGCGTCGTCGGCCATGTCGCCGAGCGTGTACGTCGGCGTCGCACGACGGCGCAGGAACCCCAGCGCCGACGGCGCCCGGGCCCGCGGAATGCGGTCGAGCGGCCGACGTCGCGGTTGTCGAAGCGCACCACGCGAGGCCGCGGGCGGCCAGGTCGGCGCAGAAGTCGTCGCGCCACCAGCATGAGGTCCAGCCCGAGCCCCATGACGAGCAGCACGAGCGGCCGTCCGCAGGGTCGCCGAACTCCTCGAAGCAGAGCCGCACCCGCGGCCGAGCCGCGAAGCGCTCCTGCTCACGACGTCGAGGTCGACTTGCGGCGGCAGCGGGACGAAGCCGCGACGTGCGCTCGACGTACTCCTTGTAGCCCGGGCGGCGCTCGCCGATGTCCTTCTCCAGCAGCCCGGCGCCCGAGACCCGGACGAGCAGGACGGTCATCGCCAACGGCCCGACGAAGGTCCACCAGGTGCCGCCGGCGGTCAGCGCCACCAGCCAGACCCCCACCACACGCACGCGTCGCCGAAGTAGTTCGGGTGGCGCGTGTAGTGCCACAGGCCTTGGTCCATGACCTGGCCCTTCGACGACGGGTCGGCCTTGAAGGCCCGCAGCTGCGCGTCGCCGACCGTCTCGAAGGCCAGGCCCACCGCCCAGACGAGACGCCGGGGACGACGAGCAGCCCGAGCTCCGGCGAGCCCTGCGCCGCAGCTTGCAGCGGCAACGACACGAGCAGGACGAGCAGGCCCTGGGTCCCGAAGATCCAGACGAGCGACCAGAGGTTGAAGTTCTCGTGCTGCTCGCGCATCTTCGCGTAGCGGCGGTCCTCCTCCGGCTCGTGGGCCTTGCGGACGGCCAGGTGCCAGCCCAGCCGCGCTCCCCACGCGACGACCATCGCCGCCAGCAACCAGCGGCGCCCACCGTCCCCGTCCCCGGCGATCGCGGCGACCACCCCGACGAGGGCGAGCGCGGGCCCCCAGACGGGATCGATGATCGAGACGTCCTGCCGGCGGATGCTCAGCAGCCACACCGCGAGCATGAGGACGAGGACCGCGGCGGCCGCGAACGCCAGCACGACGCCAGGACCGGTGAGAGAGAGCGCAAGCGGGGTCATAGGAGGCATTACGCTCTCCGCGCCCATCCGGAGCACCGAGGGTGCAGCTTTTGCCCCCGGCAGGCCGGTTCAACCCGTCGACGCCTCAGCCGGCAGCGCGCGCACCCTGCACCGCGAACCGCGCCGCCGAGCGGGCGCGGGCCTTGGCGGCCTCCACGTCCCGGTCCTTCGGCGGAGCCGTCGTCACGAGCTCATCCAGCAGTCGCGCGGTCGTGGCCGCCACCGCATCGACGGCGCGCTCGTACGCCGCCTCGTTCGCCTTGGACGGCTTCGTGAACCCTCCGACCTTGCGGACGTACTGCACGGCTGCGGCACGGATCTCGTCCTGGGACGACGGCGGCGAGAAGTTGTGGAGTTGACGGATGTTGCGGCACATGAGCCAAGGGTAGGACGCCCGGGTGCGTACGCCAAGGGCGCCGGCGTCGTCTCACGCCCCCAGCTGCATCCGGTCCACGAGGGTCTCGGCGATCGCCAGCGACGAAGTGGCGGCGGGCGACGGTGCGTTGCGCACCCAGACCGTGCGGCCTGCGTCCTGGATGCGGAAGTCGTCGACAAGCGTGCCGTCGTCGTCGACGGCCTGCGCCCGTACCCCGGCCGGCGCGCGCACCACGTCGTCGTCGCGCAGCTCCGGGACGTACCGTCGCGCGGCGGCGACAAAGCGCTGACGGCTCAGGGACCGCGCGACCTCCGTCGCCCCAGTCCGCCAGTGGGCGGCGAACAGGCGGCGGGTCCCGCGGTGGCTCAGGAGGCCGGCGACGTCACCGGGCACGACGTCGCCCCACCGGTACCCCTCGCGCGCCAAGGCCAGGACGGCGTTCGGGCCGACGAGCACAGCGCCGTCCACGCGCTTTGTGAGGTGCACGCCGAGAAACGGCAGCGCCGGGTCCGGCACCGGATAGATCAGCCCGCGGACGAGGTGCTCGCGTTCGGGCCGCAGTTGCCAGTACTCACCGCGGAAGGGGACGACACGTGGCGACGGGGACAGGCCCGATGCCCCCGCAAGGACGTCTGCGTGCAGACCGGCGCAGACCAGCACATGGTCGGCGGGTAGCCGCTCGCCTTCCGCGGTCGACAGCACCGCGCCATCGGCCTCCTCCCGCACCCGCTGCACGGTGACGCCGAGGCGCACCTCTCCGCCGCGCGCCCGGACCTCGTCGGCCAGCGCCTGCGCGACGGCGACGTAGTCGACGATCGCCGTCTGCGGGGAGTGCAGCGCCGCGATCCCGCCGACGTGGGGCTCGACCTCCCGCATCGCCTCGACGTCGGACAGGCGCGTGACCCCGGGGACCCCGTTGCGGTGGGCCCTGGCCTCGATGTCCGCCAGGCGGCCGAGCTCCCCGGCGTCGGTCGCCACGATGAGCTTGCCGCAGCGGTCGAACGTGATCCCGTGCTCGGCGCAGAACGCTTCCAAGAGCGTGGACCCCCGGCGGCAGAGCGTCGCCTTCAGCGAGCCGGGCGCGTAATAGAGGCCGGCGTGCACGACGCCGCTGTTGCGTCCGGTCTGATGGGTCGCGACGCGCGCCTCCTTCTCCAGGACGGTGACCGTCGCGGCCGGGTGGCGTTCGGCGATCAGCCGCGCCGACGCCAGCCCGAGGATCCCCCCGCCGACCACGACGACCCGTGGCCCGTCTGGTCCGGCCCTCACCGTTGCGCTTCCGACAGCCTTGGAGGACCGGTCACGCCCACAGTGTCCCGCAGGGCGCTAGCGTCCGGCGCCATGTCCGTCACCGCCATCCTTGACCTGCAGATCAAGCCCGACCGCGTCGCAGACGCCCACGCGCTCCTGCAGCGCGTCCTTGCCGACACGCGTGCCTTCGACGGGTGCGAATCGGTCCACGTCGTGCAGGACCACGCCGACCCGGCGCGGATCCTGGCGATCGAGACGTGGAAGTCGCTGGAGCACGACGCCGCCTACCGGGGGTGGCGCGCCGGCGACGGGGCGATCACCGAGCTGCCCGAGTTGCTCGCGGGCCCCCCGAAGCTCACCGTCGCGGTGCCCGTCGACGGGGTCTGACGACCTGACCGAGCCCGGCGGGCGGGAACCGGCAGCCGTCGCCCGGGCTTCGGGCACAATGACCGCATGACGCGCACCACCGCAATCGACCACGAGGTCGTCGTCGTCGGCGCCGGCTTCTCCGGCATCGGCCTGGCCATCAGCCTGGACCGCGCAGGCCTGCACGACTACCTCATCGTCGAGGAAGGCGAGGGCTTCGGTGGCACCTGGTACTGGAACACCTACCCGGGCGTCGCGGTCGACATCCCGTCCTTCAGCTACCAGTTCTCCTTCGAGCAGCGCTCGGACTGGTCGCGGGTCTACGCTCCGGGCGAGGAGCTCCGGGCCTACGCCGAGCACTGCGTGGACCGGTACGGCCTGCGCGAGAAGGCCCGCTTCGGCACCCGCGTGACGGCAGGGACGTTCGACGAGGACGAGCTCGTCTGGCGGCTGCAGACGACGACCGGCGACCTCGTCGCGCGCCACGTCATCGACGCGACGGGCGTGCTGACGCAGCCCAAGGCTCCGGAGATCGAGGGCGTCGACACCTTCGCCGGCACGACGCTGCACACCGCGCGCTGGGACCACGACCAGTCGCTTGCGGGCAAGCGGGTGGCCGTCATCGGGACCGGAGCGTCCGCCGTCCAGCTCATCCCCGCGATCGTCGACGAGGTCGCACACCTGACCGTCTTCCAGCGCACGCCGATCTGGTGCCTGCCCAAGCCCGACGCACCGCTGCCGGCTCTCGCGGCCGGTGCCCTCGGGCGCGTCCCGGGCGTCAAGCAGCTCGCGCGCGCGGCCAGCCAGGGCTTCGTCGAGCTGACGTTTCCGCTGGCCGCGCACTACCACAAGGTCATGCCGCTGGCGGGGTTCTTCGAGTCCCGTGCCCGCGCCTACGTCCGCAAGCAGGTCAAGGACCCGGTGCTGCAGGAGAAGCTGACGCCGAAGTACGGTCTCGGGTGCAAGCGCCCGAGCTTCCACAACTCGTACCTGTCGACGTTCAACCGGCCGGACGTGACGCTGGAGACGACGCCGATCGCGCGCGTGACGACCGACGCGGTGGTGACCGAGGACGGCACGGAGCACCCGATCGACGTCCTGATCCTGGCGACCGGCTTCAAGGTCTTCGACCACGGCAACTTCCCGAAGTATCCGGTCACCGGCCGCGACGGCACCGACCTGGAGGCGTGGTGGGACGAGCATCGCTACCAGGCGTACGAGGGCGTCTCGATCCCCGGGTTCCCGAACTACTTCACGGTCTTCGGGCCGTACGGGTACAACGGATCGTCGTACTTCACGCTCGTGGAGACGTCGGCCCGGCACATCGTGCGCTGTCTGAAGCATGTGCGCGAGCAGGGGGCGCAGGCCATCGAGGTCAAGGGCGAGGCGAACGACCGCTTCTTTGCCGAGATGCTCGGCCGGCGCGGCAAACAGGTCTTCTGGCAGGCCAGCTGCGCGACGGCCAACAGCTACTACTTCGACCGCCACGGGGATGTCCCGCTACGCGCCGCGCCGACGGCCGAAGTCGCCTGGCGCAGCGGGCACTTCCCGCTGGACGACTACCGCCTCGTGCACGGCACGGACGCCCAGGGCGGGTCCGCCGAGGACAAGCGCCAGGTGGCGCCCGTCCCCGCGTAGACCCCGGGGACAGCGCGCCGACCGTCTACGGCGCGACGCCGGCGAATGCGGCCGCCGGACCGTAGATCCGGTACAGCACGAACGGCGAGGCGGGCGCGCCCGTGCAGCGTGCGTCAAACAACGCCGAGGCCCTGCCGTCGGGTAGGACGCTGCCGTAACCGACGAGCCGGCGGCCGGTGACCGGCCCGCCGACCCAGTTGCGCAGGCGGCGCAGGATGCCCGCCCGCACGGGGGCGCTCGCACCGCGCCAGATCGCGCACGTATAGCGTCCGAGCGGCGTGTTCGTCACGGTTGCGGGTGTGAGCCACGAGCCGCCGGTGGCGAAGGCGAACGCAGAGGATCCGGGCAGTGGCGGTCCGCCCCGCCGGGCGAGGTAGGCGCCGAACGGCGCGCACGTCGGGTTTGCTCCGACGAGGTCGCAGAAGCTCTCCAGCGCCCGGCGGTTGCGCGACGCCGCCCTGCCGCCGGGCTTGCCCGGCGTCTGCGTCCACGTGCAGAGCTGCTGGTTGCCGTTGGGGTACCCGGAGATCTGAAAGCCCGCCAGGCAGGCGACCAGCTCACCCTCGTTCTGGGGTGAGCCGGTGCCGGTGCTCGAGGACGGGTCGGTGCCCTTGGCACAATCGGGCAAGGACGACGGCGAGGTCGTCGCGGCGCGTCCGCCGGGGCCCGTGTTGCCAAACCAGCAGTTGCCCTTGTTGCCGGGGTACGCGTCCCACCAGAAGTCGGCGGTGCCGTTCGGGCTGACGCTGCCGTCCGGCGCCAGGCCCATCACGTTGCCGCTGAACGTGTTGTTGTGCGACGTCGACGTCTTCGTCGGGTCGCAACCCTCGACCGGCGAGCCGATCACCGGCCCGCAGACGGTCACGTCCGGCGCGGAGAAGAGCATGAGGCCGCGCCGCCGGTTGTCCCAGAAGTGGTTGTTGCGCACGACGTTGTCGTTGCCGCCGGCGATCCACAGCCCGGTCCCGACCGGCGCGGCGATGCTCGGCTTGACGTCGCTGCCGGCGACGTACGGGTTGAAGTTGTTCGAGTAGAAGTTGTTGTTCTCGATGAGGTCGCCCTGCTGCGGGAAGCCCGGATGGCCAGGGGCCGTGAAGACGTCCGTGGTGAAGCCGAGCGCGTTGTCGTAGAAGTTGTTGTCGTGCACGTGGACGGCGCTGCCGTTCGTGCCCGAATAGCCGCCATCGTTGTGGTGGGAGTCGCAGAAGCGGACCTCTTGGCTGAAGCGAGCCTCTGGGTACACGGTCACGTCGCGCCCGGCGTTGGTCTTCGCGCCGGCGCCGGGGTACAGACCGGAGTCCCCGCTGCCGGTCGCCTCGCAGTTCTCCATGAGCCCGTGGTCCTCGACGAACGTGAGGACGCCGTAACCGCCCGCGTAGAACGTCTTGAAGCGATCCAGCCGGTAGCCGTCGGTCTCCAGGATGTACACGCCGTGTTCGCGGGCGTGGCGGATCGCGACGTTGCGCAGCACGAAGCCGTCTGCTCGATCGACGAAGACACCGACGTCCTTGCGGTGGCCGACGGCTGACGGGCCGCCGTTGCCCGCCTTCACGTCGCCCGCCTCGATCACGACGTCGTCAGCGCTGACGCCGGAGCCCTCGATCTGCAGATTGCAGCGCACGCAGCGCCCGAGGTTGGGGATCCCGTGACGGTCCACGCGGGCAGGGTCCGGGTCCCGGCCCGGCCCGATCGCACGGCCCGTGACGGAGATGAGGTTTGCGTCGTTCGGGCAGTGGACCTGGTAGGCGTACGACAGGGCCCCCGGGTCACCACGGTCGCTGTGCGTGCGATCCGCGGCGCAGGCCTTGTCGTTCAGCGGCTGCGCCGCCGCCGTCGGCTCGGTGTAGACGCCCGGCAGGATGACGACGCGGTCGTTGTTGCCGGAGACCTTCACGGCCGGCTGGATCTCGTGCCAGCGGCAGCGCCGCATCAGGCTGCGGTTGAGTGAGCGCAGCCGCCGCGCCGACCTCGCGCTCAGGGTCCGGTGGTCGTTGGGCCGGATGTCATAGCCGGAGGTGCGCGCCCGCGCGATCGAGCGGTCCAGGCGCTGCAGCGAGTCGGCCTGACAGACGATGTGCGTCGCCCCGGGGCGCTCGCGGTCAAGGGACGACGCGAGCGAGCGCGTGGCGGGCACGCCACCCCCGGCGCACGGAGCGATCGAGCAGTCCGGCGCGGGGTCGGGCCAGTATCCGCTGCGCTCGACGTGGGCGGAGGCGGCACCTGCGAAGACGAGCGCGAGACCCGACATTCCGGCCACGGTCAGGGTGCGGGCAGTACGAAGGAGCGTCGACATCCAGAACCTCTCAGAACGCGGGGGGCGGGTCACCCAGGCACGGGGGCCGACACTAACCGAAATCCGGAGCGTCGCCGCGGCGTCGTCTGAGTCCACACGGGCGACGCGTGCCGCCGGCCGTGTAACCAACCCTTACGTCGGTGTAAGGTTGGGCAAGGTCGGTCCCACAGGCGGGCGAGGCTCCGGACGCAGTCCCTGGTCCGCAGGTTCGCCCACCCGCCCTCGCCGATCCGCTCTGGCGTCGCAGATCCGCTGCGGCCCCGCTCGCTCACAGAACCGAACCCCACCTTCATGAACCAGCTTTCCCGGGTGCGCGCCGTGCGCCGCCCTGCCATGCCCACCGGCGCCCTGCTGCGCGTCGAGCTGCTCGCCGGGCTCGTCGTGGCCTTGGCGCTCATCCCCGAGGCGATCTCGTTCTCGCTCATCGCCGGCGTGGACCCGAAGGTCGGGTTGTACGCCTCGTTCACGATGGCCGTGACGATCGCCATCGCCGGCGGGCGTCCGGCGATGATCTCCGCCGCCACCGGCGCGATGGCGCTCGTCGTCGTCAGCCTCGTCAAGGAGCACGGCGTCGAGTACCTGCTCGTCGCCGGCATCCTCGCCGGGCTCATCCAGGTCGCCCTCGGGCTTCTGCGGGTCCCGCGGCTGATGCGCTTCGTCCCGCGGTCGGTCATGACCGGCTTCGTCAACGCGCTGGCGATCCTCATCTTCATCGCCCAGGTGCCCTACATCCGGGACGGTGGCGGCACCGGGCTCCTCCTCATCGCTGCGGGCCTCGTCGTGATCTACACCCTGCCGCGGGCGGTCCCCGCGATCCCCGCCCCGCTGGTGGCGATCGCGCTGCTGACCATCGTGGTCCTCGCCGGCGGCATCGACGTGCCCAACGTCGGGGACGAGGGCGAGCTACCCAGTGCACTGCCCATCCTCGGTCTCCCGTCGGTGCCCTTCACGCTGGACACCTTCCTGATCGTGCTTCCGTACTCGATCACCCTCGCCGCGGTGGGGTTGCTCGAGTCGCTGATGACCGCGCGGCTGGTCGACGAGATCACCGAGACAGGCTCGGACAAGGACCGCGAGGCGCGCGGTCAGGGCATCGCGAACATCGTCACCGGCTTCTTCGGGGGCATGCCCGGCTGCGCGATGATCGGCCAGACGATGATCAACGTCTCGGTCAGCGGCGCACGCACCCGGCTGTCCACCTTCTGCCGCGGGCCTGTTCCTGTTGCTCCTGATCGTCGGCCTCGGTCCCGATCGTGGCCGCGATCCCGATGGCCGCCCTGGTCGCCGTGATGATCCTCGTGTCCGTCTCGACGTTCGACTGGCATTCCGTGGCGCCGGCGACGCTGCGGCGGATGCCACGGTCCGAGACGCTCGTGATGGGCGTCACCGTCGTGGGCACGGTCGCCACGAGCAACCTCGCGATCGGTGTCGCAGCCGGCGTGCTGACCGCGATGGCGACGTTCGCCCGCAAGGTCGCCCACCTCGTCGACGTGCAGCGCGTCGTCGATCCCGACCAGAGCACCGCGTTCTACGCCGTCACCGGCGAGCTCTTCTTCGCTTCCGACCAGGAGCTCATCGAGGCGTTCGACTACCCGAACGATCCGCCCAGCGTCATCATCGACTTCTCCCGCGCGCACGTCTGGGACGCGTCGGCCGTCGCCGCACTGGACGCGATCGAGACCCACTACGCCCGCTATGACGTGACCGTCCAGATCACCGGCCTGAACGAGCGCAGCGCGGACCTGCACCAGACCCTGACAAGCCAGATGGCCACGACGAACCCATGACCGCACCTGGCCCGACGCTGCACATCGGAGAGGTCGCCGAACGGGTCGGCCTCTCCCTGCGCACCGTTCGCTACTACGAGGAGCAGGGGCTCTTCGCCCCCGCCGGCCGGACCGACGGCGGCTTTCGGCTCTACACCGAGGACCAGGTCGGCCGCCTGCTGTTGATCAAGCAGATGAAGCCGCTCGGCTTCACCGTCGCCCAGATGTGCGAGCTGCTCGCCGCCACCGATCGGCTGGACGACGAGGAAGCCGCCGGCCGCGAGGCGGCCCGAGCGCTGATCGATTCCTACGCCGCCGACGCGGCCGCGCGCTGCGAGCACCTCCGTGACCAGCTGGCGCGCGCCGAGGAGTTCGCCGCCCACCTCGGGGAACGGGCGGGCGCCGGGGTCGCCACGCACGCCGAGGGCTGACCTGCGCGCCAGATCGCCTGCTCCGGCGTGACTGCGCCAGGCGCCGGGCCATCGAGGTACCGTGCGCCCATGAACCGTCTTCGGCAGGGGCTCCACAGTGCCGCGGGCATCGCCGCGCTGTTCACCGCGGCCGTGGCGTTCGGGGCCGCCTCCGCGTCCGCTCAGGACATCGTGAGCGACCAGCCGATCGGTGACCGGGTCCACGTCCTGACCATCAGGACCGACGCCTTCGCCGCGCCGACCAAGGTCGACGTGTTCCTTCCCACCGGCTACGACGCCGACCCGGCCCGGCGCTGGCCGGTCACGTACGTCACCGCCGGGACGATGAACAACTACGACTCGTTCCGGAAGGTCCTCAAGGGCGTCGACCTGACCGCGAAGTACCCGTCACTCATCGTCTCACCCGACGGCAACAGTGGCTACTGGAGCGACTGGTACAACGGCGGCAAGCTCGGCCCCCCGGCCTACGAGACGTTCGTCATCAAGCAGCTGATCCCGCTCATCGACGGGCGGTACCGCACGAAGGACGACCGCGCGCACCGGTTGGTGACCGGCGTCTCGATGGGCGGCTACGGCGCGGCCATGTTCGCCGCCCGCCACCCCGATCTCTTCGCCGCGGTCTCGAGCATCTCGGGCGCGGTCGACAGCAACCTCCCCTATCTCGCGGCCGCGGTGTCGGCGAGCTCGACCTTCGACGGCGGGGACGTCGACGCGATCTACGGGCCGCGCGCCACGCAGGAGGTCCGCTGGCACGGCCACAACCCGACCGATCTGGCCGAGAACCTCCGCGACGTCGACGTGCAGGTCCGCACCGCGAACGGCATCCCCGCTCCGGAGATCGGCGAGAACCCGCTGTCGGCGGACGGCGTCTCGTGCGTCATCGAGCAGGGGGTCTACCGGGGGAGCATGAGCTTCCACGACCGCCTCGACGGCGATCGGCAAGCAGCATCTCTACAGGGACTACGGCAACGGCTGCCACACCTTCGCGAACTTCACGCGCCAGACGATCGACACGCTGGACCGCTTCGAGAAGCTGCTCGCCGGCCCGCTGCCCGACCCGCAGACGTTCGACTTCAAGGCGATCGAGCCGCGGTTCGACATCTGGGGCTGGCGCGTCGAGAGCGATCCCGCGCGGGCGCTGGAGTTCATGCACGTCAAGGGGACCCCGGACCGTCTTGAGCTCACCGGCTCCGGGCGGACGACCGTCTCGCGCGCGTATCCGGGCCTTGCGTCCGTCGACGTCGACGGCGTCCCGACGGACGTGGTCCGCGGGCGGCTGACGACCACCGTCGATCTCGGCGCTCCGAACGCGATGCAGCAGTACACGCCAGGCGCCGCGGTACCGAGGACGGCGACCAAGGGGGTCTCCCTGGCTCCGCACGCGGTCATCCGTATCGGCCGGGCGACGCGGGTGAAGCACGGGATCCGTGTGTGCGCCCGCGTGATCGGGGGCGAGGTGCGGCGTGCGCGCATCACGAGCGGCGGACGCGAGCGCGTCGTCGCGCTCGACGCACGGACGCGGTGCCGCTCGGTGCCCGCCCCGCGCGCGCGCACCGTCACGGTGAGTGGCCGGGATGGCTACGGCCACGCGGTTCGCGCAACGGAGCGCCTGCCTGCCGGATGACGCGCAGGCCGTCCGGTCAGCCGCAGCGATAGGTCCGGCGCAGCACGAGGAGGCGGCCCTGGCGCGTCGTCGCCCGGATCATCACCCTCCCGCGGCCTGCTGGGAGCTTGACCGGCACGGCGCGCCGGGCGGCACGCCCGCGGAGGGTGGCCGTGCGCTTGCCGTCGACGAACACCTGCACGCACGCGCACCTGGTCTCCGCGCGGGGCCTTGACGCGGAGCGTCACGGTGCGGCGCCGGCACGCGGTCACGGCGATCGGCGACGGGCTGGGTGACGCGCAGGCGCGAGGTGCCGGCCGGCAGCGTCACGCGTCAGCGTCGTCCCGTCGGTGACCGCCGCGCTGCGCCGCGCCGTCGCGGAGTGACCGTCGTGGCGGCGCCGAAGCTGCCCCGCAGCCGCAGCGTGAGCGCGGTGCGCGGCGGCGACGGTCGCGTCGATCGTGCCGAACTCGGGCAGCCGCATGCGCCGGACGTCGAGCTCGGCGGCCTTGAGGTTCGCGGTCCGCATCGCGAACGCGTCGGAGATCGGCTCGGGTGCGCCCGGCCGCCAGCGCCGCGTCTGGCGCTTGTAGGCCCGGGCGCCGTTGAAGAGCACGCCGGCCGCGTTCTCGGTCGGGAGCACCTCCTGGGCGCGGGCCGGGATCGCGCCGGAGGTGACGTCGATCGTCCCCATCGGCGGGCTGCGCGCCCGGGTCGGCGAGCTGCAGGCCGCTGACCCAGTAGGCGTGGTCGGAGCGCAGGCCGTAGCGCGTCGTCGCTGACGAAGCCGTCGAGCACGTAGGTGACGCGCCGCGGGTCGCGGTCGACGACGGTCGGCGGTGCGGTTCAGCGCGCGGAACTCCTCGCGGACGAACTGGCGGTACTCGGCGTGGCCCTCGCCGGGGTCGGTGCTCTGGAAGTGCCAGAAGTCGTAGCGATAGCCGAGGGCGTCCAAGCGGCCGGCGCTGCGGTTCGTGATCGCGACGTCGACGAGCGGGTCGTCGAGGCCGGACGTCGCGAGCACGGGGACGTTGCGCAGGCTGGCGAACGCGTCGCCGATGCCGGTCGTGCCCGGTGTGGGCGCCGAGCGTCGCGCCGGCCTCGGGGAGCGAGCAGATCTCGGGCGCGACGTTCGGGAAGATCGCCTTGAAGAGGTCGGGGAACTGGGTCGCGAGCTTGTAGGTGCCGAAGCCGCCCATGGACGAGCCGGTCAGGAGCGCCTGGCGCGGGTCCAGCCGGTAGTGCGGCGGCGACGTCGGCCCACGCCTCGAAGACGTCGGCGCCCGCCATCCCGTAGTAGCAGTAGGTCCCGCCGCGGGCGTTGGGCAGCACCATGATCGACGGGTGGCCCTCCTCGGCGAGCATCTGCCACACCGACAGCGGCGGCTCCGTGCTGCCGCCCTCGAAGTGGTTGTGGTTCGAGCTCGGCGCCGTGGAGGTTGACCACGAGGCCGTAGCCGGCCTTGGGCCGCGGCGTCGCGGGGACGTAGACCGAGTAGGGCTGCAGGCGCCCGGAGTACTGGTAGGTGCAGGCCGGCGGGTCGCAGACGTAGTTGCCGAGGATGTCGCCGCCGTCCGAGTTCCCGCGACCCTGGAGCGGTCTCGTAGCGGCTGACCAGGATGCGGTTCATCGGCCCGCTCTGCGGGACGCCGCTCTCGTCGTCCGTGCGCGCGGCGAGCTTGCGGAAGTCCACGTCGGCGTGCAGCGGGCTCAGGTCGCCGGCGGCGAGCGCGGCGTTCTGGCTCGCGTCCATCCAGGTGTTCTGGATCCACGGCCCGGCGTGCGGAAGGCGACGTTGAAGAACGCCGGCTTGGCCGGGTCGGGCCGCAGGTATGCGGCCTTGCCGGCGTCCCACAGCCCGACCGCGGCCCCGACGCGCACCGTGCCGCCCGCGCGGGTCGAAGACGCCGTACGGGACCTCGATCTGCAGCTGCCGGCGCTTGAGGTCGGTGGTGACCGCCGGTGCGGGCGAGGCGGTGCCGTCGGCCGCGCGGACCGCGTCGCCGGAGCAGCCATGGGCGGTCACGAAGACGTCCGAGCGGCCATCTTCGCGCCGGCGTCGTGCGGCATGGTCTGCGGCGCGGCTCGACCGCGCCGAGGCCGACGTCACGGCCGCCGCGTCGGGGTCGAGCATCGAGTTCAGCGTGACGCGGATGGCGGTGCCGGTCTTCAGCGGCTCCAGGCGCACCTCGACGATGTCGGCGGCGTTGCGCGCCAGCCGCTGCGGGATCGGCGGGGTAGGCCAGCGCGCGGTCGTCGTAGAGGAAGTCCTGGTAGAGGAACTCGCCGCTGCACGGTAGGCCGTGGCCCCGGAGACGAGGATCGGCTCCGCGCTCCAGTTGCGCGTGTTCTCCAGCTGCGGGGAGATCGGCATCGGGCGGTGCAGGATGTCCGGGCCGGTCCCCGCGGGCGGCAGCGATCGGGTGCTGGACGGCGGCGTGTAGCCCGAGCCGTTGCCCTTCGGCGAACTGGGGCACGCGGCGCTCGCGCCGGCGGGAAAGGTCAGTGCGGCGGCCAGCAGTACCCAGGCCGAGCGTGGAAGTCGGCGCCCGGCGGTCAGGATCATCGGCGGAGAATACGTCGGGACGCCGGGCACACGAGCCGGTGAGCGATGAGTTTCGGTCACCGTGAGGGTCCTGATGACCATGACCGTGACGCCCCCACTCATCACCGGCGTGGACTTCGTCTGCGTCCCGGCGCAGGATTTCGAGGCGATGGTCGCCTTCTACGGACAGACGCTCGGCCTGCCGCTCGTCCAGCGGTACGGGAGCAGGCCTGGCGCCGAGTTCCAGGCCGGCAACCTGACCTTGGCCGTCATGCGCACCGAGGACTTCGGTGGCACCTTCTCACCAAACGCGATGCCGATCGCGCTGCAGGTCGCCGACGTGGCGGCCGCGCGGGCGCTGCTCGAGGCCGAGGGGGTCCGCTTCGTCAGCGACACGTTCGACTCAGGGGTCTGCTGGCAGGCCATCTGCCTTGACCCCGACGGCAACCCTCTGTCGCTGCACCACCGTTACGCGCCCAAGGACGAAGACGCCGCCGTGTGAGGTGGTGCACGTGTAGGACAGGCCGAGGCCGAACCCGAAGCCCGCGGGAGCCTGTGCTCGGGGGATGGGCATGCCGCCCGAGCCCAGCGCCTCAAACCTCACCGATGCGGAGGACCGTCGCAGAGCGACAACGCGGGCAGGCGCCGTTGGCCGCAAACGCCGAGCCGCCGCCCCCACCCGTATGTAGGTTCGGCCAATGATCACCAGCAGAGTCGCCCTCATCGCCGCCAGCGCCCTTGCCACCCTCTCGATCGCGGCGCCCGTTGGCCACGCCGCCACCGTCGACCGGTGCGTCACGGGTCAGGACGTGGCGGGCCTGGAAGGGTTCGACACCGCCGCCGCGACCGCGGCGGAGGACGCCTACGCGGCCACCCTCAAGGGTCAGGACGAGGCCACCGTCACGCGCGCACGCAAGGTCTTCGCGGCTGGGCTTGCGGCCTACGTCTACGGCATGCCCCAGGTGACGATCCGCGAGACGATCAAGAAGTACCCGCCCAATACGTTGATCAACGTCGCCAAGCTGGCCAACGCCCAGACGCGGTCGGTCGTGGCCCCGAACAGCGACACGGCGTACTCCGTCGAGAACATCGACCTCTCCAGGGGGCCGATCGTGTTCGACGTCCCCGACATGGGCAACCGCTACTACGT
The DNA here is from genome assembly GCA_963750375.1 of Paraconexibacteraceae bacterium. GTDB lineage: Bacteria > Actinomycetota > Thermoleophilia > Solirubrobacterales > Solirubrobacteraceae > Paraconexibacter. Next base: position 81,927 of record CAVVQN010000021.1, read on the forward strand.
CTTCGAGTTCCTGGACGCCTATTCGAACGCCTTCGGGTACATCGGCCGCCGCGCGACGGGGTCCAAGGCAGGGAGCTATGCGCTGGTCGGCCCCGGTTGGCAGGGGACGCTGCCCGCGGGCGTCGGTCGCATCACCTCGCCGACGAACACGGTGTTCCTGATCGCTCGCACCCTGGTGGACGGGCCGGCGGACATGCCCGCCGTCAAGGCACTCCAGCAGCAATTCCACGCCACTCCGCTGTCGGCTTGGACCATGGGCGCCCGCCAGCCGTCGGTGACGCTCGACGACTTCCCGCCACAGGCGACCGGGCCCGTGGTCGTCCCGACCGGGACCGCGTTCATCGCTGCGCTGAACCGGTCACTGGCCGTCGACCCGGCGCCCGCGAAGGACGCCTGCGCCGTGAAGGCGATGGCGCCGGCCGGGGTCAGCCCCGGCGGCAATGCCACGATGGCGGGAGCGGTTGCCGCGGCCCCGGGCCCGGCGCCCGCGGGCAGCGAGTCCGACCCGGTCACGAGCGCGGCGGTGAAGGCCGCGACAGCAGCGGCGGACAAGCTCGTCGACGCCGGGGTGGCAAAGCTCGGCGCCGCCAGCGCAAAGACCAACAGCGGGTGGCTGCGGTTCGACAGCTGGATCGGCCGCTACGACGACCGCTACCTCGGGAGGTCGATCGTCGCCAAGATCGGTCTGGGCGCCAACATCCCGGAGGAGGCCACCTACCCGGTCGCGCTCTCGGATCGCGACGGGCAGGAACTCACCGGGACGAACGACTACACGATCACCTACCCCGCCGGACAGGAGCCGCCGGCCGCCGGATTCTGGTCGCTGACGATGTACGCCGCCGACTACTTCTTCTACGACAACAAGATCAACCGTTACAACGTCGGTGACCGCACCCGCGGGCTCGTGCGTGACGCGGACGGGTCGCTCACGATCTACATCTCCCACACCGAGCCGACGGATCCGGTCAAGCGGGCCAACTGGCTGCCGGCGCCGGCGGGCCCGTTCCGGATGATCCTCCGGATCTTCCAGCCCAAGGCCACCGTGATCGACGGCACGTGGAAGCTCACGCCGATCGTCCGCGTCGGGTCAGGCGCTGCGAGCACGGCCGGTGGACGGCCTCGGCCGGCCGCCGCGAAGCCGCGGTTGCTCGTGGACTACAAGCGCGGTCGCGACGGGCGAGGGCGGGTGTGCGCACGCGGCGGGGTCCGTCTTCGCCTCACGCGGATCCGGGACGGTCAGGCCCGGTCGGTGAGCTTCTTCCTCGGCGGCCGGCGCGTCGGTGTCGATCGCCGGGCCCCGTTCGCCCGCTCGTTGCCGGCGTCGAAGCTGGCCGGCAGGTCGACGCACCGTGTGACGGCGCGGGTCCTGCTGCGGACCGGGCGTACCGTGACGGTGAGCCGGCTCGTGCGCAGCTGCCGCTGAGGTCGGACCGCAGACGCCTGGGCAGCTCAGCTCAGCGTCTGCGCGATGGCCTGCATCGCGCCGACCCCTTCGTGCTCCAGCGCCGCGATCCGCGTCACGTGGGTCAGACCGCCGTCATGGTCGCGGGCTCCGGCACAGTCGGCCAGCGCCCGCCAGGCGGCGGCGAGCTCGTCGTAGAGCTCCCCGGCCTCCCCGAGCGCGGCGTCGCCCAGCAGCACGGACGCGTCGTGCAGGAACTCCGCGTGCAGCGAGCGGAACATCGCCCCGCCCGTCCCCGCCTTGACGATGAAGACGCGCAGCGCGCCGAGGGCACCCGGGAGCGCGTCGCCGAGCTGCTCCGGCCAGCCGGGGTAGGCCGCGGCCAGGCGGTCGACGCCGGCGAGACCGACGGCACCCGGCAGGTCAGCCAGTGCGCTGCCGTTCCCGCGCATGTTCGCCAGCGCCCGCGTCAACCCCATCTCGATCGCCTGCTCTGGTTCGCGCAGCTGCTTCGGCCAGTCGTAGACGAACGTCCCGTGCCGGTTGGGACCGGGAAAGCCGTTGGATCCGCGCGCAGCCGCCAGCGATGTCAACGAGCAGCGCTGCAGCTCCTCGCGGTCGTTGTCGGCGACGATCGCGATGCCGGCCGCCTCGTCGTAGTCGACGATGACGATGTCGTGCCGGGTGTTCGACATCTTCACCCGCAGGTACTCCAGCTCGGCGATGTCGGCCCAGACCATCGGCGGGCGCCCCGCGTCGATCTCGTCCTTGACCCACTGCCACCCCTCGGCCGGGTCGTCGGTCTCGCGCAGCTCCAGTCCGGCGCCGAGATGCTCGGCGATGTCACGCTCCAGATCGGCCGTGCGACCGACGAGGTAGATCGGCGGCCTCATCGCCTCCAGCTCCAGGAACAGAAATCCGAGGCCTCCCGCCAGCCCGAAGACCGCGCCCTCGCTGAGCGGGCCGCGGCCGTAGTCCAGGCCATGCAGCTCGAGCAGATCGCGCAGGGCACCCGAGCCGCAGTGTCCCGCCAGGCGGTGAGGGAACGCTGTCGCCGGCGTCGGGGAAGAGCTCATGCCCGCCACCCTAACGACGGCGACGTCAGCCGCATCCGGCGCTGCGACATCCGGCGCGCGCGCCTTTGGAGGCACGGCCCACGCCACCCGCGTGCGGATCTCGCCGACCCCGGCGCCGCACGCAGGTCGCGGCTTCCGCGACCGAGGTGCGACACCGACCCGGCGCCACGCCGGCGACGCACACAGGTCGCGGTTTTCGCGACCGAGGTGCGACACCGACACGGCGCCACGTCTGCGTGGGGGCTGCTCGCCCGCAGTGAGGGCGCCACGACCCGTGCTGCCGGCACCCGCGCCCGATCCGCTTTGCGAGGCCGAGTAGGCGCTACTCGTGGCGGGCCAAGGCGTCGCCGATGAGCCAGATCGTCGGCGGCCACAGACCGATGAAGATCGCCCGCCGCTCCGCGTTGCCCCGCTCATCCTGGTCGACCGACTTGGCACGGATCCACAGGCTGATGCACAACCCGATGGAGCCGATCGAGAGCAGCTGCATGTGGGCCGAGCGCAGGCCACCACGGTGCAGGACCGCCGTCAGGCTGGCAGGGCGGCGATGGGCGCGGACGATCTGCACGGTGTCTGCACTGTTACCGCGTCAGGCGGGTATGAAACGCGCATGCCCCGCCGTCCCTCGTTCACCCGACGCTGGCTCCTGGCCGCCACCTGGCCGACCGGCATCGCGCTCACGTCGTGGGATTACATGTGGCGCACGACGCCGCTGCACCGCAGCGAGACGCGCGAGCCCGACGCGGCCGGTCACCGACCCCCCGCGTTCCCCGGCGGCTTCGATCGCACCGAACTGCTGCAGCCCGCCGACGGGTACGGCCCCCTCTTCCACCGCCGCTACCGGACGGCGATACGAGAGCCGCAGTGCGACGCGCACGAGCTCATGGCCGCGATCACGGAGGACCTCAACCGTGCTGCCCCGACGCGGTTCGTGCGGTTTCAGCGCGTGCGGGGTGACGGCCCGACGATGGCCGCCGGCGACGAGTACGTCGTGCGGATGCCCGGGCCCTGGGACGGGCCCGGTCCGGATCGTCGACCGGGGCGACCTCTGGTTTCGCCTGGCCACGCTCGAAGGCCACCTGGAGGCCGGCCAGATCGAGTTCCGCGCCGTCCCCGGCAACCCCGTCGGCTTTGAGATCGAGTCGTGGGCGCGCAGCGCCGACCGGGTCTCCAACCTGCTCTACCACCGCATCGGCATGGCCAAGGAGGTCCAGTTCCACATGTGGATCTCGTTCCTGGAGGGAGTGGTCGCGGTCTCCGGTGGGCGGATGACCGGCGGCATCCAGAGCGACACGTGGCGGATCGAAGAGCCGGTGGCACCGTGAAGGCGACCCCGGCGATCCGCCGGAAGCTCGCGGCACTGGAGGGGACTCCGGTCAACTACGACACAGGGGCGGTCGACTTCGCCGACCCCCCGGCCGGCTGGCACGCCGACCACCGCTGCCAGCCCCTCCCCGCGGAGGCGGCCGGGGAGCCGGAGGCCCACGGGAGCTGGAATCGCCGCCGTCCACCTGATCCGCGGCTACGAGTTCGCCGACCCCTCGATCGTGCGGGCGTTCTATGACCCCGATCAGCCGCTGCTGGGACGCACGATGCTGCTCGAGCTGCGCACGTTGTGGGTCGCGCGTTTCTACGTCGGTGTCCGCGTCGCAGCCGTCTACGACGAGACCCGGACGATGGACGGACGGTCGGCCCGCGTGTTCGGCTGGGGCTACCAGACGCTCGAGGGCCACCTGGAGAGCGGGCGGATGGATTGGCAGGTCTGGAAGTGGCTCGACAGCGGCGAGGTCGAGTTCCGCATCCACGCGGTCTCCCACCCGGCGCACATTCCCAATCCGATCGTGCGCCTGGGCTTCATGCTGCTGCGCGGCCATGAGCGGCAGGCCTTTCTGCAGAGCACCGAGCACCGCATGCGGACGCTCACCGAGCTGGCGCTGCAGCAGCGGGGCGTCGAGGGCTCGGCCGACCGCCTGCGCCACGCCAGCGCCGAACTGACCGCGCATCACCTGCCCGACGACGACGACGCGCACGACAAGCTCGCCGAGACCGTCGAAGAGAAGTCCCCTCCGGCGGATTGATCGCCGCCCCGCTGGTCATCGAGGCCCGACGCGCACCCTCCGCGTCGGCAAGCGCGACCACCGTCCTGAGCGCCGCGCGCCCCCGTGTAGGGCGTGGAGATGTCGCGATCAACGGCACCCCGGACCCTGTGATCATGGTACAGATTGCGTATGTCTGTACCACCGGTCCGCGATCTCGACGCCCTCCCCGGTTCGCGCCTGCCGGCCCTCGTGCAGTTGGTGAGCTGGGCGTTCACCCAGCACCGGTTCTGGAACGAGCAGACAGCCAGCCACGGTCCGGCCTTCCGCGTCCGCTGGCCGTTCATGGCCGACCGGATCGTGTGCTTCACCACGCCCGCGGCAGCCAAGACGCTGCTCAAGCTGAAGCCGTCGGTCGCCCTGGCGGGGCGTGCCTACAGGATCCTCGAGCAGTCCGCCGGCCCGCACTCGGTGATCCTGCTGGACGAGGACGACCACCTACGGATGCGCAAGCTCATCCTCTCGCCGCTGCACGGCGAGCGCCTGGCCCGGTGGGAGGGATTCTGCGAGCAGCGCACGCTCGACGACATCGCAACCTGGCCGGTCGGCGAGCCGATCCGGCTGCGGAAGATCACCGAGCGGATCAGCATGGCGGTCATCCTCAAGATCGTCTTCGGTGTCCGTGACTCCGCGCGCAACGAAGAGCTGCGCCAGTTGCTGCCGGTGCTGTTCGACATCCCGATCGGTGCCGCACCCGGTTACGTCCATCGTCTGGGCCGCCTGGATCTCGGTCCGCGCAGCCCGTGGGGCGCCTACCGTCGCAAGCGCGACCGCATCGACGAGATCGTCCTCGGCGAGGTCGCCGAGCGTCGCGCCGAGTTCGCTCGCGGGGAGGCGGTCGCCGGGGACGAGGCACACGCCGATCTGCTCTCGATGCTGCTCGCCGCCCGGGACGACGAAGGCCGGCCGATGACCGACCGCGAGCTGCGCGATCAGCTCGTGACGATGCTCGTCGCCGGGCACGAGACGACGTCGACGTCGATCACCTGGGCCATCGAGCGACTTCTGCGCACGCCGGAGGTGCTCGAGCGGCTGCTCGCAGAGCTCGAGCGCGGCGACACGACCTACCTGGACGCCGTCATCAAGGAGACGATGCGCAGCCGCCCCGTCGTCGCACAGATGGCTCGCTTCCTGACGCAGGAGACACAGATCGATGGCTGGACCGTCCCCGCGGAGACGATGGTGATCCTCCCGATGACCGTGATCCACCGGGACCCTGAGGTCTACCCCGACCCCGAGACCTTCCGTCCCGAGCGCTTTCTCGACGGCAACGATCCCGGTGGCTACAGCTGGCTGCCGTTCGGAGGCGGCGTGCGCCGCTGCCCCGGCGCCAGCCTCGCGCTGCTGGAGATGCGGGTCGTCCTGAGGACGATCTTCCGGAACGTCGAGCTGGCGCCCGACCGGCCCGAGGACGAGCCGGCCCAGGTCCGCGGCATCACGCTCGTCCCCGGTCGAGGCGGTCGCGTGATCGTCATGCGCCGCTTGACGAGGATGTCCGCGTCAGACGCCGAGGCTGCCGTCGCATGAGCGACCTCGCCGAGCGCCTGCTCCGCGCGGCCGGCACGCCGAGCGCGAGCGAGGACGACCCGACCAGCGACACCGTCGTCGACGCCGCGCTGCGCCAGTTCGAGCTCTTCGGCATCAACCGCTCCACGATGGACCAGATCTCCCGGCGGGCCAAGATCGCCCGCGTCACGCTCTACCGCCGCTTTCCCGGCAAGAGCGCACTGGTCGAAGCGGTCATGCTCCGCGAGTTGCGCCGGTTCCTGCGCGACCTGGACGCCGTCGTGAAGCCGTTGGACGACAGCGAGCAGCGGCTCGTGGAAGGGTTCGTGTTCACCCTCGATGCGATCCGCGGCCACCGGCTGCTGCAACGACTGCTGGAGAGCGAGCCCGAGACGATCCTGCCGCACCTCACGGTGCAGGGCGCGCCGTTCATCGAGGCCGCCCGCGACTTCCTCGCGGCCCGCCTCGCCGGCGAACTGGACGATGACCGCGCCCCCGAGGAGCTGCTCGTCGTCGCCGACGTCATCGTCCGCCTGCTGCTGTCCTACCTGCTGACCCCGCAGGGACCGGTGGACCTCGACGACCCGGCGAAGGCCAGGGCGTTCGCGCTGCGATACCTGCAGCCGATCCTCGTCGGCTCTGCGTGACGCCCGAGACGCCCCGGGTCGAACGTCCATCAGCGCTCGCCGGGCTGGCGAAAACGGACGCTCGGCCGCGCCGACGCATCGGCACGAGCGCCCTCCGAGGTCGAACGTCCGTCAGCCCGAGCCCGGCTGGCGGAAACGGACGTTCGGCTGCGCGGATGCGCTGGCTCCCACGACGAGCCTCGCTAGGCCCTTGGGACGCCGATGATGCGCTCAAGGAGACGGGGCTGCGCAGGCCACGCATCGATCAGGACCTCGCGCGGGACGGCGCGTGCGGCGTAGCGGAGCAGCAACACGACCGCAACGACATCGTCCAGCGGACCGATCACCGGAAGGAACTCCGGTATGAGGTCGATCGGAGACACGACCCAGGCGATCGCGACGAGCATCGCGACCTTGGCGCGACGCGGAACCTCGGGGTTGGCCCGTAGCCGACGCGCGGTCGTCACGCACGCCGGGAAGGAAGTCGGCCGCGTCGCGCAGCAGGCCCGGCGGCAGGCGTCTTGCGAACACCACCATTGCCACCCACGAGAGCCCCCACAGCATGAACGTGACCCCGCCGATCACAGCGAGCGACCGGAGGCTCATGCGGAGGTCTTGACGCGGATCGCCACACCGCAGTCCTCAAGGGGGGCTGCACGCTCGAACCGATGGCGGCGAGGGGTGATGCGGCGGGGTCATGTCCCCGGAGCTTCCCGCCGATAGGCCCAACAGGCAAGACCCGCCGCAGGCGGGTGCACACGACCAGGGCTCGCCCGCGAGACCGACCGATTGCTCAGGAGGCACCACCCATGAAGTCCCCCGATTGACGCTCGGCATCGCGCTCGCCGCCGCGCTGGCGCTCCCCGCGTCGGCCTCGGCCCACAGCAAGCCGACGCCCAACAGCGTGCGCAGCCACATCAGCAGCGCCGACGCCGCGCTGGACCAGGTCGGCACGTTGGTCGCGGCGAACGAGAACGCTGCCGCGGCAGTCGCGGCCGCGCGCAACCGCGTAGAGACCAACCGGGCGAACCGGGAGGCCCGCCGGCTGCGCAACGCCGGCCACCGCGCTACGCGCTGCGGCAGGTGGCCCAACAGCACGACGCAAACCTCCGGACGTTCACCGATCTCATCGGCGAAGCCACCCCCGAGATGCAGGTCGACCTCGCCAAGGCGATCGTCGGCTCGCTCGCCGGACGGGAGCGCGCGCTCGAGACCCTGACCAAGCTTTTGCCCGCGTTGCCCTCCCAAGCGCTGAAGGGCGTCACGAAGGCGATCTCGGCGCTGTCCAGCCGCGGCCCTGTGAACGTCGACCAGCTCGCGTCCGCCGCCAAGACTCCGGCGACATCACCCCACAGGCGCAGACCTGACCTGCAGATGGCGATCGGCACCGCGGGTGTGGGCATCGCCACCGGAATGGATCGCCTCAAGGGCCTCGTCGCGATGCTCCCGGCACAAGCCCAGGGTCCTGTCCAGGCTGCCATGGACCGCGTCAACGGGAATCTTGCAGGGCCTGCTGGCCGGCCGCGCGCCGAGCCCCTCGACCGGTAAGCCGAGCGGGCAACCGATCCCCGCGGGCCTCCTGGGCCTGATCGGCAACCTGCCGATCCCGTCAGGTCTGCTGCCGCCCGGATTTCTCACCGGCCACTGACGTCCGCCGTGTCCGCGGACGAGGCACCTTCTGCCCGTCCTCGCGGTCATCGCCGCGCGCACGGGTGATAGGTGCGTGTGTCGACGTACCGCGCACCCGTGCTCGTGCGGACGACGATGCGTAAGCGAACCGTGGTGCCGCGATGGCGGGCGAGGTCCAAGCGGACGATGTGGCTCTGCCCTGGCGGCGGACCGCGACGCGATGTCCGGCGACGTCGCGTGCGACGGAGATGATCCGGCCGCGCCGCGGGGCCCGCACGTGCACGGTGATGACCGGCGCGATCGGCACCGGACGAGCGGGAGCGGCAGCCGGGCTTCGGGCCGACCTTGCACGTATTCACCGGCGGGGCGCCGGCGAAGCGCGCGGAGAGGAACTCCACGGCACCGGCCTCACCGTTGGCGACTTCGCTGAAGTGCTCGCCTGCGTGCTCGACCTGCTGGACGGTCACGCCGGCGCGGCAGAAGCGCTCCATCAGCAGGCGGCTCGGCGCCGATCGGCGCGAGTTCGTCGTCGGTGGCGTGGTAGTCGTACACCGGCGCGGTCGGGACGCCGGGGTACGTCAAGCGGGCTGGCGCGACGGAAGACCTCGGTCCACGGCGACCGGTCCAAGCGCCGTGGGGTCCTTCAGCGCGTCGCCGGCGCGAAACGCGGGGTGGCGGATCGCCGCGTCCGCGATGCAGTCCTCCTGGCTGGCAGCGACCCGGGCCTTGCCGGCGTCGTTGAGAAAGTCGGTGAGGTGGTACTCGGGGTAGGCGCGGTCCAGCCCGATGAGCCCGATGACGATCGCGCCGCCGAACGGCCGATCCGTCGAAGGCATCGAGGCCGGCGCGAATGCTCGCGTTGTTGCCGCCGAGCGCCACGCGGCGAGCGGGACGTCGGGGGCGTAGGCCGGCTGCAGCTGAGCAGCGGTGCTGCTGGCGATCGCGCCGCCCGAGTACCCCCAGACGGCCATCGGCGCCCGCTTGGATCCCTGCGGGCTCGAAGGCGCGGGCCGCGCGCAGGCTGTCGAGGACCCCGCGCGCCTGCCCGTCGCCGCCCAGCCAGGCGGAGTCCGGTCCCTCGTAGTCCGGCACGACGACCGTCCAGCCGCGCTCGACCGAGGAGGCGACGGTATGGGCGTCGGGTGTCGTGTTCGTCGGAGCGGTGATGCCGTGGGTGAGCACCCACGACGGTGAGCACTTCAGGCCCACGCCGTCCTCGGGCATCTGATAGCTGAGCACCGGCGTGGGCCCTTCCCGGCCCACGGCGTCCGGGGCACGAGCACCGTGGTGATGTACGCCGACGCGGCCCCGGTCGAGTCCTGCGTCTTGAAGCGCACCTGCCACGCCTTCGCCGAGATCGGGAACGAGTACTGGGTCGCGGTGACCTCGCGCGCGTCGATCACCGCACCGTTGGCGAGACCGCTGATGCCGCTGGGAACCCCGTAGAACGGGTCGTCTGCCGGGGAGGACGCCGACGCCGGGGACGGCGTGAGCCAGCATGCGAGGGCCAGACCCACGGCGAGCGCCCGTCTCACGGGTACATGCCCTTGTCACGGGAGGCCGGGCAGGGCCCAGAGAGAAGTACCGTATGTTTCATCACTCGCGGAACGTACCAGCGCGCCCTCCCCTTTCACACCGATGACCGACGATCCGATCTTCCGAACTGGGACGCCCTTGCCTCGCGGGCCACACGGCCTGACGCGCGAGACGGTCGCCGAGTCCCAGCGGGCGCGGCTCATGAGGGCGTGCACGGAGCTCCTCGCCGAGCGTGGATATGCAGGGATCACCGTCGGCGACCTCGCCCGGCGGGCCGGCGTCTCGCGAGCCAGTTTCTACGAGCACTTCAAGGACAAACAGGAGTGCGTCCTGACGGCGTACGACCGGTTCGCGGTCGTCCTCATGGACGCGATGACGGCAGATCTTGACGAGCAGACGACCTGGACAGAGTTCATCGACACGGCTGTCAGCGGGTACCTCGCGACGCTTCAGGACGACCGTGTCGTGTCCCGCGCCTTCGTCGTGGAGCTCGACGGCGCCGGCCCGGTGGCGCGCGAGCGCCGACGCACAGCGGCGCACGGCTTCGCAGCCCTCATGGCCTCAAAGCACGCTGCCATCCGGCTCAAAGACCCCGCCCTGGGGCCCCTCGACGGCACGGTCTACCTCGCGCTGGCGTTCAGCATTCGCGAGGTGGTCCGTGACGCGCTGGAAACCGGGACACCAGCGAACCTCGGCGATCTGGCGCCGAGCTTTCTCCATCTCGTGGGCGCGGTGGTACGGGGGGCCACAGATCCTGCAAGCCAGCGCGCCCGAGAGGATTCGAACCTCTGACCTTCGGTTCCGTACGATCGTGCGAGATGCGTCGCCTGATGATCCCACTCATCGCTGTCCTGGCCGGTGTCGTGGGCATGATCGCCGCGGCATCGATTGCGGGTGCCCGGGCGGCCGGCGACTCGGGGTCACCGGCCGCGAGTCCAGGCGCGACAACGACGTCGACAACGGAACACGCCCAACCGTCAGGTCCGCCTGTCGGCAGCCCTGAGCAACAGACGCACCCGGTGACACATCCCCGGCATGCCACGCGTCGCTCTCACGTCAGCGTGCGCTTCACGCTGAGCGACGACCCGGGCCATCACGGCGTCGTCGAGAGTGACTACCGCCTCCAGGTCGATCAGCCGGCCGGCTCCCGGGCGGCGTGCAAGGCCGCACCGCCCTCGAACGTCACCAGCGGAACGCAAGGCACCCGAGTGACTGTCGCGCTCCCGTCACCGCGCTACGGGTGGTGTCGCGGAACGTACGTCACGACGGTGTTTCTGCAGCGCGGGCCGTACTGCCCGACCCCGCAGGACGGGCAGCAGCCGCAACCGTGCCCGGCGTTCGCCTCGCAGGACCTGCAGGTCGGACGCAGCATCTTCGTCGTGGGTGCTCCGCGGCGCTGACCTGTCGCGGTCTCCGCGGGTGTGGCGGTGATCCCGTGGTCCTGGCTTCACCGCTGCGGCCGCCCGACTCGGGCCGATGGCCATGGCCGGTCGTGCCCTCGAACTGCAGGCGCGGTGGAACGAGATCCCCACCGCCCACCGAGAGCTCGAACCGGCGAGAGGGGAAGCCAGCGCGCCCGAGAGGATTCGAACCTCTGACCTTCGGTTCCGTAGACCGACGCTCTATCCAGCTGAGCTACGGGCGCGTGTCCGGCGAGAGCGCTTCCACATCGGCGTCACTCGGCGAGTCCTGCTCATCGTACCGAGGTTGCTCTGTACCGGTCCGGCGCCCTCGCCGCTCCCCGGCCGCCTGCCGCCCGGCGAGCGGTCAGGCCGTGTCAGCGTCGTGGGGTTCCGGAGGTTCAGGCGGCGCGACGAGGCTGTATCCCTCCACGCGATAGCCGGCTGCCAGCGCGTACCGCCGCGCCTGCTCGAGCACGCGCTCGACGTTGCGGGCGATGAGCACGCAGACGGCCGCCAGCGGGATCTCGACGAGCACCGCCATCCCGATCGCGATGAGCCTGCGGTCTGATCCAGCCGCGGTGACGATGTCAAACCACGCGTCGACGATCAGCATCGTCGCCGTGAACGTCGCGGCGATCGGCGTCCACGCGCCCAGCCTGATGACGGTGAACGCCGTCGCCAGCAGCCCGACGGCGATCCCGACGTCCAGGCCCCCCCAGGCCAGGTCCCAGTGGCGCGCGATCTGGCGGTCGGGAAGCTCGATGACGAGCAGCACCGTCCATGGGATCAGGACGAGGGTGCACGCGATGAAGAGCGCGGGCGCCCACCCGGGAACGACCTTGCCGCGGGCTGCGTCCTGCACGCGTACGCGCCGGACGAAACCGTTGAGTCTGGGCAGGCGCACGTGTTCCAATATGACAACGCCGCGGCGGGAGCGGTTGGATGTCGAGATGCTGCGGTCGGCTCCGCTCACAGGGTGAAGGGCCGCGACAGGTTCGGCCCACGACGCCAGGAGACACCACCATGCCGAGGTATCTGATTCTCAAGCACTATCGCGGAGGCCCGGAGGTCCATCACCCCTTTCCTCCGATGGATCAGTGGGACCCGGAGGACGTCGAGGCGCACATGGCCTTTCAGCGCCACGTCCGTGAGCTGCTGCGTGACACCGGGGAGTTCGTCGATGCGCAGGCCCTGACCCCGGTCCGTACCTGGGTGCGCTACGGCGGCCCGGACGCAGCGCCCGTCACGACCGACGGTCCGCATCCGGAGACGAGCGACCTCATCGCCGGCTGGTTCATGATCGATGTCGAGTCGCACGAGCGGGCGCTGGAGGTCGCGGCCTACGTCTCGTCGGAGCCCGGTCCGCGCGGCGAGCCGCTCTACGAGTGGCTGGATGTCCGCGAGATCATGTGGCAGGCACCCGTCGAGGACTGAGGCATGGCCACCGGTCCGCCGGAGCTGGGCGAGGGCGCGCTACGCGCCCTCGTCCCACGGGTGCTCGCCGGCCTGGTCCGGCGCGGCGAGAACTTCGACGCGGCCGAGGATGCTCTTCAAGAAGCCCTGCTGGAGGCCTTGCGGGTGTGGCCCGGGCATCCACCGGACGACCCGCGGGCGTGGCTGACGACGGTGGCCACGCGACGGCTCGTGGACGCCAGGCGCAGCGAAGCAGCACGCGTCCGGCGTGAGGACGTCGTCCACGCAGAGCCGGTGGCCCCATCCGACGCGGTCGGGGACCAGGTGGGCGACGACACCCTCTTCCTGCTCTTCTGCTGCTGCCATCCGGGGCTGACGCCCACCTCCCAGGTGGCGCTGACCCTCCGTGCCGTGGGCGGTCTGACGACCCGCCAGATCGCGGATGTCTTCTTCGTTCCGGAGGCGACGATGGCGCAGCGGATCAGCCGGGCCAAGCGCCAGCTCGCCGGACCGTCCGCACCCCGCCTGGATCGGCCCGGCGACCTGGCCGTCGTCCTGCGGGTGCTGTACCTCATCTACACCACGGGACATGTGTCGCCCGACAGGGTCGACCTTGCCGGCGAGGCCATCCGGCTGGCTCGCCAGCTGACGCTCGCCACCGAGGAACCGGAGGCCCGCGGCCTCCTCGCGCTGATGCTGCTGCACCACGCCCGACGCCGTGCTCGACTGGACGGAGAAGGCCGCATCGTCACCCTCGACCGGCAGGATCGCAGCCTCTGGGACACGCGCGCCATCGCCGAAGGTGTGCGCGTGCTCCAGTCGGCCCTGGCCGTGCGGCGCCCGGGCCCCTACCAAGCGCAGGCCGCGATCGCCGCGCTGCACGACGACGCAGCCAGCGCCCAGGAGACCGACTGGCCGCAGATCCTGGCCTGGTACGACGACCTCATCGGCTTCAGCACCACCGCAACGGGCGACGACCGCGCCGCCGAACTCGGACGCACGGTCGCCGTCGGGCATGTACGCGGCCCGGCCGCCGGCCTTCAGGAGACCGACCGTCTGCGGGACGTCCTGGGCAGCAGCCATCGGTGGCACGCCGTCCGTGGGCACCTGCACGAGCTGGCCGGGGACCAGGTGCTCGCCGGCGAGGCCTACGCACAGGCAGCACGTCTGGCGACGAACGTCGCCGAGCGCGATCATCTCGTGCGACAAGCAGCGCACGTGCGCCGCGCCGGCGCGGGAACGGAAGCGTCTGAGCCTCAGCGTGCTGAGGGCGACGACCGCCCGCGCCCCAGTTCGTCCAGGCGGGTGAGGATGAGCTCCCGGCGCGCCTGAAGGTCTGCGTCGAGCTCGTCGAGCTGGCCGCGCCGGCGATCCACGAGCCGCCGCTGGCGCTCGACGTTGCCCAGGGCCTCCTGCAGGATCGCGACCTTGCGAGCCGGTGCGGTGCGGTCGGCGCGAAACTCCTCGCGCAGCAACGGTCGCGCCTCCTCGGCAGCCGCGAGCTCCTGCAGTTCCTCCAGCGACACCCCGAGCAGGTCCTTCAGGCGCAGCAGGTCACGGACCCGGTCGAGGTCCTCGGTGACGTAGAGCCGGTGGCTGCCGGACTCCCGCCCACCGGTGCGCGGCAGCAGCCCGATCTCCTCGTAATAGCGGATCGTGCGCAGCCGTCGTCCCGGCCTCGCGGGCCAGTTCGCCGATGCGCATCGCCGGGCCTTCGGGTTCCGCGCTCACGCGGGAACACGGACCTCGCGGCCGGCGGGCGCCCCGACATGCTGCACCGCCGCAACCGGGGGCCGGAGCAGCGCGACGCCGGCGCCGATCAGCGAGGTGACGGCCAGCACCCACATCGCCACGTGCATGTTGTGGATGAACGGGTCGAGCGCCTCGGCGGACAGCCCGGTCGTCAGGCCGGAGAAGATCGACAGCAGCGTCTCCTTCGGGACACCGCTGGTGACGATCGCCAGCAGCAGGGCGATCGACAGGACCGAGCCCGTGTTCTGCAGCATCATGCGCGTGCCGCCGGCGATGCCGCGCCGGTGCGGCGGGGACCGCGCCCATCATCGCCGCGGTGTTCGGCGAGTTGAACATCCCCGAGCCCACGCCGGTGATCAGCAGCCACAGCGCGGTGAGCCAGTACGGGCGTACCGACCTGCAAGCGTCGTCATCCCGGCGAGCCCGACGGCCGTGACGAGCAGGCCCGATCGCGGACAGCGAGCGCGCCCCGTGGCGGTCGGCGTAGCGCCCCGGCGAGCGGCGAGGCGATCAGCATGCCCGCGCGCCAGCGGCGCGAGCTTGACGCCCGCCAGGATCGGGTCGTCGCCCTAGCGCGCCCTGGAAGTAGAGGACGAAGACGAACGTCAGCGCGAAGCGCGACAGGCCCGAGAGGAACGCGGCGCCGGTGGCGGCGCTGAAGCCGCGGTCCGCGAACAGCGTCAGGTCGAGCATCGGCGCGGGCGGCCCGGCGCTCGACGACGAGAAAGAGCGGGCAGCAGGACGACCGCGGCGATCAGCGGGCCGACGGTCATCGCGTCAGACCACGCCTCCAGGCCGCCGCGCGAGATGCCGTAGGTCAGGCCCGTGAGCCCGACGACGAAGGTCAGCGTGCCCAGCCAGTCGAAGCGGCGGTCCTGCTCGGGGCGCACGAGCTCCGCAGCACGAGCGCCGCCCAGACCGTGCCGAGGAGGCCGAGCGGCACGTTGAACCAGAAGACCCAGTGCCAGGAGATGCTGCACGAGCGCGCCGCCGAGGACCGGCCCGAGCACGAGCCCGACGCCGGCGACCATGACGTTCGTCCCCATCGCGATGCCGAGCTGCTCGCGGCGGGAACGCGTCGGTGACCAGGGCGCTGGCGTTGGCGAACAGCAGCGCGCCGCCGACGCCCTGCAGGATGCGCCAGAGGATCAGGTCGGTGCCGCCGGTCGCGAAGCCGGCGCCGAGCGAGGCGAGCGGTGAAGATCGCAAAGCCCGGCGACGAACGCGCGCTTGCGGCCGAAGAGGTCGGACAGGCGACCGAAGGTGAGGACGAGCACCGTCGAGGCGATCATGAAGGCGAGGATCACCCAGACGAGCAGCAGCAGGTCCACGCCGAGCGCCCGTTCGAGGTCGGGCAGCGCGATCACGAGGGTGCCGGAGTTGAGGGTCGCCAGCAGCATCCCGAGGCTGGTACAGGAGAGCGTCCACCACTTGTAGTGCTGATGGTCGGCCGTGACCCCCGGACTGAATCTCTTTCTTACGTTCACGTCAGGTTATGGTAGCGCAGGACGTCGACGCACGGCACGCCTGACGGAGGTGCCGACGAGGCCTGCGGCGGCGGATCACGCCGCGGGCGCGCCCCGCCTCGCCATGACGCTGCGGTTGACGAGCGCCAGCGCCGCGCCGAACGCCAGGAGCAGTCCCGCCCGCACGAACGTGTCGCCCTCCTTGCTCGTCATGACGGCGAGGGAGACCACGGCGCCGATCACCGGCAGCGCCGCCGGGGCTCGGAAATGGTCGTGCTCGACGTGGTCGCGGCGGAGCACCAGCACGCTGATGTTCACCAGTACGAAGACGAGCAGGAGCAGCACGACCGTCATGTCCGCCAGGTCCGACAGGTCGCCGGTGACGACGAGCAGCATCGCCAGGCCGGTGGTGAAGAGGATCGCCACCCAGGGGGTTCGGCGGCCGGGCAGGACCCGCGCGAAGACCGACGGCACGATGCCCTGACGCCCCATTCCGTAGAGCAGGCGAGAGGCCATGATCATGTTGATGAGCGCCCCGTTGGCCAGCGCGAACAACGCGATCGCAGAGAAGATCTTCTGATCGACGGCCAGCGGTCCGAGCCGGACGACCTCCTGCAGCGGGCCGGACGACCCGGCCAGGCGATCGGTCGGGACCGCCATCGACGCGATGACCGTGACCAGGAGATAGATGCCGCCCGCGATGAGCAGGCCGCCGAAGAGCGCGCGCGGGTAGCCCCTGGGCTCCTTCGCCTCCTCGGCGAGGTTCACGCTGTCCTCGAAGCCGATGAGCGCGTAGAACGCCAGCCCCGTGCCGGCCATGATCGCGCCGAGCGCAGGCTCGCCGTCCTTGAGCTCCAGCGCGCGCCCCGGGTCGCCGCCGCCGTCCAGCAGGAAGGCCGCTCCGATGATCGCGACGAGCAGGAGCCCGGAGAGCTCGATGAGCGTCAGGACGATGTTGACCTTCACGCTCTCGCCGATGCCGCGCGCGTTGATCGCTGCGACGACGACGAGAAACAGCAGCGCGACCGTGACGGTCGGCACGTCCACGAAGACCGACAGGTAGTCGCCGCCGAAGGACCGGGCGAGCGTCCCGGCGGACGCCAGGCCCGAAGCCATGACCGCGAAGGTCACCATGAACGTCAAGAACGGCAGGGCGAAGGCCTTGTCGACGTAGAGCGCAGCCCCGGCGGCCTGCGGGTACTTCGTCACGAGCTCCGCGTAGGCCGTCGCGGTGAACATCGCCAGGACGAGGGCGGCGAGGAACGCGATCCAGATCGCGCCGCCCATACGTCCGCCCACGACGCCGACCAGCGCGTAGATCCCGGCGCCCAGGACGTCGCCGATGACGAACAGCAGCAGCGCGTTGCGTGAGACCGTCCGGCGCAGCTCCGACGACGGCTGCTCGGACGCGGACCCTGCGGTCGCAGCGCTGGCTGAGGTCATCGCGTCCCCCTACCCCGAGCGGGGCCGGCCCACGCGCGTCAGCGGTGAGCGTGCGCGCCGATCGCGTTCAGGCGGGCGGGCGTGTCGTCGTCACACGTCGCGAAGAACGAGCCGACCTCGTCGACGAGGTGGTCCATCGACTCCGCCGCGAAGAGCACAGGCTGGTACCGGGTGATGTCGTAGTCGAGCGTCGCCATCGCGCCGAAGTCCAGCGGGCGGACGTCGGCGCTGCGGAACTCCTCGATCTCCCCGTAGGACGACAGCAGCCCCGCACCGTAAGCGCGCAGCTCCCCCGCTTCACGCACGAGGCCGAACTCGATCGTGAACCAGAAGACGTCGGCGACGACCTGCAGCGCGTCCGGTGTGCCGGCACGGCGTGCGGCCTCCCCGGCGAGTCGGTTGATCTGCGCCAGGCGACGGTCCGCCAGGAGGTGCCCGTGCCCGATGATCTCGTGCACGAGGTCCGGCTCGGGCGTATACAACGGCGCGGCGGGGTGGCGGATGTACTGCGTGGAATGAAACAGCCCGTCGGCGAGCGACCCGTAGAACTCCTCCAGCGGGACGATGCCCGCCGCCGGCACGTAGCCGAACCCCGACAGCGGTCGCAGTGCAGCGGTGACGTCGTCCAGCTGCGGGATGTGGTCGCGCGGGAGGTCCAACGCGACCACCGCTTCCCGAAACGCCCGGCAGGCCAGGCGCTCGTGCTTGGGCGCGAGCTCCCGCCAGATCGTCCGCCAGACCTCGTGCTCGTCGTCGGAGTAGTCGATCCGCGGTGCCGGGTCGCCATCGCTCCAGGCGAGCGCGGCGGCCGCGATCGCGTTGCGACGCTCGCGGTAGACGGCGTCGGCCACCCCGGGGTGGTCGGCGGCGAGGTGGACCGTGACAGTCCCGTCCGTGGCCTGCGTCACCGGGGAGTACAGCTGCGCCTCTTCGAACACCGTTCAGCGCTCCGCCGCGGCGATCGGAGATCCGTCCACTGTCTGATTAGAAACAGCTGCAGGCGGGAAAGGACGCGGGCAGCACCCAACCCACGGCGGAGGCACCATGTACATCGGAGTCGGAACCCTGCTCGTCATCATCATCCTCGTCGTCCTCCTCACCTAGCGATCGCGCCGGTCGTGGTCTCGGGTGCGGCCTGGGACCACGACATCGCGTACCCGGGTACGTCGTGCAGCCGCGCGAGTGCCGTGAGGCGCAGCGGCCTGAACGTGTCCCACATGACCGCGAGCTCCTCAGTGCGCCGGACGCCCAGCGACGCCTCGACGAGGCCCGGCTGAGGCCCGTGCGGCAGCCCGCTGGGATGGAGCGTGATCATCCCGACGTCCACCCCGCGCCGGGAGCCGAACTGCCCCTCGACGTAGTAGATCGCCTCCTCTGACTGCACGTTGGAGTGGTGGTAGGGGAGCGCCACCGCCTGCGGGTCCCAGTCGAGCTCGCGCGGACAGAACGAGCAGACGACGAAGTTCGGTCCCTGGAAGGTCTGGTGGACCGGCGGCGGCAGGTGGATACGCCCGCTCATCGGCTCGAAGTCGTCGACGTTGAACGTGTAGGGGTAGACGTATCCGTCCCAGCCGACGACGTCGAACGGGTGGTGGTCCAGCGTGTAGGCCTGGAGGCCGTCACGGACCCGGACGGTGAGCTCGTGCTCGGCGCCGTCGCCCGCACCCTCGTCGTGGGTGCGCAGCTCGCGCGGGGGGTGAAAGTCACGCTGGGAGTACGGGGCGTGCTCCAGCAACTGGCCGTAGCGGTTGCGGTAGCGGTTCGGGGTCTCGACCTCACCGGGGGTGAAGAAGCACAGCCACACCTGCTCGACGCCGGGATCAGGTCGGAACCGGTAGGTCGTCCCGCGCGGGATGACGACGTAGTCGTGCTCGCGGTAGGGGACATCGCCGAAGATCGTCTCCACGGTCCCCGTGCCGCGGTGGACGAAGAAGAGCTCGTCCCCCTCCCCGCTGCGGTGATAGGCGTCGCGTCCTTGCGTGGGCTTGCAGATGCTCACCTCGATGTCCCCGTTGAACTGCAGCAGGCGCCGGCCGGTGAGCCAGTCGCCGCCGGGTGCGATGTCGTTCGTGTCGGTCAGCCGATGCACGTGGGTGTCCGGGATCCACTCCTCCCGGACGATCGGCGTGAACGGTCCCACCTCCTTGATGCGGCAGGGCGAATGCAGGTGGTAGAGGATCGACTCGTTGCCGCTGAAGCCCTCGAAGCCGAGGACCTCCTCCACGAGGAGGCGACCGTCCCGGCGGAACTGGACGTGCCGCTTGGCGGGGACGTCGCCGAGCTGCGTGTAGCGCATCAGAGGTTCCCCCGGAGGTCCTGCTCGCGCTCGATCGCCTCGAACAGCGCCTTGAAGTTCCCCTCGCCGAACCCACGGGCCCCGTGGCGCTCGATGATCTCGAAGAAGACGGTGGGCCGGTCGCCGACGGGCTTCGTGAAGATCTGCAGGAGGTACCCCTCGTCGTCGTGGTCGACGAGGATGCCCTGCGCGCGCAGGTCCTGCAGCTGCGGCCTGACCTGCGGCACCCGCTCGGCGACGTCGTCGTAGTAGGCGTCGGGGATCGTGAGAAAGCCGACGCCGCGGGCACGCAGCGCGGCGACCGTCCCGACGATGTCGCGCGTGGCAAGCGCGATGTGCTGGACGCCGGCGCCCGCGTAGAACTGCAGGTACTCGTCGATCTGCGAGCGCCTCTTGCCCTCGGCCGGCTCGTTGATCGGGAACTTGATGCGCCCGTCACCGCTGGACACGACCTTCGACATGAGCGCCGAGTACTCGGTGGAGATCGCCTCGTCGGAGAAGTGGATCATCTCGGTCATCCCGAAGACCTCTTCGTAGAAGTGGACCCACTCGTTCATGTGGCCGAGTTCGACGTTGCCGACGATGTGGTCGATCGCCAGCAGAAGGTCGTCGGCGCCGGAGGTCGCCTCCCGCGCGGTCTCACCGGCCGGTACGAAGCCCGGCAGAAACGGGCCGTCGTACCGCGAGCGGTCCACGAACGTGTGGATCGTGTCGCCGAAGGCGGCGATCGAGGCGGTGCGCACGCGGCCGTGGGCGTCCTCGTCGTCGTGCGGGAGCTGGAGACCGCGGGCGCCGTGAGCGGTCGCGTAGGCGTAGGCGTGGTCGACGTCCGGCACCGAGAGCGCGATCGCGCGGACCCCGTCACCGTGGCGGGCGTGATGGGCCGCGATGTCGGTCCCCGGGACGAGCGTCCCGGTGAGGACAAGCCGGACGCGACCCTGCTGCAGCATGTGGGAGGTACGCTCGCGCTGCCCGGTCTCAAGGCCTGTGTATGCGATCGGGCGGAAGCCGAAGGCGTGCTGGAAGAACGAGGCGGATTGGGCAGCGTTGCCGACGAAGAGCTCGACGTGATCGATGCCGTGCAGCGGCATCGGGTCGGCGGATCGGGCGCGCGCCGGCGCGGTGACCGTCGCGGGACTGGGCAGCATTCGGAACCTCTCGTCGCTGATTCAGGGTCGAGGGTTAATGTTTCTCCGTCTATGCTGGGGTCGCAATCACGATTCGTTGCGTGTAAGGGGGTCTCGACATGGCGCTGGACGCAGTTGACCAGCAGATCGTTGCGTTGCTGCGCGAAAACGCGCGGCGGTCCTTTCAGGACATCGGCTCGCGGGTCTCGCTGAGCGCACCGGCGATCAAGCGGCGGGTCGACCGGTTGGAGGCCGCCGGGGTCATCCGCGGGTACGCGGCGACGCTCGACCATGTGGCGCTCGGGTGGACGACGCATGCGGTCGTGTCGCTGTTCTGCGAAGGGCGGATGTCCGGCAGCGAGATCCTTTCCACGTGCGGACGGCACCCCGAGGTCTCGGCGGCGTACACGGTGGCGGGGGAGGCGAGCGCGATCCTGCATCTGCACGCGCGGGACACCGAGCACCTGGAGGAGGCGCTCGAGCGCCTGCGCGACGCGGAGGGGATCACGCGGACCCAGACGCAGATCGTGCTCTCGACGCTCTTCGAGCGTCCGGTCTCCTAGACCTCGAAGAGCCGCAGGACCTCGAAGCGCAGCCCGGGAGTCACCGGTTTGGGCGGCGGCGGCGGGGTCTGCGGGCCCGACGACGGCGCGGGACGCGGGGTGCGAGGAAGAGCGCAAGGCGCCAGGGGTCGTCGAGCCATTCGAGGTGCTCGACCTCGGCCGCGGTGACCGTGCGGGTCGGCTGGGCGCGACGCCAGGCGCGACGGGCGTCCAGGCGCTCGGCCCAGCGCGTGAACGCCGGCTCCGCCTCCGCAGGCAGCGCGCGGTCTTCGGCGAAGTACCGCATAGGTGCGCGGAACCCGTGGGGGTTGGGCGCCAGGGCGTCGGGCGCACCGAGCAGGGCGCCGATGAGCCCCTCGGTCCAGCCACGCTGGCGCTTGAGGTCGCTGGCGCTGATCAGGCGCGTCGCGGCGGGGTCCGGCAACACGCCTTCGAGGGTACCGACGGGCGGTCGATGCGGCTTCGGGGGCGGCCGGTGCCCCCAGACCGTCACTCACCCGCCGGGCGCCGCGAGCCGCACGGGCGGTCGGCGGCGCGTCAGACGATCGGCGTCACGAGCTCGCCGAGCCCGTCGGCGCGCAGCGCGACCGTGTCCCCGGCTCGCAGCCAGCGGTCGTCCCCGTCCAGCGCGCCGAGCTCGAGCAGGCAGCCGCGGTTCAGCGTGCCACTGCCCAGGATGTCCCCCGCCCGCAGGCGGGTGTCCCGGCCGGCGTGCGCGACGATCTCCTCCCAGGTGAAGTGCTGCTCGCCCGCGTGCGTGCGCGTGATCTCGCGCCCGTTGACGAGGACGCTCGCCTCCAGCTGCAGCCGCCCGTCGACGAACGGCAGCTCATCCGGCGTCACGAGCCACGGCCCCAGCGCGGTCGCGAAATCCTTGCCCTTCGCCGGCCCCAGCCCGACCGTCACCTCCTCGCGCTGCACGTCGCGCGCGCTGAGGTCGTTCAGCAGCGTGAAGCCCGCGATCGCCCCGGCCCCGTCCAGCACGGCCGCGATCTCGAGCTCGAAGTCCAGGCGGCGCGTGGTCGAAGGGCGCCGGACCGCCTGGCCCGGACCATGGATCGAGGCCGGGTTGGAGAAGTAGAAGGCGGGCGCCGAGTACCACGCCGGCGGGATCTCGCCGCCTCGCCTGCGCCACCCCGTCGCGACATGCCCCTCGAACGCGTAGAAGTCACGGAAGCTCGGCGGTTCGGGGACCGGCGCCAGCAGGCGGACCGCTGCGAGGGCGACCGGCGCGTCGCCGGCGTCCTCCCTGCCCTCGCCCCGGAGCCACGTCGTCATCGTCGCCGCGCGCAGGCGGACGACCGACTCACCGTCGAGGCGGCCGACCGCCTCGCGGCCTGCCGGATCGATGAAACTCACCAGGCGCATGCCCTCGCGACGCTAGCGGATGGGTCGTCCCCTTCCACCGGCGTGCACGGCGGGACGAGCGAGTAGGTTCCGCGCCGTGCTCCGCCGCCTCCCCCTGCTGCTCGTCCCCATCCTGACCTGTGTCGCGACCGCCGTCCCGGCCGGTGCGTCCACCCCGGCGCTGGCCGGTCACTGCCTCACCCTCGGCGCCCAGGGGACGAGCACCAAGGTCTACCTGAAGGCCACGGGGCCCGACACGTTCCTGCTCCAGCGGCCCGATGGCAGCCTGGCCGGCGCCGATCGCCCCGGCCCGGACGCCGAGTGGCGCATCACGCGGACGCCCCGTGGGCTGCTCAGCGTCCGCTCGGTCACGTCGGGAGCCCCCCTCTCGGGCAGCGGCATCTTCCGCGCGCGACCGGCGACGGGGTGTCGGCGCTACCCGGAGGCCCAGCTCAACACGCGTGGCGTACCCGCAACCGGCACCCTCAGCGGGTGGGCCGACGTGCACATGCACATCACCGCCGACGGCCGTGGCGGCGGGCTGGTCATCTCGGGCGAGCCGTTCAACCGCTTCGGCATCACCGAAGCGCTCGGGCGCGACGCGGACGTCCACGGCCCGGACGGCTCGCTGGACATCACGGGCAACCTGCTGCGCTCCGGGGTCCCGGTGGGAACCCACGACACCGGCGGGTGGCCGGGGTTCGGTGGCTGGCCGACGGCGGACACGCTCACGCATCAGCAGCTCTACTGGCGCTGGCTGCAGCGCGCCTGGCGCAGCGGGATGCGCCTCGTCGTCGCACAGACCGTCGAGGACGAGCCGCTCTGTCGCATCGAGCCGCGCCGCAAGCACGACTGCGACGAGACGGCCGCAGTCGAAGCGCAGATCCGTCAACTCCGTCAGATGCAGGTGTACATCGACGCCCAGTACGGCGGCAAAGGACGCGGGTGGTTCCAGATCGTGACGGGCCCCGCGCAGGCCGCGCGCACGATCCGTGACGGCAAGCTCGCGGTGCTCATCGGCATCGAGTCCTCCGACCTCTTCGGCTGCAGCCAGACGCTCGGCAGGCCGGCCTGTGACCGCGCGGACATCGACGCCTCGATCGCGCGCTTCAAGGCGCTCGGCGTGCGCACCGTCTTTCTCGCCCACTGGGTCGACAACGCGCTCTCCGGCGCGGCGCTCGAGGGTGGAGCCAAGGGGCAGTTCATCAGCGCGATGCAGGTCGAGCAGACCGGC
Source organism: Paraconexibacteraceae bacterium (assembly GCA_963750375.1). Taxonomy (GTDB): domain Bacteria; phylum Actinomycetota; class Thermoleophilia; order Solirubrobacterales; family Solirubrobacteraceae; genus Paraconexibacter. The sequence continues at coordinate 105,842 of CAVVQN010000021.1, forward strand.
ACGCCGTTCCGGACCGGGCCCTGCCCCTCCCCGGAGCAGGGCGAGGAGCAGGTCGAGGGCACGGGCCACACGTGTAATCAGCAGGGGCTGAACGAGCTCGGGGCCTACGCGGTCGACAAGCTCATGGACGCGCAGATCCTCATCGAGGCCGACCACATGTCCGAGGGTGCCCGCGACGCACTTCTGGACATCGCCGAGAAGCGCGGGATCCCGATCGTCTCAAGCCACACGAACACCGGCGGCGTGTGGACACACGCCGAGCTCAAGCGGCTCTACGCGCTCGGCGGGTTCGCCACCGCCCGGCCCGCGGGCGGGGCCGCCGAACTCCCGGCACGGCTTCTGTCGTTCGCCGAGGACCAGGTGCGCGGCCCCGTGGGCGTGGCCCTGGGCTCGGACACCGGAGGGTTCGCCGACCTGCCCGGCAAGGCCGACGGGCGGGGGACCCTGCAGTATCCGTTCCGCTCCTTCGACGGACGGGTGCGGTTCGACCGTCAGAGGACGGGCGACCGGACGTTCGACCTGAACACCGACGGGGTCGCGCACTATGGGCTGATGCCCGACCTCCTGGCGCTGGTCGGCCAGCAGCCGCGGGGTCAAGAAGCTCTGGCGGTGCTCTTCCGCTCAGCGGCGTCCTACCTGGACACGTGGCGGCGTACGGGCGCCCGATAGGTCCCCTGCGCGCCGGGGCTCCTTGACGGAGCCCACTGAGAAACGTTAGGTTCCCCGTCGGGAACCAGACAGTTTATAACCCGTGCGGGACACGGGCCAACAGCGGCAGGGGGAAGACGACATGCAGGGACTTCAACGCAGCTGTGCGCTGCTCGCGGCAGCCGGAGCGCTCTTCGGCGCGCCTGCGTTCGCGAACGGTGCGGAGCTCAACGTCGACGCGCGGACCGACAGCGTCGACGTAAAACCCGGCGACGGGCGCTGCGCGACAGCAGCCGGAACCTGCACCCTCCGCGCAGCCGTGCAGGAGGCCGACGCCGCTGACGGCGCGAGCACGATCATCGTTCCGGCCGGGACGCTATCGCCTGACGATCCTCCCCTCTCCGCAAGCCGGAAGTGCGGCCGACAAGGACCCGGCCAACGGGGATCTGGACCTGAACGCCGACATCACCGTCCGCGGGGCCGGCGTCGGCCAGACGGTCATCGACGGCGGCGGCATCGACCGGGTCTTCGAGACCGGCAGCACAGCGTCACCGCCGCACTCAGGGACCTGACGATCACCCACGGCGACTCGACCGCCGGCGGCAGCCAGGAGATCAACCTCGGCGGCGGCATCCTCAACAAGAGCGGCATCACCCTCGAGCGCGTGGAGCTCGTCGACAACAAGGCCGACGGCGGCGGCGGCATGTTCAGCATCCCCGGCACGATGCCGACGATCCGCGACAGCCTGATCACCGGCAACAGCGCCTTCGAAGGCGGCGGCCTGCGCATCGACCATGGCGCCACGATCGTCAACACGACGATCACCACCAACACGCTCGTCCTGGAGCCCGGGTGCGCTCCAGGAGAAGCCCGTCGGCATCGTCATCCGCGCTGGTCGACGAGATCTCCGGCTACGGCGGCGGCATCGACCACCGCGGCGGCGCGCTCCTTCAGATCATCAACAGCACGATCACCGGCAACCACGCGCTGAAGGGCGGCGGCGGCCTCGGCGCCGGCCAGGGCTACGCGCCGCTCTCAGAGCAGCTGCCGCTGGGCAAGGTCGTGCTGCGCAACACGATCATCGCCGGCAACACGAGCGAGGCCGGGGCCGCGGGAGTGCCGCACGAACCAGGTGACGCTTCGTCTCGCTGGGCCACAACATCGGCCGGGGACGGCAGCTGCTTCCTCGCGGGCGCGGGCGATCGCCCGCGGACCGATCCGCGGCTGGCGCCGCTGGCCGACAACGGCGGCCCGACGCGCACGCTGGCCCTGCGCCCCGGGAGCCCGGCGATCGACGCCGGCGGCGCCGAAGGATGCCCGAAGCGCCGACGCGCGCGGGGTCGCCCGGCCCCAGGGCGCTGCCTGCGACATCGGCGCCTTCGAGTACGCGGCGCCGGTCGCCGTCGCGCAGGCCCTGCCTGCGCAGCGTCCGCCTCCCCGCACGGCTGCGCGCGCAGGGCCCGGTCCTTCGACGTCCTGGTCGGCGGCCGCGTCGTCGCCCGTCGACGCTCGGCCGTCGCAGCGCGTCGTGGTCCGCCGGGCCAAGGCCGCGTCGCGTGTGGTGCTGCGGGTCCACCTGCGCTCCGGGAAAGCACCGTACGGGTCCGGATCGTCCCCGACTGCGTGAAGGGCTGAGAGGCCAGGGCGCGATGGCCGCCGACCACGACGATCACCGCCCCCGTCTCGGTCTTCGCGGCCCGAGATCCCGTCGCTGCCCAGCGGCTACTCCGGCCTGCCACGGCAGCTCGTGGAGTCCTCACAGCGTCAGCGCCTCATCCACGGGGTGACCCTCGCCGTGGCCGACAAGGGGTTTGCGCCGGCGACGATCGCCCACATCACCGAGCACGCCGGGGTCTCGAAGAAGACGTTCTATGAGCACTTCGCCGACAAGACGGCGTGCTTTCTGGCCGCGTACGACCACGGAAGCGCCGCGATCCTCGCCCAGACGGCGGGCGCCTCCGCGAGCGCGCGGGCCCGGGGCCTGTCCGCGGTGCAGCAGCTGCGGGCAGGAACCCAGGCGTACCTGGACTTTCTCGTCTTCGAGGAGCCGTACGCCCGGACGTTCTGCCTCGAGATGCTCGCGGCCGGCCCGGAGGCGGTCGCCCGCCACCGCGGGTGCCGCGAGGCGTTCGCCGCCGCCGTCGCCACGTGGCACAGGGCGGCCAGGGCGGAGCACCCGGACTGGCCGGCCGCCTCACCCTTCGCCTTCGAGGCCGCGACCGGCGTCGTCTACGAGGTCAGCAGCGCCCGGGTGGCCTCCGGGCGGACAGCCGAGCTGCCGGCCCTCCTGGAGGACCTGCTGGCCGCCCAGCTTGCGCTGCTGGCGATCCCGCACGCGTCCGCGGTCCGGGATCCCATCTGAGACCTGGGAACGCGGCGCGAACGCCGCACGCCACGAAGGCAGAGCGCCCTTCAGCGATGCACGGGACCACTACAGGTTGGCCGGATGGCGCACCCGGAACCCCGCCGAACCCCGGTCCAGCGGGCGCCAGCGCGGACCCCGGCGACCTGAGGGGTCGGCCACCGGACTGGTGTCCAGCCGCAGCCCGGCCACGCGCATGAAGACGTGGCCGGCGTTCGCGTACCACGTGACCCAGCGGCCCGGCCCCGGCCGCCCGTATCGCGCGAGGGCCCCGGAGACGAGCGGCGTGTCCAGCAGCCCGCCGACGTGCAAGACGTAGGAGACCGAGCCCGAGCAGTCGTACCCGGAATCCGAGAACGAGCTGTGCCCGCCGCCCCAGACATAGCGCAGGCGGACGAGTCGGTTGGCCGTCCAGATCATCCTCTTGACGACCATCGGCGCGGCGGCAGGCGCGGCCGCGGTGCCGTCGGCGCGCACGACCGCACGGCGGCCGGGAACCGTCGGACCGCGGAGCCGCGGAGTCACCGCGATGGCCTTCGGGTTGCGCGGCAGATCGACATCGGGACCGGGGAACGCGGAGACCGGAGGTGGGTCCGAGCGCCGCTCGCATCCCGTCGTCACGTCGCCGAGGCCGAGCGTCGCGACATCCCGGCCACGGCCACACGACAGGCGCTCGGCGACCTGGTCGCGCGCGGACAAACGGTCGTCGCCGTCGCCGCCGAACATCGCGTCCAGGCCATCGCCGCCGACGAGCAGGTCGCCGCCGGCCTGACCGAGAAGACGGTCGTCCCCTCCATGGCCGTCGAGGCGGTCGTCGCCCGCACCGCCGGCGAGGACGTTCGGGCCGTCGTGGCCGCTCAGCCGGTCGCTCCCGCTGCCGCCGACGAGCGCGTCGATCGACCCCCGGACGTTGTCGTTCTCGCCTGGGCTGCCATCCGCGGGCTGGTCGTCGAGCGACACCCTGATCGCCTGCGCACGGGCCGAGTAGTCCGCGGTGTCCCAGCCGTCGTCGCCGGCCAGGTCGTCGGCGCCCGCGTCCAGACCCGCGAGCAGGATGTCGTCGCCCGAGCCGCCGTTCTCACGGTCGTCGCCCTGATCGCCGTCGAGTCGGTCGACCCCGTCGTCCCCGTGCAGGAGATCATCGCCGGCCCCTCCGGCCAGCGTGTCGTCGCCGTCGCCGCCGCCGAGATGGTCAGCTCCGGGGCCGCCGTCGAGGTGATCGTTGCCGCCACCGCCGGACAAGTCGTCGTCCCCGCGGTCGCCGCCGAGCACGTCATCCCCGGCGTCTCCGGCGAGCTGGTCCTGATCCTCGCCTCCGGCGAGCGTGTCCTGACCGTCGCCTCCGTAGAGCCTGTCCTGACCGTTGCCGCCGTCGATGATGTCGCCGAACGCGCCACCCGTCAGCCGGTCGTCCCCGTCCCCACCGTCCAACGCCACCGAGCCGGGCGCCCCCGACGCATCGAGCGCATCGGATCCGGACCCGCCGCGCAGCCGCTCGACATCCCCCGGCACGCTGTCGCGTTCGCCGCTCTCGCCGTCGTTCGCGTTGCCGTCGAGGGAAACGAAGACCCCCGCCGTACGCCCTGCGTAGCTCACGGTGTCGGTGCCCTCGCCGCCGGCCAGAAGGTCGGCGCCGCCGCGGCCGTCCAGCGTGTCGTCACCTGCGCCGCCCGCGAGGCGGTTGGCGCCATCGTCCCCCGCCAGCGTGTCGGCGAACGCCGTGCCGACGACGCTCTCGATCGCGTCCCCCAGGGTGTCCTGCTCGCCGGCGGTCGTCGCCGTGCGCGCGTCCAGATCGACGTCGACGGAGCCGGCCCCCGCCGAGAAGTCCAGGGTGTCGACGCCGCCGCCACCGGTGTAGGTGTCCGTCCCCGGTGCGGCGAGGAAGACGTCGGCCCCGCTGCCGCCGGTGACGATGTCGGCGCCGGCTCCGTCGTCGACCGTCACCGGCAGCCCGCCGGTGACCGTGAGGGTGTCGTCCCCGTCCCCCAGCAGCGCGCTGACCTTCGTCGGCCCCGGGCCGCAGGTCACCTTCAGCGACGACGCCCTGCAGCCCGTACCCGCCGTCAGCCCGGCTCCCGTGTCGGCCACGACGAGGCCCGCAGGGTCCTTGATCACCGTCACGCGGTTGACCTCCCCGGCGGCCGCCTGCACCGTGACGACCGAGCCGTCCGAGCTCACGCTTGCGGCCCGCGCGGCAGCGGGCGACACAGCCAGGGCCGTCAGGACGGCGATGGGCAGAACACCTCGAGCGAGCACTGCCCTGGGTCATCGGCAGCGATCGCCGTCGGTGGACCCGCGATGGTCAGCGCTCGATCAGCCGCGCGCGCCGTCACCGCCGTCGCGTCACCGTCACGCTGGACGCGCGGTCTACCATCACCCGTCGTGAGCACCGCCCTCTCCTCTGGTGGACGCCAGAGCTATGGCGTCAGCCGGTCCGTCGTGGCCGGCGCCGTCGCCGGGGCCGCGTTGTTGGCCGCGGCGACCGCCTACAAGGCCGGACCGCCGGCCGCGGTGCTCATCCTCCTCGGCCTCGTCGTGGCCGTCCTGCTGCTCGAGCACGCCGAGTGGGCGGTCGGCGTGGTCATCGGCGTCCTGGTGATCGCCGAGAGCGAGCCGGGCTGGGGCATCCCCGCCATGACACGGTTCTATGAGAAGTCGGCGGTGAAGCTCGAACCGTTCCAGCTCCTCGGCCTGCTCGCCGTGGCCGCCGTCGCGCTGCGGCTCGCGCGCCCCGGAGTGTCCGCGCGCAGCCTGCGCCCGTTCGGACCGGGGCTGGCCCTCGTTGCCGTCGCGTTGATCTTCGGCATCGCCTACGGGGAGCTCGGGGGGCAGGCGCAGCGCTTCCAGATCATCTCCACGCTCCAGACCACGGCGCCGCTGTTCGTGATGCCGTTTCTCATCGTCAACACGGTGCGGACGCCCGATCAGCTGCGCAAGGTGCTCGGCTGGATCGTCGCCCTGGCGCTCCTGAAAGCCGTGCTCGGGCTGTTCATCGTGTTCTCGGGACTCGGCCGGGTCTCGGAGGGCATCGGGCGCCTGACGTACTACGAGCCGGGGACCGAACTACCTGCTCATGACGTTCCTGCTGGCGATGCTCGCAGCGCGACTTGGCGGCGTCCCGACCGGGCGGCTCGCGCGCTGGACGGTCCCCGTCGCCCTCGTCTGCCTGACCTTGTCCTACCGGCGGACGTTCTGGCTGGCGACGCTCGCCTGCGTCCTGCTCATCCTCGTGCTCGGGTCCGGCCGCGAGCTCCGCCGGCTGCTCCCGTTCGTCGCCGCGCTCGTCATCGGCGCCGGGTACCTCGTCGTCTCAGGCGGCTGGCTGGGGAGCGCCGGTGGGGAGGTGGTCACGCGGGCGGAGTCGATCAACCCCGCGAAGATCTCCCGCAGCACGCAGGACCGCTACCGGATCGCCGAGCGCAAGAACGTGCTGGAGGCCCTGCGCCGCGAACCGTTGACCGGGCTCGGCGTCGGCGTGGACTGGCCGGGCCGTTACCCGTTGCCGTTCGAGCAGGAGAACCTGCACGCCTACGTCCACGTCGGGATCCTGTGGTGGTGGCTGAAGGCGGGTCTGCTCGGAGGCCTGACCTACCTCGTGGTCCTCGGCTCGGTCCTGTTCGCGGGGCTGGGGGTGTGGCGGCGCCACCCGGATCGCCTCGTCCGCGCGTGCGGACTGGCCGCCGGGCTCAGCGCCGTCGGCTTCGTCGTCGTCGAACTGGCCTCCGCCATCCTCGGTCCCGACGAGCGCGGGACAGCGATGCTCGGGTGCGTCATCGGGCCTGCTGGCGGTCGCCTACAACCATGCTCGCGAAGCCGACGTCGCTACGGTCGCCGGGTGATGACGAATCGACGCCCGACGATCGGGATCCAGTTGCCGGAGGTCGAGCGCGAGGTCCGCTGGCCGGAGTACGCGGCGATGGCCCGTGCCGCCGAAGAGGTCGGCTTTGACTCTGTCTGGGTCGGCGACCACCTGCTCTACCGCCCCGGGCAGGAGCACTACGGCGCGGGCCAGGAGCACGCCGGCGAGCAGGGGCCGTGGGAGGCTTGGACGCTGCTCAGCGCGCTGGCGGCGGTGACCGAGCGCGTGCGCCTCGGGCCCCCTCGTCGCATGCGCCGGGTTCCACAACGCAGGCATGCTCGCCAAGAAGGCCGCCACGCTTGCCGAGATCAGCGGCGGGACGCTTCGTCCTCGGGCTCGGCTCGGGCTGGAACACGACGGAGTTCAACGCCTTCGGCTTCCCCTACGACCATCGCGTCTCGCGCTTCGAAGAGAGCTTTGAGATCGTCCGGCGGCTGCTGGACGGTGAGCACGTCACCCTCGACGGTCGCTACCACCGGGCGCAAGGGCTCGTGCTGCTGCCGCCCGCGCAGCATCCGTGCGAGCTGATGGTCGGGTCGAACGGCCCGCGGATGCTGTCCATCACGTTGCCATGGGTGCACGCGTGGAACACGTGGTACGACGACTACGGCAACACGGCCGAGGGCTTCGCCGCGCTGAACGCCACGATCACCGCCGCCTGCCGCGACGCCGGCCGCGACCCCGACACCCTGCGTCGCAGCGCGTGCGCCTACGTCGTCCTGGACGGGGGCGCCGGCGAACGGCCGATCACCGCGCAGGCCCCGCCGATCCAAGGGACACCCGAGATCATCGCGGCGCGGCTTCGTGAGCTCGGCCAGGCCGGCGCGGACGAGATCATCCTCGTCGCCAACCCGATCACCGAGCGGTCGATCCGCACGCTCGGCGAGGCGCTTGCACTGATGCGCTGAGCTGCGCGCGGGGCGTCGCTGGCTTCAGGCGCTCTGGCCGTGCCGGAGCGAGCGCGTGCAGCCTGCGTCGCACGGGTCCGGGGCCGGCGCTCGGCCCGCTCCAGCCGCCCTCTCAGCATGCCGTCCGGATCGCCGCGTCAAGCCGCGCGAGCGCATCGGCGAGCAGTACGGCTGACGCGCCGGCGCGTGGCTGCAGCCGGTTCCGGAATGCGGAACCAGCTGCAACCACGCTGCCCCGAAGGCCCCAGGCGTGCTGCCGAGGATGTGGAGGTCAGGCGGGATGCTCCTCGGGCGCCGCCTACCCCCTCCCGCCGGGTGATGATCCGGACGCCGTCGTTAGCAGCCCGTGGCGGTCAGCGCGAAGCCGTCACGCAGGGTGGTCGCAAACCACAGGTCGAGCAGGTCCGGGGACGCCCCGACGTCAGCCAGCCGCTCCTTGAGGCCGCTCAGGTCCGAGAGCGTCTCGTTGACGTCGAAGACGGCGACCTGCGGAGGGGCGGGGGACCGTGGGGACATGCGGAGCCCCTACCCGTCTGCGGCGGATCGGCACCGGAGACGAGCGGGGCATCGACCGGGTGCCTCGAGAACCGTCGTCGCCGCCCGCGTCGGCTCGTCTAGCATCGGTGAGGACCGGGTACAGGACGTACATGTCGCAAGGCCGGTCCGGGGACCCCCGGCCGGGAGCGCGCCCCACGAGGGCACGGGAGGTTCTCATGCAGTGGTGGGTGTGGCTGATCGTGGCGGTTGTCGTCGTACTGGCGTTGCTCGGCGCGGTGCTGGCCATCCAGGCGCGGCGGCGCCGTGGCGGCGTCATCGTCGACCCGGCGGGTTCTGCCGGGGCCGCGCGGGCCCGGAGCGAACGGATGAGCCGGCTCATGCGGACCTCCGAACTGGTCAAACGGCCGGTGGTGACCATGGCCGGCGAGGACATCGCCCAGATCAAGGACGTCGTCTTCTCGGCCGGTGGCGGCGCCGTCGGCGGATTCACGCTCGCCGGGCGCGGCCTGTTCTCCGGCCCGTCGCGCGACGCTCTTCCGTGGTCGGCCGTCGGCGCCCTGGGCGCGGACGCCGTGATGGTCCAGGACGAAGCGGCCGTCGAGCCCCGCCAGGCCGTCCTCGACGCATCCGCGGCCTCCGGGGGCTCAGGCGGCGATGTCCTGGGCGCCCAGGTGCTGACCGATGCCGGGTCTGACCTCGGAAAGGTCGTCGACGTGATCGTGGAGGTCCAGGACGGCCGGGGCGGCGCGTGCGACGTCATCGGCTACGAGATCGAAGCCTCCGAAGCCTTGGGAACCAAGGGCAAGCGCGTGCTCATCCCGCTGCCCGACACGCTTGCCGCCTCCGGGGCCCACCTCATGGTGCCCGCCGCGGCTCGGGAGTTCGTGGCCCAGGACCTCGCCGGATTCGGCGCCGCGGTCCAGGCCTTCCGCGACCACCTGCGCGAGGAGCACTGATGCGGTTCTCAGAGGCTGCCGGCCGCAAGGTCGTGTCCACGACGACCGCCGAGACCGTCGGCAAGGATCGACGGCTTCATCGTCGATCCGCAACGCCGGGCGGTCGTCGCGGTCGAGTGTGGCAAGACCTCCAGCGGCGACGTCCTGCGCTGGCCGGACATCGTCGGCTTCGGGACGGATGCGGTGACGGTCAACGGCGCCGACGCGATCGTCGACGCCGAACGCCGACGCCGACGATCGAGGGCCTGATGGGCAAGGATCACCGGCTTCTCGGCAAGCGCGTGCTGTCCAGCGACGGCGACGAGATCGGGAAGGTCGAGGACGTCGCGTTCGACCCGGAGTCCGGGCTCGTCGAGGCGCTCATCGTCGACGGGACCGAGGTCGCCGGCGACCGGTTGATCGGCGCGGGCTCGTACGCGGTGGTCGTGGCGGCCGCTGCAGGGTCCGCGCGCAACGTGACGCGGACCACCGGCGTGTCGGCGACGTCCGGCTTGCGCGGGCGACTGGCCGGCTGGCGCGACGGGCTGCGCACCCAGATGTGGCCCCTGCCCACGCTGGGCATCGTCGTGGCCCTCCTGCTCGGCGTCGGGCTGCCCCGGCTGGACGGTCGCATCGACCAGGACCTGTCGTCGGCCACCACGGCCTATCTCTTCGGGGGCGGGCCGAGCGCGGCACGCACGCTGCTGGGGACGATCGCCAGCTCGCTGATCACGGTGACGGCGCTGACGTTCTCGCTGACGGTCGTGACGCTCCAGCTCGCCAGCAGCCAGTTCTCCCCTCGCCTGCTGCGGACCTTCACGAGCGATCGCGCCGTCCACGCCACGCTGGCGCTGCTGCTCGGGACGTTCACGTACTCGCTGGCCGTCCTGCGCACCGTGCGCGACCAGACGAGCTCGCGGGCCGCCTTCGTCCCGCAGCTCTCGGTGACGTTGTCGTTCGTCCTCGCGGTGCTCAGCGTGCTCGCGCTCGTGCTTGTTCCTCGCCCATCTGGCCCGCCAGATCCGCGTCGAGACGATGTTGCGCAACGTCCATGGGGACGCCCAGGACGCCACGCTGCGCCTGCTCGCGGACCGGCCCCCGGGGGTCTGGACCGACGTGGAGCTCACGCCGCCCGCCGACGCCCTGACGCTCGTGGCTCCCGGCTCGGGGTTTCTCCTGCAGATCGACGAGCGATCGCTGCTGGAGGCGGCGGTCGCGGCCGACGTGACCGTGAGCATCAGCCGTTACCCGGGCAACTCGCTTGTCGCCGGCACCCCCCTGGGCGCGGCCTGGCCGCGCGGAGGGACGCTCGACGAAGAGGCCGAGGCCACGCTGCGCAAGTGCGTCGACGATGCGATGACCCTCGGCTTCGAGCGCACGTCCACCCAGGACGTCGGCTACGGCCTGCGCCAGCTCACCGACGTCACGAACAAGGCCCTGTCGCCGGGGATCAACGACCCGACCACCGCCGTGCACGCGCTGGGTCACAGCTCGGCGCTGCTCTGCGAACTGGCCGGCCACGACCTCGGTCCGCGGCCGCTGCACGAGGGGGAGGTCCTGCGCGTCCTGCTCGCCTCTCCCGGCTTCGCCGAGCTGCTGGAGATGGCGGTGACCCAGCCGCGGCGCTACGGCGCGGCGGACCCGTTCGTGCTCGCCCGCCTCTTCGCCCTCCTGGGCGAGGTGGCCTGGGTCGCCGACCACCCGGCACAGCGCGACGCGCTCGCCGGAGCAGCTCGCTCGCCTGCGACGCACGGCCGACGCCGAGGACTTCGACGAGGCCGAGCGAGAGCGGCTGGACGCGCTGGCCACCACGGTGGACGAGGCGCTTGACGGGACGCTGGACGCCACGCCCACGTCCGATATGACCCACGCTCTGACGAGCGGCGTGACCCTGGTCGGCGTGAACGCCGAGACCGGGCTGAAGGTGCTCTACACCGGCGCTCTCGTCGTGGGGGTGCTGCTCCTTCGCGGCCTGGCGCGCACGCTCATCCGCCGGGTGCTCGGCGGCGCGGTGGCCGACCCGCGTCGCTTCTGGGCCCGACAGGGCGTCCAGGTGGTCGCCGCGATCGTCCTCCTGCTCGGCGTGCTGTCGATCTGGATCACGCCGCGGACCGACGTGACGACAGGCGTGGGCCTCATCAGCGCCGGGCTGGCCTTCGCCCTGCAGCAGGTCATCCTCTCGCTCGCGGCCTACTTCGTCATCCTGCGCGGCGACACGTTCGCCATCGGGGACCGGATCACGCTCGGCGGTGTCCGCGGCGACGTGGTGCGCCTCGGGTTCCTCAAGACGACGATCATGGAGATGGGTCAACCCCCGTCGGTCAGCCCGGCCGATCCGGCGGTCTGGGTCAACTCCCGTCAGTACACCGGCCGCCTGGTCACCGTGACCAACGGCGCGATCTTCCAGGAGCCGGTCTACAACTACACGCGCGACTTCCCGTACCTGTGGGAGGAGCTCGTCATCCCAGTCGCCTACGACGCTGACCGCGCGCGGGTCGAGCGGATCCTCCTGGACGCCGCCACGGCGCACGCGGTCGTCGACGACCCCCGGGCCGAAGCGGCGCTGGCGGGGATGCGCGCCCGTTACGCGATGTCCGACGCCGCTCTGGAGCCGGCCGTGTTCTGGCGGATCACCGACAACTGGCTCGAGCTCTCGCTGCGCTTCCTCGTCAAGGCTCGCGGCGTGCGCGAGGTCAAGGACGCGATGACCCGGCAGGTGCTCGCCGAGCTGGACGCGGCGGGCATCGGCATCGCTTCGGCGACGTACGACATCGTCGGGTTGCCCCCGCTGACCGTGGGTCCCGGACCCACCGACGCGAGCGAGCCCGACGGCGACCGGTGACCGGCCGCGTCGCGCCGGCGCAGCGCGGCGCCGCCCGGTGCCTCAGCCGCCGACCTGCACCACCTGCTGGAAGGACCCGCGGTCCTGCCACGGCGTCGGCGCCACCGTCGCCGCGCCCGCAGCCGTGAACTGCAGCTGGTCGCAGGTCTGCGGCACCGCCTCCGGGCAGGTCGGCGCGATGCGCACCTGCTCGAGGTCGCCGACCGACCCCACCGCGTCCGCGAGCGTCGCGATCAGCGTCTGGCGGCAAGCGGCGAGCGACCCGCTGCCGCAGTAGCGACGGCTCAGGCGCCCGCGCACGCGACTGCCCAACAGGGTGCGCAGGTCCTTCTGCACGTAGCCGTACCACCCGGAGTAGAAGGTGTCGGGCCCGTCCGTGGGGAGGAGGTCGATCGGGTTGATCGCGGTGATCCGCTCAAAGAGCGTGTCCCCGAGCACGGGCTTGTAGATGCGCTTGACCAGCGGCGTCCACCAGGCGTCCATCAGGGCCACAGCGGCCGAGTCGTCGTAGGCGCCGTCGCGGTCGGCGTCGCGCCGGTGCGCCCCCGTCGTCACCCACGAGCGCAGCTTGGCCACGGCCGGCGCCACCGCGCCGGCGCGTCGTCGCCGATCACCCGCAGCAGCCACGGCAGCACCTCCTGCCCGCGCAGGTCGACGGTCCCGGCGTCGCCCATGATCGCGGCGAGCTCCCCCACGCCGATCTTGCGGTCACCCGTCCGCAGCGCCGTGCGCACACGGCGCTCCAAGCGCTGGGAGCGGTGCACCGGTCCGTACTCCCAGTCGGCGTCGGAGGAGCGCCAGCCCGGTGCCTGCTTCTGGTTCCAGGAGAGGAGGTAGCCGCGCGCGGGATCCACGCCCTTGGGCAGCTGGCCGTAGGTCATCGTGCCCCGCCAGTCAAAGCGCCCGTCGCCCCAGGTGGGCAGGTCGGGGTCGGTCCCCTTCGCGCGCTTGGGGTAGAGCCCGGACTGGACGTAGGCGATGTGCCGGGAGTCGGCGTAGAACCAGTTGTAGGAGCCGCTGACCTGCGCGATCGCGTGCTGGAAGGCCGACGGCGATCCCAGCGAGCCGGTGATGAGCAGCGACAGGCCGATCGCTGCCGGGACCTCGTTGTCGTAGGAGGCCCGGTGGCGGGCGAAGGCCACCGGCGCCCCCCGGACGACACCGCTGGCGAAGACCGGGCCGTGGACCGAGCGCGCGACCGTCAACGTCGTGGCGTACGGCGTCGCGCGGCCGCCGGGCAGCAGGTCGGCCGGACCCGGCGACCACGACAGCTCGCGCCGCTGGATCGCCAGCGGTACGCAGCGCCCGTGCCGCAGGTAGTGCGTGCTGCGCAGCGTGGGCGCGGCCCCACCGGGTTCGCACAGCCGCTCGGCGAAGACGTCGGCGTTGTCGCCCTGGGCGGTCGTGACGCTCCAGGCGAAGTCCCGGCCACGGCCGGCGATGGGGTACAGCCCGGCGCCCGGGACGGCCGCTCCGCGGACGGCGATGCCCGGGCCGTGCAGGACCATCTCGTGCAGGATCGCGGGGGCGTAGAAGCCCACCTGCGGACCCGCGACGAGGATCGGGTGGCCTCCGACGCTGTGCTTGGCGTCGATGACCATCGCGTTGGACGCGTGGTGCTTCAGGCGCAGCCCCCGCGACAGCAACCTCCCCGTCGCCGCGCCGGCAGCCGGCATCTGCGCCCCGGCGTCGTCGGCGACGACGCTGCCGGCGTCGGGTACCGCGCTGGCCGCGCTGCGCGGCTTGCCGGGGTCGTCGAACCCGAAGCGCCGCGTGACGACGGTCGGCGCCTCGGGGTCCTCGCGACGACGGAAGTCGGCCAGCACGGTGCGGCCGCGCCGGACCCCGAAGCGCTGCACGGCGGCGTCGAGGGCGAGGGCCACGTCGGTCTCGCGGCCGCCGCCGATGCCGTAGTACCCGTTCAGCAGCCCGAGGATCGACGTCGTGTCGCGCTCGTGCCAGTCGGCGAGCGCCTTGCCGAGCAGCGGGTACTCGGCCGGCATCAGGCCCGGGTCGCTTTCGCGCGAGCGCGATGTACGCGTTGACGCCCTGCCGTGTAGGCCCGGGTGTCCTGCGCGACCTGTCGGCCCTCGGGCGACGCCGCAGCCGCTCGTTCGCAGCGTCGCGTCGAGCTCGGCGTCGGTGTAGTCGGTGACCTGCAGCTGCGCGACGTCGGCCTTGACGTTGACGCCTCCGGCGCCGGGCCCGATGAGCTCGGTGACCCGGCCCTGCGCGGTGTGGCGCAGGACGTCCATGAAGAACAGCCGGTCCTGGGCCTGCGCGTACCCGGCGCCGAACATCGTGTCCTCCCGCGTCGCGCCCGTCACGTAGGGCACGCCGTACGTGTCGCGCGCGATCGTGACCCCCGCGCGCGGACGATCCTCGGAGACGGGTGCCGCGGGCGCCTCGAGCGGAGCCGGCTTGAAGTAGCGCCCGAGCTCGCTGTCGGGCATCTGCGAGCCGGTCGGCAGCAGCGCCTCGAACATCGAGCGCTGGTTGACGAACGGCGCCGGCGGGGCGCCGGTCAGCGTCTGGGCGGTGAAGTCCCCGAGCGTCGCGTTCGTGCCCTGGCCCACCGGGAGCAGGGAGAGGAACGTGTCGCCCCACGCAGCGGCCGGCGTGAAGGTGGCGAGCACGGCAGCGGCCGCGCTCGCGGCGGTCGCTGCGGCGCGACGGACTGATCTGCGGTGCACCGGCGGGAGTCTGGCAGAGCGCTGTGAAGGGGCGACCCCCTTCCCTCTCACGACCGCCGAGCCTAGAATCCGGTGCCATGTTCACGTCAGCGGCCGAACACTACGACCGGTTCATGGGTCGCTACACGGTGCCGCTGGCCGCGGCCCTGGCGGACGCGACGGGCGTGGCGCCGGGTCATCGCGTGGTCGACGTGGGCTGCGGGCCCGGAGGCCTGACGGTGCAGCTCGCCGGACGTGTCGGGGGCGCGAACGTCGCGGCGATCGATCCCGCGCCGCAGTTCGTCGCCGCCTGCCGCCGGCGAGTCCCCGAAGCAGACGTCCGGGAGGGCGTCGCCGAGGAGCTGCCGTGGCAGGACGCGAGCTTCGACGCGGCGCTCTCATGCCTGGTCATGGCGTTCATGCGTGACGCCGACGCGGGCGTGCGCGAGATGGTGCGGGTGACACGCCCGGGCGGCAGGGTCGCGGCCTGCATGTGGGACTTCGAACAGGACGGCATGACCATGCTGCACCTGTTCTGGGCGGCCATGCGCTCGATCGACCCGGGAGTGGAAGGCGAACGTCGCCACGTCGGTGGCTCCGACGGCGACATCGCCGATCGCTTCGAACGAGCGGGGCTGCAGAGCGTCGAGCGCGGAGCACTCGACGTCCACGCCCAGTACGCGGGCTTCGATGACTTCTGGACTCCGTTCACCTACGGTGTCGGTCCCGCCGGAGAAGCGCTCGTCGCGCTCGACGCCGCAGCACAGGCGGCGGTCCGCGAAGCTTGTCGCGCGAAGCTCCCGGAGGCACGGCGCGTTCACGCTGCCCGCACGCGCCTGGTATGCCTGCGGCACGGTCGTCTAGCGCCCATGCCCGGCCCGCACCGCCCGAGGGTGCGATGCCCGGTGCGAGGCTGCCATGATGGCGCAAGCCCGCTGAACCTTCACAGGCAAGAGGAGCACTCCATGTCCGCGCTGAGTCGCCATAACGTCCACGTCCTTGGACGCCCCGAAGGCCAGCCCATGGTCTTCGCCCACGGCTTCGGCTGCGACCAGAACATGTGGCGTCACGTCTGGCCGGCGTTCGCCGACGAGTACCGCATCGTCCTCTTCGATCACGTCGGGTGCGGCGGCTCGGACCTCGGGGCGTTCGACGCGAGCCGGTACAGCTCGCTGGACCCCTACGCCGACGACATCCTGGAGATCTGCCACGAGCTCGAGCTCCGTGACGTCGTGCTCGTCGGGCACTCGGTCAGCGCGATGATGGCCGTCCTCGCCGCGCGCCGCGAACCGGAGCTGTTCGCCTCGCTCGTCCTCGTCGGCTCCCTCGCCGCGGTACATCAACGACGAGGCCTACGTCGGCGGGTTCAGCCGCGAGGACATCGAGGAGCTGCTGGATTCGATGGACAGCAACTTCCTCGGCTGGTCCTCGGCCATGGCCCCGGTGATCGTCGGGAACCCGGACCGGCCCGAGCTCGGCGAAGAGCTCACGAACAGCTTCTGCGCATCGGACCCGGACATCGCGCGGCAGTTCGCGCGGGTCACGTTCACCTCCGACAACCGCGCCGAGCTCGTGGGCATGCAGACGCCGAGCCTCGTGCTGCAGTGCTCGGACGACCCGATCGCCCCGGAGGCGGTGGGCCGGTACGTCGCAGACCAGCTGCCGGACTCCCGGCTGACGCTGATGCAGGCCACCGGTCACTGTCCCAACCTGAGCGCACCCGAGGAGACGATCGCCGCGATGAGCGCCTACCTGCAAGAGGTCGGTCCGGGGACGTGAACGCCGACGACGAGCTGATCGAGGAGACCGCCGAGGACCTCTTCGAGAACGCTCCGTGCGGATACCTCTCCAGTCGCCCGGACGGCACGATCGTCCGGGTCAACCGCACCTTCGAGCAGTGGACGGGGCGTGACCGTGCCTCGATCATCGGCGGTCGCTTCGTCGACCTGCTCACCCCCGCAGGACGCATCTACCACGAGACGCACTACGCGCCGCTGATCCAGATGCAGAGCGCCGTGCGCGCGATCGCCCTGGACATCGTGCGACGCGACGGCTCACGTCTGCCGGCGCTCGTCAACTCGGTCATGCACAAGGACGCCGACGGGCAGCCGAGGATCATCCGCACGACGATCTTCGACGCGAGCGACCGTCGCCGGTACGAGCAGGAGCTCCTCCACGCCCGCCGGCGCGAGCAGGAGATCGCCACCGAGCTGCAGCGCAGCCTGCTGGCCGGCGAGCGACCGCAGCTGCCGGGCCTGGAGATCGACATCTTCTACCGGCCCGCCGTCCAGGGGCTCGAGGTCGGCGGCGACTGGTACGACAGCTTCATGCTCGACGAGCACCGCGTCGCGCTCGTCGTCGGCGACGTGGTCGGTCGCGGCATCACCGCCGCGTCGACGATGGGCCAGCTCCGCAGCGCCGTGCGGGCCCTGGCCTCGACGGGCCTCGGCCCGGGAGCTCTGCTGGACGCGCTGGATCGCTACAGCCGCCTGCACGACGTCGGCCTGATGACGACCGTCGTCTACGCCGAGCTCGACCTCCGGCGCCGCGAGCTGCGCTACACCGCCGCCGGTCACCCGCCGCCGGTGCTCAGCAGGGATGGCGACGTCCGTTTTCTGGACGAGGCGCGCTCCCCGCCGCTTGACGCCGCGTTCTCGATGAGCCCTCGCCCGGAGACGAGGCTGGTCCTCGATCCCGGGACCCGGGTCGTGTTCTACACCGACGGCCTGGTCGAGCGGCGCAACCGCTCCCTGGACGACGGCCTGGAGCACCTGCTGGAGGAGATCCGCCGGCGCGGAGAGCCGCTGTCGCTCACGGCGCTGGCCCGCGCCCTGGAGGACCGGTCACACCCCGACGACGTCTGCCTGCTCAGCGCCCGCTTGATGTGAGAGGGCCCGCTCTGCTCCCGGCTACGCGGCGGAGCGGACGCAGAGCCGATAGGTGCGCCGGTCGACGACCGCTCGTCCTTGCGGAGGCTGGCGACGACCGTGACCTTCTTGCGCGCACCGCGCTGCTGCGGCGGGCCGCGCTGAAGGCGACGCGCACGCTGCGCCGTGCGGCCCGGCTGCACCTTCGTGCGCTTGCCGTTGACGTAGACCGTGAGCTTCCGCACCACCGACCCACGCGGGATGCCCCGCACGTTGATCGTCACGACGCGGCGGCTCGCGCAGCGCGGCTTGCGCGGCTTGCGCCGCGGCGTTCGCGTCGGGCCACGCCCCGTTCGTGAGCGCACGGCGTAGAAGCCGGTGTAGGCGTCGCTGTACCAGACCTCCTTGCGCTCGGGGACGAACGTCGGCGAGGAGTACGCCCAGTTGCTGCCCTCGGGGAAGGTCCGCGGCTTGACCGGCGCGTTGTAGTACGCGACCTCCTTCGGGTGGTACGGGTCGCGGATGTCGAAGATCCGCAGGCCGGACACCGACATGCCGCACGCGACGATCGGCGGGTCCACGCGGGTCGGCACGTTGCAGAAGTGCCCGGTGTACCCCTGGGCGAACTGAAACGGCGTGTCGACGCCGGGATCGCCGGCCTGCAGGGCGAAGTTCTCCTTCTGCATCACCGCAAGGCGCATGTTGGAGACCACCCGCGGGTGCGCGTCGTCGCTGATGTCGATCAGCCGCGCGCCGCCGGTCTGGACCTGCGCGCCGAACTCGTCGGACTCCAGGACGAAGGGGTGGCCCTTGATCGTGATCGGCACCGTGCTCTGCGGGATGCTCACGCCCCCCCAGGTGAGGAAGGACCGCTCGGAGACCGTCGGGTTCGGGACGCGCTTCTGCACCTGCGTGGTGTCGAGGATCGTCAGCCCGAGGGTGCCGGAGTTCGCGTCCTTGGCGACGTACGCGCGCGTCCCGTCGTCCGACAGCGACAGCCCGTGGGACTCGTAGCGGCCGAACCAGACCGGCACGGGCACCGAGGGGTTGGCGATGTCCAGCGCGACGATCGTCCCGGTGGAGAACGACGCCGAGTAGAACGTCTTGCCGTCGGGGGCGATCGCGCTCTCGTGGCCGTAGACGCCGGTCGGGGCTCGACGACTTCAGCGTGGGGTTCAGGCAGTTCTCGGAGATGTCGTACAGGTCGACGATCCCCGGCAGGACCGCCTGGCCGAGGTTCCCGGCCACCGCGGCGAGGATGCCGCGCTTCTCGTTGAGCACGAGCGACTCGTGCGGCGAGACCATGGCGGGGGTCGTCAGGATCGTCGCGAGCTTCGGATGGGCCGGATCGGCCATGTCGACGACGCGCACGCCGAGCGTCAGGTCCGGGCACGTTGGTCGGCGGGAGCAGCGAGGTGTCGTAGTAGGCGCACTCCCTGCCGGATCGGTCGACGTACCGCAGGACCTTGTAGCCGCCGACCGTGCCGAGGTTCGGCGGCTCCTTCGTGAGCGAGCCGACGAGCTCGGCGTTGCAGCGGAAGCCGCGCGCCGCCAGGCCTTTGGCGTGGTCGTCACGGCTGACGCGACCCTGGATCCCGGTCTCGGGCCAGGCACCGGGTCCGCAGACCGCGCGCGGCGTGGCGACCAGGGGCGGCTCGGCGGCGGTCGTGGCGCGGCGCTGGAAGGCGACCTCGCTGGTCTCGACGTTCGACACCGCGCGCGGGTCTGACCGCGTCGGTCCTCCCAGAGGATGCGCAGAGGCGGCGGCAGGCGTCAGGAGGGCGAGGGCGAGCGCGAGCGCCGCGGAGCCGAGGCTGCGGGCGAGGAGATCGAGGCGAAGCACCGGACGAGTCTAAGTGGCCTTCCGCCGCGCGCCGCCGCCGGCGGCGCGACCAGGGCGAAGAGGTGCGGTGACGCACGGCCGTGACACCGCTTTAAGGTGCGCGCCAATGCGCATCTTCGCCACGTCCCTCCTCGGGTTGACCCTCGGCCTCCTGTCCCCCGCCGGGTCCGTGGCCGCCACGCCGCCCCCGCAGTACGTCCTGCACGGCGGCACCGTCTGGACCGGCACACCCGGGAAGGGCACCGCCCAGGCGATCGCCGTCCGCGGGGACACGATCGTCGCCGTCGGCAGCGACCGGCAGGTCCGGTCGCTGGCCGGGGCCGGCACGCAGGAGATCGACCTGCACGGCGCGTTCGTCGCGCCCGGGTTCACCGATCAGCACGTCCACACGTTGGAGCAGGGCACGACGGGAACCCTCGAGCCCGAGTGGACCGGATACAACGCGGCAAGGTCCGAGGCGGTACGTCAGGCCATCTACGGCTACCACGCCGCCACCGCCGCCGGGCAGATGACGCCGGAGGACACGTGCTCCGACGGCCCGGTGACCGACGCCACGCGCCAGACGGTCCTGGACAGTCAGAAGGAGATGCTCAGCCAGGGCCTGACGACCACCGTCGAGGCCGGTCTCAGCGACCTGTCCTACCTGCGGACGCTCGACGCGCTGCAGCGCGAGGGCAAGCTGCGCCACCGCTTCCTGATCCGGGTCGGCTGGGGTTGCCTCGACGAGGCCGTCGCCGCGGGCTACGGGCCCGACTGGGGCGGGCCGTGGGCGAAGGTCGTCGGGATGAAGCTGTACTCCGACGGCTGGCTCGGGCCGCGCTCGGCCGCGCTGAGGGAGCCGTACGCCGACCGCCCCGCGTTCAGCGGGTTCCTGTTCCTCTCGACCGAACGTGCTCGCAACGACGTCGCGCGCGCACGGGGTGCCGGCTTCAACGTGACGACTCACGCGATCGGCGATCGCGGGCTCGACACGATGCTCACCGCCTACGAGCAGAACGGCGTCGGCCCGGCCGACCGCGCGCAGGTCGAGCACGCACAGGTCCTCGCACCCGACCTCATCGACCGGATGGCCCGCCTCGGGGTGATCGCCTCGATCCAGTTGAGCTTCGCGACGAGCGACATGCGCTTCGCCGAGCAGGCGCTGGGTCCCGAGCGTGCCGGTCGCGCGTACGCCTGGCGCACCCTGCTGGACCACGGCGTGCGCCTGGCCGGCGGCAGCGACTACCCGGTCGAGGAGATCAACCCGCTCTGGGGGATCCAGCGCATCGTCACGCGCCAGGACTTCGACGGCGCCCCCGGGCCCGACGGCTGGCACCCGTCCGAGCGGCTGACCGTCGACGAGGCGCTCCGTCTCGTCACCTCTGACGGGGCGTACTCGCGGCGGGAGGAGACCGAGCGGGGCACGCTGACGGCCGGCCGCAAGGCGGACCTCGTCGTCCTGCGCGAGGACCCGCACGCCCTCCCCGCGAACTGCATCGCCGCGGCGACCGTGCTGCTGACGATGGTCAACGGGCAGACGAGCTTCACCGGTCAGCAGGCCTACCCGCCCGGGGACGCGTCGTGTCCCTCCGGGGCGGCCCCGGCCAAGGGAGAGGCGCTCGTCGCCACCACCCCGCCCAAGTCCGCTACCCAGGGTCGACCCCGCGGGGCCGCCCTCGTCTCGGCCAAGCTGCAGCGGGGCAAAGGCCGCCTGCGGACCCTGCGCTACGTGCTGCGGCGAGCGGCTCCGGTCCGCGTGACCCTCGTGCGCCCGGGCCACCGCACGCGGGTGCTCGCGGTCGGGACCCGCCCGAAGGGGACGCACCGCATCCGCCTGCAGGTCCCGCGCGGTTCGCGCCAGGCCGTCGTGCGCGTGCAGGTCGCCGGCCGCGTCGTGCGCCTGCGCCTGCGTTAGGGCCGCGTCGTGCGTCCCTGATCGGGGTCAGCGATCGTGGTCGAGCATCGCGGCGAAGATCGCGGTGCACTCCTCCACGGCGACGGGGATGCTGCAGTGCAGCTCCCCGTCCTGCCACTCGACGACGATGCGTTCAAGGGTGCCGACCAGCGCGAGGCCGATGAGCGGAGCGTGACGGTCTTGCGGCATGTGATGGGCCGCTGTCGCGCTCGCCAGACGGCTGAAGCGGCGCAGCGTGGAGCGCATCCGCGCCTCGGCCTCGGGACCGACGGCGGCGGGCTCGGAGAAGATGATCCGCGGCGTGCGCGCGTCCTCGGTGACCGCGTGCAGGAACGTGCCGATCGCGGCGCGCAGCTGGTCGCCCGGGTCAGGGCCCGCCGCCCCGACAGCGCCCACGACGAGCTGGAAGAGGTCGTCGACGCGAGCGTCGAAGACCGCGAGGAACAGGTCCTTGCGATCGCTGAAGGACTCGTAGAAGTACCGATCGGTGACGCCGGCCTCGCGGCAGACGTCCTTGACCCCCGTCGCCGTGTAGCCCTGCGCGCCGAAGAGGTCAAAGCCCGCGTCGAGCAACCGCCGGCGCCGCCCGGCGATCCGGTCGGTCGCGCTCACCCCTCCGTAGCTCCGCGTCGGCACGCACGGAGCATAGTTGACATGCGCGGTCGTCAAATGTAGTTTCAGCTTTCTGACGACGATGGTCGTCATAAATGCGGCAGAGGCGGTGGGAGCACACATGGATCCGAAACAGGGCATCTCGCGACGCGAGTTCATCCGGACGGGGGCGGTCGCCGGCGCGTCGCTCAGCGCCCTCGGAACCCCGGCGGCCGCGCTCGGGCGACGACGTCGCAGCCTCCCGACGGTCGCCGTCCTCGGTGGCGGAATGGCCGGCCTGGCCACCGCGCACGAGCTGATCGAGCGCGGCTTCGCGGTGACGGTCTACGAGCGCAAGGCGCTCGGCGGCAAGGCCCGCAGCATCGGCGTCCCCATGACGGGCGGCGCGGGACGCCGGCCCTTGCCCGGCGAGCACGGGTTCCGCTTCTTCCCCGGCTTCTACCACCACGTGCCGGACACGATGCGCCGGATCCCGTTCCCCGGCAACGCGAACGGCGTCCACGACAACATGAAGACCGCGCAGGGGGCGAAGTTCCTGCGCAGCGGCGACCGCCCGGACACGCTGCTGTTCGGGCTGGGCCCGGACCCGGAGCAGGTGCTGTCGGTCGACGGGCTGCGTCGCAACCTCCTGCAGGCGCTGAACTCCGACAGCGTCACGCCGGCCGAGCTTGAGTTCTTCGTGCAGCGCCTGCTCGTCTTTCTCACGAGCTCCGACGAGCGCCGGTACGGGCAGTGGGAGCACACGAGCTGGTGGGACTTCCTTGCGGCGGACGGAAAATCGCCGGACTACCAGAAGCTCCTGGCGGCGGGCCTGACGCGCAACCTCGTCGCGGCGAAGGAGACGGTCGCCAGCACGCGGACGATCGGCAACATGGCTGAAGCGTTCGTCTACACCGCGATGGGCCGCGGCAACGACGGGGCGCTCGACCGCGTGCTGAACGCCCCGACGAACGAGGCGTGGATCGATCCCTGGGTCATGTACCTCCGCAAGCTCGGCGTCCGCTTCGAGGTCGGTCACACGATCGAGTCGCTGCAGACCGAGCGTGGCCGGATCGTCGCCGCCGGGGCCCGGGACCGTCGCGGCCGCCATCGGCGCATCGAGGCCGACTGGTTCGTCAGCGCGATGCCCGTCGAGCGCGCGCGGAAGCTGTGGAATCGCAAGGTCCTCGCGCTCGATCCGTCGTTGGCGGCGATGAACGAGCTCCACTACGACTGGATGAACGGGATCCAGTTCTTCCTCAAGCGCAAGGCCGAGATCACCAAGGGGCACATCACGTTCATCGACGCGCCCTGGGCGCTGACCGCGCTGACCCAAGGCCAGTTCTGGAACCGCCACGAGTTCGCCCGCGACTACGGCGACGGGACAGCGGTCGACTGTCTGTCGGTCGACATCTCCAACTGGGACGCCCCTGGGGTGCTGTACGACAAGCCCGCGAAGGAGTGCACGCACGACGAGATCGCCCGCGAGGTCTGGGCGCAGATCAAGCAGCACCACACCGCCGGGGACGCGTTGCCGGACGACATCGTGCACTCGTGGTTCCTGGACCCAGGCATCGCCTGGGTCCCGTCGCGGGGGCGCAACCGCAACGACGACCCGCTGCTCGTCAACACCGTCGGGTCGTGGGAGAAGCGTCCGAAGGCCACGACGAAGATCCCGAACCTCTTCCTTGCGGGCGACTACGTCCAGACCGACATCGACCTCGCGACGATGGAAGGGGCGAACGAGTCCGGTCGCGCGGCGGTCGCCGCGATCCTGGAGGCCTCAGGATCAAAGGCCGAGCGGCCGCAGATGTACAGGCTGTATGACCCGCCGGAGTTCGAGGCGTTGAAGGCGGCTGATCGCGCGCTCTTTGCAGCGGGCCAGCCCAACGCCCTCGACCATCCGTGAGCGAACGCGTCGACGCCATCACCGACGCCGACGCGATCGTCGTCGGCGCCCGCTGTGCGGGGTCCGCTGCGGGCATCGCCCTCGCGCGCGCCGGTCGGCGCGTCATCGTCCTGGACCACGCGCGGTTTCCGTCGGACACGCTGTCGACGCACCTGCTGTGGCCGAGCGGGCTGGCGGAGCTGGCTGCGCTGGGCACGCTTGACGACGTCAGGGCGCTCGGGGCGCCGCCGCTGACCGTCGGCTTCGGCGCCGCGGCCGGCGTCAGGCTGAGCGGGGGCTTCACGCCCATCGACGGCATCGACCACGCGATGTGCGTCCGGCGCACCGGGCTTGACGCGGTGCTGGTGGGGCACGCACGGGCGGCCGGCGCCGACGTCCGGGAGGGCGTTCGGGTGACCGAGGTCCTGGTCGAGGACGGCCGCGTCTGTGGCGTGCGCTGCGGCGCCGACGGAGCGCAGCTGCGCGCGCCGCTGGTGATCGGTGCCGACGGCCGCCGAAGCACGGTCGCCCGCACCGTCGGCGCCCTTGAGCCCTACCGCGTGGCCCGTAGCGGCCGCGCGTGCTTCTTCGCCTACTGGGAGGACGCACGCCCGCAGTGGCGGAACGTCGCTGCGCAGTGGCGCGAAGGGCGCGAGCTCGGCACGGCCTTTCCCTGCGAGGACGGTCTCGTCCTCTGTCTTGTGCAGCCGCCGCAGGACCGCGCGGCTGACTTCCAGGGCGACCTGGAAGGCGCGTACCGGCGGACGATCGCGTCCATGCCCGAGCTGGACGAACGGCTTGCGGGCTCGCGCCTGGTCACGAAGGTCCGGTCCGCGACGAACCTCGCGTCGTACTTTCGCCGCTCCAGCGGCCCGGGATGGGCGCTGGCCGGCGACGCCGGGCACTTCAAGGACCCGGTCACCGCGCAGGGCATCCGCGATGCGCTGCGCTACGGCCGGCGGGTCGGCGAGGTCGCTGCCCCGGTGCTCGACGACCCCGCCGCGCTGGACCGGGCGCTCGGCGCATGGGAGCACGAGCGCGAGGCGGACTGCCTGGAGGTCTACCAGTGGACCAACGGCCTGGCCAGCGGCCGGCCGCTCACCGCGCTGGAGGTCGAGCTGCACCGTCAGGCCGCCCGCGATCCCGGCCTCGTCGGCGAGATGCTCGACGTCTTCTCACGCCTACGCCGACCGTCGGAGGTCGCCACCGGGCGCCGCGCGCTCCAGCTCACGACCCGCGCCCTCGTCCGTCGTGGAGCCGATCGCCCACGCGTCCTTCGCGACGTCGCCCGCGAGGCGCGGACCGCCGTCGCCGGCGCCCGCGACCGTGCCGCTCTGGCCCAGGGAAGGCGACCCCGGCGCCCGCGCTGAGCGCCCCGCGCGTCGGTCTGACCCCCGAACCCCTCCGGCTCCATAGGGTCTGACCCAAGGTGGACGACGCTCAGCTCAACCGGGAGGAGCCCGACGGCCCCCGCGCGCAGCCCGATCCGGGCGCGATCGTCGCTGTGCGGCGCCAGGCCACAAGCGGCGTCGGGATCGCCGTCGTCTCCGCCTGATGCTCGACCAGCGGGCCCGAGCGCTGTATGCGCCCGTCGTCGGCCGGCTGGCGGCGACCGCTGCAGGCGCCGGAGTCAGCGCCGGAACGGTCACCGCCGTGGGACTGGGGGTCGGGATCGGCGCCTGCGTGGCTGCCGCGCTGGGCGTCTGGCCGCTGGCGCTGCTGCTGTGGCTGGCCAACCGCACCCTCGACGGTCTCGATGGCGCGATCGCCCGCCGCACCGGCGTCTCCGACCTGGGCGGCATGCTCGACCTCCTCGCCGATTTCGTCGTCTACGCCGGGTTCGCCGTCGCCGTCGCGATCGCCGAACCCGACGCCCGCCTTGCCTGCACGGTGCTGCTGGCCGCCTACCTGCTGAACAACGTGGCACTGCTGAGCTTTGCCGCGCTGATCGAGAAGCGGGGCCTGAACCTCGGCGACGAGCGTTCTCTGCGTTTCACCGCCGGGCTGACCGAAGGCACCGAGACGATCCTGGCCTACGCTGCGATCTGCCTGCTGCCCGGACACGCCGCGACGATCGCCTGGGTGTTTGCGGCGATGGTCATGGTGACCGTGGGACAGCGGGTCGCGTCGGCCCGTCGGACCCTCGGCTGAGCCCTGCCCCGACGGGGGCCCTACCGACGCCAGCGGCGCAGGGCGAGGACCGGCCAGGCCAGCGCCTTGTAGCGCGGCGACGCGTACTTCTGGCGCAGGTATTCGTCGGCGGCGCGCGCGGGACCCTCGGCGAGCGTGGGGTAGGCGTGCACGGTGGCCGAGACCGCATCGATCTTGTCCCCGTGCTTGATGCGGGCCGTGAGCTCGGCGATCGCCTCGCCCGCGCCGGCGCCCGCGATCGTCGCGCCGACGAGCCGTGCCTTGGGGTCGGCGACCAGCAGCGCAAAGCCCAGCGGCTGCGCCTCGGTGATCGCCCGATCGAGGGTCGCGTAGTCGCTGCGCGCGACGATCACCCCGTCGCCGAAGCGCTCCCGGGCCTGAGCCTCGGTGAGCCCGACATGCGCGACCTCGGGGTCGGTGAACGTCACCCACGGGATCGTCTCGTCGACCCGCCGGCGCGTACCCAGGAGCGCGTTGACCGTGGCGACGCGGGCGTGGTGTGCCGCGACGTGCGTGAACGGCAGCCGTGCCGTCACGTCTCCGGCCGCGAAGATCCGCGGGGCGCTCGTGCGCAGCCGATCGTCGACGATCACGGCACCCCGCTCGTCCACCTCGACGCCCGCGCGCTCGAGCCCGGCGTCCGCTGTCCGCGGACGGCGCCCGGCGACCACGAGCAGCGCGTCGAACGGGATGGGAGCCGTGCGGCCGCCGCATTCGACGAGGAGCTCGGCGCCGCCGACGGCGTCGGCGGGTCGACGGACCTCGAGCGCGCGGGTGCCGACCTGCACGTCGATGCCCTCGGCCACCAGGCGTTCGGCGACCAGCGCGCCGGCCGACGGCTCCTCTTTGAGCAACAGCCGATCGGCGAGCTCGACAAGCGTCACCTGCGAGCCCAGACGGGCGAACGCCTGCCCGAGCTCACAGCCGATCGGCCCTCCCCCGAGGACGACGAGCCGGCGTGGCAGCTCCGTCACGCTCCAGATCGTGTCCGTGGTGAAGACATCGTCCCCGTCCAGACCCGCGACCGGCGGGAGCACGGGTTCGGCGCCGGTCGCGACGATCGCCGCGGCGAACCGCAGCGTCCGGCCGCCGGCCTCGACGGTCGAGGCGTCGAGGAACCGACCGTCGTGCGGGACGACTTCGACGCCCGCTGCGCGCAGTCGCTCGGGTGAGTCGTGCGGCTCGATCGTCGCGATCGCCGCTTGGACGCGATCCATCACCAGCCGCAGATCGATCTCGGGCTCCACAGCCGTCAGGCCCACGTCTGCCGCGGTGCGCATCCGGTGCGCCAGATGAGCCGAGGCGATGAGGCTCTTGCTCGGCACGCAGCCGGTCCACAGGCAGTCCCCTCCGGTGCGGTCGCGCTCGACCAGCGCGACGCGCGCTCCGATGCCGGCCGCCACGAACGCCGAAACGAGGCCGGCGGTGCCCCCGCCGAGGATCACCAGGTCGTAGCGGTCGCTCACCTGCGGCCGCTCTCGGGGCGGGCGATGTCGTCGTCGCGCCTGGCTGCGCGGCGGCCGCGTCGGACCGTCGCCGACCGCGTGAGGACGCGTCGGATCGGTGGGTGCTCCGGTGACATTGCCGTGGACATCCCACCACTCTGACCCACAGCGCGTGCGACCGGTTCAGGCACTCGGCTCATCGACCGGCGACGACGCCGACGGCAGACGCCACTGCCGCTGTGCGGGGAACGTCAGGCCGACCTCCTCGCCGGCCCGCGGCGCATCGTGCGGCGCGACGTGCGCGTGGATCCGCTGCTGACGGGAGTCGATGGCCAGACGGACGTGATCGCCGGCGTAGATCGCCTCGATGACGGTGCCGCGACGCTCCGCGTCGGGATCGAGGAGGACGTGCTCGGGACGGATGGCGACCAGCCCGCCGCGATCGGCGATGAGGTTGCTCACACCGAAGAAGCGGGCGACCGCTGCGCTCACGGGCCGCTCGAACAGGGCGCGCGGTTCGTCGTGCTGCACGATGCGACCCTCGAGCATCAGCGCGATCTGGTCCCCGAGCTCGGCGGCTTCCGAGCGGTCGTGCGTGACGGTCAGCGTCGTCACGCAGCGTTGCCGTTGCAGGTCGCAGATGACACGGCGCAGATCGCTGCGACGGTTCGGGTCCAGCGCTCCGAGCGGCTCGTCGAGCAGCAGGAGCTGCGGCTTGGCGCAGAGAGCCCGGGCCAGCGCCACCCGCTGCTGCTCACCCCCGGACAGGCCCTGGACGCGTCGGTGCGCCAGCCCACCCAGACCGACGTCGTCCAGGTGGGATTCGGCGATCCGGCGACGCTCACGACGCGGCACCCGCACGGCGCGCAGCGGCAGCGCCACGTTGTCGGCGACGTCGAGATGGCCGAGCAGCCGCGGCTCCTGGAAGACGACGGCGATCGCGCGGCGATGCGGGGGCAACGCGTGGATCGCCCGGCCGCCGAGCGTGATCTCGCCACCCCTGATCGCCTGAAGCCCGGCGATGGCACGCAGCAACGTCGTCTTTCCGGCGCCGGACGGGCCGACGAGCGCGGTCCGGCTGCCGGCCGCGATGTTCAGCGTCAGACCACGCAGCACCGGGACATCGCCCGGTGAGACGGTCAGATCGGAACAGCTCAGGGTGGCGGGTGGGTTCACAGCGGCTGCCTTCCGGCGCGGACGGTCGCGACGAGCGCCAGCACCGCCGGTCCGAGGAACAGGAGGGCAAGCGTCGCCGCCACCTGCGGATCTGCGCCGATGAACGGCAGCAGCACCACCGGCAGCATCGGGCGCCCGGCGCCGACGGCGAGGCTGGAACCGTAGTCGCTCCAGGAGACGAGAAAGCCGAGCAGGGCCGCGGCCGCCACGGTCGGCGCCGCCGCCGGCGCGGTCACCCAGGCCAGCCGGCGCAGCGGCGGGATTCCGCTGACGGAGGCCATCTCCTCGATCTCCGTCAGCCGCGGACCGAAGCCCGAGAGCAGCACGATGGTGACGTACGGCAACACGAAGGTCAGGTGCGCGGCGACGACCGCGAGGACCGTGCCGTCAAGGCCGATGCGGATGAACCACTCGGTCAGGCCGGTGCCCACGGCATAGCTGGGCACGAGCAGGGGCATCGCGAGCAGCAGGAACACCGGCGCAGGGTGGCGCAGCCGCCGCTCGCCGAGCACCCGGGCCGCGGGCCAACCGAGCACCAGCGCGATCGTGACCGTCACCAGGGCCACGACCAGCGAGTTGCCGAAGGCCGTGCCGGCGTCACCGGAGAACGCGATCTGGACCCCGCGCAGGCCGAACCGTTGCGGCACGAGCGCAGGCGCCCGCCACACGTCGGCGAAGGCACGGACCACGAGCGCCAGCAACGGCGCCGCGATCAGCGTCCCCAAGGCGATCCCCGCCAGCTGCCGGCGCCGCTCAGTCACCTTGGGGGTCCCTCGCGACCCCGACGGCCAGGCCCGCGAGCGCGATCGACGCCAGCGCGCTCACCAGCAGCGCCGCGGCCGCGGTGCTCTGGCCGGCGAGCAGGTCGCCCGTCGTGGCCTGGTGGGCGTACTCGGCGATCGTCGGTGGATAGGACGGGCCGAGCGCCAACGGGACCTCGAACGCGCCGAGGACGTAGGCGAACACGACGATGCAGCCGAGCACGAGCGGGCCGCGGATCGCCGGCCACGTCACCCAGCGCAGCCGCTGCCACGGCGATGCTCCGAGCGCCGCCGCCGCCTCTTCCCGCTCGCGCTCAGCGCGCCCGAGCGAGGCGAGCACGAGCAGCAGGAGGAACGGCGCCTCCTTGTAGACGTACACGGCGACGATCGCCCAGCCCCGCGCGATCGCGCACCAGCGTGACCGGCAGACCTCCGAGGAGGCGCTCGGCCAGGCCTCCGGGCGCCAGCCACAGCACTGCGACGGTCGCGACGAGGAGGTGCGGCACCGGCACCGGCAGCGCGACCAGCGCCCGGACAGCCGTGCCGCCGCCGCGCAACCATCAACGCGACGGCGACCGCGAGCATCGCCGCCAGAGCGGTGCTCACGAAGGCCGTCCGGAGCGTGAAGAGCACGGCGTCCGCGAACCCGGGGTCGTGCAGCAGCGCGCGCCAGGCGTCCAGCGACGCATGGCCCCCCAGCGGGACGACGCTCGTGCGGATCGCGCCGGCGATCGCCCCGCCGAAGAGCAGCGCGATCGTCAGCACCGCGGGGACGAGGAGCGCGCGCTCGCGCCACCGGCCGGCTGCTGGGCTGCGCGTCACGAGCCGCGCAGCACCTCTCGCGTCCAGCGACGCTCCAGCGGCGCGACCTTGTCGGCGGCCAGCTCGGGCACCGGCGTGCCGAGGTCCTCGAGGAGGTACGGGCTCGGAGGCCGCGTCGAACAGCCTGCGCTGCGGGCCCAGCCGAGCGAGGTCCAGCACCGTCGGGTTGCCGAGCGACGACGGCTTCAGCTTCGCGGCTTGCAGCGCAGGGCTGAGCAGCAGGTCCGCCAGCACGAGCGCGCCCTCCTGATGTGCGGCGTCGGCGGGGATCGTCACGTAGGAGGTGTTCTGCAGTGCGCCATCACCGAGGAGGAACGGGCGCGCGGTCGGCGGGAACTGACCCTTGCGCACCGCGGAGCTGACGAACGCAGCGTCGTATGACATCGCGAAGTCGACCTTGCCGTCTCCGAACAGGGTGTTCAGCTCAGCTTCTGACTTCGGATAGGTCGTCCCCTCACGGTAGAGATGGGGCTTGAGCGCCTTGAGGTAGGCGAACGCGGCGTCCTCACCCTTCTCCGCCACGACCTGGCGCACGAACGCCGAGCCGGTGAAGTCCGGCGGCGCGGGGTACGTCACCCGTCCGGGATGCTGCCTGGCGTAGGCCAGCAGGGCGTCGAGGTCGCGCGGCGGCGTCCCGACCTTCGCCCCGTCGTGGGCGAAGACGAACGCCGCACGCTGCCAGGGCGATTCCTGTCCCTCGACGGGGACCTGGAAGTCCGTCCTGATCGACGGATCGCCGGGATCGACGTAGCGGCGGGCGTTGGGCAACGCGGTAGCCCAGTTCTTCAGCCACAGTCCGGCTGACTTTCCGCTGGCGAAGTTCTCGCCGTTGAGCCAGATCAGGTCGACGGCTCCTCCGCTTGACTTCCCGGCGCGACGTTGGGCCACGACACGCTGGACGGCATCGGCCGTGTCGGTGACGGGGACACGCCGGACGGTCACGCCGAGCCTGCGCGCCGCCGGGGCGACGATGACGTCGACGTAGGCGTTGACCCGATCGTCGCCTCCGTAGAGCCAGAACCGGACCGTCTGGCCGCGGGCGGCGCGGAGCGTGGCGTCAAAGCCCCCGGCCGCTGTCAGCGTCGAGGTGGGCGCCGGCGAGTCGCCGGCGCCGCACGCCGCGAGCGCACCCGAGCTCAGCAGGATCGCTGTGAGCGTGGCGAGTCGGATGGACGGCTTCATGGAACCTCTTCGGTTGGACGGCATTGGCCCGGCGGCGGATGCCGCCGGTGCCAGTCGGACCCGCGCAGCCAGAGGCACGGTTCCACAAATCGCCCGGGACCTCCACGCTGCACCGCGCCAGCTTCTGCTCTTCGGTGCGTTCGCCGGCTCCGACCTGGAGCTGCCGAGCGGACAGGGGCGCCCGTCGACGCGAGCAGGCGACGGTCTGCGCACCGGTATCTGGCGATACCCGATAAAGTTAAATGGCTTTTGCGCGACGGCGTCCGCGGGCCCCTCGATCTGCCGAGATCGACCGGAGGGCGAGCACAGCCGTCGACTTCCCCAGCCGATGTCGCCCTTGACCCCACACCGCACGCACCCACACGGCGAGGAGCGACGTGGCAGCGACCGGTAGCGGCCTCGGCCGACGCGGCGGCGTCTCCGCCCCCAGGCTGCTCGGCTACGACCACCCGGGGAGGCTCGCTCGGCTGAAGCTGCAGCGCCTCGGCGGAATGACCGTGCTCGCGATGCAGGCGATGATCGCGGCCGTCCGCTCGCCAGAGCTCTGGCGTCGTCAGTTCGTCCTGCAGAGCGTCTTCATCCTCAAGGTCGCCGCGCTGCCCATCGCAGTGTCGATCGCCGCGTGGGGGTTCTCCGGGCCCGGTCTGCAGGCCGGGAACTTCCTCGTTACGTTCGGGACGATCGATCGCTCGGGCGGCTTCATGGTCGTCGCGATCGTGCGGGAGTTCGGCACGTTCGTCACCGCGACGGTCGTCGCCGGCATCGTCGGCACCACCATCACCGCCGAGCTCGGCGCGCGCAGCATCCGCGGGGAGATGGACGCGCTGCGCGTGCTCGGCGTCCACCCCATCAGCGAGATGGTCACCCCGCGGATCCTCGCCCTGACGCTCATGATGATGGCGCTCGACGTCCTCGCCCTCATCTGCGGCGTCGCGGGTGGGTACGTCGCCAGCGTGGGCGTCCTCGGCGGCACCACGGGCGCGTTCTTCGTGAACTTCTTCGCGAACACGACGTTCCTCGACCTCGCCGCCAGCGTCATCAAGGTCGGGATCTTCGGGTTCCTCATCGGCACGATCTGCTGCTACAAGGGGCTCAACGCCACGGGCGGTGCCGAGGGTGTCGGACGTGCCGTCAACGAGGCGGTCGTCGCCTGCCTCGTGGCGATCTTCTTCGTGAACCTCGTGTACACGCAGTTCTTCCTCGCGGCCTTCCCGGACGTCGGGGTCTTCCGATGAGCGTCGACGGGCCCGGCGTCAGCCCGGTCAGCGCTACCCGCCCGGCGCGCCCGAGCGCGACCTCGGCAAGGCCGAGATCCCCGGAGCCGAGCAGGGCTCGGGTTCTTCGGCTCGGTCGGCGCAGTCGCCGCCTTCACCTGGCAGGGCATCCGGCAGATCCCGCGGGCGCGTCCGTTCGTCGCAGAGATCATCCGTCAGGCCGCCATCATCGCCACCGGCAGCGTGCTCGTCATCATGGCGATCGCGTTTCTGGCCGGGGGAAGCTGCGGCCTTGAGTCCACGGCGCTGGCGCGGTCGTTCGGCGTGGACCCGGTCGCGGGCGGCTTCTCGACCTGGTGCACGATGCGCGAGGTCGTGCCGTTCGTCTTCGGGTACATCCTCGCCGCGAAGGTCGGCTGCGGCATCGTCGCCGAGCTCGGTGCGATGCAGGTCGCCGAAGAGGTGGACGCGCTGGACGTGATGGCCGTGCCCTCCATTCCCTTCCTCGTCTCCACGCGGATGGTGGCCTCGGCGATCGTCCTCCCGATCGCCTACGCCCTGGCGATCGCATCGAGCTACCTGGCCGCCTTCCTGATGTCCGTGTACCGGTTCGGTGACGTGTCCCCCGGAACCTGGAAGCTCTTCTTCTACAACTTCCAGGACCCGATCGACCTGCTGTACTCGTTCACCAAGGGCATGACGATCACGGCGTTCGTGATCGCGGTGGCGCTCTTCTTCGGCTACCGCGTTCGCGGCGGGCCGATCGAGGTCGGGACGGCCACCGCGCGTTCCATGGCGGTCAACATCATCGGCGTCACGACGATCAGCATGTTCGGGACCCTGATCTTCTGGGGCGCGAACCCGCGCATCCCGCTGGGATGATCACCCGCCGGCGTCAGCGGACCGCTGCGGTCGCCCTGCTGGTCCTCGGGCTGCTGGCGGTGTGGCTCGTCGCCCGCCATGGCGGGTCACGCGAGGTCACGGCCGTCTTCCAGCAGGCCAACGGCCTGGTCACCGGCGGTGACGTCAAGGCCGGGGGCGTGCGGCGTGGGGAGCATCAGCGCGATCGAGCTCGGTGACGACGGTCTGCCCCACGTGAAGATGCAGGTCGACGACGGCTTCGCCCTGCGCACCGGTGCGCGCGCGGACGTCCGCTTCACGTCGGTGGCCGGCGAGATCAACCGCTACGTCGCGCTGACCGCGGGCAGCGGCGCGCGCTTGGCCGACCGCGCCGTGATCCCGGCCGTGCGGACGGACAACCCGGTCGAGATCGACCAGGTGCTGTCGACGCTGGACCCGAGAACACGCCGCGACGTGCGCAGCGTCCTGCAGGACATGAACGGGCGACGCTGCGGCGAGGCCCGCACATCGAGCGGACGCTCGCCACAGCGCCGACGCGCTCGAGCAGGTCACCGCGGTGCTCCGGCAGGTCCGCGGGGACGGCGACACGCTGCGCGAGGTCGTCAAGGACGCGCACACGACGCTGGCCGCCCTCGCCGCCGATCCCGATGCGCTCGGCGCCACGGTCAGCCAACTGCGCACAGACGCTGCAGACGACCGGGGCACGGCAGCGCGAGCTGACACAGATCACGCGCAGCGCCTGGCCCCGGGGCTCCGCGCGCCGACCCAGGCGCTCCAGGCCGCCGACCGCGCCACCGGCGCGCCTCCGCGCGCTCGTCGCC
This sequence comes from Paraconexibacteraceae bacterium, assembly GCA_963750375.1. Taxonomy (GTDB): domain Bacteria; phylum Actinomycetota; class Thermoleophilia; order Solirubrobacterales; family Solirubrobacteraceae; genus Paraconexibacter. The sequence goes on from CAVVQN010000021.1 coordinate 140,085, forward strand.
GCGCTGCGGCCGAGCGCCGCAGAGCTGCCGGCCTTCGCCGCCGACCTGCGACCCGCGCTCCACGCCGCCCGGCCGGCGCTGGCGTCCGGCCGGGAGCTCGTGACCGCAGCCCCCGCCGACCTGGGACGGGTCCTCCCGCTCCTGCGCACCGCCAAGCCCGTCCTGCACACCCTCGCCCCGGTGCTGCGCGACGCCGTCCCGATGCTCAACCAGCTGCGGGTCCGGCTCCCCGATGCGTTCGCGTTCCTGTCGGGGTGGGCCGACTTCGGCTCGAACTACGACGCCAACGGCCATCTCGCGCGGGTCGGTCTCGTGTTTGCGCCCGCCCCGGTGAACACGATCGGCCCGAGCGACCCCGGCCCCGGGCAGCTCGCGGCCCCGTTCCTGCGCACGCCCGGCGTCCTGGAGGGCGAGCCGTGGACGTCGTTCGAGAAGAGCTTCGTCGGGGGCGACCGCTGATGCGCTTCCGGTCGCTGATCATCGCGGTCCTCGCCGTGGGCGCCCTCGTGTTCGCGCTCCACGCGGCGACCCGCGACGACGGCCGGACAATCCAGGCCGAGTTCACGAACGCCCGCGGACTGGTGGTGGGCAACGACGTCCGGATCGCCGGGGCGAAGGCCGGCAGCGTCAAGAGCATCCGGCTCACCGCACGCGACGCCGCCCTCGTCACGATGCGTCTGGACGACGGTGCGCCGCCCGTCCACGCCGACGCGGTCGCGGCGATCCGCCCGGTGGACCTGCTGGGCGACATCTACCTCTCGCTCTCCCCCGGGGACGGACCGGCGCCGCTCACCGACGTCATCGACGTGTCGCACACGAGCAACGCCCCGAGGCTCTCCGACGTCCTCGGAGCGTTCCGCGCCCCGGTACGCACCGGCCTGCAGGCGGTGATCGTCGAACTGGGCCTCGGGCTCGAGCGCCGCGGCGAGGACGTGTCGCGCGCGGCCGTCACCCTCCGTCCGGCCCTGGAGGCCACGACCCGTCTCCTGGCCGAGGTGGACACGCAGACCGCGGACGTCCGGGGGCTGGTCCGTGACGCCGCGAGCATGAGCCACCAGCTCGCTACGCAGAACCGGGCGCTACGCGCCTCCCTCAACGGCCTCGACGGCACGCTCGCGCCGATCGCCGACAGCGGTCCCGCGCTTGCCGAGGCTCTGCGCGCCGCCCCCGGTCTGCTGGGACGGCTGCAACGGACCTCTGGGCTGCTGTCCGAGACCGCCGTGCGCGGGCGGCCCCTGGCCACCGAGCTCGGCCAGACCGCCGCACCGCTCACAGCGTTCCTGGACCAGGCCCCGCCGTTCCTCAGCGACGCGCGCACCGCCGTGTCCGCGACGCGGCCCACCCTCCGCAGCCTGGCGTCCGTGCTCACCGGCGGAGGGGCGACGTTCAAGCAGCTTGCCGACGGGCTTCGCCAGACCGCGACCGCTGCGCCTGCTGCGTCCGATCTCGTGCGGGCGGTCGAGCCGGCCGCCGCCGACATCTCGGACGGGTTCCTGCGCAACTTCCCCGATCAGGCCAAGGAGCCCGGGACGCAGCCGTTTGACCCGTTCGCCAGCCCCGACCGCCACTACTGGAAGGGCGCGGCGGTCCTGTCGTGCCAGTCGTTCGGGCTCCCGATCACCCCAGGCTGCATGGACAGGGCGACCCGGCAGAGCAGGGTCCCGGCGGTCAAGAGCCCTCGCCGGCCTGACCGCAGACCCGGTCGCGACGTGCCGCCGAGCTCCGGGCAGGCGACGGGACCGCGGCCGGTCAAGCCATCGCTCCCGGCTCCCGTCCAGGACGCCCTGGCCCCGGCCAAGGAGCTGCTGGACTCGATCTTCCCCGGTCGGCGGACACCGTCCGCCCCGGCGCCGCCGCCGAACGGCACCGCCGGCCTCCTCGACTACCTCCTGGGCCGATGACCCGCAAGCGACCGATCGGCGAGCGCCTCGCGCATGCAACCGGAAGCCTGGAGCGCCAGGCGGTGCTGGTCGGGGTGGTGGTCCTGGCAGTGATCGCCGTCATCACCTATCTGTCGATCATCGCGATCAACGGCGTCCCGTTCAGCGACCCCTACAAGGTCAGCGTGGTCCTGCCCGCAGACGCCCCGTTGCTCAAGGACGGGGACGACGTGCGGATCGCCGGCCAGCTCGTCGGTGCGGTACGCGGTGTCAACGTCGGCCGCGACGGACGGGCGGTCGCCGACCTCGACGTCGACCGCGACCGCACGCCGCTCGGGCGCAACGCCCACGCCACCGTCCGCCTGCGCGGGCTCGCCGGCGCCGTGTACGTCGCGCTGGATCCGGGTGACGCCACCACACCGTTGGCCGAAGGCGCCACGCTGCCGCGCGCCCAGAGCTCGACCGGGGTCCAGCTCACCCAGGTCCTGGACACCTTCGACCCCGCCACGCGCAGCGCCCTGTCGCGCACGTTGAGCGCGTACGGCGGCGGTCTCGTCGGTCGCGGCGAGCACATCAACCGCGCGCTTTCTGACCTGCCGTCGACGCTGCCCGAACTCACCCGCATCGCCCGTGCCGCGAGCCCGCAGGACGGCGACCTCGCTGCAGGTCCTGGGTGACGTCCGGCGCACGTCGGCCGGCTTTGCGACCCCGGACGGCCGCGAGCTTGCGGCGCTCTCTGCCCAGTGCTGCGACGACGTTCGGCGCGCTCGCCGAGCGAGGGCCTGCGATCCGCCAGACCATCCGCGCGGTCCCCCCGCTGGCGGCCACCGCGACGAGCGTGCTCCCGGTGGCCGACACGACCCTCACCCAGGCCTCCGACGTCGTCGGGCGCCTGACGCCCGCCGTCCGCGCGCTGCACCGCACCCTCCCCGCGCTGCGGCGGCTGACCGGCGAGCGGGCGGGACTCCAAGAGCTCTCCCGGTTCGCCCGCCACGCGGACCCGGTCCTGCGGGCCGCCCGTCCGCTGCTTGCCGAGCTCCGCGACCCGGCGGCGATGCTCAGCCCGCTCGCCCGCGGCCTTGAGCCGTTGAGCGCGCTACCTGGCGTCCTACGGGACCGACATCGCCGGGGCGGCCAAGGGCTTCACGACCTGGGGCGGCTTCAGCTACCCCTTCGGCCAGGCTCCGGGGACGCGCGCGGTGCGCTTCGCGCCGGTCTTCACGTGCGCACACGGGCGCAACGTCTACCCCGCTCCTGGTCAGGGCATCGACGACAGGCAGCCATGCGGCCAGTGACCCGCCCCAACCGGGAGCTCTCGGTGGCCCGCCAGCGGCTCATCGGCATGGCCGTCATCGCGCTCACCGCCGTGATCGTCTTCGTCGGGTACACGCGCCCGAACCCGTTCCACCACGCCCGCACCGTCCACGTCATGGTCCGCGACGCCGGCGGCATCGGGACCGTCGGAGCGGACGTCCGCGTCAACGGCGCCCGGGCGGGCAAGATCACCAAGCGCGAGCGGCGGGGCGATCAGGCCGTCCTGACCCTCGAGCTCGACGACGGCGTGGGCGCGATCCATCGCGACGCCCGCGCGGAGCTCCGCCCGCGGACGGCCTTCGAAGGGACGGCCTACGTTGCCTTGGATCCGGGCTCCAAGGCGAGCCCCGAGCTCGGTGGGGACGTCCTGCCGACGAGCCGCACCCGCGTCTACGTCGCGCTGGACCAGGCCCTGCGCTTTGCCGGGCCTTCGACGCGGCAGGCGACGCGTGCCGACATGCGCGCCCTCCACGAGATCTTCACCCGCGGCGGCAAGGACGGCATCAGCCACCTGCTGCGGGTCTCACCGTCCCTGACCCGCGACGCCGCAGTCGCCGGGCGCGCGGCCCGCGGGCCGGGGGGCGAGGCCCTCCGCGGGGCCGTCAACGCGTTCGCTGCCACGTTGAACACCGTGGACCAGAGCCGGGACGACCTCGCCGCCGTCGCCCGGGACGGCGGGCCGACGTTCGCTGCGGTCAACGTCGACGGCAGTCGTCCGCTTGACCGGACGCTCACCGTGCTACCCGACCGGCTCACCGACCTGCGCGACGGCGGGGCAGCGCTCCAGAACGTCGTCGCCCGCTTGGACGACCTGTCGGGCGATCTCGGCCGTGGCGTCCGCGACCTGCCCGCAGCGCTGCGTGAGTTCCGTCCTGTCCTTCGGAGCGCTCGACCGGTCCTGGCCGACGCCCCACCGCTGCTGGACGCCTTGCGCGGCGGGGTGCATGACCTCGCCCTCGCGTCCGCCCCGACCCGCGGCCTGCTCAGGGCTCTTCGTCCGGTCGACGAGTTGCTGCACTCGACGCTCCTGCCCGCGTTGCTCAAGCCGACGAGCCTCGGCGCACCGGCCTACCTGCAGTTCATCAACCTCTTCCAGGGCGGCGGCGGCGCCTTCAGGCCGTTCCAGACCCAGGCGCAGGGCAACGCGCCGCTTCAGGCGGGCGCCGGTCACTTCGTCCGGTTCAGCGCACGGTTCTTCACCGGCGCCGGGTCCCCCCTGCCCCCGTGCACGGCGCTGGAGCAGGTCAACCCGGCCCTCGCAGCCGCGTTCGCCAAGAACGGAGGGTGCCAGTGACCGCACGGCGCCCACCCATCCGCCCGCTGCCCTTCGGCCGGTTGACGATCCTCGTCCAGGCCGTCGTCGCGGTCGCGTTCGTCACGTACCTGTTCGCCAGCGACAACGTGCGGCTGCCGTGGCTGGCGAACACGTACACGCTCCGCGTCGCCTTCACCGACGCCGGCGGGCTTGACGGCAGCAACCACAACGCGGTCCTGCTCTCCGGCGTACGGGTCGGCGAAGTGCGCTCGGTGAAGATCGCCGACGGCCGGGCCGTCGCCACGCTGCGGATGGACGCGGGCTCGCGCGGCCACGTCCTGGCCGGATCGATTGCGCGCGTCGTGCCCCGCTCCGCGCTGGAGGACCAGACTCTCGAGCTGACCCCGGGGACCGGGCAAGCTCTCGGCGACGGCGACGCCCTGCGCGCCGCCCCCGACGCGGCGCCGGTCCCGCTGGACCGTGTGCTGGCCACGCTCGACGCCGACACGCGCGCGCAGCTGCAGATCCTGCTCGGGGAGCTCGACACGGCCACGCGAGGACGGACCACCCCGCTGGGCCGAGCGCTGACCAGCCTGGCGCAGACGGGCGACGCGGCCCGGAGCGTCAGCACGAAGCTCGCGTCGCGACGGCGCGAGCTGACGGCGCTCATCGGGGACATGCGCACGGTCTTCTCGACCCTCGCCGAGCGCGACGTCCTGCTGCGCCAAGCGCTGCGCAGCGGCAGGACCGTGCTCGGGGTGACAGCCGGCCAGGACGCGCGGCTCGCCGAGACGATGCGGCGTCTGCCGGCCACGATCGACGCGCTCGGCGGGGCCTTGGACGACGTCCGCAGCCTGTCGGAACCCCTCGCTCCGGCGCTGACCCGACTGCGCCCGGCAACACGTGCCCTCCCGGCCACGGTGAGCGAGCTCCGCGCGACCCTTCCGCAGCTCCGTGGTCTGATCGGCGATCTGCGGACGCTCGTGGACGACGGCACCACCCCTGCACGCGACCTGCAGCAAGCCGCGCGCGCTCTGCGTCCGGCCGCCCGGCGGCTGACCCCTGCCGTCGACGGGCTGCTGCCGATCCTCAAGCAGATCGACCGCAACCGTGACGGTGTCGGGCTCGTCGGCGAGCGCTTCAGCGGGGTCTTCTCGACGAACGACGCCAACGGGCCGATCCTGCGCGGCCTCGGCTTCTTCGAGGATTTCAACCCGGCTGACTTCGGCGCCCCCGGCGCCACAGGACGGAGCCTCACGATCCTGAAGGGCAAGGTCGTCCGGGCCCTCGTGGACACCTGCAAGGCCAACGCTGTCGCCTGCCTCGCCCGGTACCTCGTCCCGGGGCTGCCGGGCGCGGTCCGCAAGGCGACCACGGCTGCGACCGAGGGGAGGTCGGCACCGTGAACCTCCGCATCTTCCGACCCAGCGCGATCGCGACGCTGCTCTTCGTCGTGCTGGCGGCGATCGTCTTCGTGTGGCTGATGGGACGGTTCGGGGGGCCGTCGGTCAGCGTCGGCGGGAGCCCGTACCTCGTGCACGTCACCGTCGCCGACACCCAAGGGCTCGCGAGGAAGTCCGACGTGTTGACCCGGGGCGTGAAGGTCGGGGAGGTCAGCTCCATCGACGTGCGGGGGAGCACCGCCGACATCGCGCTGAGCATGCTCCCCCGGTACCGGCCGATCCGGGCCACCGACCGCGTGCGGATCGGGCAGAAGACGCTCTTGGGCGAGGCCTATGTCGAACTCACCCCGGCTCGGCGGACTGGCCCCGGCATCCCCGACGGCGGCCGGCTCGGCGCCTCATCGGTGACCGATGCCGTCGAGCTCGACGAGGCCCTCTCCACCGTCGGAGCACGGTCGCGGCCGGCGATCCGTTCGTCGCTGCGCACGGTCGCTCGCGGTGCGCGCTCCCCTGCCACCTCGGACCGCCTCAGCGCCACCCTTGGCCGTCTCGACGGCCTCACCGGGCAGGTGCGCCACCTCACCACGACGCTCCGTGGTCAGTCGCAGACCATCGCTGCGTTGGTCACCGATGCCCGGCCCGTCTTCGGCACGCTCGGCGAGCGTGAGCGTCAGATCACCGCCATCGTCACGGCGGGTCATCAGACGCTTGCCGCGCTCGGGCTGCGGCAGGCGGACCTGCAGGCCGGCTTGGCGCAGCTACCGCTCACCCTCCAGGTCACCCGCCGGACCCTCCAGACGTTGCGGCCCCTGCTCGTCGAGGCCCGCCCCTTGCTGGTCGACCTGCGCCGCGCGGCCCCCGCGCTGAGGGCCGCTCTGACCGACCTGGGACCCGTGAGCACCGACGCTGCCACCGTCCTGGGTGGCGTCGGGCGTCTGCGGCGCAGCGCCGACCCGGTCCTGCGCCTGGCCGGTCCCGTGATCGACGAGGCGCGACCGGTGGCCAAGCGGCTTGACCCGACGCTCTCGAACCTCGTGCCGATCGTCGATTACCTGGAGCCACGCAAGAACACGCTTGCCGCCTGGTTCTCGCAGACGGCTGCGTTCAGCCAGCAGGGCGATGCGAAGGGGAAGTTCGTCCGCTTCGGGATCTTCATCGATCCTGCCACCGCCTACGGAGGCAGCGGCACCTCCCAGGGCAACGCCTATCCGCCGCCAGGAGACCAGGCACACAATGCCGCTTACGTGCGCGGCTCCTACCCACAGCTACGGCCCTACGAGCCCTGACGCCAAGGCCGCCGACCGCGAGCGGTCACCGCTGCGATCCACCCTCGATCACGGCGTTCAGATCGGCCACCTGGGTGCGCAGGCCGCCACAGACAAGTTCGCAGAGGTCGAAGACCGACGAGTCGATGATGCGGTACATCACCGTCGTGCCCTCCTTGCGGCGCCCCACCACTCCGGCCTGAAACAGCACCTGCAGGTGCTTGGAGACGTTCTGCTGCGTCGCACCGAGGGCTTCTGTCAGCCCTTGGACGTTCGACTCCCCGTCTCGCAGATGGTCGAGCAGGCGGATCCGGAGCGGGTCGCCGATGACGCGAAAGCGCTGGGCGATGAGCTCCGACAACCCCGTCGGTATGGGGTGGGGAATGGCGGCTGTGGCAGAACCCATGCCCGAAATTATGCTCTACCACCGTACAGTTGTCAAGTGGGTACAGTGGCTGAGAACTCGTCAGGGAGCCTGGAGCACCTGCGAAGACTCGGTCTGCTCGCGCCACGCCCCTGAGGCGTTGCGCATCGGCACGAATTCGTAGCGCTCGTACAGCTCGCGCTGGTCGTCGAAGTGGGGCGGCGGCGAGCCCAGGGTCGCGGCCGCGATCCGCGGAGCGCTGTCGGCCGCCTGGTTTCCTGGAGGCAGGATGTACTGCCCGTCCCCGGCGCGCGCATCCACGATCTGTGAGTAGGTGCCGTGATCGTAGGAGCGCGTGAGCGGTGCGACGCTCACCGCGCCCAGCGCTGCGAAGGGCAGGGTCTGCTTGCTCACGAGCCACTGGGACATGTCCGCGGTGCCGTACTGCGCTTCGAGCTGGCGCAACGCGGTTGCCACGCTCGCGCGGATCAGCTCTCCAGCTCGTTCACGACGCTTCGTCCTCCTGTCGTCCACGAAATCCGTCTGCAACCGCAAGGTGCGCTTGTCGCTGGCGCGCGCCCTGCGCCGAGCGCTTCGCTCCAGCGCGAGCCGCAGCGTCGAGAGCTGTCCGAGGAACGGTCCCGGCGCCTGGTAGGTCGTGACCTTGTCGGAGCTCACGCGCTCCTCGCCCAACTCGTCGCCGAAGACGCGATCCAGCAGGTCGCGCCACAGGTAGCGCTTGGTCGGGAGGTTGATGTCGTCGGCACCGAAGATCGCGATGGCGGGGTCGTCGTAGCGACCGTCGCCATCGGCGTCGCGCCGCGGGTAGCCGGCCGCCGCCCACGACTCCAGCCGGCCCAACGCCTCACGCAGGCGCGGGTCGTCCGCGCCACGCAGGGCCAGGCGCAACGATCGCTCGAAGAGCGGCGCCATCGGGTCCACGCCCTCGAGAAGGTTCGGGTTCAGCGCCTGCATTCCGGCGACGTCCAGCGACGTCGCCCCGGCAAGGATGCGCCGGTTCGACGGGACTCGCGAAGCCCGTCCGATGTTGATCGCCGATGCGTTCGGCCACCACGACGCCGGCTTTGACTCGATGCCCTGGTTGGCGACCAGGATGCCGCTTCGCGGGTTGACGACCCGGGGCATCGCGCGTTGGGGCAGCATCCCGCGCCACTCGGCGACACCGCTGCCGGGGCTGGGCAGGCGCCGGTCATATCCGTCGGCCCGGACCGGCTGCACCCCACTGAAGCGGTACATGATGTTGCCGTCCGCGTCGCCATAGACGACGTTGTAGGACCCGTTGGCCTTGTCGGTCGCCGCGTCGAACTCGGCCACCGACCCGGCGCTGTTCCATCCTGCGACGGCCTCCAGCGACCGGGCCCAGATGCCCTTCTGCGCCCGGCGCTGCGTGATCGCGACGTGGCGGTCCCTGTCACGATCGACGACGACGCCGTGAACGGTCTCTTCGAACTCGCGGACCTCCGTGCGGTCCGACGCCGTGGCGCACAGCGGCGGCGCGCAGCCGTTGACCTTGAAGGACTCCCGGCGCACGCGCATCTCGCGGATCTCGCCGCGGTAACGGTAGCGACGATCGGCCCCCGGCTCGACCCGTTCGAGGTAGTGGTCGACCTGCTCGCCGGCGTTCCCGGCGACAAGGCTCCAGGCGTGGCGGTTGCACCAACCCACACCGAGCCAGGGCCCGAGTCCGGGGACCGTGAAACCCGTGCAGTCGCGTCCCGGCATGTGTTGGCCGACCTGCCAGAACACCGAGGGAGCCGTGAACCCCGCCTGCGGAGATCCGATCGTCACCGCACCCCCCGACCTGGTGCGAGCGCCGGAGACGGCGGCGGCGTAGGAGCCGATCCGCGGGATCGGAAGCTTCTCCAAAGCTCGCTTGACCAGGCCGGCCTCAGCGGCCCGCCGCACCGCCGCCCTACCCAGCGTGCCGGCGTACTTGACCGCCAGGTCGAGCTGCGCGCGCGAAGGGTGTTCGGTCGTGTAGGAGCGACGCGGAGGAGTCCCCTCCCCCTTGGGCACCACGCTGGGGGCGCGCGGGTCGTTCTTCCACAGCAGGTCCTTCCACATCGCCAGGCCACGGACCTTGCCGTACCGCTCCTCCAGGCGCGCGAGCAGCGCACCGTTGCGCAACTGGCCCGCGCCCCCCTCGCCCGCGAACGTCGAGTAGGTGAACAGTGACGTCACCGCCACCGAATCCAGCGGCGTCCACGCGGGCGGGTCGTAGCCGAAGGCATCCCAGAGCGTCGGACGTTGCTGAGGATCGAAGCGGACCTTCGCCCAGCCGGCGTTCACGCCGTCGGCGAAGGACTGCAGCTCCTGCCGGCGCGCGGCACTCAGCCCGTCGAGCTGGCGTCGTGCATCGGCCTCCTCGTAGAAATCGCGGCGCTGGACGATGTCCGCAGCCAGAGATCCTTCTCCGAGCATCTCGGCCGAGCGGCCCTGAGCGGTGAGGCGGATTGCGCTCAGCAGAAAGGGCCGGTCCAGCGCAAGGGCGTACCCGGTGCCGTAGGCCAGACCGGCGAACGTCTGCGCCTCGACGTGTGGGATCCCGAACGCGTCGCGATGGATCGTGACGTTCTCCGCGGCTTGCGCGCTCCCCCCGGTGACCGCGGCCAAGGCCGCGGCGAGAACGATCCATCGGACGATCCAATGCCTCATCGTGGGCGGCGAGTCTAACGTCGGCGTTCGCCGGCCGCGCAGTCGACGCCCGAACCGCGACGCAAGCGTTCGGGCAACCGGCACGCCGTCACGGGTCTCGTCGAACCGACACACCGACGAGGGGCAGATGACAAGATCGAAGGAATGTTCGGAACGGCAATTGGGGTCAACCTGCTGAGGCGCGCGATGGGCGCCAGGACGTCGCCCCGAAGCTCCAGGGCGCAGCTGGTCCGGGTCGGGGCTCGTTCGACGACCGGGTCCTGGTCATGACCGGCCCTGACCACGGGATCACGCGCAAGGTGCTCCTGGAGCGCGCGGCGCTCGGTGCCGGCGCGTTGGCGACCGCCGGGGCGATTCGTCCGATCGCGGCCAGCGGCGCCTCGGGTGTCGTCCCTCTGCCTTCAGCCGCCCAAGTGCTCGCCGACAACCAGCGGATGGTCGACTTCGGCTCGCGGCTGACCGGCGCGCCAGGCCACGCGAGCGTACATGGCCTGGCTGGAGGACGAGTTCGTCAAGGCCGGGCGCAACGCTGCTGCCCTGCGACGACTACGACTACGAGCGCTGGACCGTCGGGCGCTTCGGCCTCGACGTCCTCGACGGCGCCACCCCCGGGGCAAGGTCAAGATCGCCTCCTAGTACACGCGCTCGCAGGAGACCCCGGAAGCCGGGCTCACCGGGCCGCTCGTCTATGGCGGCGTGCTGCCCCGGCCCAACACGAGCGGGACGGACTTCGGCGCGCTGCAGGCCGGGATCGCGCGCTACCCCGACGAGCTGGAGCTCCTGGGCCCGCGCCTGCGGAGCCGCGTCGGCTCGCTTGCGAGGGCAGCATCCTCGTCGTCGACCTGCCCGTGCCCCTGCCGATCACCACCGCCGCGCGTTCATCGGGATCTCGACCTACCTGCACTGGCCGGGCCACACCGAGGCCGACTGGCTGCAGCTCGACTACAAGCGCACATGGATCATGCCCGGCCTCGGCGTGCCGCTGGCGCCGTTCGAGGGGCTCGGCGCCGCGGGCGTGGTGTTCATCGTCGACTCCTCGATGGCGAGGCGCTGCACGACAACTACCTGCCGTTCGACCACGGCTATGAGCCGCTGCCCGCGCTCTACGTCGACCGCGACACCGGCGCCGCGCTGCGCGCGCAGACCGGCGACCCGCCCGCAGGCGCGGCTGACGCTCACCGCCAAGCGCAAGAAGGTCACCTGCCCGTCGGTCACCGCGATCATCCCCGGCACGAGCGACGAGACGCTGATCCTCAACACCCACACCGACGGCGCAGGGCTTCGTCGAGGAGAACGGCGGTGTCGCCTTCGTCCACCTCGCCCGGCACTTCGCGCTCGCTGCCGCCGGGAAGCGACTGAAGCGCACGCTCGTGTTCGCGGCCTGGCCGGGGCACATGTCCGGCGGCCCTGCCCGAGCTCGAAGGGTGGATGGCCGCCCACCCCGACCTCGTCGAGAAGGCCGCCGCGGCGATGACGATCGAGCACCTCGGCTGCACGCGAGTGGCTGGACACCGTCGACAAGGGCTACCACGCGACCGGCGAGAACGAGCTCTTCGGCGTGTGGACCACGCAGGGCAAGATGTTCGAGCATCGCCCGGGAGGCGGTCATCCGGCGCAGACCTCCGCGCACCGCCCTGCTGCGCCCGCCGGTGCAGTTCGGGGTCGGCGGCGCATTCCAGGCGGCCGGGGTGCCGCAGATCGGCGCGATCGCCGGTCCCGAGTACCTGCTGACGATCAAGCACAACGGCGACATCGACAAGCTCGACGCCAAGCTCTCGCCGCGCCAGACCGCGTGGCTGGCCGACGATCTGCCCACCGCCTGGACGGCGTCAGCGACGCCGAGCTGCGCGCGGGCGACCCGACGCTCGGAGACACGAAGTTCACCGGCGACCCTGATCGTCGCAGCGCATGCGGCCCCGCAGATCGCTCTGTCGCCGATGCCGGGTTCGGACGCACGGTGGCCATCAGGTTCTACGGTCGCCGCCGCGCGGTGCAGGGGATCCGCGTGGACCTTGCCGCGATGGGTGCCGCCGTCAGCGGGATCACCGTCGAGATCCGGCGCGGCAAGACCCTGTTCGCCCGCACCAAGCCCGTCCGCGTCGCGGCTGAACGCCGGCAGGTCGTCCTGCGCCGCCGCCGACAGCGCCGCTTTCCGCTCGGGGACTACACGCTTGTCGTGCGACGCAACGGCCGGGAGATCCAGCGCCGCCGCGTACGACTGGGGAAGTAGAGCCCCGACCGACCCGCCGACGGTATGAGTCGAGACATGTGACACACATGTCTTGACCCGTCATAGAGCGCGCCCGAGAGGATTCGAACCTCTGACCTTCGGTTCCGTAGACCGACGCTCTATCCAGCTGAGCTACGGGCGCGTGGATCCGGCAGGGTAGAGGTCCCTGCCGGGGGATGTCGTCCGGCTAGGAGATCTCGCCGGCGCGTACACGCGCCGCCATGTCGTCGGACTCGGCGCGATAGGCCGTACCGTCCGCCAGCTCCAGGACGGGGAGGGCCTTCTGGCCGCTCAGCGCGACGATCTCCGGGCGCTTGCCCTTGAGGAAGCCGTGCTTGACGACCTCGTACTCGATGCCCTGCTCCTTCAGCGCGCGCTCGACCTTCCAGCACGCATCCAGATCGGTGTGGAGGAACGTGTACGAGCAGCGGTGAAGCTTGACCTTTGACATGCGGGCGAGCCTACCAGCGCAGCGGTGGCAGTCCGACCGTTCAGCCGCGGTAGCGGCCGCGAACGGCTCGGGAGGCCTGCGCCGCGAGCAGCTGCGGCAGACGTCGGCGCGACCCGGCAAGCGCGTCACGCAACGCGGCGCGCGCGTCCTCTCCGTGCAGGGCGTCGCCGTGTCCGAGCAGCAGGTGCTCGACGCGGTTGACGTACGACCGCAGCACCGTCGGCGGCAGGAGGCGCCGGGCGGGGTGCACGCCGACCCGCTCGCCGGGAGCTGCGAAGTCGGGGGCTCCGACGAAGGCCTCGGCCACCACGAGCACCCTGGCGTCCTCGAGCCAGAGCGCGTCCTCCTTCCACATCGGCAGGTGCCAGAGCGGGATGACGGTGAACGGGAGCTCCGGGACGACGCCAAGCGGCACGACGTGCAGCGGAACGCCCAGGCGCTCGGCGATGGCCGCGCAATCGCGGGGGTGCCGGTCCAGCAGCTGCAGGACGCCGCGCACGGGGCCGAGCTCGGTGACGGCTGCGTCCAGCCCGTCGCCGTCGGGCGGATCGATGAGCCAGACGCCCCCGTCGGCCAGCACGGCGTGGCCGGCGCGCTGCATCCAGGGCGGGGACGGGTGAGTCCAACTGCGCGTCACGTCGGACGGGGACTCAAAGCGCAGCGGGGCCATCCCGCGAGCCTACCCCGGTCTCGCGGTGACCCGAAGCGCGGCGCGTCTTGCGGACCTCACCCCTCGCGACGGGCCTTGGCCGTCTCGCGGTCGTTGTGCTTCTGGAGCGCCTCGACGAGCTGCGCCTTCGTCATCGTCGAACGACCCTCGATGTCGGCTTCGCGGGCGTCGTCCATCAGCGCGTCCTTCGTCTTCGTCGCATCGACCCCGCCTGCGGTCTGACGCGCTCGGCCGGCGCGGCCTGACCCGCGGGTCTGGGCCTCCGACGGTCCCGGTTCGTCCTTGAGCTCCCAGTGATCGCCCTTTTTCTCGGCGATCTGTTTGACCGAGGCCCACGCCGTACGGTGCGCGCGCGATCCGTCGCCGTACTCCTCCTCGGCGCTCTCGAGCGTCTTCTCGTACGCACGCTTGACCTTCTCAGCCGAGCGTTCGAGGGTGCTCGGCAGGCGTTCCTTGTCGGCAGGCATGCCCTTCGTGTGCCCGGACGCGGACCGTCGCGAACCCTCCGCGGCGCGCTTTATCCTGCATCCGTGTCCACCGTCACCGCCGTGCTCCTGCTCGCCCTGGGGACGTCCGCTGTCCTGGGCCTGTTGAACGCCCTGTTCCCCCGCCGGGTGTGGTGGGCGGTCGCCTGGAGCTGGGCCGCGGCCTGGGTCACGACGGAACTGGCATTGCACCTGATCGTCCTCGGCAGCGCGACAGCGGGGATCCTCGTCCTGCTGGGCGCGACGGAGCACCTGGCAGGAACGGTCGGCCTGTTCCTGCTCGTGGGTACCGACGTGGCCGCGGTCCCGCTCGTGCTGAGCGCCCGGCGCACCCGTGTGTCGACCGGCGAGCTCGTCGGTGACCTGGACACCGACGACGACCAGACGCCGGCGTACCCGCGAAGCCACATCGCCTTTCCGTGGCTCATGTTCCGGCGTCCCGGCGTCCGCGTCGTTCGTGGCGTGGAGTTCGCACGCGTGGACGGACGCCCCTTGCGCGCGGACTTCTACCTTCCGACGGAGCCCGCCGACGGGCCGAGGCCTGCGGTGGTCCAGGTCCACGGCGGAGCCTGGGTCGTCGGCTCGCGGCACGAGCAGGGCATCCCGCTGTTGACCCACCTGGCCGCCAACGGGTTCGTCGGCATGAACATCGACTACCGGCTGAGCCCGTGGGCGGTGTGGCCCGATCACGTCGTGGACGTCAAGCGGGCGATCGCGTGGCTGCGCGAGCACGCCGGCGACTGGGACGTGGACCCTGACTTCATCGCGGTCACCGGCGGTTCGGCCGGCGGGCACTTGGCCGCCTTTGCCGCGCTGACGAGCGACGACCGCTCGCTGCAGCCTGGCTTTGAGGACGCGGATACGTCGGTCGCCGCCGCCGTCCCCTTCTACGGGGTCTACGACATGGTGGACGAGGACGGGATCCACGCCCCGGCGATGCACGACGTCATCCTCGCGCCGCTCGTCTTCCGTGCCCGGCGACAGCACGCCCCCGAGCGCTACCGGGCGGCATCCCCGCGATTTCGCGTGCACAAGGACGCCCCGCCGTTCCTCGTCCTCCACGGGTCGCGGGACTCGCTGGTCCCGGTGGCCGACGCGCGGCGGTTCGTCGAGGAGCTGCGCGAAGCGTCAGACCAACCCGTCCTCTACGGCGAGATGGTCGGCGGGCAGCACGCCTTCGACGTCATCCCGAGCTGGCGCACGGCCCCGGTCATCGAGGCGATCGAGCGCTTTCTCACCGCCACCTACCGCTCGCGCCGCGCGCCGCGCGACGGTGCCGGAGACCTGCAGGACGACCTGGCAGACGCGTTGACGGACTGATCCCGCTGGGCGCGCCGCCCCACGCCGCTTCGAACTCGGATTCGCGGCGCGCGGGGCGCGGGGCGCGGGGCGCGGGGAGCGGGGAGCGGGGAGCGGGGAGCGGGGAGCGGGGAGCGGGGAGCGGGACGCCGGGACGCCGGGACGCCGGGACGCCGGGACGCACGGTCGTCCCACGGCCTGAGCGAGGGGTGCCACGGAAACGGCGGTCCGTACTTCTGCACCCGCCAGGACAGGAGAAAAAGTACGGACCGCCCTGCCAAGGCCCCGTCCCCGACCCGCCCCGTACTTCTGCACCCGCCAGGACAGGAGAAAAAGTACGGACCGCCCGCGAAGCGCTCCGTCCCCGCTCGCCCGCCCGTCCGCCCGCGCCCTTGTGGCGCCCCGGCAGCGAACGCCGCAGCCCCGGCGTGCGAGAGGAACCCGCCCCCTCCTGCGATGCTGTCCGCCGATGGACTGGGACGCCCTGCTCGCCGCCGACCGCCGCCACGTATGGCACCCGTACGGCCCGATGCCCGGGACGGTGGACGCGCTGCCGGTCGTGGGCGCCAGCGGCGTGCGCCTGCGACTGGCCGACGGGCGCGAGCTCGTCGACGGCATGGCTTCATGGTGGTGCGCCGTCCACGGGCTACTCGCACCCGCAGATCGACGCCGCCCTCCGCGACCAGCTGGACCGCATGGCGCACGTCATGTTCGGGGGACTGACCCACGAAGGCGCGATCCTGCTCGCCGAGCGCCTGGTCCAGATGACCCCACCGGGCCTCGAGCACGTCTTCTTCGCCGACTCGGGCAGCGTGTCCGTCGAGGTCGCCATCAAGATGGCACTGCAGGCGGCACGGGCGGACGGCTCCACGGCAAGGACGAGGTTGCTGACCGTCCGTGGCGGCTACCACGGCGACACGTTCGGGGCGATGGCCGTCTGCGACCCGCACGGTGGCATGCACTCGCTCTTCACCGGCGCGCTGACGCAGCACGTCTTCGCGCCCCGCCCGCCCGACGGGTTCGACGCACCGCTGGATGCCGCCTGGGCCCAGCAGGTCGACGACCTCGCAGCCGCCCACGCCCACGAGCTGGCCGCTGTCATCGTGGAGCCCGTCGTCCAGGGCGCCGGCGGCATGCGCATCCACTCGCCCGCCTGCGTCAAGCATCTGCGGGACGTCTGCGACCGCCACGGACTGCTGTTGATCCTCGACGAGATCGCGACCGGCTTCGGTCGCACCGGCGCGCTCTTCGCCGCCGACCACGCCGGCGTCACACCGGACGTCATGTGCGTCGGCAAGGCGCTGACCGGCGGCACGCTCACGCTCGCCGCAACGCTCTGCACGCCGCAGGTCGCCGAGCGCCTGGCTACCCCGAAGGCCGGCGGCGCGCTGATGCACGGCCCGACCTACATGGCCAATCCCCTGGCCTGCGCGGCGGCCTTCGCTTCCACGCAGCTGCTCCTGGACGGCGCCTGGCGCCAGGACGTCCCCCGACTGGAGGCCGGCCTGCAGCGGGGCTTGGCCGGCGCCCGCGACCTGCCCCACGTGAAGGACGTCCGCGTCCTCGGGGCGATCGGCGTCGTCCAGCTGGACCACGCCGTCGACATGGCCGCCGCCACGCGCGCCTCCGTCGAGGCCGGCGTGTGGCTGCGCCCGTTCCGGGACCTCGTCTACGCGATGCCGCCGTTCGTCACCGACGACGCGGACCTGGCCCGGATCACCGACGCGATGCTCGCCGTCGCCGCGATCTAAGGTCCCGATGATGAGCAGCGACGAGCGACCTCAACCGCCCAGCCGCGCGGACTACCCCCACACCAGCGCCATCCCCACGCGCTGGAAGGACAACGACGTGTACGGCCACGTCAACAACATCGAGTACTACGGGTTCTTCGACACCGTCATCAACGAGTACCTCATCCGCGAGGGCGGCCTGGACATCCACGCCGGAGAGGTCATCGGCCTCTGCGCAGAGTCCCACTGCGCCTACAAGGCCGCGCTCGCCTTCCCGGACACGGTCGACGCGTGCCTGCGCGTCGGTCGCCTGGGTCGGTCGTCGGTCACGTACGAGCTCGCCCTGTTCAGCGCCGGAGCCGAGGACGCGGCCGCCACCGGCTGGTTCGTCCACGTCTTCGTCGACCGCCACACCCGCCGTCCCGTCGACGCGATGCCCCCGCGGCTGCGCGCCGCCCTGCAAGCGCTGGAGACCACGCCATGAGCACGCCGACCCACGAGACGATCTTCACGCTCGAGGCCACGCCCGTGAAGTACGGGCCGGGCGCCAGCGCCGACGCCGGCTGGGAGCTCAAGCGCCTGGGCGTCACGCGCGCGCTGCTCGTCACCGACCCCGGCGTCCGCGCCGCCGGCCACGCCGACCGCGTGGCGGACGCCATCCGGGCCGCCGGCATCGACGTCGTCGTCTACGACGAGCGCCCGCGTGGAGCCGGACCTGCAGTCCATGCAGCACGCTGTCGCCTTCGCGCAGGACGCGAAGGTCGACGGCTTCGTCTCCGTCGGCGGCGGCTCGGCGATGGACACGGCGAAGGTCATGGACCTCATCGTCAGCCACCCGGCCGACATCATGGCCTACATCAACCCGCCGATCGGCGAGGGCCTCAAGCCGCCGTCGCCGTTGCTGCCGCACCTGGCGATCCCGACGACCGCGGGCACGGGCAGCGAGGCGACGACGGTCGCCATCCTCGACCTGCCCGAACTCAAGGTGAAGTCCGGGATCTCTCACCGCTACCTGCGCGCGACGCAGGCGATCGTCGACCCGGAGCTGACGCGGACGCTCGGCGCCGACGTCGTCGCGTCATGTGGCCTGGACGTCGTGTGCCACGCGGCCGAGTCGTTCCTCTCCAAGCCGTTCGACTCGCGGCCCTTCCCCGAGACCCCGGACGCAAGACCGCCGTATCAGGGCTCCAATCCCATCGCCGACATCTGGTCCGCCCACGCGCTGGAGCAGGGCGGGACGTACCTGCGGCGTGCGGTGGCCGACGGCGACGACGTCGAGGCCCGCGGCGCGATGATGCTCGCCGCGACGACCGCGGGCATCGGCTTCGGCTCGGCCGGCGTCCACATCCCCCACGCCTGCGCCTACCCCATCGCAGGCCTCAAGCACGCCTACCAACCGCCCGGCTACCCGACGGACCACCCGTTCGTCCCACACGGTCACAGCGTCATCGTCACCGCGCCGGCGTGCTTTCGCTTCACCTACGACGCGATGCCCGAGCGCCATCACCACGTTGCGGAGCTGCTCCACGGCGAGCGCATCGAGAACCCTGGCCCGGACTCGTTGCCCGACGTCATCATCGCGCTCATGAAGGACATCCACGCCGCCCGCGGGCATCGAGGAGCTCGGCTACACCGAGGACGACATCCCGGCCCTCGTCGACGGCGCGCTGAAGCAGCAGCGCCTCCTCGTCATCGCCCCCAAGGCTCCGGACGCCGACGACCTGACCCAGATCTTCCACGCCTCCCTGGCCAACTGGTGAGGCGGGACGTTCCAGCGGCGCAGCCGCTCGGAACGTCCCCAAGGTGAACGTCGCGTCCGAGCCGCAGGCGAGGACCGGGACGTTCACCCGTTCACCCATCATCCTGGGAGAACGCCCAGCGCGTCTCCTCGATCGACAGCCCCGACGCCAGGCACGCCAGCAGCTTCATCCGCGCCGCCTGCGGGCTGAGGAAGCCGACCGGGATGATCTTCGTGTCGCGCAGGTCCTGCTCGGACCCCGCGTAGCCGTAGGTGCCGGTGAGCACGACGCCGCGCTCGGGGCGGCAGTAGGCGACGATCGGCATCCGCTCGGCGGCCTCGGCCCAGAGGCCAGCAGCGCAGGCGCGAGGTGCCCGGCGCCGAGCGTCCCGATGACGACGCCGTCGGGCTCGGCGCCGAGCGCGGCGCGGGCGAGCGTGCCGTCGTCCCCGGAGGCCGTCGGGACGATGAGCACGCGCTTGTCCAGCGACGGCGGGTCCAGCGGCGGGTTGCGCGGGCAGCCGCGACCAGATCGTCGCGTGCCCCTCGGTGACGCGGCCCAGCGGCCCCGTCTGCGGTGAGCTGAACGCGACGAGCGACGTCGTGTCGGTCTTGCGCGCGCAGCGCGCGTGGTGGATCTCGCCGCCGAAGACGACGAGGACGCCCATGCCGGCGGCGTGCTCCGACGGCGGCGACGGACACGGCGTCCATGAGGTTGGCCGGCCCGTCGGCTCCGGCGGCGGTCGCCGGCCGGATCGCACCGGTGAAGACGATCGGCGCCTCGGCGTCGTGGATGACGTCGCAGAGCATCGCGGTCTCCTCCAGCACGTCGGTGCCGTGGGTGACGACGACGCCGATCCCGCGGCGGGCCGCGTCGCGGGCCGCCTTGCAGATCTCGAGCTGGTCGGCGAGCGTGAGATGCGCGCTCGGGACGTTGATGATCGTCTGCGCGGTGAGACCGGGTCGCGAGGCGAGCGCCGGCAGCGCGGCGACGAGCCCTGCGGCGTCGAGCTGCGGGCGTCGCGCCGGCCTGGCCCGTCATCGCGATGGTGCCGCCGGCGGCGAGGATCCGGACGTGGCGGGCATCGGGCAGGGAGGGCGTTGACACGCTCTTGACCTTAGAGAACGAGCGCTACGGGCCCGGCGTGCCGTCGAGCTGCCCGCGCACGTGGTCGAGCAGCCCCTGGCAGGCGGCAACCGTCTGGTCGACGACCGTGTCGAAGCCCGGGCCCTCGCCGTAGTACGGGTCCGGCACGTCCAGCTGCCCGAGCCCGAGGGCCTCCGGATCGAACTCACGCAGCCGCCGGACCTTGGCGCGCAGGTCACGGGCGTCGCGCGGGCAGCAGCGCCAGCACGTCGCGCAGGTTCGCCCCGTCGGCGCACAGCACGAGGTCGATGCAGCAGGACATCGTCGGGGCGGATCTGCCGCGCCGCCCCGCCGACATGGATCCCGCGCCGGCGGCCGCCTCCACAGAACGCGGGTCAGGCGGCGCCCCGACGTGCCAGCCCCCGGTTCCCGCGCTGTCGACGGTGACCCGGTCGCCCAGACCCGCGCCGTCGAGCAGGTGCCGCATGACGCCCTCGGCGACCGGCGAGCGGCAGATGTTGCCCATGCAGACGAAGAGGAGCCGGGTCACGCCGCGCGATGGTAACCGTCGATCGCGCGGGGCGACGTGGCACGGTGCTGCAGCGGAGAGGGCGGGATTCGAACCCGCGATGGAGCGTTCAACCCCATACCCACTTAGCAGGCGGGCGCCTTCAGCCTCTCGGCCACCTCTCCGGGGTCGCTCAGTGTAGAGAAGGCGGGCCTGGGACGCCCGTCGACCGCCCGTCCGCAGACCGACAGCTCAGACAGACCCCGAGCTTGAGGTGGCGACGTCAAGGGTCCGGTCCGTCCGGCCGATGAACGGGGTGGTCCCTCCGATCACCCTGCTCGTGCCAGCCCACGCCGTCTCCTCACACCACTCCCGCGACGCGCTCACCGCGATCTCGCGCCTGTTGACGGCGTCGCCGGACGGCGTTGACGCCGGTGCGGTGCACGACCTGCTCGTGAACGAGGCCTGGGGGCTCTTCGGCGCCACGGGAGCCGCGCTCGTGCAGCTGACGCCGCACGAACGCGTCGCCTGGGTGCTGGGCGTCGCACCGACTCAGCCGCCGTCTGACCGCCGGCTACCCCGTCGACGCCCTGCCGGCGTTCGCCGACCTGTCCGACCGGGGCGCCCCGCACGCCCGCGTGCGCCAGGAAGACGCCGCGGCGTTGGGCAGCATGCTCGGCTGGGGCGAAGGTTGCCCGTCCGCGCTCGTCCTCCCGCTGCGCACGGGTGCCGCGCTGACCCACCTGCTCGTCCTTCGCGGCCCCGACGGGTGCTGGGGGGACGACGCAGCGTCACCCTCGACATCGCGGGCGCGTTCGCCGGCGCGGCCGCAGCGGCGCTGGCGCAGCTGACGATGCAGGCCGAGCAGTCGACGCGGATGGCAGAGCAGGTGTCGCTGGCCCGGGCCGGACGGCGCATCAACGACCGCGGGTCGGACCTGCCGGGCGTCCTGCATGGCATCTGCGGCGAAGCGCGCGCGATCTTCGACGCGGAGATGACCGCCGTCTACCGCGGCGGGGACGACGGGACGTTGTGCATCGAGGCGTCGCTCGGCCTGCCCCCGGGTTCGGACGGACGACATCTGCCGCGTGGCAGCGGCTTGGCCGGGCGGGTGCTCAGAACCGGCCAGGGCTTTGTCACGAACGACTACGCGACGCTCGTCACACCCGTCCCCGACCCGCTCTTCTCCGCGGTGTGCAGCTGCCTCGCGATACCGCTGCGGTGGGACGGGAAGCTGCAGGGCGCGCTGAGCGTCGCCTACACCCGCGCGCGCTTCGTCGACGAGCGGGACCTCGCTCTCTTGGAAGCCTTCGGTGAACTGGCGGCGGCAGCCTGCCGCAACGCGAGCATGGTCGCGGAACTGGCGCTGAGCGCCCGCACCGACGGTCTGACCGGGTGCCTGAACCACACCGCGCTTCGGGAGACGCTGAAGCTCGAGGTCACCCGGGCCGGCCGCAGCGGCGACCCGCTCGGCGTCGTCCTGCTGGACCTCGACGAGTTCAAGGAGGTCAACGAGCGCGGCGGCCACCTGCAGGGCGACGAGGTCCTGCGTCGTGCGGGCCAAGCGCTGCGGGCGGCCGTCCGTCCGTACGACACCGTCGCCCGGTACGGCGGCGACGAGTTCGTCATCGTCTGTCCGGGCAGCGGCGAAGAGGAGACGCTCGAGATCGCCCACCGGGCGCTTGACCGGCTGCAGGCCGGTATCGCGCCCGTCAGCGGTGTCCGCGGCACGGCCGCCACCGCCGGGGTCGCGCAGTTGCGCGACGACCAGGACGCGCTGGCCCTCATCGAGACGGCCGACTGGGCGCTCATGTACGGCAAGCAGGAGCTCGGCCGCGGGGTGGCAGTCCGTGCCTCGGACCTGCCGGACTGGGCGCAGCGCGGCGAGGGCGCCGACCGTCACCGGGTGCTCGTCGGGCGTGAGGTCGTCGCCGACCCCCGCCACGACGACGACGTGCAGCCGCTCTCACCCGGCTGGGCCACCCAGGGGCGTGTCGAGCGCGAGCGGCTCGAACAACGCACGCAGCAGCTGGCGATCGCCAGCGCGCTGGGCTCGCGGCTGGCGGGGATGGTCGACCCGCACGCGATCGCCGAGGCCGT
>CAVVQN010000022.1:0-5412 GCA_963750375.1 Paraconexibacteraceae bacterium
GACACCTCCGTCGCGGCCGCCGCTTCGTACCCCTGAAGCTCCGCACCATCGACGCCGCGTTCGCGCTGG
The DNA here is from genome assembly GCA_963750375.1 of Paraconexibacteraceae bacterium. Classification (GTDB taxonomy): domain Bacteria; phylum Actinomycetota; class Thermoleophilia; order Solirubrobacterales; family Solirubrobacteraceae; genus Paraconexibacter. Next base: position 70 of record CAVVQN010000022.1, read on the forward strand.
AGGAGGTGACGTCGGTCGCGGATCTCGGCGGCGTCTGGGCCGTCGAGGCGGGCTTCACTTCCCACGCGTTGGAGCAGCACGCGCCGGACCGCGCGGTCCTCGTCGACGATGACATAACCCCCGGGGTCCGCGAGCGGGCCGCCGCGTACGAACAGTTCGAGCTGCTCCAGCAGAACTTCGGGCTCGAGCGCACGCCCGGCGACGTCGGCTCGATCGGCGTGGTCCTCCTCTTCGACGTGCTGCTGCACCAGGTCGACCCCGACTGGGACGAGATCCTGCACCGCTACGCCCCCCACGCGCAGGCGTTCGCGATCGTGAACCCCATCTGGTCCCCACGGGAGGGCGGCGAGACGGACACGGTGCGGTTGCTGGACCTCGGGAGGACGCTACCTGGAGGCGGTCCCGCCGCAGGACAACCTGGCCGGCCTGTTCACGCGGCTTGACGAGATCAACCCCCAGCGCGGCAGGCCGTGGCGTGACGTCCACGACGTCTGGCAGTGGGGCATCACCGACCGTGACCTGCGGGCCAAGATGGACGCCCTGGGCTTTGACGTCGCCGTTCGCCGAGCAGCACGGTCGCTGGCGGGGCCTTGAGGACTTCGAGGACTGCGCCTACGTCTTCCGGCGCCGGGCCTGAGCCGGTGGCCGGTCCCGGCCCCGCGCTCTCGGTCGTCATCCCGACCTACCGGCGCGCGCCGATCCTGCGACGGGCGCTGGACCGCCTGGAAGGCCAGGCGGCAGGGGTGCAGATCGAGGTGCTCGTCGTCGACGACCCGCAGGACGACGACGTCGAGGCCGTGGCTCGTGCGGTGCGGGCGGACGAGCGCCCATGGGAGGCGCGTCAACTGCACCGCCACGCCCCCGGCGTCGCCGCCGCGCGCAACACGGGCTGGCGAGCGGCCAAGGCCCCGCTGGTCCTCTTTCTCGGCGACGACATCCTCGCCGACCCCGGTTTGCTGGACGGGCATCTCGCTGCGCACACGGCAGCGCCTGCTGCCGAGGACGCGGTCCTCGGGAACGTTCGCTGGGCCGACGAGCTGCGGGTGACCGCGTTCATGCGGTTCCTGGAAGAGGGTGCGCAGTTCGACTACGCCCACATGGCGGCAGGCGAGGCCGGCTGGGGCCGCCTCTACACCTCCAACGTCTCGCTCAAGCGCGATTTGCTGGACGCCTCCGGCGGATTTGACGAGGCGTTTCGCTTCGGCTACGAGGACCTCGAACTGGGCGGCGACTGCACGACCTCGGGCTACGCCTGCGGTACGCCCCCGAGCTCGGGGCCGAGCACCTGCACCCGACGACCATCGCCGACTGGGTGCGCCGGATGGCGGCGGCCGCGCCCGCCGAGCGGCTCATGGTCGCGCGCCATCCCGACGTGCCGGCGTGGTTCCACGACGTCCTCGGACCCGCGCGCGCAACGCGCACGTCGTCACGGGCGGCGGCCTTGGCCGAGATCGTCCCTGCATCGCTGCCGTTCGTCGGTCCGCGGGTCCACGCCGCCGCGCGTGCGCACTACAAGGCGCGCCTGGCGGATGCCTTCTTCGCAGGCTGGGACGGCGGTTCGGCGTGAGCGACACCGAAGGGCTGGACCTCACCGGTCCCCCCGAGCCGCTGCCCGCACACGCAAGCGCCACGAGCTCGCCGAGCGCGCCGGGGCCAGCCCCGACCTCCGTCGTCGCGCTGCCCGCGGCACGCTCATCAACGGCGTCTTCCTCATCGCACTGACCGGGCTCGGGCTCGTGCGCGGGTTCGTCCTGGCGCGCTTTCTCACCCAGGACGACTACGGCATCTGGGCGATTCTCGTCACGTCGTTCGGCACGCTCGTCTTCCTCAAGGAGGTCGGGGTCAGCGACAAGTACATCCAGCAGGCGGACCTCGACCAGGAGGTGGCCTTCCAGCGTGCCTTCACGATCGAGCTGATCATGACCGGCGCCGTGACCCTGCTCATCGGCGCGGCGATCCCGCTCGTCGCGTGGGCCTACGGGCGCTGGGAGATCGTCCCGGTGGGCTTCGTGGGCCTGCTTGCGATCCCCGCCCTCGCCTTCCAGGCGCCGTTGTGGATCTGGTACCGCCGCATGGACTTCTTCAAGCAGCGGCTGCTGAGCGCGGCGGACCCGATCGTCGGCTTCGTCGTCGCCGTCGGGCTGGCGATCGCCGGCGCGGGCTACTGGGCGCTCGTCGTCGGGCTGCTCGCCGGGGCGCTGTCCACGTCGGTCCTCGCGGTGGTGACGTCCCCGTACCGACTGCGCGTCCGGCTGGACGGTGCGGTCGCGCGCGAATACGTGCGCTTCTCCCTGCCGCTGCTCGGTGCCTCGATGGCGGGCCTCATCATCGCTCAGGGCTCGATCGTCGCGACGTCGGCGACGCTCGGCGTCGCGGGAGCGGGCGTGGTTGCGCTGAGCTCGACCGTCATCCAGTTCGCCGACCGGGTGGACGCGATCATCACGGGAACCCTGTACCCCGCGATCTGCCGGGTGGCGGACCGTACCGACGTCCTCTTCGAGTCGTTCGTGAAGTCAAACCGCCTGGCGCTCATGTGGGCGATGCCGTTCGGCGTCGGGCTCGCGCTCTTCGCGGACGAGCTCGTGCGTTTCGGGATCGGCGAGCGGTGGCACGACGCGGTTCCCCTGCTGCGTGCGTTCGGCCTCATCGCCGCCTTCAACCATCTGGGCTTCAACTGGACGGCGTACTTCCGTGCGCGCGCCGAGACACGTCCCATCGCCGTGGCGTCGGCGATCACGACCGTCGCCTTCGTCCTCGTGACGCTCCCGCTGCTCATCTTCGGTGGGCTGGAGGGCTTCGCCTACGGGATGGCGGTGATGGCGGCAGTGCAGCTCGCCTGCCGCGGTTTCTACCTGCGGCGCCTGTTCGACGGCTTCCGGCTGTTGCCCCACGCGCTGCGGGCGGTGACCCCCGTGATCCCGGGCGCGCTGGCGGTCCTCGCGGTGCGAGCGCTTGACCCGGGGCAGCACGGGGCGCTCGTCGCAGCCGGCCAGCTCGGACTCTTCGCCGTCCTCGTGGCGCTCTGCACGGTCGTCGCCGAGCGGGCGCTCCTGCGCGAGGCGCTCGGGTACCTGCGGACCCGGACGGTGACTCCCGAGGCGATCGTCTAGCCTCGCCGACCGTGCTCCCGTCCGCTCTGACCCGCATCCATGCCCTGCCCGACGACGCGCTCGTGCTCGACGTGGGCGGCTGGGGTGCGCCCTTGCACCGGGCCGACCACGTCCTGGACATCCGCCCGTACGAGACCCGCGGCGTCCTGGGCTCGTTCGGCCCGGGCCCTGAGCGCTTCACCAAGGACACGTGGCATCTGGCGGACATCTGCGACCGCGACCCGTGGCCCTTCGCCGACGACCAGTTCGACTTCGCCGTCTGCGTCACGACCCTCGAGGACATCCGCGACCCGATCGGCGCCTGCCGTGAGCTCTCGCGGGTGGCCAAGGCCGGGTACGTCGAGGTCCCGACGGTCGAGGCAGAGCTCATCTACAACGTCGAGGGCACCGGCAGGTTCCTCGGCCACGAGCACCACCGCTGGTTCTGCGACACGGACCCCGAGCTGGACGTTCCCGGCCTCATCTTCTGGCACAAGAGCCACATGGTCCATGACGACTGGCGCCTGCGGGTGTTGCCGCGGTGGCGAGCGGAGATGACGCTGGAGGACCACCTGCTCGGCGTCTTCTGGGACGGGTCGCTGCCGGCGCGGGAGGTCCTCGAGCTCGGGCCCGACCTCGACGCGCTCGCGGCGCGGGTCCGCGCTCGCTTTGCGCCATCCCCGACGGAGTTGAAGGTCAAAGCCGCGCGCGAGTCCGCGCGTCACGTCGCGGCCCGCGCGGTCCTGCCGGTCCGCGAGGCGGCAGGCCGAGCCCTCGAGCGCATCGGACGCCGCTGACCACCGCCCCGGCCGGCCGAACGTCCATTCTTCCCGCTGCCACCCTGAATCCCGGACGTTCGGCCGGGTGGACGGCCCCTCAGCGCGGCAGCGCGTCGACGTGCTCGAGCACGGCGGCGACCCAGGCGTCCTGCGTCAGCCGCGCGGCAGTCGCGTGCCCGCCGGCAACGAGGCCTGCCCGCAGCGCCTCGTCCGCCGCCAACCGCTGCACCGCCGCTGCGAGCGACTGCGGATCGTCGACCGGGACGATGAGGCAGTTCTCGCCGTCCCGTAGGTACTCGGCCGCGCCGCCCGTCGCGGTCGCCACCACCGGGCGCCCGCAGGCCATCGCCTCCAGTGGCACCAGCCCGAACGGCTCGGGCCACGTCACGGGGAAAAGCACCGCGTCGGCGGCCCCGTAGACCGCGGCGACATCGTCGGCGGCGCCCTCGACGCGGGTCCGGTCCGCGACCCCCTCGGCCGCCGCGAGATCGCGCAGCGTCGCGTCGTAGGAGTCCTCGGGCGGCCCGGTGACGCGGAGCGACACGTCCGGCGCCAGATGCCTCAGCGCCCGGACCGCCGTCGCAGCGCCCTTGGGCTCCTCGACGCGGCCGACGACGGCAAGGCGTCCCGCCCACGGACCCGCAGCAGTCACGCCGGAGAACGCCGCGGTGTCCACCCCGGGATGGTCGACGGCGAACCGCTCGGCGTCCACGCGGGCACCCAGCTCGGACAGGATCCGGTCGCGTGCGTACGTCGAGTTACAGGTCCAGCGCGTCACCGAGCCCGGGTCCCAGCCCTCCTTTCGCGCATGCGGATCGACGGTCGGCCCGTACAGCGGCCAGCCGTCGTGGACGAGTGCGAGCTCCGGCAGGCCGCTGGCGCCGATCAGCGTCAGCGGCAGCCCGCCCATCGACACCCACACCACGGCGTCGGGCTTCAGCGCCTGCAACGTGTCCCCCAGCACCCTCAGGTCGTGACGCGCCAGGCGCGAAGCCTCCAACCGGGACGGGCGCCGCCAGCGCCCGTCCTGCCAGAGCCAGCGCAGCTCGCGCCGGACGTCCTCGGCGGCAGGCCCCGGCTCGTCGCTCGTCAGGACGAGCACGTCGTCCCCGCGGGCCTGTAGCCCGCCGACAAGCGCACGCCAGACGCGCTCGTAGCCCCCTCCTCCTGTCGCGGGATAGCGGTTGCCGACCGTCAGGACACGCATCGCGGCCGAGCTTACGCGCCCACGCCGGGGCCCTGCCGCCGCCCGACGGCGCCACGTAGGATGCGAGGCCATGACCGCACCACCCGAGATCTTCAAGGCCGACGACATCCGGGGCCTCTACGGCGAGCAGATCGGGCCCGACACGGCCTACGCCATCGGGCGGGCGTTCACCCGTGTCGTGGCAGGGCTCGCCGGAAAACGGCCGTCGGAGGCCACCGTCGGCCTGGGTCGCGACATGCGTCTGACCGCCCCCGAACTGGCTCGTGAG
>CAVVQN010000023.1:0-90339 GCA_963750375.1 Paraconexibacteraceae bacterium
AGGTCGGCGCTCCCTGACAGCCGCCCGGAGCTCAGAGTGGTTGCGGCCGACAGGCCCCTAGGGACCGCAGGCGGCCGTGCCGCCATAGGAGGGCGGGGCCGCGCCCCCTCCTGTCGCCCACGTCTGGTGCGGGTCCCCGGAGAGCTCGAAGGTCAGCTTCGCGCCACGCGAGACCTGCTTCCACGCGATCCAGCTCTTGCGCAGGCGCCGCTTGCCGTGGAATGCACGCACGACGTACGGGCGCCCGGCCGCCGCCTTCGGCGCGCGGATGTCGAGCGTGCCATGGGCGAGCTTGATCCGGGCGCGCGGGAAGAGCGGGCTGCCGAGCGTCAGGACGCCGGGCCCGGGGACCGACGGGTGCAGGCCGAGCGCGCCGAAGACCCACCAGGCCGACATCGATCCGCCGTCGTCGTTGCCCGGGAAGCCGCCTGGCGTCGGCTTGTACAGGCCCGAGCAGCGCGCGGCGCACGATGCCGGCGCCGCGCGCCGGGTCGCCGAGCCAGTCGTAGAGGTAGGGCGTGTGGAGCGTCGGCTCGTTGCCGAGGAACGCGTGCGTGCTCTGGACGCCGGCGTTGAGCTTCGCGAAGAAGTCGTCGAGTTCTTGGCTGCGGCGACCCGTCCGCCGAGCGCGTCGACCAGGCCGGCAACGTCGTGCGGCACGAACCACGTGTACTGCGCCGCCGAGCCCTCGACGAAGCCGTCGTCGCTGCTCATGGGGGCGTTGCGGACGAAAGCGCCGGACGACGCCAGGCGCGGCGCGCATGCCGTTGCTGGACGGGTCGAAGACGTTCTTCCAATTGGCGCTGCGCTTGGCGAAGGTCAGGCAGGTGCTCTTGTCGCCAGCGGCCGCAGCCAGGCGCGCGATGCCGAAGTCGGCCAGCGCGTACTCCAACGTCGTCGCGCCCGTCCCCCAGACGAGGGCCGGGGCGATCGTCTGCCCGATCGTCGAGGTGTTGCGCTCGTAGCCGACGTACCCGAGCTTCAGGTAGTCCTCCAGCCCAGCGCGCTGGACGTATCCCGCGTTGGCGCTGACGCCCGGCTTGGTGGCGCCGTCGACCATCGCCGCCAGCGCGGCTTTGGGGTCGAAGTCGCGCGCGCCGAACGCGTAGGCGCCGGCGATCAGGAGGTCGGCGGGATCGCCGGCCATGACGTTCGTCTGCCCCTCGCGCAGCGCCCACTTCGGCAGGTGGCCGGACTCGCGCTGGTCGGCCAGCATGCTGCTGACGAAGTCCGAGGTCTCCTTGGGCGCGAGCATCGCCATCAGCGGCAACTGGGCGCGGTAGGTGTCCCAACCGGAGATGTTCGCGTACTTCGCGTGGCCGGCCGCCCGGTGGACCTGACCGTCCATGCCCCGGTAGCGCCCGTCGATGTCGCTGAACACGTTGGGCATGACCTGCGCGTGGTAGAGCGAGGTGTAGAAGAGCCGGCGCTGGTCGGCGGTACCGCCGCCGACGCGGATCTTCTGCAGCCGCTGCTCCCATGCCTGCTTGGCGGCGGTGCGCATCGCGTCGAAGGGCCGCCCGCGTCGGCGTCGAGGTTGGCCCGGGCGCCGTCGACGCTGACGGAGGAGATCGCCACGCGCGCGACGACGGCCCGGTCGGCCGTCGTGTCGAACGTCGCGTAGGCGCCTGCCTGCGCACCCGTGCTCGGGTTGCCCGGCAACTGGTCCGGCAGCCCGGCCACCCGCTTGTACTGCAGGGTGACCAGACCGATCTGCCTGGTGAGCGCGTTGTCGGGGGCATCGGTCTTCCCCGGCTGCAGGAGCTGGCGCTGCCAGGTGCCCGAGGCGGTGAACGGCCGGTCGAAGCGCGCGACGAAGTAGACGCGGTAGGTGTCCGGTGCCGAGCAGAAGGCGCCGCTGGCCACCGTGCCGCTGATCTCGCGGCGGGCGGGGTCCACGTGCAGCGTCCGAGTCGTCGTTGCCCATCGCGCTGCCGCCAGCGTTGACGAGGACCGAGCCCTGCGAGCCCGCCGGGAAGGTCATCCGCATCGCGCCCGCGCGGGGCGCGGCCGTCAGCTCGGCGTCGATCTGCTGCGGGCCGGGGTTCAGGCGCACGCGGTAGTCGCCGGGGGCGGCGACCTCATCCTGGTGGGTGAACGTCGGGACGTAGCGGTCGTCGACGTCGTAGGTGGCGGGCTTGGCCGGCGAGGCGTCGACAGCGTGGGTCGTCGGGAGCAGCGGCACGTCCTGCAGACCCGCGCAGCCCGCACCGGAGATGTGGGTGAGGCTGAAGCCCTTGAGCTTCTTGTCGCTGTAGGTGTAGCCGCCGGCGTAGTTGCGCAACCCGGGAATCGTGTCGGGGCTCAACTGGACCATGCCGAACGGCGCGACCGCGCCCGGGGAACGTCGCGCCGGCGCCGCCGCCGGTGCCGAAGTCTGCGGCGCCCTCGTCGGTCCCCATGCGCGTCTCGACCGACGCGCTCAGGGAGGGCGTCGGCGGCGTCGCGTGTACGGCGCCAGGAGCGAGCGCCATCAGGAGCGTGGCAATCAGAATCGGCGTGCATCGGCGCGTCACGCGGCGAACGTATCCAAAAGCCGTCCCTCCTTGCGGTCGGGGGTCGGGCCTCGCCGGGACACGGTCACCGTCACACCCAGCCTGGCTCACCGGCAGTCCTCTCCTTGAAGTGTCTTTGGTGAACGTCCAGGACCGTATGCTCGCTGGGTGCTGTCACAGTTGCCCGCGTTCCTCGCCGTCTCCGCATTGCTCGTCGCCATCCCCGGCCCGGCGACCACCCTGGTGATGAAGAACGCCACCGTCCGGGGTCTGCGCTCAGCGATGGTCACCGCCTCCGGTGTGCTCACCGCCGACCTCGTGTGGATGCTGGCGTCCGTCGCCGGCCTGACCGCGATCCTGGTCGCCTCCGAAACGGCCTTCCTTGCCGTGCGTCTCATCGGCGCGGCCTTCTTGATCTACCTCGGTGCGCGGCTGCTGCTCGCCCGGGTCGGCGGCCACGCCATCGACACGAGCAGCATCGCGTCGCGGCCTGCCACCGCCGCTCGCGCCTATCGGGAGGGGGTCATCTGCGACCTGTCGAACCCGAAGACACTCCTTGTCTTCACGAGCGTCATTCCACAGTTCCTCTCCGAAAGCCCCGGCCCTGTGGCCCTCAGCGTCTTCGGCACCGTCTTCGCAATCGCTGGTTTTCTCTCACTGACGGTCTACGCCGTCGTCTTCGCCCAGGCGAGGCAGCTCACCCAGCGCCCGCGGACCCAGGCCTGGTTTCTCCGCATCAGCGGAGGCATCCTCGTCCTCTTCGGCGCTCGCGTCGCCTTGGAGCCAGTCGAGTAGTCCCGAGAGACCAAAGGTCTGGTGGTCCCTGACGAGCGCCGAGACAACGGTCAAAGCCCTCTGCCGAGCCGCGTGACGCAGTGGTCCTGTCGCGAGAAACCCCGCGATCACGGGGTTTGCAGGGAAGAAAGCCCTCTATCGGACTCGAACCGATGACCCCTTCCTTACCATGGAAGTGCTCTACCACTGAGCTAAGAGGGCGGGTCCGGGGAATCCTAGCGACTGTCGTCCGCCGACGGACGCGGGCCCGCGGTCAGACCGCGAGGCGGGGCAGCTCGATGGCGGGACAGCGGTCCATGACGACGTCCAGGCCCGCCTCGGCCGCCCGCGCGGCGGCCGCTCCGTCGATGACCCCGAGCTGCAGCCAGACGGCTTTGGCGCCGATCGCGATCGCCTCGTCGACATGGTCGCCCGCCAGCTCCGAGCGCCGGAAGATGTCCACGACCTCGACGCCCTCGGACGCGGGGATCGCCTCAACCGACGGGTAGCACCGCTCCCCAAGGATCTCGGTCTCGGCCGGGTTGACGGGAATGATCCGGAAGCCGCGCTCCTGCAGAAAGGCGGCGACCCGGTGCGAATCACGTGCCGGGTTGGCCGACAATCCGACGATCGCCCACGTCCGGGTGGTCGTCAGCAGGTCACGGATGACCTCGGGCGTGGAGTCATGGCGCATGCCCGAAGTCTGCCCGCTCGAGCACCGCTCACACCCCCGGGTCCAAGAGCGGGAGAGCCGTACCCGTGACCGTCGAATCGGCCCGCGCCACGCGGGCGGATCCATCGCTCGGCTGCCGCGCATAGCCGAGCGTCGGATTGACCCGCGTCAGACGGGGGGATCCATCAGTCGGTGGGAGCCATCGCGGCGCATTCTCAAAGTCTTCCCGCTCCGGCTCCCCCTACGCCTGCGGCTACATTGGTGTCGATGTCCGATCGGCCCACAGCAACCCCCCGCCTCGCCACCCCAGGGTGCGACACGGGCATCTGCGGCGGCGACGTCCCACCGCTCGTCGGAAGCACGCTCACCGGAATCGGCCTGACGCTCGACCAGGCAGCAGCCCGGGTCCTGCGTGACGAGCCGCTGCCGCCGCAGACCACCGAGGTCCAGCGGCGCCTCGTCCAGGAGCATGCCCTCCGACTGTGACGGGCGGGGCGACCGTCACGGCCCGTCGCTGAACCCGGCCCTGCACGACGTCGCCTTCTGCCCCCGCTGCGGCACAGCCGAGCCGACGGTCAGCGCCCCGCGCTCGATGCACTGCCCAGCCTGCGAATACCAGGCCTATTTCAACCCCAAGCCGGTCGCCTGCGCCATCCCGCGCGACACGCATGGCCGGGTGATCCTCCTACGCCGCGGTACCCATCCCGGCCACGGCCTGTGGACGTTCCCCGGTGGCTTCGTCGACCTCGGCGAGACCGTCGAGCAGGCGGCGATCCGCGAGGCGCGGGAGGAGCTGGTGATCGACATCGCGATCGACGGCCTGCACGGCGTCTACTCGCGGGCCGACGACCGCATCGTCCTCGTCGTCTTCACCGCGCACACGACCGACACGCCCCAGACCACGGACGAGGCGATCGAGGTCGGGCACTTCTCGATGGATGCCCTGCCGTTTCACGAGCTCGCCTTCTGGTCCACCGAGCTCGCCCTGCGCGAGCTTGTCGCCCGCGACAGCGGTTGAGGGACCGGGCTACTCGAGCAGCCCGCGCCGCATCGCCTCGGCGACGGCAGCAGCACGGTCGTTGACCGCGAGCTTCTCGTACAGCGACTTCAGGTGGGTCTTGACGGTCGACTGGCTCAGGTGCAGTTGACGGCTGATGTCCGGAGCGCTGTGCCCGTTGGCGGTCAGGACGAGGATCTCGTGCTCGCGCGGGGTGAGCGCCGGACGTTCGTCGCGCTCGCGTATCCGGATCTCCGACGCAAGACCGGCCTGCACCTCGGACGACAGGACGACCTCGCCACGGGCGACCGCCGCGATCGCATCGCAGATGCGCTCGCGGGATGACTCCTTGGACAGGTACGCACCGGCGCCCGAGGCGACGGCGCGGTAGACCGTCTCGCTGTCGAGGTTGGCGCTGAGGAGCACGACGCGCGTCGCCAGCCCGTCGCGCTTGATGGCGTGCAGCACGTCGTTGCCCTGCAGCCCGGGCATCTGGACGTCCAGGACGGCGACGTCGGGCGCAAGGTCCCTCACCATCTCCAACGCCTGCCGGCCGTCCTCGGCCTCGCCGATGAGCTCGAACTCCGCGCGGGCCTTGATGGCACGGGAGACACCCTCGCGGTAGACGGGGTGGTCGTCGGCGACGAGAACGCGAACGCGGGGAGCCTTGGCTTCACTCATGGAGATGGAGGCTGACCCGTCGGCACACGACCGCCGGCCCACGGCCCCGTCCCGTCAGTCTACGCCGCGGCCCACCCGGATCGCCTCGGTGCAGATCTCCCTGCGTGAGGCGGCCTTCGAGAGGTAGGCGTCCGCGCCGACCTCGCGGGCCCTCGCCACGACGGTCGCGTCCATGAACGCGCTGAGCAGGACGACGCGCGTGACGGCCGTGGGCGTCCCCGCACGCAGACGCTCGCAGACCTGCAGGCCGTCGAGCCCCGGCATGCGCACGTCGAGCAGGGCGATGTCGGGGGCCAGCGCCGTGATCGCCGCCAGGGCGGCGTCGCCGGCGTCGACCTCGGCGACGAGCTCGAGCTCACCGTGCGCACGCACCGCTCGCGCGATGCCGGAGCGGTAGGCATCGCTGTCGTCGGCGATGAGCACGGTGAGGAGTCTGTCGGGGGTCACGATCGAGCATCAGCATGGCCGATCTCCCGGCCCGCGACAGTCGTGCATCCGGTCAGACTTGCCGCAGCGAAAGCATCCTCCGATCGGAGGATGCCCACCACCTCCGGGTCACCCCGAGCTGATCGTCAGGCCTTCACAAGATCGATGATGAAGACGAGCGTCTCGTTCGGGCCGATCGCAGGCGGCGATCCTGCCTCGCCGTACGCCTTGTCGGCCGGGATGACGAGCTCGCGGCGGCCACCGACCTTCATGCCCTCCACGCCCTCGTCCCAGCCGGCGATGACGTTGCCGCCACCGAGGGTGAAGGGGAAGTCCTCGCCGCGGTCCCACGAGGCGTCGAACTCCTTGCCGGTGGACCAGCTGACCCCGACGTACTTCACCGTGATCTCGCTGCCCTTCGTCGCAGCCTTGCCGGTGCCCTTGACGATGTCCTTGACGATGAGCTCCGACGGCGGGTCGCCCTTGGGCTTGGGCACGGCCGGCTTCTTCTTCAGGTCCGTGCTGATCGGCAGGACGGCGCCGCCGCCCTCGCCCGTGGCCGCGGGCGTCGCGGGCGTGGAGGTCGTGGTCGCCGTCGACGTCGTGGCCGACGCGTCCGGGGTCGAGGCGGAGATCGCCTGGTCGGCGGCCCCGGGCTTGGTGGACTCGCTGCCGCACCCGGCAGCGGTGAGGGCGAGCAGGCCGGTCGCCATTGCGGCCGCGGTGGTTCGGGTCAGCTTCATGTACGGCAGTCTGCCAGAGGGACGGCGCGCGGCGCGGCATGATGGGGGTCTGTGAGGGGCCGGACGTCACTGCTGCTGGACACCGCGACGGAGCGCTCGCGCGTCACCGTCCGCGCGCGGTTCCGCCGTCTGTGGACCGTTCTCCCGGCCCTCCTGCAGACCGCGGCCGCTGCCGCGGTCGCCTTCACGCTGGCGCGGGACCTCGTCGGTCACACGGCCCCGTTCGTCGCGCCGATCAGCGCGATCATCGCCCTCGGGATCACCTACGGTCAGCGCTCCGCACGGGCGGTCGAGATCGTCCTCGGCGTCGCCGTCGGGGTGCTGGTGGCCGACCTCATCACGCTCTCCCTCGGCACGGGCCCGGGGCAGATCGCCTTGGTCATCTTCCTCGCGATGGTCGCCGCGATCCTCCTGGGAGGCACCCGCCTGGTCGTGTCGCAGTCCGCGACCTCGGCCGCGCTCGTGGCGACCGTCGCCGTGCCGACACACGTGAGCCTGGACCGGCCGATCGACTCGCTCATCGGTGGTGCCGTCGCGCTGGTCGTCAACCTCGTCATCTCGCCGGTCAACCCGCTCCGCTTGGCGCACCGTGCGGCCACCCCTCTGCTCGACGAGCTCGGTGCCGTCCTGCGGGACATCGCCCGTGCGCTCGAGCTCGCCGACCATGACGCGGTCGTCGACGCGCTCGCCCGGGCGCGACACCTGGACCAGCTCATGGCGCGGTTTGCCGAATCGGCCCAGGTCGGGGACGAGGTGGCGTCGCTCTCGCCGCTGCGACGCTCGCATCGTGCCGACCTCGCGGTGTACCTCCGCCTGTCAGAGCAGCTCGACCTCGCGGTCCGCAACGTCCGCGTGCTGGCGCGGGGGGCGGTGCGCGCCGTCGACCTGGAGGCGGGCGTCCCGCAGGAGACGGTCGAGGCCCTGCGCGATCTTGCGTCGGCGGTCGTCGCGCTGGCTCCGGATCCGCTGGACGGCGACCGCGGCGCCCGCGCACGCACGCATGTCCTGGACGCGGCGGCGCGCGCGACGCTCGGCCTGGAGCGCACGGCCAACCTCTCTGCATCCGTCATCGTCGGACAGGTCCGGTCGACGGCGACCGACCTGCTCAAAGGTCTGGGAGCGTCCGATGACGCGGCCGTCGACGACGTCCGCCGGGCCGTCCGCGCGATGGCGGCGGCCGAGCTGCAGGACGACGCGTCACCAGGGGGCCCGTAGGCCCGGCCTGGCCGCAGCCTCCGAACGACCGACGCCGCCAGGCCGGCGGCGTCAGGTGCTTCAGGAGGTGGCGGGAGAAGGATTCGAACCTTCGAAGGCAGAGCCACACGGTTTACAGCCGCGCCCCTTTGACCGCTCAGGAATCCCGCCGGGGGCCGCGCAGCATAGCGATCCGCGCGCCACGACGAAGGGCCGGCACCTTGACGGCCCGGCCCCTCGCTCACCCTGGTGCTTCGGCGCCTAGGAGGCGTCGCGGAGCCGCTGCGCCTCGGGCAGCGACTCGAGCTTCTTCAGCGTGTGGTTCTCGATCTGACGGATCCGTTCGCGCGTGACGTTGAACGCGCGTCCGACCTCCTCCAGCGTGCGGGGGCGACCACCCGTGAGGCCGAAGCGCATCTCGATGACCTCCCGCTCTCGCTGGGGCAACGTGGCGAGCGCGCGGTGCACGTTCTCCTTGCGCAGCGAGTCGGACGCCAGCTCGAACGGCGAGACCGCGTTCTGGTCCTCGACGAAGTCGCCCAGCTCGGACTCCTCCTCCTCGCCGATCGGCTTCTCCAACGAGATCGGCTGCTGACTCATGCGCATGATGTCGCGGACCTCGCGCACCGTGCACTCCAGCTCGTCGGCGATCTCCTCCGGCGTGGGCTCACGACCGAGCGACTGCACGAGCTGACGCTCGACGTGCACGACCTTGTTGAGCTTCTCGACCATGTGGACGGGGATGCGGATCGTCCGGCCCTTGTCGGCGATGGCGCGGGTCACCGCCTGGCGGATCCACCACGTCGCGTACGTGGAGAACTTGTACCCGCGGCGGTAGTCGAACTTCTCGACCGCCCGGATCAAGCCCAGCGACCCCTCCTGGATCAGGTCCAGGAACGTCAGCCCACGACCCAGGTAGCCCTTGGCGATCGACACGACGAGGCGCAGGTTGGCCTCGACCATCTGCTGCTTGGCCTCCATGTCGCCGCGCTCGATGCGCTTGGCCAGGGAGACCTCCAGCTCGGCGGTCAGCAGGTTGACCTTGCCGATCGACCGCAGGTACAGCCGCAGCGAGTCCAGCGACGGCTCGACCGTGAGATCGATCTGTGGCTTCTTCGGCGCGGGCTGTTGCGAGGCACGGGCCTCGGCCGCCGCCTCCATCTTCCCGTTCTCGCTCGTCGCGAGCTTTCCGTCGGCGGTGACGACTTCGATGCCCTGGTCGACGAGATACGCGTGGAGCTCGGACACCTGCTCCTTCGAGACCTCGACCTCCTCCAGCGCGGTGGTGATCTGACCGATCGTCAGGACGCCTTTGTCCTGACCATCGGCGATGAGCTGCCGGAGCTCGTCCATCTCGAAGATGGGCGCCTCGTCGGCTAGCAGTGCAGTGCTTTTGTTACTCAACCCCGTCCCTCACTCAAGCAGTTCTCAACGGCCCGCCCCTCGGTGGACCGCCCCTCCATTCCCTGTGCTTCCCTGCAAATGCTGTGAGTGCGCGTCTGCGACGTGCGGACCGCGGGAGTTCCCGCGAAGTGCTGAGCCATTTGAACCTCTCGGGCGTTGCCGGAGGTGGCTTGCAGCTGTGCCTGAGTGATAGCACAAGTTCCAATGGGCACGAACTTCAGTGTGTCCTCGCTACCCTTCACGGACCACGCCATGAACCCTTCCGTCTTCGCGCTCACAGGACCTGACGTCCAGGCCTCGCTCCCCGGCCTGCAGGTCTCGCTCTCCCGCGTCGGCGTCACCGGTGTCGAGAAGGTCATCCGCATCCTCGACGACACCGGGGGTGAACAGCTCTTCTTCGCGACGCTCGAATGCTTCGTCGACCTCGGTCCCCAGCAGAAGGGCGCGCACATGAGCCGGTTCGAGGAGGTCGTCAACGAAGCGATCGGCGAGGTCGTCCTCGGACAGGCGGCGTTCCGCGCAGAGACGCTCGCCGAGCGGATCGCCGAACTCGTCCGCGACCGCCAGGGCGCCAAGCGCGCCGAGGTGACGATCACCGCACGCTACCCCGAGCACAAGCCCGCGCCCGAGTCCGGGCTCATGACGCAGGAGATCTACACGCTCTTCGGCAGCGCGGTCGCCTCCGAGGTCGGCACCCGGCGCATGGTCGGCGTGGCCGCGCAGGGAATGACCGCGTGCCCGTGCGCACAGGGCATCCTCACCGAGCGCGCGCGCGAGCGCCTTGAGGCCGACGGCTTCTCGGAGGCCGAGGTCCAGCGCATCTTCGCGTCGGTCCCGGTCGCGACACACAACCAGCGCGGGTTGGGGACGCTGCACCTCGGGCTCCCCGAAGGCGTGGACGCCGAGCTCGACGCCATGGATCTCGTCGCGATCGTCGAGGAGTCCATGAGCTCGGAGATCTACGAGCTCATGAAGCGCAGCGACGAGGGCACCGTCGTCGAGAAGGCGCACCGTCGCCCGCGCTTCGTCGAGGACTGCGTCCGGGAAGCGATCGGCGGCGCCCTGGCGCGCTACCCGGGCCTGCCCGACACCGTCTTTCTCTCCGCGCGCCAGGAGAACCTGGAGACGATCCACCAGCACAACGTCACCGCCGAGCGCACGGGCCTGCTCGGCGAACTGCGCGCCGAACTGGCGTCCGGCGAGCACCTCGAGCACCACACGTCGATGCGTGAGTGGCTCGACGGGGCGCGCTGAGCGCCGCTCAGGCCGGCGGCATCGTCTCAGCCCGCCGCGATGCCCGCACAACCCGCGAGGACGCCCTTGACGGGGTCCACCTCGATGGCGACCACCGCGAAGGCGTCGGCACGCTCGTAGATCCGTCGCGGGAGATCGCCGGCGAGCGACGGTGAGCTCGAATTGGCCAGCACGAGCAGGCGAAAGCGCCGGCCGGCGAAGACGACGACGGTGTCGTCCCCGTGACGGACCGTGCGCTGCCGGGTCAGCGTCCCGGCGTCGATCTCCCGCCGCGCGGAGCCGAGGTTGATCGGGCCCTTGACGATCGTCGCCTCGCCGCGTTGCAGGCAGGCACGCAGATCCCCAGGAAGGTCGTCCTTCGAGCTGCGGACCGCGACGGCGATCACGAGGACCGTGACGAGCGACGCGACGGCGAAGAGGATGCCGGCGAGTTTCAGGGGGTGCTCCGGACGGTCGGGTGGCGGCGCTCTTCGGCCTCGCGCATGAGCCGCCGCAGGCCGAAGAAGTAGTCGATCCCCGAGATGATCGTGATGCCGACGGTGGCGTAGACCAGCGCGTCGAGCCACAGGGGGGATCCGTCGATCGCGATGAGGAAGAACACGCACGCGACCTGCACCATCGTCTTGACCTTCCCCCACCAGTTCGCCGCGATGACGACGCCCTGCTGCGTGGCGACCATCCGCGTGGCGGTGACGGCGAACTCACGCGCGATGATGACCGTCGCGACCCAGGCATCCACGCGGTCCAGGCTGACGAGCGCCATGAGCGCCGCGAGGATCAGGAGCTTGTCAGCGATGGGATCCATGAGCTTGCCGAAATTCGTGATCGCGTTGCGCGAACGGGCGATGTAGCCGTCGACCGCGTCCGTCATCGAGGCCAGCGCGAAGACGAACGCCGCGACCAGGTCGCCGTTGGGCGTCCCGTCCAGCAGCGCTACGACGAGGACCGGCACGAGGAGGATCCGGAACACCGTCAGCGCGTTGGGGAGGTTGAGCGTGAACATCGGGCTCGACGAAGTATCGACGTTCACCCGTCGACGGGCGGCACAGCATCCTCGCCGCCACCGCGGGTCACCCCGATGCTCGCCGTGATGACGAAGACGATCGCCACGCACTCGCGCGCGCCGAGCGCCTGCCCGAGGATGAGAAAGCCCGCCACCGCGGCGATGGCGGGCTCAAGCGACATGAGGACACCGAAGACGCTCGCGCGGATCCGCCGCAGCGACTCGGTCTCCAGCGAGTACGGGATCACCGAGCTCATGAGCGCGACGACGAGGCCGAGCGCCAGGTACCCGGGGTGCAGGAGGTCGCTGCCGCCCTGCGCGATGCCCGGCCCGAGCGGGACCAGCGCGGCGACGCCTGAGGCCAGCGCCAGTCCGCGACCGCCGGTGAAGCGCTGCCCGGCGCGCTGGGCGAGCAGGATGTACGCGGCCCAGCAGACTGCGGCGATCGCGATGAACAACAGGCCGAGCCGATCCAGAGGGCCGTCGCCACCGGCGTCGGCCGAGGCGAGCAGGACGATGCCGGAGGCGGCGAGCGCCGCGAAGCCGACGTCGGCACGACGATGCGAGCCCAACACGCCGACCGCCAGCGGGCCCGCGAACTCGATCGTGACCGCGATCCCGAGCGGAATCCGGTCAAGCGCGAGGTAGAAGAAGAGGTTCATCGCCCCGAGCACGAGGCCGAAGAGCGCGGCCAGCCACAGGTCGCCGGCAGCGTGGTCGCGCGGGTTCGGGCGCCAGACGAGCAGCAGGATCGGCGCCGCCAGACCGAGGCGCAGCAGGCTCACACCGGCGGGGCCCAGGTCGTCGAAGAGCGTCGCGCCGACCGCGGCCCCGAACTGGATCGACACCGCGGCGGTGAGCACGAGCGTCCAGGCGGGCAGGCGGTGCGACATCTGCGCCCATCATCCCCGCTCGTGGACCGCCCCGGCGGGCGACCGCACCCGCGCCGTCACCGAGTGTCCAGCCGGGCGCCCCAGAACTGGGGAGAACGCGTTCGACGGTCGATGCATTGTCCGAGCACGACATCGACGAACCCGCCGGAGTGTCCGAAAGGACCCTTGGATGGACCGCAAGCCCCACAACCTGACCGAGCGCCCCGTCGCGACCGACGATGACGGCTTCACCCTCATCGAGGTGATGATGGCGTCGCTCGTGCTCGTCGTCGGCATGCTCGGCGTGCTCACCTGCATCACGCAGGCGCAGTCGACGACGTGGTCCACCCAGGCCCGGACGAACGCGAACGCCCTGACACGCGAGATCGTCGAGGAGGCCCAGAGCGTCCCGTACGAGCAGCTGGTCACCTCGACGCTCGTGTCGACCCTGAAGACCCGCCCCGGGCTGACCGACGACGAGCTCGGCACGCCGGGCTGGCAGATTCGCCGGGCCGCTCACACGTACACCGTCTCCGTCGGGGTCTGCACGGTCGACGACCCACGCGACAAGATCGGGACGCACGAGGCCGGGATCTTCTGCGCCAGCGGCACCGGAGCGACCACCCCGGCGCAGTGCAACAACCTGCTGCAGGTGACCGCGCTGGTCGGTCTGCCCGGAGCCGGGGCGACGGCCGCCGCGGTCGCCGGGCTCGGGGACTGCGGCCTGGACGTCGACTTCGACGGTCAGGTCGACGGCCTGGTGGACCTCGCGGGGTCGGTCTGCATCGGAACCTGCGCGGCCGGCGGCGTGGACGCCAACCCGGCGGACGCCAAGCGGATCGTCGTGCTCGTGCGCTGGGACCGCGGCGAGGGCTCGCGCTACGTCCTCCAGGGGACGACGGCGGCCAACCCCGGCCTCGCCGGAGCGCCGGCGATCACCTCCCTCACCAGCCCGACGACGCTGCCCGTCACGAACGCCGGCGTCACGTCGCTGGTCGTCAACGGGACGAGCAGCGCCCAGGCGGCGACGGTGGCCGCCTACCTGGACGGCACCTCGATCGCCAGCGCCACCGGCAGCGGCACCTCATGGTCGTACACGTGGCCGCTGGGGGCCGTGTCCGGCGGCACCAAACCAGGTGCGGGCGAGGTCGTCGACGGCAGCTACCTCGTCGGGCTCAAGGCGTTCGACGCCAACGGGCAGTTCGGGCAGTCACGTTCGCTGACCGTCGTCGTGAACCGTCGTGCCCCGTACCCACCCCAGAGCCTGCGGGCCGGCCGCAACAACGGCACCGTCGAGCTCGAGTGGCAGCCGGCGCCCGAGCGCGACGTCGAGCTCTACCGCGGTTACCGGTCCACGGCGGGCGGCTGGACGCTCGTCTGCGAGACCGTGCTGGTGACCTGCCAGGACCCGTCGCCCCCGGCGATGGGGACCCCGACGTACACCGTCGTCGCCGTGGACCGCAACGCCGCCGGAGCGCTGCGCGAGGGGGCGCAGGCGACGTCGGCCTCGGTGCCGCTGCTGAACCAGCCGCCGAACACGCCGACGAACCTCGTGGCGACCACGCCGGCATCCGGGACCACGACGCTGACGTGGTCGGCGGCCGGGGTCGGCGACCCCGACATCGGCGACTCGGTGGACCACTACAACATCTACCGCGACGGCCTGGCCTACGGAAACCGTTACGACCGGACGGTCGACGGGACGAAGGTCACATGGACCGACACCCGGACGGGCGGGCAGACCCACACGTACGCCATCACCGCAGTCGACACGCGCCTGGCCGAGTCCTCCCGCCTGGGACCGGTGACGAAATGAGCTCCACCCGCCTGCACGGCGACCGTGGCGAGATCACGCTGCCCGGCCTCCTCCTGGCGTCCGTCCTGTCGCTCATGGTCCTGACCGCCGTCCTGACGACCTTCGCCGACGCCGAGCGGCGCAGCGTGGAGATCACCTCCCGCAACGACAACCAGCAGCTCGTGCGCGTCGTCTCGGACCGGATCGCCGCCGCCATGCGCAACCTCGCCAGCCCGACGGACGAGCAGCCGCAGGCCATCGACCTCGCCGGGCCCTTCGACCTCGTCTTCCAGGACGTCGACCCCGCCGGCCCGAACGCCGGTCAGAACGTCACGAACGTCCGCCGTCAGCGGTTCTGCGTCACGACCGCCGGCGCCCTCTACCTCCAGCGCCAGACGTGGACCACCGCCACCACCCCCGCGGCCCCGTCCACGGCAGCGTGCCCGGGGACCGGGTGGGGCTCGACCCAGGTGCTCGTGACCGGGCTCACGAACCGCTCCGGCGCCTCCCCGCGCGCCGTCTTCACCTACGACGCGGCCACGCTGACGGACATCAGCGCGGTGCACATCGAGATGTACCTCGACCAAGACGTGACCAAGGGGCCGTTCGAGGTCCGGCTGGCGACGGGGGCCTTCCTGCGCAACCAGAACCGCCGCCCGGAGGCCTCGTTCACCGCCACGCCGACCGCGCAGGGCATCGTGCTGAACGCCAGCGCCTCGGCGGACCCCGAAGGCCGCCCGCTGAGCTACACCTGGAAGGACGGCGCCACGGCGGTGGCCACCGGCGTGACCACGACGTACAAGGTGACCGTCGGCACCGTGCACTCCCTCTCGGTCGTCGTCACGGATCCCGGCGGGCTGACCGCGACGTCCGACGTCCAGACGGTGACCGGATGAGCCTCCACCCCCGCTCCGCCCGCGCAGCCGACGACGGGGGCTGGGTCCTCGTGACGAGCATCGTCCTGCTCAGCCTCATGGTCGCCATGGCGGTGGCCCTCCTGTCGATCGTCGACGTGCAGACGGGCGAATCCAAGCAGCAGCGCGTCCGGGAGACGGCGTTCAACCTCGCCGAGGCCGGACTCAACGCGCAGATCTTCAGCCTCGCGCGCGACTGGCCCGGTCGTGGAAACGCGCTGACCCCGTATCCCACCTGCAGCGCCGCCGTGAGCTCCACGCGCTGCCCGAGCGACGCGCAGCTCAAAGGCCTCATCCCGACCTCGGACGTGACAGGAGCGACCTGGCAGACGGTCGTCCGCGACAACGGCATCTCCGGGAGCGCGCGCTTCTACTCCGACTCGCTCGTCCTGTCCCAGCCCGCCTACGACGCCAACGGCGACGGCGAGCTGTGGGTGCGCTCGACGGCGACCGCCCAGGGCAAGACGCGGACGATCGTCGGGCTCATCCGCGCGGAGCAGCAGGAGGAGGACATCCCGCACGGCGCGCTCATCACCGGGCGGCTGGACATCTCGAACATGGGCAACAAGACGATCATCGACGCGCGTGCCGGCGGCGGCGCAGCGACCGCTGTCGTCCGGTGCACCCCGGCCCTGCTGGAGTCCGCGCCCTGCCTCGGGCAGCGGGTCGGCTTCGGACCGCTCGGCACGGTGGCGCAGTTGCTCAGCTTTCTCGGTGACCAGCTCAGCCCCAACCTGACGCAGACCGGCTATGCGGGCGGGGCCGCGATGTCGGTGGAGGCACGCGCCCGCCTGAAGGCCACGGCGATCGCCGACGGGACCTACTACGCCACCTGCCCCCCGTCCCTGGCCGGTCACGTCGTCTACATCGAATCCGGGAACTGCAGCTACACCGGCAACGACGTCGTCAACAGCGCCGCCGACCCAGGGATGGTGCTGATGGCGACGGGGAGCCTCTACCTCGGTGGCACCACGGTCTACAACGGCGTCCTCTACCACGCGAACACCGCGAACAGCACCGCGGCGGTCATGCAGATCCAGGGCAACGCCACCGTCGTCGGCGGGGTGCTCGTCGACGGGGACGCGACGACGATCGCCGGCTCCTCCAAGCTCAACATCCAGCTGTCGCCTTCCGCCTTCGGCGCAGTCAGCAGTTACGGCTCTGCTGGTGTCATCCAGAACACCTGGCGTGAGATCCGCACGCAGCAGTAGGGCGGGACGGTTCTATGGTCGGAGGATGACCACGCTTCCCGCCCGTACCCTCGGCCGCCACGACGGCGGCCTGACCGTCGCGACCCTCGGCCTGGGCTGCATGGGCATGTCGGACTTCTACGGTGATCGCGACGAGGACCGCGGCGTCCGGACGATCCACCGGGCGCTCGAGCTCGGCGTCACGCTGCTGGACACCGCCGACATGTACGGCCCGTTCACGAACGAGGAGCTCGTTGGTCGGGCGATCGCCGACCGGCGCGACGGCGTCGTCCTCGCCACGAAGTTCGGGATCCAGCGCGACCCTGCCGACCCCAGCCGTCGTGGGATCAACGGCCGTCCGGAGTACGTGCACGCCGCGGCCGAGGCGTCGCTGCGGCGTCTCGGGGTCGAGCACATCGACCTGTACTACCAGCACCGCGTCGACCCGACCGTGCCGATCGAGGAGACCGTCGGCGCGATGGGCGAGCTCGTGCAGCAGGGCAAGGTCCGCCACCTCGGGCTGTCAGAAGCCTCACCGGACACGATCCGCCGGGCGCACGCCACACATCCGATCACCGCCCTGCAGACCGAGTACTCGCTCTGGTCGCGCGACGTCGAGGACGAGATCCTGCCGACGGTCCGCGAGCTCGGCATCGGCCTGGTCCCCTACTCCCCGCTGGGCCGCGGCTTTCTCTCCGGCGCCATCCGCTCGCTCGCCGACCTCGCCCCCGACGACTACCGCCGCGCCTCGCCGCGCTTCGCCGGGGAGAACCTCGCGAAGAACCTCGCCGTCGTCGACGTCATCACCGAGCTGGCAGACGGCAAGGGCTGCACGCCGTCGCAGCTCGCGCTGGCCTGGGTCCTCGGGCAGGGCGACGACGTCGTCCCGATCCCCGGAACGACGCGCCCGGAACGCGTGGAGGAGAACGTCGCCGCCGTCGACGTCACCCTGGACGACGCGGACCGCGCCCGCATCACGGAGGCGCTGCCCGACGTGGCGGGCGACCGCTACGACGCGGGCGGTATGGCCACGGTGAACGGCTAGGCTGCGGGGCATGCCCCTCGTCCCCACCGTCGTCGAGCGCACCGCGCGCGGCGACCGCGAGTACGACCTGTTCTCGCGCCTGCTGAACAACCGCATCATCTTCCTCGGGCACGCGGTGGACGATCAGGTGGCCAACCTCATCGTCGCGCAGCTCCTGCACCTGGAGTCGGCGGACCCGGAGAAGGACATCTCGATCTACATCAACTCGCCCGGCGGCTCGATCTACGCCGGCCTGGCGATCTACGACACGATGCAGTTCATCAAGCCGCAGGTCTCCACGATCTGCTGCGGCATCGCGATGTCGATGGGCTCGCTGCTGCTGGCCGGCGGCGCGGAGGGCAAGCGGATGGCGCTGCCGAACTCGCGCATCCTCATCCACCAGCCGTCCTCGCCGGGCTTCGAGGGCCAGGCGACGGACATCGAGATCCACGCCCGCGAGATCCTCAAGACGCGCGCGCGCATCGACGAGATCTACGCCAAGCACTGCAAGAAGCCGGTCGAGGAGGTCCACAACGACATGGAGCGCGACCGCTTCTTCTCCTCCGCGCAGGCCGCCGAGTACGGGCTGATCGACCAGGTCCTCGGAGACCGCACTGACCTCGAGGTCGTAGAGCGCGCCGTACTTCGCGCGCAGGTAGCTCCAGCAACGGCTCGGCGTCCAGCTCGCGAGCCGGTGACGCGCTGCAGCAGCTCGCCGGGCGTGCGCAGGCGCGCCGTGGCGGTGGACGTGCTCGCGCAGCCAGTCGTGCAGCGCCTGCGTCGCCCGCGGCGAGTCGGCGTCGAGGTCGGCAGGTCGCGCTGGATGACGCGTCCCACAGCTGCGCGGCGACGATGTTGCCGATCGCGTAGGTCGGGAAGTAGCCGAGCTCGCCGAAGGCCCAGTGGATGTCCTGCAGGACGCCGACGGTGTCGTCGGGGACGTCGACGCCGAGCAGCTCCTTCGTCTTGCGCGTTCCAGGCCGCGGGCAGGTCGTCGACCGTCAGCGTGCCCTCGATCAGCGCGACCTCCAGCTCGAAGCGCAGGATGACGTGCAGCGCGTAGGTCGCCTCGTCGGCCTCGACGCGGATCAGCGACGGCGCGACGACGTTGATCGCGCGCAGGAACTGCATCGCAGGTCGGCAGCCGCCGAGCGCAGCGGCGCGGAAGGCCTCGAGCAGCCGCGGGTGCCAGTGCGACCAGAACGCCTCGAGCGGCCGACGAGGTTCTCCCACAGCCGGCTCTGGGACTCGTGGATGCCGAGCGAGACGCCGGTGCCGACGCGTCGTGCGCGTCGAGCGCCGGGGCGACCTGCCGTGCTCGTAGAGGCCGTGCCCGACCTCGTGCAGGACGGCGAAGAGGCCCGATCAGCGAGTCCTCCTCGTAGCGCGCGGTGACGCGGATGTCGGTGCGGGCGAGCGACTGCGCGAACGGGTGGACGGCGAGGTCCAGGCGCCAGTGCGTCGTCGTCGTAGCCCATGCGTGCGCGCGATCTCGAGCGCGAGGGCGCGCTGGGCCGCGACGGGGAACGGCCCGGGCAGCGCGGGCGGCGCGGGCGCGGCGGCGATCGCCGGCGATCAGCGGCACGAGGCCGTCGCGCAGCTCGGCGAAGACCGCGCGGACGCGGCGGTCGTCAGGCCGGGCTCGAAGATGTCCAGCAGCGCGTCGTAGGGGTGTGCGGCCTCGGGGAAGCAGGCGGCAGCGGCGGGCAGGTCGACGTTGCGCTCGAGGGCCGGGGCGAAGAGCGCGAAGTCGTTCGGCCTCGCGGGCCTCGAGCCAGGCGGTCTGCGCGCTCGGCGGCGGCCCGGGCGATCTCGGCGATGAGCTCGTCGGGGACCGGCGGGCGCTGTCGTGGTCGCGGCGCGACGACGCGCGACGAGTCCGCGTCCTCGGAGCCCGTCGGCGGCCGCCTGGTCCAGCAGCGCGCCGAGCGCGGGGTCGGTCAGGCGCTCATGGGCGAGGCGCTCGAGCGTCGCCAGGATGCTCACCGCGCGCGGCGGCCCCGCCGGGCGGCATCTGCGTCTGCTGGTCCCAGCCGGCCAGCGCCGGCCTGCGCAGGTCGTCGAGTTCGGCGAGTCGTCGGCAGCTCGCCGAGAGCGCGTCGCGCAGCTTCAGGCGACGGCATGCTCGATCGCTCCCCAGGGACTCGATCTCGATCCGGACGACGTCGCCGGACTGCAGGAAGACGCGCGGGTCCATGGCCATGCCGACGCCGCTCGGCGTGCCGGTGAGGATCAGGTCGCCGGGCTCCAGCGTGCAGGTCTCGGCGATGAAGTCGACGAGCGCCTGCGATCGCCGAAGATCAGGTCGCGACGTGCGCGGCGTCCTGGCGCAGTTCGCCGTTGACCCACGTGCGCAGGCGCAGGTCCTCGGGGTCGGGGACCTCGTCGGCGGTCGTGATCCACGGGCCGTACGGGCAGCTCGTCGAAGCCCTTGGCGCGCGTCCACTGCGGCTCGCGGCCCTGCAGGTCGCGCGCGCTGACGTCGTCGCAGACGGTGTAGCCGGCGACCGCGCCGCCGGCGCCGATGACGACGCCGAGCTCGCCCTCGTAGTCCAGGCGCTGACGACCGGCGGGCAGACGATCGGGCCGCTCGGGCGGGCGGCGCTGCGTCGGGCAGCTTCATGAAGACGATCGGCGCTCGGCGGCTCCTTGCCCCGGTCTCGGCCGCGTGCGCGGCGTAGTTCAGGCCGATGCCGAAGATCGCGCGGGGCCGGGACGGGCGCGAGCAGGTGCACGTCGGCGAGCGGGTGGGACGGCGCCGTCGGCCGGCGTGCGGTCGCCGGAGGCCAGGCGGTCGAGGACGGTGCTGCCGTCGGCGAAGGCGACGACCGCGTCGCCGCGCACCTCGCCGGCGGTGGGCACGTCCGGCCCGGGCGGCAGGAACGTCGCGAGCTTCATGCGCCGCGCAGGCTACCGCCGAGCCGGCGTCAGCCGGACCGCGCAGGACCGCGCGCACGTCGGCGTCCCGCGCGCGCGCGTCCTCGTCGCTCCACGACCACTGCACGCGCGGCGATGACGAAGCGGCGGTGCGTGTGGTCCTGCAGCTCGCTGCGACGTCGAGCGCCACGGCGGCGATGCCCTTCGGCGCCCGTGCGGGCCGCTCGGCGAGGCGTGGCCGTGCCCGTGCAGCGTCACCGCGACGTTGCCCGGCGCCAGGATCGTCAGCGCGCAGCGCGGGACGCTCACGCAGCGCCTGCAGCGACGCGCGCCGCAGGCCGAGCGCCATGAGCACGCGCGTGTCGGCCGGCGCGCAGCGCCGTGGAGACGGGATCGGCCGCGGTGCGCCGTCGGGACCGACGTGGCCAGGACCGCGACCGTTCCGTCGGGCCACTGCGGAAGGACGATCACGTGAGGGCCCGTGCCTCGGCGCGGACGGGGTCTCCGACGCTCAGGCGGCGCGCTGCACGCGGAGCACGGGGCGCCGACGGGTGCGGCCGGTGACCGCGTGGGCCTCGATGAAGCGCGTGAGCTCGGCGGGACGCTCGCGCTGCGGGTGGTGGCCCATGCCGCGCCAGACCTCGACGTGCGCCTGGGGGAGCGCGCGGCGCAGTGCCGTCGAGGTGCTCGGGGCGCACGAGCGCGTCGTGCTCGCCCCAGAGCGCGGCGACCGGGCCGTCGAAGTCGACCCGGCGGTTCGTGAAGCCGTGCTCGGAGCGGCCGGCGGCGGCGATCGCCTCGGCGGCCATGCGGACCCCGGGCCCGAGCTGAAGGCGCGGCGGCGCAGGCGGTCCATGAGGTCCTTCGACGGCAGCTGGCGGTGGGCGACGAACGTCGTGTACGCGGCGGTCACCGTGAGCGGGTTGACCAGCGCGAGCGGGCAGGGCGGCCTCGGCGACGTTCTTGACGCCGGGCAGCTGACCGCCTCGGCCATGCGGATGTGCCCGAAGCCGGCGGGCGCCAGCAGCGCGAGGGCCCAGACCTTGTCCGTGCGCTCGGCCACCGCGGTGGCGACGGCGCCGCCGAGCGAGTGGCCGACGAGCGTGCAGCCGTCGACGTCGAGCTGGTCGAGCGCCGCGACGATCGCCTCGGCGTAGGCGCTGATGCGCGGGCGGGTCGGCAGGCTCGAGGCGCCGAAGCCCGGGCAGGTCGATGGCGTAGCACGGGCGGTGCGTGTCCCGGGCGAGCTGCGCCCAGCCCTCGGAGTCGTCGAGCAGCCCGTGCAGGAGGACGAGCGGACGCCCGTTCCCGTCCAGCAGCGGACGCGGAGGCGCCGCCCCTCGGAGATGACGAGGTCACGGATTTCGGCGGCGCGGAGGGCGGTGTGGGGCATCTGGACTCGTTCTCGACAGGTTGTCAGGTTGAACTTTAGTTGGATTGGTGCTGGAGCTGACCTGAGGGTCGTGCCATGCAGGTACCCGTTTTGCTCGTCGGTGCATCGGCCGATACCGCTCGATGAGGTATGGGCCTACCCCACCGCTCACTGCATTTACTCCTCGTCTGCCTGGCGCATCATTGCTATCGCCCCGGTCGACGCCCTGGCAAAGCCCCCGGTGACATGGCCCTACACCACGTTGCAGGTCGGGGTCCGGGACGCAGAAGGTGGCGCAGCGGCGCTCCGCTCGCAGGTCCGGCTCGGGCTGCGCTACCACTACCTGTCCGGTGGCGCGAACACCGGGACGGGGTGGACCACCTGGGCCGAAGGGCGGGGGATCATTCGTCCCGGGATTCATCGACGACAGCGTCGCAACGGCTTCATGCCGGTCTTCACGCTCTACCAGCTGCGTGAGACCGCCCCCGGCAGGGCGATGGACGAGGCCGCGGGCATCCTCGCGAACCTCTCGAACACCGCGACGATGGCGGCGTACTTCAAGGATCTGCGCCTCTTCTTCCAGAAGGCCGGCGCAACCCGGCCAGAGCGTCGTGCTGCACGTGGAGCCCGACCTGTGGGGCTACATCGAGCGCCGCAGCGAGCAGCGTCGGCCGTGCCGGTCCAGGTCTCGACGACCGGGTCGAGCGAGCTCGCGGGCTGCCGAACACGGCTGCGGGCCTGGCCCAGGCCATCGTGCGCCTGCGCGACCGCTACGCCCCCGCCGTGCTGCTCGGCTACCACCTGAGCGACTGGGGCACGGGCGAGGACATCGCCGACAGCGACCCGGCGGACGCGCGCCTGGACGAACTCGCCGGCGTCGCCGCGCGTTCCTCCGCTCGCTCGGCGCCCGCTTCGACCTCATCTTCGCCGAGCAGGACAACCGCGACAACGGCTACGCGCAGGTCCGTGAGGGGGACGACGGTGCTTCGGTGTGGAGCCCGGCGGACTTCGCGCGACAGGCCAGGTTCCTGCGCGGGGTGTCCTCGGCGACGGCGCGCAGCATCGTTCTCTGGCAGCTGCCCTTGGGCAACTCCGCCAGCCCGACCGACCCAAGCGCTACCGCGACAACCGCGTGCAGACGTTGCTCGGGGACGGCGGGGCCGCCGTCCGCCGGGCGTACATCCGCGCGGGTGTCCTCGCGCTGCTCTTCGGCAAGGCGTTCGCCGACGCGACCTGCGCATGCGACGACGACGGCGACGGCAAGGACGACGACGGAGGGCTCTTCAAGCGCCTGGCCGGCGCCCTTCCCCCGCTGCGCGTCGCCGGCGGCCGCACGGCGCGACCGTCGAGGACCGCGCCGGTACGCACGACGGCGCCGAGCGTCGTCGTCAAGGCCGCCGCGGTGCGCCGGAGCGTGACCCGCGGAGCGACAGCCCGCCTCGTCCTGCGGCTGACCAGCCGCGAAGCGGCGCAGCTCGTCGTCGCGGTCCAGCTCTACGCCCCCGGCGCCGGGACGTCGCCGACGTACCAGGTCGCCTTCCGGGGCCAGCGCCTGCGGGCGGGCGTCCCGCGTCGGTATGGCGTGGCCTACCGGGTTCCCGCCGCGGCCCGCGCCGGGCGCTGGACGGTCAAGGTCGGGCTCTTCGACCCGTCGTTCCGGCGCCTGCTGGTCTGGCGGCCGGGTGGCCGCCGTCTTCGGCGGTCCGCTGAGGGGGCGGCATCCGGGGGACGGAGGCCGCGGTCAGGCCGGGCGGGCGCGGATGACGCTGTCGGCCACGCAGACCGGTGGACCCTCGACGCCGGCGCCGGTCGCTCGAGCTCCACCGTGAAGCGCTGGACGATCTGCCACCAGCCGTCGTCGCGCTTCGTCCACGGACAGCAGCTCTGCGGGGGCGGGCACGGACGCGCGCACCGGCCGGCACCGGCGCGGGAAAGCGGACGCGGTCGTAACCGAGGTTGACGCCGAGCGCGAAGCCCGCCAGCGGGACGAGCTCGTCCCGGAAGCCGTCGATCATGCTGGGAGCGTCAGGTTGCCGTGGGCGATGATTGGCGTCCCGTACGGGGACTCCTCCGCGGCGCGCCGCACGTCCGTGTCGATCCGCTGGCACATAGCCGCTGAGCGTCTGCGAAGGTGTCGATCATGTCCTGCGTCACGGTCCGCCAGGCCGTCGGCCCGAGCGTGTCGCCGATGGAGTCGCGCAGCGCCTGCGGGGAGAGAGGGGCCATGCGCCCATCCTCTCAGGGTCAGCGGGCCGCGGTCGATGACGGTGGTGTGGTCGTCGAGCCCGAGCGGGCACAGCTCACCGTCCCCGGACTCGGCAGCGTCACGGTGCTCGTGGCACGGGCCGTCCCGGGCGGCCGCCGAGCTCGTCTTCGCCGAGCACCCCCCGGCACCGGCGCGCATGCTGCACCGCCGCCAGGTCCGCATCGCGCCCGTCCCGCCCGTGCCCTCGGCCGAGCGGCGCGCGATGCTGCTCGCCGTGCCCGACAGCCGGGGGACGCTCCGGGCCGACGTCGTCCACGCCGTGTTCGAGGACCCGCTCGAGGAGCTGCAGGCAGCCGACCGGCCCGAACGCCGCACCGCTGCCCGCACCACCGTGCTGCGGGCCGTGGAGCGTCCACCACCCCGGCCGCGTCGTGGGAGTGCAGGCCCTCACCCAGGACCTGTCGGTCGACGGCATCGGGCTGCGTGGTGCGGTCGAGCTCTCGCGTGGGGACATCGTGCGCCTGCGGATCGCGCTCGAGCACGCCGAGCCGGTCGACGCCATCGCGGAGGTGCGCCGCGCGGTGGGGGCCGACGCCGCCGGACTGCAGCTCGTCCGGATGCGGGCGGCCGACCGGGTGCGGCTGCAGCAGTGGCTGACGGAGCGACGCGCAGCGGCGCTCGCCGCCCTCTCCGGCTGACCTGCTTCGATATGCCCGTGTTCGCCCTCACGTCGTCGCTGATCCTCGCAGCCGCCGGGGAGTGGCATCATCCAGCTTCGGCAGGAGGTGGCGGCGGTGGCGGTGGCGGCTTCAGCGGAGGAGGCGGGGGCGCCTACTACGGCGGCGGGGGCGGGACGGTCTCGGGCGGCCTCGTGGCGGTCGTGATCGTGCTCTTCCTCCTCTTCATCGCCGTCAGCGCCGTCCTGGCGTTCGTCGCGGCCCAGCGCTACAACCGCAAGGTCGCCGGGGACCGGGTCAAGCGCGTGCGCACCGCCAGCGCCGAGGCCGCCGAGGACGACGCGTACTTCGCCGCCGACGCGGTCGAGGCCGAGGCGGCCGGAGCTCTTCCGCGCGGTCCAGGCGGCGTGGGAGGCGCGCGACGAGGCGGACAGCTAGCGCCACGCTGGCCGGGCCGGACCTGCTCGTCGAGTGGGCGTCGCCGCCTGCGGCGATTTCGCGATGGGAAGGGATGGCACAACCAGGTCCGCAGTTCCGCACCGGCGGAGATGCAGTGCGTCCGCGGCCTCGTCAACCGCGAGGACGACATGGAGGACCGCGTCGTCGTCCGCCTGTCGGCGCGGGAGATGGACGACTGGTGCACGACAAAGCACGGCGAGAGCATCTTCCACGACGGTGCGACCTCGCCGGCAGCAGGTGTCGCTGCGCGAGTACTGGACGCTGGCCCGCTCGTCGATCGACGAGGACGCGCGCTGGATCCTCATCTCGATCGAGCAGCAGGCGGAGGGCGACCATCACCTCGACAGCGACATCGTCGCCACACCGTGGGGCGACGACAAGCGCCTCACCGCGGCCGCGACGCTAACGAGCTCGCGGCCACGCCGACACGCCGTGGCGGCGGGCTTCACGACCGCCGACCTCGTCGACCCGGACTTCGCCGAGGACGTGCGCGCCGCAGCGCTGGACCTGTCCCTCGTCGATGCGCGCTTCGGTCCTGACGTGCATCCAGGCGTGCGTCATGCCGTGCGGTGGAGGCCTGGGTGGAGGCCGTCGACGGCCCCGACGACGCGCTGGCGAGCCCTCGCCACGCCCGAGGCGATCCGGGCGCTGCTGCACCCCGGCGACGCGGCCCCCGGACCCGACGACCCGCCTGGTCGTCCGGGGGGGGTCGTGCGTCGAACGAGATCGACGTGCAGGAGGCTGGGCAGCCGACGCCCGAGCCGGCACGGATCACCGTCGCGATCACCGCGGGGTGGCCGCCG
The DNA here is from genome assembly GCA_963750375.1 of Paraconexibacteraceae bacterium. Taxonomy (GTDB): domain Bacteria; phylum Actinomycetota; class Thermoleophilia; order Solirubrobacterales; family Solirubrobacteraceae; genus Paraconexibacter. Next base: position 25,834 of record CAVVQN010000023.1, read on the forward strand.
CTACATCGAGGACCGCGACACCGGTGCAGCTGCTCTCCGGCAGCCAGAGCACGGAGCGCGAGTTCGTCGAGTACTGGATCCTCTCGCTCACCGGTGACGAGCTCGGCGCCGTGGCGGATCGTCGGCAGCGCCGGGGGTCCGCGACTAGCCCGGCGCCGGTCGGGTCAGCGCCGCTCCAGCGCGGCGTACTGCGCGCGGACGCGGTCGAAGATCTGCTGTGCCGCCGCCTGGGGGACTGCTCCCGCGTGGGCGCCGCGACGCGGTCGAGGACCAGCGGTTCGCCGTAGCTCACCAGAACGCGCGGGAACCGTCCGCGTCTCCACTGGCGCACGTCCTTGGAGCCGAAGATCGCGACGGGGACGACGGGGGCGCCGGACTCGAGCGCCAGACGGCCGATGCCTGCCTTGGGCTCGCCCAGTCCCCGGTCCGCGAGCGCCCGCCCTCGGCGTACATGCCGACGCAGCCCGCGGCCCAGGATGGCGTGCGCCGTCGTGAACGCCTCCTCGTCGTTGTGCCCGCGGCGGACCGGGAAGTGGCCGGCGACGCGGAAGATGTAGCCGATGACCGGGTTGGCCCCGAAGAACTGCGACTTCGTCATGAAGCGGATCTCGCGACGCAGGTGCACGCCGCAGAAGAAGTGATCCATGTTGCTGAAGTGGTTGGGCGCAAGGATCACGCCGCCTTCGGCCGGCACGTTGCGCTTGTCGATCGCCCTGCAGCGGTAGAGCACCAGCGCGACCGGCGTGAGCAGGATCCGCGTCGCGGTGTACGTCCAGCCCGGTTCGTGCGTGCGGGCGTACTCGTGGAAGGGCTGCATCGCCTCCGCGCCACGCGGGTCCTTGTACACCGACTCCTTGATCTCGCTCACGGGTGTGCTCGGCCTTCGCTCGGGGGTGCGGCGAGCCTATAGCGGCCGAGCGGGCACACTGTGGACGTGCGCGCACGCTCCGTCCTTCTCGCCGTCGCCGCCGGCCTCGCGCTCGCGGACGCCTCGGTGGTGACGCTGGCGCTGCCGCAACTGCTCGTGGACCTCGGCACGACCGTCGAGGGCGTGGCCGCCGTCATCGGCGTCTACACCGTCGGCGCTGGCGGCGGCGCTGCTGCCGGCCGAGCGGCTGCCGCGCAGCAGGTGCCGCGCGCGTCGGCGCCGCGGGCTTCGTCCCTTCGCGGTGGCGTCGCGGCGTGTGCGGGGGCCGGCACGCTGCTGTTCCTCCTCGTCGCCCGGGCGCTGCAGGCGGTCGGCGGCGCGCCTCCCTCATCGCGACCTTCACGCTGCTGGCCGATCCGGACGAGGCCCGTGACGAGCACTCCGGCGGGCGCGGCCGCGCCGAGCGCCCGCAACCTCTGGCTCGGGGCGGCAGTGCTCTCGGCCGCCGCCGGTCCGGCGCTCGGCGGTGCCCTGACCCAGGCGTTTCCTGGCCGGCGATCTTCATCGTCCAGGTGCCGGTGGCAGGGTGGCCGCCGCGGTCTGTCTGCGGTCCTCGGCGTCCCCGGCCCCGGGGCCCGCCGTGGACCCACCCGAGGGACGCCCCGACGGACTGGCGGGCAGCGGTCGCCCTGGGGCTCGTCTCCGCCGCCCTGAGCGCCGTCCTGTTCCTCCTCGTGCTGCTGCTCGTCGCCGGCTGGGCCGTGGAGCCGCTGCAAGGCCGCAGCCACCGTGACGATCGTTCCCGCCAGCGCCTTGGTCGCAAGCCGCATCCGTGGCGACGCCCGCTGGCGCGCGGCGGCCGGCTGCATCCTCGTCGGCTTCGGGACGCTCGCCCTGGCCTAGCTCCCCGACGCGCGGCTGGCCTGGACGTTCCTCCCGCAGGTCCTCGCGGGCTCCGGCATGGGCCTGGCCCTCCCGGCCCTGGGCGGCGAGCTGCTGCCCGAGCGCAACGCCCGAGACGCCGCGCGGCTGCTGGCGATCCGCCACGTCGGCATCGCGCTCGCCCTCGTCCTCATCGCCCCGATCACCGCGGCCCGGCTGGATGACGCCACCCGCGACGCACGCCGACAGGGTGTCGCGCTGGCCTTGGACGCCAAGCTCGATCCCGTCCGCAAGCTCTCGCTCGCGCCCGCGCTGTTGGGCAGCGTCGACACCGAGAGCCCACGCCGTGCCCTGCGCGAGGCGATCGCCGCCAACGGCACCGAACTGGCCGACGACGAGCAGGCCGAGTACAGGCGCCTGGGCGACCGGGCCGACGAGATGCTCGTGTCCGCGGTCGGTGATTCGTTCTACGCCGCCTTCGCGCTGACCGGACTGATGGCGATCCTCGGTGGCGCGCTGCTCGTCCGGGTGCGGCCCCGCGCGCCGGTCTGGGTGGTCGGCGGCGCGCTGGCGTGCTGCGCCGTGCTGGCGGGGCAGATCGTCGCCTACGACCGCTTGAGCCCGGAACCGGTGGCGATCGCCGACCCGTGCCTGCCGCGGGCGCTGCCGTCCACCGGCGGGACGATCACCGGCGCACTGCAGGATCGTGCGCTGCAGTCGCTCGACCGCAACGCCTGCCGGCTCGGCGCCACCCGCGAGGAGCTCGTCCTCGCCTTGGCAGACGAGGACGACGCGCGGCGGTTCGAGCAGGAGCACGGTACGGACCCGCGCTCGGCGACCGGTCTGCTGGGCCTCCTCGGCGGGCTGCTCGGATGAGCGTCGTGGGCCGCGGTGTGTCAGCCCCCCGGGGCTTCGGGAAGAATGACCTTCGATGCCGCTGAAGGGAAAGCTCCTCATCGCCTCGCCCGCCCTGACGGACCCGAACTTCGCGCGCGCGGTCATCCTCGTCGCCGAGCACTCCGAGGACGGGACCCTCGGGCTGATCCTCAACCGGCCGTCGGAGTCCTCCGTCACCGAGTCCGTCGACGAGCTGCGGGGGGTCGTCGACCCCGGCGAGGCCGTCTACGCCGGCGGCCCCGTGCAGACCGACGCCGTCATGGTGCTCGCCGAGTTCAGCGACGCCGCGCTCGCCGCGGCGCTCGTGATGGACGACATCGGCTTTCTCCCCGCCGAGGCCGACATGGACCGCATCGCCGCCGTGACCCGACGGGCGCGCGTCTTCGCCGGGCATGCGGGCTGGGGACCGGGGCAGCTCGACGGCGAACTGGAGGAGGGCGCCTGGATCATCCTGGACGCCGAGCCCGACGACGTCTTCTCCGACGGGTCCGACGACCTGTGGGCCAGCGCGCTGGAGCGCAAGGGCGGCGCGTACGCGCAGCTCGCGCGCGTCCCGGCCGACCCATCGGTCAACTAGGACGTCAGGCGAGGTCGCGCTCGGTCAGGCCGTCGAGGAGCCCGAGGGCGACCGGGGCGGCGCCGTCCTCCACGAGCACCGCGCCGCCCGGCCAGTACGGGTGCGGCGGCCGGGCCCCGGCCAGCAGCAGCGGCTCGTAGACCCAGCAGCCGGAGTTCGTGAAGGCCTGCGCGCCCCGCGGGGTCCACTCCGGCACGTGGTCGCCGAAGCGCGGGCCGGCGCGATGCAGGTGGCCGAAGATGACGTGCTCGGCCTTGACGTTCAGGCGCAGGGCGACCTCCGCCATCGCGGGCAGACCGGCCCGGCGGAACTGAAAGCCGAGCGCTCCGGCGCTCAACGGTGCGAGCACCCCGCCGCCGAGCAGCTTCGTCGCCAGCGGGAGCATCGTGATCGACGCCGAGCGGGCCAGGCCCGCCGCACGGTCCAGGGGCTCGCCGAGCAGCCCGGGCAGGGACGCGGCGACGAGCCCTTGGACGGCAGCGGCGCTCGGTCCGGCCGCCGTCTCGTAATCCTCGGCGCCCGCACGGCCCTCGGGCACCCGGCCGAGCAGGACGCCTGTGCTCCCTGACGGAAAGAGGTGGCGATCCAGGTAGTGGCCGTGGGTCGCCCAGATGCCCTCCCCCAGCCACACGCCGGGGTAGCGGACCTGGACGCGCGCCGGCCGGAGGGCGTCGGTGATGGCCTTCAGCGCTGACGACGAGGCGACAGGGACCCGCGACGCAAGGCCGATGCGCTTGCGTCGGCGGCGCTGGGTCCGCAGCCATGGACGGACGAGGGCGTGGTCGTGGTTGCCCAGGACGACGACGACCTCGCGGTCGCGGCCGAGCCGGGCGCCGATCGACTGCAGGACCGGGAGCGTCGCGCGCATCGCGGGCTTGGGTCGGCCCTCCAGCAGCTCGATCGTGTCCCCCAGCAGGACGAGGCGGTCGACGCCGTCCAGCGCCTCCAGCAGCGCCCGCAGGGCGACCGGACGACGCAGGACGTCGCTTCCCGAGCGGGCCCCGAGGTGCAGGTCGGAGATGACGAGGGTGCGCATGCTCCGGGCCGGTGCCCTAGCGCTCCAGGCGGACCGTGCGGCTTCCGCCGGCGACCGCGCCACGCCAGGGCCCATCCTCCCCGGCGCAGACCTCCGCCCGGCCGAGCAGCAGCGCCGCCAGCAGGCGGGCGTCCCCCTCGCCCATCGGGCCGACGCGCAGCTCGCGCCGGTCACCCCCGCGTTCTTCGACGACCGTGACGCAGACAGCGTCCTCGACCGTCAGGGCGAGCTGGGGATCAGCGGAGGTGGCCACGCGCTGATGATGATGCATGGGGAGCAGCGGGGTGTGCCGTCACTCGGCGCCCTTGTCGTACGTCGTCGTGAACGAGTCCTCGGTGCGCTTGCCGTCGCCGCGGACGACGGTCCTCACCACCGTGATCTTGAAGTCCCCGCCCGGCACCGGCTCCCGCGGGCCCGGGGCCGCGGTGACACGCCGGCCGCCGTTGTCGCCGTAGAGGCTGACCGTCACCGACGTCGTCGTCGGTGAGCGTCCGCACGTAAACCGGGACGTCCGTGTCGTTCGTCCACTTCAGGTCGATGTCCGGGAAGTTCAGCGTCGCCTCGCGCCCCGGCGGGTAGCGGCTGATGTACAGGCTGTGGGGCTGGTGCGTGTCGACCCGGAGGCCGGCGAAGTACGCCGCGTTGTACATCGTCGTCGAGAACTGCGAGACCCCGCCACCCACGGACGGCACGATCTTGCCGTTCGCGATGTACGGCGCCTTGACGTAGCCCCCTGCGAGGGTTCGCTCGCCGACGATGCCGTTCAGCGAGAACTGCCCGCCCGGCGGGATGACGGTCCGGTCCACGGTACGGGCCATCTGGCGGATGTTCTTCACCCGAGGCTGCCCCGGCTCATAGCGCGTCGTGAACGTCCCGATGAGCGAGTCGATCCCGCGCGCACCGGCCGCCGTGAGCTTCGGCTTGTCGACGACGGTCGGCACGGTCGCGCGATGGCGGCCCGCTGCGATCGCGGCGGCGATGGAGGTCAGGGCGCGGTCGCGGCGGACCTTGCGGCCCACGCGGGCCGGGCGGGTGACCGAGATCGAGGCCCGGCGCGCCTTCCAGCTCACGCGACCCTTGCCGTCGAGGACGACGGAGCGACCTGCGGCGGAGATCTGCGCCGACCGGGCGGACTGGTCGCGCCGCTTGGCCACGCCGGCCACGAGCGTGGTGAGGCGTCCCTCGTCGCTGCCCAGGCGGACGCTGCGACGGTCTGAACGCGATGCACGCAGACGCAGCACCGGCGCCACCCGCTCGGGCGCGATCGTCACCGGATCGCCCGCGCCGGAGAGGACGAGCGGCTCGGTGACGTAGGCCTCGGCATCGCGCGCGACCTCGCGGACCTGCGCGAGCGTCGCGACCTGGTTGCGGCGGATCGGCGCCCGCAGGGCGCTGCTTCCGGCCCGCAGCGCCTGGATGAGCCGGCGCTCGAGTGCCGGCCGGTCGACGGTACGGCCCTGGCGCGGGCCCTGGAGCGTCACCTTCAGCGTGGCCGGGTCCACCGAGACCGCCCCCGGGTAGGCCGGGCGGTTGACGAGGCGCGCGAAGTCGCGGACCGTGGCCTCGAGCTTCACCGCGTCCACCGCGGCGACGGGTTCGACGTCCTGTTCGCGTACGAGGCCCTTGGCGGTGTGGACGAGCCCCAGGGCCGGACCGGTGCGTCCGGCGTCCAAGACCCGGTCGAGGGTTGCGTCGACGTCCAGGCGGTAGCCGGCGGCGTCCGGCGTCACCCGGAGGCGCTTGCCGGCGGCGTAGATCGTCACCGGGCTGACCTTGAAGCGCGTCATCCGCTCGCGCAGCGCAGCCCGGCTGTCGCCCTCGACGTTCGTGCCTCCGAGGAGGGTGCCCGGGAGCGCGCGGTCGGTGTAGGCGATCCGCAACGCGACGATGCCGAGCAGGCCGAGCAGGATCGGCGCCAGCAGCACGGCCCCACGGCGGCGCCATTTGCGGACCTCGGGCCCGCGGGGGAGCGGACGGTGCCGTCTGGGCGGTGGGGGTGGTCGGCGCCGGCGCGGGGGCGGAGGAGAAGCCACGGTCTCTTCGTCTTACCAGCCGACGGCGCAGAAGGACCCCGCGAACGCAAACTTGCCGTCCCGCGGTGGCATACGATCGCCCGATGTCCACACCGACTCAGCCCACGACGCAGGTTCACGGCGGCAAGCTCATCGCGCGACGCCTCAAGGCCCACGGCGTCTCGAAGATCTTCACGCTCTCCGGCGGGCACATCTTCCCGATCTACGACGGGTGTCGCGACGAGGGGATCGACATCGTCGACACCCGCCACGAGCAGGCTGCGACGTTCGCGGCCGAGGGGTGGGCCAAGGTCACCCGTGAGGTCGGCGTCGCGGCGGTCACCGCGGGACCGGGCGTCACGAACGCGATGAGCGCACTGGGCTCGGCGCAGATGAACAACTCGCCGATCGCTGTTCTGGGTGGCCGCGCGCCGGCGCTGCGGTGGGGCTCGGGGTCGCTGCAGGAGATCGACCACGTCCCGTTCGTGCGGCCGCTCGTGAAGTCCGCCCGGACCGCGGACTCGACCGCCGAGATCCCCGACCTCGTGGACGAAGCGATCACGACGTCGTTGGCGCCGCACTCCGGCCCGACCTTCGTCGACTTCCCGATGGACTACATCTTCATGGAGGGCGAGGACACCGAGACCGAGGTCGCTCCCCGCGATCCCGAGGGCGGCGCCGAAGCCGACGGCGGCCAGCTGGACCGCGCCATCGCGCTGCTGCAGGGCGCCGAGCGCCCGGTGGTCATGGCCGGCACGAACCTCTACTGGGGCCACGGAGAGGTCGCGCTGCTCGAGCTCGTCACCGAGCTCGGGATCCCGGTCTTCCTCAACGGCATGGCCCGGGGCTGCATCCCGGCCGACCACGAGCTGGCCTTCTCGCGTGCCCGCGGCGACGGCCTGAAGGGCGCCGACGTCGCCCTCGTCATCGGGGTGCCGATGGACTTCCGCCTCGGCTTCGGGGGGTCCTTCGGGGAGGAGACCGAGCTCATCGTCGTCGACCGCGCCGAGGCGATCCGCGACCATCCGCGGCCCGTCGCCGCCGAGCTCGTGGGGTCGATCGCCGGCTCGCTGCGGGCGCTCCTGCGCGGGGTGCGCGGTCACGGTCAGGACACGCAGGCCTGGGTCGCCGGGCTCCGCGAGGCGGAGACGGCCAAGCGCGCGGCCGAGGCGCAGGAGCTCGGCGACGGGCGCAGCCCGCTGCACCCGATGCGGTTGTACAAGGAGCTCGCGGAGGTCGTGGACCGCGACGCGATCATCATCGGCGACGGCGGCGACTTCGTCTCCTACGCGGGACGCGTCATCGACAGCTACGAGCCGGGGTGCTGGATGGACCCGGGGCCGTTCGGCTGCCTGGGCTCCGGGCCGGGCTATGCGCTGGCGGCGAAGCTCGCGCGACCGGACAAGCAGGTGGTCCTCATGCTCGGGGACGGGGCGTTCGGCTTCGGCGGGATGGAGTACGACACGCTCGCGCGCCACGGCGTGAACGTCGTCGGCGTGATGGGCAACAACGGGATCTGGGCGCTGGAGAAGCACCCGATGGAGTTCCTGTACGGCTACTCCGTCGCCGCCGAACTGACGCCGGAGACGCGGTACGACAAGGTCGTGGAGGCCCTCGGCGGACACGGCGAGCTCGTGAGCGACCCCGACAAGCTCAAGGGCGCCCTGCACCGGGCGTTCGAGGCGGGCAAGCCGGCGCTCGTCAACGTCCTCACCGATCCCTCGATCGCCTACCCGCGCAAGTCGAACCTGGCCTGACCGCGATCGGTGCAAGCCGGGCTGCACGGCGGCCGCTGCGGCCGTAACAGCTCTGACAAGACCGCATCGACCCACCCGTGGTCCGGTTGCGGGAGAGAGCGGCTCGTTTCGAGCGAGACGCCCGGGGCGGCCTCGGCCGCCCCTGCCCCACACCCCACACGGGAGACCTACATGCATCAGCACGACCACACCGAATCGCGCCGCGGGATCCGCACGCGCCTCGGCGCCACATCAGTCCGCACCCGCTCCGTCCTGGCTGCGACCGGCGTCCTCGTCGTCGGCATCAGCGCCACGGGTGTCGCCGCGACCGGTAGCGCCCTCCTGGAAGGCAAGCGCAACGGCACCGCCGTGCAGGAGACGCAGATCATCTCGAACGTCGGTGCATCGAATGCGGCGACCGGTGGCTTCTCGACGCGTCAGTCGAACCTCTCCTCCACCGGCGGCGGCGCCGTGTACGGCTGCCGCTCGACGACCGGTGGCAGCGCGGCGACGCCTCCGACTAACCCGTGCATCCGCGCGAACAACCTCGCCAGCGGCTACGCCTTCGAGTTCAACGCGACGAACGGCCTGAGCGCCGGCCTGATCACGGTCGGTCGCGGCGGCGACGGTGCCAAGCCGTTCACGACGAACGCGACGGGCGTGGCGACCGGCCTGAACGCCGACCGCGTCGACGGCAAGAGCGCCACCGACTTCCTCGGCAAGACCGAGAAGGCCGCGGACGCGAGCAAGCTCGACGGCAAGAACAGCACGGAGTTCGCCGCGGCGGGCGACCTGCTCTTCGCGGCTGTCGCCTCGTCGGGCAACGTCACCGCCAGCCGCGGCGGGACCACGACGGCCACGGTGGCCGGCAACACGTTCACCGTGACGTTCCCCAAGGACGTCTCCAAGTGCTCGTTCACCGCGACGCCGAACAGCGCCACCGCGGTCGGGGGCCTGTCCATCGCGGTCGACTCCGCCGGTGCGAACAAGGTCACCGTCGACGAGGCCGTGCCGGGGCCGTTGCCGATCCCGGTGCCCTTCCACCTGCAGGTGATCTGCTAGCCGTCAGGTCGACACCAGCCGTACCGGAGGGGCGCCCGTCTGGGCGCCCCTCCGTCGTTCGGCGGACCGCGGGCGGCGACCTGGCCCGGAGGGCACCGGCCAGGGCTGGTTGCCTGTGCAACCATCCGGGTATGCCTCTCGACGTGTCCCCCGCCATCGCCGTCACCCATGTCACCGACCCCGGTTGCCCTTGGGCCTACTCCGCCTGGCCGGCGCTGGCGACGCTGCAGTGGCGCTACGGGGACCAGCTCGGCTGGACCCACGCGATGATCGGCCTCGCCGAGGAATCGCGCGTCTACGAGGACCGCGGGTACACGCCGGCGCGACAGGCCACCGGATACCTCATGTTCCGCCGGTACGGCATGCCGTTCGCCACCGCCCCGCGTGCTCGGGTCGTCCACACGGGCCGAGCGTGCCGCGCCGTCGTCGGCGACCCGGCTGCTGGACCCGCGGCGCGAGCTCGACGTCCTCCGCGCGTTGCAGTTCACCCAGTTCACGACGACAGGGCTCTTCGACGAGGACGCCGGCATCGCGGCGGCGCTCGCGCTCGTCGACGGGCTGGACGGTGCCGCCGTCGTCGCGGCCCTGGACGACCCCGCGACGGAGGCCGCCTACCAGGCGGACCGTGCGATCTCGCGGGCCGCGGAGGGCGGACCGACCGAGTTCCAGGGCAAGTCGGCGCAGACCGACGGGCCCGTCCGCTTCACCGCGCCGTCGCTGCTGCTGACGCACACCGCCTCCGGCAAGACCTTGGAGGCCGGCGGCTTTCAGACGATCGAGGCCTACGACGTCTGCATCGCCAACCTCGACGTGACCCTGCGCAGGCGGCCGGAGGCCGCCGGCGCCCTCGAGGTGCTGGAGGCGTTCCCCTACGCCCTGACCACCGCCGAGGTGGCCGCGATCATGGCGCCGCCGCTGACCCCGGTCGACGCTGTCGCCGCCGAGGCGTCGCTCATCGACGCGGTCGCAGCCGGCCAGGCCACCCGCACACCCCTCGGGGACGACGCCCTCTGGGCGGTGGCGTAGATGCGGGTCTTTCACTGCGGCACGTGCTCGCAGATGGTCTTCTTCGAGAACACGCTGTGCCTGAACTGCCTGTCGGGGCTCGGGTACGAGACGACCCGGCGGGAGATCGTCACCCTCCAGGTCGACGAGGACATCGAGTCCGGCCGCCTGCACGTCGTCGGCGACGAGGATGGCGGGGTCGTCTTTCGCTGCGCGAACACCGAGCTCACCCGGTGCAACTGGCTCGTCGACGAGCCCGGCAAGCTCTGCACGAGCTGCCGCCTGACGCATACGCGGCCGTCGGACAAGGACCCCGACGGGGTCCTGGACTTCGCGGACGCCGAAGGCGCCAAGCGCCGCCTGCTGTTCACGCTGCTCGAGCTCGAACTCCCCGTCCAGAGCTGGACCGACCGCGAGGGCGGCCTCTGCTTCAAACTGCTGTCCAGCGAGCAGCAACACGTGACGACCGGGCATGCGGACGGGGTCGTCACGCTCGACCTGCGCGAGGTCGACAACGCCCACCGCGAGACGATCCGCGAGCAGCTGGGTGAGGCCTACCGCACGCTCCTGGGCCACTTCCGCCACGAGGTCGGGCACTACTACTGGCCGATCGTCGTGGAGGACACCGGCCTCATCGACCGCTTCCGCGAGCTCTTCGGGGACGAGCGCGAGTCGTACGCCGACGCGCTCGCGCGCCACTACGAGAACGGTCCGCCCGCCGACTGGGCGGCCGAGCACGTCAGCGCCTACGCGACGATGCATCCGTGGGAGGACTGGGCCGAGACCTGGGCGCACTACCTCCACATCACCGACTCGACGCAGACCGCCGGTGCGCACGGGCTGCGGACCGCGCTCGCAGACCCCGACGAGTGCGTCGAGGTCCCCATCCGCCAGACCCTGCGTGACTGGATCCCGCTGACGTACGCGATGAACGGGATGCTGCGCTCCATGGGGCTCGGGGACCTGTACCCCTTCGTCCTGACGCCGGCCGTCATCGAGAAGCTCGTCTTCGTCGACGAGGCCGTGCGCGCCGCCCGCGCCCGGGCGGGCTGAGGGTTCACACGGACGGGCCCGCCCGCGGGACCCGCCGCCCGTGAGCTTCGTTGCAGGCACCGGCGCGCAGTCGATGACAGCTTCGGCCCGCGTATGGATGCAGAACCTGTCACCGACGGGCACGCGGGAGGCGGCGACCGACCGGCCGCGCCGGCCGGTGACAGCTTCCACGCGCGCATGCGTCCAGAACCTGTCAGCGGCGACCAACGCACCGGGGTCCAGTGCGGCCACCCCCGACCGGGACGAATGAACGTCGGCGTTCGCTAAAGTCCGCGCCGCGGGAGCACCGCCGTCCAAGCCACTCAGGAGATTCACATGGAAGCCAGCACGGCCCCCGAGGCCGCCGTCGCCGAGACCCCGGCCGAGCCCGTCTTCACGCTCGAGCTCACGCAGGACCAGAAGGACGTGCGCGACTGGGTGCACGGTTTCGCCGAGAACGTCATGCGTCCGGCCGCGTCGGAGTGGGACGAGCGCGAGTCCACGCCGTGGCCCATCATCCAGGAGGCGGCGAAGATCGGCCTCTACGGCTTCGAGGGTCTGGCACAGTTCTTCGCCGACCCCACGGGCCTCTCGATGCCGATCGTCAACGAGGAGCTCTTCTGGGGCGACGCCGGCATCGGCATGGCGCTCATGGGCACGAGCCTGGCCGTCGCGTCGATCTTCGGGCAGGGCACCGGCGAGCAGGTCGGCGAGTGGATCCCGCGCTGCTTCGGCACCGCGGACGACGTGAAGGTCGCCGCGTTCTGCGCGTCGGAGCCGAACGCCGGCTCGGACGTCTCGAACATCCGCACGACCGCGAAGTTCGACGAGGCCACGAACGAGTGGGTCCTCAACGGCCAGAAGGCCTGGGCGACGAACGGCGGCATCTCCGACGTCCACGTCGTCATCGCCTCCGTCGACCGTGAGCTCGGCTCTCGCGGCCACGCGGCGTTCATCGTCCCGATGAGCGAGTGCAAGGGCATCACGCAGGGCGCGAAGGTCTCCAAGCACGGCCTGCGCGCCTCGCACACCGCCGACGTCTACCTCGACGACGCGCGGATCCCGGCCGAGTACGTCCTCGGGCGGCAAGGAGAAGCTCGACGAGCGCCTGGCCCGCGTACGCGAGGGCGAAGCGCTCCAAGTCCCAGGCGGCGATGCAGACGTTCGAGGCCTCGCGTCCGACCGTCGGCGCCCAGGCCATCGGCATCGCCCGCGCGGCCTACGAGTACGCGCTGGACTACGCCAAGGAGCGCGAGCAGTTCGGCAAGAAGATCATCGAGAACCAGTCGATCGCCTTCACGCTGGCCGACATGAAGATGGAGATCGACGCCGCCCGCCTGCTCGTCTGGCGCGCGTCGTGGATGGGCCGCACCGGCCAGACGTTCGAGAACGCCGAGGGCTCGATGAGCAAGCTCAAGGCCGGCGAGGTCGCCGTCTGGGCCACCGAGCGCGCGATCCAGATCCTCGGCGGCAACGGCTACACCCGCGAGTACCCGGTGGAGCGCTGGCACCGCGACGCCAAGATCTACACGCTCTTCGAGGGCACCAGCGAGATCCAGCGCATCGTCATCGCCCGCGCGATCAGCGGCATGCACATCCGCTAGGAGACGGTTTGCGGGGTGACGGCCGAACGGTCGTCACCCCACATCAGGCCGGGATGCGGCGCGGCGTGCATCCCTTTTGCGGCCTGCGCCGTATGTCTGGACATGAGCACTCCTGTCCAGCACCGCCCGCTCACCATCGCGCTGCGACGTGAGCTGTACGCCGAGGTCCAGGAATACCTGGACGAGCGCTTCGGCGAGTCAGACCTGACGTTGGACGACGTGGCCCGCGCCGTGTCCTCGTCGCGCCGTCAGGTCCAGCGCCTGTTCGAAGAGGACGGCGACACGTTCCGCGCCTACCTGACCCGGCTGCGGATGCAGCGGGCCGCCGACATGCTCTCGGGCACGGCGCTGCCGGTGCGTGATGTCGCGCGCCGCGTCGGCTACCGCCAGAGCGCGCAGTTCGCCAAGGCCTTCCGGCGCTTCGGTGGCGTCACGCCGCTGCAGTGGCGCTCGGGGCTGCGCGGCCCGCAGCTCACGGAGGTCCAGCCTCTCGAAGCGCTGCAGGCGGCCGCCTGATCGCCCCGGCCCCGGGCTCCGAGGTCAGGGGTCCTGAGGCCAGGCGTGACCCACGAAGACCGGCTCGGGGACGAGCGACACCCCGAAGGTGTCACGGACCCCCGTCGCCACCTCGCGCGCGAGCGCGACGAGGTCCCCCGTGCGCGCTGCACCTCGGTTCGTCAGCGCCAGCGTGTGCTTGGACGAGATCGCCGCGTCACCCTGCGGACCCCGGTGTCCCTTCGAGAACCCCGTGTGCTCGATGAGCCACGCCGCTGACGTCTTCAGTCGTCCGTCACGTTCCGGGTACCGCGGGAGCCTCGCGTCCGGACCCAGCAGCGACAGGACGCGCGCGTCGAGCATCGCGAACTCGTCCGGTGTGAGGATCGGGTTCGTGAAGAACGAACCGGCCGACCAGGTGTCGTGGTCGCTGTCGTCCAGGACCATGCCCTTGGACGCGCGCAGCGCGAGCACCGCCTGCCGGACGTCCTCCAGCGACGCCGACGCCCCCACCGGGACGCCCAGCACCCTGGCCAGTTCGACGTACCGTAGGGAGCGCGAGGCGTCCGAGCGGTCAAGCGCGAACGACACGTCGAGGACGACGTACCGCCCGGGCTCGTCCTTGAAGCGCGAATGACGGTAGGTGAAGGCGCAGTCGGCTGCCTGCAACGCGACGATCTCCCCCGCTTGCCGGTCGTAGGCCCGTACCCGGACGATGGTCTCGGCGACGTCCTGCCCGTAGGCGCCGACGTTCTGGATCGGCGTGGCCCCGACGCTGCCCGGGATCCCGCTCAGACACTCCACGCCGGCCAGGCCGTCGGCCACGCAGCGGGCGACGAAGGCGTCCCAGTCCTCTCCCGCCGCGACGGTCAGGACGACCTTGCCGCCACCGTTCACGCGCTCGATGCCGGTCGTGCGAAGCAGCAGGACCGTGCCCGGGAAACCCTCGTCGGCCACGACGACGTTCGACCCGCCGCCGAGGATCAGGAGCGGCTCGCCGGCCGCGTCAGCCGTCGCTGACCGCGTCGATGAGCTCCGCCTCATCGGTCACGGTCAGCAGGCGGGCGGGCGGGCCGCCCAGGCGCAGGGTGGTGTACGGGGCCAGGGGGGCGGTCACGTCGGACCGAGGGTAACGCGCCCGCGTCCGGCGCCCGCTGCAGACCGTGAGCGCTCATGCCCGCCCTTGCGGGCACGCGGGCGCACACCCCCGGCGGCGGGGCGGCGCGAGGCTCGAGCGGCGGCTCAGCCCTCGGCGCCCAGAGCCTTGCGGCGCATGGACCACATCTGCGCAGACCGCTCCAGCTCGAGCGCCGCGGACCACGGCAGGGCGGGCGGGCCGAGCTCGACACGCATGGAGCCGGCGGTGCGGCGGGCCAGGACCGGGTCGGCGCCGGGACGCGCGGCCGAGCTCCAGCGCGACACGCTCCACGTCGTCGGCATCCACGGCCGCCCAGGCCAGCCCGAGCTCGGCGAACCGCGCCCCGTCGACGCGTTCCCCGAAGAGCATGAGCGCCGCGGTCGCCTCGCGGGCGCCCGTTCGACCGAGCAGGACGCCGTGCCCGCCGCCCGGGTGCAGCCCGATCGGGATGAACCCGGACGCAAGCTGTGCGTCACGGGCGACGATCCGCAGGTCCGTCGCCATCGCGAGGTTCATCCCGGCACCGACCGCGCCGCCGCGGATCGCAGCGATCGTCGGTGCCTGCAGCTGCCCGACGCGCGCGAACGCGTGGTAGATGTCGCCCATCCCGTCGAACTGGTCCGGGTGAGCGGGGTCCTCACCGGCGGCCGCCAGCGTCGGACGGTCACCGCCGGCGCAGAAGTACGCGCCCTCGCCGCAGACGACGACCGCGCCGACCGACGGGTCGGCGTCCAGGTCATCGCAAGCCTGGACCATGGAGCGGGCCATCTCCACGGTCAGGGCGTTGCGGCGGGCGGGCGCGTCGAGGACCAGGCGAGCGACGCCGCCCTCCTGCTCGACGCGGACATCGACGTACGGGGCGGGCATGTGTGCCACGCTACCTGTCGTCGTGTCCACCCCGCCGCGTCCTCGCCTCATCCTCCTCGCTGTCGCCCTGCTGCTCCTCGTCGGCGCCGGTGTCCTCCTGCCGACGGTGGGTCCGACCGGGCGGCAGGCCGCGGCGCAGGTTCACCCGGGGTCGCCGACCGGATGCGAGCATCGCGCGTCCACCACCCAGGCCCGGCGGGGATCGACGTCCGGAAACCGGATCGCCCTGACGTTCGACGACGGGCCCGGCCCCCTGACGGCGTCCTTCCTCGAGGTCCTGCGCAGACAGCGTGTTCCTGCGACGTTCTTCGTCGTCGGACGCAGCGTCGCCGGCCACGAAGCGCTGCTGCGGCGCGCCCTGCGGGAGGGCCACATGCTCGGCAACCACTCCTACACCCATGCGAGCCTCGCCGCCGCCGACGCCGGCGCGCGCCGTCAGATCACCGCCACGCAAGACGCCATCGTGCGGGCGACGGGCTTCACGCCGTGTCTGCTTCGCCCGCCGTACGGGACGAGCTCAAAGCGCCTGGTCGCCACGGCCGGGGAGCTCTCGCTGCGCAGCGTCCTGTGGTCGGTCTACCCGCAGGACACCAGGCGTCCGGGTGCGGCGACCATCCGCAGGCGCGTGCTCTCCACGACGCGGCCGGGGTCGATCATCCTCCTGCACGATGCCGGTGGCGACCGCCGCCAGACCCTCGCCGCGCTGCCGGGGATCATCCGGGGACTCAAGGCGCGGGGCCTGCGGTTCGTGACCGTGACGGACCTGCTGGGGCTCGGCATCAACCGATAGGGACGGCGAGCGCCTGCAGCCGCGCCTGCCACCCGGCGGCGCGCCCTCCGGTGAAGGGCGCCGGCTCCGGTTGTGACCCCGGCTGCAACAGCCAGCCCGTCACGAGGCGGATCCCGTGCAGCGCGCTGAGCATCCACGTCTCGCTGTCGCGCAGGCGCGCGACCGACGGCGTGTCCCGGCCGATCGCCACACCTCCGTCACGGGCAAGCTCCAGGACGAGGGCACGCGTCACCGAGTCCAGCACGCGGGCGCCACGCGGCAGCGCGCAGAGCACGTCGCCGTCCCACCAGAGCGGCGTCGTCCACACCCCTTCGGTGATCGTCCCGTCGGGGGCGGCCAGGAGCGCCTCGCCGGCCTCGAAGGACTCGGCCTGCGCGCGCCATGCCGTCTGACGATTCAGGTCAGGCCCCTTCACCGTCGGCTGGGACCGACGATCGACGAAGGGCGTGACGGGGAGGACCACCTCGTCCAGCGCCGGCGGCGCCCGGCGCACCCGGAGGCGGAGCTGCGCCGTGGCGGCCACGAGCTCCACACGCGGAAACCAGCGCCCCTCGCGCGGGAGCGCGGCGACCGCGGACGCGAAGAACCGGTCGACGTCGGCGCGGCCGACCTTTCCCGTCGCGACCGCCGCTGCAGCGAAGCGTCGATGATGGCGCTCCAGAGCGCGGACGCGCCCGTCCTCGACGAGCCAGGAGTCGACGACGGCGTACGCCGCGTCGGCCGGGCCGTCCCCCGGGGTCTGCCATCGTCCTGTCCGCGGGCTCCACGCCAGCGGACCGTCGCTCATGCTCACGCTGCTCATCGACAACCACGATTCCTACACGTTCAACCTCTTCCAGGCGCTGGCGCAGGTCAACGAGGTCATCCCGCACGTCGTCCGCAACGACGAATGCACATGGGAGGAGCTCGAGCGCCTGCCCTTCGACAACATCGTCCTGTCGCCCGGTCCGGGGCACCCGGGGCAGGAGCGCGACTTCGGGGTCTGCTCCGCCGCGCTGGCCCATGCGGACGTGCCGATCCTCGGGGTCTGCCTGGGCCATCAGGGGCTCGCCTACGCCGAAGGCGGCCACGTGGCCGAGGCCGACGAACCGGTCCACGGGCGCGTGAGCCGCATCTTCCACGACGGCGACGGACTCTTCGCCGGGCTGCCCCAAGGCTTTGAGGCCGTCCGCTACCACTCGCTCGCCGTCCGCTCGGTCCCGGCGTCGCTGCGGACGACCGCGTGGACGCAGGACGGCGTGGTCATGGCGCTCGCGGACCCTGCGCGTCCGCGGTACGGCGTGCAGTTTCACCCTGAGTCGATCGCGTCCGAGCACGGGGAGGCGCTCCTGCGCAACTTCCGCGACCTGACCCGCGTGCACGCCTCCGGACGGCGGCCGCGATCCTCGCGGTCCCGCTCGGTCCCTCGCCCTCCGAACCGGGACCGCACCCCGTCCGGCGACCCGGCGCCATCGACGGCGCCGGCGCTGGAGGTCCAGCTGCGCCGTGTCCCCCATCCGCCGGAGGCCGAGGCCGTCTTCCTCGAGCTCTTCGCCGACGCGCCCGACGCCTTCTGGCTGGACTCGAGCCTGGCTCGCGCGGCCGTCTCGCGGTTCTCGTTCATGGGTGACGCGAGCGGTCCGCTCGCCCACGTCCTGACGTTCGACGCAAGGGATCGAGCCCTCACCGAGCGCAGCAGCACCGGTGAGCAACGGACGCACCCAGTGCCCGTCGACCTGCTCACCGTCCTCTCCGAGCGCCTGGCGGCCAACCGCTGCGACGCGCCCGCCGCGCCGTTTCAGCTCGTCGGCGGCTACGTCGGGTGGCTCGGATACGAGCTGCGTGGCGGCGACGGGCCACCGCGCCGCACCCATGACGGCGACCTTCCCGACGCCGGCCTCATCTTCGCCGACCGTCTGCTGGCCTTCGACCACGAGGCCGGCGAGCTGCACCTGGTCTGCGTCGCGCCCGCGGGTGACCCGGAGACCTCGGCCTGGCTTGACGCGACCGCCGCGCGCCTGGCGCGGATGTCGCGCGCGCCCGTCCCGCCCCCCGTCGTCGGTGCCGCGCCCGGTCCCTTGCGTGTGCGGGCCACCCGGACACGGGTGCAGTACGAGGCGCAGATCGCCGCGTGCCATGCCGCGATCCGCCGCGGCGACAGCTACGAGCTGTGCCTCACCGACGAGCTGCGGATCGCGACCGGGGTGGACCCGTTGACGCTGCACCGCACGCTGCGCGCACGGAACCCGGCGCCGCACGCGGCGTTCGTGCGCATCGGCGGCGTCACGCTCGTGTCGTCGTCGCCCGAGCGGTTTCTCAGCGTCGACCGCGCCGGCCACGTGGAGTCGCGTCCGATCAAGGGCACGGCACCACGCGGGACGGACGCCGCCGCCGACACCGCGGCCCGCGACGCCCTGGCCGCCTCGGAGAAGGATCGCGCCGAGCACCTGATGATCGTCGACCTCGTGCGTCACGATCTCGGCTCGGTCTGCGAGATCGGTTCGGTGCGCGTCCCCGAGCTCATGGTCGTCGAGCCGTACGCGAGCGTCCACCAGCTCGTCTCCTCCGTCCGCGGGACGCTGACGGGCGGACGTGACGCGACGGACGCCGTCCGCGCCGCCTTTCCGCCGGGGTCGATGACCGGGGCGCCGAAGGAGCGGACGATGGAGCTGCTCGACGCGCTGGAGGACCGTCCGCGCGGCCCGTATGCCGGAGCCCTCGGCTACCTCGCCTTGAACGGGACGGCGGACCTGGCGGTCACGATCCGGGCCGCGGTCTGCGTCGACGGCGAGGTCCGCATCGGGACCGGAGGCGCGATCGTCCTGCAGTCCGACGCCGGTGCCGAACACGACGAGCTGCTCCTGAAGGCCCGGGCCGTCGTCCAGGCGACGGCCCTCGCTGCGTGCGGGGATGCCGACGCGCACGACCTCGAAGCGCTGTCGGGGCAGGCCCCGGCGCGCACGGCTGCGCCCGACTCCCCCGCTCGCTGACAGGTGACGGACGCATAGGCGCACCGTTCCTGTCATCGAGCGCGTCGCGCCCCAGCTCGCTGACAGGTAATGGGCGCATAGGCGCACCGTTCCTGTCATCGAGCCCGCGTCAGGCCCCCCGGATCGCCCGCAGCGCGGCCTCCAGCAGCACCGGCTCCAGCTCGGCGAGCTCCTGGGGCTTCCCCGTCCGCAGCGCCCGCGCGACGAGCGCGTCGATCCCGTGAGCGAGGATCGCGAAGACCTGCAGCGGCGGGTCGCCCTCGGCCTCGCCCTCGCGTCTGGCAGCCGCGTGGGACGCGGCGAAGCGCGCGGCAAAGCGATCCAGCACCTCGTCGCGGGCCAGTGCCGTGGCCTCTGAACCCTGGTGGATCTCCACGAGGAAGGTCTGGGCGAAGACCCGGTCGTCCTCCAGCGTCTGCAGGTAGGCGCGGAGCCCGTCCTGCAGGCGCCCGCGCCAGCCGTCCTTCGACGCCGCGGCCATGGCCAGGTCGATGCGCTCCTCCAGCACCGCGGTGCCCAGGCGGTGCGCCTCCAGGAAGCACTCCTCCTTGCCGTCCAGCAACGCGTAGAACGTCGAGCGGGAGACCCCGGCGGCCCGGACGACGTCGGCGACCGTCGTGCGCGGGTACCCCTGGTCGGCGACGACCTGCACCATCGCCTCCAGGATCCGCGCGCGCTGGGAGTCCTCCACCGCGACCGGTGCGCCGTCCGTGCCGGCGATCAGCGCCGGGTGGTGGCTGACGAGCGACGCGTTGCGGTCGTAGGGGATCGGCGGCACGGCGCAGACCCGGTCGCGTTCACCGCCCCGCAGCGGCGGCGGCCACCCGGGCCGCCGACAGCGCGCTGATCCGGGCGCGGTGGGTCCCCGGCCCACCGAGGAACGCGGCATCGAGCTGCGCTCGCTTGTAGAGCCAGTGCAGGTCGGCCTCCCACGTGAAGCCGATGCCGCCGTGCAGCTGGATCGCGGCCGCGGTCGTGGTCCGCGCCCCGGCGCTGGCCGCCGCCTTGGCCATCGCCGCACCGAGCGGCAGCTGGCTCGTGTCGGCGTCCGCCGCCCACGCCCCGAAGAGCGTCGCCGAACGCGCGCCCTCGGTGTCGAAGAGCATCTGCGCGGCCTTGTGGGCCACGGCCTGGAAGGACCCGACCGGCACCCCGAACTGCTTGCGCTCCTTCACGAATGCGACCGTCATGTCCTGAGCGCGCTGGGCGACACCGACGAGGCCCGCGGCGACCGCGATCTCCGCACACCGCAGCGCCCCCGACGTGTCTCCGGGGAGCGGTTCCCCGCCGCCGTCGGCGGACACGCGGGCGTACTGCCGCGTGGGGTCGATCGCCGCCACCGGCTCGACCGTCGCGTCGGCCGCCGGGACGAGCGACGCGTTGCCGTCGTCGGCCAGCAGCACGAGCACGTCGGCACCGACGGCATCGGGGACGAGCTCGCCCTTCCCGTCCCGCCACGTTCCCAGCGCTCCGCGAAGCTCCCCGGAGGCGAGCCCCGGCAGCCACTGCGCCTGCTGCTCGGGTGAGCCACCCGCCTCGACGAACAGCGCGGCGAGCGCCGTCCCCCGCAGCGGAACCGCGGCGCAGGCCTCGCCGAGCGCCTCGAGCAGGATCACGAGCTCGACCATGCCCATGCCCTGACCGCCGTGCGCTTCGGAGACGGCGATCCCCGGCCAGCCGAGCTCGCCGAGCTCGCGCAGCAACGCCTCGTCCTGGGTTCCGGCCTCCGCTTGGCCACGCACGCGCTCCCACGTCGAGCGGGACGCGAGCAGCTCGCGGGCGGTGGAGCGAATCTCTCGCTGGTCCTCGGTGAAGTCGAAGTTCATGTCGACGAGCTCCTATCGCGCCTTGGGGAGGCCGAGCACGCGCTCGGCCACGATGTTCTTGAGGACCTCGGTGGTCCCGCCTTCGATGGTGTTGCCGCGCGAGCGCAGCAGCTCGTAGCTCCACTTCGTCCCCATCGTCAGGGCCTCGGGCCCGACGACGTCCGCGGCGAACTGGGTGAGCAGCTGGTTCGTCTCAGACCACATCCACTTCGTCAGCGAGCCCTCGGGGCCGGGCTGGCCGTACTTCATCGTCGCCGTCAGGCCGCGGTAGGCGGTCAGGCGCAGGATCTCGCAGCGCAGGTGCATCTCACCGAGCGTGTCGGCGACGCGGGGATCCTCGAGCTGCCCATTGGCGGCAGCCGTCGCGGTGAGCTCGTCGATCATCACGCGCAGGCGCACCTGCAGGCCGAACGCCAGGCCGGCCCGCTCGTTCATGAGCGTCGTCAGCGCGACCTTCCACCCGTTGCCGATGCCGCCGATGACGTTCTCGGCCGGGATGACGGCGTCCTCGAGGAAGAGCTCGTTGAACTCCGCCTCGCCCGTGATCTGGCGCAGCGGGCGGACCTGGACCTGCGGCTGGTCCATGTCCATGAGGAAGTACGTCAGGCCCTTGTGCTTCGGGGCGTCGAAATCGGTGCGCGCGACGAGCATGCACCACTTGGAGTACTGCGCTCCGGAGGTCCAGACCTTCTGCCCCGTGACGCGGAAGGACCCGTCGTCCTGCTGCACCGCACGGGTCTTGACGGCCGCGAAGTCGCTGCCGGCCTCCGGCTCGGAGAAGCCCTGGCACCAGATCTCCTCCGCGCTGAGGATCGGCTGCAGGTAGCGCTCCTTCTGCTCGGGCGTCCCCCAGACCATGAGCGTCGGGCCGCCGAGCAGCAGGCCGAGGACGTTCGCCGGGAGCGGATGCCCGGACCGTGCGAGCTCCTCGTAGAAGATCGCGGACTCCACGAGCGTCGCGCCGCGGCCCCCGTACTCGACCGGCCAGTGGACGCCCGCCCAGCCACCCTCGTGGAGCTTGGCCTGCCAGTCGCGGCGCCAGGCGTACTGCTCGTCCTCGCCGTCTGGTTCAGGGCCGGGGCCGTTGGCGTCAAGCCAGGCGCGCAGCTCGTCCCGGAACTGCGCCTCGGTCGCGTCGAAGGTGAGATCCATGGCTGTACCCTACAGGTACACGGCAACCGCAGTGCGGCGCTCGCGATACGGTTGGCGCCACCGTGGAACCGTCCGCCCTCCCCGATCTGCCGACAGCCGTGCAGCCCGACAGGCCGCTGCTGGCCGCGCGCCTGCGCGACGTCAAGTCCTCGCCCGTGCGCGAGATCCTCGCCCTGACCGCCCGCCCCGGGGTCATCTCCTTCGCGGGCGGACTGCCGGCCCCCGAGCTCTTCGACTCGCAAGGGCTGCACGATGCGTTCGCTGCGGTCCTGCGCGACCAGGCGACCGCGGGGCGTTCGCTGCAGTACTCCACGACGGAAGGCGACCCGGCCCTGCGCGCCGCGGTGGCCGCGCGCCTCACGCACCGTGGCCTGCCGACACAGGCTGACGACCTGCTCATCACGAGCGGCTCGCAGCAGGCCCTGACCCTGCTGGCGACCGTCCTGCTGGAGCCAGGGGACCGCATCCTCGTCGAGGAACCGTCCTACCTCGCCGCCCTTCAGGCCTTCGCGCTCGCCGGGGCCCAGGCCATCCCCGTCCCGTGCGACGACGACGGCCTGGACATCGGTGCCGTGGAGGAGCTCGCCGCCCGTCACGGGGCCAAGCTCCTCTACACCGTCCCCACCTTCCACAACCCGACGGGTCGCACCCTGCCGCTCGAGCGCCGTCGCGCACTGGCCGAGCTCGCGGGCCGCACCGGGCTGTGGATCGTCGAGGACGATCCCTACAGCGAGCTGCGCTACGCCTCGGACCCGCTGCCCTGCATCGCCACGCTCCCCGGTGCCGAGGACCGGACGCTCGCGCTCTCGACGCTGTCGAAGATCGTGGCGCCCGGGCTGCGGATCGGCTGGGTGCGCACCCCGCCGCACCTGCGCCACCCGCTGACGGTGGCCAAGCAGGCCGCCGACCTGCACAGCTCGACCGTCGACCAGGCCGCCGCCGCCCGGTGGCTGCAGACCGTGGACCTCGACGCACACGTCGCCACGCTCTGCCGCGAGTACGGCGCCCGCCGCGACGCACTCCTGGACGGTCTGCTCGACGCCCTGCCCCCCGGATCGACGCACAACGACCCCGACGGCGGGATGTTCGTGTGGGCCCGGCTCCCGGACGGCTGGGACGCCGGCGCGCTGCTCACCCGAGCGCTGGCGCACGACGTCGCGTTCGTCCCCGGCACGCCGTTCTTCGCCGGGCCGCCGGACGCAGCGACGCTGCGCCTCTCGTTCACCGCGCACGGCCCGGACGAGATCCGGCTGGGACTGCAGCGCCTGGGCGCCGCGGTCCGCGCGAGCCCCTAGCCCTGGACGACGGCGTGCCCGGCGCCGTGGAGCGCGGCGATGGCGCGGGCGACGTGCGCCTCGCGCACGAGGACGTGGTCGGTGTCGTACGTCGACACGGCGAAGATCCCGACGCCTGCCTCGGCCAGGGGGGCCAGGACGCGCAGGAGGACGCCGACCTCGGTCGTCAGGTCGAAGGTCCCCGCGAGCGTCAGCGCCCGCCAGCCGCGGTCCACGTGCGTGGCGCCCGGAGGGACGTCGGCCTCGGCGCAGACGACGGACAGCTCATCCGCACCACGGACGACGCAGTACAGCGGTGCGGCCCCCGCGGACGGGGGCGAGGGTTCGGGCGCGTCACCCGGCAGCCGGCAGATCGCCAGGAGGCCCTCCTGCAGCGTCAGCGTGAAGGTCCTGCTCACGCGTTGGCGGCGGCCGCCGCGACCGCCAGCTCGTCGGCACGCTCGTTGAGGTGGTTGCCGACGTGCCCGCGGACCCAGTGCCAGCGCACCGCGTCATGGCGGGCGACCTCGGCCTCCAGCGCCTCCCAGATCGCCCGGTTCTTCACCGGGTCCCCGCCCGCCGTCTTCCACCCGCGCTTCTTCCACCCGGCCATCCACGAGGTCATGCCATCCAGGAGGTAGCGCGAATCGGTGACGACGCACACGCGGGATCCGTCGGGCAGCGAACGCAAGCCCTCGAGGGCGGCGGTCATCTCCATGATGTTGTTCGTCGTGTGAGGCGCGCCGCCCGAGAGCTCGACGGCCGCGGCATCGTCGTCCACCGTGACGAGGGCTGCCCAGCCGCCGGGGCCCGGGTTGCCCTGGCAGGCGCCGTCGGTCCAGATGAGGGTCTCGCCGAGCGCGCGCTCGGGTAGGACGTCCGGCAGCGACTTGCTCTTGCCCGAGGGGCGACGACGGTACGGACTCTTCGCAGGTGGCATCGGTCGTGGAGGGTAGGGATCTCTGCGGCGTCCTCGCCCCGTAGACCTCACACATGCCCGAAGGCCACACCATCCACCGCCTGGCCCGCCGCCAGACCTCCGACCTCGTCGGCCAGAACGTCGCCGTCACCGCCCCGCAGTCCGACGGCGGCTCCGCGGTGCGCGCGGCCGTCCCGGCCGGGCGCGCCGCGCGGGCGCTCGACGGTCGCCGCCTGGAGCGCGTGGAGGCCTACGGCAAGCACCTCTTCCAGCGCTACGAGGACGGACTGACGCTCCACGTGCACCTCGGCCTCTTCGGGCGCTTCGTCCGTCGCCCGCACCCGGACGACGTTCCGCCCCGCCCGACCTGCCGCCTGCGGATCCGCGGGGACAGCGTCGCCTGGGACCTCAGCGGCGCTGTCGCGTCCAAGCTCCTGGAGCCGCCGGAGGAGGACGCACTGCTCGCCCGGCTGGGGCCGGACCCGCTGCGCGCCGACGCCGATCCCGAGCGCTTCGCCGCCGCCCTGGCCCGTCGGCGCATCAGCATCGCGGCCGCGCTCATGGACCAGTCCGTGCTGGCCGGCGTGGGCAACGTCTTTCGCGCGGAGTCGCTCTTCGCCGTCGGCCTGGATCCCCACACGCCCGCGCGCGAGGTGCCGCGCGAGACCGTCGACGCGCTCTGGACGGTGCTCAGGGGACAGCTGAGGGACGGGGAGCGGTCCGGGAGGATCGTCACCGTTCCGGCGGCCGAGGCGGGCAGACCGCGCTCCAAGCTCACCGGCCGCGACCGCATGCAGGTCTACCGGCGCGAGACCTGCCGGCGCTGCGCCGCCCCCGTCGAACACGAGCAGCTCACCGGCCGCACCCTCTGGTGGTGCCCCGTCTGTCAGCCGCCGCCGGCGGCCGCGGCGTCGTCCCCGCAGACAGGATCGTCCTCGGCCAGGCGAAGGCGCAGCCCCCAGTAGGGCTCGCCCTCCAGGACCCAGTGCCCGGTGAGGCGGTGCAAGGCGAAGGCCCGCTCCTGGCCATCCTCGTGGTCCAGGACGACCACCCGGACGCCTTCCACGCGGACGACCGTCAACGGGCGCGCCGTGTCGCCGGCGTAGGCACGCATCCCGACGCGGGGCATCAGGCGGCTGGGCGGCATCCGCTCACCGTACCGGCGCCGCCACAGGCGCTACCGTGGGCACGAGTGCTCCCTGTCCACGGCCTGCAGTTCAGCTACGCGTTCCACGAGCTTCCGCCGGGCCGCTTTCCGTTCCGTCGCTGGCGGTGGGAGCTCTGGCACGGCGCCACGCTGCACGCCACCGGCTGGTGCGGGACGCCCACGGCGGCCGAGCGCGCCCTGCGCACCTACGCCGCAAAGAACGCGCACCGTTTCTTCGGGCTCGGCGCACCCGGGGTCGAGGCGATGCCAGAGCTCTCCGGTCAGACGCTGCGACCGGGCGCGACCCTGCGTCTGTCCACCGGTCGCGTGGACTACGAGCTCGTCCCGCGCGGGCTGGACGCCGGCCGCCCGTCGCTCGCAGCCACCGGCTGAGCACCCGCGCCGGCCGGTCGGTCGGTGGCAGACGTGTCGCGCCGGTCCCGCCGATACGTCATCGTGTCGCTCACGTTTCGCCCGCCACCAGTCGAGAGGACCAGCATGACCTCGCATCCGCAGCCCCGCCCTGCCGCGCGACGCCCGCGCCGGACGACCGCGCTGGCCGGCGCCGTGGTCATCACAACGCTCCTGACCGCCTCCGCGGCAGAGGCGAAGACCGTCACCGTGACGGGGTCAAAGAACGGCGGGGCCGTGACGCTCAGGAAGAACGACCGGCTCGTCGTCCGCCTGTCGGAGAACCCGTCCACCGGTTACAGCTGGCGGACCCTGAGCAAGCCCTCGATCCTCAAGGCCGCCGGCTCCCGGTACGTCGCGCCGCCCTCGTCCGGCGACGGCCCGCCCGTCGTCGGAGCCCCGGGCGTCCGCGTCTTCACCTACGTCGCCCGTGGCAAGGGCGCCGGCTTGCTGAAGCTCGGCTCCAAGGGGCCGACCGGCGCCGACGGCGGACGCTTCACCCTGCGCGTCAAGGTGAGGTGACGGCCGACGTCCGGGCGGCCGGACGCGACAGCATCGAGGCGGCGTTCGCGGCGGTGTACGGCCCGGCGCAACCTGAGCACCGCGCTCCGCCACCCGCCCAGCGCCCGCCGCACAGCGGCGGCGTGGTCCACGGCATCAGCGCCTACCGCGGCGAGGACCACTGGCACCTCGTCACGCTGGGGCTGACCGACCTCTTCGCCAAGAGCCCCGGACAGATGGCGGTCCGCAGCGGCTTCGGCCACGAGCTGACGCTCATCGTCCCGGTGGACGGGCCCACCGTCCCGGACTGGGCGTTCGACCTGCTGCTGGGGACGGCACGCGTGACCGTCACCCACGGACGGCCGTTCCACGCCGGTGCCCGGCTGGCGCCCGGGGGGCCGGTCGACGGTCGCGCCTCCGGGCTCGTCGCCCTCGGGCTCCGGGAGGACCCGCTCGTCACCCCCACCGAGTTCCCCTTCGGGGAGTACGTCCTCCTGCAGGCCGTCGGGGTCAGCGACGTGGAGTACCGGCTCATGCAGCGTGTCGGCACGCTGCGCGTGCTCGACGGCCTGGCGGCGCGGGATCCGCTGTTGCGAACGGATCCGGCCCGCGCCTGACCGGCCGGGCTGCGGCTGCGGCTGCGGCTGCGGGACCGACGGTCAGCTGCGGGTGTCCGCCGGCCGCGCGATCCGCGTGGGTGCGTCGCGACCGCGCAGGACGACGCTGTCCTCCAGCACCCATCGCTCCTGCTCCTGCGCGCCGGCGCGACGCACTGCGGCCTCGGACGCGGCGACGCGGCCCGCCCGGTCCTTGGCCAGCTCGGTCAGCCGCGACGCCTCGTTGACCGGGTCGCCGATCACGGTGTACTCGAAGCGGTCGGCGGCCCCGACGTTCCCGGCGACGACGACCCCGGCCGAGACCCCGATGCCGGCGGGCACATGCGGCAACTCGGTCACGAGCCGCTCCTGCAGCTCCCGCGCCGCCGCCAGCGCGGAACCCGCCGGATCCTCGGCCGTCAGCGGCGCGCCGAAGATGCACAGCGCGGCGTCCCCCTCGAACTTGTTCACGAGCCCGCCGTGGGTCGTGACGACCTCGACGACGACGGCGAAGAACTCGTTCAGGCGCTCGACGACCTCGGTGGCCGAGTGCTGCGTGGCCAGCGTCGTCGAGCCGACGATGTCGACGAACAACGCCGCCGCCTCCCGTTCCTCGCCGCCGAGCTCGACCTGCTGCTCCATCGCCCGCTGGGCCACGTCGGCCCCGACGTGACGGCCGAACAGGTCGCGCACGCGCTCGCGCTCGCGCAGGCCCGCGACCGCCCGGTTGAAGCCGGCCTGCGCGTAGCCGGCCTCGGAGATGTCGGAGACCGGCAGCTTCACGTCCAGGTTGCCGCGATCAAGCTCGTCCAGCGCGTCGCGCAGCTGCTCCAGCGGGCGCGCGACGGACCGTGCGATGAGGAGCGTGGAGCCGAACCCGACGACGAGCGTCGTGATCATGAGCGCCACGATGGCGCGCGCAAGGGCGTGTGCCTCGACGTCCAGCACGAGGGATGAGACCCCCAGGACGAGCGCTCCCGTCGCCGGCACCCCCGTCCCCACCAGCCAGGTGGTGAGCGAACGGGTGGAGACCCGCGCGATCTCGGCGCGCTGGGGGCCGTCGTCGACGAGCAGTCGGGCGACGACACCGCGGGCCGAGTAACCCGACAGCAGATAGGCGATCGCGGACGTGGCGATCCCGACGAGGAGCGTCGTGACACCCGCCTCGTAGGCGTACGTGGCGGAGACGGGCGCCATCGCCAGGACGATCATCACCGTGGCCAGCGACCAGTACGCCAGCTGCTGGTGCAGGAGGGTCGTCGGGAAGCGCAGGGTCCGCGCCCGCTCGCTCGCCGTCGCGGGGCGCCCTTCCATGAGCCAGTCGTCCAGACCGCGCGCCGCCCGAACCCCCAGGACGACCGCGAGCGGCAGGATGACCGCCGCGTATCCGCCACCGACGACGGCAAAGCGCACGAGCGCCTCGTCCCCGTCGGCCTCGTCGGGAAGGGGCAGGCCGAAGAGGAGCAGCAGGACGAGCACCGCGATGCCGCCGACCTGTGAGGTCACCGCCGCAGCCGTGATCGCCACGCGCGTGAGGCGGACGATCGTCCGGCCCGGCAGGTCGCCCGTGTCGCCCTCCAGTGCACGCCCCAGATCCCGGACGGTCGTGATCGGATGGCGGGCCATGCTGCTCGCAGCTTGGCAGGCCCGGCGGGCGGAGGAGCAGCGTCAGGGGATCATCTAGGCTCTGCGCGTGCCCTCGTCCGTCACGGCGATCTTTTCCGCTGCCGGCCTGCGCGTGGCCGGGACCAACCCCTGGGGGACCCCGATCGACGAGAGCGGGCCCGGGGTGTACCTCGTCTCGCTGACCGCGGACCCGGACAGCATGGACGGCGCGCTGGACGAGGCGCCGATCGACCCTGCGTGCGTGCAGGCCCTGTTGGACACCCGTCCGGAGTTGCGTCTTGACGGCATGCGCCCCGACGCGCCGCTGCTGACCCAGCGGCTGGCCGCGTTCTGGTTTCCGGACGAGGTCGTGCTCTACGTCGGCTTCGCCGGGATGTCGGTCCGCAACCGCGTCGGTGCGTACTACCGCTCTCCGCTCGGGGCACGACGTCCGCACTCCGGCGGGTGGTTTCTCAAGACGCTCCGGGGGCTCGACGGGCTGTGGGTGCACCACGCGCCGTGCGATGACCCTGTCGCCGCCGAGCACCGCATGCTCGAGGCGTTCAGCGCCGGGGTGACGCCCTCGGTCGCCTCCGCGTTGCACGACCCGGAGTTGCCGATCCCGTTCGCCAACCGTGAATGGCCGCAGGGCCGGCGCAAGGAGCACGGGATCACCGGTGCGCGCGGGCCGCTCGCGACGGCGACCGATGTGCGGCACACCCAGCGGATCACGGCGGCGGATCTGCGTGACGGCCGGGTCAGGGTGCCGCGCGCCGCCAAGACGGTCTTCCCGGATGAACCGGCCGTGGTCGAGGTCGACCTGCGCGGAACCCACCTGCGGTGCGAGTGGGATCCGGGCACGGGCGGCAAGCGCGAGCACGCCGGCGTCCTCGCCATCCCGCGCGAGGTCCTGGATGCACTCGTCAGCCAGGACGAGGTGCTCGTCGTCAGCGGGCGCGACACCCGCGTGCGTCTGCAGTGACCGTGCGAGCGGCCGCGCGGTCGCTCACGTCTCAGCGCAGCCTCCGGGCAGAAGTGGCAGGTTGTGCGGCATGGAATCACCTTCCGTCGTCCTCATCACCGGCTGTTCGACGGGCATCGGGCGCGCGACCGTCGGGTATCTGGCCGCCAAAGGCCACACGGTCTACGCCACGGCCCGCAAGGTCGACGCGATCGCCGACCTCGCCGGCCCGAACGTCGAGGTGCTGCCGCTCGACGTGACCGACGAGGCGTCGATGCAGGCCGCGGTCGACACGGTCGTCGCTGCCGAGGGAGCGATCGGCGCGCTCGTCAACAACGCCGGCTACTCCCAGTCCGGGGCCGTGGAGACGATGGAGATGGATGCCCTGCGCCGGCAGTTCGAGACGAACGTCTTCGGCCTCGTGCGCATGGCGCAGCTCGTGCTCCCGTCGATGCGGGCGGCCGGTCGCGGCCGGATCGTGAACATCAGCTCGATGGGCGCGAACTTCACCTTCCCCGGTGGCGGGGCCTACCACGCCACGAAGTACGCGGTGGAGGCGTTGTCGGACGCGCTGCGCTTCGAGGTCAAGGGCTTCGGCGTCGACGTCGTCCTCATCCAGCCCGGGGCCATCCGGACGGAGTTCGACAAGGCGGCGATGGCGTCGCTGTCGGGGGCCCCGGCCGAAGGCGGGCCGTACGCGGAGTTCAACGAGTCGGTGGGACGGGTGACGAAAGAGGCGTACGAGAAGGGTCCGCTCAAGCTGCTCGGGGGACCTCCGGAGGCGGTCGCCAAGGCGATCGGGAAGGCCATCACCGCCAAGCACCCCAAGCTGCGTTACCGCGTGACGCCGTCGGCGCACGTGCTCATCGGCCAGCGCAAGCTGCTCGGGGCGCGCGGGTGGGACAAGTTCGTCGGCACGCAGTACCCGCGGCCGGGCGCCTGACGGCTGCGGGCCGCCCGCCACAGGCGGGCGGACCGGCACGTCAGTCGTGCAGCTCGTCGCCCAGCAGGCCGATGAGGCGCTCGACGAACGCGGCCTGCGCCCGGACCAGGCGGGTGCGCGCCCGCGCAGGAGCGCACCACTCCACGCGGTCGATCTCGGGGTACTCCCGCTGTCGCCCCGAACCGGGCGGCCACTCCGCCAGGTACGTGTTGCTCACGACACCGGCCGGGTCCGCGTCCCCCCGAACCCCCCAGGCGATCACCTGCTTGCCCGAGGACTGGCGGACAGACCCCAGCGGGAGGAGCTCGCCATCGGGGACCGGCAGGCCCGTCTCCTCGGTGAACTCCCGGCGGGCGGCGGCCAGCGGTTCCTCCTCGTCCGGGTCGTAACCGCCCTTGAAGATCGACCATGCGTGGTCCTCCTTGCGCGCCCAGAACGGCCCGCCCATGTGACCGATGAGGACCTCGAGCTGACCGCCGCGAACGCGGAAGAGCAGCAGTCCTGCGGCGGTCGAGGCGGCCATGCGTTCTGACCATAGGTGAATACCGCGCCAGAAGCTCGCAATCGTCGACACACTGTCAAGCCCTAACCTCGACCCATGGGCACCGACCGTGAGTACGCCGTCCGAGGAATGACCTGCGAGCACTGCGTCGCGTCTGTGCGCGAAGAGCTCTCGGAGGTCGCCGGCGTCACCGCAGTCACCGTCGACCTGACCACCGGCCGCGTGCGCGTCACCGGCGAGGACTTCACGGACGAGGCGATCCGGGCGGCGGTGGACGAGGCCGGCTACGTGCTCGTCGTCTGACCCGTGCACAGGGGCCGGGCCGGCCGACGCCCGAGTCCCCGAGTGGATGCGGGCACACACGTCCTGTGCGTCGCCACGGCATCCGCCTCGAGGGAAATGGGGTGTGGCGTGCGTCTTTGCCGCAGGGTATGAGGCGGCGAGACGAACGTCACGGGAGGGAGGGAGAGACAACCCACATGATGCTCGTCGCCGATTGAGAAGTCCAAGACGAATTCGACGGCCCATATATGCTCCACGCTTATGGAACTGCGGCAGCTGCGGTACCTCGTGGCCCTCGCCGAGGAGCAGCACTTCACCCGGGCCGCCCAGCGCCTGCACATCGCCCAGCCCGCGCTGTCCCAGCAGATCGCCAAGCTCGAGCGCGAGGTCGGCGTCAGGCTCGTCGAGCGCACGACGCGACGTCTCTCGTTCACCGCGGCCGGCGACCTCCTGCTCGCCCATGCGCGGCGCATGCTCGCCGAGGAGGCAGCGGCACGCGCCGAGCTCGACGACCTCGTCGGGTTGCGCCGCGGCCATCTCGACGTGGGCGCCACCCAGGCGATGGGCCCGGTCGACCTCGCCCACCTGCTCGTGGACTTCCATCGTCGCCACCCGGCCATCGAGCTGACCGTCCGCGAGGCCCTCACCGTCGAGCTGCACGCCGCCATCCTCGCCGACGAACTGGACCTCGCGTTCGTGACGTCCCCCCCGGATCACGCGGCAACCGACTCGCTGGAGATCGCCGCCGAGGCGCTCGTCTGCGTCATGGCCACATCCCATCCGCTCGCGGACCGACGAACGATCTCCGTCGCCGACCTGCGCCATGACACCTTCGTCATGTTCGCGCGCAGCGCCACCGTCCGTCGCAAGCTCGACGACGCCGCACGCGAGCAGGGGTACAGCCCGGACGTCGGGTTCGAGACGAGCGACGTGACGCGCATCCGCGCGCTCGTCTCCGCAGGGCTCGGTGTGGCGATCCTCCCCCGCTCCGACGCCGAGACCCGCGGCCCGCGCGTGCGCATCGTCCCGCTGGGCGACCCGGGCTTCGTCCACACCGTCTACGTCACGTGGCGGCGCACCCGCCGCCACTCCCCCGCTGCCCGGGCCTTCCTGGATCTCGTGCGCGAGGGCGCCGACTGAACCTCACCCCGGCGACGGTCAGGCGGGCCCGCGGTCGGCCAGGAACTCGTCGCGCTCGGCAAGCCGATTCTTGCGTCGCAGCTGGGCCTCGGAGCGGCGACGCAGGCCGTCGGCGTCGTCGGCGGGGACGTCGAGCGGCACGACCGGCACGGGCGCCCCGCGCTCGTCCACCGCGACCATCGTCAGGTAGGCCGTCGAGGTGTGGCGCACCTCGCCGGTCCGGGGGTTCTCCGCCTCGACGCGGACGCCGACCTCCATCGACGTGCGCCAGACCGCGTTCACGCGAGCGCGCAGGATCAGCAGCTCGCCGATGTCGACACGGGACGCGAACGTCATGCGGTCCATGCCGCCGGTGACGCAGCGGGTGCGGGTGTGACGCAGCGCCTCAAGACCCGCAGCCTCGTCGCAGAGCTTCATCACGGTGCCGCCGTGGACGAAGCCGCCCGAGTTCGCGTGCTCGATCCCCATCCATTGCAAGAGCGTCGCTTCCATCCGGTCACGCTACCGGCTCGGCGGTGTGAGGCCGATCGACGCGCACACGGGGCTCTGACCTTGACTTGCGCGCACCGATATGATTGCATACGCAACTACTTGGACAGTGCCGCACCCGCCTCACCCGACGAAAGGCCGCCATGAAGCTCGAGGGCATGCACCACATCACGATGATCACCGGCGACGCCCAGCGGAACGTCGACGTTCTACGCCGACGTGCTCGGCCTGCGGCTCGTGAAGAAGACCGTCAACTTCGACGCGCCCGAGGCCTACCACCTGTACTTCGGCGACGAGCGCGGCTCGGCCGGGTCGATCCTCACGTGGTTCGAGTTCGCCGGCGCCCGTCCCGGCCGCGCCGGCGCGCGGGATGATCCACACGATCCAGCTCGGGGTCGCCACCGAGGCAGGCCCTGGACTTCTGGGCCGAGCGACTCACGGCAAAGGGCTACGCGCCGAACGCGCCGACCGCACGCTGCGCTTCGCCGACTACGACGGCCTGCGCCTGCGAGCTCGTCGTCGCCGACGACGGCAACCCGCCGCTGCGCGCCGCAGCACCCCGAGGTCCCGGCGCGAGCACGCCATCCTCGGCGTCGAGGGCGCCCGCGCCTACGCCGTCACGAGCCTGGACGCCGACCGCGCGCTGCTGACCGAGACGCTCGGCTTCACCGAGCTCGCCGAGGGCGAGTACCGCCTGGAGGGCGACGAGCGCCACTTCCACTGGGGCTACGACACGACCGCCGAGTGCGCGCGATCCCGGGCGCCGGCACCGTCCACCACATCGCGTGGCACTCGCTCGACGCCGACCACGTCCCGTGGCAGCGCCGCGTGGCCGAGGCCGGCATGCACGTCACGCCCGTGATCGACCGCGACTACTTCAACGCGATCTACTTCCGCCAGCCGCAGGGCATCCTGTTCGAGATCGCGACGACCTCGCCCGGCTTCGCCGTCGACGAGGACCCCGACCACCTCGGCGAGGCGCTGCGCCTTCCCCAGCAGCACGAGCACCTGCGTCCCGCAGCTCGAGCGCCTGCTGCAGCCCGATCGTCAACCCCCGTACGCGACAGCGTGAGGCGGCGACCTCGTGAGCGCCCTGACCTACAGCGAGCGGCCGGCGGCCGGCGACCCGGCCGGTCTGCTCGTCCTGCACCACGGCCGCGGCGCCGACGAGCGCGACCTGCTCGGCCTCGCCGACGTCCTCGACCCGGAGCGTCGCCTGCACGTCGTCACGCCGCGGGCACCGCTGGCCATCGGCGGCCGGGCTACCACTGGTACGTCGTGCCGCGCGTCGGCTACCCCGACCCCGACACCTTCCACGCCGCCTACGCACAGCTCGCCGCGTTCCACGACGAGCTGTGGGAGCGCACGGGGATCGCTCCCGCGAACGACCGTGTTCGGCGGGTTCTCGATGGGGTCGGTCATGAGCTACGCGCTCGGCCTGGCCGGCGACCGGCCCGTACCGGCCGGGATCCTCGCGTTCTCCGGGTTCGTCCCGACCGTCGAGGGATGGCAGCCCGACCTGCGCTCGCGGCCCGGACCTGCCGGCGTTCATCGCCCACGGTCGCCGGGACCCGATCATGGAGGTCGACTTCGCGCGCCGCGCGCAGGCGCTGCTGGACGCCGGCGGACTCCGCGTCGAGCTACCACGAGTCCGACGCGGCCCACCACATCGACCCCGCCCACGTGCCCGCCGCCGAGCGGTGGGTGGCGGCGGCGACCACCAGCTCCACCCCGAACACGACGACGGAGGCCGGCCGATGAACCCAACGCGCAAACTCCAGACCCAAGGCGTCCACCACATCACGATCACCGGTGCGGACCGTCAGACGTCGATCGACTTCTGGGAGGGCGTGCTCGGCATGCCGTTCGTCTTCGAGCAGCCGAACCTCGACAGCCCGCAGGAGAGCCATCTGTATTTCGATCCGGGCGACGGGCGTCTCATCACGATCTTCACGAACGAAGACCGCGTGCCGGACCCTGGCCCGCGCTCACAGGCCACCGGCCACCTGCACCACCTCGCGTTCGCGCTCTCGAACGCGGTCTTCCGCGCAGGCCGTCGAGCGTCTGGACGAGCGCGGCATCACCCACAGCGGCGTCAAGGACCGCGGGTTCATGGACTCGATCTACTTCCGTGATCCGCTCGGCCTGCTCATCGAGCTTGCGTCCTATCGCTTCGAGCCGCCCGCCGGCCACACCCACGCCGACGTCCTGCTCGAGGCGCACCTCGTGCGGACCGAGCGCGGCGACTACAACATCGAGCCGCGTGCACCTGGCGGACGCGATCGAGCGTCTGGTCGCCCGCTCGCGACGGTCGCTGTCAGACGACCGTGCGCCCAAGGACCCG
Organism: Paraconexibacteraceae bacterium; assembly: GCA_963750375.1. GTDB lineage: Bacteria > Actinomycetota > Thermoleophilia > Solirubrobacterales > Solirubrobacteraceae > Paraconexibacter. The sequence continues at coordinate 60,896 of CAVVQN010000023.1, forward strand.
TACGCGCGCGGACGTCGCTCCTAGCGCTGTCACCGCGCGCGGACCGTGCGCGTGGTGCGGTGCCCCGAGGTGTCCGTCACGACGACGCGGAGGCTCCCCGAGCGCGGCGGCCGCGGCGTGTGCAAGCGGATCTGCGCCGCCCGGGTCCCTGGTCCGGCCAGCGTCACGCGGACCTCGCGCCCACCCCGGATGCGCACCACGCGCGCGCGGGGCGTCGCTCGCACCGAGCGGACGGCCTGACGCACAGGGAGCGTGAGCGAGATCGTCCGCAACCCCGGGGAGCCGGGCGGGGCGCTCACGTCGACGCGCAGCATGCGGCCGCGACGTCCTGCCGTGACCCGTGGGGGCGGCGCGATCGCTTCGGTGGCGAACGGCGTTCCGTCGAGCCGCCAGGACGGGTCGATCGGCACCCCCAGACGGGCCAGTACCGTCGGGGCGATGTCCACGACGCGGATGTCGGCGAACGGCGGGGGCGGGGTCAGACCGAAGCCGGCGGCGGTGACGAACGAGGTGCGCTCCAGGTCGCTGCCGAATCCATGGCTCACCTGCGACGGGTAGGCCAGGTCCTGCTGACCGTGGTCGGTCGTGACGACGACCGTCCACCGCTCCTGCAGGTAGGTCGGGCGCGCGCGGATCGCCGCCAGCAGGCGGCCGATGCGCCGATCGGTGTCCTGGATCGCCTGGCGGTAGCGGTCGGTCCGCGAGCCGGCCAGGTGCGCGACCTCGTCGACGACGCCGAGATAGACGAAGCCGGCGTCCGGATCCCCCTCCCGCAGGTAGCGGGCCGAGACATCCGTGACCTCTTCGTCGCCGTCGTCGTAGCCCTCGATCGTCCCCGCAGCGGCGATGGCATGACGCGCGTCGATCTTGTCGCCGAAGATCGGGCCTCCGTTCTCGTGGCGGCCGATGTTCGGCCAGTCGCTGGCGAGGAACGTGCTCAACTGCGGGCGCACCTGCTCCAGGCGGGTGAGGAAGTCCGGGAACCCGTTCTTCGTCGCCTGGCGCGGGTCGTTGTTGAGGAAGATGCCGTTGACGCCGTGCTTCTCGGGCCAGACACCGGTGGCGATCGTCGACCAGCCGACCTCGCTGAGCGTCGCTGCCTGCGGCGGACCGTAGTCCAGCAGCGACGGGACGGCGAAGCCGTCCGCCCCGAGTTGCCGCAGGACCGGCGCCCGCCCGGCGGCGGCAAGCGCGTCGACGGAGTCCACCCGCGTGCCGTCGGTCCCGATGACGAGGACCTTCGAGTCGCTCGTCCCGGACGGGCCATGCAGTGGCTGCGGCGTCTGGGCGGCAGCGGGCGCCGTCGACAGGCCGAGCACCGCGATGACGAGCAGACCGATGCGCATCCGTCGATCGTGCCACGTCGGCGCTGCCTGCGCGGCAGGCGATCATGACGGCCCGCGGTCCGGTGACAGCCCGTCAGATCGGGACGTTGCCCATGGTCAAGCGGCGCCCGATGCGGAAGACTGCGGGGGGTGAGCACGAAGCGCCTCCCCTGGGGTCCTGAACTGTCGTCGGCGAGCGGGGCGCCTGCGGTCGCAGCCGCGCCGGTGGCGGTCAACCCGTACGAGTTGGTGGCGCGCTCGCTCGTCCGGCTCCCGGTCGAGGTGGTCGACGAGTTCTCGGTCTGCGTCGACGGCGTCGTCCAGACCGAGGGCGAGGACTACTTCCTCGTCGGTCGCCTCCTGGTCTTCGCGCGGGCGCTCCTGCGCGAAGAGCGAGGCGCGGCCCTGGCGACGCGTCCTCCGCTTCCCGGGCAAGCGGGCGCCGCGCCGCCACGAGACCGTCAGCGTGCATTACGCGGCCGATGGCCGTGGCCGCGTCGCCCACGACGTGCAGGTCACGCCGCATGGCCCTCGCGCACACCCCCAGGCCGACGCTGAGCCTGGCGCGACAGGCCCGCGGGCTCGCTGCAGCCCCCACCGTGAGCGTGGCCCGGTGAGGCGATGGACCGCGTCGGAGCGGTGCTGAACGGCTGAGCCTCTGTGTCAGTCGTGGCGCTCTGGGCGAGACCCCCGGGGGCCGGTCTGAAGCACAACTGCCCTACGGTTACCTGATGCTCGCCCGTCAAGACTTACGGAACGTCGCCATCATCGCGCACGTCGATCACGGCAAGACGACGCTCGTGGATGCGCTGTTGCGCCAGTCCGGGACGTTCTCCGCCCATGAGGAGGTCACCGACCGTGTCATGGACTCCATGGACCAGGAGCGCGAGCGCGGCATCACCATCCTGGCCAAGAACGCGGCCATCCGCTACACCGCCGCGGGGGCCGAGGAGGTCAAGATCAACCTCGTCGACACGCCCGGCCACGCCGATTTCGGCGGCGAGGTCGAGCGCGGCCTGACGATGGTCGACGGGGTGGTGCTCCTGGTCGACAGCTCCGAAGGCCCGCTGCCCCAGACCCGGTTCGTCCTGCGCAAGGCGCTGGAAGCGAAGCTGCCGGTCATCCTCGTCATCAACAAGGTCGACCGCCCCGACGCCCGCATCAGCGAGGTCGTCGACGAGGTCTACCAACTGTTCATCGACCTCGACGCCACCGAGGCCCAGATCGAGTTCCCGATCGTCTACACCAACGCCCGGGCCGGGCAGGCGTCGTTGACCCAGGGTGTCGACGGCACCGACCTCAAGCCGCTGCTGGACCTGCTCGTGTCGACCGTCCCGGCGCCGACGTACACCGAGGGTCACGGCCTGCAGGCGCTGGTCACGAACCTCGACGCCTCGGCGTACCTCGGCCGCCTGGCGCTTTGCCGTGTCCACAACGGCGAGATCAAGAAGGGGCAGACGGTGGCCTGGTGCCGTCACGAATCCGGCGACATCGAGAAGGTCCGGGTCGCTGAGCTGTACATCACCGAAGGGATGAGCCGTATTGCGGCGGCCAGCGCCGGTCCGGGCGAGATCATCGCCCTGGCCGGGTTCCCGGACATCACGATCGGCGACACCGTCGCCGACCCCGAGGACCCCAAGCCGCTGCCGCCCGTCAGCATCGACGAGCCCGCGCTCGGCATGACGATCGGCATCAACACGAGCCCGCTGGCGGGCAAGGTCGGCTCCAAGCTCACCGCCCGGCAGGTCTCCGATCGGCTTCAGGCGGAACTCGTCGGCAACGTGTCGATCCGGGTGCTGGACACCGAGCGCCCTGACACCTGGGAGGTCCAGGGTCGCGGCGAACTGCAGCTCGGCGTGCTCGTCGAGAGCATGCGCCGCGAGGGGTTCGAGCTCACCGTCGGCAAGCCCAAGGTCGTCACCCAGATGGTGAACGGCAAGGTCCACGAGCCGATCGAGCGCATGGCGATCGACGTACCCGAGGACTTCCTGGGCACCGTCACGCAGCTCATGGCGCTGCGCAAGGGCCGGATGGAGCAGATGATCAACCACGGCACCGGCTGGGTGCGTCTTGAGTACCTCGTCCCCGCCCGCGGCCTGATCGGCTTCCGTACCGAGTTCATGACGGAGACGCGTGGCTCGGGGATCATGCATTCGGTCTTCGAGCGCTACGAGCCCTGGCAGGGCGACATCAAGACCCGCGCGCAGGGGTCCCTGGTGGCCGACCGCGCCGGCAAGACCGCCTCGTTCGCGATCATGCGGATGCAGGAGCGCGGCGCGCTGTTCGTCGGCCCCGGCGAGGACGTGTACGAGGGCATGATCGTCGGCTCGAACGCCCGCGCCGACGACCTCGATGTCAACGCGGTACGCGAGAAGAAGCAGACGAACATCCGGTCCGCCAACGCGGATGAGATGGTCAACATCGTGCCGGCGCTGCGTCTGTCGCTGGACCAGGCGCTCGAGTTCATCCGACCGGACGAGTGCGTCGAGGTGACGCCTGAGGCCGTGCGCCTGCGCAAGGTCCTGCTCGCCGCCAACGATCGCGTCAAGGCGAGCCGGAACGCCGCCAAGTCGGGCGACTGACCGACGGCCGCGACGGGTACCGGGCCGCGACGGGCGGCCCCCGGCGCCGCAGCTCAGCGCGCCGTGGGTTCGCGATCTGGACGCATCGCCCACGCGGGGCGGCCCGGCGTGACGGGCGCGATCGGGAAGCCCGCCTTCATGAACTTCAGCGGGGGCGGACCACCCCACTGGTTGACCGCGCCCGGGTTCACGGGCCACCTGCGCGGAACGTAGTCGCCCTCCGGCGGCATCTTCGCCAGCTCAGAGCAGTTCTCGATCATGGCGCCGTCGGCGTCGAGCAGGTAGAGGAAGTGGTTGTTGCCCGGTCCATGGCGGCTCGGACCCCACACCGGCTTCTGGCCGCGGTAGGCCCTGAGGCGGTCGGCGACGCGACCGACCCCGCTCAGGTCCTCCCACGCGTACGCGTAATGCGAGAGCTCGACCTTCGGCGCCCAGACGACCGCGATCCCGTGGTGGTCGGCGTCGCAGTGCCACCACGAGGCCATCGCGCCCATGCGGTCGCTGAAGGCGAAGCCCAGGCCGTCCTGGAGGAAGCGCTCCAGCCGCTTCGTGTTCCGCGTCTTCAGCGAGACGTGCTCGAACTTCAGCGGGCGGTCGCCCGCCGGCGGTGCTGCGACCGTCTGCATGCCGCAGAACAACTTGAAGACGTGCCCGTCCGGGCTCGCGACCTTGAGCGCCCGATCCAGGCCCGGTTCGCCGTCGTAGACCCCGCCCAGGACGGTGCCACCTGCGCGTGGGACGCTGATCGTCGCGGCCTCCAGCGCCGCGGCGTCCGGGACCTCGAGCCCGATGTGCTCGTACCCGCGTTCTGGACCGGCGATGAGCAGGAGCTCATGGTGACGCTCGTTGCAGGTCATGTACGAGACCCCGCCGGTGCGCTCGGTCTCCACCATGCCGATCACCTCCTGCTGGAAGGCGACCGCGGCGTCAAGGTCCTTCACGTCGAGGGCGATGTGTCCGATGCGGGTGACCATTTCAGCGGCCTTTCGTGATGAGGGACAGGGGTCGCCCGGCGGGCGTCGACGTGCGAGGCCTGGATCGCGACGGGCGCGCGGCGATGCTCGTCGGGGCGATGCCGGTCGCCTCGGGCAACGCGGTCACGCCGTGAGCCTCTGCCCGGGCACCGCCGGCGCGGCGGCTCCCAGGGTCTTGGTCAGCGACGCGCGCACCGCCGGCAGCCCATCCGGGCCACCGCAGGCGAAGACGAAGCGGTCCGGGCGCAGGACGACCCAGCTGGCCTTGTGTCTGCCAAGCCACGCCGCAAGGGCGCCGTCGGTGTCGGGGACGTCCGCGCCGATCTGCAGCGTGGGCAGGCCCGCCACCGATCCGGGGACGCCGCTCAGCGCACACCAGCCCGTCGGGAGCATGTCGTCCAGCAGCCGCTCGCCCGCCGCCGGCTGGGGAAAGAGGCTTCCGACCCCGCGGCGCATCGGCAGGCGGCGCGGCCGCTCGGCGAACGCTCCACCGCGGTAGGTCGGCAGGGGCTTGAGGTTGCCCTGGATCGCGCGCGCGAGCGCGGAGCCGTCGATGGCGTGCAGAAATCGATCGCGGAGCCTGGCGCCACGCGGCCCGGTCGTCTGTACGACCGCGCCCCAGCGCTGCGCCAGCCCCTGCATCGCCGCGACGTGAGGCCGCCGCTCTGTCTCGTAGGTGTCAAGCAGCGCAGCCGGCGCCCCACGCAGCACGGCGGCGAGCTTCCACGAGAGGTTCGCCGTGTCGCGCGCGCCGGAGGAGAATCCCTGCCCCGCGAACGGCGGCATCACGTGAGCCGCGTCGCCGGCCAGGAGGCAGCGCCCCGCCCGCCAGCGACCGGCCGTGCGCGAGTGGAACGTGTAGATGACCGCGCGCTCGATCTCGGTCTGCTCGCCGTCGAGCCACTCCCGCATCCGGCCACGGATGGCATCGTGGGGCAGGAACCCCTCGGCGTCCTCGCCAGGATGGAGCATCCACTCCCAGCGGTGTCGGCCCGGGCTCATGGGGAGCGTGACGATCGGCCGCTCGGGATGTCCGACGAAGAACGGATGCGGGACCTTGGCCAGCGGCCGGTCCACGAGCACGTCGACGACAAGCCAGCGCTGGGCGAACGTCGAGCCGGCGAACGGGATCCCGAGCCGGCCGCGGACCGCGCTCGCCGCTCCGTCGCAGCCCACGAGGTAGCGCGCGCGGAGCGGCTCGGCCGGCCCACCGACCGCGGGCCGCAGCCACGCCGTGGCGCCGTCGGGTTGTTGGTCAAGTGCGTCGAGGGCGAACCCCCAGCGTGCGTCGATCCCCCGCTCCCGTATCGCGGCCACGAGCGTCCGCTCCATCGACGGCTGGTGGATCGAGACGAGCGGCGGGTGCCCGAGGAGACCACGCTCGGTCTTCAGCACCTGCACCGCACGACCCGCTGCGGTGACGAAGCTCACCCCGTCCATCGCCTGGACGTCGGCGAGGATCGCCTCGGAGAGCCCGACCGACTGGAAGATGCGCAGCACCTCGTCGTCGGTCGCCGCCGCGCGCGGGAGCCGATAGGGCGCGTCCGCCTGGTCGACCGCGATCACGTGCACGCCCTCCTGGTGCAGCAGCAGGGCGAGCAGTTGCCCGACCGGTCCGAGCCCGACGATGAGGACGTCGCAGTCCACGCCTCAGACCGGCTGCGCGTCGGCGCTGATGCGGTTGGTCAGGGTGCCGATCCCGTCGATCTCGAGTTCCACGGTCTGGCCGATGGTGATCCAGCGCTCGTGCTCGAGTCCACAGCAGCCGGGCATCGTGCCCGTCGAGATGACGTCCCCGGCCTCGAGCCTCTCGCCCGCGGAGGCGTACGCGAGCATCGCACCGAGCGTGTGCTGGGGATCGGCCGTCGTCCCCGAGCACCACTCCTCGCCGTCCACGCGCACGCGCCCCGTGACCGTCGTCCAGTCCGGGAGGGCGTCCGGCGTGATGACGTCACATCCGATCGAGTTCGCGAACGTCTTGGCCTTGATGACCGGCCCGAAGACGTTGTGCTGCGCATCGTCGGCCTGCACGTCGCGGGCGCTCCAGTCGTTCAGGATGAACCAGCCCCCGACGGCCTCCAAGGCCTCTTCGGGCGTCGCGTCGACCAACGGGCCGGCGAGCACGCAGGCGAGTTCGAGCTCGAAGTCCAGGGCCTTCGTGTGCTTCGGCCACCACATCTCTTCACCGTCGGCGAGCACGGAGGTGTGGTTTGCGACGTAGAACGTCGGCGCCGAGCGAAAGCGCCCGTTCGGCTTGAGCTTGGGGAACGTCCGCTTCGTCAGCTTCTCGAAGGTCGACACCACCTTCCACACCGGCGCAGGGAAGAAGTGCTTGACGAGCATCCGGGAGGACGCGATCACGTGCGCCTCCCAGAGCATGAACGCGCGCAGCGAGCGCGGCCGGAACGGGAGCCCGGCCGTACCCGGGTCCACAGCGACGGCGTCCGCCGACGCCATCGCCGCCGCGGCCCGGCGGCGGCCCGCCGCCCCGTCGCCGAGGAACGTCAGCAGATCCCGCTCCTGCGCCAGCAGCACCCAGCGGTCGTTCGCGGGGTCGTGGGCGATGAGCCCCTCGGGCGTCGTCCTGAGCTTCATGTCGAGCAAGGTAACCGAAAACTGATGAAACTGTCAACATTGATTGACGGCCCAGACTTGACTACCCTCCAGGACGTGCCCGAAGAGACGGAGATCGCGCCCACGACCGGCCGCCGCGCACGACAACGCGCTGCCACCCGCAGCCGCCTCGTGGACGCGGCACGGACGCTCTTCGCCGCGCAGGGGGTCGACGCGACGCGGATCAACGAGATCACCGAGAAGGCCGACGTCGGGTTCGGCTCCTTCTACAACTACTTCGAGAGCAAGGACGCGATCCTGCGGGCGGTCCTGGACGTCACGATGGTCGCCGCGGCCGATGCGCTCAGCACGATCGATCTCCAGGATCCGGCCGAGGTCGTGAGCGTCGCACACCGCCACTTCGTCGCACAGGCCGCAGCCGACCCCGAGTGGGGCTGGCTCATCGTCCGCCTCGAGGCGAGCCACGGCACCGGCATGGCAGCGCTCGGTCCCTATGCCGCACGGGACCTTCATCGCGGGTTGGACTCCGGCCGCTTCGACGTGGCCGACGCCGGCGTCGCGCTGGTCGCGGCCGGCGGCGCCCTGGTCGGCGTGATCCGCGCGGTGCTCGACGGCGACCTCGACAAGGACGCCGGTGAGCATCATGCGGCCGGCGTGTTACGGAGCTTCGGCGTCGAGGCGGCCGAGGCGGCCGAGGTCGCGCGGCGGCCGATGCCGGAGGCGATCGCGACGCGAACCTCTCGACGGTCCTGACGCTCGCCCCCACGAAGGAGCTTGCGGGCACCGCATTCGGAGACCGGCAGCGTCGTTCACGCGGCTCCGGATCGGGGTTAGGCTGCCGTCTGATGAACGTTCGTGTTTCTGGCCGTGCACACCGCCCCCGCCCCCGCCTGCGCCCGGTCGCAGCGCTGGCGGCGGCGCTGACCGTCGCCTGGGCGAGCCCGGCCGCCGCGACGCCGATCCCCGGGCCGATCTCGACGGCGCCCGCCTTCCTCGGGCACGAGGCCGTGCCGAACCCCGTCGGCTCCCTGACGGTGCCGCAGCACCCGTTCATGGCCGCGAACGAGCGCTCGAACCTGCACAACGACGGCTACCAGACCGACGCCTATGCGCGCAGCGGGCCGCTGGGCAAGGGGATCTCGACGACCTCGGGCTTCTACAGCGGCGTGTGCGCGTCCGTCGCCTTCGACCGCCAGGGACGGATCGAGACCATCTGCGTCGGCGTGACCTCGGTCACGCTGCGCCTCCTGGATCCCCACACGCTCGTGACGCTGGCCGAGTACGCGCTGCCACCGCGGGCGCCGAAGGCGGGGAACATGTTCCAGAACTTCACCGGCGGCGGATACTTCTACCTCGACGATCAGGACCGTGCCGTCGTGGGGACCGCCGACCGTCACCTGCTCGTCATCGGACAGACCGCCGAGCCTGGATTCAAACTCGAGCAGGACATCGACCTGAGCGGCGCGATCCCCGCCGACGACGGCATCATCTCGGTGCTGCCCGACTGGCAGGGGCGCTACTGGATCGTCACCAAGGGCGGGATCATCGCGACCGCCGACCGCACGACGGGCGTGGTCAAGAGCATCGACCTGGGCGAGACCAACGGCAACTCGTTCGCGGTCGGGGACGACGGCGTCTACATCGTCTCCGACGTGGCGATGTACCGCTTCGAGGCCACCGCCGACGGTACCCCGACCGTCGTCTGGCGCGAGGTCTATCCCAACACGGGTACGCGCAAGCCGGGCCAGAGCCAACCGGGGTCGGGCACGACCCCGACCCTCATGGGCACCGACCTGGTGGCGATCACCGACAACGCGGACCCGATCGACGTGGTCGTCCTCCGGCGCGGGCGCACGCTCGCCCCCGGCGTGCGGCGTGAGCTGTGCCGCGCCGGGGTGTTCACGAAGGGCTCCTCGTCCTCGGACCAGTCGCTCGTCACCGACGGCACGAACCTCGTCGTGGAGAACAACTACGGCTACGAAGGCCCGCAGGCGGTCGGCGCGGGCCAGACGACGGCCGCCGGCCTGGCCCGTGTGGACGTGGACCGTGGCGCCGGCACCTGCACCGTCGCGTGGACGGCCACGCAGGTCACCGCCCCCTCGGTCGTCCCGAAGCTCGCCCTCGGCTCCGGGCTGCTCTACACGTACACCAAGCCCGGGGGCGACACCTCGGACCCGTGGTACTTCACCGCGCTGGACTACCGCACGGGCGCGACCGTCTACCGGGCGCTGGCCGGCAGCGGCGCGGGCTTCAACAACAACTATGCGCCGGTGAGCATCGGGCCTGACGGGACCGCCTACGTCGGCACGATCGGCGGCCTCGTCGCCCTCCGGGACGCGAGCCCACCCCAGGTCGCCCCCGGACCCGTGACCGACCCGCGGCGCCCGGCCGCTCGGCGCCCGCGCCTGTACGTCTCCTGCGTCCGCGGCAGACGACTGCGCCTACGCGTGGCCGACAGCCGGGTGCGGTCGCTCACGGCCACCTGGCGCGGCCACCGGCGCACGGACCGGCGGCGGCCGCTGTCGCTCGTCGTGCCGCGCGGCGGGCGGCTCGTGGCGACGCTCCAGCTCGCGGACGGCTCTCGGCGCCGGGTCCTCGTGCGCACCCGCTGCCGTCCTCCCAGCTGAGCGAGCGGACGGTCGGGCGTCAGACGATCTCGTAGTCGCGGCGCCGCGCCCGCAGGGTCCGACGCCAGAACTCGATCGTCCCCCCCGGCCACAGCAGCGTGTTGCGCCCGCTGACCGGGTCGAAGTACCAGCTGCGGCAACCGCCCCTCTCCCACACCGTCCGGGCCATGCGGCGTCGCAGCTCGGTGTTGAAGCTCCGCTGGGCCTCCGGGCGCACCTCGACCGCGACCCGTGACCCGCGCCGGCGGGCTGCCCTCACGCAGGACCGGACCAGACGCGCCTGCGCTTCGATCATGAAGATCTGCGAGTTGTGTCCCAGGCCGGAGTTCGGCCCCGTCATGACGAAGAGGTTGGGGAAGCCGGCGACCGTCGTCCCCAGGTGGGCCTCCATCCCGGTGCTCCACTCATCCGCCAGCACGCGCCCCTCGCGTCCGGTGATCGCGACCTGGGTGAGCCCGTGCTGCACGTCGAAGCCGGTGGCGAGGAGTAGGACGTCGGCCTCGTGCCTCGTGCCGTCGGCGGCGACCACCGCACCCGGTGTCACCTCCCGGATCCCGGCGGTCTGCACGGTCACGTGATCGCGGACCACCGCGGGGTAGTAGTCGCTGGAGATGAGCAGGCGCTTGCAGCCGATCGCGTAATCGGGCGTCAGCCGCGCGCGCAGGGCCGGATCAGCGACCTGGCGCTCCAACAGGCCGCGCGCGAACCCCTCCGTCGGACCCATCTGCTCCGGATCCTCGACGAAGCCCTTGGCGCGGCCCTCGTGGATCCAGAAGAGCCGCTGACGGACGTACCAGCGGTAGGGGGCAACCCAGCGCAGCAGACGCTGCTCGCGCTGGTCGAAGGCCCGGTCGAGCTTGGGCAGCACCCACGGCGGGGTGCGCTGGAAGAGGGTCAGGGCCGCGACCTGATCGACGATCTGCGGGACGAACTGGATCGCGCTGGCCCCGGTGCCGATGACGGCGACCCGCTTGCCGGTCAGATCGACCCCGTGATCCCACTGCGCGGAATGGAACGCCGGGCCGCCGAACGTGTCCAGGCCCGGGAGGTCGGGGACCGCCGGGCGGTGCAGCCCACCGATCGCCGAGACGAGAAACCGGCCGCGGTACCGTGAGCCGTCGTCGGCGACGATGTTCCAGCGGCCGGTCTGCGCGTCCCAGTCGGCGGTCAGGGCGCGGGTGCCGAAACGGATGCGCTGCGTCAGCCCGCGGCGACGCGCCACGTCGCGCAGGTACTGCAGGATCTCGCCCTGCGGGGCGAACAGCCGCGACCAGCGACCGCTCTGTGCGAAGGAGTAGGAGTACAGCGGCGACGGGATGTCGCACGCACAGCCGGGATAGGTGTTCTCCCGCCACGTCCCGCCGACGTCGTCGGCCTGCTCGAGGATCCTGAACGTGACCCCGCGGACCCGCGACAGCCCGGCGGCGACGCAGAGGCCGCTGAAGCCCGCGCCGAGGATGAGGACGTCGACCTCCTCCACGGCGTCGGCGGGCTCGGTGCCGTCGCTCACGGGACGGGAGCCGGCACGATGTCGCCGCCGTGCGGGTCACCGCGACGGGTGAGCTCCAGGTCGACCGACCGAGGTCATCGCGCGGTCCCCAGCGAGAGCGGGTTCAGGCCCAGGCCCCCGTCGATCCCGATGTCCTGTGCGGTGATGTAGCCCGCGTCCTGCGAGGCGAGAAAGGCCACGAGCGCTGCCACCTCCTCCGGCTCGGCCATGCGGCCCATGGGCATCGCCGACAGTACGCGCTCACGCACCGCTTCGGGCATCCGCATGACGGTCGGCGTGGCGACCATGCCCGGAAGGACACAGTTCGCGGTGATGCCGTGGTCGCGGTTCTCGATCGCGAGCGTGCGGACCATGCCGTGCAGGCCCGCCTTGGAGGCCGAGTAGCCGACCTGCCCCGCCAGGCCGTACCGTGCCGCCCCGCTGGAGATGACGACGACACGACCCCAGCGGCGCGCGCGCATCCCGCGCAGGCATCCCTGGATCACCCGGAAGGCACCGGTCAGGTTGACGTCCACGTCCCGGCGCCACTGCTCGTCGGTCATCTTGTGCGATGGGGCGATCGTGTCCACCACGGCCGCGTTCGAGACGCAGACATCGACCTCCGCCAGGAGGTCGAGGGGCAACGGGTCGGTGGCGAGGTCGACGAGGATGTCGGCCTCCCCCCGGACGTCGAGCGTCAGCACGCGAAAGCCGTCGGCGCGCAGGCGGGCGGTCAGCGCGACACCGATGCCCCCGTTCGCGCCGGTGACCAATGCGGTGCGCCCGTTACTCATGCGCGGTCAGGGACGACGGACAGGAGGACGGCCATGCCCCATGCTCCTCCACAACGAGGTGCTGCCGCCAGGGCGATTGCGTCACACCTGCGACGCCCGGCGTTGTGGACGTCTACAGTCGGGCGATGCCCGAGGTCGCGCCCGCACCGCCGCCGGTGCTGCTGGAGGCCCTGCGCCGGGAGGTCGCGGGGATGGCCGACCGCGCGGCCGGACGGATGGTCGCCGACCTGCGGTCCTACCGTCACCTGGACGTCGAGGAGGTCGCCCCGATCGTCGCCGGGAACCTGCGTGCCGCGCTGGACGCGATCGCCGGCACGGGTGAGGAGGGATCGCCGGACGCGCAGGACTCGCTGCCCCGCGACGCGGGTCGCGTACGGGCCGCGCAGGGCATCAGCGTGGACGACATGCTCCACGCCTGGCGGCTCGGCGTCGAAGAGCTGCGCGCCGGCGCACGTCGCCACGCCACAAAGGAGGGGCTGCCCGACTCGGTCCTGCTGGGCTTCACCGATCGGGCGCTGGCCTGGGCGGACCGCGGGATGCTGGCGTCGGCCGCCGCTCACCGCGACGCCGAACTGGACGCCGCCCGCCACGAGCAGCACGTGCGCGCGACCGTCGTGCGGGGCATCCTCTTCGGGACGATCGCCCCGGGCGAGGCCAAGCTCCACGCCCTCGCCTACGGCCTGGATCTCGGCGCGGCGTACGCCCCGTTCCGAGCGCGCGTGGCGGGCATGACCTCGACGCGGACGCTGGAGCTGCGGCTCGGCGTGGCCGAGGGCTCCGGGCGGCGCCACGGCCTTGCGGCGTTCGTCGACGGAGATCTCGTCGGCTTCTCCTCGCGCCTGCCGCTCGCGCTCGACGACCTGCCTGGGCAGGTCGTGGGCGCAGGCCCGGCGGCCGCGCTGGACGCGCAGGGCCCGCCGTTCGTCCTGGCGACGCGTGCGCTGCACGCCGCGCTGGCGCTCGGCCGCACCGGCCTGCTGTCCTTCGCCGGCCTGGGGCTGCGGCCGGCGGTGATGGAGGACGACGACGTCGGCCGTCCGCTGGACGCGGCGATCGTCGACGCGGTCCTCGCCCACGGCGCGGCCGGGCGGACGATCCTCGACACGGTCGTGCGCTACCTCGCGAACGAGCGCCGCCTGGACGTCACCGCCGGCGAGCTGCACGCTCACGTCAACACGATCCGCCACCGACTGCAGCGCTTCGAGCTCCTGACGGGGCGGCGGCTGCGCGACACGGAGTCCCTTGTAGAGGTCTGGTGGGCGTTGACGCGCTGGTCGGACGCGCCCGTCGACGGCGCCCAGCCCTGACACGAACGCGCCGGCGGGGAAGGCGACGGACCCCTGGTACGGTCCGCGGCGTGCTGACCAAACTGCTCGCGACGGCGGTCCTCGCGCTGCTCGTCTCCACGGGGAGTGCCGGCGCGCAGGACGCGCCGTCGGCCCCGGCCTCGATGTCGACGGTGCCCACGTTGCTGGCGCCATCGTTGCTCCTGCGCAGCCCCTTCATGGCGGCCCCGGTGGCGACCGCGTCGGCGGGCCCGGCGATCACGCGGCAGGCCGCCGGCGACGGCGTGCGCTTCGGCACGCGCCACGCGGTCGCACAGTTGCCCTGCCGGCCCGGCGACACCCCCGAGACGGATCTGCAGGGGCGGGTGCCCCCGGCCCAGATCGCGTCGGGACGCGCGGCGATGGGATACCGCTGCAACATGGAGCTCGTCGGGCACTACCTGAGCGGCAGCGCCGGCACCCTGGACTCCTACGGCGACTGCGCGTACTACGGGCTGGGAACGGACGTCACCGGTGTGCAGGTCCTGGACGTGTCCAACCCGAAGCTGCCGACGCCGACGACGGTGCTGACGACCCCGGCGATGCTCAGCCCGTGGGAGTCGCTGCGGGTCAACGCCAAGCGCAAGCTGCTCGTCGCGGACCGCTGGGCGGCGGCCCCGGTCGAAAGCACCGTCAACAGCACCCTGGACATCTACGACATCTCCGGTGACTGCCGCCGTCCGCGGCTGATCTCGAGCACCGAGATGGCGCCGGCACGCGGACACGAGGGGTGGTTCGCACCGGACGGCATGACCTACTTCATGAGCACGACCGGCCCGGACGGCGACCCGAGCGTCTTTCCCGTCGACATCTCCGACCCGGCGAAGCCGAAGGTGCTCGCCTCATGGACGTTCCCGTCGCAGACGCACGGCGGGTCGACGACCGAGGACGGCAGCCGCTCCTACATCTGCCAGCAGAACGGGCCGCCCAAGGACCAGTTGCTCGTGGTCGACACGTCGCAGATCACGTCCCACCGTTCGGACCCACACGCCCGTCTGCTCGCCCGGATCCCACTGGAGGACAACCAGTGGTGCCAGGCCGCCTACCGCGTCACGTACGGCGGCCGCCCGTTCCTCATCCAGTACGGCGAGCGCTCCGGGGCGGCGGACTGCAGCCGCGTCAAGGACAACTGGGCGAGCTTCGGCTACCCGCGGATCTACGACCTCGCCGACGAGCGCCACCCGCAAGCTCGTCCGTACCGCGCTCCTGGAGGTCGCCCTGCCCGAGCACTGCGCGCAGGTGACCGGTGAGGGGGCGATCAACGGGCTGGGCTACAGCGTCCACCACTGCTCGCCCGACCGCCTCTACAACCCGACGATCCTCGCCTGTGACTGGTTCTGCGCGGGCATGCGCGTGCTCGACATCCGCAACCCGTACCAGCCGGTCGAGATCGGCTACTTCAACCCCGGCACAACCGCCATCGTCGGGACGGGGGCCCGGCCGGTCGTGCTGACCGATCGCGGCGAGATCTGGTTCGCCAACGACGTGCAGGGCTTCTTCGTCGTGCGTTTCGAGGACGGCGTCTGGCCGTTCAAGGGGTCGGCTCCGTGTCCGGAGTTCGCCGACTACTTCTACGCGCACTACAACCCCGCCTCGACCTGCGCGACCGCGAGCTTCGACGGGGTCGGCCGACCCGCGCCCGGACTGGTGCGCGCCGATGCCCCGAAGCTCGGGCTGAGCGTGAAGCGCCTGCGCGGGCGCCGGCTGGCGCTCCGTGTGCGCGGGGCGACCCGTACCGCCGTTCGCGAGGTCCGGTTCTACGTCGGCACGCGGCGGGTCGCGATCGATCGCAGCGCACCGTTCGCGTACACCATCCGGATGCCGTCGGGTTCCGGAACGCTGCGGCTCAAGGCGCTGGTCGTGCTGACCGACGGGCACCGCCTGACCCTGCGCCGGGCGGTCGCTCGGCGCCACGGCTGAGCTGCCTCCCGGACCACGGCCTCACCCGAGGCGACGCTCGTGCCGCGCGCAGGTCGCGACGCGGCGGGTGAGCCGGGAGATGCGGGTTGCTCCGGTGCGGCGGTTCTGCAGCCTGACCTGGAGGCGCACGGTGACGGTCGCGGCCGTCGTCCCTCGGAGCTTCACCCGGATGGCACGCACCGCACCGCGCCGCGTGATCGTAGGCCCGCCCCACGTGCGGGCTCGGACAAGGCGAACGCTCCAGCTGCGGTAGGTCGGCAGACGCACGGTGACGGTTCGACGCCGGGCAACGCAGGTCGTGTGGCCGCCGTACCGGTCCTCGGCGAGTTTGGCGCGCCACAGTCGCCGCGTGTCGTCGTAGTGGGCGACCCGGGCGTCGGGCCAGAAGCCGTTCCAGTACGGCTGGCCCCAGAAGCCGCCCGGCAGCGCCGGCCAGTCCGGGACGATCAACGACGCGGATCGGATGTCGTTGCGCTCGATGAGGTCGAACCAGTCGCGCAGCCACGCGACCGAGTCGGCGCCATGGTTGAAACCGATGTAGGCCGGGGTCGATTCGGCAAGCGACAGCGGCAGCCCGAGCCGCTTGGCCTCGTCGAGGATCTCCTGGGTCCGCGTGCGGTAGATCTTCCGCGCCCGCTCGCTGGATCGACCCGCGCCGAACGAGTCGTCCCAGTAGGAGATGCCGAACAGATCCACGTAGTCACGGCCGGGGTAGAACTCACGGATCGGAACCAGGTCGCCGCCGTTCCCGGCAGCCTGACCGCCCGTGCGCAGCGCGACGGCGATCGCCTCCAGCAGCGGGTCGGCCTGACCCCCAGGGGTCTTGTCGAAGGTTCCGGCGAGGCCGACCATCGCGCTGTAGTCGGTGCTCTTGAACATCGCGCCGGACGAGTGCCAGACGTACAGGGCGTTGGTCACCCCGTCGGCCCGCAGCCGGTCGACGACGTGTCGGTATGCGTCCTGGAAGAGGCCCGGTGGCCCCCACTGGCCGCCGAGCAGGTCGAACTCGTAGCCGACACGCAGGTGGAAGGTGCGATCGGCGGAGGCCTTCATCCAGGTCGCGAGCTGATCGATCTGGGCGTCGTAGGCACCCCGCACGACCTCGACCCCGCCGGGGCTCCCGGGGTTGCCCTGCAGCGTCGACCAGAATGGCGACCGTCCGAGCGTCACGCCCAGTTGCACGGCTCCATCCGGCCACTGACCGAACTCGGCATCCAACTTCTTCAGACGCGCGGCAAACTGTGCCGGGGCGCTCTCCAGGAACACGTAGTCCATGGCCCCCGCGGGCTCGTAGCCGGGACCCATTTCCGCGGCATAGTCGCGGACGGTCGCCGCGTCCTGACCGACGATCACCTGCGTGTGTCCGGCCGGAGGGATCTGCGGTTTTGCGCCGGCTGCAGCCGGCGCAAGGGCGAACGCAGCCGCCACCATCGCTAGTCCCCGTCCCGCGCCGATCACGCCACCACCCTAAGGCGCAGCAGCGGCGATCGCGCCGGTTCGGCCTGCGTCGGATCACGGCGAGGCGTACGCCGGCGTGCCGGCGGGTGCCAGCTCTGCCAGCGACTGCGTCAACGACGGCGCAGAGCGGACGT
The DNA here is from genome assembly GCA_963750375.1 of Paraconexibacteraceae bacterium. Lineage (GTDB taxonomy): Bacteria > Actinomycetota > Thermoleophilia > Solirubrobacterales > Solirubrobacteraceae > Paraconexibacter. Next base: position 78,098 of record CAVVQN010000023.1, read on the forward strand.
GCCGCGGATACCACCGGCGACCGTGGGCGTTCTGGTAGTTCCACAGCAGCGCCGCCATCGCGCCCCGCGGGTGCAGCCAGAATCCGTCCTCGCCGACCTCCCACGTCGGGTCGACCCGGCCGGGCTCGACGTCGGCGATGACGACGCCGGGGCCTGCATCGCGACCGCGGGCGGCAAGGACCGCGCCGCGCGCGTCGGTGATCGACGTCCCGCCTTGGAACTGACCGTTGTACGGCACCCCGGGCAGCAGCGGGAGCCCGCAGCTGACCGGCCCGCAGAGTCGCGGCGTGGGCCACGGGGACGCCGAGTGCACGGGCCATCGCGGGGGCGACGGCCGCAGCCGTGCGGGCGTTGGCGGCCTCGAGCTTGCGGGTGACCGAGGCCGGCGGCCACGGCGGGATCGACCACCAGCCCGAGCCGCTGACGAGCAGCTCGACGCGGCCGCGAAGTCGATGGACGGTCTGGGTGCGCATGAGCTCCCAGCACATCGCTGCACCGACCGCCAAGCCGTCGACGTCGATGACGCCGTCGTCCGTGCCGCCGACGTAGTACGCGTTCTCCCACATCGTCGGCAGGTCCTTGTCGTGCCGGCCGCGGACCTCGCCGTCGGGCCCGACGATGAACCACGAGTTGCGGTTCTCGCCGTCGGGGTGGCGGGCGATGAACGAGCCACTGACCGTCGCACCGTGGCGGACCGCCAGCTCCTGGAGGAGCTGAAGACCGGCCCCGTCCGACGGCATGACGCCGGCGCCGATCTCGGGTGGTGAAACCCATGCCGGTGGCGAAGAACTCCGGCAGGACGATCCACTCCGCGCCCGAGGCACCGGCCTCGTCACCAAGCGCCCGGCAGCGCCGCAGGTTCTCGGCGACATCGCCGACGACGGGCTCCAACTGCACGGCAGCGATCTTCATGGCGCTCCTCGGTCTGGTCGGGGGAGGTGCCCGCGCGGGAACGGGCGCCGACCCGACGCTAACAAACGGTGATGCGACCGACGGGAACCCTCACGGCGGAAACGTGCCAGAGCCGCCCACCCCGGGCGTGCGGCCCCCGCCGACCCCCATGGTCCGCGGGTACTTCGCGTCGGCGAGCCGGCCGACGACGAGCACCTCGCTCCTCCCGGTCCGGTTTCCGGCGCCGTCGCGCAGTCCCCCGGCGGGGAGCGTGATCCTCGTCCCATTCGGGACGCGCTGCGAGAGCACGACGCGCCAGCCGCCTTCGCGCTCGACGTAGACGGCCCTGAGCCTGCGCTTGCCGAGCAGCAGCGTCGCGCGGCCGCCCGTCGGCGAGAGCGCGCGGTAGGTCACGGCGCGCGCCGGGTCCGGCGGCGGGAACTGGGCCTTGAGCACGAGCTTCGTGCGTTGCTTCAGGCGGCTCTGGAGGATCCCGCGCGGGATGAGGTCGCGGCTCGGGACGATCTGGAACGGACGACCCTTCAGGTCGTAGGCGCCGGAGGTGATGCGGAAACGATGGGTGCCCGGCGCCAGGTCCGGGGAGACGTCGTACCGCGCCGCGTACTTGCCCTCGGAGGTCTCCCGCCAGGCGAACGACAGCCCCAGGTCCGAGTCGACCCGGCGGAACCGTCCGCCCGGGTCCTGCCGCTCGAGGCTCAGGAACGGAAGGTCCGCGGGCCGGTCAACGCCGCCCGGCGCCCCGCTCCAACGGAGGTCGACGACCTCGCCGCGTCCGACCGTCCCGGTCGGGTCCGCGAGGAGCTTTCCGGCCACCCCGCCGTTCCCGACGGCCGGCGCGGCCGGCTCGGCGTCCCCGAGCTCGGCGGGCTTGTCGGGCTTGGGCGCCGGGGCCCCTGCGGCCATCGCCTTCGTCAACTCGACCAGCGTGTTGCGCGCCAGGAGCGAGGTCCACAGGCCAAAGACGGTGTGACCGCCTTCGTAGTGCTGCGCCTGGTACTCCTCGGGCGTGGTCAGGTAGCCCAGGTAGTCGTTGGCGAGGCCGACGACCACGACGTCTTCGACCCCTTTGGGGATCTGCGTCTCGACGGCGGAGACCAGGCGCCGCCCCATCTGGACGCTCGGCTCGCCGGGCGCGGCGACGAGCAGGCGATCCCCGACGCGGACGACCTGGAACTCCGGCGTCCCCTCGTGGATCCCGGCCACGTCGGTCGGTGCCGGGACGATGATCTTGCGCCCTTGGATCGGGTCGCTCGCATCGGCCGGCAGACGACGCCCCTCGGTTGCGACGGGCTCCTTGAAGATCGACGCGCCGTCCTCGGAGCCCCCGAGGAACGGCAGGCCGAAGAACGCGCGTCGACGAGACGAACCTACCCGGCTCGACCTGCTGCCCGCAGTAGCACGTCCGGGTCCAGCGCACGTCGATCGGCATGTCGCTCGTGAGGGCCTCTCCGGCACGCCGCCAGACGTCCTTGGCCTCGCGGGCGATGCGTTGCCCGAGGAGGTCCATCGTCGCGGTCGGGTTGTAGGCGGCGAAGCGCGGCATCATGTCGCCGGCGGCACCGTTGCTCCAGAGCGCGACGAAGTCGCCGCGGTCCCGCTTCGGGATCTGCGACCTGCCGCGCTCGAGGTGGAAGTTCGCGGCGCCGGCCAGATCGGCGTCCCAGAGATCGGCGGCCGGCGTGGAGGTCGTGGGGTGGACCGGGAACTCCGTCCAGGCCGCGAGCGGCGAGCCGTCGAGACGCTGGATGCGGAGCGTCCGCAGCACCGTGTCACGGGTGTGCTCCTCACCGTCCGGATCGTCGGTGTTCTGCCCCGACCCGTAGGTCTGATCGAGGCCATGGTTCGCGTTGTGCGCCTCGATGGAGCGCTGCTGGTTGACGTCGAGGACACGGCCCGACGCCCATCCGGCCTTGACCCGCACGCGGCGGCCGTCGGCGGTGCGGATCGCCTTCGCGAGCTGTGCGACCTGCCAGGACGCGAGGCTTCCCGGTCCGGAGTGCGTGTGCGTCCCGGTGTAGAGGATCGTCTCGTGCGTGTAGCCCAGGTCCTTGAGCCGGGCGACCAGGCCGTCCTTGTCGAGGGGGTAGCCGAGGTCCGTCGAGAGCAGGGCGACCTTGGTGTCGCCGTCGTCGAGCACGAGCGCCCGGCCCGTCAGGCGCGTGTGCACGCCCTTCACCGTGATGTCCGGCCGCACGAAACCCAGCGTCGTGCCGCCGTTGGCGGGCGTGATGTCCGCGACCGCGGCACCCGCCTTCAGCGGGGCGGCCTGGGCTGCGGCGGGAACGAGCAGCGCGGCGGCGACGGCGAGCAGGGCTGGGCGTAGACGTCGCATGAGCGCCGGAGTTTGTCAGGAGAAATGGAGCGTTGCGCCGGGACCGATCCTCGCTGTGCACGGTGCCCTGCGGTGGTCTGACCGGTGGCGCACGCAGCGGAACGCGCATCCCGATCGCCCTTGCGGCCGGAAAGAGTTTGGTTCCATGGCTCCGGAATGTGGTTGGATCCGTGCGGTCACCCAGACCCAGCTTTCAACAGGAGGATGCGATGAGGTGCAGACGATTGGCCGCGGGCGGTGTGGCGCTCGGCGCTGCCCTCGTCGGCGTTGCGCAGGCGCCGCTCGGAGCGCTCGCCGAGGACCCTGGAGCGCGAGGGGTCGTTCCGAAAGCAGGAAAGTGGAAGGGCATCGCGCGAGACGTCGACGGCAAGGGTTACCCGCTGACGTTCCGCGTCGTCCGGACGGGTAAGCGCCTCGAGGTGCGCGACCTCGTCACCAAGGGCACGAGCGTCTGTGCTCGGCGCGACGGTTCGCAGTCGCGCGACGTCGTCCCGCTGAAGATGTCACGCGCGCTGGTGCGAACCAGGGGCGAGTTGCGCGGCATCTGGGTCTACTCGCGCAACGGTGCCGATGCCGACGGGAAGTTCCGGCCGTCGACCCGGATGACGGGGGCGTTTCGCGTCCCGCCGCCCGACGAAAGCTGCAACGGCACCACGGTCTTCCTGCGTGCGCGCCTTGCGGCACCCGCGCGGCGGTAGGCCCGCGGGCGCGCCGGAACGTTCGGACTGCGCGCGGGCGCCGGACGCTCTCAGTCCCCGGCAGCCGGCAGCTCCAGATCAACGCTGTCGACCGTGACCGACGACGGCAGGTTGTCCGGGCGGAAGAAGCTCGAGTCGGTCTGCGTGAGCTCGAGCTGCAGGCGGTGTCCAGCCGCGAAGCGCCAGGCGTTGCCGGTGAGCTCGGTGACGATCGGCGTCCCCGCGGGCGGCGGCGGGGCTAGCCGCAGGGCGTTACGCGTCACGAGCGTCGCGGTGCCGTCGGGCGCAACGTCCCACAGCCGGGAGATGACCGTCGCGTCCACGCCCGTGACGTGCAGGCGCAGCGTCAGGCGCGGCAGCCCGAGCAGCGTGAACGGCACCTGCGGCGTCACCGTCCAGGTCGCCGGCCCGGCGGGCTGCCGCGTCGTCAGGCAGCCACGACCGCGCGCGGTCGACGCGACGACGGGGTCGATCTCCGGTCCCCGGAAGTCCGGTCCGAGAGACGTGAGGAGCTTCGGACCGGTGAAGGCGTACCGGACGGTCCGCGGAGCAAGGGCATCCCAGGTGCGGGCACGGTAGATCGGCCCGAAGGCCTTCGGGTCACAGCTCGTGCGTGCGGCACGGACGTCGGCCGCCGGGCGGCGACCTGTGCGGCGCAGAACACGGTCAAGCAGCAGCGTCCCCTCGTCGTGCATCGCCTGGAGGTCAGGGATCTTCACGAGCGCCGTGAGGTGCTCGAAGTCCCCGAAGTACATCGCCAGCGGGTAGCCGGGGCTGACCGCGCGCAGTCGGCGAGCCATGCGGAGTACCTCGATCGGGGCGAAGATCGGGTCCGTCCACCCCTGCGCGGCGAGCACCGGGACCAGCGGCTGACGCCGGGGCGGAACGCGCTGGTGGCGGCGGCGGGCGGCCCGGCGACGCGCAGTGTCCATGGCCAGGGCCCCGAAGTAGCCATCCTGGAAATACGCGCTGCGTTCGCTGGGTCAACTCGCGCTTGGCCTCGGCGAGCGTCGCGTCGGTTCGCTCGTCGTACGGCTCGCCGGCGTTCGTCCGCGCGAGCCAGCGGTAGACGTAGGACGGCAGCCTCGTGTTCGCACTGGCGATGAACCCGTCCGTCAGCGTCTGCTTGGCGACGCCGAGCGGGCTGTCAGCGGTGGCGGGATCCGTCACGCGGCGCGAGTCCTCATGGCCGTTGGGAAGGAGCGACGCAACGAGGTCCGTCCAGGTGTAGCCCGGGACGAGCGCGGCGAGGCGCACGCGGCGGCCCCCGGGTGAGCGCCATTGACCGTACGGCAGGCGGGGCGAGGAGCGCGTCGTCATGAGCAGCCACGCCTGACCACCGCCGTAGGACGACCCGATGACGCCGACGTGGGCAGGGTCCACGCCGGCCCAGCGTGCGTCCGCGAGCAGCCCGGTGAGCTGACGGACGTCGCGCACCTCGATGTCTTTTGAGGCGAGTTCGATCGACCCGCCGCTGGTGCCGTGTCCGCGCGCGGACGGATTGAGCACCGCGTAGCCACGCGCCGCAAACCAGCGGTTGTTCCAATGGACGGTCTTATAGGCGTTCGATCCGCGGTCCGGGCCGACGCCTTGAACGGTCTGCGACAGGTATTCGGTCTTGTCGGCGAGCAGCCCGTGGAGGAAGACCACGGTCGGCCACCCGCCGCGCGGCGGTCTTCCGGGCGGCAGCGTGAGCGTGACGTCCAGCGGCGTGCCGTCGAAGGACGGCACGGGTGCCGCGCAGAGCGTGACGCCCTGGTCGGGGCGGCAGGTGGCGCGCAGGGCGTCCATCGGCTCGCCAGCGACCGCCGGACCGGGACTCAGGGCAGCCACGCCAAGCGCAGCGGTGACGGTGACGGTGGCGGTGGCGAGGAGACGCACGGACAGACCATAAGCGTGCCCTTGAGCCGACGCGCCGGATCGGGGTTGAGCCGACGGCACGCTCCGGCTCGTCCCGTAGCCCGCTTTCACCTTGGTCGTGCGGCCGGGTGCGTCGCGGCGTTGCGGCGACGCACCCGGATCATGCGGACGACGACGACGAGCGCGACTGCCAAGACTGCGCCGAGTCCAACGGCCCCGAGGGCACCTTGGGCGCGCTCCAGTGTTCGGGAGAACAGGAATCCGATGCCGCTGAGCACGACGGCAAACGCCGCGCACCCCAGAATGCTCCACGGCGCGAACCGTGAGTAGGGCATGCCGGCACTCCCGGCGATGAACGGGGTGAGCGTTCGCACGAACGGACCGAAGCGGCCAAGAAATACGGTCGCCGGGCCACGTCGCTCGAAGTATCGCTCCAGACGTTCGAGCTGCGCGGAGCGGACCCGAAGGCGGCCACCGTGACGGATGAGAAAAGCACGGCCAAGCCGTCGTCCGACGAAGAAGTTGCACGTATCTCCGAGGCTGGCGGACACCCAGACGACGAGCATGAGCACCGGCAGGCTCAGCTCGCCGGCGGCGGCCAGCGCCCCGCCGATGACGATGGCGACCTCGAACGGAGCCACCAGCCCCAGAAACGTGCCGACCTCCAAGAAGGCGAACAACCCAATGGCCGCGTACCCCGCGGTGCCACTCTCCATCCCGCGGATGTCCCCCGGTGAGCCCGGGGCCCAACGCTTGAGCACGACGATCAGCGCGATGAGCGTGACGAGACCCCCGCCGATCACGAGGCCGGCACGGTTCCGGACGTTCTCATGCTGCGCGAGGGTCGCCTCTCTTGCCTTGACCGGCTGCGTCATAGCGCTCGATCACTCAGGCTTCGGGGACTCGTCCAAACCGATTCGTGCGGCCTAGGATGCGCGCTACTTCGCAAAGGCCACGACCGGGCTGCTCGACGCGCTCTGCCGCGGCCGCGCTGACGTGTTGGGCAACAGCATGGGTGGGAGAATCGCACTTGAGCTCGGTCTAGGTCGACACCCAGCCGTGGCGAAGGTGGTCAGCCTGTCCCGGGCGCTGATCGCGGCCGCACGACGGGCTCCCGCCGCGATGCGCGCCCTGAATCGGGCGGGTGCCTCACTCCAGCGCAGCCGGCTCCGGCGCCAGAGCTGAGCGGCCCCTATTCCGGTTATGAGCCCGTCCGCCCGAGGCCGTGGGGTGTGTCACCGGGACTTGCCCGAGGGGCGGCGCGCGTGCTGAAGGTGCCCGGCCGTCACCGCCGGAGCGGCCGCCACGGCGTCAGACGCGTGAGCTTCATCGTCCAGCGCGCTTCGTCGGTGACGGTGGTGACGGAGGTGCTGCTGTCGTCAGCAGAGCGCGTGACCGTCACATCGCGCGCGTCGTCCTTCAAGACATTGACCCTCTTGCCGTACAGGGACCCCTGCGGCGCGGCGGCCCGCAGCTTGAGGAAGTTCGTCCGCCCGGGGTAACCGTCAGGGTCACCGAAGCCGCACGGCTTCTCGTCGCGGCGGAACCAGGAGAAGTCCGAGCGGACCTTGCCGCGGACCTCCAGCGGGATGATCGTGCCCTTCAGCAGGCAGCGATGGTTCTCGGGGGCAGGGTCCGGCACGGGGGCGAAGGCGCCCTGCTCGCAGCGGTCCCTCGTCTGCCCGGACTCGTCCTCGATGACCCGGTCGTTGCCGGGAGGTGTCCTCGAAGGCCTGGCGTCGGCTTTCGCGCAGGTCGATCGTCACCGGGAACGGACGCCCACTGCCGCTCCGCTTGACCGGGAAGAAGAGGAACTCCAGCCCGCCGGCCCCCCGCCGCCGCTCGATCCGGACGCGCTGCGTCGTGGTGATCGTGGCGACCTGCTTCGTGACCGCCTGCCCGCGCCGGGCGCCGCAGCCCGGCTTCGCCGTGAGCTCCGTCACTTCGTCGGACGAGTACGTCCCCGCGAAGGACAGCGTGAACGTGGCCCCCGTCGGGGTGAAAGCCCCGGCAGCCGGGGCAGCTCCGAATGTCGCGACCAGCACGGCCGCCCCCGTCATCCACATCCGACGCATCAGCGCACATCCCCCTTGGATCAGCTTCGACGACGCGAGAAGACTAACCGCCGACCGGCGGCGATTGGAAGGACCTCTGGCCATTTGCTCCTCGGATGCGTCGACTGGCCCGACCCTGACCTCACGCTCGTCGGCGCCGCGGCCGGCGGGTGAATATGACGCGCCGGCCTGGTCACGCGTCGGCCTGCCATTTGCGAAGGAACGCGGCCGCATGCCATGACTGCGGGTGGGCCGGCCGTGGGCTGTCGCGTCGTCGGATGCCCTCGTTCCTAGACCTAGTCACGGCCGAACTGGTCCACCGCCTCAAGAGGCCCGTCGGTCCGAAGGGCTAGCGCTGCTGCACACACTGGAGTCCCCTCGCGGCTGTTGAACGCGCCGACACAGCCAGTGACGTAGCGGTACTGGATCGCGGCCGGGGGCGACGAAGGCCGAGCCCGCTCGCGCCAACTACCCGTATCTTGACAGTCTGTCAAGTACGTTCAGGCGATGGACTTGAACCACAAGCGCGTGGGCAGCGGCCCACCGCTCCTGCTGATCCACGGCCTCGCCGGGAACCGGAACTCATTCGACCCGATCCTTGATGCACTCGCTGCCCAGCGGACGGTGATCGCCGTCGACCTCCCCGGCTGCGGCCAGTCGCCCGCCCTACCCGGCGGCGCCGCAACGATCCCTGATTACGCGGACGCCGTCACGAGCTTCCTCAAGGATCAGGACCTCCTAGGGGTCGACGTGGTCGGCAGCTCGCTCGGCGCCCGGCTGTCGCTGGAGCTCGCCCGCCGCAAAGGCGTCGTCGGCAAGGTCGTGGCGCTGGACCCCGGCGGCTTCTGGAAGCCGGGCGCGCAACGGTTCTTCAGCGTGTCGGTCGGCGTGTCGATCCGCCTGGTCAACGCACTGCGCCCGCTGCTCCCGTTTCTGGCGGGCAACCCGGTGACGCGGACGATCCTTCTGCCGCAGTTCACCGCCAAGCCCTGGGCAATCCCCAAGGCCGTCGTCCTGCCGACGCTGCTCGGCTTCAAGGACCCCGCGACGCGGCCCGCCTTCCGGTTCCTTGCCAAGGGGCCCCAGCAGGAAGGACTGGCCAAGGGCGCCCAGGAGCACCCGATCCTGCTCGTGTGGGGCAAACGGGACTACGTCACACCGGCAGGCCAGTCCCTGATCGCCCAGGAGCGCTTCCCCGACGCGACTCTCGAACTGATCGACAAGTGCGGGCACTTCCCCCACTGGGACCAGCCCGATCAGACTGTGCGGCTCATCCTCGCCCACACCGGCTGAGGTCTCACCCCTGTAGGCGCGCGACTTTCCCCGCGAGGGGAGAAACGCGCGGGACGCGGTCGTGCAGGTCGACGCCGGCCGGCCGTTGAGCGCGTGCCACTCAGCGACAGGAGCCTGGTGCGGTCGGTGTGACCGCAGATCCGTTCGCTGCCGAAGTCGTTGCGAGGTCCACGGAACCAACCAGTCAGAGCTTCGGATTTTCTCGAGCGAACTCCCAAGGTCCTCCGCTCTCGCGGACGCGGGAGGTGGGTGCCAGCACGCCTCGAAAACGCAAAGAACGCCCATCCCAAAGGCGTTTCTGAGAAGGAAGAAAGAGAGCCGACGAGCGGATTCGAACCGCTGACCCCTTCATTACGAGTGAAGTGCTCTACCAGCTGAGCTACGTCGGCACAGGCGCTGGCCATGGTACCGAGGCCGCGACGATTCCGCGGAATCGCCCCGCTCGATCCCCGGGGTAGACGCGTCGGCGGCGTCGGTCAAGCATCTTGATCGGGCTTCGTGAAAGTGGCATGCTGGCGCTACGACACGAGGAGTTCGCTGCATGGCTGACGCCGGTATCCAGGTCGCCCACCCCCCCGTCAGGGACGAGGGTGGCGCGTGGCGGGCGGCGCCCGTCGTGTTGCTGTCGTTGGCGGCGGTCGGATGGTTCTGGTCGGTCAAGGTCGCCGACGACATGGCCGGCGGCGGGATGGACCAGATGGCGGACCCCATGTCGCTCGGCGCGTTCGTCGTGGCCTGGCTGGCGATGATGGCGGCAATGATGCTGCCGGCCGTGCTTCCCGTCCTGAAGCTCTACCGACTGGCTGCCGCACGAGGGGCGGTCGCGCCGGTCCCGCTGTTCGTCGCGGGGTACCTTGCGGTATGGACGGCGCTCGCGCCGCCCGCCTACCTGGCGTGGCGCGCGCTCCAGATGCCGCTGGCCGACGGCGAGGCCTGGGCCGGCCGCGTCGCCGGTGCCACACTGCTCGCCGCGGCGGTGTGGCAGGTCAGCCCGGTGAAGTCGGCATGCCTGCGGCACTGCCGCTCGCCGATGGGCGTGTTCCTCCGCTTCGGCGCCGATGCACGCAGACCTGCGGGAGCCGTGCGGATGGGCTTCCTCCACGGCGCCTACTGCGTGGGCTGCTGCTGGGCGCTCTTCGCTGTCCTCGTCGCCGCCGCGAGCATGAGCGTCCTCTGGCTCGTCGCGTTCACCGCGCTGATCGTCGCCGAGAAGAACTTGCCGTTCGGCGAGCGCTTCGCGCGCGCCGCCGCCCCTGCACTCGCGGCGCTCGGCGCCGCTCTGCTCATCACGCCATCCCTGATCACGCACATCACCTGAGGAGAAGACCATGCCGGCCACCGAGACCCGCACCGCCTGGCACATTGCGGGGAAGGGCTACGAGTTCTGCAACTGCCAACCTGGCTGCACCTGCAACTTCAACGGCTTCCCGACCTCGCCCGACGGCAGCTGCAAGGCCGCGGTCGTCAACCAGATCGCCACCGGCTACTGCGGCGACGTAGACCTCGCAGGCGTGACCACCCTGTCGCTCCTGGACTGGCCGAAGGCGATCCACGACGGCGGCGGCAAGGCCGTCATGGTCGCTCCGCCCGCGGTCACCGACGAGCAGCTCGGAGTGCCTCGCCCAGATCTACACCGGGCAGCTCGGCGGCATGCCGTGGGAGATCCTCGGTTCGACCTTCGAGGTCGCCGGCGTCGTCCGCGCCGACATCGACCTCGACGAGAACGGGATGCACAGCGGGTTCCGCGTCGAGGGGGTCGGCGAGGCCAGGGGCACGACGCTGAAGAACCCGGTCACCGGCGAGGACCACCTCGTCTCGATCGTCCTGGACCAGGGCTTCATCTGGAAGCAGGGCGACTGCGGCCAGGGCACCTTCGAGGTCGAGGCCGAGGGCCTGCACATGTCCTTCAAGGACAGCAACTGGATCCTCTACGACTTCGACTGGACCAACGAGAACTGAGGCGCAGCGATCGCGTTGCCGGACGCACCGTCCCCGCCTGCCCGGTTCCCGGGACGCGGACCGCGGGTAAGGCAGCGCCATGCGCAAAATCAACCCTGGCATGATCGTTGCGGCGGTCGGTGCCGCGTGCTGCTGATCAGCCTGTTCCTCAACTGGTACCAGCCCGGCCTGACCGCGTGGACGTCGTTCGAGGTCTGGGACCTCGTGCTCGCCGCGCTGGCCGTTGCCACGCTCGTCGTCGTCGCGGCCGATCTGGGGTGGTGGCGGGGACCGCTTCCCGCGACACGGTTGCTGGCGATCGGGCTGGCGGCGCTCATCATCGTCGTTGCCGCTTTACTCAACCACCCGCCCGTGGCGATCGGTCGCGACGTCGAAAGTGGCGCCTGGATCGGCCTGCTCGGCGCTGCGCTCATGGCGATCGGAGGCATCCTGAGCGAGGCGCGGGTCTCGCTGTCGCTCAAGGTGGACCGCGCGGGGCCCGCCGGGCAACGGGCTACAGCGTCCACCCCCGGCGAACCCGAGACAAGGGTCGCGGACCTCCAACCCGAGCCGCTGGATCTGACTGTGGACGACGGGCCGGGCCCGGACCAGACCCGCGCGATGCCGCAGCCGCGGCAGCCGTTGCCACCCCGGTGAGAGGGCGATGCTGCTCTTCACGCTCGCTTTGGGCCCGCCTTCAGCGGCTGCGGGGGGGCGTCGCCCCATCTCACCCCGTGCACCAGACGGAACTGCGCACCCTCCTCACGCAGGCACGCACCGCCGCGCACGCACGCGACCTCCCGGCACCAACACCGCCCTCGACACCTTCGAGGCGCGCATCCGATCCCTGCGCGGACACGGCGACCTTGCCGCCGGCCGGGCGCAAGCGCTGCTGAAGTTCTCCGCCATCACCAAGCTCAAAGCGGCCCACACCATCAGGACCTCGCCCGCAGCGCCGGACCGCGGAATCCACAGGCGACTGACGTGCGGACCTAGGTCTACGCCCCGGGCTCCACGCTCGCTGACGGCCGCTACGAGCTCGAGCGGATCATCGGCTCCGGTGGCATGGCGGTCGTGTGGAAGGCCGTCGACCACCGGCTCGGACGCGCCGTCGCGGTGAAGGTCATCGCCGACACCCTCGCCGCAGACCCCGCG